>NZ_CP051155.1:0-1200000 GCF_012277275.1 Gephyromycinifex aptenodytis | reverse complement strand
CGAACGAAGGAGAACCCATGAGCATCTTCATTCCACGCCATTACGAGCCTCTCCAGGACACCGGCAAGCTCGCCGCCTACTATTTCGACCTGCGTCCCCGGCGGATCACCGTCACGGGCACGACACGGCTGTCCCAACGGATGGTGCGCATCCATTTCACGGGGTCTGATCTGGATGATCTGCCCACCGTTTCTGCCCAAGACCACGTCAAGCTCTTCTTCGATGTCGAGGGCACAGGGCAGGCTGTCCTGCCCGAAATCGTCGAGGGCCGCTGGTCCCCGGCCGACTACACCTTCCGTGACTACACAATCCGATTCTTCGACCCGCAGGCCCTTCGTCTGGACATCGACTTCGTCCTGCACGGCCACGGCGTTGCCGGTACCTGGGCTGCCAACGCCCGCCCCGGTGACGAGCTCGGCATGCTCGGCCCCCGCGGGGCATTCCTGCTCAGAGACGTACGCGATTGGTACGTTTTCGCGTGCGACGAAACCGCGCTGCCGGCTGCAGCCCGTTGGATCGAAGGACTGCGCGCGGGTGTTCCCGTCACCGCCTACATCGAGGTGCAGGATGCCGGGGACGAGATTGCGATCGACACCCAAGCCGACCTCACCATCCACTGGCTGCATCGCGGCGACGCCGAGCCGGGTACCGCAACGCTGCTGCAGGAAGCGGTACGTGGTCACGCGCTGCCCGAGGGGGACGGCTTCTGCTGGGTCGCGGGTGAGGCGATGTCGATCAAGCCGCTGCGCCGCTATCTGTCCCGCGAGTCCGGGCTGGAGCGGGAAGGTTGGGATGTCGACGGCTACTGGCGCCGTGGTGTTGCCAACCTGGACCACCACATCGAGGACACCGATGACTGAAGCACTGGTATGTCCGCGAGCGGTCCGTCCGGGAAGTGCGGGACGGTCCGTTCAGTAGCCGTAGGGCTTGTCGTCTTACCGAAACCGCTCGGCCCGTACCGCAGGCTGACGGTGCTGGCATCGGCGGTGCCGCTCACCTCGACCAAGCCGTGGCCGCCACCGCATGGCGGAAGAGGCGCGAAGGTGTCCATGGCGAGACGAAGGCGCCGGCTACAGCGGGATTTCCCAACCGCTCAGTGCAAGGGCCGTGATGGCTGCCAGGGCGATGAGCAGCAATGCGTCTGCGAGGCGGAAGCGGGGGGTGCGCAGGCTGCTGGGCCGATGGGGCCCGCCGAGCCCACGGATCATCGCGGCGGCGGCGAGCTCATCCCCGGCGCGCACGACCGTCATCAGCAGCGGAATGAGTACCAGCTCGCCCGTTTTCACCGGGTGGCGCAGCATCCCCGCAGGACCGGGGCGCAGCCCGCGCAGGGTCATCGCGTCCACGACGGCCCGGGTCTCAGTGGCGATCACGGGGAAGATGCGCAGTACCACGGCCAGCGGCACCACGAGCCAGTTCGGGGCGTGAATTTGGTGCAGGGAATCGATGAGTTCAGCGGGCCGGATGGTCTGCACGGCCCAGTACCCGGCTCCGATGGAGACGGTGAAGCGGGCAAACCAGAATCCCATCGCCATGACCGCGCTGGTCAGCCCGGTAAAGCCGGACGGCGCCCCGACGGCCAGCGGGATCAGGTACATGCTTGCGCAGAAGGCGAAAGTGGCGACTGCGATCATCGCCTGCCGGACCTGACGCGCGGCAAGCAGCAACACGGCTACCAGGGCCAGGCCGACGACGCACACACTGAAGGCGTGGTTACCCATCGCGAGCATGTTGAGAGCGAGCAGGGCGAGCAGGGTTGTACGGGGGTCGAAGTGCACTCCGGATCTGGACGTCGGGACCGTGGGTGCGATGAGAGCCACGCTCAGGCAAGTCCGGAACGAGCGAAGTGCTTGGCGGTGGCGCGGACACCGAGCAAGCCGCCGAAGTAGCCAAGGACGGCGATGCAGATGGTCCACACCCCGATCACCCACGTCTGAAAGAGCTCTCGCATGCCGTTCGAATAGTCGGCCCCCATCTGGCTCTCGATACCGGCGTAGTAGGCGTCGGCATTGAACAAGACCGGGAACAGCGGGGCAACCAGCCAGAGTGAGAAGACCGCGTAGGCCCACGGCACTCGCTTGGCGATGCTCGGCAGTGCCCCGCGGGTGACGATGAGGTCAGCGATGAGGCCGAGCAAGGTGCACACGATGACGGCTCCCCACCACAGCCCTGTCATCACGAACAGCAAGCCGTTGATGAAGCCGAGCAGAGTCAAGGCTCCGAATTTAGGTGTCCGGGCGATGAACAGGGCGATGACGATACCGCCGAGCAGGATCCCCAGGGCCCAGCCCACGAACATGAACGCAGGCCCGGCGAACCCGACCATCGCGGTCATGAAGTTCACCGCGAAGTACAGGGCGGTGAAGACTCCCACGTTGATGTAGTCCCGTGTGTTCAGTCGCCCACTGGGGGAGATTTGGCGGTCGGACCTCATAAATAATTCCTTACGGGAGTAACTGTTAGGTGAGCCAACCCTAACGCCTACGGGTCATCGGAGAAAGCCGAAGAGAGGGTTTCCCCGGGTGCTAGGAGGATCGCGGGGGGAGTCAAAACTCCGATCGCACCAGCCGAGAGCGTGATTCGTCGCCCGGGCTGCCGGATGTCCCGTCGGGTTACTGCCGTGATGTCGACTGGCCCGCTGCGGCCAGGCGTCGTGGATGTGACATGTGCACCTTTACCCCGGTCGGCCGGTCGCCGGGCGGCCTCAGATGGTGTGATAGGTAAGGGTTACCTAACTCATCAAGGGAGGTCTCATGTCCAGCGTGAAGATCAACGCCATGCACATCGCCGAAGGGCGCGCCGCGGAGTTCCTGGAGCGGTTCTCGGCTCGGCCGGGAAAAATCGAGCATGTCGACGGGTTCGAGGGGTTCAAGGTGCTGCGCCCCACCGATGAACGTGCGACCTGGCTGGTGGTGACCCAGTGGCGCGATGACGCCGCCTACGAGGCCTGGTACGGGCAGCGCCCCCACCGGGACCCGAATTCAGTGACCTATGCAGACGGTTGGGAACTGTGGTCGTACGAGGTGTTGGAGGATGTGGCTCCGGCGACGTCCTGACCGCGGGGTGTCCGGGCGCTGCGTCTGCGTTCTGCCCTCGATCTCGAAGCGAGCTCTAGTCGGCGAGATCGAGCTTGCGCGACGGTCGGAAATACTGCGCAACGGGATACCCCGAGCTCGTGTCGACGGCGCAATCGACCCCGAAGACCTGCTGCAGCATGGACTGGTTCACCACCTCGATCGGTGGACCCTGCAGCAGGACGCGACCGTCTCTCATCGCGACGATGTGATCGGACCAGGCTGAGGCGAAGTTGATGTCGTGGACCACCATGACCACCGTCTTGCCGAGGTCGTCGGCGGCGCTGCGCAACCGCTGCAGCATCGTCAGCGAGTGGGCGAGGTCCAGGTTGTTCAGGGGTTCGTCCAGCAGTAGACAGGCGGTGTCCTGGGCCAGCAGCATCGCGACGAACGCGCGCTGGCGTTGTCCCCCCGACATCTCATCAAGAAATCGGTGGCGCAGGACCTCCAAGTTCATGTGTTCGATCGCTGCGTCGATCGCCGCGTGATCGGCGGGACCCAAGCGTCCGCGCGAGTGCGGGTAGCGCCCGTAGCTGACCAGGTCATGCACCGTCAGACGAACCTGTAGTCCGTTCTCTTGGCGCAGGATGCCCAAGGTGCGGGCCAGTTCCTTCGAGTCCGTGGTGGACACGTCTAGGCCGCGGACGCTGATCGTTCCGGTGTCGATCTTCAACAACCGGGCCACCATCGACAGCAGCGTCGACTTGCCGGCACCATTGGCGCCCACGATGGAGGTGATGCCGCCGGCCGGTAGGTTGATCGTGACGTCGTCGACGACGACCGCGTGGCCGTAGCGCTTGGACACATGATTGATTTCGATCATGATTGCTTCCCCTTGAGGGCACTGCCGGACATCACGAGCCAGATGAACAGCAGCCCGCCCCCGAACTCGATAATGACGCTGAGCAGGACGGCCTGCCCGAAGACGTGCTCCAGAATTGCCTGACCACCCACGAGCATTACCACCGCCAGTGCGCAGGCCATCGGCAAGGTCCAGGCATGCTTGCCCGAGGTGCTGACGATGTAGGCGACGTTGGCGACGATGAGCCCGAGGAAGGTGATCGGACCTACCAGGGCGGTGCACACGCTGACGAGCATGATGGCCACGAGCAACACTTCGCGGATGATCTGGTGCGGGTCGACACCCAACCCTTGGGCGCTCTGGGGGCCCAGCGCCATTACGTCCAACTCGTGGCGACGCCACCACAGCCAGGCGCAGCCGAGGGCCACGAGCACCGAAGAGATCCCCAGGAGTTCTGGATGGACGGTGTTGAAGGAGGCGAACAGGTTGCCTTGAAGCATCAAGAAGGACGTCGGGTCCATCATTCGGGTCAGCAGAGACTGCAAGGAGCGCAGTAGCGTTCCCAGGACGATCCCGATAAGGACGAGCATGTGCACGCTGGTCCTGGTGGCCGCCAACATCGCCGCCAGCCCCAAGCCGAAAAGCATCATCACCGCCAGGTTCGTGGCGAACATGGCGATCGGACCGAGGTGACTCGACAAGGTGGCGCCGAGCAGGAACACGAGCAGGGTCTGCAGGAACGCATAGAGCGCGTCCAAACCCATCACCGAGGGGGTCAGGATGCGGTTGGAAGTGACGGTCTGAAAGGCCACGGTGGCAGCGCCGGTGCCGATCCCCACCAGGATCATGCCCAGCAACTTGCGGCCGCGATATTCCAGGGTGAAGGCAAGGTCGCCACCGGAGTCGAGGGCCAGGAATGCCAGGATCGACAAGGCCGCGACGATCAGGACGAACGTGAGCCGCCTGCCAGGGGAGACGGTCCGCGCATGCACGGCAGGCTCGGTGGTGACGGTGCTCATCGTTGCCCACCTGCCCGTGTCGGCATCCGTCGAAGCAGGAGAGTCAGGAACATGACCGCACCGATCACTCCGGCGATGGTGGACACCGGGATCTCATAGGGGTAATTGATCGTGCGTGCCAACAGGTCACACACCAGGACGAACGCGGCGCCGCAGAGTGCCACCCACCCCAGGGAGCGACGCAGGTTGTCGCCCATCACGGCGCTGACCAAGTTGGGCACCACGAGGCCGACGAAACCGATGTTGCCCACGACGACCAGGCAGACAGCGCTGCTGATGGCGATCATGGCGAGTCCGAGGTTCATTGCTGCGCGGTAGTTCAAGCCCAGATTGCTGGCCTGCTCCTCGCCCAGGGATGCAATGGTGAACTGATCAGCCGCGAACCACACCGCTATGAACACCCCGGCAATGAGCCATAGCAACTCGTAGCGACCGCGCAGAATGCCCGAGAAGTCGCCCGCCATCCACACCCCCAGAGTCTGGATCAGATCGAAGCGGTAGGCGACGGCGGTGGTGGTCGCCGAGATCATTCCCGAGAGCATCATGCCCACCAGGGGTACTGCGATGACCGATTCACCGCGCGGCAGTGCATTGACGAGCTTCATGAACAGCGCCGTCCCGGCCAGCGCAGTGACCACAGCGATCAGCATTTTGACCGACAGCGGGGACCCTGGCCACAACATGGTGGCGAGCAGGATGCCCGCGCCGGCCGACTCCGCGGTTCCGACCGTGCCGGGCTCGACGAAGCGATTCCGCACCAACAACTGCATCAGCAGGCCGGCCATCGCCAGGGACGATCCCGCCAGTAGGACGGCGACGGTGCGTGGCACCCGGGAGGCGAACAGTGTCTGGCGCGCAGCCTCACTCGCCCGCCCGTACATGAAGTCCGCCGGCGAGAGGTCGTTGACGCCGACGAAGAGACTCACCGTCGCCAGTGCCAACAGTCCCAGGACGGCCACACCGAACACCCACCGCCGAGGCTTCTCGGGGTGGGTGGTCGGTTGGCTGGTGCCGCGAGTGGCAGTAGTGCTCACAGACCCTCTACTGCGCCTTCGATCATGGCCTTGGCGTTGTCCAGACCGTGCATGATGACGTACCACCGCTGACCGTCCAGGTAGACGACCTTGTTGTTCTTCCAGGCCTTGGTGCTGGCGACGAGCTCGTTGTTGAGAACCTCCTTGGCCGCCTTGCCGGACTTGCCGATGGCGGCATCGCGGTCGACGACGAACAGCATGTCGGGGTCGGCCTTCTGAATGGCCTCGAACGAGATCGGGTCACCGTGCGGGTTGTCTGCGACCTGGCCCGAACTCTTCACCCCGAGGTCGCGGAAGATCGCGCCGAAGCGGGACTTCTCGCCGTGTTGAGTGACCTTGCCCGCTGAGGTCATGAGGATCATGCCGGTGCCGTCGGGCATCTTGGTCTTGGTGTCTTCGATGGTTTTTTTCAGCTCTCCGAGCTTGGCCTCGACCTCGGCCTCCTTGCCCACGGCCTTGCCGATGATGGTGGAGGCCTCCTCGACGCCTTCGTAGAACGTGCCCCCGTCGGCGAAGGTGACGTCAACGGTGGGGAAGTGAGCAGCCAGGTCGGGGTACTTCTTAGCGCTACGGAAACCCAGGATGACCAGGTCGGGGTTGGTCTTCTTGATGGCTTCGAGGTCCGGTTCGAACATTGAACCGACATTGGTGTACTTGTCGTCCTTGAACTGGCTCAGCGACTCCGGCACTACCCCGGTCTTGGGCACGCCGACCACACGGTCAGCCATCCCGAGGGAGTTCAGCGTGTCGAGGGCGCCGAACTCGAGGACGACGATCTTTTGGGGGTCTTTGACCACCTCCGTCGTGCCTTGGGCATGAGTCACTGAGACCTTCTCAGCCGTCGGGGCGGCGGCGGGAGATGCTTCGTTCTCCTGGCCGCAGCCGGACATGGCCAGGCTCAGGGCCCCTACGGTCAACAGGGCGGTGAATCGTCGGGAAACGCTCGCGCGAACCGGCATAGAGGGGATACCTTCCTCGAGGACAGTGTCCGATATGTAGGTTTGGCTAACCTAACGACGGGTTTGGAATCTCGCAACAGGTATTCGGGCGAGGCCGTCTGGGTGCTGCCCCGTACACGCGCAGGCGTGTGAATGTCCGGTCCCGGCCTAGCTCAACCACCGGCCTGGACGGGGCTGACGCAGGACGTGCGGACGCCAGGGGGTGCGGTTCACCTTCAGTTCATTCACCTGCATGGCCGGTCGGCGGGCAGTTGTGCGATCGGGGGTGTCGGCGGGTAGTGACGCCAAGGCGCGCGGGTAACTCGTTAGTGGTGAGCGTGTTCTTCGCCACGGCGTCGAGGAGGGTGCGGGCGCAGTTCAGGGAAACCTCACGTCAGAGATCAGGAAACGTAACTGAGGCAAGGCTTCCCTCAGTTACACTCTCGCCGTGAAATCCAGACGGCGGACGTTTGCCGACCGCATGCCCCCACCAGCTATCGGGTCACCCGCAATGCCGCCGACCCACTTCCCAAATGCCGTCCGCGAATTGGCCGTCACCGACGCTGCGCCTGTGGACGCCGACAGTGCCCGAGCCGCGGGGGAGTTGCCGCAGCGTGCCGCCGTATCCCGGCCGGTCTCCTACGTCGAAGATTCAGACCCGTACCGCGCTCCACTGCCCACGGCCGACACGGATCTGCCGTCACAGGCAGATATCGACGAGGCGCGCGCCCAGGTGGGTGTCGGGGTGTGGGCCTCGGGGTTGCGCTGCGTGCTCATCTACGTCGTGGCACCTCTGGCCGGAGGCCTGGGGGGAGTTCTCGGTCTGGTGGGGTTGGTGCTGCAGGTGGCCGGGGCCGTCACCTGTTGCGCCGGTGCCGCCGCGCTATGGCGCCTTCAGCACCGCGCTCGCTGGCCGTACACCCTGCTCGCGGCCGTCATCGTCGCGACCACCTGCATCGCCCTGTATGAGCAGATGCCATTCGCAACCTCGTGAGTCTTCGGACTCCGGGCGCCTCCTGGCGCCGTGTGCGCCAGCCAGTCCCACACATCCTGCCTGTAATACCCACCCATCGCTGCTCCTAAGAAAGGCGCAAAGTGACTTCACTAACGACGCAGGAGCCGGAATCATCCGGTGCGACGTCGACGGATGTACCGAAGGCGAAGCCGGTGCGGCCTGTCAAGCCCAAGGGGCGGCGCCACCGGCGGCGGCCGTTCCGTCGGTTCCTCATCGTCACTCACCGCTGGGTGTCGCTGATAACGGGTGTTCTGCTCGTGGTCATCGCCACCTCGGGCTCAGTGGTGGTGTACGAGCCAGAGATCCAGCGGTTTCTGAATTCCTCGGCCTATGAGGTGTCCAACCCTGACGCTGCGCCACAGATCACCATGGGGCAGGCCATCGAGGCGGTCCGTGCTGCCCACCCGAATTTCCCGGTAGAGGGCGTGGTCAAAGAGAATGGAATCTATCGGGTGGACGGTGAAGACGCGAGCTACACCGTGGACCCGGTCACCGGCGCGGTCCTCGGCCAGGTGAAGGAGGCACCCTTCTGGCTCGGGTTCTCCGACAACCTGCACATGTGCCTGTTGAGCTGCGAGTCCTTCCCGGGTTACGTGGCGGCGATGGACACCACGGTGCCGGGCACGCCTGCGCTGGTGGGTGACGAGGATGGCCTTTCGGTGGCCAATGTGACGCTCGGCGTCATGGGCCTGTTTTTGGTGTTCTTGGCGTTGTCCGGTTTGTGGTTGTGGTTCCCTCGGCCGCGTCGCTGGCGGAGCGGTTTCACCGTCCGGATGAATCGAGGGCGTTTCGCCCGGGATACCGACCTGCACAAGGTCATCGGGATTGCCTCGCTGATCCCGCTGCTCGTCTGGGGTGTCACCGGCACCGACTTCGAGCTGCAGGCCTTCTCCCGGGGTTGGTACGCCCTCGTCCGCGCCGAAGCGCAACCTGAGCCGGAACTGAAGGGCACCGGATCCGGGCCGGATATCGGCGTGGACCAAGCGGCGGAAAAGGCACGGGCGTTGATACCCGGTGCCGAGGTCGACAATGTGAACCTGCCGGACAAGGAGGAGCCCGACGGCCCCTACAACGTCTGGATGCACAAGGGCCTGGATGTGTTCGGCTACAGCCACAACCCTGGTGATATCGGCGTCTACGTGGCACGTTCGGGTGACGAAGCGGTGATCTACCGCAATGGTCCAGATGAGGAACCCAACCATCGTTTCTGGGATCGATGGACCTTCCCCTCCCACGCCGGTACTTTCGTCAATCCGTGGATTCGGGCGGTGTGGTTCATCGGTGGGTTCACCCCGCTAGCGCTCATGGTGACCGGTGTCTCTACCTGGCTGTACCGGCGCAATTCGGCCAAGAAGCGGGCCGCCGCCAAGAAGGCCGCCCAGCGGGGCTCATCCGCAGTTCCCGTCGGCGCTGGCAGCGGGCGCGCATCCGCAAGCGTGTAAGCACGATGGATCTGACGGCGGGTCGTGTTCACCGATAACCGACACGACGCAGATCGTCGCCTGATGGGTAACGCCGGCGAAGGGTGTCCGGTTGGTACTGGGTGGCTGGTCCGGCGGTGGGCTCGCCGGGCCGCCGCCTGCTTGGGAGAGCCATCACCGCGGGCCCGCCGCGCTCTGCCCACGGATTGACCGCCGCGCTGAGCACATCCCGGTCGTGACGCTGCACCGCGCCATCCTCTGCTGCACCTCTACCACCCAACGCCCTGAAGATGTACCGCTCAACCGAAGAAAGGCGCGCAGTGAAGCCGCTGACAACGCAGGAGACGGAATCCAGCAGTGCACAGGTGCTGCAGAAACCACGAGAGCCGGTGGCAGCTAGCACCCGGATCGGCAAGCGGCGCCGCAGTCGGCGGCCGGTGCGACGACTCCTCATCCTCACCCACCGCTGGGTGTCGCTGGTGGCGGGGGCACTGCTGGTTGCGATCGCCACCACCGGGTCGGTGCTGGTTTACGAGCCGGAGATCATGCGGGCCCTGAACTCAGCCGCCTATACGGTGGCTGACCCCGAGGCCCCCGACCAGATCAGCATCGGGGAAGCAGTAGAGAAGGTGCAGCGCGAACACCCTGAGGCCGAAGCGAACTCGGTGGTGCGCGAAGCGGGGGTGTACCGGGTCGACGGGCCCACGACGAGCTACACGGTGGACCCAGCCAGCGGGGAGATCATCGACCAGCTCCGTGACCGACCGCTGTGGCTCGGCTTCTCCAAGAACCTGCATCACTGTTTCCTGACCTGCGAGGAACTGCCCGCGAATGTGTCCGCGCTGGAAACCGACGTGCCCGGCACCGCGTGGCTGACCGGTCGCGACAAACCGGTAGACCTGGCCGGTCTCATCCTGGGTGGCGTCGCCGTGATGTTGCTGTTCCTGGTGGCCTCTGGGCTGTGGCTGTGGTTTCCCCGGCCGCGGCGCTGGCGCAGTGGGTTCACCGTGCGGATGAATCGAGGGCGTTTCGCCCGGGATACCGACCTGCATAAGGTCATCGGTGTCGCGGCGTTGGTCCCGCTTCTCGTCTGGGGGATCACCGGGACCGGTTTTGAGTTCGCAGCCGTCTCCAAGGTCTGGTACGCCCTTACCCCTGGACAGGAGTCAGAGGTGCCTGATCCCGAGTCCGTGGGTTCGGGGCCGGATATCCGGGTCGATCAGGCGGCGGCAGCCGCCCGCGAGGTCATTCCCGGCGGTGAGGTGACCCGCATCAACCTGCCCAAGGGAGACGAACCGGACGCTGCCTACCGAGTCATGCTGCGTGATGGCTACGACGCGATGGCGCGCAGCCGCTACCCCGGCGACCTGCGCGTCGAAGTGCCGCGTTCCGGTGGCGTAGGAGTCATCGTGCGCGGCAACCCCGAGCAGGACCTCACCCAGCGCGTCTGGGAGCAATGGAAATACCCCGCGCATGCCGGTTCTTTCGTCAATCCCTGGATTCGGGCGGTGTGGTTCATCGGTGGGCTCACCCCGCTGGCGCTCATGGTGACCGGTGTCTCTACCTGGCTGTATCGGCACAACTCGGCCAAGCGGCGGGCCGCAGCCAAAAAGGCTGCTGCCGCGCGGTGACCGGACACGACCTGCGCCGTGGCATGACGATCTTGCTGCGGCGCAGGTCGCTGCGCGATGACCTCCTGAGGGTCGCGTCTCGTACTGGCGGCGCTCAGCTACCAGCCCCTGATTCGCCGGAGCCGGGGTATCGCCCACCGATCGTGCGGCGGCGCGCGCCGTGTGCGCCCGCCGAGGGTAACGTGCCGGCATGAACCGCGAACCCGAGCGAATCCCGTTTTCGCAGAACATCACTCGGCTGCTGCTCGGGGCGGTGATGACGTTCGCGGGCGTCTCTCACCTGACGACCGCGCGGGCGGAGTTCCAGGCCCAGGTGCCGGCGTGGTTCCCACTGGATGCCGACTTCGTGGTCATCGCCTCGGGCGTCGTCGAGATCGTGCTCGGAGCTGGCTTACTGCTCCTGCCGCGCTACCGGCGAATCTTCGGGGTGGCGTTGGCCGTGTTCTACGTGCTCATCTTCCCCGGCAACATCGCCCAATACCTCGAACACACCGACGCCTTCGGCCTGGACACCGACGCCAAACGGCTCGTGCGACTGTTTTTCCAACCGCTGCTCGTGCTGGCCGCGCTGTGGGCGGCGGGTGTCCTGCCACGCAGACCGGACGCGCGAGCACACCGCGCACCCTGAGCGCTGCCGCAGCCGAGGACGACAGGTGAGAGCGCATCACCTCCTGAGCCAGATGAGCCGAGGCCGGGCGCCCGGTAGGGCGAAACCGCCCAGGCTTCAGGACGTGCCCGGGTGACGGGCGCTCTCGTGCGCGCCCCGCAGACGCCCAGCTCACAGCTCGTGGTTTGCTGGCGCGCACGCCGGGTCGCCTCGGTGACGGCACACGTGGAAGAACTCGGCAAGCACGGCATCCCAGGCGTGGTCGATGTCCGCGAGCTGGCGGGTGACGTCAGCGGCAGCTTCGGCGGCAGCCTGCGCCTCAGGTGCGTCGCTGGTGTGTGCCCAGCGGTTGACGATGGCGGCGGTGACCTCCGGGTGGCTCTGCATGCCCCAGGCGCACGGCCCGAAACGGGCCGCTTGCACGTGACCGTCCGCGTCGCGCGCCAAAACGGTAGCCCCAGGCGGCAGCGGGTCGACAGTGTCGCCGTTCCACTGCACGGTCACAGAACCGGCCCGCAACTGAGCGAACAGCCGATCCTGCCCGGCCTGCGCCGTCCTCGCGAACGGCCGCACGCCGCGAATCGTCGAACCCATCCGGACGATGTCGCCTCCCAGCGCCACCGCAGCCAGCTGATGCCCCAGGCAGATTCCCAGCATTGGCGTCTGCGAGGCGACGGCAGCACGGATCAGGGCCCTGGTCGCCGGCAGCCACGGCCACGCCTGGTCGTCATGCGCGCCACGTTCGCCGCCGAGCACGATCAACCCGGCAAAGCCGTCCGCGGTAGCGGGCAGCTCATGCCCTTCGAAGGGGCGGCGCACCTCCAGACGGACCCCGGCCCGCGTCGCACGGTCAGCGAGATTGCCGGGTGGGCAGTCGATCTCGTGCTGGATGACGAGAACGTCGTCAGAGTTTTCCAAGACGTTCAGACGTTCAGAGCGTCGAGGAGAGCCTGGTTGAACGCCGGCAGATCATCGGGGACCCGGGACGAAATGAGGTTGCCATCCACAACGAGTTCTTCATCGAGGTATGTCGCGCCCGCGTTGCGGATGTCGTCACGGATTTTGTTCACCGCCGTCACCGTGCGACCGGATAGAACGTTCGCGGAGATGAGCAGCTGCGGTCCGTGGCAGATCGAGGCCACCGGCTTACCGGAGGCGACGAAGCGCCGCGTGAAGGCAACCGCGTCATCATCGATGCGCAGATTCTCAGGGGAGCCGCCACCGGGGATGACCAGCAGGTCGAAGGAGTCCACGTCGGCCCCGGCGATCGTCGCCGTCGCCTCCACGCTGGCGCCCTTCTTCCCGCTGATCGGGCCGGTAGCCGCGCCCAGGACAGTCACCTCGACTCCTGCTGCCTGCAGGGCCTCGATGGGGCTGGTCGCCTCAGAGTCCTCGAACTTGTCCGCCAGAATGATCGCCGCACGCGCCGTCATGGTGCCTCCTTCACAATCGGTTGCCCCCATCCTCGCCGCTGTCCTGCCCCGACACCACCTCGGGAGGTCGGCGCGACCTCGCGGCGCGAGCCAGGCCCCTGCTGCCCAAGGGTGGGCCCGGTGTTCCGCGCGGCGCTGGGACGCGCCGCAGTAGCGCGTCGCGGGCGGGTTGTCCCCGTTCAGCCGCTGCCACCCGCATGAGGGCGCGCGAGGCCACCCGCAACACCTGTCCCGGCAGCAGTCGGCGTCGCTCATACGCGGCCAAGGCGGCAGCCGGGGAACGGCGGGTCTCACTCAGCAGCGAGGCCAGAGTGTGGGCGTCGACGATCGCTTCACAGGCACCTCGGCCCAGGTTGGGGGTCATTGCGTGCGCGGCATCCCCGATGAGGGCGACGCGACCGCGCACCACCCGCGCCATCGGCGGCGCTTCGAAGATGCGTTGCGCCAACGTCGTCGCCGGGTCGGCCTGCGCTAGAAGTTCGCGCACGATCGGGGCGTGCCCGGGCCCGGCCATCAGGGCACGGGCTTGGGCGAGCGCCTCTTCTGGCTCGACATCCTGCGGCCCCAGGGTGCTGCGGAACGCGACGAACCAGTAGGTGCTCTCTCCTGGCGCCGGGGTCAGCCCGAACAGGTCACCGCGACCCCAGTATTCGCCGACATGCTGCGCCAGGGGAGCGCCCGCGCGCATGCCGCGCAATGCCAGCCACGGTGTCGCTCGGGGACCCAGGTCGGTGCCGAACACGGTTTGCCGGACCGCGCTGCGTACCCCGTCAGCGCCGATGACGATGTCAGCCGGGAGCCCACGCGGGTCCGCTACCGCAGCGGTGACCCGCCGGACGTCTGGCGGCATGGCGGCCTCGAGTGCCTCGATCAGTTGGGGCCTGGTGACCATCCGCAAACCGATGCCGTTCATCCCGATCAGCGGCGTCCCGGCCGCGTCCCGAACCAGGCCCCGATCGAGGTGGATCGCCCCATCCACGAGATGTTGCGCCACCCCGATCGAGGCCAGCGCGTGCAGCGCGCCGGGCCACAGTCCGATGGCGGCGCCCGTGCCCCATCGCCCGGGGCGTTCCTCGTACACGGTCACCTCGAACCGTTCCGGCGGCAGACACGCAGCCATCATGAGCCCGGCGATCCCACCGCCGACGATCGCGACCCGAACGCCCACCAGCACTCCTTAGACCTGGAACGGAACTAGACACCTACGCCGACGGCCGGCCCCCGAAAAAAGTTCGGGGCCGGCCGTCGGCAGGTCAGGCAATGCGTCACGGCTTCTCGGGCAGCTCCTCGCTGATGAGGCCGTCTTTCTGGGCACGGTTGACGACGGTGCGCACGTTCTCGATGCGTCCGCAGTCAGCGTCCAGGTGCCGCGAGCGGGCGGCAAGGAAAGCAGCACCGATCTCCATCCGGGCCTTCTCCGGCAGCTCTTCGCGAGCCGGGTTCAGGATCGTCAGCTCTTCCTCGACGAGGTGGTGGTAAACGTAGGCGCTGAGCTTCTCCGCTGCGTCGTCGTACTTTTGAGTGTCGGTGCCCTTGGCTTCCAGAAGCTCCAGGAGCGCCTGGTTTCCTTCGGCGTGTTCTTCGGTGCCGTGCTCGGCCTCGTGTTCGCCGATCTGGTCGGTGCCACGCTTGAATTTGGGGTAGACCGCTTCCTCCTCGGCCTCACCGTGCGCGATGAGCAGAGCGGCGAACGCTTTGCGGGCCGCGTCGCGGTCCAGCGAGGAATTGCGCAGGTCACGCAGCAGGGACTCCAACGTGCGGTGGTCGTCGATGATGACATCGACGATGTCACCTGAGGTCGGGCGGGGGATCGGGAAGTCAGCCATGTAGTCAGCCTAAGCCGGTTGTGGACTCGGCGTTGACCGGCGCGGACCGCTTCACTCCTGGACGTCGTAGAGGGAGCAGGATCTCCCCGTCGTCGGCGATGCGCACCTGGCTGCTGGGCACGATCCGCCCGACCGTGCCGAACCGGGGTTCGCTGTGCAGGTTGTAGAAGGTGACCGCGGTGGATTCGGTCAAGCCGTATCCCTCAGTGAGGGTCAGTCCGGCCGCCGCGAACCACTCCTGCACCTGAGGGCTGAGCTTGGCCGACCCGCAGATGAGGAAGCGGATGCGACCGCCGAGCAGCTCACGCACGCGGCGCAGCACCAGGCGGTCCGCCAGCGCGAACTTGGCGGCGGTGCCCGGCAGCAGAGAGCGCCCCTCGCGCCCCGGTGCGGGGCCACCGTCGCGAACCTCGCCGAGTTCCGCCTCGCGAGCGGCCCCTCGCGCCCCGGTGCGGGGCACCGCGGTGATCACGCCGGCACGCACCTTCTGGAAAATGCGCGGGATCCCGCACACCGCCGTGGGACGCACGGTACGGAGCGAACGCCGGGGCCGGAGGAGCCGGATCGGGGCGGCGCGCCGACCGCACCCGATTCAGGCCAGGCCGCGCGCCCGCAGCAGCAGCCATAGCCGCGCCGCGGTGTCCGGGTCGTTCAGGTCCACGCCGCTGACCTGGCCCGCCAGCGCCACCCGGTGCCGCACGGTGTTGCGGTGCAGCCCGAGTTCGCTCGCGGCCGGATCGAGCCGGCCGCGGGCCCGAAGGAAGGCGGCCACGGCGGCCACCAGATCGGCGCGCTCGTAGGCCGCAATCGCCTCCAGCGCGGTGCTCGGAAGCTGCTCGTCCTCGGGTGGTTCCTGGCGTCCGTCGGTGCGTTTGAGGGCGCGCAGCAGTGCCGGTACCGCATCCCGCACGGCGCCGGGGGACAACGCTGCGCTGTAGACCGAGCGGGCTGCCGGGGCCACGGCTTCCAACGCCACCACCAGGGAGTCGCGCAGGTCCTCCTCATCGGCCCAGATCGCCACTACCTGGCCGCCGGGCAGCTTGATTGCGGCCGCCGGTACCTCGTGGAGGATGTCAGCACCTGCCGGGTCGATCGCCGCCAGACGCACCGTCGCCGGGATGGCCTGCCCGGTGTCTGCGGCCAGCATTGCGGCCGCCTCAGTGTGGCCGCGCAACAGCAGCCACAACAGGTTGCGCTGCTCGGTGAGGCGACGCTGCTCGTGCTGGTCCTCCTCCACCCCCAGCTCCAGCAAGGCCGCTGCGGACAACGCCAGCGACCTCATCTGGGCCGGTATCGGGCGGGGGCAGGCGATGACGACATAGCCGCGCAACCGCCCCCGCCGCGCGACCGGGTACATGACAACGTCGTCCTCGCCCAGCGGGAAGGTTGCGGCGGAGTTCGGCCCGGCCACCTGCAGCCGACTCACCTCCGTCGCGGCCTGCGCGGCCTGGGCTGCCGCCGACCGGGGCCAGGCCACCTCCACCTCGCCGTGCAGCGATAAGTGAGCGGCCCAGCCGCTGACAGCCTCGGCAAGCACCCGGGTGACTGCAGAAGCCGGGGCGGGCCCTTTGGCGGCGCGGACGAGGTTGCGTTGCGCACCGAGCGCGGCGTTGAGGTGCTGGGCGTCCTCTTTGGCGAGCTGGCCCCAGAACTCGCGTGAGATCTTTATGAACGGCGTCGCCAACGGCACCGCGAACAGTGGCAGCCGAGCTCGGTTGCAGGCCCGCACCAACGATGGGGGCACGCTGGCGTGCGCCGGTCCGAGCCCGAAGCCCAGCGCCGCCACCTCGCGCGCGATCAGGCCGGCCACGTAGGCCTCCACCTGCGCCAGTTGGCCGGTGATGTTCATCCCCGTGGTCAGCAACAGCTCACCGCCCTGCAGAAAAGGGGTGGGGTCGACCAATTCGCTGATGTGCACGCCGCTCAGCGGTCCCTCAGCGTCCCAATCGTTGAGCGGGCGCAGGTCGCCTGGCAGCGCGGTCACCAGCGCCTTCAATGTTGGCATCGTCCCAGCATGCGCCGTGACCGCACCGAAAAGTGCACTCTGTACAAAAGTTGAAGAAAGTTGTCACTTTCGCCGATGCACCGGTCTGCGCCGCTCGTTAGCGTTTCGCTCACGCCGTACCCCGAAGGCTTAACGGCGCGCGGGTTTTCCCGTGACACAGACCGCTCGCAAAAGGAGCCCAGCATGAAGCAGCAGCCCGGCCCGACCACAGAAGCACCCGAAGCTCAGGCTCCGGCCGAGGCCTCTTCGACGACTCTGGAACAAAAGCGCGTCGTCAACACCGAAATCCCCGGGCCCCGCTCCCGGGAACTGCACGAACACCGCAAAGCGAACGTGCCCAACGGTTTCGGCATCACTCTTCCGGTCTTCATGGAGGCTGCCGACGGCGGCATCCTGCGCGACGTGGACGGCAACCAGCTCATCGACATGGCCAGCGGTATCGCGGTGACCTCGGTGGGGGCCAACCACCCGGCGGTGGTCGCGGCCATCAAAGCGCAGGCCGACAAGTTCACCCACACCTGCTTCATGGTCACCGAGTACGAACTGTTCCCCAAAGTCTGTGAGCGGCTCAACGCGATCGCCCCGGGTGAGCACGAGAAGCGCACCGCCTTGTTCACCACCGGCGCCGAAGCGATCGAGAACGCCGTCAAGATCGCGCGCTCTTTCACCGGGCGCAGCGAAGTCATCGTCTTCGACCACGCCTACCACGGGCGGACCCTGTTCACCCTTGGCATGACCGCCAAGGAAGCGCCCTACAAGACCGGATTCGCTCCCTTCCCCGAGCACATTCACCGTGCGCCCTACGCCTACCCGCTACACTGGCGCACCGGGGCTGAGAACGCGGCCTCCGAAGCTCTGGCTGCCTTCGAAGCGCTCATCCAGCGCATCGGCCCCGACAAGGTCGCAGCCGCCGTACTCGAACCGATCCAGGGCGAAGGCGGTTTCATCGTGCCCGCTGACGGCTTCATGGCCGGGGTCCGAGAGATCACCAAGAAATACGGCATCGTCATGGTCGCCGATGAGGTCCAGGCCGGGATGGGCCGCACCGGCAAAATGCTCGCCATCGAACACGAAGGCGTGATCCCCGACCTCGTCTGCACCGCTAAGGCGCTCGCCGGCGGCATGCCGCTGTCCGCGGTCACCGGCCGCGCCGACATCATGGAAGTCGTCGGCGCCGGCGGACTGGGCGGCACCTACGCCGGAAACCCGCTGGCCTGCGCCGCCGCGCTGGCCGTACTGGACGAGCTGGAGAAGGACGACACGCTGCTCGCGCGGGCACGGCGCATCGAAGAGATCATCCGGCAAGAACTCCAGCCGCTGGTATCCCAGCAGGGTGTGGTCGCCGAGGTTCGCGGGCGTGGGGCCATGATGGCGCTGGAAATCTGCCACCCCGGCACCAACGAGCCAGACGCGCCGACCACCAAGGAGATCGCCAGCGCCTGCCACGCGCAGGGGGTGGTGGTCCTCACCTGCGGCACTCACAGCAATGTGCTGCGGCTGCTGCCGCCGCTGGTCATCGAGGACGAACTGCTGATCGACGGGCTCCGGGTCATCGCCGAAGCCATCCAGGGGGTCTCGTGAGGGCTGACCCCTCCTATTCGCCGCGAACCGGCTGCGCCGTCGAAAGCATCGAACACACCGACGACGCGCAATTGCGCGGGCTGCTGGCAACAGCAGCCCGCGCCGCGGCGGCAACGGCGGGCGCGCCCGCCGAACCGGAGGTCGACAGATGAGCGGCCCGCTGGATGGTGTGCTCATCGCGGATTTCAGTCGAGTGTTGGCCGGTCCGCTGGCCACGATGACCCTGGCAGACCTGGGCGCCACCGTCATCAAGGTGGAACGGCCCGGCGCCGGCGATGACACCCGCGCCTGGGGCCCGCCCTGGTCCCCGCACGGGGCAACCTATTTCGAGAGCGCCAACCGCTCCAAACAGAGCCTGACCCTGGATTTGTCCGATGCGGCGGACCTCGTCCTGGCCCAAGAACTCGCCCAGCGAGCCGACGTCTTCTTCGAGAACTTCCGCCCGGGGGCCTTGGCCCGATTCAGGCTCGACTACGAATCGGTTCGGGAGCGAAATCCTCAGGTGGTCTACACCTCGATCTCCGGCTTCGGTGCCGGGGCTGGCGCTGACCTGCCCGGTTACGACTTCGTGGTGCAGGCATTGGGCGGGTTGATGAGCGTGACGGGGGCACCGGCCGGGGAACCCACCAAAGTCGGGGTGGCCTTGGTCGATGTCCTCACCGGCAAGGACGCCACCATCGGCACGCTGGCGGCGCTGGCAGCCCGGGATCACAGCGGGCACGGCGCCCACGTTGAGGTGAACCTGCTCAGCAGCCTGCTCGGCGCGATGGTCAACCAAGCCTCCGGCTATCTGGGGGCGGGCTCGGTGCCCCGAGCCATGGGCAATCAGCATCCCTCGATCGCGCCCTACGAGACGCTGCGCGCCCGCGACGGCATCATCGCCGTGGCCTGCGGCAACGACGGGCAGTTCGCCAAGCTCGCTGCGGCCCTGGGCATTCCCGGACTGGCACAGGAGGCTGAGTTCGCCACCAACGTAGCCCGGGTGCAAAACCGGCCCCGGCTGATCCTGGCTCTGGAGGAACGTCTGGCAACCAAGGATGTGGCCACCTGGCAGCGCGAACTCAGCGCGGTCGGGGTGCCTGCCGGTGCGGTCAATTCCCTCCCCGAGGCTTTCGCGCTGGCCGAAGAACTCGGCCTGGCCCCGACCTACGACCTGCCCGGCGCCTCGCCCCAGGTCCGCCACCCCGTCCGGTACAGCGACGGCGTTCTGGTCGAACCGAGCCCACCCCCGCGGCTGGGGGAGCACTCCGCGGCGTTGCGCGCCTGGCTCGCCGGGCCCGCCGACGCTGCGCCACCCCGCCTCACCCCGCCCGTAACGCCCCCGACCGACGAAGGTGAATGATGAGCCACAAGCAGGCACCCAAGAACCGCAACCCGCTGGATCTGGCCGACATCGACGACATCCTCAGCCCTGAGGAGAAGGCGATCCGCTCGGCGGTGCGCCAGGTGTGCGCCGACCAGGTCGACCCGCACATCGCGCAGTGGTTCGAGCAAGGGGAGCTGCCCAATGTGCGTGAGCTCGCCAAGAGCTTCGGCGACGTGGGGCTGCTCGGGATGCACCTCGAGGGCTACGGCTGCGCCGGGATGAGCGCCGTCGACTACGGACTGGCCTGCCTCGAACTCGAAGCCAGCGACTCCGGGATCCGCTCCTTGGTCAGCGTGCAAGGTTCGCTGGCGATGTTCGGCATCTGGCGCTGGGGCTCCGAGGAACAGAAGCAGCAGTGGTTGCCGCAGATGGCCGCCGGGGATGCGATCGGCTGCTTCGGCCTGACCGAACCCGACCACGGCAGCGACCCGGGCAGCATGCGCACCCGCGCCAAGAAGGACGGAGACGACTGGATTCTGAACGGTCGCAAAATGTGGATCACGAACTCACCGGTGGCCGATGTTGCGGTGGTGTGGGCCCAGACCGGGGAAGCCAACGATGGCAGCGGTATCCGCGGCTTCTGCGTCCCCACGAACACCCCCGGTTTCTCCGCCCCTGAGATCAAGCACAAGGCGTCGCTGCGTGCCTCGATCACGGGCGAGATCGTGTTGGACAACGTGCGTCTGCCAGCAGATGCGGTCTTCCCCGAGGTGCGCGGGCTCAAGGGCCCACTGTCGTGCCTGAACGAAGCCCGTTACGGGATCTTGTGGGGGGCGATGGGTGCTGCCCGCAGCGCCTACCAGAGTGCTCTGGAGTACTCCGGGCAACGTCAGCAGTTCGGTCGACCTATCAGCGGCTTCCAGCTCACCCAGGCCAAGCTGGCCGACATGGCCGTCGAGATCACCCTCGGCACGCTGCTGGCGGTGCACTTGGGACGGCGGAAAGACGCTGTCGGTCTGCGGCCCGAGCAGGTCAGCATCGGTAAGCTCAACAACGTCAACAAGGCGATCGAGATCTGCCGCACAGCCCGCACCATCCTCGGCGGCAACGGCATCTCCTACGAGTTCCCCATCATGCGGCATGCGAACAACCTCGAGTCTGTGCTCACCTACGAAGGCACACCCGAGATGCACACGCTGATGATCGGGCAGGCGATCACCGGCCAGGCAGCCTTCCGCTGATCTGCCCGCCGTCCGGCCCTGGTCGCGTAGCTGTGGCCGGGGCCGACTCATATCTGCACTCTCACCCGCGTGCTCCGCAAAAGGCGCGCATCCACGACCAGGATGAGTACCTCGTGAGCTGGCGGGCAGCACACGAGAAGAAGGACCACGTCCTGGGGCGCTGGGACGTCTGGGCCGTCGCCTCCGGGGCGATGTCCGGATTCGGCTGAATTGTTCTGACCGGTAGTTTGCTCGAAGAGGCGGGCATCTTCGGGGCGGCGCTGGTGTTCGTCGCCGGAGGATTTCGGCTCAGGCTGCGCGGGCCTGCAAAGAGAAAAAGGCCTCAAAGACGGGTTCCCAGGCGTTCAACACGTCTTCGCGGCGGCGGAGTTCCGCAAGGGGATCCCCGACCAGGTAGCTACCAGGGGGTGGACCGCCCCGGCTGACCCAGCGACCGACGATGTCGGGGTCGACCTCGGGATGGCCCTGGAAGCCCCAAGCGCGCGGCCCGTAGCGCACGACCTGGGGGAAACCGGGGCAATCCTCGGCCAGAACAACGGCACCTGCGGGCAGTTCGGTCGGCAGCAGCGGACTCCAGGACACCCAGGCGGTGTCCTCCTCCAGTGCCTGTAGCAGCGGGTCGGGGGGAGCCTCGGGGGTAGGGCACAACGAGACCAGCCCGGTGTGGACTGCCGCCGCGGGCAAGGTCACGGTGCCCCCCAAAGCGGTGGCCAGGACATGCCCCCCGGCGGCGATGCCCAGCACAGGCACCTCGTGGGCGACGGCGCGCGTCAGTAGGCGTTTGAGGTCGACCAGCCACGGGTGCCTGGCGTCGTCATAGGGGCCCACCGCGCCACCGAGGACGACCAGGCCCTCGACGTCCCTGATCGGGGGCAGGGGATCGCAGCGGTAGGGCCGACGCAGTTCGACATTCACGCCCGCCGCCTGGGCCCAGGTCAGCAGCGCGCCCGGCGGCGAACAGTCATCTTGCTGGACAAGAAAGCAGGAGTCCACCTGATGACCGTAGTTAAAAAGGCCGCGCTCGGGCAGTTAACGCGCCCAGCAAGATAGTTGTCTTTTCAACAACCCGAGCCTGCGGTTAAGGCCTCAGGCGCTCACCCGCCCGGCGCGCAGCTTGCCCAAGAAAGTCTCGATGCGCCCGATGGCCTCCTGGAGGTCCTGCACATGCGGCAACGTCACGATGCGGAAATGGTCGTGGTGCGGCCAGTTCAGGCCGGTGCCTTGGACCACGAGCACCTTCTGATCGCGGAGCAGTTCCAGCACGAACGCCTCATCGTTCTCGATCGGGTAAACGTGCGGGTCGAGGCGAGGGAAGGCGTACAACGCGCCCTTGGGCATGGTGCAGGAGACGCCGGGAATCTGGTTGAGCAGATCAATGGTCACGTCGCGCTGCTCGCGCAGGCGCCCGCCCGGAAGGATGAGTTCGTTAATGCTCTGGCGTCCGCCCAGGGCCGTGGCGACGGCGTGCTGAGCCGGGTGGTTGGCGCACAGCCTCATGTTGGACAGGATGTCCAGGCCCTCCAGGTAGTTCTGCGCGTGCTCCTTAGGGCCGGAGATCACGAGCCAGCCGCTGCGGAAACCGGCCACGCGGTAAGCCTTGGAGAGACCGTTGTAGGTCAGGCACAGCAAGTCCGGGGCCAGCGATGCCGTCGGCACGTGCACTGCGTCGTCGTAGAGGATCTTGTCGTAGATCTCGTCCGAGAGCAGGATCAGGTCGTGGCGGCGGGCCAGTTCCACCATGGCCTCCAGCACCTGCTGGGAGTAGACCGCACCCGTGGGGTTGTTCGGGTTGATGATGACCAGCGCCTTGGTGCGCTCGGTGATCTTGGCCGCCAGATCCTCTAGATCCGGGGCCCAATCCTGCTGCTCATCACACAGGTAATGCACCGGGCGCCCACCCGCCAGCGATACGGTCGCCGTCCACAGTGGGTAGTCGGGGGCGGGGATGAGCACCTCGTCGCCGTCGTCCAGCAACGCCTGCAAGGTCATCGTGATGAGCTCGCTGACGCCGTTACCGAGATACACGTCCTCAACATCGAGGCCGCTGATGCCGCGCTCTTCGTAATGCTGCACGACGGCCCGCCTGGCCGGCAGGATCCCCTTGCTCTCCGAATAACCCTGCGCCGTCGGGAGTTGGCGCCGCATGTCGGACAGGATCTCCTCAGGGGCATCGAAGCCGAAGGGCGCAGGGTTGCCGATGTTGAGCTTGATGATGCGGTGTCCCTCATCTTCCATCCGTTTCGCCTCGGCCGGAACAGGCCCACGAATGGCGTAATGGATGTTCTGAAGTTTGCGGGACTGGGAGATGGAGCGCATAGATCAATCATGACAGCGCCGTCTGCGCAGTGGATGTGGTGGTCAACGACGGCGCCACCTGCACCGATCCCAGTAGAAGTTGCGGAATCTTCTTGTGTGCCGCCAGCTACCGTCGATAGGAACACGGAGCGTGGCGGGCGGCGGAGGAGGGGCCGCCGCCCGTCACGCGCCGCCTCGTAACGCGCGGAGGGCGCAGAGTCGGATTGCGGACGCTGAGGTTTGCTCGCGTTCCCATCCTGACCTGCGCCTTCCGTGTGTCTACGGTCTCTGAGCGCTCGCTGGGGGCCGCCATGACAGATGTCATCGCCGGGCCGTGGAATCAGCACCTACATGGATGCGCACCGGCACCGTCCCCGTCCCCGATCGCGATCGATGATGAAGACATGGACATCCCGCTCGTGAGCGCCACCGCCCTGACCCGCCGGTACGGCCACCCCCGCACCGGCTTCGAGGCGGTGCGTGGCATCGACCTTGACGTGCACCCCGGAGAACTCTTCGCACTGTTGGGTACCAACGGCGCCGGCAAGACCTCGACGATGGAGCTCTTGGAAGGCTTGGCCCGCCCGACCTCGGGCACGGTGCAGATCGCCGGCCTGGACCCCTACACGCATCGGCGCGTACTGCGACCGCGGATGGGGATCGTCCTTCAGGAAGCCGGCTTCTCCGGCGATCTGACGGTGATCGAGACGGCGCGGATGTGGGCCGGCACCATGGCGGCGCCCCGGCCGGTGAAGGAAGCGCTCGCGCTGGTGGACCTGGTGGATCGAGACGGGGTTGCGGTCTCCAGCCTCTCCGGTGGGGAACGCCGTCGTCTCGACCTGGCGCTGGCGATCATGGGGCGCCCACAGATCCTCTTCCTGGACGAGCCCACGACGGGGCTGGACCCGGAGAGTCGACACCGAGCTTGGGAGGTGTTGACTCGCCTGCTCGAAACCGGGACGGCGATCGTGCTGACGACGCACTACCTTGAAGAGGCCGAACGGTTGGCGGATCGTATTTCGATCATGCACGCCGGCCGGATCGCGACCAGCGGCACCGTGGCAGAGATCGTCGCAGCACAGCCGGCCACCATTTCGTTCCGGCGCCCGGTGGGCTGTGCGCTACCGACCCTGCCCGGGGCGGAGTGCAGCCTCCAGGACGATCAGGTGAAGCTGTATACCCACCAGTTGCAGACGACATTGCGAGCGCTGCTGGACTGGGCCGGCGACGACGTCGAGTTGAGCCAGCTGTCAGCGTCGTCGGCGTCCCTGGAACAGGCGTTCCTGGCGATCGCCGAGCAGGGTGCGCCCGAACCGCAGGCTGAGGCCGCATGAACGCCCAACGTCGATCCTCGTCCCACCCCGATGCGCAGGAAGGCGCCGTGAAGAACATGACCACCCAATCCGGCCCCCGGACTGTGGCGGGGGAGCCTGTCCAACCGGCTTCGCGGTTGGCGCAGGTGCGGGCCCTAGCCGGCGCCGAGACCAAGCTGTTGCTGCGTAACAAGGTCGCGCTCGTGAACACGCTCCTGCTGCCCGGCCTCATGGTGCTCTTCTTCAGTGGCCTCAACCGGGAGCAGTTCGGCAGCTTCGGCGCTTTCGTTCCGACGATGGTGCTGGGCACCGCGCTGATCTTCGTCGTCTACTACACCCTGGTCACTGCGCTGGTCGCCCGGCGCGAGGCCGGCGTGCTGCAGCGGCTGCGCACCGGGGAAGCCAGCGATGCCACGATTCTGCTCGGGCTGGCGTTGCCGTTCATCCTCATCACCTTCGCTCAGAGTGCTCTGGCTGTGCTGGGCGCGAGTCTGTTCCTCGGGGTGGGGCTGCCAGTCAACCTTGCCCTGGTGGTGCTGGGCATGGTCTTGGGGGCCGCCGTGTGGACGCTGCTCGGCATCGCCTCCACGGGCATGACCCGTTCGGTGGAGCACGCTCAGATCACGACGATGCCGGCGATCTTCATCCCGTTGCTGCTGTCGGGTCTGTCCCTGCCACTGCAGTTCATGCCTGAGGTTGTGCAGCGAATTGCAGCCTTGACCCCGTTGCATCCCGTCGTGGAACTCATGCGGTACGGAATGGCCGGCGTCGAGGCCGACGGCTCGATGCTAAGCCTGAGCCAGGGGATTGTGGCCTCTGTCGAGCCGACGCTGGTGTTGCTTGGTTGGGTGGGGCTCGGCCTGTGGCTGGTGCGCCGCTACCTGCGTTGGGTGCCGCGTCGATGAGGTCGCTACGCCACCGCCTGGCCCGTCCTGGGGGCAGCACCTCCCTGCAGCGCCCTCAAAGCGGGCAGCACGCTGCGCAGGAGGATGAGGCACTTATGGTGCGTGACCCGGTTGCCGTGCGCGATTTGCGGCGCTTCGAGAACTACTCGCGATGGTCGATGTACATCTCCATGGTGTTCCTCGGGTTGTTCGCGACAGCCGGGGCCGCTTCCCTGGTCGTGCAGATGCGTAAAGAATCCCCGCTCGCGCCGCTGCTGGGGGCCGACATCCTGCCCATCGCGGTGGGTGCCGCGGTCGGGCTGAGCATCCTGTTCACCGCCCTGGCCGTAGCTGTGACCGAGTTGCTGTTCCGCGGTCAGCGGGTGCCCCGACCGCTGAGCTGGGGTTTGGGGGTGAGCGCCGCCTGCCTGGCGCTGTTGTCCCCGCTGTTGACACCGGTCGATTCCGTGTACGAAGCCGGTGCGGGTGCCTGGTTGGGCACGGCGCCCTGGGTCATCTGCATCTGCGTGGCAGCGTTGAGCCCGGCGTATCGCTGGCGGGCGCTGTTGCGCGGGGTGGGTTGTTATGCGGGGGCGCTGGGGTTGGCCTACCTGGCCGCAGGGCATCCCCTGGGCGCCACATGCCTCTATGTCCTGTTGCCGATCTTCTACGGCCTGCTGGCCATCCCGGTGTCCCTGGTGACGTGGTGGATGGTCGATGTGGTTCGGCGACTGGATCGGGCCCGGGGGGTCGCGGCCCAGCTGGCAGTGGCTGAGGAACGCCTGCGATTCTCCCGCGACCTCCATGATGTCTTCGGGCGGACCCTGTCCAGTGTCGCCGTCAAGAGCGAACTCGCAGCCGAACTGGCCCGCCGCGCCGACCCGCGGGCCATCCAGGAGATGCTCGAGGTGCGTGAACTCGCTCAGCGGAGCCTGCGGGATGTCCGCGGAGTGGTGCGGGACTACCGCCAGATCGTTTTCGCCGACGAGTTGGCCGGGGCTCGCTCGGTGCTTCGCTCGGCTGGCATCCCTACCCGGGTCCAGGGCCTGCACGGGTTCAGCGATGCGGTCAGCGAATCGGGCGGGCGCGCCCTGGCCTGGGTGGTTCGTGAAGCGACGACGAACATACTCCGTCACGCCAGTCCCACCTGTGTGGAGTTCACCGGCTCCCGCGAAGGGGGAATGGCTCACCTGACCATCCGCAACGACAGGGTTCGACGGCAGAAGGCTGGTCAGCCGGCCGGCACCGGGTTGGCCGGGCTGAGTGAGCGCATCGAAGCGGTGGGCGGCACCTTCAGCGCGCAGCGCCACGGTGAGTCGTTCGTCGTGCAGGCATGGGTGCCGCTAACCGATGAGTCTGCTGCCGATGAATAGCGGGACCGGCGGGACTGCGGCCCTGCAGCCCCGGTGCCCAGTCAGCAGCGTCGACTCCGTGCGCAGGCTGACTCGGGTGGGGCGCCCGCCGCAGCAGCGAGGTCGTAACCTGCCATGGTGATCCGACTCCTGCTGGCCGATGACGAGAACATGTTTCGCGATGCGCTGGCCATGCTGTTGGGGCTGCAGGACGACTTCGAGGTCGTCGCCCAGGCAGCATCGGGCGCCGAAGCGCTGGCGATGGGCAGGGCCCACCAGGTCGATGTCGCAGTCCTGGATCTGCAGATGCCAGGCATCGACGGGATTGCCGTCGCCGAACAACTGCTGGCGTCCAACCCCGAGCTCGGGTGCCTCATCGTCACCAGTCACGGCCGCCCCGGCTACTTGAAGAAGGCGCTGCAGTGCGGCGTTCGCGGTTTCGTGCCCAAGACGAGTTCGGCCACGGTGCTGGCGGAGGCCATCCGCACCGTGCACGGCGGTAGTCGCTACGTCGACCCTGAACTTGCTGCAGACGCGATTGCGGCCGGCGCCAACCCGCTCTCACCGCGCGAAGCCGACGTGCTGGAACTCGCGGGGGCCGGTGCGCCGGTGGAAGAGATCGCCGCTCGGGCGCACCTGTCGCCGGGGACGGTGCGCAACTACTTATCGGCTGCGGTGGCAAAAACCGGCGCCGCGAATCGTCACGAGGCGGTCCATCTGGCGCGGGCGCAGGGCTGGATCTGAGCCGGAGCCCCTGTTGCGGCGACCCCGCACCGGGTCCGGCAGCATTCGGCGAAGCGGGTGGGCAGACAGCGCCGCCAGGACCGGCTCCCGGTCGTGCCTGCCCCGACGCGACGCCTAGAGTTCGGACAGCGACGCCGGGCCGGTGAAGCTGCCAGTGACGCCCACCGGGTTGGCGGGGCCTTCCGCCCGCGGCGCGATGCCGCCGGAATCGGCCGAGATCGCATGCGGGGTGATCGCACCGCCGGCGATCTCTCGGGCATAGTGGCAGGCCACTTTGTGGGGACGGGACATCGTGGCGCTGCCGACTGTGTCGATGACGCGCAGTTGCGGTCGTTCGGTGTCGCAGCGTGTTTCCTGTCGCCACGGGCAGCGCGTGTGGAAGCGACAGCCACTGGGCGGGTTGGCCGGGCTGGGTAGGTCACCGGTGAGCAGCACCCGCTCCCGGCGGTCCTCCACCACTGGGTCCGGCACGGGCACTGCCGACATCAACGCCCGGGTGTAGGGGTGCAACGGCTCGGCGTAAAGGTCGTCCGCGTCGGCTTCCTCGACCAAACCGCCCAGATACATCACCCCGACGACGTCGCTGATGTGGCGCACCACAGCCAAGTCGTGGGCCACGACCAGGTAGGTCAGGCCGAATTCTTCCTGCAGGTCTTCCAACAGGTTGACCACCTGGGCCTGCACCGAGACGTCCAGAGCGCTGACCGGTTCGTCGGCCACGATGAGCTTGGGGTTGACCGACAATGCTCGGGCGATGCCGATCCGTTGGCGTTGCCCGCCGGAGAACTCGTG
This sequence comes from Gephyromycinifex aptenodytis, assembly GCF_012277275.1. Taxonomy (GTDB): domain Bacteria; phylum Actinomycetota; class Actinomycetes; order Actinomycetales; family Dermatophilaceae; genus Gephyromycinifex; species Gephyromycinifex aptenodytis. Next base: position 1,171,687 of record NZ_CP051155.1, on the reverse strand, counting down.
CGGGTACTTACGTAACGCGGCGGTCGGTAACCCCACGGCGGTAAGCAGTTCACACAGCCGTGCGCCTGCTGCCGACTTGTCGGTGAGCAGCCCGTGGGCCTGCATGCCCTCCAACAACAACGCCTCGATGGATTGGCGCGGGTCCAGGCTGGAGAGTGGGTCTTGGAAGACCATCTGCATGTGCTTGCGCGCCCGGCGCAGCTTCTCGCCCTTCAGCGAGGCGATGTCAACACCGTCGAAGTGCACGCTGCCGGCGGTCAGGTCCTCGAGATTGAGCAGCGCCCGCCCGAAGGTCGATTTACCGCAACCTGATTCACCCACCAGTCCGTAGGTCTCGCCGCGGTGGATCTGCATGTCGACGCCATCGACCGCGTACACATGCCCGACCGTGCGATCCAGGATGATCCCGCGGTTGATAGGAAAGTGCACCTTGACGCCCTGAGCGTCCACGAGCACATCCTGCTCAGGGGACTGTTGGGTGTGCGCGCGCTGCGACGTGGTGGCGGGGCTCATGCGGTGACCTCACTGAGGGGGTTGTGGCAGCGCAGGGCGCGGCATTGGGCCGGTTCCGGCGCGGCGCTCATCAACTCGGGGGTGCGTTCGCGGCAGACGTCGACGGGTTGGGAGCAGCGCGGGGCGAAGGCGCATGCGCTCGTCCACGGGAGGTTGTCGTTGACGGAGCCGGGGACCGGGGAGAGCCGCTGACCGCGAGGGGCATCCAGGCGCGGCACCGAAGCGAGCAGGCCGGCGGTGTAGGGGTGTTTGGGGTCAGCGAACAACTCGTGGCGGTCGGCGCGCTCGACGATCCGGCCGCCGTACAGCACGTTGACCCGGTCACAGATCCCTGCCACGACCCCGAGGTCGTGGGTGATCATGATCAGCGCCGTACCCGTCTCCTGGACCAGGTCGCGCAGCAGGGTGAGGATCTGGGCTTGGATGGTCACGTCCAGCGCGGTCGTGGGTTCGTCGGCGATGAGCAGGCGCGGCTCGCAGGCCAGGGCCATCGCGATGAGCGCGCGTTGGCGCATCCCGCCGGAGAGTTGGTGCGGGTACTCCTTCAGTCGCCGGTTGGGGTCGGGGATGCCTACCTTGCGTAGCAGATCCTCGGCTTGTCTCATCGCTTCGGAGCGTTTGAGCCCGCGGTGGCGTTCGATGACTTCGGTGACTTGGAGGCCGATGGGCACCACCGGGTTCAGCGAGCTGAGCGGGTCTTGGAAGATCATGGCTACGTCGCGGCCGCGGCGATCACGCATCGCGGCGTCACCGAGGGTGAGCAGGTCCGTGTCTTCGAATTCCACAGTTCCGCTCACCCGGTTGCCACGCCGGGGCAGCAGCCCCATGATCGCCAGCGAGGTCACCGACTTCCCGCAACCGGACTCGCCGACCAGCCCGACCGTCTGTCCCGGGTGGACATCGAAGGAAACATGGTCGACCGCGGTGAAGGGTTCGGTTCCTTGCCGGATGAACTCCACGCTCAGGTCGCGCACCCGCAGCAGGGGGCCATCACCGGGTGCGGCCTGCGGGCGCTTCGTGCTGGATGTTGCGCTAGAGCCGCTCATGGTCCTCATCGCCTCGTCTTGGGGTCCAGCGCCTCACGCAGCGACTCACCCATCAGGGTGAAGCCCAGCGCGACGACGATGATGCAGATCGCCGGGTAGAAAGCCAGATGCGGGTAGCCGGCCAGGTATTGCTGCGCGGCGCCGAGCATCTGCCCCCATTCCGGGGCGCGATCATCGGGATTGCCCAGCCCCAAGAAGGACAACGCTGCGGCATCGATGATGGCCACTGCCAGCACCAGCGTTGCTTGCACGATTACCGGTCCGAGGGCGTTGGGGAGCATGTGTCGAAACACGATGGGCGCCTTCTTGACGCCTAACGCCCGAGCGGCCAACACGTGGTCGCTGTGCCGTTGGGCGATCATCGAGCCGCGCAGCAACCGGGCGAAAATCGGAATCTGCACGATGGCGATGGCGATGATCACCGTCCACTGCGAGGGCTGAGAGAAGATCGCGGCGATGGAGAACGCCATGAGCAGGCTGGGGATGGAGAGCATCACGTCGACGAGGCGCATGACCAGTGCGTCGATCCAGCCGCCGAAGGCGCCGGCCAAGGTCCCCAGGATCAGCCCGCCAGTCAGCCCGCCGACGGTGGCGAAGACGCCGACGTACAGCGTCTGACGGCTGCCTGCGATCAACCGCGAGAGCAGGTCGCGTCCCGCTTGGTCAGCGCCGAGGGGAAAGCCAGGCTGCGGGCCCGGGACAGGATTGGTCTGCTGGCGCACCTGTTCGATGAGCAACTGGGCTGCTGGATCATGCGGGGTGATCCAGGGCGAGAGCAGCGCCAGGACGACGAACAGCGAGACGATGCCGAGCCCGATGAGGAATAGGACGTTGCGGCGCAGCCGACTCCAGGCGCTGGCCAGCAGACTGACGCCCTCTCCTTCGGCGACGGTTCCGGCGTCCGCGACGGCCAGCGAAGCGCCGGGGGTGGCGGCCAGTGAGTCAATGCGTGCTTTCTTACGCGAGTTCATGGGCGCTCACCTGGTCCGGACGCGCGGGTCGATGACGGCGTAGAGCACATCGACGAGCAGATTGACGAAGACGTAGACCGCCGCCGCGGCCAGGATCAGCACTTGAAGCACGGCGTAGTCGCGCCGCTCGAAGGCCAATGCAAGCGCTTCGCCGATGCCGGGAAAGTTGAAGACACGCTCGGTCAACACCGCACCGGCCAGCAGTGCCCCGATCTGCAAACCGATCGTGGTCACCACCGGCAGCATCGCGTTGCGCAGCACATGGCGGTTACGGATCACCGCTGAGGTCAGACCTTTCGCCTCGGCGGTTCGGACATAGTCCTCGTCCAGCACGTCGAGGACGCTGGCCCGCGTGATGCGGAAGATCACCGCGAACGGGATGGTCGACAGCGCCAGGGCAGGCAGCACGAGGTGCTTCAGGGCGCTCCAGACGGCGTCCCACTCCCGGGTCACTACTCCGTCCAACAGAAAGAACCCGGTGACGCGAGTGGCGTTGATCGGGTCTTGGCGACCCGAGACCGGTAGCCACCCCAACTCGACGGCGAAGACGTACTTCAGCAGGAACGCCAGGAAGAAGACCGGTACGGCGACCCCGACCAGGGACATCAGCACCCCACCGGTGTCCAGGACCCCGCCGCGGTGGCGGGCGGCCAGATAGCCCGCAGGTACCCCGACGATCACCGCCAACACGATTGCCACCACCGACAACTCGATGGTGGCAGGCAGGCGGGAAAGCAGGATCTGCAAGGCGTCCACGCCGGGCAGCACGCCGGTGGAAGGGCCGAAATCGCCGTGTGCCGCGCGACCGAGGAACTTCAGGTACTGCACCCAGATGGGTTGGTCAAGGCCGAGCGCGGCTTGGAGTTGGGCGCGGGTTTCCGCAGTTGCGCGCTCGCCCAGAAGCGCTGAGACCGGCCCGCCGGGCAGAGAACGCAGCCAGGCGAAGAGCAGGATGGACAGGACGAAAACGACGCCCACCATCTGAAGAAGACGTCTGAAAATGTAACGCAGCACAGGTGGACCTCCGAGCCCGTCGAGGCGGGCGTCCCCTTCCGGTCACACTGCCGGCAGGGGAAGCCCGTGGGTCAAAGCATCAGCCGCCGAGTTCGACCTGGTCGAAGGTCTCATCGGTGAGCGGGCTCGGAGTGACTCCGCTGACGCCCTTGGCCAGCACAATCGCCGGCGGGGAGTGGCTGATCGGGATGGCCGGCAGGTACTCGGTCATGATCTGCTCGTTGAGCTTTTCGTACTTGCCGGTGCGCTCGCCCTCATCAACCGTGGAGTCGGCGTCCTGCAGGGCGTCCTTCAAAGGTTGACCCCACGGATAGTTGGAGGTCTTGAAACGGTTCTCGGTGTCGCCGAAGAACGTGCCGATGAAGTTGTCCGCGGTGTTGTAGTCCCCGGTCCACCCGAGCAGGAACAACCCGGCCTGACCGGCGTCGACCTGGTCCAGGTAACCACCGTTCCAGGGCTTGACCGTGGGCTTGACCTTCAGGCCGACGGCCTCGAGGTCGGTGCGAATCGCTTCGTAGATCTTCTGCGGTGCAGGCATATACGGCCGCGTCACCTCAGAGGGGTACCAGAAGTTGACCGTCATCCCTGCGGCGCCGGCCTCGGTCAGCATCTGCTTGGCCTTGGCCGGGTCGTAGGCGGGGACCTTGAGGTCCTTGTTGTACCCGGCGACGGTGTCCGGGACGAACTGCGAGGCGGCGGTCGCGCCCTCGGGCAGCTGGGTCTTGACGATCTGCTCGCGGTTGATGGCGTGCATGAGCGCCTGGCGCACCTTGAGGTCTTTCAACTCCGGCATCGTCGTGGAGTTCATGCCGAGGTAGAGAATGTTGAAGGCGGGGCGCACCTTGACCTCTGCCCCGGCCCCCTTCAGCGCCTGCCAGTCGACCGGGTTCGGGAAGTCATAGCCCTGGATGCTGCCTGCCTGCAGTTCCTGACGGCGGGCGCTCTCGTCCGGGATGATTTTGAAAACCAGCTTGTCGATCTTGGCCTTTTCACCCCAGTAGTCATCGAACTTCTTCAGCGTGATCGTCTTGTTGGCCTGGTCGTAGGAACCGAACTGCATCGGGCCGGTGCCGACCGGGTGTTCCATGGCGTACTCGGGGAAAACGAAGCCTTCACCTTGGGCGGTGACGGTGTTGGCGTTGTACTTCTCCATCGCGGTCGGGCTCTGCATCGAGAACGAGGGCAGGCCGAGCAGGGCCGGGAACTTGCTGGTCACGCGGGTTAGGCCGAGCTCGACGGTAGTCGGGTCCTTGACCGTGCAGAATTTGTACAGGGAAGGCTCCTTGCCGTCCTTGAATCCGCCGAAGTTATCGAACCAGTACTGCGAGACTGCCGCGGTGGCGCCGGCGCCGGTCTGGTTGTACATGCGCTCGAAGTTCTTGCAGACCGCGTCAGCGTTGAAATCGGTGCCATCGTGGAACTTGACGTCTTCACGCAATTTGAAGGTCCAGGTCAGGCCGTCCTCGCTGGGTGTCCATTCAGTAGCCAGGCCCGGTTCGGGGTCGGCGGTCCCGTCCTTGAAGCCGACGAGGCCTTGCATCATCTGCCGCGAGACGCGGAAGGTCTCGCCGTCGGTGGCGTAGAAGGGGTCGAAAACCTTGGGTGCCCCGGCGGCGCCGAAGGTGAAGGTTCCACCACCCGATCCTGAACCGCCGCCTCCTTCCTCACGTTGCGATTCAGCGCAGGCGCTGAGCCCGAGGACGAGGAAAGACGAGGCTGCGATGGCAGCAACTGAACGGCTTCTGAACATTTTTGGGCCTCTCTGACGTGGCCGCGAACACTCGACCGGGGAATGTGCGTGACCCTAAGACACTCGAAGGGTGATCCACATCACATGTGACCCATTGTGATCTATTTGCGACCTCTTCGCCCGTTGAGCGGACACAAAAAATCCCCGTGTGCTCACCGAGCACACGGGGATTCCATGGGGGAATGAGCGGGAATGCCGCCCATTCCCCAGGGTCACTGCTGGATGTAACCGACTAGGTCGTCGCGTTCGCTTTCCAACATCTGGGTGCGCGCCTTGACGACGTCGCCGATGCTGACAATGGCCATGAGCTTCTTGTCCTCATCGACCACGGGAACGTGGCGGAAGCGGTGCTCGGTCATCATCCCGGCCAGATCGGCGACGACGGAGGACTGGGTGCAGGTGTAGACATCGGCCGACATGATGTCGCGCACCGGGGAGGCCAACAGTTCGGCGCCGACCCGTGGCAGGTGCCGGACGACGTCTCGCTCACTGACGATGCCGTCGATGTGGGAGCCGTCGGCGGAGACGACGACGGCGCCGATCCCGTGTTCGGCCAGCAAGGAGAGAAGGTCGGCCACCGAGGCGTCGGGCGCCACGGTGACGACGTCGGAGCCCTTGGCGCGGATGAGGTCGCTGATACGCATGCACCAACGGTAGTGGCGCGGGACGGCCAACGGTGCGGGGTAACCCGGCGACTTGGGGCGGGCGCCGGAGGCAGGGGAATCCCGTCTGTCGCAGACGGCCAGTCTCGGGGGTGGCGAAGGGGCGAGCCTGACCACCCCCGAGGCCGATGCGACGGTGGTGCTCAGGGCATGCGGGCTTTCTCGTCGTCAGTCCCCAGCGACCCCTGCCGGGTGCTGGGTCCGTGGTTACGGATCGAGTGGCCCGTGAGCAGACCGACCATGAACAGGCCGATAGAGAGAGCGCCCACGCCGAACAGCACGTCGCCGGGGGTGCGCATCCAGCGCAGTACGGTCATCGCCGGGGTGTACAGGAACTCTGAACTGCGCGCGTACCACAGGCCTTCGGAGATGCTCGCCCACGCCTGAGACAGGCCCAGCGGCAGCAGACTGAGCATCGCCATGAGAAAGAGCCCGCCGTTCATCGCCCAGAAGCCGAGCTTGAGCGGCCAGTCGTTCCACTCCCGGCCCGGCATGAGGCTGCGGACGCAGAAGAGCATCAGCCCGATGCCGAGCATGCCGTACACGCCGAAAAGGGCCGTGTGGGCGTGCAGCGGGGTCAGGTTGAGCCCCTGCACGTAGAACAGCGAGATCGGCGGGTTGATGAGGAACCCGAAGACGCCGGCGCCGAGCATGTTCCAGAACGAGACGGAGACGAAGAAGTAGATCGCCCACTTGTAGCCGTTGACCCATTCGCTCACCCGCAGGATGCGCAGGTTGCGGAAGGCCTCGAAGCCCATCAGCGCCAGCGGCACGACTTCCAGAGCGCTGAACGAGGCGCTCCAGGCCATCACGGGGTCGTTGGCGCCGGTGAAGTACAGGTGATGCCCGGTGCCGATGATCCCGCCGAGCAGGAAGATCGTCGTCGCAGCCAGGGTTGCGGTGGCCGACATCGCCGGACGCACCAAACCCAGTCGGCTGAACAGAAATGCGATCACGACCGTGGCGAAGACCTCGAAGAAGCCCTCAACCCACAGGTGGACAACCCACCAGCGCCAGTACTCGGTGATGGACAGATGCGTGTCGTGGCCCATCCCGAACGCGGCACCGAAGAACGAGGCGATTGCCAGGCAACTGATCAGCAGCATGATGATGAGGGTGCGCTGCGAGCCGCCGGCCAGCGGGGCGGTCTGCGTGGGCGAGAGGTGTCCCTCCTTGCGGGCGCGGCGCAGCGCCGGCCACATGCCGCGGGTCATGAGGAACAGCCAGAGGAACAGGCCGATGAACAACCCGATCTGCCAGGTCCGGGCCAGGTCCAGGTACTCCATACCCGTCGTGCCGAGCCACCAGCTCAACTCGGTCCCGTAGCCCATGCGGCCGGTGATCGAGAACCACTGGCCGACCATAGAGCCCGCGACGACCAGGACGAGGGCGCCGAAGAGGATGTTGACACCGAGGCGTTGCAGCTTGGGTTCACGTCCGCCCACGGCGGGGGCCACGTAAAGGCCGGTGGCGAGCCAGGCCGTGGCGATCCACAGGATGCCCAGCTGCGTGTGCCAGGTGCGCACGACGGCGTACGGCAAGATCGTGTCGATCGGGATGCCGTACAGCGCTGCACCCTCGACCCCGTAGTGCGCCGACAGGATGCCCATGGCGATCTGCAGGACGAACATGGCGCCGACGACGAAGAAGTACTTCAGCGTGGCCTTCTGAGAGGGCGTCGGTTCGTATCCGAGCAGGGGGTCGGAGTCCGGCGGTGAGGTGGTGACCTCATCGTCGTCCGTGTGGAAGTTGTGGTACCAGACCATTCCGGCGATGCCGCCGAGAAGCAGGATGAAGCTGATCATGCTCCACAAGATGTTGGTGGGCGTCGGCACATTGTCGATGAGGGGCTCGTGCGGCCAGTTACGGGTGTAGGAGGCATCATCTGCGGGCGCATCCGTCGAAGCTGCCCAGCTGCTCCACCAGAAGAAGGCGTTCATCTGACGCATGGCTTCCGGATCGTCGACCGTGCCGCTGGGGATGGCGTATCGCTCGTGGCCTTGGGTGAAGATGTCGGCGTAGTGCGCCGCGTTCGCGCGGAAGGCGTCACTGCGGGCCTGGTCCAGGGTGATGGTGCCGGTGGCCGGGTCGTAGGTGTTGGTGCGCATCGAGGCCTTCATCCGGGCCTTGAGTGCCGCCTGCTGTTCCGGCGTGGCCGCCGCATAGCTGGGCAGGCCCTCGTCCTGGGCGTAGCTGTCCATGACGGCGACGGCCTCGCGGTGCAGCCAATCGGCGGTCCAGTCCGGCGCGACATACGCACCGTGTCCCCAGACTGAACCGATCTGCTGGCCGCCGATGGACTGCCAAACCCGCTGGCCGTCCATGACGTCATCGCCGCCGAGGAGTGTCTGCCCGGATGCGTCCACGACGCGCGTGGGGATGGGCGGCTTGGACTCTTGGATCTGCAGGCCCATCCACAGCAGGACTGCGAACGAGCCGAGAACGATGGTGACGAGGGCGACCCACCATCGCCGGTCCCGAGACGACATTCGTGGTGGCGGCGCGGGATCGAGGTGGGTGGTGGCGACGGTGGCCACGGCGGCTCCTTCACGAGAGAGACTTAAAACGAACTAACCCGTGGAAAATAGCCGCCCAGGTGGACACAACGGAAATGAAAGGGTCACCGACGCGCTGTCTGCTGCGTCACAGAGGCTTCACTGCGGGCGCTACCGGCGCCGGATACCACGAACTCGGGGCGCCACCTGCAGTGGCACCCCGAGTTCGGTGTGGTTCAGATGCGGACGGCGTCCGGCGCGTCGCTCTGCTCCAGGAGATCGCCCTGCCCGGTCGTGGCGATCCGCATCCCGTAGAAGGAGCGGTACACGAAGAACATGCTGATGAGGAAGAAGACAGCGGCCAGGATCGTCGTCAGGGTGGTGCTGCCCTGTTCCTCGGCCAGCTGGACCGCAAGCTCCACGGCCAGCAGGCCGAACAGGGTCGTGAACTTGATGACAGGGTTCAGCGCCACCGAGCTGGTGTCCTTGTACGGGTCGCCCACCGTGTCACCGACGATCGTTGCGTCGTGCAACGCCGTGCCCTTTGCGTGCAGATCGACCTCCACGATCTTTTTGGCGTTGTCCCAGGCGCCGCCCGCGTTCGCCATGAAGATCGCCTGGTAGAGGCCGAACAGGGCGATCGAGATGAGGTAGCCGATGAAGAAGAACGGCTCCACGAATGCGAACGCCAGCGTGGAGAAGAAGATGCCCAAGAACATGTTGAGCATGCCCTTCTGGGCGTACTGGGTGCAGATCTCGACGACCCGCTTGGAGTCCTCGACGCTGGCCTTGGTCACCCCGTCGAGCTTGATGTTCTGGCGGATGAACTCCACCGCCCGGTAGGAGCCGGTCGTCACCGCCTGGATGCTGGCGCCCGTGAACCAGTAGATGACAGCCCCACCGGTGACCAACCCGAGCAGGAACGGCGGGTGCATCAGGGACAGGTTGATCATCTGAGCATCCTGGCCGCCGGTCAGCGCCATGATGATCGAGAAGATCATCGTGGTGGAGCCGACCACCGCGGTGCCGATGAGCACCGGCTTGGCCGTGGCCTTGAAGGTGTTGCCGGCGCCGTCGTTCTCTTCCAGGAACAGCTTCGCGCGTTCCCACTGCGGGTCGACCCCGTAGTCGTTGCGCAGCTCGTCCTCGATACCGGGAAGGTCTTCGATGACCGACAGTTCGTACACGCTCTGCGCGTTGTCGGTCACCGGACCGTAGGAGTCGACCGCGATGGTCACCGGCCCCATCCCGAGGAAGCCGAAGGCCACCAGGCCGAAGGCGAAGACGGCCGGAGCCACCATGATGCTGCCGAGGCCGAGGTTGCTGATCCAGTAGGCAACGCTCATCAGACCCACGATTGCCATCCCCAACCAGTACGCGGAGAAGTTGCCCGCGACCAGACCGGAGAGGATGTCCAGGCTGGCGCCGCCCTCGCGAGAGCTGGTGACGACCTCGCGCACGTGCCGACTGTGGGTGGAGGTGAATACCTTGACCAACTCCGGGATCAGCGCACCGGCCAGGGTGCCGCAGGAGATGATGCTGGCCAGCTTCCACCACAAGGAGCCGTCGCCGAGGTCGCCGATGACGAAGAACGTCGTGACGTAGGTGAGCAGGATGCACAGCGCCGAGGTGAGCCAGACCAGCGCGGTCAGCGGAACCTCGAAGTTCATCTTGGCTGCCTCGGAGTACTTGCGGCGGGCCACGTACTCGTTGCCGAAGTAGCTGACGCCGGAGGCGATGACCATGACGGCGCGGATGACGAAGATCCAGACCAGCAGCTGCACTTGAAGCGTTGCCTCGGGAACCGCCAACAGGATGAAGGTGATGAGCGCGACGCCGGTCACCCCGTACGTCTCGAACCCGTCGGCGGAGGGGCCCACCGAGTCGCCCGCGTTGTCGCCGGTGCAGTCGGCGATGACGCCGGGGTTGCGGGCGTCGTCCTCCTTGATCTTGAAGGCGATCTTCATCAGGTCCGAGCCGATGTCGGCGATCTTGGTGAAGATCCCACCGGCGATGCGCAGGGCGCTGGCACCCAGGGATTCGCCGATGGCGAAGCCGATGAAGCAGGCTCCGGCGATTTCACCGGGCAGGAACAACATGATGATGAGCATCATCATGAGTTCGACGCTGATCAGCACCATGCCGATACTCATGCCGGACTTCATCGGGATGGCGTAGACCGGGTACGGCTTGCCCTGCAGGGAGGCGAACGCGGTGCGGGAGTTGGCGAAGGTGTTGACCCGGATCCCGAACCAGGCCACGCCATAACTGCCGGCCATACCGATGAGGCTGAAGAGCAGGACGATGGCGACCTTGCCCCAGCTGAAGTCCATGAGGAAGCGGAAGTACACGAAGATGACGGTGCCGATGAAGGCCCACAGCAGTAGCAGGAACTTGCCCTGCTGGATGAGATAGGCCTTGCAGGTGGTGTAGATCAGCTCCGAGATCTCCCGCATGCTCGGGTGCACGGGCATTTTGCGCAGTTGTTCGAAGGTGACGAAGCCGAACACCAACCCGAAGGCGCACACGATCAACCCCAGGGAGAGCAGCAGGTGCCCGCTCAGGCCGCCGAAGAAAGTCACCGAGCCCAGATCGGGCAGTCGCAGGTCCGCTTCACCGGCAGCGGGGACGCCGGGGCTGTAGGCCGAGGCTGCGGCCGCGGTGAGACCGTGCAGCAGCGCGGCTGCGGCTACCGCCGAGACGGCGCGGATCGCAGCTCTACCGCGATGGTGACGGTCTGCGGAGTCGATATTGTCGCCATGGGACTGCTGATCGAGGGACACAATTGATCCTGTTCTCGGCGTCGATGTAGACGATCTGGCCGAGGCCGTGCCCGGCCAGCACCTCTATTAGTTATCACCTCGGAGAGGGGCTATTGGGACCTAAGTCCCAACCTGAATTCAACTCGGCTCACTGCCGGTGTCCTGACAGCCGCAAACCCGGTCCCTCGATGGTCTGCGCGGTGGGTCAGGCTGGTGCGTAGACCGTTCTGCTCGGCCTAGGGAGATTCATGGCGGTACACGTCGTCTCGGCAGCACTGGTGGACTGCCTGGAGAAACCTCGGATGGTGCTGGGTGCCCGGCGCACCGCACCTGCGGCGCTGCGCGGGTGCTGGGAGTTACCCGGTGGCAAGGTCGAGCCGGGGGAGAGCCCGCAACAGGCGCTGCACCGCGAACTCGAAGAAGAGCTCGGTGTTCGGGTACGCCTCGGTGAGAACCTCACGGGCCCGCTCGAGCAAGGCAGGTGGCCTCTGAATCCGCCGTACGTGATGAGTACCTGGCTCGCGCGGATCAGCGAGGGCGAACCGGCGCCGCTACAGGATCACGACGCGCTCAGGTGGCTCGGGGTGGATTCGATCGATGAGGTGCCCTGGTTGGTGACGAACGCCGCGATCGTCGCCGCCCTGAAAGCGCGATTGCAGGATCAGGACTGAGGGCGGACCGCGAACAGCAACGCTGGACCAGCGGCGAAATGGCCGGTACATGTACGCCAGCGGTCCATCGGGGGGCGACGTGGGCCACGACGCGCCGTCGCGGGCCTTTCTCGACTCTTTTTTCGCGACCCCGGATTTGCCTAGACACCCGCCTCACACTGGCGCTTCAGCCACGATGAGAGCTCAGCTCAGCGCCTGTCGGGGTCGGGATGGTCAGAAGCACTGTGCTGCGCCTGAGAGAATTGCCGTCGTGCCTATGCAGACCAACCGCCAGATTCGTGGCGATATTCGTAACGTTGCCATCGTCGCCCACGTCGACCACGGCAAAACCACGCTCGTCGACAAGATGCTGTGGCAGGGTGGCGCATTCGGCGAACACCAGCACGTCGATGAACGTGCCATGGACTCCGGTGACCTCGAACGCGAAAAGGGCATCACGATCCTCGCGAAGAACACCGCCATCCACTACAACGGGCCGTCGGCGCGCGCCGAGGGTTACCCGCAGGGCGTCACGATCAACATCATCGACACCCCGGGCCACGCCGACTTCGGCGGCGAGGTGGAGCGCGGCCTGAGCATGGTCGACGGTGTCGTGCTGCTCGTTGACGCCTCCGAGGGGCCGCTGCCGCAGACCCGGTTCGTGCTGCGCAAGGCGCTGGCCGCGCAGATGCCGGTCGTGCTGTGCATCAACAAGGTCGACCGGCCCGACAGCCGGATCAAAGAGGTTGAGGACGAGGCCTATGAACTGTTCATGGATCTCATCGCCGACACCGTCCAGGGTGAAGCCCAGTTGGACTTCCCGATCGTCTACGCCTCCGCCAAGGCGGGCCGGGCCTCGCTGAACCGCCCCGAGGACGGCAGCCTTCCCGACAGCCCCGACCTGGAGCCGCTGTTCAAGACGATCATGGAGACGATCCCCGCTCCGACCTATGACGAGGGCGCGCCACTGCAGGCCCACGTCACCAACCTGGACTCCTCGAACTTCCTGGGCCGGATGGCGCTGTTGCGCGTCTTCAACGGGGAGATTCGCAAGGGCCAGCAGGCCGTGTGGTTCCGTCACGACGGTTCCCAGGAGCGCGTCAAGATCACCGAACTGCTCGTCACCGAGGGCCTGGAACGCAAACCTGCCGAGAAGGCCGGCCCGGGCGACATCATCGCCATCGCCGGTATCTCCCAGATCATGATCGGCGACACCATCGCCGACCCCGATGACCCGCGCCCGCTGCCGGTCATCACCGTCGATGAGCCCGCGATCTCGATGACCATCGGTACGAACACTTCCCCGATGGTGGGCAGGGTTCGTGGCTCGAAGGTCACCGCCCGACTGGTCAAAGAACGTCTTGAGCGCGAACTCGTCGGCAACGTCTCGTTGCGGGTACTGCCGACCGCACGCCCCGACGCCTGGGAGGTCCAGGGCCGTGGTGAACTGGCGCTCGCGATCCTCGTGGAGCAGATGCGTCGTGAGGGTTTCGAGCTGACGGTCGGCAAGCCCCAGGTGGTCACCCGTGAGGTCGACGGCAAGGTGCACGAGCCCGTGGAGCGTCTCACCATCGACGTCACCGAGGAGTTCCTCGGCGCGGTCACCCAGATCATGGCGGCCCGTAAGGGTCGGATGGAGCAGATGAGCAACCACGGCACGGGGTGGGTGCGGATGGAGTTCCTCGTCCCCTCTCGCGGCCTGATCGGCTTCCGCACCGAGTTCCTCACCGAGACTCGCGGCGCGGGCATCGCCCACCACGTCTTCGAGAGCTACGAGCCGTGGTTCGGACCCATCGTCACCCGCCAGTCCGGTTCGTTGGTCTCGGACCGCACCGGCCCGGTCACCGCGTACGCGATGGTCAACCTGCAGGAACGCGGCAGCCTGTTCGTGGAGCCGGGTACCGAGGTCTATGAGGGCATGATCGTCGGGGAGAACTCCCGCGCCGACGACATGGACGTCAACATCACCAAGGAGAAGAAGCTCACCAACGTGCGAGCCGCTTCTTCGGACAACTTCGAAAAGGTCGTGCCGCCGCGCAAGCTGTCCCTGGAGCAGAGCCTGGAGTTCTGCCGCGAGGACGAGTGCGTCGAGGTCACCCCCGAAGCGGTCCGCATCCGCAAGGTCGAGCTCAGCCACGTCGTACGCGCCCGGTCCGCCTCGCGTGCCCGCACCGAGGCCAAGCGCGACTCCTGAGGGTCAAGAACCTGAACCAAACGTGGGCCTGCTCATCCGTTCGGGATGAGCAGGCCCACGTGCGTTGACGCGCAACGGCGAAAGGGTCAGGAAGTCGTGGCGTCGTAGGTCTCGGAGAAGCCGAAGCCGGGCTGCTTGGCGCGCTCAGCGAACTCCTCCGGGTACAGATGCGCCGCCATCTCCTCCACGCCGTCCACGACCCGGATGCCGGGGTTGACGGCCTCCTGCGGAAGGACCAGGAAGTTCTTGTTCTTGATGGCCGGGACCGTGGACACCCCTTCCTGATCTTCCAGGAACTTGATCTTGGCCGCGCCGGTCTGCCCATCGCCTGCTGCGCCGTAGTCGGTCACCACGATGAGTTCCGGGGCGGCTTTGACGAACGCAGCCCAGGAAACCGTTCCCCACATCTCGGGAAGGTCGGCGAACACATTCTTGGCCCCGGCGCGGGCGAAGGTGTCCGAGACGATGGTCAGGCCCAACCCTCCACCGGGGGCGTCCTGGCCGAAGCCGTAGTTGAACGCCGGGACCGGGGTGTTGTCCTTCGGCAGCGCGTCCTTCACAGCCGCCAGCCGCTTCTCCCAACTTTTGATGAGCGCTTCGCCGCGCTCGGGGACCCCGAAGATCGTGGAGATGTTGCGGACGTCGCCGTACCACTCCTCCAACGTCGCGGGCGTCTTGTCGGAGTTGATACGCCGACACGACTCGTTCAGGGCGTAACTCTTGATGCCCAGTTCAGCCAGCGAGTCCGGGTTGATGTCCTCGGGGGAGAAGCCGTAGTTCCAACCTGAGAAGACGAAGTCGGGGTTCTGCGCCAGCGTCGGCTCGAGCTTGAAGTAGTCCGGGCCCATCGACTTCACCGACTCGTAGTCGTCCTTGAAAGCCGCCAGCCGCAGGCGAGGGGCAGCGGCCGAATACGCCGCCATGTGATCGGTGAGACCCAGCGCGAACATCAACTCGATCATGTTGTCGTCGTTGACGACCGCACGCTCGGGTGCCTTGTCGAAGGTGACGTCCTTGCCGCAGCTCTTGACCGTGACGGGGTAGTAGTTCTCCGGGACCTGCGCCGTCGGCCACGAATAGTCGGAGTTGACCTCAGGCAGCGCCTTGGCGTCGGCGGGCGCCGAAGTTTGCGCTGTAGTGCTCGCGTCGCTCGCGCCAGGCTTGGGAGTATCGGCTCCGCAACCGGATACGAACGTCAAGGCGCCCACTGTCAGGACGACGAGCGCCCGTGACATGGAGAGCTGTTTCATGGTTTCCCTTTCCGTGGGATAGGACGAAAGGCCAGATGGGGGGTGTCTAGGTCGGGGTGCTGGATCAGCCGGGCGTCCACGTTGAAAACCCTTCTGACCAACTCGGGAGAAAAGACGACGGCAGGTTCACCGATCGCCACGATCTGGCCGTCATCGATGACGGCCACCCGGTCGCAATAGGTCATGGCGAGGTTCAGTTCGTGGATGGCCGCGATCGTGGTCACGCCGAGTTCGCGGACCAACGACAGAATCTCCAGCTGGTGTTGGATATCGAGGTGGTTGGTTGGCTCGTCCAGGATCACGACGCTGCCTTGCTGGGCGAGCGCCCTAGCCAGGAGCGTGCGCTGGCGTTCCCCGCCGGACAACGTCAGCCACGAGCGATCCGCCAGGTCGCTGATGCCCACGGTCTCCAGGGCGCGCTGCACGATGTCTCGATCCCCGGCTCGTTCGGTACCCAGAACTCCCTGGTGCGGTAGTCGACCCAGCGCCACGATCTGAGCGACCGTGAGCTCCAACTCCGAGGGCGCGTGCTGGGCGCACACCGCTATCTGCCGGGCCAGAGCGGCAGGCTTCATCGCTTGCACGTTCACGTCGTCGAGATAGATCGCCCCACCCGTGGGTTTGATATGGCGGTAGATCGCGCGCAGCAGCGTGGACTTGCCACTTCCGTTGGGGCCCACCAGCCCCAAGAACTCCGAGTCTCGCACCTCCAGCGCCAGCTTTTCGACCAGGTGCCGGGTGCCGACCATGATGTCCACGTCGTGGATGCGAAGCGAAGTCATGAGATCCCTCGCAACTGGTGGCGCATCAGCAGGACGAAGACAGGGCCGCCGATGACCGAGGTGAGAATCCCCAGGGGGATCTCCTGGGGGGCCGCTAATGAACGGGCCGCTACATCCACGAGCACCATGAACGCGGCACCCAGCAGGCAGGCCACCGGATAGACGCGGCGGTGCAGCGAGCCGATGAGCAGACGAGTCACATGCGGGATGACCAACCCCACGAAAGCTACGGCGCCGCTGACCGCCACCATGACGGCGGTCAACGCAGCGGTGAGGAGGAAGAGTTCGAGACGAAGTCGTCGCACCGGAACCCCGAGAGTGGTGGCCGATTCGTCCCCGGTGAGCATGGCGTCCAGCTGCCGTCCTCGGATCATCAGGATCACGCTGCTGAAAGCGACGACCACGGCAGGGATGAGAAGGGAGGACCATCTGGCTCTCCCGAAGCTGCCCAGGAGCCAGAACATCACCGACTGCGCAGCGCGAGGATCGCCCTGAAAGACCAGGAAGGATGTCACGCCGGAGAACACGTAGCTCAGGACGACACCGGTGAGCACCAGTCGCAGCGGCTCCAAGGTCCCGTTGCGTTGGGCAAGGCCGTACACCAGCAGCATCGAGCCCAACGCCGTCAGGAAGGCAGCGATCGTCACGGCGCCGTTCCCGAGCCACAGCGGGCCTCCGAACAGCAGGACGAAAGCCGCGCCGATGGATGCACCGCTGGAGACCCCCAGCACGTAAGGGTCCGCAATCGGGTTACGCACCAGGCCCTGGATCGCGACGCCGGCCAGGGAGAGCCCAGCCCCGACCAGGGCCGCCAGGAGAATACGGGGGAGGCGCAGCTCCCAGAAGATCTGCTGCAGATACGGCGGGACTTCCGTGGGGGCGCCGGTGAGTTTGGTCCGAAGGATGTCGATCACAGTCTGGGGCGGTAGGTCGACAGAACCGAGCCCCGCCGCCACCACTGCACTCGCCCCGATCGCGGCGATCAGCACCACGATCAGCGGTGCCAGAGCGGACTCCGGGAGCAGACCCCCACCCACTCTCTTAGCCATCCGACGCCACCTTCGACATGCGCGAAGCACGACTCGGACAGGTTTGTACGAGTTCCGGCCCGCGGGAACTGTTACGACCGGACAAGGGTCTCGACCGGACTCGCCCCACCGAAAATGGGGACCACCGTTGCGCGTCAGTGCCGGGATCTCACCGGACTTCGTACCCGAATCCTGGTGCGCACAGTAGCAGGCGCGCGGCTACCTGAATTTCCACGACGTACCGGCAGCAGGGATGTGCACCTTTGTGATTCGTCGGGGTCGATCACGGCCGGTGCGGCCAGGCAGGCCCGTTCAGTGGATGGACGCGCGCGCACAGAAAAACCCCCCGGGCTGATGCGACGAGTACCGTTCCCTTCGACATGGCTCACACCCCTTGGAGGCCTGTATGACCGACACCGTGAATCGCGACGCGCTCGCGGCCGCTCGCGACGCCGCCCGCGCCCGTTATCAGGAGTTCGCAACTGCTGGGCTCAAACTCGACATCACGCGCGGCAAGCCGTGCTCGGCCCAACTCGATCTGTCAGAACAGCTGCTGGCCATGCCGGGAGCAGGAGATCACAGCACCGACACCGAAGGTGACCTGCGCAACTACGGCGGCGCCCCCAAGGGGCTCGCGGCGCTGCGGGAGATGTTCGCCCCGCTGCTGGACGTGCCTGCCGACCAGCTTGTGGTGCGCGACAACGCCTCTCTGGCGCTCATGCACTTCTGCCTGGCCACCTCCTTCTTCCACACCCTGCCGGGTGGGCAGGCCCGCTGGATGGGCGAAGACGTCACCTTCCTGGCCCCCAGCCCGGGCTATGACCGGCACTTCTCGGTCTGCGACGACCTCGGGGTCAACCTCAAGGTCGTCGACATGACCCCGGACGGTCCCGATATGGACCAGGTCGAGGCGCTTGTCGCCTCGGACGCCTCCGTCAAGGGCATCTGGTGCGTCCCCAAGTACAGCAACCCCACCGGGGTCACCTACAGCGACGAGGTCGTGCGCCGGCTCGCCGCGATGCCCACGGCCGCGGCTGACTTCCGCATCTACTGGGACAACGCCTACGCCATCCACCACCTCTGCGGTCAGCCGGACGAACTCGCGCCGATCTTGGCCGCCTGCCAGGAAGCCGGTAACCCCGACCGGGTCTTCGTCTTCGGTTCAACGAGCAAGGTGACCTTCGCTGGTGCCGGTGTCAGCTTCTTCGGGGCCTCCCCGGCCAACGTCGCGTGGTTCCTGGCCCACGACGGCATGCGCTCCATCGGTCCGGACAAGATCAACCAGCTACGTCACCTCCGGTTCTTCGAGAGCACTGACGGGGTGGTGGCGCACATGGACAAGCATCGCGAGATCTTGGCGCCGAAGTTCGAGGCCGTCGTGAAGACCCTCAGCGACGATCTGTCCGCGCTCGGGATTGCCACGTGGAGTGAACCCAACGGTGGTTACTTCGTCAGCCTCGACGTCGTACCCGGTACCGCAAAGCGAGTCGTGCAACTGGCCAAGGAGGCCGGGGTTGCGCTCACCCCTGCCGGAGCGACCTTCCCCGGCGGTGTGGACCCGCAGGACCGCAACATCCGTATCGCCCCCTCCTTCCCGACCACCGACGAACTCGAGCGGGCCCTGGATGTCCTGACTACCTGCGTCATCCTGGCTGCAGGGGAGAAACTGCTCGACTCCTGAGCAGCGCGTCACTGCACCAGCGGAGCCGCCGATACCTATGGGTGTCGGCGGCTCCCGTTCGCACCGGCAATAGCCAGGTGCGGGCTTGTCAGTCGTCCACGGCCTCGATGCCGCGGCGCACGACCTTCGAGTCGGCCGGGTAGACGACTTCGGTGTCCTTACCCTCGTATTCGAACTGGTTGAGGAAGTGGCGCATCGCGTTGATGCGAGCGCGCTTCTTGTCGTTGCTCTTGATCGTGGTCCACGGGGCGTAGTCGGTGTCCGTGCGGCGGAACATCTCTTCCTTGGCGTCGGTGTAGGCACCCCACTTATCCAGTGATTCCAAGTCCATCGGGGAGAGCTTCCAGCGCCGCACCGGGTCGATCTGCCGGATGGCGAAGCGGGTGCGCTGCTCTTGGCGTGTCACCGAGAACCACAGCTTGGTCAGTGAGAAACCGGAATCCACGAGCATCTTCTCCAGGGCCGGCGCCTGCTGCATGAACTCTTCGTACTGCTCATCGGTGCAGAAGCCCATGACCCGCTCGACCCCGGCCCGGTTGTACCAGGACCGGTCGAACATGACGATCTCACCGGCGGTCGGCAGATGTTGGATGTAGCGCTGGAAGTACCACTGACCCAGTTCGGTCGTGGTCGGTTTCGTCAGCGCCACGACCCGTGCCGCCCGTGGGTTGAGGTGCTCGGTGAAGCGTTTGATCGTGCCGCCCTTACCGGCGGCGTCGCGGCCCTCGAACAGGATGATGTGTTTGGCGCCGGTGTCCTGGGTCCAGTACTGGAACTTCAGCAACTCCACCTGGAGCCGGTACTTCTCGGCGTCGTAATCGGATCGGTGCAGCCGCTCGTCGTAGGGGTAGTGCTCGCGCCAGGTATCGACCGCGTTGCCGCCCGGGTCGATCAGGTCGGGGTCCGAGCCGTGGTCGTCACTGTGGACCGTGTACCCCTCGCTGCGCATCCGGTCGATGTACTCGCGCATGCCCATGTTGTCCATGACGCTCCGATCCTCATATCCCGCCGCGACTCGACGGAGGAGTCATCCTTGATCGCCCCAGTGAACAGCATCTCTCGCTGCAGTGAACACCGAGCGCAGCAACGAAGTGAGAACGTCACGTAGGGGCCCCCTCGCTCGGGGGCGGGCCTGAGGTGGGAAACCCGATCTGCTCAAAACGGCCGCAGGGCGTTACCGTGATCGGTGATGAACAGTCACGCAGCCACTCGTCTGGTCTTCGTCCACGCCCACCCCGACGACGAGACCCTGGCCACCGGGGTTGCGCTGGCCATGCACGCCCTGGCCGGCCACGAGGTGACCGTGCTCACGGCCACCCTCGGGGACGAAGGTGAGGTGATCCCGCCGCAGCTTCGCTATCTGGACGTCGAACATACCGACCGGCTCGGGCCCTACCGGCGCACCGAGCTGGCCGCCGCCACAGCTCAACTCGGGGTACGCAGCCTCGTCCTGGGTGATCCCGACCCGGCCCCGAGCGGCCAGTGCGGCGCGCGCTACCGCGACTCCGGGATGGTCGGCACCTCGGCGAACGGGCGCAGCGGGGCGCTGTGCACCGTGGACACCGCAGACGTGCTCGCCGACCTGGTGGCAACCCTGGACGCGCTCGATCCCGACATCCTCGTCACTTACGACCACAGCGGCGGTTACGGCCACCCCGACCACATCCGAGTCCACCAACTCACTGTGGCGGCGGCGGCTCGATTGCGTCGGGTCCCCAGTCTGTACGCGGCCGTGGTGCCGCAGTCATGGGCGCAGGAGCGACGCGCGTGGGTGCGTCAGCAGGTGCGCGGGGACTTCACGCTGCTCGGTCAAGACGAGCCCTACCCGCCCTCGGTGGTCGCCGATGACGCGTTCGCTCATCTCATCGTCGGCACCCCCGAAGCGCTGGCCAGGCGGGACGCGGCGCTGCGCGCGCACCGCACCCAGGTCGAGGTGCACGACGGGTTCTACGCGCTGAGCAACAAGATCGCTACGGCGCTTCCTGACCGGGAGGCATACGTGCAACTGCACCCGGGCACCGGGCAGGTGCTGCCGTGCCCGCCGGAGCCTGTCACCGGCCTGCTGCGCGGGCAGGAGGACGTGTCATGAGCGCCGCGGTGAGCCCCCACGAGCTCCGCCAGGCGATGTCGCGGTTTGCCACCGGCGTGGCCGTCATCACCACCAGTGACGGCCATAACGATCACGTCATGACCGCCAACTCCCTCACCTCGGTGTCCCTGGACCCGCCGATGGTTCTGCTGTGCATCCAGCGCACCGCACGCTTCCACGACGTGGTTCTTGCCAGCGGGCGCTGGGCGGCGAACTTGCTGCCTGAGCACGCAGCGGCGGCCGCCGGCTGGTTCGCCACCCGCGGGCGGGCGGTGGAGCAGCAGTTGGAGGGAATCGCCCATCACCGCGGAGTGGATGGGATGGCGCTGCTGGAGGGTGCCATCGCCACCCTGGAATGCCGTACCCGGGACGTCCACGACGGCGGGGATCACAGCATCTTCGTCGCCGACGTGCTCAGCACCACCGCCCACGAGGAAGCTTCGCCGCTGATCTACTACCGCGGAGGCTTCCGCACGTTGGCCGACCCCTGCCTCTGAACGCGCAGGTCGGCCAGATCGGTTAAAGCCACGCGCGGCCCGGGTCATCGCCTCGGCGGCGCGGCGGTGTCATGGTTGATCAATGGCGGCACTGGCTCTGCGACGCACCCTGGGGGTCTTCCTCTCGCTGTCTGTGCTGTTCGCGGTCTATGCCGGCGCCGCGTGGGTGCTGGGTCGGCAACTCCCGGCCGAGGCTTCGGTAGGTGGGGTGACGGTCGGCGGGCTCACCGCGCAGGGTGCTGTGCAACGACTCACCGGAAGACTCCAGGACGTCCCAGACCAACCGATGACGGTGCTGTTCGGTCCCGAGAAGCGCACTTTGATTCCCCGCGAGGCCGGGCTCAGCCTGGACCTGGAAGCGACCTTGGCCGGCGCCACCGGCTTCTCCCTGGACCCGCGTGAGGTGTGGTTCCGGTTGAGCGGCGGAGGGGAGTATCCGTTGCAGGCCGCGGTGGATGTGGCCACGCTGGCCGAGGCGGTCACCCAGGTCGCGGCTGATGTCGACCGGCCGGTCCGTCAGGCCTCGGTGACCTTCCCCGGCGCCGATGTGGAGGTGGTGCGCAGCCAGGCAGGAATCAGCGTGGACATCCCCGGCTCGGTAGCGGCCATCGCTGCGCAGTGGCCCCGGAACGAGCCGGTGACAGGCGTGGTGCAGCTGAGCGAACCGGACATCGCCCCGAGCGCGCTAGACCACTACATCGAAGCCGTCGCCGACCGGGCGGTTGCGGAGCCGGTCGTCCTGGTCGTGGGCAGGTCGAAGCTGAAATTGGCTCCGGTGAAGTTCGCGCCCCTGCTGGCGACCACCGAAGTCGAGGGCAAACCTGCCCTCGCAGTCAGCCAGCGGGGTCTGCACACAGTGCTCCAGTCCGCTTTTCCTCGGGCGCAGAGCGCCGCTCGGGACGCCCGCCCGCAGGTGCGCGGCGGCGCAGTTGTGATCGTGCCCGATTCCCCCGGGCAGGAGTTCGACCTGCGCGCTGGAGCCGACGCGCTGATCGCGGCCCTGGGCAAGAGCGGTGCTCAGCGGGTGGCCGCGATTCCGGTGCGTCCGCGTGCAGCGAGCAGGACCGCTGCGCAGGTCAAAGCGTGGGGGATCAGCCAACCCTTGGCCTCGGTCACGCTGCCCAGGCTGAGCGACCCACGCCAAGAGCCCAACGCGCAACGGGTCGCCGCAGCACTTGACGGGGCGGTGATCGCGCAGGGGGAGAGCCTGCGCCTGTCTAACCGGGTGGGTCCGGTGGAGACGGCGAACGGCTTCACGCCGGCGCCGCTGGCCGATCTGTCCGGCGACGAGGTCGGCGGTGGGGCCGGCTTGGTCTCCTCGGCTCTGTACGAAGCCGCTTGGCGGGCGGGGATGCTCCTGGGCCCCCGCACCACGCATCAGCATGCTGTGCCCGGGATCAGCGACGGCCTGGACGCCACCATGGCCGGTGATGTGCTCATCACCAACGACACTGACGCAGGGGTGGTCATCGCCTGCGGTAGCGACGGCGGCGATCGGCTCGAACTGTGGGGCAAGCCGGGGCCCACCGTGCAAACGCGGGTAGGACCGCGCACCGGGGTACTGGCGCCGCTGCAGTTGGTCCAGGAGGGGCCGGGATGTCGTCCACAGGGCGGCGAAGACGGTTTTGACGTGCGGGTGGAACGGTTGTGGCTTTCGGGGCAGAAGGTCCTGAGCGCTCAGAAATCCGACGTACACTACGAACCGCGCTCAGCACGCCAGTGCCGCAGCGTGGCGCAACCGCAACCGCAACCGCAACAGCAACCGTTGCCGGCCCAATCGCCGCCGCCGGGCTCACCGACGCGCGGCGGCTGAGCGTCCCGGTGCGCCAGCCCCGCACCGCAGCGCCGCGAATCGAGGCGGCATACTGTTGCCACCAGATAGTGGCCTTCGAGAGGACTCTCCATGACGTACGTGATCGCCCAGCCCTGCGTCGACCTCAAGGACAAGGCATGTATTGAGGAATGCCCGGTCGACTGCATCTACGAGGGCGAGCGTTCGCTATACATCCACCCCGATGAGTGCGTCGACTGCGGTGCCTGCGAACCGGTCTGCCCCGTTGAGGCCATCTACTACGAGGACGACGTCCCCGAGGAGTGGAGCGAGTACTACAAGGCGAATGTCGAGTTCTTCGACGACCTCGGCAGTCCCGGCGGTGCGGCGAAGATGGGCCTGATCAACAAGGACCACCCGATGATCGCCGCCCTGCCCCCGCAGAGCCACGACGAGTGATTCAGGGACACACCCGCTCGTGTTGAACCTCCCCGATTTCCCCTGGGACACCCTCGCCGAGGCGAAGGCGCGCGCCGCGTCGCACCCAGAGGGCATCGTCGATCTGTCCGTCGGGACGCCTGTCGACCCGACCCCCGAGTCGGTGCGGCAGGCCCTCGCCCAGGCCGGCGACGCGCACGGCTACCCGCAGACGTGGGGGACCCCCGATCTGCGCGAGGCTGTGGCCGCCTGGTTCGCTCGGCGACGCGGGGTGCCCGACCTCGACCCCGACGGCGTTCTTCCCACGGTGGGCAGCAAAGAGTTCGTAGCGTGGCTGCCCCTCATGCTGGGCCTGGGGCACAGCGACGTGGTGGCCTTCCCGGCTATTGCTTACCCCACGTACGACGTCGGTGCTCGTCTCGCCGGCGCCACTCCCGCCCCCTACGCGGGGTTGGCGGAGCTAACGGCGCTGAATCCCGCACCCGCCCTGGTCTGGATCAACTCCCCCAGCAACCCCACCGGCGCGGTTGCGGAGGTCGAGGAACTACGCGAGATCGTGCGCTGGGCCCGTCAGGTGGGCGCACTGGTCGTCAACGACGAGTGCTATGCCGAACTCGACTGGCGTGATGGCCATTCGGGCTCTCCCCGACCGTGCGGGGCGCCGAGCCTGCTCGACCCGCGGGTGTGTGAGGGTTCCCACGAGGGTCTGATCGCCTGCTATTCGTTATCCAAGCAGAGCAACCTCGCCGGTTACCGTGCCGCCTTCGCCGCGGGGGATCCGGTACTCATCGACCGGCTGCTGCAGGTGCGCAAGCACGCGGGCATGATGATGCCTTGGCCGGTGCAGCGGGCGATGCTGGCGGCACTGAGCGATGACGAGCACGTCAGCGCCCAGATCGAGATCTACCGACGCCGCCGAGAACTGCTCGCTCCGGCCCTGCAACACGCCGGGCTGCGCATCAGCCACTCCCAGGCCGGCTTGTACCTGTGGGCGAGCATGGGGATGGACGCTCGCGAAACCGTTCGTCTGCTGGCCGAGCGGGGCATCCTGGTCGCCCCCGGCGACTTCTACGGTGCGGCCGGCCAGTCTCACGTGCGGGTAGCCATCACCGCGACCGACGACCGCATCCAGGCAGCCGCCCAACGTTGTGAACAGCGCGAACCGCTTGGCTCTCAGGGCCGTCCGGTAGCGTGAGCAAAGAGTCGGGTCCGGTTCTACCGTCAGGCTGCCTCACCGACCTTGCCAGAAGGGAACGGCTTCTCGATGACCACACATGACGCGGTGCTGCGCACCAAAGACAAAGAGGTACCCCTGCCGCTTGTGCAGGCCACCCAAGGAAACAACGGGTACGACATCTCTGCCTTGCTGTCCGAGAGCGGAGACACCACCTACGACATGGGGTTCGCCAACACTGCGGCCTGCCGCTCTGCGATCACCTATATCGACGGTGACGCGGGCATCCTGCGGTATCGCGGATACCCGATCGAACAACTCGCCGAGAACTCCACGTTCATGGAGACCTCCTACCTGGTGCTGTACGGCGAACTGCCCACCGCATCCGAGTTGGAAGTCTTCGAACGCCGGATTCGTCGCTCTACCCTGCTCGATGAACGGATGCGGGACCTGTTCCGCTGCTTCCCGCGCCGCAGCCACCCGATGCCGGTGCTGTCCGCCGGGGTGATGGCGCTGTCGACCTTCCTGGCCGACACCACCTCCACCACCGACGAGGAACAGATCGACCGGGCAACCATCGCCCTCATCGCCAAACTTCCGACGCTGGCGGCCTACGGCTACAAGAACTCGATGGGGCAGCCCTTCCTCTACCCCGACAACAGCCTCGGCTACGTGGAGAACTTCCTGCGCCTGTCGTTCGGGTTCCCCACTGAGGACTACGAGCTCGACCCCAAGATCGTCAGCGCCCTGGACACACTGCTCATCCTGCACGCAGACCACGAGCAGAACTGCTCCACCTCCACGGTGCGTCTGGTCGGTTCGGCACAGGCGAACCTGTACTCCTCGGTTGCTGCCGGCATCAACGCCCTCTCCGGTCCGCTGCATGGCGGGGCCAACCAGCAGGTGGTCGAGATGTTGGGGCGGATCCGCGACAGCGGGGGAGACGTCGACCAGTTCGTTCGCGACGTCAAGGACAAGAAGTCCGGCATCAAGCTGATGGGCTTCGGTCACCGGGTCTACAAGAACTACGACCCGCGTGCTGCCATCATCAAGAAGCACGCCGACGAGATCCTGAAGAATCACGACCAGCAGGACGAACTGCTCGACATCGCGTTGTCGCTGGAGGAGTACGCCCTGAACGACGAGTACTTCAAGGAGCGCAAGCTCTACCCCAACGTCGACTTCTACACCGGCCTCATCTACCAGGCGATGGGTTTCCCGGACAACATGTTCACCGTGCTGTTCGCCCTGGGGCGGCTGCCAGGCTGGATCGCGCAGTGGCGTGAGATGAACGCCGACGCAGGCAAGATCGGTCGCCCTCGCCAGATCTACATCGGTGAGACCGAACGCGACTACATCCCTGTCGAACAGCGTTCCTGACCCAGACAGCGAAGACCCCCGGGCGCAGAGCTCCCAGGGGTCTTTCGCTGTCCGCGCAGTGATCTGCCGCAGCCGGCCGGTCAGCGGGGGCCGGTGAAGGCGATCGTGACCTCGGTGGGTCCGGCTGTGGTGTCGAACCGCGACCAGGAAGCCGCCGACTTGTCCCGGCTGCGCTGCCATCGCTGGTCTCCGACGCTGACACTGGTGGCCCCGGTGCGTTGCGCGTGCGCAACCGCCCAGGCCCCGGTCGCCCACGCCAGCTTCTCGTTCGAGACCACAGCCACAATGCGTCCGTCGGCAGCCTGGGGTTTGATGCCGAACTGCTCGGTGAGGTCCGCCGCCACGTCATGCACCGAACTTGTTCGGGTCGGTGGGTCCAGACGACAGGTCACGGCGCCGGGGCGCGCTCCGGTAAGCCCCTGGGTCAGCGTGATTGCGTTCTCTTCGTGTTTGGCGTAAGCGTCGGGAAACCCGCTGCGTTGCACCTTCTGGGCCACTTGCGTCAGAGGTTTATCGGCATAGTTGTCGACCTTGACCAGGTGGCGGTAGAACTCGTTGGTCGAGTAGACCGGGTCTTGCAACTGCTTGGGGTTTCCCCAGCCCTGGCTTGGTCGCTGTTGAAACAACCCGAGTGAATCCCGGTCGCCGTAGTCGAGGTTGCGCAGTTTCGATTCCTGCATGGCGGTCGCCAGCGCAATGGTGACGGCGCGGGCGGGCAGCCCCCGTTTCATTCCGATCGCCGAGATCGTCGCGGCGTTCTCCAGCTGGTCGCTGCCGTAGGACAGACGCTGTTCGCCGCCTTGCACGCTGCACCCTTGCGGGATCGCACGCGGGAGCAACTGGTCGATCGCCACATATCCGGCCACGAAGACCGAACCGACCGCTAAGGCAAGGCAGCCGACCGGGGCTGCCCAGCGATGGCGGACCCGGCGGGCGGGACGATCACGTGTTGGCATGCAGCTCGGAGTTGAGAGCGACGCCGTGACCGTCCCGGGCTCGCGCCCGAACTGCGCCGGTGACCGAATCGCGGATGTAGAGCAGGTTGTCCTGCCCCGAAAGCTCTGCGGCCTTCACAACGCGCCCGTCATCGAGGCTGACCTTGGTTCCGGCGGTGATGTACAGGCCGGCCTCCACCACGCAGTCGTCGCCGAGGGCGATACCGATTCCGGCCTCTGCGCCCAGCAGGCAGCGCTTGCCGATGCGGACCCGCTGGGTGCCGCCGCCGGAAAGAGTCCCCATCGTGGAGGCGCCGCCGCCGACGTCAGAGCCGTCATCGACGATCACTCCCTGGCTGATGCGGCCCTCGACCATGGAGTGCCCGAGCGTTCCGGCATTGAAGTTGACGAAGCCTTCGTGCATGACGGTGGTGCCCTCCGCCAAATGGGCGCCCAATCGAACCCGGTCCGCGTCGCCGATCCGCACCCCGCTGGGGAGCACATAGTCGGTCATCCGGGGGAACTTGTCCACGCCGAAGACCTGCACGGGGCCGACCTCGCGCAGTCGGGCGCGGGTGGCTTCGAAGTCTTCGGGAGAGCACGGGCCGTGGTTGGTCCACACCACGTTTGCCAGCGTGCCGAAGAGCCCGTCGAGGTTGATGGAGTTGGGTTCCACGAGCCGGTGGCTGAGCAGGTGCAGCCGCAGGTAGGCATCCGAGGCGTCGCCGGGGGCCGCATCCAGATCGATGGTGACCAATGCGGTGCTCAGGCGGACCCGGCGGCGCGGGTCGCTCTTGGCCAGGGCACAGAGTTCTACCGGCGCACTGTAGGAGTCATCGGCCGGGGCTGCGCCCAATTGTGGTGACGGGTACCAGGTGTCCAGCACCGTCCCGGAATCGGTCGCCGTTACCAGGCCCCAGCCCCAAGCAGTCCGCGCAGTCATGACATCCAGCCTAGGCGAGATACCTGACCGCCCCGTGCATCACCGCGGCACAGCGGTGGTGCATCGACCCCGGGGTCGCCGGCGCGGGCGCCTCGCCGACTGCCATCCCCGCCGGGGGACTGTGCTCCCGGGCTGTTCTCGTTGCTCCCGGTCTGTCCCCGCGGGCCAGGTGGGCCACAACAGCGCTGGCGCCCGCACGACCCTCCTAGAGTGAAGACATGGATGCCGCACATACTCTCGACCTTGCCGCCCACGTCACCGACCTCACCGCCGCCGTTTGCGACATCGAATCGGTGAGCGGCGACGAAGGGCCGCTCGCGGACGCGGTCGAGGTGGCGCTGCGGAAACTGGAGCACCTCGAGGTGACCCGCGACGGCAACTGTGTCGTCGCCCGCACCCACCTCGGACGTCCAGAGCGAGTGGTGCTGGCCGGTCACCTGGACACCGTTCCGCTCTCCAGCGCGGGGAACCTGCCAACCTGGCGTGAGCAGGGTGCCGACGGCGTCGAGCTGTGGGGGCGAGGCACCGTTGACATGAAGGGCGGCGTTGCGGTGCAGCTGCGTCTGGCAGCGCAGCTGGCCGAGCCCAACCGCGACCTGACCTTCATTTTCTATGACTGCGAAGAGGTGGAGTCGCAGCGCAACGGGCTGCGCCGGCTGGCGGCCACCACGCCGGAGCTCTTGACGTGCGACTTCGCGGTCCTGCTGGAACCCACTGGCGGGTTGGTCGAGGGCGGCTGTAAGGGCACCATGCGCGCCGACATCCGCACCAGCGGAGTGGCGGCGCACTCGGGGCGTCCGTGGCTGGGCACGAACGCGATTCACGCCGCGGCTCCGGTACTGAAGATCCTGGCTGAGTATCAGGCACGCGAAGTTGACGTCGACGGTTTGGTGTATCGCGAAGGTCTTTCCGCAGTGGGGATCCGTGGGGGAGCGGGTAACAACGTCATTCCCGATGAGTGCGTTGTCACCGTCAACTACCGCTTCGCCCCGGATCGCGACGAGAGCCAGGCCGAGACCCATGTGCGGGAGATCTTCGACGGCTACGACGTGGTCGTTACGGATATGGCCGGTGGAGCACGCCCCGGCCTGCACCTACCGCTCGCGCAAGCTTTCGTCGCTGCGATCGGCGGCGAGGTGGCAGGCAAACAGGGCTGGACCGACGTGGCCCGCTTCGCTTCCCTGGGGATTCCGGCAGTGAATTACGGGCCCGGCGACCCGTTGCTGTGCCACAAAGACGACGAGCACTGCCCGGTCGAGGAGCTGGTCGCGGCCGAGGCTGCGCTGCTGCGTTGGCTGGAGTGAGTTCGCCCCGGCGCTGACCGCCCCGAAGGGGTGCTGGTCAGCCGTTCGCGGGCGCCGAAGCAGATAGCCGGAGCCTATGCACAGGATGCACACAAACGATCGACGCTGCCTTTGTAAATCCGGTCATCTCATATAGAGTAACTATCGTAGTTCCCACCAACCGAGAGGTAGTCCGGGTATGTCCCTGATGAACACGCAGATCCTTCCCTTCTCCACCACCGCCTTCAAGGACGGTGAGTTCGTCGACATCACCGACGAGGACGTCAAGGGCAAGTGGGGGATCTTCTTCTTCTACCCCGCCGACTTCACCTTCGTCTGCCCCACCGAGCTGGGTGACCTGGCCGACTACTACGAAGAGCTGCAGAAGCTCGATGTCGAGGTCTACTCCGTCTCGACCGACACCCACTTCGTCCACAAGGCATGGCACGACGCCTCCGAGACGATCGGCAAGATCAAGTACTACATGCTCGGTGACGCCAGCGGCGCCATCACCAACAACTTCCAGAACATGCGTGAGGGTGCAGGTCTGGCCGACCGCGCCACCTTCCTCGTCGACCCCGAGGGCACCATCCAGTACATCGAGGTCACCGCTGAGGGCATCGGTCGCTCCGCCTCCGAGCTCATGCGCAAGGTCAAGGCCGCTCAGTACGTCGCCGCTCACCCGGGCGAGGTTTGCCCGGCCAAGTGGGAAGAGGGCGAAGGCACCCTCAAGCCGGGTCTGGACCTGGTCGGCAAGATCTGATTCACCCGCGCGCACACCGCGTCGCATATCTCGACCCGTGCCGATCGGCGAGGCGTATCGCCCCGATCGGCGCGGGTCGCCGTGCACCACCAGCTGGGACCGGCCGCCCCGGGGTTACGCCTGCTCGCGTTGTCGCGATGAGGAAGCGCGGCCACATCGATACATCTGCGACGCGAGGCGTCGCTCACGAACCGAAGGATAGAAACGTGCTCGATGCCGACCTGACCGGACAACTCACCACTTACCTGGATCTGCTCAAAGAGCCCGTCGAGCTCGTCGCGAGCCTGGATGATGGCGACAAGTCTGCCCAGACCCGGGAGTTGCTGGACGAGATCGCTGCGCTGTCCGAGAAGGTCAGCGCGTCCTATGAGGGGCAGGACGAGCGCAAGCCGTCCTTCGCCGTCACCCGGCCCGGCACGGACATCAGCGTCCGGTTCGCCGGTATCCCCCTCGGACACGAGTTCAGTTCGCTGGTGCTGGCGCTGCTGCACGTAGGCGGGCACACCATCAAGGAAGACGAAGCCCTCATCGAGCAGGTGCGCAACCTGCCTGGCGAGTACGAGTTCGTCACCTACATGTCGCTGACCTGTCAGAACTGCCCGGCCGTGGTGCAGGCGCTGAACACGATGGCCGTCATCAACCCCAATATCCGCCACACTGCTGTCGAGGGTGGCGCCTTCCAGGACGAGGTGAAGGAACGCAACATCCTCGCCGTGCCCACGGTCTACCTCAACGGTGAAGAGTTCGGGCAGGGTCGGATGGACATCGCCGACATCGTCGCCAAGCTCGACGAAGAGGGCTCCCAGGCCCGCGCCGCCGCCGAGCTCGAGGATCGGGAAACCTACGAGGTGCTCGTGGTCGGCGGCGGGCCTGCCG
Organism: Gephyromycinifex aptenodytis; assembly: GCF_012277275.1. Taxonomy (GTDB): domain Bacteria; phylum Actinomycetota; class Actinomycetes; order Actinomycetales; family Dermatophilaceae; genus Gephyromycinifex; species Gephyromycinifex aptenodytis. The sequence goes on along the minus strand of NZ_CP051155.1, from coordinate 1,140,740 downwards.
GTGCCTCAGCGGCGATCTATTCAGCACGCAAGGGTATTCGCACCGGCCTGGTGGCCGAGCGGTTCGGCGGCCAGGTATTGGACACGATGGCCATCGAGAACCTTGTCTCCGTCCCGTACACCGAGGGCCCCAAGCTGGCCGCGCAGTTGGAGGAGCACGTCAACGCCTACGACGTCGAACTGCTCAAGGGACACCGCGCCTCCGCGCTCATCCCCGCCGCCGAGACCGGTGGGACGCACACGGTGCAGTTCGACAACGGCGCCTCGCTGAACGCCAAGAGCGTCATCCTCGCGCCCGGCGCCCGCTGGCGTGCGATGGGCGTGCCAGGGGAGCAGGAATACCGCAACAAGGGCGTCACCTTCTGCCCGCACTGCGACGGTCCACTGTTCAAGGGCAAGAGCGTCGCCGTCATCGGCGGTGGCAACTCCGGGGTCGAGGCCGCTATCGACCTGGCCGGCGTCGTCGGGCACGTCACGGTCATCGAGTTCCTCGACCAGATGCGAGCCGATGAGGTGCTGCAGCGCAAACTGCGCAGCCTGAGCAATGTCGACATCATCCTGGGCGCTAAGACCACCGAGGTCGTCGGCGACGGAAGTGCTGTCACCGGCCTGAAGTACGAAGACCGCGCGACCGGCGAAGCCAAAGAGCTCGACGTTCAGGGCATCTTCGTCCAGATCGGTCTGCTGCCCAACACCGAGTGGCTCAAGGGCGCGATCGAGCTGAGCGAACGCGGCGAGGTCGTCATCGACGAGGCAGGCCACACCAGCATCCCGGGTGTCCTTGCTGCAGGAGACGCGACGACCACGCCGTACAAGCAGATCGTCGTGGCCCTCGGCGCTGGTGCCACCGCCTCACTGTCGGCCTTCGATCACATCATCCGCACCTCCGCACCGGCCTGATAGCGGGAGATCCGTGAACCTGCGCGACCTCGAATACCTGGTAGCACTTGCCGACCACCGCCACTTCGGCCGAGCGGCGGCAGCGTGCTTCGTCAGTCAGCCGACCCTGTCGACACAACTGAAAAAGCTCGAGGGCGAACTGGGCGCGGAACTCATCGAACGGGGTTCGCGCGGCGTTCTGCTCACCGCTACCGGTGATCAGGTCGTCGCGCGGGCTCGGGCCATGCTGGGGGAGGCCGACGACATCCGCAGCATCGCCACCCAAGCCCGTGACCCTCGCTCGGGGACACTGCGCCTTGGGGTCTTCCCTACGTTGGCCCCCTATCTGCTCCCGCATGTCATGCCGGCCCTGCGGAGCAGATTCCCCCAGCTGGAGCTGCTGTTGGTGGAGGAGAAAACCGGAGAGCTGCTCGACCAGCTGCACTCCGGGCGGGTGGACGCTGCGGTGTTGGCGCTGCCGGTAACCAGCGAATCACTGGAGAGCGTGCCGCTGTTCCGCGAAGAGTTCCTGCTCGCGGTGCCCCGCACGCACCCGCTCGCCCAGCAGGACGCGCCGCTGACCCTGGCCCAACTGGGCTCGACGGACCTGTTGCTGCTGGCGGAGGGACACTGTCTACGCGATCAGGCGTTGGCGGTCTGCCACACGGCTGGCCTGCGGGAGCGGGACGGCTTCCGGGCCACGAGTTTGGAGACGCTGCGCCACATGGTGGCCTCGGGGGTCGGCGTGACGTTGATGCCGGAGCTGTCGGTGAGCCCCCCGGTTCCGGCCTATGACGACATCACCCTGCGCAGGCTGGGCCCTTCCGCCCCGTACCGCGACGTAGGTTTGTTGTGGCGCCGCGGCAGCGTCTACCGCGACTTGATGTCCGATCTTGCCGAATCGCTACGCAGCGTCCCCGGCGGCCTCGTCACGCCCGCCGGTGAACCGACACAAGGGCTTCCACACAACGTCGCAGAGAGCCGCAATCGTCGGTGACGTAGCCTCGGAACCGTGACTGCATACCAGCGAGGACCGGTGACCCTTCGCGGCTCGCACGTGCCCGAGACGACCACTGATCAACGCCTCCTCGACAGCCGAGGCCATGCCGACTGGCTGCACACCGACCCCTGGCGTGTCATGCGCATTCAGGCTGAGTTCGTGGAGGGTTTCGGTGCCCTGGCGGAGATCGGGCCTGCGGTCAGCGTTTTCGGATCGGCCCGCACCAGCCCCGAACATCCCAGCTACCAGATCGCCGAGCGCGTCGGTGCGGCGTTGGCCGGTGCCGGATATGCCGTCATCACCGGTGGCGGCCCGGGGATCATGGAGGCGGCCAACAAGGGTGCCGTCGCCGCGCATGGCACCTCCATCGGTCTGGGGATCGAGCTGCCGTTCGAGCAGGGCCTCAACCAATACCTGCACGTCGGGGTCAACTTCCGGTACTTCTTCATCCGCAAGACGATGTTCGTCAAGTACGCCGAGGGGTTCATCGTGCTGCCGGGTGGGTTCGGCACCCTGGATGAACTGTTCGAGGCGTTGACCCTGGTTCAGACCCAGAAAGTGACCTCGTTCCCGATCATCCTGATCGGAACGGACTACTGGACGGGGCTCATCGACTGGTTGCGGGTCAGCGCCGTTGCGGAGGGCACCATCCACGCTCGCGACCTTGACCTGCTCCATGTGACCGACGATGTCGACGAAGCCGTCGCGATCATCCGCAGCGCGCGCGAAGAACGGGCAGCCGCCCGCCCCGAGTAGTCGCCGACAGCTCTGATCAAGTCTGAGCAGCGTCGGGGAGCGCTGGTAGCCATCGCGGGGTGTGCGGGGCTCAGGCCCAGGTACTTCTCGGGTGTGGCGCCGGTGCGCACCGGCGCCGGGGGGACTCTCACCAGAGGGTGGCCGACCCTACCTGGGCCGCAGGCGCCCCGGTTCGAGCCACGTATGGGCGTGCGCCACGATCGACGCGCCCGCATGCGACGATCAGAGGGTGATTCTCCTCATCGCTGTGGCCATCGTTGTCGTGATCGGTGTGGCTGCCGCGCTCCTGATCGGGTTTACCGGCGGAATGTCGGTGCACGCGGCCCAACCCGCCTCCAGCGTCGGCGGACTGCCGCTGGGGCCGGGCCCGGTGACCAGCGACAGCCTGGCTGGGGTGCGCTTCGACCGCTGCCTGCGCGGCTACCGGATGGATCAGGTAGATGCCGTGCTGGACCGGTTGTATGAACGCCTTGCCGAGTTGGAGAGCCAGCCGGGAACCTCCGCTGCGCCCCAGGCGTGGTATCCAGGCCAGGTCAACGACGAGGACGATGAGGGCGCAGGCGCCGGGGACTTCCCGGCCCCTCCCGGGTGGGGCCCACGCGGTTGACCGGTTAGCTCGCTGGCGCGGGTAGGGTGGTCGCCGGTCGGCCGGGCCCCCTGCGTGGGCGAGGCCTCATGTGCGGCGTCAGGTGAAACGAAGGAGACCATCGTGCGAGGGCGTGGCCAGCTATGGCCTGGGAGTGGATGTCGTTCGCGCGGTTGCGTATCGAGCGGGGGTAGCGCGTGACGAGCGAGGCCACACGGCCGGCGCAGGCAACATCACCTGTGCTGAGCCCGCCGCGAGCCGCCCGCATCGCGAGCAACGTCGGTTCGCGTTGGTATACCCGGCCGCGCGCTTTCCTGCTGGGCGTGCTCGCCATCTACTTCGTGAGCCGGTTGTTCTCCGGCATCGTCCTGACCATCGTGGGGATGTACCAGCCCGACGTGGTCTGGTTCGAGAACGAGCACGGCTATCTGCGGATGACCGTCTTGTGGGACTCGTTCTGGTACCGCCAGATCGTCGAGGACGGCTACCCCTCCGTGCTGCCGGCCGACGCCGAGTCAGGTCGACTCTGGCAGAACCCGTGGGCTTTCTACCCGCTCTTTCCCTATCTGACCCGGGGGCTGATGTACCTGACCGGCGGCGGTTTCGCCCTGGTCGGCTCCACGCTGGCGCTCCTGCTCGGGGCGGTTGCCGCAGTCCTGATCGCGATCCTGCTGCGGGACCGGGTCGGTCCCAGGGTGGCAATCGCCGGGGTGACCCTATGGTCGACCTTTATGGCTGCCCCAGTCCTCCAGGTCGCCTACACCGAGTCGCTGGCCATGGTTCTGCTGTGTCTGGTGCTCTATTTCCTGTCCAAGGAGCGATGGTTGGCCGCCGGCGCGGTCGCGCTCCTGACTGGTATCGCTCGACCTATCGCGCTGCCCCTGGGGTTCGTGGGGCTGGTCTGTGTTTGGGTGCGCTGGCGACGCCGGGGCCGGGAGCCGGTCCGTGCCGGGGAGTGGATCGCGATGTTCTCGGCGCTGGTCGCCTGCGCGGTCTCCGGGCTGATCTGGCCGCTGATCGCGTGGTGGGGCACGGGTATCCCCAGCGCCTACCCGGACACCATGACCGCCTGGCGGGTCTACGACAAGATCGAACCCTTCAGGCCGTGGTGGAATACCGCCCACTACTGGCTTCGTACGGATCTCAACGCGGCGCTGGCCCTGGCGTTCTTGGCCGTGTTGACCTTCGCTCTGGTGCTGGGCCCCTGGGCCCGCGCTCTGGGTCCCCAGCTACGGGCGTGGTCCTTTGCCTACTCGCTGTACTTGTTCGCCTCGCTGGACCCCTCCACGAGCATCTTCCGTTACATGTTGTGCCAGTTCCCGATCGCGGTCGTGCTGCTGGGGGCTGGTTGGCGTTCTCCGCTCCCGATCGCCGGGGTCGGCCCCAGCGAAGGGCCCGGCGGGGCCACCGCAGCGATGCGCAACGGACGCTGGTTGTGGGTGATCATGGGCCTGGGGGTGCTGATCAACCTGGTGCTTCAGGTGTGGTGGGTCGGGGTGATCTGGCACTTCACGCCGCCCGCAGACACCCCGCCGTGATCCGCAGTGCACGTGGCCCGCATAACAATCGGTGACATCGACAGGCGCGGTGATTTCGCGCTGGCCCACGCTCGGGCGATAATGGGAGAGCAGATGTGCGTCTGCGTCGTCTCGATCGCTGCATAAGTGAACCGATTCGGTGAGCCACACGTCACTCCCCGCGCAAGAGGAAGAGGTTACCCATGGCCGCGATGAAGCCTAGGACTGGTGACGGTCCGCTGGAGGTCACCAAGGAGGGCCGCGGCATTGTGCTGCGCATGCCCATCGAGGGCGGTGGTCGTCTCGTGGTCGAGATGACTCCGGACGAGGCAGCCGATCTGGGTGCCGCTATCAGCGGCTGTGACGGAGTGCCTTCGCGCTGATCCCGTCGATTCACGTCATTCGAGCCCCCCGCTGCCGCACGGCGCGGGGGGCTCGACGCGTCCGGTGCCGCCGCAGCCCTCAGGCCCGGCGGATGGCGACCAGCAGTCCGTCGCCGACCGGCAGCAGCGTGGTTTGCAAACGCTCGTCGTCGCGCAGGTGCTTACCGAGGTCACGAAGCGTGGTCGTGGTCTCGTCGCGGGCAGCGGGGTCGGCCACCCGGTCATGCCAGAGCATGTTGTCCACGGCGAGTACCCCACCGATGCGCAGCAGCCGTAGCGCCTGCTCGATGTAGCGCGGGTATTCGCTTTTGTCGCCATCGACGACAACCATGTCGTAGGCGCCGTCGGCCAGACGGGGCAGGACGTCCAGGGCTTGACCGGTGATGATGCGGGTCCGCTGCGGCACGATCCCCGCCGCTGCAAAGGATGCCCGGGCAGCCCGGTGGTGGGCGGCCTCGATGTCGATCGTGGTCAGCACCCCGTCGCTGGGCATCCCTTGTAGCAGCCACAACCCCGACACCCCGGCACCGGTGCCGATCTCGACGACGGTGTGGGCGGCGCTGGTCGCGGCCAGCAGCCGCAACGCAGCCCCCACCCCAGGAAGTACCGGAGAGCAGCCGAGTTCCTCGCCGCGTCGCCGGGCCCCTTCCAGTGCTGGCTCTTCGGTGAGGAAATCCTCGGTGTAGGCCCACGAGGCCGGCTTCTGCACGCTCATGCAGGCAGCCTAGCGGGGCGCTTACCTGCGGGTGTCCTCGAGTTTGGCAATCCGTGGGTATTGCGGCCCGCCTGGCAGCTTTCAAGCAGCCTGCGAAGGTCGTAGGCATACCCAGCGTCCTCACAGCTTGGCCGGGAAGAATCGCCCGCACCGGGGCCACCAGGCTCGCCCTACTGTTAAGGACACCACGTGGCCACCCAGCCGCTCACCGACACTCACCAGGCGCCGCAGGTCGATGACGCTTCGTGGACTCCGCCCTCATGGGAGGAGGTCGTCGAGGAGCACTCCGCCCGGGTTTATCGGTTGGCCTACCGTCTGACGGGCAATCCCTATGACGCCGAGGACCTCACCCACGACGTCTTCATTCGGGTCTTCCGCTCCCTGGGCAGCTACCAGCCCGGCACCTTCGAGGGCTGGCTGCACCGGATCACGACGAACCTGTTCCTGGATCGGATGCGCCGTAAGCAACGCATCCGCTTCGATGCCCTCTCCGAGGATGCCGCGGCTCGCCTGCCCAGTCGCAGCAGTGGCCCCGAGCAGGCCTACGACGAAACCCACTTCGACGACGACGTGCAGCGCGCTCTGGACTCCCTCTCCCCGGAGTTTCGCGCTGCGGTGGTGCTGTGCGACATCGAGGGGCTCTCCTACGAGGAGATCTCGGAGGTGCTGGGGGTCAAACTGGGCACGGTCCGGTCCCGGATCCACCGAGGCCGCGCCTTGCTGCGTGAGTCGCTGGCTCACCGCGCACCCACCTCGCAGCGCTCTCGCGCCTCACGGATGCCCGTCGCGCCGCTGGTTCCCCGCATTGCGCCTAGCCGCTGAGCCTGCCTGCAGCTGGGGCTGGAGCCGGCGCCGACGGACCCGCTGCGCCATGACTCGTCCGGGGTGTTTAGATAGGCCTGGCGTCGCCGAGCAGAAGCTCTTCTCAGCGACGGCATCACAGGCTGCCCGGTCGAAAGGCGCATGACGTATGAACCCCACCGAGTTCATGATCATCGTCATCGTCGCTTTCGTCGTCATCGGTCCCGAACGGCTGCCTCACTACCTGGCTAAGGCGCGTCGGCTAGTACGTGAAGTCAAGAAGATGGCAGACGGGGCCAAGGGGCAGCTGCGCGAGCAGATCGGCCCCGAGTTCGACGAGATCGACTGGAAGGCCTACGACCCGCGGCAGTACGACCCGCGCCGCATTGTGCGCGAAGCGCTCTTTGAGGACCCGGACGAGGATGCTGCGCCCTCCGCAGGCGCGCACGCGGCCCAGCCGGTCCGTCCACGCAGTGGGGCCGTGTATGACCCGAACAAGCTCACCCCTTTCGACGACGAAGCGACCTGATCGGGCGGCGTGAACCTCCCGCCCTCGCAGGGACGCCGTTGTCACCTGCCTGAGCAGACAGAAGAACAGCCTCCGACCCGGTTTTCGGTCGGAGGCTGTTCTTTCTCAGCGACTCAGCGTCATTGCGGCGTCAGCCCCAGCTTGCGCCCGGCCAGCCCGCGTGAACGATTGGCCAGGCCCTTGGCGATCGCGCGCAGGGCGACCCCGGCAGGGCCGTCGGGGTTGGATCGCACCACCGGGGCGCCTGCGTCGGAGCCTTCCCGCAGGGTGACGTCGATGGGGATCTGTCCCAGTAGCGGAATCTCGGTGCCGAGCAGTCGGGTCAGGGAGTCCGCGACGCGCTGTCCACCGCCGGAGCCGAACAGATCCTGCCGGGTGCCGTCAGGCATCTCGAGCCAGGACATGTTCTCGATGACGCCGGCTACCCGCTGATGGGTCTGGGTGGCGATGGCGCCGGCGCGTTCGGCGACCTCGGCGGCTGCCTGCTGCGGGGTGGTGACGACGAGGATCTCTGTGCCGGGGATGAGCTGGGCGACCGAGATCGCGACGTCACCGGTGCCCGGGGGCAGGTCGAGCAGCAGCACGTCCAGGTCGCCCCAGAAGACATCAGCGAGGAACTGCTGCAGCGCGCGGTGCAGCATCGGACCTCGCCACACGACCGGCTGGTTGTCGGGCACGAACATCCCGACCGAGATGACCTTCACGCCGCCGGCCTCGGGCGGCATGATCATGTCGTCGACCTGGGTGGGTGCTCGGTCCACCCCGATCATGCGGGGAATGGAGAAGCCGTAGATGTCGGCGTCGACGACCCCGACCCGCAGGCCGGCGTCGGCCAGCGAAACCGCGAGGTTGGCAGTCACCGAGGACTTACCCACGCCGCCCTTACCGGAGGCGACCGCGTAGACGCGGGTAAGGGATTCGGGTTTGGCGAAGGGGATCTCGCGCTCGGTGGCACCGCCGCGCAGGTGCTGGCGCAGAGCCGCTCGCTGCTCGTCGCTCATCACGCCGAGGGTGACGTCGACGGCGGTGACGCCGTCGACAGCCAGTAGCGCCAGCGTCACATCGCTCTGAAGTTTCGATTTGAGCGGACAAGCGGCAACGGTGAGCAGGATCGTGACGGCTACCCGACCGGCGTCGTCGACATCAAGCCCACCGACCATGCCGAGTTCGGTAATGGGCTTGTGAATCTCAGGATCCTCGACTCCCGCGAGAGCCGTCAGGAGGGTTTCGCGGCTGGGTGCAGACATGATCCCACTCTAGGGGGAGGGTCTGTACTGACTGGACGGGGCATCAGGCTGCGGGGTCACGGCCTGGGGTTGGGGCAGTGAAGGCGCGACGAACGCTCCGAGGTGTTCGGCCTGGTTGTCTGCGTTGTCTACCGGCATCGGGAACGACTCGGCGGGGCGGCCCTGCTGCTTGCGCTTCTTCTTGCCGGGCCGAGGAGAGGAGTTGGTCGACGCCGTTTCCTCGTCCTCATCCTTGCGGCTCTCCATGTCTTCTAGCAGATCCCGCAGCTCAGAGCGCAGGAAGTCGCGGGTGGCCACCTCGCGCATGGCGATCCGCAGAGCTGCGACCTCGCGGGTGAGGTACTCGGTGTCGGCGAGGTTGCGCTCATCACGGGCCCGGTCCTGCTCCAGAGCGACCCGGTCGCGGTCGTCCTGACGGTTCTGGGCCAGCAGGATCAGCGGCGCAGCATAGGAGGCCTGCAGCGACAGGATCAGGGTGAGCAGGGTGTAGTTGAGTTCGCGCGGGTCGAACTGGGCTTCTTTGGGCAGGAAGGTGTTCCAGGCCAGCCACGCCGCGACGAAGATCGTCATATAGATGAGGAACTGCGGCGTGCCCATGAACCGGGCGAAGCCCTCACTGGACTTGCCGAAAACCTCCGGGTCCATGTGTGGGATCCGCAGCCCGCGTCGGGTGCGCTCGCGGGGTTGGTCGATCCGATCCCGGGGTTCAGCCATGGGTCTCCTCCTGACGTTCGTCGCGCCAGTCCTGGGGCAGCAAGTGGTCCAGGACGTCATCGACGGTCACCGCGCCGAGCAAATGGTTCTCCTCGTCGGCCACCGGCAACGAGACGAGGTTGTACGTTGCCAGTTCGCGGGTGATGGTGCCGACGGATGCAGTGGGAAGCAGCGCCTCGATGTCTTTGTCGATGATCGAACCGACCGCTTCATGGGGAGGTTCGCGAAGCAGCTTCTGAATATGCACGACGCCCAGGAAGCGGCCGGTCGGCGTCTCCAGCGGCGCGCGACACACATAGACCATCGCGGCCAGCGCGGTGGACAGCTCGACCCGGCGCACCACAGCCAGCGCCTCGGCGATGGTGGCCTCCGGGGGCAAGATGACCGGTTCGGTGGTCATCAGGCCGCCGGCGGTGTCCTCGTCGTAGGTGAGCAGGCGGCGTAGGTCGGCAGCGTCATCGGGCTCCATCAAGCGCAGATAGCGCTCCTGCGCCTCGGGGGTCAGCTCGGAGAGCAGGTCGGCGGCGTCGTCAGGTTGCATGGCCTCCAGGACGTCAGCGGCGCGATCCGAATCCAACGCGGCGAGGATCTCGACCTGCTCCTCCTCGGGCAACTCCTCCAGGACGTCGGCGAGCTTCTCATTTCCCAGTGCCGAGGCGACCTGGATGCGCCGGCTGGGCTGCAGATCGCGGATCACCTCGGCCAGGTCGGCAGCCTTGAGGTCGTCATAGTTCTCCAGCAGCAGATCGGCGCCCTGGTCGGGGGTTGAGGCTCGCAGACCGGTCACCTCGTCGATCTCGACCAGGCGGGTCTCACCCCGGCGCCGCCCCAATCGCGGGAAACGGGTCTGACGTTCGCCGGGGGCGACCTTGCGCACGAAGACCTTCTCGATGGACCACTCGCGCATCCGGACCTTCTCGATGGCGACGTCTTCGACGGTGGCGGCGTAGGGCTCCTCGTCTATCTCATGAACGCTGACATCCCGTTCGAAGAGTTCCGCGACGACGAGGACTTCGCTGGGGCGTTGCTCGAAGCGGCGCATATTCACCAGCCCGGTGGTGATGACTTGGCCACCATCGATGCTGGTCACGCGGGTCATGGGCACGAAAACGCGGCGTCGCCCGGCGACCTCGACGACCATACCCACGGCGTGCGGATGGCGGCGTGCTGCGGAGAAGGTGACGACGACGTCACGCACCACGCCGACCTGATCGCCCATCGGGTCGAAAACGGCAAGGCCCGCGAGGCGAGCGACGAAGACGCGGGTCTGTTGGCTCACACCCGCCAGGGTACCGGCGGCAGCAAAATCGGTGGACACCAAGTCATGGGGACGTGTTCGGGTCCTCCGCGGCTGACCAGGGGTGACGTGTTCGGGGACGGCTCTGGGGGTCTCGGGTGGTCCCGCCGTCAGCCTCGAGCCCGGCCTTCGTGCCCGGGGTGGCGATCCTCTCGTTTTCGTCCCGGCTATCGGTATGGGCCCGCTGCTACAGTCGCCAGCGTCGGTCCCGGATGAGCTCACGAGCCGGTCGATCGAGCTGGGTTTGCGTCGGCCACCTGCCGCGTCGGCCCGGGTATCAGCACACGACGGCGTAGAGGGTAGGCAGGTATGCGTAGCGCGAAGGACTTCTTCGTCCCGCTGGCAGTGGGGGCTCCGGCGCCCCTGCGGGAGATCCCGTCGCGGCCCAGCCGCGCGATCCACTTCTTCGACCCGAGTAACGCCAAGATGGCGGCGAAGATCCCGGGGATGGTCGGCAAGGTCGACGTTCTGCTGGGCAACCTGGAAGACGCGATCAAGGTCGAGAACAAGGAAGCGGCCCGCAACGGCCTGGTGGAGATCGCGACGAGCACGGACTTCGGCCCGACGCAGTTGTGGACTCGCTTGAATGCGCTGGACTCGCCGTGGTTCCTGGATGACATCAGCACTTTGGTGGCCAAGATCGGCGACAAGCTCGACGTCGTGATGATCCCCAAGGTGCAGGGCGCGGAGGACATCCACTACGTCGACCGTCTGCTGGCCCAACTGGAGGCTAAAGCCGGCTTGACGCGGCCGATCCTCGTGCACGCCATCTTGGAGACCGCGCGCGGCATGGCCAACGTTGAGCAGATCTGCGGCGCGAGCCCGCGCATGCAGGGCATCTCCCTGGGCCCGGCCGACCTGGCCGCTGACCGGCGCATGAAGACCACCCGCGTCGGTGGCGGGCACCCCGGCTACCTGGTGCGCGCGGACGCGGCGAAGAACGACGCGGACACCTACGACATCCACGGCGAGCGCGCCGTGTTCCAGCAGGATCTGTGGCACTACACGATCGCCCGCATGGTCGACGCCTGCGCGATGCACGGCATGTTCGCCTACTACGGGCCGTTCGGCGACATCACCGACGTCGTGGCGTGCGAAGACCAGTTCCGTAACGCGTTCCTGCTCGGCTGCGTCGGCACCTGGACACTGCACCCCAAGCAGATCGAGATCGCCAACCGGGTGTTCAGCCCCGACCCCAAGGAGGTCGAGCACGCCTACGAGGTTGTCGAAGCGATGGGCGACGGCAGTGGCGCGGTGATGGTCGACGGCAAGATGGAAGACGACGCCTCCTGTAAGCAATGCCAGGTCGTGGTGACGCTGGCCGAGCAGCTGGCTGAAGTCGACCCGGAGCTGAAAGAGAAGTACGCCCAGGCCAAAGCTGCCGCGCAGCAGAAGGGGGCCTGACATGAGCCAGGACAAGCAGGCGGGGTTCCGTCCGCGCCGTTCCGTGCTGTACATGCCCTCCTCGAACGCACGAGCGTTGGAGAAGGCCAAGAGCATCCCGTGTGACGGCATCATCTTCGACCTGGAAGACGCGGTCGCCCCGGAGGCGAAACCTGAAGCGCGCCAGGCTGCGTGCGCTGCGGTCGGTAGCGGAGAGTACGGACGGCGCGAACTCATCATCCGCATCAACGGCATCGGCACCCCGTGGCACGAGGAGGACATGGCGGCAGCGTGTGCCGCCGGCCCGGACGCGATCGCTGTGCCGAAGGTGAACTCCGCCGATGAGGTCCACCAGCTGGTGGCAGCCATGGAGAAGGCCGGTGCGCCGGCGAAGACGACGCTGTGGGCGATGGTGGAGACCCCGGTGGCGATGCTGCACTGCGAAGAGATCGCTTCGGCCTCGCCGCGGCTTTCGGTGCTCGTCATGGGCACCAACGACTTGGTCAAGGAGTTGTACGCCGAGCACGTGCCGGGCCGGGAGCCGTTACTGGCCGGGCTGCAGCTGGCGCTGTTGGGCGCGCGGGCGGCCGGTAAGGCGATCGTCGATGGCGTCTACAACAACGTCAAGGACACCGAGGGGTTCCTCGCCGAGTGCACGCAGGGCCGTCAGATGGGCTTCGACGGCAAGACCCTCATCCACCCCGGTCAGGTAGCTGGGGCCAACGAAGCCTTCGCCCCGAACGAGCAAGCGGTGGAGGAGGCCCGGGGGATCCTGACCGCGTGGGAAGAGGGCAAGGGCTCCGGCGTCGTCACGTACAACGGCAAGATGATTGAGAACCTGCATGTGGAGTCCGCTGAGCGCATCCTCACGATGCACGAAGCGATCCAGGCCCTCGACGCCGACGCCTGAGCCTGCAGCACGCACGACCAGTAGTCCGTTCACAGCACTTCGATCAACCAGCGGGTAGTCGCCCCTCCCCGGAGGAGGACGCGGCTACCCGCTGTGTCGTGTCGCAGGCCAGGGCGGGTCATTCCCTCGGGAACGAGCGGCGTGCAGGTTCCGGGTGCGGCTCTGTTTCCGCAAAGCACGCTCTGTGATCGTCGCCACGAGGCGTTCGTCATCGGAGTGACCGAGTCGGGCCCTGGGAGTCACCTCGGCAGACTAAGTTGGACGTAAGACCTGATCGGTCGTGGTCGTGCGGGGAGGGGCCCGCGCGGGGGCGCCGCTGCGGAGGCGGCAGAGCAAGGGGGAGAGATGTCTGGTCGTTTCGTCATCGCGTTGGTCACCGCTGCTGTCTTGAGTGCCCCGGGGGCGGCGATTGCCGGCACACCGCTCGCCTCGGCCGCGCCCGCATCCGGCACGGTCGTGAGACCGGTTCAGGCGCCGCCCAAGCCGGCGCCTACGCCGACGCAGGTTGGCAAGCCCGCGCCTGGTGGTAAGCCTGCGTCGCCAACTGCTGGCAAGCCCGTGCCGCCACCTGCTGGTAAGCCTGCGCCTAAGCCAACACCTGCGCCGGCTCCCGGGTCGATCCTGCGGCCGGGGATGCGGGGTCCGGCCGTGCTCACTTTGCAGCAGAAGCTGGGAAAGCTGGGTTACTGGGTTGGTGCGCCGGACGGCCAGTACGGGCATTCGACGTCGCAGGCGGTCATGGCAGTACAGAAGGTGGCCGGGTTGGGCCGGGACGGCGTGGCGGGCCCCGCGACGTGGAGGGCACTCGAGCGTGGTGTGCGTCCCCGGGCGCGCAGCACGACCGGTCGGGTCCTGGAGGTCGATCTGCAGCGTCAGGTGATGACGTTCGCGACCAACGGCAGCATCCGGTACGTGCTCAACACCAGTACGGGCGCACCCGCGACGCCTACGCCCCGTGGCTCGTACCGCATCTACCGGCAGCAGGACGGGTGGCGGGTCGCGCCGCTTGGAAAGCTTTACCGCCCCAAGTACTTCCACAACGGCTATGCCGTCCACGGCGTCAACGACGGTGGTATCCCGGCCTACCCCGCCTCCCATGGTTGTACGCGCGTGAGCATGGCTGCGATGGACATGCTGTGGGGCGCCTCCGGTCTGCGTAACGGTGACCGCGTCTTGGTCTACTGACGAACGAGCGACATCGACCTGCCGCGGCGTTTCAGGCGCGATGTCGAGGCGCATGATGGCGATATGAGCCTGGAGATCCGGATCGACCCGAGCAGTGCGGTGCCCCCGTTCCAGCAGATCGTCGACCACGTTGTCGTCGCGGTGCGAGAAGGGGAGTTGGCGACGGGGGAGAGGCTGCCCACGGTGCGCGGACTCGCCGGGGAAGTCGGGGTGGCCGTGAACACCGTGGCCAAGGCCTACCGCCAGTTGGAGGCCGAAGGCCACGTCGAAACCCTCGGGCGTCACGGCACCGTGGTGCGCGGTCGCGTCGATGAGGACGACGAGGTGACTGAGGCCGCAACGCAGTTCGCGGCCTCAGCCCGCGCTCGGGGTCTCGACCTCGAAGCCGCGATCGGGGTACTGCGCCGTACCTGGTGACGTCCCAACGCCCTGTTGTCGCTGGGTCGAGTGAACCTGCACCGATGGGCGAGCCAGGATTGAGGCGATCGACCGGGGAATGCGCGCGTGGGCGGGCTCACAGCCGTACCCGGCTGACGTCGGGGCCAGGGACGGCATACTCAACCCAGTATCGGACGACGCTGACCGAAAGGGCGCCACATGTCCCGCCTGCAGAAGACCGAGGGCCTCACTGAGGAACAGACCGAGCTCATTTCGCTCGTTCGACAGTTCGTCGAGGAGCAGATCATCCCGGTTGCCACCGAACTAGAACACAAGGACGAGTACCCCACCGAGATCGTCGAGGCGATGAAGGAGATGGGGATCTTCGGCCTGATGATCCCCGAGGAGTACGGCGGACTCGGCGAATCCCTGCTCACTTATGCACTCTGCGTCGAAGAGATCGCGCGGGGCTGGATGAGTGTGTCCGGCATCATCAACACCCACTTCATCGTCGCGTACATGCTGCTGCAGCACGGCACCGAAGAGCAGAAGCAGAAGTACCTGCCCCGGATGGCCACCGGCGAGGTGCGCGGCGCGTTCTCCATGAGCGAGCCCGGGTGTGGCTCGGACGTTTCGGCGATCAAGTCCAAGGCCGTCAAAGACGGTGACGACTGGGTCATCAATGCGCAGAAGATGTGGCTGACCAACGGCGGCAGTTCCACGCTGGTGGCCGTCCTCGTCAAGACCGACACCGGCCACGACTCCGTCTACAAGAACATGTCGACGTTCCTGGTCGAGAAGGAGCCCGGCTTCGGCCAGGTCGGCGAGGGCGTCACCGTGCCCGGCAAGATCGACAAGATGGGCTACAAGGGCGTCGATACCACCGAGCTCATCCTGGAGAACTACCGCACCACCGACGCCGAGCTGCTGGGCGGCGAGCCCGGCAAGGGTTTCTACCAGATGATGGACGGCGTCGAGGTGGGTCGCGTCAACGTCGCCGCCCGCGCCTGCGGTGTCAGCCGCCGCGCGTTCGAGTTGGGCATCTCCTACGCCCAACAGCGCGAGACCTTCGGCAAGCCGATCATCGACCACCAGGCGATCCTGTTCCGCCTGGCCGACATGGCCACCAAGGTCGAGGCCGGGCACCAGATGATGGTCAGGGCCGCCAAACTCAAGGACTCTGGCAAGCGCAACGACGTCGAGGCCGGGATGGCCAAGTACCTGGCCGCCGAGTACTGCGCCGACGTGGTTGAGCAGTCGTTCCGTATTCACGGCGGTTACGGCTACTCCAAGGAGTACGAGATCGAGCGGCTCTACCGCGAAGCGCCGATGCTGCTCATCGGTGAAGGCACCGCCGAGATCCAGAAGATGATCATCGGTCGGGCGCTGCTCAAGGACTACAAGATCCGTTCCTGACCTACACATGACAGAAGGCGGCGACACCCTCGAACGGGTGCCGCCGCCTTCTGCGTGAACGTCGTGAGCTGGGGTTCTCAGCCGGCGAGGATGCGAGCCATCCACGCCTCGACGTCATCGGCGGTGCGCGGGAGCATGGCCGAGAGGTTCTCGTGCCCGTCCTGGGTGATGAGGATGTCGTCTTCGATCCGCACCCCGATGCCGCGGAACTCTTCGGGCGCAAGTTCGTCGTCGGCCTTGAAGTACAGGCCGGGCTCGACGGTCAGGACCATGCCGGGACGCAACTCGCCCTCCATGTAGTCCTCGCGCAGGGCAAGCTGGCAGTCGTGCACGTCCAGGCCCAGGTGGTGGCTGGTGCCGTGCACCATCCAGCGCCGGTGGTACTGGCCTTCGGGGTCGAGGGATTCCTCGACGCTGACCCCTTCAGGGAGCAGACCCCAGGTGAAGAGATGCTCGGCGATGACGCGGATGGCGGCCGCGTGGACATCCTTGAAGGTGTTGCCTGGGCGACACGCCTCGATCCCGGCGCACTGGGCCGCGTAGACCGCGTCATAGATTTTGCGCTGGGCCGGGGTGAACCTGCCTGAGATCGGCAGCGTGCGGGTCACGTCGGCGGTGAACAGTGAATCGACCTCGATGCCGGCGTCCAGCAGCAACAGGTCGCCATCGCGCAGGTCGCCGGTGTTCTTGATCCAGTGCAAGGTGTTGGCGTGGTCGCCGCTGGCGCAGATCGAGTCATACCCGACCCCGTTGCCGTGGTGGCGAGCGTGCAACCCGAAGGTGCCTTCCACCCAGCGTTCACCGCGGCCGCGACGGACGGCTTCAGGTAGGTCGGCGACGACCGCTTCGAAGGCCCTGGCGGTGCCGGCGCATGCGTCGCGCATCTGGTCGGCTTCCCACTCGTCCTTGAGGAGTCGCATGGTCGAGGTGTGCCGGGCCAGTTCGGCGTCGGCCAGGGCGTTCTGCTCCACCTGCTCGTGCGAGGTCAGGGCGCCGCTGGTGGAACGGACCTGATCGACCAACGCGGCGATCTCTGCGTCGGCATCTCGGATCACCCGCAACTCCACCAGGCCTGCGTCTTTGGCCAGGGCGTCGGGGAGCTGCTCGATGTGGCGGGTCTGGAGGCCCAACTCGGCCTGCATGCTTTCCAGCGTCGGGCGGGCGCCTACCCAGAACTCTCCGTAACGGGAGTCGGCGAAGAACTCTTCACTCTCGCGCGGCGCCAGCGGACGGAAGTACAGGACCGCTTCATGGCCGCCCTCTTCGAGGGGGTCCAGCACGAGGACGGCGTCCGGTTCACGGTCGCTGCCCAAACCGGTGAGGTGGGCGAAGGCGCTGTGGGGACGGAAGACGTAATCGCAGTCGTTACTGCGCACCTTGAGCCCGCCCGCCGGAATCACCAACCGCTGGCCCGGGAACGCCTCGGACAGGGCGGCGCGACGCGGCGCGGCGTACCGGGCGGCTTCGCACAACCGTGGTCGGGTCTGATCACGGGGCGCCCAGCCTTGGGCGATGAAGGAGCGGAATGCGTCGCTGTTGGGGCTGCTTCGATGGCTGGCTTTGGCGGGTTGTTTTTCACTCACCTCGTCATGCTGCCACGCCGGGCAGCAGGGCAGACCGGGGGGCTGCGACATCGGTTGCGCTGCAATACCTAGCGGGCGCGGTTCCCGGGAGCGCACCGAACCCAAGACACCGCCGACAATGTCGCGACCAGAGGGGGCAGACCAGCGTGCAGGCCCCTGCTCTGGGCGGTGCCGCAAGAGACGTCTCATCAGGTCTACCGGGCAGTTTGCCCGCGACGTTACCCATGCCCCACAGTGATGAATGTGTCCGAGCATCTCGCGGCTGCACAGTCCGGCGCCAATTTCGTTAAACCACAAGTTAACCCCACCTACTCTGAGAGCCCTGGCGGGACGATGACGGGCTCGTTCCCGACACTCGAACCGGGAACCTTCAGCGCTGACCCAGTCGGGACGGGGCGCCCTTCGCCCACCCAGAAGACGAGCATGGGTGGTGCGTTCCTGCGTCGCGCCAAGGACGCGGTGCGCGCTGTAGACGCGCCTACCTGGGGCCTGGATCTCAAAGAGATCAATGACGGGATCGAACACGCCCGCTCTCGATCAGTCATCGACCTTGCGATGCGGATCGCGGAATCGACGCTTGCCACCGGGGCTTCGGCGGCCGACGTGACCGCCAACGTGCTGTCCGTGACCAAGGCGTACGGGCTGCGCTCGGTGCACGTCGATGTCACCTTCACCGCCATCACCGTCACCCACCACCGCGGCCCGCTGGCCGACCCGGTGACGATGGTGCGAACAGTGCGGGTCCGCACTGCCGACTACGAGCGCCTCGCGCGCACCTATGCCCTCATCACCGACATCACCGATAACGGCCTGCCCCTGGAGGAAGCCCGCGGGCGCTTCGAGCGGATCATGGAGCGACCGCCGGCCTACCGCCGTGGCGTCGTGACGCTCTCTTTCGCGCTTTTGGGAGCCGGGGTCGCTGCGCTGCTGGGGGGAAACCTCACCGCCATCCTGCTCGCCGCCATCATCGTCGGGATCGTCGACCGTTGCCTGATGTGGACCGCCCGGCAGCGACTGACGGAATTCTTCGGCCAGATGGTCGGTGGCGCAATCCCGGCCGCCATCGCAATGTTCCTGGTGGCTTCGCGTGACTGGCTGCCGGACTTCCTTCTCAACGTCAACCCCTCGCTGCTGGTATCGACCGGCATCGTTGTTCAGTTGGCCGGGCTTTCGGTGGTGGGCGCCGCCCAGGACGCCATCGACGGGTTCTACGTCACCGCCTCAGCACGAACCTTCGAAGTCGTCGTCCTCACCCTTGGCCTGCTGGTCGGGGTCATCGGCGTCATCACGATCGCCTCGCGGCTGGGAACCCCCGCCTATGTCATCCCGCCTTCGGCGGTGGCCCCGTACCTGGTAGTGCAGATCCTTGCGGTGGCGATGATCGCTGCCTCCTTCGCGATCGGCACCTACGCCGGACCGCGGACCATCCTGGTGTCGGTAGCGATGGCCGTCATCGGCTGGTCGGCCTACGCGTTCTTCCTGAGCCTCGATCTTGATCGGGTCTCCTCGACCGCGGTCGCCTGCGTGGTCGTGGGTTTTCTCTCTCAGCTCAGCGCCGGCCGGTTCGCGGTTCCGTCGCTGGCGTTGGCGACGGCCGGGATCGTCGGTTTCCTCCCCGGCGGAATGGTTTTCCGCGCCTTGTACTACATGGTGGAAACCCCGGTACGGGTCACGGCCGAAACGAACGGTCCGAACCTGTTGATGGGTGCGATCGCCACCGGACTGGCCATCGCCGGCGGGGTCAGCCTGGGCGGCTACCTCGGTTGGCAGGTGCGCGGCGGGGACCGAGCCCGCGACCGCGTCAAGGACAAGGCGCTGCGCTCAACAGCCCCGATCGAAGAGGAACCGGCACGTCGTCGCCGGCGGCCGAAGCGCCGCGCTCGCGGTTGAGCCCCACCCTGACCGATCTCGTGGTCTTGGCTGGCACGCCCAGCATCACAGTGGCGCTACCGCCGGCAACAAAGAGCGGGGGGCAAGGCGACTCACGTCACCTTGCCCCCCGCTGCAGTCAGCGCCGCTGAACTAGAAGTTGATCATGTGCCCGGCGATGCCGTGCATGGCCTCCTTGACCGCTTCACCCAGCGTCGGGTGCGCGAACACGGTGCGGCTGACCTCGTCGGCCGTGAGGTCCCACTGCTTGGCGACGTTGACCGCCGGCAGCAGTTCCGTCACGTCCGGGCCGATCATGTGGCAGCCGAGGATCTCGTTGTACTTGGCGTCGGCGACTACCTTCACGAAGCCCACGCCCTCACCCAAGCCCTGCGCCTTACCGTTGGCGGTGAAGGGGAACGAGGCGACCTTGATCTCGTGACCGGCGTCCTTCGCCTGCTGCTCGCTCATGCCCATCGACGCGATCTGCGGGTGGCAGTAGGTGGCGCGCGGGATGAAAGCGTAATCCACCGGCATCGTCTCAGCGCCGGCGATCGTTTCTGCCGCAACGATGCCCATCGCCTCGGCCACGTGAGCCAGCATGAGCTTGGAGGTCACGTCGCCGATGGCGTACACGTGCTCGATGTTCGTGCGCATGTACTCGTCGATCTTGATCGCGCCGCGCTCGGTGAGCTCCACACCGAGGTCCTCCAGTCCGTACCCCTGCGTGCGAGGTGCGAACCCGAAGGCGCACAGCATCTTTTCGGCCTCCAGCACCTGGGAGTCACCACCCGCAGCGGGGGAGACCGTGACCTTGACGCCGGAACCGGTGTCCTGCACGGATTCGACCTTGGTGCCCGTCATGACTTTCACGCCGAGCTTCTTGTAGTGCTTGAACAGCTCCTTGGAGATGTCGGCATCCTCAGCCGGGACCATCCGGTCCAGGAACTCGACGATTGTCACCTCGACACCGAAGTTGGCCATCACGTAGGCGAACTCCACGCCGATCGCGCCGGAGCCGCCGATGATGATGCTCTTGGGCAGGTTCTCATCGAGAATCTGCTCCTCGTAGGTGACGACGTTCTCGCTGAGCTCGATGCCCATCGTCTTCACGGTCGCGCCTGTGGCGATGATGAGGTCGTCGTAGGTGACCTCAGTCGTGCCGTTGTCGCCCTCCACCGAGACGGTGTTGCCCTTCTGCAGGGTGCCCCAGCCGTCGATCTCGGTGATCTTGTTCTTCTTCATCAAGAAGTGGACACCCTTGACGATGCCCGCGCTCACCTGGCGGCTGCGCTTGTGTGTGGGGCCGTACGACATCGTCGCGTCACCCTCGATGCCGTACTTCTTCTTCTCGTGGGTAAGCGTGTGCGCCAGCTCCGCGTTCTTCAGCAGCGCCTTGGAGGGGATGCAGCCCACGTTCAGGCAGACACCACCCCAGTACTTCTTCTCGATAACCGCTACGGATTTACCGAGTTGGGCAGCGCGGATGGCGGCGACGTAGCCGCCAGGACCAGCGCCGAGCACGACGACGTCATAGTGATCAGCCATACGTCCCAGCCTAACCGGAGGGCCCACCGCTGCGTGGCGCGGTGGGCCCATACTCCGTGACGGATTTGCTGGGAAGGGCGTGCGGGTTCGCGCCTCAGCGGTGCGTCCAGCCCCCGGTCACCTCGCGGGCGCGCAACCGGGCCCGGTCGGCCGACTCGTCATCGGGCTGCGTCTGGGACTCCCGCTCGGCCTGCACCCGCTCCAGGTACAGCTCGACCTCGTGCTCGCGGTACTCATCCGACCAGCCGAGGAT
The DNA here is from genome assembly GCF_012277275.1 of Gephyromycinifex aptenodytis. Taxonomy (GTDB): domain Bacteria; phylum Actinomycetota; class Actinomycetes; order Actinomycetales; family Dermatophilaceae; genus Gephyromycinifex; species Gephyromycinifex aptenodytis. Next base: position 1,119,792 of record NZ_CP051155.1, on the reverse strand, counting down.
GGGCGCGACGATCTCAGCGGCGCGGGCAGATGCTTCCACGCCACGATCCCAGGCCTCGATGGAGATACGGGTACGCCGGGCCAGGATGTCATCAAGGTGCAGCGCGCCCTCGTGCGCTGCCGCATAGGCCGCCTCGACGCCCAGATAGTCCTGGGCACCCGGCAGCGGCGTCGCCAGGCTCGGGTCCTCGCGCACCATGTCCAACAGCTCTGGGGTCAGCGAGCCATAACGTGCCAGCAGGTGCTCTACCCGGGCCGGGTGCAGCCCAGAATCGGCGGCCATGCTGTCGCGTTGGTTACGCAACGCCCGGTACCCCTGAGCCCCGATCAACGGCAGGTTCGCTGTCGTGGACTCGGGGACCTTGCGGGCCAGAGCGTTCACCGCCTCATCGACGGCGTCCTTGGCCATTACCCGATAGGTCGTGTACTTACCGCCCGCGACCACGACCAGGCCGGGTGCGGTGTGGGTGACGATGTGCTCGCGGGACAGCTTCGAGGTGCTGTCGGACTCCCCGGACAGCAGCGGCCGCAGCCCGGCGTACACACCCTCGACGTCGTCGTGCCCGAGCGGGGTCGACAGCACCGTGTTGACGTGGTCCAAGATGTAGTCGATATCGGCCCTGGTGGCGGCCGGGTGCGACTTGTCGTGCTCCCACGGGGTGTCGGTGGTGCCCACAATCCAGTGCCGACCCCACGGGATGACGAACAGGACCGACTTCTCGGTCCGCAGGATCAGGCCGGTCGAGGAGTTGATCCGATCGCGGGGGACCACGATGTGCACGCCCTTGCTCGCCCGAACCTTGAACGTCCCGCGTTCGGCCAACATGCGCTGGGTGTCATCGGTCCACACCCCGGTGGCGTTGATGACCTGGCGGGCCCGGATCTCGAACTCCGCCCCGCTCTCCCGGTCACGGGCCCGCACCCCGGTGACTCGGGCGCCTTGGCGAAGGAAGTCGACCACTTCGACGCGGTTGGCGACCAACGCGCCGAACGAGGCAGCCGTGCGGATGATCTCCACAACCAGCCGAGCATCATCGACCTGAGCGTCGTAGTACTGCAACGCGCCGGTGAACGCGTGCGGCTTCAACCCGGGGAACAGTCGCAGCGCCGCGCGGCGGGTCAGGTGCTTCTGCAGCGGCAGGCCCGCGCCGTTACCGCCCAGGTGAGCCATCGCGTCGTACAGCCCGACCCCGGCACCGATGTAGAGCCGTTCCCAGCCGCGGTGGGTGAAGGGGAACAGGAAGGGCACCGGCCGCACGAGGTGCGGTGCGATGACATCCAGCAGACGGCCCCGCTCCTGCAGAGCCTCGTGCACCAGCCCGAAATCGAGCATCTCCAAATAACGCAACCCGCCGTGGATGAGCTTGCTCGACCGGCTGGAAGTGCCGCTGGCGTAGTCACGGGCCTCCAACAGTCCGGTGCTCAAACCGCGAGCGACCGCATCCAAGGCCACCCCGGCACCGGTGATGCCGCCACCGACAACCAGGATGTCGAGTTCGGGTCCGGAGGCCAACTGCGCGAGGGCAGCTTGACGTGACGAGGGGGACAGAACGGTAGATCGCATGGGGTCTCCTCGGCTGGCGTTGTACTTCTCACTGTCCCAGACGCGGTCATCAGCGGCACAACGACGTGAGGCAGCCCACCTCGATCCTGGCAGGCTCGGCCCGGCTGGGCAGCCACAACGAACGGTGTCGATGGCAAGATTCCCAGCAGAGGCGGCCCCGGCCGCCGACCCGTCACGAGAGAGGCAGGCCGCCCGATGGCGACGAAGACCGAGCCCGGCAACTACTTCGAGGACTTCACCCTCGGGCAGCAGATCGTGCATGCCACCCCGCGCACGGTCACCGACGGCGACATCGCCCTCTACACGGCGCTGTACGGCTCCCGTTTCGCCGCCTGCAGCGCGCAGACCTTCGCCCGCGACCTCGGCTACCCCCGGATGCCGGCAGACTCCCTGCTGGCGTTTCACCTCGTCTTCGGCAAAACCGTCCCCGACATCTCCCTTAACGCCGTCGCCAACCTCGGCTACGCCGGGGGACGCTTCGGGGCGCCGGTCTACCCCGGCGACACCGTGACGACCACCTCAGAGGTCATCGGCCTTAAACCGAACAGCTCGGGCAAGAACGGCAACGTCTACGTCCGCTCCATCGGCCGCAACCAGGACGACGACGTCGTGCTGGACTACATCCGCTGGGTGATGGTCAACCGGCGCGAACCGGTCTCCGAAGTCGGCGAGGCCAGCATCCCCGACCTGCCCGGAGCGGTCCCCGCCGACGAGCTCGTCGTACCTTTCGACCTGCCCAACGGGTACGACGAGCGCATGCAGACCCTGGCCGGAAGCGCCCACCTGTGGGGTGACTACGAAGTCGGCGAACAGATCGATCACGTCGACGGCATGACGATCGAAGAGTCCGATCACATGCTCGCCACCCGGCTCTACCAGAACACCGCCAAGGTGCACTTCAACCAGTTCATGCAGAAAGACAGCAAGATCGGGCGCCGCCTCATCTACGGCGGCCACATCATCAGCCTGGCGCGCTCGCTGTCGTTCAACGGGCTGGCCAACGCTCACGCCATCGCGGCCATCAACGCCGGAGCGCACTGCAACCCCACCTTCGCCGGTGACACGATCCACGCCTGGTCGCAGGTGCTGGAGAAGATGGAGCTCCCCGGCCGCAGCGACGTCGGCGCGCTGCGATTGCGCACGGTGGCCACCAAGGACCTGCCGTGCAGCGACTTCCCGTACCGGGGCGAGGACGGCAAATACCTGCCGAATGTGGTTCTCGACTTCGACTACACAGTGCTCATGCCGCGCTGAACCCGCAACGCCGCGTACCCCGGGCTCTGCCGCGCAGGCTCGGGGAGCGGCGTGGGCCGCGCCGGTAGGTCGCAACCTTCGTTGCTCACGGGCGGCAGCCGCCGCATCGCTATCCTGGTCCGGTGATCGCCGACCTGCATGCCCACACGCTGGCCTCCGACGGGACGGACACCCCGACCCAACTCATCGAGAAGGCTGCCGCGCAGGGGTTGGACCTGATCGCGATCACCGACCACGACACCACCTCTGGATGGGACGAGGCGAGCGCTGCTGCGCAGCGGGTCGGGATCAGCCTGTTGCGTGGCATCGAGATCTCCTGCAAATGGCAGGAAATCAGCCTGCACCTGTTGGCATACCTGCATGAGCGCAGCGATGAACCGCTGCTGGCCGAACTCAGCGCTGCCCGAGACAGCCGCGACAGCCGCGCCCGGCGCATCACCGAACTGCTGGCTGCAGACCTGCCCATCACCTGGAAGGACGTGAGCGCCCAGGTCGAACCGGGGGCCACCGTGGGGCGCCCACACATCGCCGACGCCCTGGTAGCGCTGGGAATCGTCAAGCAGCGAGACGAGGCGTTCGCCAAGTACCTGTACACCGGTTCGCCGTACTACGCCGCCCACTACGCCCCGGACCCGGTAGCGGTCGTGAAACTGGTACGTGCCGCGCGGGGTGTGCCGGTGATGGCGCACCCCTTCGCCGCCGCCCGCGGGCCGGTGGCGCCGGACCAGCTCATCGCGGAGATGGCGCAGGCGGGGCTGTTCGCCCTGGAGGCTGACCATCCTGAGCACGACGATTCCCAACGCGCGCACACGATCGCGCTCGCTGCAGATCTGGGACTGCATGTCACGGGTTCGAGCGACTACCACGGGCGGGGGAAGACCAACCGGCTCGGGCAGTGCACGACCGCGCCGACAGTCGTGGAGGCCCTGCTCAGCGAACCCACCGCCGTCACTGCGATAGGGGCACTTGGTCGGTAGCGGGCAGAACCCCTTCCAGACGTAGCAGCTTTCGTTTGACGTCCAGGCCGCCGGCGTAACCGGTCAGCGCGCCGCTCGCGCCGAGCACCCGATGACAGGGAATGACGATGGAGATGGGGTTGCGCCCCACCGCGCTGCCCACGGCCTGAGCAGCCCGTGGGCGCCCCAGCTCTGCCGCCAGCTGACCGTAGCTGCGGGTGCTGCCGTAAGGGATAGCGCTGATGGCCGCGAGTACCTCACGCTGAAACGCCGAGCCGCTGGGTCGTACCGGCAGGTCGAAGCTCCGACGAGTGCCGTGGAAGTACTCCCGCAACTGGCTCAGGCACCGACCCAGGACCTCGTGATCCCGCGGCGCCACCGGCGAGCCGAGCACCTCGGGTCGTGGGCAGTGGCGTTGTCCCTGCCGGTAGATCCCCACCAGGTCACTGCCCTGGGCGAGCAGCAGGTACGCCCCGCAAGGGGTGTCCACCCTGGCGTGCTGGATCCTCGAGGCGGAATCGTCAGTGGTGGACATCAGGCTGAGGCTATCGCGCCGAATGAGGGCGCGATCATCTTCTGCGGCGCCGCGGCCGCGCATCGACCGGCCAATGGCAGCGACGGTGTGTCGGGCCCCGTCCGCCAGATGGCACCGCTGCTGAAATGCCACACGCCCCAGGTATGGGCCTGGGGCGTGTGTGCGCCGCTGCGCAAAGAGGGGGGAGGGAGCTACGCGGCGCCGAACGTCAGGCGCTCTGCCTCGCAGAGGGGAGCGAGGCAGGGCCTGATTCGGCTCTGGGAGTCGACTGGCGAACGGTGCGCGGCACGCCAGCATAAAGGTGCATGGCATTTCCCCTGTACCTGCGCATCGAGATCACCTCGAGCCTCCCCCCGGAGTTGTTTCGACCCTACGACCTGGTTTGGACAAGCGTCCAGAACGTCCGTTATATGGACATCGGTGCAGGTGGGCGGGCCTAACGAGGTGGGGGAGGCGCCGTCGTGCCGGCTCAGGCCGAAGGCTTGCCGCCGCGAGTACGCCGACGCTGGCGGGGAGCCCCCGAGGTCTTGACCTCGGAGTCGGCTGCGGCGCCGGGGGCGCTGGAGGGCTCGCTGCGCTCCGAAGAGCGTCCGCCCCGACTATCCCGGCTGCGGTGCTCACCCCCGCCACGGCTGTCGCGCCCGCCACGACTGTCATGGCCACCGCGCTGCTCGCGGCCGCGGCCGCCGGACTTAGCGGACTTACCGGTCTCGCCGAGGTCCTCGAGCTCTTCGGCGTCAAGACCGGCACGAGTGCGTGAAGCGCGAGGGAGGCGTCCGGTGGCCTTGGGGTCGATGCCCAGGTCGGCGAACAGGTGCTCGGAGGAGGAGTACGTCTCGGGCGGCTCTGGGATGCCCAACTCCAGGGACTTGTTGATCAGTCCCCAGCGCGGCATGTCATCCCAGTCCACCAGGGTGATCGCCACGCCGGTCAGCCCGGCGCGTCCGGTTCGGCCGGTGCGGTGCAGGTAGGTCTTCTCGTCCTCGGGGCACTGGTAGTTCACGACGTGGGTGACGTTCTCGACGTCGATTCCACGGGCCGCGACGTCGGTGGCCACCAGGATGTCGACCTTGCCGGAGCGGAAGGCGCGCAGTGCCTGCTCGCGGGCGCCCTGCCCGAGGTCGCCGTGGATGCTCGCTGCTGCGAAGCCGCGGTCGATCAGCTCATCGGTGACCTTGGCTGCAGTGCGCTTGGTACGGCTGAAGATGATCGTCAACCCGCGGTCCTTGGCCTGCAGCACCCGAGCCAGCAGTTCGACCTTGTCCATCGCGTGCGCCCGGTAGACGAACTGGGCGATGGCGGCCACGGTCTGGCCTTCGTCGCCTTCAACCTGGGCGCGGATGTGGGTGGGCTGGGACATGTACCGGCGGGCGAGGGTGACGATGGCACCCGGCATGGTCGCCGAGAAGAGCATTGTCTGGCGCGAGGCCGGGGTTTGTGCCAGCAGCTTCTCCACGTCCGGCAAGAAGCCCAGGTCCAGCATCTCGTCGGCTTCGTCCAGCACCAGGGTGCGGATCGAGCTCAGTCGCAGGTGTCCCTGCTGCATGAGGTCGATGAGACGCCCGGGGGTGCCCACCACCACCTCCACGCCGCGCTTGAGAGCATCGATCTGCGGCTCGAAAGCGCGACCACCGTAGATCGTCTCAACCCGGATGCCTCGCTTGACGCCGGCGTTGCGCAGGTCGGTGGATACCTGATTGGCCAACTCGCGAGTCGGGGCGACGACCAGAGCCTGCGGGCGCCCCGGGAAGGGCAGCGACTCGAACTCGGCGTCGCCGGGCGCGACGACCTTCTGCAGGATCGGTACGCCGAAACCGAGCGTCTTGCCGGTGCCGGTCTTGGCCTGTCCGATGATGTCGTGGCCGCTCAACGCGATCGGCAGCGTCATTGCCTGGATCGGGAACGGGCTGACGATGCCACGATCTGCGAGGGCCTCCACGATCTGGGGGTGGATACCGAAGTCGCTGAAAGTGCTCTCAGCAGGGGTAGGTGCATTCATAGTGGTCCTTCGATCGGGCCCGCCGCGGCGAGGTGCATTCGATGCCGGGCGTCGTGGTGTTCGGGCCGATCGGAGGTCATCCAGGGGCGTCCCGTGCGAAGCAGTGCTCCACGGGCGCCATGAGAAGAAGAAGGCGGGGCTATGTGCCGACCGGGCACCGTCTGTCCGGCTCAGTCTAGCCCCCATGACGCGTTGAAGGCCGCCACCCCAGTGGGATGACGGCCTTCAGGAAGGCCACACGCGTCAGACGCGGGTGCCCGCACCACGGCGACCGGTAACGCTCATGTAGATCGCGATGAGCACTGCGGCCACGGCGACACCGGCGGCGACGCCGATCCAGTTGATGCCGCCGTTGGCGTTGTCGTAGTTGAACAATGTCGAAACCAACCAGGAGCCGAGCGCCGATCCGATGATGCCGATGATGATCGTCATGAGGATGGACATGTTCTGGTTGCCCGGCATCACCAAGCGCGCGAGGGCGCCGATGATCAAACCGCCGATGACGGCGCTGATGATTGTCATCAACATAAGCGTGCTCCTGTTCTCGTCTCGCTATCGCGAGGTTGTTATCGGGCTGTGTGTTGCCCCTGTCACTCTCAGAGTTACCCAGCTGCCCGGATTTCTATGAGGCGTGCGTACGAAATGGTGCGTTTGTAACCATTTCGTTGCTTGACATGGGCGCCCACGAGGGGCATAGGAGCCTTCCTGTCAGCGCAAAGCGGTTGCCCGCAAGCCGAATCGGCGGGCCGGCCGGCCCCCCTTAGAGCATCCCGAAGCCGACGCCGCCCTTTTTCGCCGCGCCGATCTCGACGTAGGCGATGCTGGCTGCCGGGACGATGGACAGGTTGCCCTTGCTGTCCATGAGCCGCAGGGCCGAACCGGAGCTCAGGGCCTTCTCGACAGCTTCCTCGACCTCTTGGGCCGCGGCGTCCGTCTCGAGGCTGATTTCACGGCTGACATGCTGGACACCGATCTTGACCTCCACGAGGTCTCCTTTCGTTGCTGAACTCTCAGGTTACGGGGCCGTCTCTTCGGCGACGCCCAGACGGGGGTCCTCGGGTGCGGCGGACTGGGCAAGCGGGAAGCTGCTCACCCCGCGCCAGACGAGGTCGGCGACCAGGCGCGCCGCCGCGTCCCGCGGGATGGGACATCCTTGCGCCAACCAGAACCGGGCGCTGGTCTGGGCCATTCCCACCACCCCGGTGGCCAGCAGCAAGGCCTCCTCCTCATCCAAGTCAGTGGCGTCGCGCACGATGCGGGCAATCGCCGCGGAGGTTCGTTCCTCGACCCGCAGCACCCGCCGGGCAACCTGCGGTTCCTGGCGAAGGTCGGACTCGAAGACGAGCCGGTAGGCGGCGCCGTGGCGTCCCACGAACTCGAAGTAGGCCTCCACAGTGGCGACCACGCGCGCATCGTTGTCCTGGGTGGATTCCAGCGCAGCCAGCACGGCGTCGACGAGTTGCTCAGTGGCCGAGTCGAGCAGGGCCAGGTACAGCTCAAGCTTGCCGGGGAAGTGCTGATAGAGAACGGGTTTGGAAACCCCGGCCCGGTCGGCGATCTCGTCCATGCCGGCGGCGTGGTATCCGTACTCGACGAATACTTCCAGCGCTGCCCCGAGCAGCTGGGCCCTGCGGGCAGGTCGAGGGAGTCGGGTTCCGCGCGGAACGCTTGGGTTCTCGCCAGCGGAGGGTGCCATCCTGCATCACTTCCTTCCGGCCCGCGAAGCGAACTTACGTCCGGTGCGGGTGGGGTCGGACGCCGTCTGACGCCCGAGATGGCATCCTAGCGAGGCTGTCGGTCCCAACACATGTCGAACGAGGAGCTCAGGTGAGCGTCGATCCGCGTCCTGCCCCCTTGACCAGCGACGAACTGCGCCGATACTCCCGCCAGTTGAGCCTGGCCGAACTCGGCGAACCGGGACAGCGACGCCTGGCCGGTGCCCGGGTCCTGATCATCGGCGCAGGTGGGCTGGGGTCGCCGGCGTTGCTGTATCTGGCGGCGGCCGGGGTGGGAACGATCGGGATCGTCGATGACGACGTCGTCGAGGTCTCCAACCTGCATCGCCAGGTCATCCACGGCGAGGACACCCTGGGGCAGGCCAAGACCACCTCGGCCGCCCGTCGCCTGCGCGAGATGAACCCGCACGTCCAGGTGATCGAGCACGAGCAACGGTTGCGAGCCGGCAGCGCCGCCGACATCGTCGCCGGTTACGACCTCGTGATCGACGGTTGCGACAACTTCCCGACCCGCTACCTGGTCAACGACGCGGCGGCAATGGCCGGGATTCCGCTGGTCTGGGCGTCGATCTCCCGCTTCGAGGGGCAGCTCAGTGTCTGGTGGGCGGGCCACGGCCCCTGCTACCGGTGCGTCTTTCCCACTCCGCCACCGCCGGGTGCCGTGCCCTCTTGCGCGCAGGGCGGGGTTTTGGGAATGCTCCCCGGTGTCATCGGCGCGATGGCCGCGGCCGAAGCCGTCAAGATCATCACCGGCATGGGCGAACCGCTGATCGGGCGCATTCTGCTGCACGACATTCTGGCTGCCTCCTGGGACACCATCCGGGTTCGCCCGCGCCCCACCTGCAGCGTGTGTGGGCCGCAGGCCGGCCCCATCGTTCTTCGCGACCTGCAAGAAGACCAGCCGACCGCCGCCACTAGCCCAAGTGAGGCCGAGGGTGCGCAGCTCGACTCCGAGCGGCTCGCCGGGGCGCTGGCTGCGGATGAGGTTCTGCTGCTGGATGTGCGCGAGGAGCACGAGCGGGCCACCGGCGTCATCCCGGGCTCGCTGGGTTGGCCGCTGGGATTGCTGCTGGAAGGTGAACTGCCACCGGGTCTGGACCGCCCCGTCGTAGCCTATTGCGCTTCCGGCGTGCGTTCACTGCGGGCAGTCGAGGCGCTCACCCAGGCGGGCGTAAGCCAGGCGCAATCGTTGCGTGGCGGGATAAACGCGTGGACCGGGGAACTGGCCATGCCGGACGGGAGCTGAGGGCCCCGCCCGGCAGGCGGGTAGCGCCCTGGGACGCTGCGGTGAGTCAGCTTTTGTGGCGTCCTGCCTCCTACCCCGATAGCAGGCTGTTTCAGAGCACGCCCAAGCCACGTGATCGCAAACGGCATCCTCCCGCAGGCGTGACCGGGAGTGCCTCGCAACGGGGGATCGGCCTGCCCGGTACCGGTGGCGGGGAACCACCGGCACGACCGAACACCGCGGGGGTGCTGCGTGCCGCAAGGACGGCACGAACCGCGCGGGTTCTGCGGTGTGGCTGGCCACACCGGTTGTCGGTGCTGGGTGATGAACTAGAGGCATGTTGGTGTACCGGGCACAGGCGAGCGAACTGCTCCCCGCCGAGGATCTGGACCCCTCGCAACGGGCTGCGGTCGAGCACCGGGCGCCCGTGGTGCGGGTGCTCGGCGCCCCAGGCACCGGGAAGACGACAGTCGTGGCGCACACGGTGCTCCATCGCGTTCGCACCGGGCAGGCGCGTCCGGATCGTTGTTTGGTTCTGACCCCCGGCCGGCTGGGGGCCGCTGCGCTGCGTGAATCGCTCACCGCTGCGCTCGGGGCGACTACCACCGAGCCGCTGGTGCGCACCCACCAAGCTCTGGGGTTCGGGCTGCTGCGGCGCGGGGCAGCACGCGAAGGTCTGCCTGCCCCCTCGTTGCTCTCCGGCCCGGAACAAGACGTGATCTTGCGGGAGTTGCTGGCCGGTCACGCGGCAGGTCTGGGACGGGTACCTAACTGGCCGGCCCAACTGGCCGCCGCCACGACGACTCGCGGCTTCCGTGCCGAATTGCGGGATCTGCTGATGCGGGCTGTGGAGTACGGGTTCGACGGGGAGGGCCTGGCCGAGCTCGCGGCCCAGGTGGACGCTCCGGTGTGGGCTGCGGCGGCGGATGTGCTGGCCGAATACGACGAGGTGACGGCGCTGTCACGACCGGGGGGATACGACCCGGCCTGGATCCTGACCGCCGCGGCCGGGATGCTCGAAGCAGATCCGGAGATGTTGGCGGCCGTGCAAGGCAGCCTCGATCTCATCGTCGTCGAGGACGCCCATGAGTTGACGGCGCCGGCCAGTCGCCTGCTGCGCCTGCTGGCCGGACATCCCAGCGACCTTGTGCTCGTCGGCGACCCCGACGTGGCCACGCAGACTTTCCGTGGGGCTGACCCGCGGCTGTTCCTCGGCCCCTGGCCCGGGGCCGAGAACCCCCCTTTGATCCTGGCGAAGTCGTGGCGACTACCGGCAGCGATGCACGAGGTCTACCGCCGGGTGGCCGCCCAGATCGGCGCGGCCGGCGCCGGCAGCCAGCGCAACCCGCTCCCGGCCACCGCGCCGCAGCCACACCCGCAGGGTCAGGTCGAGGTGGCGATCACCCTCAGCCCTGCCGCTGAGGCGCAACTCGTCGCCGCCACCCTGCGCCGGGCCCACCTGTTGGCCGGTATGCCTTACTCGCGGATGGCCGTCATCGTGCGTGGAGCCGCTCGCACGGCCACGATGCGCCGGGTGCTGGCCAGCCAATCGGTGCCGGTGGCGATCCAAGGCGCCCGCGTGCCGTTGCGTGAAGAGCCTGCGGTGCGGCCACTGCTGCACCTGTTCGAGATCGCCCTAGCCTTGGCCCAGGAGCAGCCCTCGCCGCTGACTCCAGAAGTGGCTCTGGACATCCTCACCTCCCCGGTCGGTGGCACCGACTCCCTGGGGGTGCGGCGGTTACGCCGCGCGTTGCGCCGAGCCGCCCCCGCCACGGATACCCGCAGTAGCGAGGAACTGCTCCTGGACGCCTTGCAGGGCGAGGGCGCTCTTGAGGACCTGGGGCCAGAAGGTGCCCCGGCACGTCGGGTGCGGGCGGCGCTGGCGGCCGGCCGCGAGGCGGCCGCCCGGGATGAGAACGGCTGGCGTCCCGGCGTCAATGCGCACAGCGTGCTGTGGCGGGTGTGGTCTGCCACCGACCTGGCCGACGCCTGGGCTCAGACGGCCCTGTCAGGTGGGGCGCTGGGGCCGCGGGCAGACCGCGACCTGGACGCGGTCGTGGCGCTCATGGGTGCCGCGGCCACCTACGTCGACCGGCTCCCGATGCGCGGGCCGGACGGCTTCCTGGAACACATCCGGGGCCAGGACGTGGCCGGAGACACCCTGGTTCCGCGCGCACCGAGCGAGCATTGCGTCACCCTGACGACCCCCGCCGGGGCCGCCGGAGCACAGTGGGACCTGGTCGTGGTCGCTGGCGTGCAAGAGGGTGTCTGGCCCGACACCCGGTTGCGGGGCACGATCCTGGGATCGGCAGCCCTGGTCGACCTCGTCACCGGGCGCGGCAGTTCGCCCCGGGCCGCACGCATGGCCGTGCGGCATGACGAAACGCGGTTGTTCCTCACCGCGATAAGCCGAGCCCGTCAACGCCTCATCGTCACCGCAGTCCGCAACGAGGACGAACAACCATCGGGCTTCCTGGACCTGGTCGACCCGGCCGGGGCCGATGAACGGGCACTGGCACCGACCCCACGACCAATGACGTTGTCCGGGATGGTCGCCGCGCTCCGGCGCGAGCTGGTGACCAGCACCGATGAACAAGCTGCGCAGCAGGCCGCCGAGCGCCTCGCGGTGCTTGCCCGCGCAGGGGTGCCGGGAGCTGACCCCGCCAACTGGTGGCCACTCCGGGAGGTCAGCGACTCCCGGCCGCGGCGCGCGCCTGGCACAAGCATCGCGGTCTCACCCTCCAAGGTCGAGCAGTTCGCGCAGTGCGAACTGCGTTGGATGCTCACCTCCGCCGGCGGTCAGGCGAACAAGCCCGGCTCCGCTTCGGCCATCGGGACTCTCGTGCACGACATCGCGGCCACGGTCGACAACGCTGACTACGCCGCGATGCGGGCAGCCCTGGACGAGCGATGGGCGGACCTCGGGTTACCTTCGGGGTGGTTGTCCACCCGGGCCCACGAGCAGGCCACCCTCATGTTGGGGAGGCTGCAGAGCCACCACGTGGAGGCGCTCGCCGCCGGTTGGGAAGTCGTCGGCACCGAGATCGACCTCGATGTCGATCTGGGTACGGCAGCGATCCGCGGTCGTATCGACCGCCTGGAACGGGGCCCGGACGGCCGGTTGCGGGTCATCGACCTCAAGACCGGGTCGAGCAAACCCGCCAAAGCCGAACTGGCGCACCTGCCGCAATTAGGCGCCTACCAGGTCGCGGTCGAACGTGGCGCTTTCGCCGAGCACGGCGAACACAGCGCCGGGGCTGCGCTGCTCCAACTCGGCAAAGCCGGCGGGGTGCGTGGCGTGCTGCAACCCCAACCGCCGCTGGCTCAGGATGAGGACCCGCAGTGGGCCCAGAACCTCCTGGAGGCGACGGCCGAAGGGATGGGGCGAAGCTCGTTCACCGCGCGGGTCGATTCCTGGTGCCACACCTGCGACGTGCGATCCTCCTGCCCGGCTACCCCTGAAGGAGAGAGGCTGCGATGAGCACCCCACCCTCGGCCGCTCTCCCTCGCTACAGCGCGGCCGAAGTCGCTACCGCTTTGGAACTGCACATCCCCACTGCCGAACAGCAGGCGGTCATCCAGGCACCGCTGGAATCGATGCTCGTCGTGGCGGGCGCCGGTTCGGGCAAGACCGAAACGATGGCGGCCCGGGTGGTCTGGCTGGTCGCCAATGACCTGGTCAGCCCCGATGAGATCCTCGGCCTGACCTTCACTCGCAAAGCTGCCGGCGAGCTCGCTGAACGCATTGGTGGTCGCTTGCGCAGGCTGCGTCAGGCGGGCCTGTGGACACCCCCGGAAGATGGGGCGGATGAGTTCGCCGAACCGACGGTGTCGACCTATCACGCCTACGCGGGACGTCTGGTTCAGGAGCACGGCCTGCGGTTAGGGGTGGAGCCGGACGCTCGGCTGCTCACCGAAGCGGCTGCCTGGCAGTACGCCCACGAGATCGTGCTGCGCTACGACGGGCCGATGGCGCATGTGGACAAAGCCGAGTCGACAGTCACCGCCGGGGTGCGGGACCTCGCCGGACAACTGGCGGAGCATCTGCGCACAGTTGATGAGCTGGCGGCCTACCTCGATGAGGTGGAGTCCTGCATCAACGGACTACCGGCCGGGCCACGCCCCGGAAAGAACCTGCCGAGCGAAGTCGGCAAGCTCCTGGCCCAGGTGCGCCGGCAACGGCAGATCCTGCCCCTTGTTCGGGCCTACGACGAGGCGAAACGGCGCTCGGACGCGCTCGATTTCAGCGATCAGATGGCCGTTGCCGCCCGCCTGGCTCTAGGTGAGCCGCAGGTGGCACGCACCGAACGGAGCCGGTTCGCGGTGGTGTTGTTGGACGAGTTCCAGGACACGAGTGAGGCGCAGATGCGGCTGCTCGCCGCCTTGTTCACCGACCCGGCCGCGGGGGCGCCGGTTTCGGTGACGGCAGTCGGGGATCCGCACCAGTCCATTTACGGCTGGCGGGGCGCCAGCGCCACCACGTTGGCCCAGTTCCCGACCCGCTTCGGCGGGCGGGGGTCCGCCGTGGCGGTGCTGCCGCTGTCCTGCAGCTGGCGTAACGACATCGGGGTACTCGCGCTCGCCAACGCCACCGCCGCGCCGTTGACCCAAGCCTCGCCGGTGCCCGTTCGCCGGCTGCAACCGGCGCCCAATGCCGGGCCGGGACGGGTGCGGGTGGAGCGCCATGAGACCTCCCGCGCCGAAGCCCAACGCGTCGCGCAGTGGATCGCCGGCTACTGGTGGGCTAACGATCCGGCATCGGACCCGAGTGCGCCCGAAGGCGCCCCTCGTCGTCCGCGCAGCGCCGCCGTCCTGTGTCGGCGCCGCGCCCAGTTCGCCATGATCGTCGATGAGCTCGCCGCTCAGGGCCTGCCGGTCGAGGTGGTGGGGCTGGGCGGACTGCTGACCACCCCCGAGGTCAACGACCTCGTCAGCCTGCTCGCGGTCGTGCACGACCCGGTGCGTTCGGAGGCGCTGATGCGGCTGCTCACCGGCTCCGTGTTGCGCCTTGGGGCTGCCGACATCGACGCTTTCGGCGCGTGGTCGCGCCAGCTGCACCGCGCCCGTTCTAAACAAGAAGAATGCGCGGAAACGGAACTGGATGAGCCCAGCCTGGTCGAAGCGCTCGATGAACTTCCCCCGCCGGAATGGGTGGGCGCCGAAGGTCAACAGCTCTCCCCGGTGGCCCGGGACCGTCTGGTTCGGTTAGGGCGAGCGGTAGCAGCGCTGCGTTCTCTGCTCGGGGTGGCGCTGCCGGAACTGGTCGTGGCGGCGGAGCGCGCGCTGGGGCTCGATGTGGAGGTTGCGGCTCGCCCCGAGGCGTTGCCAGAAACGGCACGCATGCATCTGGACGCCTTCGCCGATGTCGCTGCTTCGTTCTCGGCCTCCGCCGACCGGCCCTCGCTGGGCGGTTTCCTGGACTGGTTGGACGCCGCGCGTGAAGAGGAACGCGGTCTGGACACCCCTGCCGCGCACGTTGCCGAAGGCGCGGTTCAGGTGCTGACCGTGCACGCTGCCAAAGGGTTGGAGTGGGATGTCGTGGCCGTGCCGGGCCTGGTCGAGGGCGCCTTCCCTTCCCACACCGCCCAGTCCAAGGGCGGCAACCTGCCGGTTCCCAAGGACCGGGGGTGGACAGGCGGGCTGGGCAGCCTGCCCTATGAGCTGCGCGGAGATGTCGAGGGGCTACCGGAGTTGCAGTGGCGCGGCGCAAGCGACCTGCGCGACCTCGACGCCCGGATCGGAACCTTCCTGCAAGACGGGGGCACCCACGGCCTGGCCGAGGAACGCCGCCTGGCCTATGTTGCCTTCACCCGGGCGCGGCACAACCTGTTGCTGACGGCGAGCGTGTGGACCGACCGGAAGAACCCGCTCATCCCTTCGCGCTTCCTCACTGAGGTGATGGATGGGGGCTGCGTGACCCTGGATCGGGGCCCGTGGGCTCCCGACCCGTCGCCGGAAGAGACCAACCCCCAAAGCGCGCAAGGAAATTCGATCACTTGGCCGACGCCCTTCCCGGACGATGAGCGCCACGCCCGCATCGAACGCGGCGCCCAGCGGGTCCGTGCGGCACTGGAACAGCAACCCGAATCGGCGCTCGGCTCAGGTTTGCGCGGCGAGGTCGACCGCGAGATCGAGGTCCTGCTGGCCGAATGGGCGGCTCGTCGCCAGCCGGACCCGGCCCCTGCGGTGCGCCTGCCGGGGCACCTTTCGGCCTCCGCGCTGGTGAGCCTGCACGAAGACGCCGCAGCTTTTGCTCTGCGGCTGCGCCGACCGATGCCCGAGCCGCCCGCGGACGGAGCCCGGGCTGGTACCGCCTTCCACGAGTTCGTGGAGCAGCACTATCGCGCAGCAACATTCGTGGACCCCTTCGACCTGCCGGGCAGCGGCGATGAGGACCTGGGCGACCTGGACCTGGAACATGCCAAGGAACGTTTCCTGCGCAGCGAATGGGCCGAGCGAGTTCCGATCGCGGTAGAGGTCAGTCTGGAAACTGTGGTGGCCGGAGTGCCGGTACGAGGACGCCTGGACGCCGTCTTCCCGCGGCCCGACGGTGGAGTGACCATCGTGGACTGGAAGACCGGGCGCCCCCCGCAGGGGGAGCGCGCGCGTTCCCGGGCCGTGCAGCTTGCCGTGTACCGGCTCGCCTACTGCCGACTGCACGAGCTGGCCCCGGAGCAGGTCGACGCCTGTTTCTACTACGCAGCCACCGGGGCCACTGTTGCGCCGCCGCTGCTCAGCGAAGCCGAACTCGCGGCGCTGCTCACCCAGCGCACCGAAGAGGAGACCCTGTCTGGGTCGAGGCGCCCATCGCCGGGAATGGCCGCCGCTGAGTCGGCAGACACCGCCTGACCGCCGGCGTCTGACAGGCAAAGCGTCATCGGGTGGCGCCTAACGGGGCGGCGGACCGTGGCGGCGGGCAAGCCATGCCCCGCCGGTCTCGGCGAGGGTCCCTGCAGGGTCGTGGCCGTGCGACGACGCTGCCGCTGACCATCACGCAGCGGCGTTCGCGTGTCGCACCGGTTCCGCATTTGCGCGCCGCCACCCCGCACGGTTCTTACCGCCCTGCACTCCCGTGCCGCGCTGGGCGCGCGCCACCGGCGTAGCTCAGCTGCGGTCAGTGCCGGGGTCGCCGTCTGAGGAGTACCACTGCCCGTCGATCGGGTCGGCGTCGAACTGCACCGGGACGCCGTCCGCTGCGCAGGTCGGGCGGTCGCCGCGTGTTTCGTCGCCGACGAGGTCGTCCAGCCGTTGCAGATGCTGGCTGGCCTGGGCCAGTTCGTCGCGATCCTGACTGCCACGTGCCTGCAGTAAGCGCGAGAGCACTCGCAACTCGCCAAGGAACTGGGCCCGCTCGATCAGGTATGTGTCGACGCTGGCGCGTCGCGCACGCAGATAGGCCGAGAACAGCGTCTCGCAGGCCTCCGGGGTCAGGGCCCGGGAGAACGAGGCCAGGTCTTCTGCCGGGTCCCCGACAGTGGCGCCCTCCCATCCCAGCAATGCGCTCAGACGCACCTCGGCGGCGTCGCGGGCGTCCTCCCAGGTGGCCAGTAGATGCCGGTTTGCGATGTAACCGTGCACGACGCTGGGCGTGAACTCCCACCACGCCTGATTTTCCAGCAGCCGCTGCCACCGGTTGAGCAGCCCCGCAGGGACCAGCCCGGTCTGCGCGCCGCGCTCGACCTCGCCCTGCAATCGGCGCCGGCACTCTTCGGCCTCGTAGACCGGTAGGCCGGCTTCTTCGACAACGCGCGGGTCCAGGTCGTGCAGCGCAGCCAATGCCCGTCCGATGTCCCGGGTGAGTCCGGGTCCGGCGGGCAGCGCAGTGAAGTCGAGCAGGCAGCCGGGCAGGTAGGGATAGACCATCGCTCGTCGCCCGTCCGGCAGCGCGGCAAAACCGGCCGGTTCGGGGACATCGAAGGGCAGGTGTCGGGGCAGCATCTCCAGCAACGCCACCGAGGCGTCCTGGCGAGCTGCCGAGACTGCGTCCACCGGGAGTCGCACCACCCAGTGACGGCCGCGAGAGTCTTCGATGAACCCGACGTGGTGTCGGTTGCCGATCCTCTCCAGCGCCCCGCGCACCCGTTCGGGCAGGAGACCCTGCACTGCGGCGTCGGCCAGGGCAGCGAGAACAGCGGGCGTGGTGGGCACGAGATAACCGTAACCGTGCAATGCTGCCGCGTCGCTGCGGCGCTCCGCTGAGGTGGCGACGCGGGCGCAGCCGCACGCCGCAAGGTGGGCGCGCAGTCGTACAGTTGCGCCATGGTGCACACCCCCGGCACGCCCCCCGCCATGGCTGGTGTGCTTGACCGCAGCGCTGGTGAGCGCACCGATCCAGACACCCTGCCCCGCCTGCTGGCAGACCCGCGCACCCGTGTCCTGGAGATGCGCGGGGGGCGCACCCGCGTGCAGGGCGACCCAGGAGCCGCCCGGTTGAGTCTGCGCCGATGGCAGGGCGACGACGAAACACGGCTGGTCGTCTTCCTCGGACGGGACTCCGAGGGGGTCGCCACCTTGGGTGTCATCGATACCGAGAATGAGGCCGAACTCGATCCCGAATGGCGGACGCTGCGCGATACGGGACCGTGGCTTGCCGCCGACGATCTGGAACGGTTCATGACCGCGCAGGGCCTAGCCTCCTGGCACGCCAGCCATCGGTTCTGCCCCCGGTGCGGTGCTGACACGACACCGGGCGGGCTGGGCTGGGTCCGCAACTGCAGCGCCGAAGGGCGCGAGTTGTATCCGCGCACCGACCCGGCCGTCATCATGGCAGTCCTGGACCAGCGAGACCGCATCCTGCTGGCGCGCTCCCCGGCCTGGCCGAGCGACCGCCGCTCGGTGCTGGCCGGTTTTGTCGAGCCCGGCGAGAGCCTGGAGAGCGCGGTGCGCCGGGAGGTGCAGGAAGAGGTGGGCGTTCGGGTGGGTGAGGTGGCCTATGTGGGCAGCCAGCCCTGGCCCTTCCCCGGCTCGCTCATGGTGGGCTTCCAAGCCAGGGCGCTGGACACTGAACTGGTTTTGGAAGAGAGCGAGATCGCCCAGGCCGAATGGTATGAGCGAGAGCAGGTACGCCAAGGCGTGGCCGAGGGATCCCTGCTGCTGCCCGGCAGGCTGTCGATCTCTCGGCATCTCATCCAGCGCTGGTACGGGCCGGAGTTGTTCGTTCCCGGCGTCGACGAGCCTGGCGGCGGCGAACGCTGGTCCGCCCGAAGCTGACCCGGTCTGCCAGCCGGCCGGCTCTGGCGGCGATCGCCGTGGGTGACGTGCCGGTCCGCTGGTGCAGCAAGGCCCTGACCTGCTGACGAGAATGCTCAGTACAAGCGCAAGCGAACGTCGTCGATCGCGGGGTTGGTGGCCGTCGTCGCATCTGGGAAGACCACGGTCGGCACCACACGGTTGCCGCCGTTCACCCGCTCGACGTAGGCCGCAGCTTCAGGGTCCTCATCAAGGTCGACGATGGTGAACTGCACGCCTTCAGCGACCAGGCTCGAGGTCAGCAGTGAGCAGTAAGGGCACCAAGACGTGCTGTAGACGGTGACTTCTCCTGCTGCCGGGACGACCGGGTGGGTGCTCATTGATGCTCCTGGAGTGCGGTGGCGATCTGCGCTGAGGCGCTGGGGCCCATCGGGGCAGGCCTGCGGCGGGTGCAGGCGCGGCTGCTTAGTCTGCCAGGGGCCAGCCGGTCTGTCGGCCGGGGGAGGAGCCCGGCGCGAGGTCGGCAGTATCTGACAAGATCGCTGACGATGAGCATCAACCCGGACCAGCCCACTGCCCCCACCGGCGCCGAGAGCGCAGCCCTCGACGGGCTTATTGCGCCGGAGGCGGTGCCGGCCGCGCAGTGGAGCTCCGACGATGTGCTGGCTGCACTGGACCCCGATCAGCGGGCTGTAGCCTCCCAACCCTTGGGCCCGATGTGCGTTCTCGCCGGTGCAGGCAGCGGGAAGACCCGCGCCATCACGCACCGGATCGCCTACGGGGTCAAAGCTGGGGCCTATGCGCCGAGTCGGGTTTTGGCGGTCACCTTCACCGCTCGCGCCGCCGGGGAGATGCGCACCCGGCTGCGCTCGCTGGGGGTCCCCGGCGTGCAAGCCCGAACCTTCCACTCCGCGGCATTGCGGCAGTTGCGCTATTTCTGGCCGCAGGCAGTGGGAGGCGCGGCGCCGGAGATCGTGTCGGCCAAGGCTCCGCTGGTTGCCGAGTCCGCATCCCGGTTGCGGCTGTCCACCGACCGCGCCGCGATCCGCGACCTGTCGGCCGAGATCGAATGGGCCAAGGTGAGCATGCTCACCGATGAGAGCTATCCGGCCGCCGCGGCCGCCGCCGGGCGAGCGGTCAACGGCGCCGACCACATTACGGTGGGCCGCCTGCTGGCCCAGTATGAGGCGATCAAGACTCAGCGTGGCGTCATCGACTTCGAGGACGTCCTGCTGCTCATGGTCGGCATCCTGCGTGAGTCCGGGGAGGTGGCTCGCGCGGTTCGCGCCCAGTACCGCCACTTCGTCGTCGACGAGTATCAGGACGTCAACGCGGTGCAGCAGCGTCTGCTCGACGAGTGGGTGGGGGAGCGCAAAGACGTCTGTGTCGTGGGCGACCCTGCCCAGACGATCTACTCCTTCACCGGTGCCACACCCTCGCATCTGCTCGACTTCCCGCGTCATCACCCCGGCGCGAGCGTGGTGCGGCTGACCAGGAACTACCGCAGCACACCCCAGGTTGTGAACGTGGCCAACCTGGTGCTCGGCGGCGCTCGCGGTCAAGTCCCGCGCTTGGAGTTGCGAGCCCAGGGGGAGCCGGGGCCCGCGCCTACCCTGACGTCCTATCCCGATGACGAGGCCGAGGCTGCCGGGGTGGCCGCCACCGTCGCTCAGCTCATCGAATCGGGAACCCCCGCCAGCTCGATCGCGATTCTGTATCGCACCAACGCCCAGTCCGAACCTCTTGAGGAAGCGCTGGCCGAAGCGGGGGTCGCCTACCTGGTCCGGGGTGGGGAACGGTTCTTCTCCCGACCCGAGGTGCGTCGAGGTCTGGTGCTGCTGCGCGGCGCGGTCCGCGGCGACGACGGAACGGTGCCGCTGGCCAAGCTTGTGGGGGATGTGCTCACCGGGGCGGGGTGGCAACACAGCGCCCCCGCGGCCCGGGGCGCGGTGCGTGAACAATGGGAATCCCTCGACGCATTGGTGCAACTGGCGCGAACCATGGCAGGTACTCACCCTGAAGCGAGACTGCGCGATTTGGTGGCTGACCTGGATGAGCGGGCCGCCGCCATGCACGCCCCGGCGGTGTGCGGGGTGACGCTGTCGTCCTTGCACGCCGCCAAGGGGTTGGAGTGGGACGTGGTCTTCCTGGTGGGCTGCAGCGACGGCCTGCTACCGATCGCCATGGCGGAAGGCAACGATGCGATCGAAGAAGAACGCCGCTTGCTCTATGTGGGGCTGACCCGGGCTCGGCATGATCTACGCCTGACCTGGGCTGCCGCGCGAGCCGCCGGGGGACGAGCCACGCGGCGCCCCTCGCGTTTCCTGGACCCTGCTGCCGAGGTGCTCGGGCAGGGGGCACGGGCCCGCCGGGCCCCCGGACGCAGCTCCCAGCCCAGTGCGCGCCGGGTGGCTCGACCCAAGCACTGCCGAGGTTGCGGGACGGAGTTGATCACTGCCGCGATGCGCAAGCGAAACCGCTGTGATGACTGCCCCCCTGCCTACGACCCTGAGCTGTTCGAGCGCATCCGCACCTGGCGGGCCGAGACGGCGAAGGAGGCCAAAGTTCCCGCCTACGTGGTGTTCACCGACGCCACCCTGGAAGCGATCGCCGAACGACGACCCAGTGACGTCGCCTCGTTGAGCGCGATCAGTGGGGTGGGAGCACGCAAGCTCGCCCTGTACGGAGGTGCGGTGCTGGCCCTTGTCGAGGGGGCCACGCCGCAGGAAGCGGCGGTTGCGAAGTTAGACGAGCCGGATCAGCCCGACCGGACGCTGCTCGACTGAACGTCTCCAGCTCGAGCCTGCTGCCGTGCCGGGAACACGGGCGCAGAACTGTGGTTCACCGACAGCCGTGAGGGCGTGCAGCGAGCCAGCAGCCTGTGCATGTGTCTCGCCGATTTGCGGGTGGGCATATTGGACTTTCGACAGACAGTCTGTCAAGAGATAGAGGGCGCCAACTTGAGAAAAAGTTAGTTGAGGCGTAAAGTAAACCTGTCGTTGCGGGGTTGGATCGTCCGGGAAGATGATCCCTCGCCATGGCTCCCATGGTGGTTTGCGCCATGGACCGCTGGACCGCTAGTTCCGTGAAGGGGATTATCACCTGTGAAGTCTTTGTCTTTCGGCTCAACATCCACGCTCACTCTGGACCGTCTGCGCCTCGCCGAGGCCCGGATCCGCTCGGCCGCGCAGCGCGCCTCCGGAACCGACCTGTCCGTCTTGTCCGGCTCTGAGCCCAACGCTCGCCGGGACTTCTACGTGATGCGTTGAGGATGTTCTGCACGACCGGTGGCGAGGACCCCCAGGGTCCTCGCCGCCGTCATGTCTAGGGGTTGGTCTCCAAAGCGGGGAAGTGCGCCCCGGGCAGCCCCTGGTCGAGGATGTCGCGGGCTGGGATCTCCCCGCCGATCTGACACAGCACCCCGATACCGCCGGCCCACACCCGGTGGATGAGCATGTAGTCGGCTGGCAGGTTGAGTTTGAGTCCCGTCCGGAAGTCGACCGAGGTCGGATTCTGGAAGCGTTCGACATGGCTGCCCAACCACTCGCGGGTGAACAGGAACGTCGGGGTTCGGATCGCGTCGACGAAGGGGTCCAGGACGTCCAGCAACTCCTGAGGGTCCACGTCCATCTCCGGGCGGATAAAACCCTCCTCGCGCAGCCCCGCGACGATCGTGTCGGCATCTTCGAGTAGTGCTCGGGTCAACAGCCATCCGATGGCGGGGGGCAGGCCGTCCGGCAGGTTGTCCACGGAGCCGAAATCCATCACGCCGAGGCGCCCGTCGGGCAGCATGCGGAAGTTGCCGGGGTGGGGATCGGCGTGCAGCAGCCGCACCCGTTGCGGGCCGGACAGATGGAATTCCAGGTAGCGCGCCGCCGCAGCGTCGCGCTCCTGCTCGCTACCTTCCCGGATGATCTGGGACAGCGGCGTGCCTTCCAACCATTCCGAGACGATGACGGTGCGCCCGGCATGCACCACGGCTGGGACCCGGACATGCGGGTCGCCGGCGAAAGCCTGAGCGAAAAGTCGTTGA
The DNA here is from genome assembly GCF_012277275.1 of Gephyromycinifex aptenodytis. Taxonomy (GTDB): domain Bacteria; phylum Actinomycetota; class Actinomycetes; order Actinomycetales; family Dermatophilaceae; genus Gephyromycinifex; species Gephyromycinifex aptenodytis. The sequence goes on along the minus strand of NZ_CP051155.1, from coordinate 1,097,302 downwards.
CTGACCGCTTCGGCCTCATAGTCCAACTCGTCCTCGACGCGGTCGACGAGTTCGGTCAACAGCGGGGTCAAGTCCAATCCCGGGATCCAACCCGCCGAGAGTCGGGTGACCCGGGACAGACGCCGGAAGTCGCCGATGAGCGCCGCACCCGCGCCGGGGTACTGCACCTTGACGGCGACGTCGCGCCCATCACGCCACGTGGCCCGGTGCACCTGGCCGATAGAGGCCGAGGCGGAGGGCTCATCGTCGAAGTCGCGAAAGCGCGATTCCCACCGGGGGCCGAAGTTCTCCGTAAGCACCCGGTGCACAGTCGCGGCAGGCATGGCCGGCGCCGAGTCCTGGAGCTTGGTCAGTGCAGCGCGGTAGGGGCCGACCAGTTCGGCGGGCATCGCCGCCTCGAAGATGGACAGCGCCTGCCCGACCTTCATCGCCCCGCCCTTGAGTTCGCCGAGAACGGTGAAGAGTTGCTCGGCGGTAGCGGCTTGCAGTTGCAGGGCCACGTCTTCAGCTGGTACCCCACCCAGGCGCCGCCCTGCGCCCATGGCGGCCCGACCTGCCACTCCGAGTGGCAGCGCGGCAAGTCTGAGGGTGCGGGTGAATCCCCCGCGGGGAGGTTCGCTCACCCACCAATTGTGACTGCCGTCTCGTGCCATGGGCAATCGGGGTGGGCAAACCATTTGCGGTAGACGAGCTGCGGCAGCGGAAGCGTCACCTCGATTGAGCATCCGTCGGGGGTTCCGGGTACGTCGAGCCGGTCGTGAACGAGCAAGGTGGTCACGCCGGCCGCCACTGCGCTCAGGGCGCTCTCGGCGCCCGCCTCGCCCCTGATGCGGGCCGACTGGGTGATCTGCTGCAGGACGGCCGGCCAGCCGGGGTCGGCGTCGCTACGCCTCAGGTCCAGGCAATGTGCGCACGGGCCTCCGGCGGCGAGTAGGGGGCCGACGGTGGCTCGCTCCGCCCGCAGGATCAGGGGAACTACGGCTACGCCACGGCGCCACCAGGGCAGCGCCGCATCCGGGGGGAGCGCGCCCTCACAGATCAGGACGATGCAGTCGGGTAACTCGCCGGAACCGGAGCGCAACTCCAGGTCCAGGGCATCACCGGCGTGCGGACCGACGCAGACGTGGCCGACCCCACCCTGGCGTAGCAGCACGGCGATCATCGCGGCCGCCGCGCCGGCACCGGCGACTACCACTGTGCGGTCGCGTCGGGCGAGCAGGAGCCGGTAGCCGTCGTCTACGCCGTAGGCCGCGGCTCGCCCTGCAGCGTCCCAGGCCAACTGTTCGCGGTGGGGACCGAGTTCGAGGAGGACCTGCGGGTCCAATCCCGTCTCGGCCAGGAGGCTGCGGTCGCGCAGCACCTCCAGCAGCGCGTCCAGGCGCGCTGCGCCGGGTTCTGCACGCAACTGCTCCAGGTCGCGGCTACCGTCCAGCCCCATCACCAGACGGATCTCGTCCTGGCTCAAGCCGGAGAACACCACGCCCTGCCCAGGCTGTTCGCCCACCTGCAAAGACCCGCGCCCTCGAACGAAGGGTCGGGCGTGGTCGGGCAGGCGCGGACGGCTCACAGGCGGGGCCTTTCGATGCGGCGGGATCACCGGGTCACAGCCCGTTCAGTGTCGCCGTCGCGGCGATCCGGCCCGCCCGCTATCCACAGCGGAGCGCTGTCTGCGGACATGACGAAGGGGCCGCAGCGCCCCCCGCGCAGCGACCCCTACGTGCGATGGATCAGGCTTTGCCGAGGATCCGGTTGAGCTTGGTGCCGCACTCCGGGCAGATGCCCTTTGCCATGCGACGACCGTTGGTCTCGACGACGTTTCCCTCCGTCTCGCGCTTTTCCTTGCACTTGACGCAGTAGAAGTCGCCCTTGTAGGTCTCGCCGGTATCTGACATATGTGTGAAGTCTCCTCGTCGATCGCACCGCGCATGCGGCTTTGGCACTCGCTCACCCTAGATGAGAGGTGGCACTATCGCCCACATTGGTCGATTGCGAGCGCCGTGAGTGTTGCAGGCCGGCTCGGAGATTGGCCCGATACCGTCAGGGCATGAGCCCAGGTACCGGCAGACGGCGCACGACCAGGCGGGGGCCTCAGGCCGCGCCGCGCATGGAACGCCGGGTGATCGACGGTATGGAGGTGGAGCTTCGTCGCAGCGCGCGGCGGCGGCGCACCGTGAGCGCTTATCAGCAGCAGGGTCGTCTGGTGGTGCTGGTGCCGGACACGCTCACCGACCAAGAGGAGACCGACTGGATTCGCACACTGTCCGGGCGGATCAAGGCTAAGGGCACAGGCCGGGCGGCGATCACCGATGCCGAACTCAGCGCCCAGGCGCAGCAGCTCTCGGCGCGCTACCTGGATGGGCGCGCGGTGCCCAGCAGTGTGCGTTGGTCGGACCGGCAACACACCCGGTGGGGTTCATGCACCCCCTCCACCGGTGCGATCCGCATCTCGCAGGCGGTGCGCCCGATGCCGGACTGGGTGCGTGACTACGTGTTGCTCCATGAGCTGGCACACCTCATCGAGGCCGGACACGGCCCCGAGTTCTGGGCGTTGCTGCAGAGTTACCCCCGCCTGGAGCGTGCTCGCGGCTACCTGGAAGGTTTCGCCGCGGCCGACCGGCCAGCGGGGCAGCCCGCAGATGAGGCTGGGAGCCCACCCAGCCAGGACGAGCCGCCGAGGTTGTCCTCAGCGCCACCGGTGCAGCCCTAGGGCCACGCAGAGACCCCACCGGTGCAGCCCGTGCCGCGGGGTGGTGGCGGTGCCTGCGCGACCGGCAGTATCACCAGGCCAGAACGAGGATGAGCAGCAGCACGGTGGAGGCGGCGATCTCGCCCAGCCCGACCTTCATCGGGCGGACGCGGCGGCCCGCCATGAGCGCCGCTCGCACGGTCATCACGACGAAGAATGCCACAAGCAGCCAGTGGGCCTGCGGCGGAATGGGTGCGCCCAACAGCGGAGCCAGCAACCACAGCAAGGTCACCGCGCCGTGGTAGCTCCAGGAGGCCAGGTGGTAGGCCCGCGAACGGCGTTCCCGGATGACCGTCTTGACGTACAGGCTGGTGCCGACGAAGTAACACATCAGAGCCAGCGTCACCCACCCCATCGCAGGGTCGGCAGCAAGGATCTGGCGGGAAGTCCCCCCGCCTGCCCACATCGGCGCAGCCGTTCCGGCTTTGGCGCTCAAACCGAAGGCGATCGGAGCCATCAGGCAGGCCGCGATGATCGTGATGATGTCGTTGAGCAGGGCTCGATCATCCCGCCTGGCCGAATACAGCAGGCTCAGTGCCGCGATCGGGACGTATACCAACAGCCATTCGAGCAAGTCCGGACGGAGCAGTGCCAGCGTCCCGCCGAACAGGGCACACCCGAGCGTGTAAGTGATCAGGGGCGGTACATAGCGTGCGTTACGGCCTGATCGCAGCCACAGGCCAGCAGCGAAGAAGGCGAAGTACCCCACCACCCAACATCCCAGCAACGGCAGGTGTAACAGCGTGGGGCCGCCCCGGAAAACCCCGACGAGGAAGGGCACCGCGAGCATCGCCCACGCGCCGTGCTGGTTGGGAATCCACCCGGCACGGGCGCGTCGACGACGCGCGGGTTTGCTCTTACTTTCCGTTCGGCCCACCGTCGGCCTCGTCATCGCCGGGCGTGTCATCAGACTGACGGTCGCTGGGCCAGGGCCCGGCATCGGAAGGACCCGATTCCGGGCCGATGTCCCCGCGAGCCTTGGCCGCGTCGTTCTCGGCGAAGATCGCCTCCAACGCTGCATCGAGGTCGGCTTCGGTCTCATCAGTGGAGGTGTTGCAGGCTCGCTCGACATATCCGAGCGGGTCATCCAGATCCCCCGCGGTCGGGGCGAGGTCCGGGTGGGCCCACGCGGCATCGCGCGCGGCTGCGCCGCCGGCATCTTCGAGGGCTGCCCACAGGTTGGCCGCGTCACGCAGTCGCCGCGGCCGCAATTCCAGACCCACGAGCTGGCTGAAGAGCTGCTCGGCGGGCCCCCCGGTGGCGCGCCTGCGACGCATCGCCTCACCGAGCGCGTCGGCTTGCGGAAGGTGCGGTGCGCACGCGCGATCGCTGACCACATCGACCCAGCCCTCAACGAGGGCCAGCAGGGTTTCCATGCGAGTCAGTGCAGCTTTCTGGGCCTCGCTGCGCTCGTTGGAGAACAGCGAGTCGGTCAGCGCGTCCTGCATGGCCTGCGGGTCGGTGGGGTCGATGCCGGCGACCTTGGCCTCGATACCTTCGGTGTCGATCGAGATGTCGCGGGCGTAGGCCTGCACGGCAGCCACGAGTTGGGGTCCGACCCAGGGCACATCGGCGAACAGTCGCACCCGTGCGGTTTCCCGCACCGCCAGGTACAGCCGCACCTGCGCCGCGTCGATCTCCAGACCTTGCGCGAACTCCTCGATATTGGCCGGCAGCAGGACCACCGTGTCGTGCAGCAGAGGGAGCCCGACCTCGGTGCCGGTCAGCACGTGGCCGGCCAACGTGCCGACAGCGCGGCCGATCTGCGCACCGAACATGGAACTGCTCATCCGGGCCAGCATCGGCTCCATCTGCCCGAACATCGCCGAGAGATCCATGCCGGCAGGCAGCGCCATTCCCGGCGGTAGCCCCGGCATCTGGCTCAACCCCTCAGCGCCGCCGAGCTGCTCCAGCTGGGAGCGCATCGCCTGGGTGATCGCGTGGGTGACCCCATCCGCGACCGGGGCCACGAGTTTGCCCCACATCGGCATCGTGCCGTCGATCCACTCCGCCTTGCTCCAGCTGCGCACCCCGGCGCCGGGCGCCGACATATTGGTGACGTTGTCGAGCCACAGGTCTGCCACCCGGACCGCGTCGTCGTTGCCGCGCCGCTGGGCTTCGGTGACGACCTTGTCGCCTTCGGCAGCCGCAGCCTTACGGGCCACATCTGCCGACAGCTCGAGGTTGACGCCGTCGGTGGGTGCCGCCTGGAACATGGCACTCAATTGCCCGGCAAGCATCGACATGGTTGCCGGATCGACCTTGTCCAGTCCCATGGAGGCCATGGCTTGTGCCATTCCAGCGTCGCCGCCGCCCAGCAGTTGCTCGAAGAGCTTGCTGAAGTCGGGCTGCTCCGGATCCGGTTCGTTCGGGTTGGACGGGCTGGGCATGAGCCGCTCCTTCGCGTCCTGAGAAGATGATGTCTTTAGATAACCACGTAAGGGGGGTCAAGCGTTCCCGACCCCCGCCCAGGCAGGGCGGATGATCTTACGAACCGGACCGCTTGACGCCAGCACAGGAGGATCACCGTGGACAGCAACACACTCTCGGACGTCCGGGACACGCCCTTGTCCGTTGAGGAGGTCCTCAGTGCCGTAGCCGACCCACGCGCGGGCGCAGTGGTGAGCTTCACCGGCCTGGTACGCGACCATGATTCCGGCAAGGGTGTTGCCGGTCTTGAGTATTCGGCCCACCCCAGCGCCGTGGAGGCACTGCAAAGCCTCGTCCTGAAGACCCAGCAGCGCCCCGGGGTGGTGCGGGTCGCGGCAGTGCACCGGGTGGGTGCCCTGCAGATCGGTGATCTGGCGGTGGCGTTGGCCGTCAGCGCTGAGCACCGGGGGGAAGCCTTCGAGGCATGCAGCTACCTCATCGACACCCTGAAGAGCACGGTGCCGATCTGGAAGCACCAGATCTTCCAGGACGGCTCCCAGGAGTGGGTGGGAACTCCGTGAAGCCCTGGCCGGCGCGCCGAGGTGCCTCCCCGGGCGCCGCGGTAACCCAGGTCCCTGCCCAGGGTTCCTACGCGGTTCAACCGAGCCCGGCACCGAAACGCTCATGGATGGAATCGGGCCGAACTGTGCTCACCATCGTGCTGGTCGGTGCGCTGTTGGCCCTTCTGGGCCAGGTGATCTCGGTGCCCTACGTGGTTTACCGGGCCGGGCCGGCGATCGACGTGCTCGGCCGCGACGGCGCCGATACCCCCACGATCGGGGTCAAAGGGGCGAAGACCTACCCCACGACCGGCTCGCTCTATATGACGACCGTGTCCCAGTCCGGAGGACCCGGCAGGCCGCTGAGCGTGTGGGACTTCCTCGCCGCAAAGCTGGATCCCGAGGCCGAGATCGTGCCCAAAAGCGACGTCTTTCCCGATGATGTGACCCAGAAGCAGGTCGAGGAGCAGAACACCGCCGCGATGGCCGGCTCCCAGGACGACGCCGTCGCGGTCGCGTTGCGTGAACTCGGTCGGCCGGTGCGGGAGAAGGTCACCGTCGCCGCCGTCGACCCCAACATGCCGGCGGCCGGACGGCTGGAGAAGAACGACATCATCACCGCCGTCGACGGCTCCCCGGTGGCCACCCGCAAGGAGGTCACCGACCTGGTGCAGAAGGCAGCAGTCGGCGCGCCCGTGCGGGTCAGTGTGCTGCGCGGCGGCAAAGCACGCGTGGTGCAGGTCACACCCACCACGATGGATGGTCGGCGTCTGATGGGTGTGGCGGTCTCCTCTACATTCAGCTTCGACGTGGACGTGGACATCCGCGCCGGTCACATCGGCGGCCCCTCCGCCGGGATGATGTTCGCGCTCGGGGTCTACGACCGGCTCACTCCGGGGGCACTGACCGGGGGTACCAAAATCGCCGGAACGGGTGCCATCACCCCCGAGGGGGAGGTGCTGCCGATCGGCGGGATCGTGCACAAGATGCAGGGCGCCGTCGAAACCAGCGCCACGCACTGGTTCCTGGCTCCGGCACAGAACTGCGCGGAGGCTGCCGCACACACCCCGGAAGGACTGCGGGTGGTGCGGGTGGCCGACTTCGAGGACGCGCGAAAGGCCGTCGAATCGATCGCGGCGGGTAAGGGCGACTCGCTCCCACGCTGCGCCGGCTGAAACAGGCGGGTCGCAGCACGTCTACCGAACGCAGCCGGCTGCCCGGTGTGCTCCCTTCCTACGCGGCCCGGAGAGCACACCGTGACGATCAGTCCAGCAGAGTGGCAGCCAAGGCGCTGGTCAGACCCGGGGCCAGGTCGGAGCCGGTCGCCACCTTGTCGTCGGTGTCATGGGCACGCTGCCGGATCAAGCACGCCTGCTCACCGTCGCGCAGCACAGCCACCAGCAGCCGGATGTCGGCACGATCCGGGTGCTCGGCCAGGGCCGCGGTGGCGGCCTCGGGGTCCTGCGGCAGATCGGCCTCGGCCTCAGGCGGCACGACGATCCGCTCCACCGCCAACGCCACGCCGTCCACCTCTGGTGGCCAGGCGATCTGGGCGAGCAGTTCCTCGATGGTTTCCGCCGCAGGCAGGTCCTCCTGCTCGACGGCGGCGTACTCACCGGGACCGAGATCAGCCTCATCCTCAGCCTCAGCCTCGGCCTCGGTGTCGGTGGTTGCGGTGTCGGCTGAGGCGTCCTCGCTGTCGGCGCCGTCGTGCATGGGGGAGTTCGGGTCTGCCTGGAGTTGGTCGCGCAGCCCCGGTTCGGCGGCGAAGAGCTTCTCGCGGTCCACGAGCGCGAAGAGTCTCCAGGGCTGATCCCAGCCCGCCAGAGCGACATGGCGCTCAGTGTCGATGGCGCACGTGAGAAGGGGCGGAAAGATGGGCTGGGCTGTGGTCACGTGGCCATGCTGCCAAAGGTCGGGCGGTACGCACAGACCCGGCCCCGCGCATGAGCCGGTGACGGTAGGTACGGTGGGCTGAACGGAACTCTGGCATTCACGTGCCCCGTTGGCGTAGTGCCCAGACCAGGTGGACAGGCGGCAGTAGTGAGCAACGACAGCAATTTCCCCCCTCGAGGGCCCGGCGACGGGCCTCCCGGCGGATCAAGCGGCTTCGGCGGAGGGTTCGGACCTTTCGACGTAGGCAACGGGCCTGGCGGACCTAGCGGGCCGCAAGGACCGGGCGGGCCAGGAGGCCCCGGCGGAGCGAGCCGGGCACCACGCGGCTCGTTCGGCCCCGAACGCAAACAGAGCAAAGGACCCAGCCGGGTAGCGATCACGCTGGCCATCCTCGGCATCCTCATTGCGGCGACGACCGCCCTGGCGACGTTCTGGACCGAGGTCCTCTGGTTCGCCTCCGTGGGCTACTCCCAGGTGCTGTGGACCCAGATCGGTGCGCAGGCGGCACTGTTCCTCATCGGTGCTCTCATTGTGGCGACGCTGATCGCAAGCAGCTTGACGATTGCCTATCGGGCGCGGCCGATCTATCCACCCACGACCGCCCAACAGGAGGCGCTGGACCACTACCGAGAGCTTTTGGACCCGCTGCGGCGGCTCGCTCTGGTGGTCGCCCCGCTCGTGCTGGGCGCCTTCGCCGGCGTCGCGGCCGCCAGTCAATGGCGCACGGCGCTGCTGTGGCTAAACCGGCGACCCTTCGGGACCAACGACCCCACCTTCGGTCTTGACGTGGGCTTCTTCGTCTTCACGTTGCCGTGGCTGACGTTCCTGGTCTCTTTCGCGACGATGGCGCTGGTTCTGGCGCTCATCACCGCTGTGGTGACCCACTATGTCTACGGCGGACTGCAAGTGGCCGGGTCCGGGCCGAAGACGACCAAGGCTGCCCGCATCCACCTGTCGCTGCTGGCTGCGGCGTTCGTGCTGATCCGCGCGGTTGCGTACTGGCTGGAGCGTTACCAACTCTCGGTGACCAAGAGCCGTCTCATCACCGGTCTGACCTATACCGACCAGAACGCAGTTCTGTTCACCAAGGCGATCTTGGCGATCGCGGCGATCATCTGCGCCGGTCTGTTCATCGCCACCATCTGGTCGGGCTCGTGGCGGCTGCCGGTCATCGCCGTTGCCATGCTGCTGGTCACCTCTTTCGTCGTCGGCGGGTTGTACCCGATGGCCGTGCAGAGCCTGAAGGTCAAGCCTTCGGAGGCGTCGCTGGAGGCCGAGTTCATAGCCAAGAACATCAAGGCGACCCGCGAGGCCTACGACATCGACACGGTGGAAAAGACCGAGTATCGGGCCAAGACGGAGGCCACTCCGGGACAGCTGCGCGAGGACGCCGCCACCGTGCCTGGTATTCGACTCTTGGACCCGATGGTCGTTTCCCCGACCTTCACCCAGACCCAGGGCCTGCGGCGTTACTACGCCTTCCCGGATGCGCTCGATGTTGACCGGTACACGATCAACGGCAAGGTCAGCGACACCGTGATCGCAGCCCGTGAGCTGGACATCAACGGTGTGCCGCAGCGTAACTGGGTCAACGACCACACGGTCTACACCCACGGTTACGGCCTGGTGGCCGCTTACGGTAACCAGCAGACCGGTGACGGTGAGCCGCAGTACTACCTTCGCGACATCCCGCCGCGCGGCGAGCTCGGTAAGTTCGAGCCCCGTATCTACTTCGGTGAGCGCTCCACGCAGTACTCCATCGTCGGAGCGAAGGAATCCAGCAAGCCCCGCGAACTGGACTTCCAGAGCGCGGAAGGGGAGCAGCGCAACACGTATAAGGGCTCCGGCGGTGTTGCGATGAGCAACGTGTTCAAGCGGATGGCTTACGCCATCAAGTACCGCGAGCTGAAGATCATGCTGTCCGACCAGGTGGGCAACTACTCCCGGATGCTCGACCACCGCACCCCGCGTGATCGTGTGCAGCGGGTGGCCCCGTGGTTGACCTTGGACGGCAACGCCTACCCGGCTGTCGTGGACGGTCGCGTGCAATGGGTCGTGGATGCGTACACGACCTCGGCGCACTACCCCTACTCCCAGAAGCAGGCGTTGGATACGGCGACCAACGATGCGCTCACGCAGCGGGCGCAGAGCGTGGCCGCGGTGCAGGCCGGGGAGATCAACTACATCCGCAACTCGGTCAAGGCGACCGTCGACGCCTATGACGGCACGGTCTCCTTGTACGCCTGGGACGAGAATGACCCGGTGCTGCAGGCCTGGAGCGCCACCTTCAAGAACACCGTGAAGCCGCTGTCTGAGGTCAGCGGAGAGCTCATGGAGCACGTGCGCTACCCGGAGGACATGTTCAAGGTGCAGCGTCAGTTGATGACGAAGTACCACATCACCGACCCGGGGGCTTTCTACTCCGGTGGTGAGTACTGGAAGGTTCCCGAGGACCCGACCATGGGTGCCGCCGGCCAGGGCGGTCTGCCCGACCAGCCGCCGTACTACCTCTCGGTGGCGATGCCGGACCAGGACGGTCCCTCGTTCTCGCTGACGACCTCGTTCTCACCGGTCGGTGAGAGCCGTCCCTACCTGACCGGCTTCCTCGCGGTCGATTCGGACGCGGGCTCGGAGAAGGGCAAGCGCCGCGAAGGCTACGGCAAGATGCGGCTGCTCGACCTGCCGAGTTCGACCAACGTTCCCGGACCTACCCAGGTGCAGAACGGCATCGACTCCAGCAACCGCAACTCCGAGGAGTTCGGTGTCACGCTGAGCCAGTTCCTCAACCTGAACAGTCAGGGTGGTTCGCGAGTACACAAGGGCAACCTGTTGACGCTGCCGGTGGGCGGCGGGTTGCTGTACGTGCAGCCGGAATACGTCAGCGGTAAGGCCGGATCGACCTATCCGCGCCTGCAGGCCGTTGTCGTCTCCTTCGGTAACGACATCGCCTGGGCTGCAACCCTGGACAAGGCACTCGATCAGCTCTTCAAGGGCGACTCCGGTGCCAGCGCCGGGGACTCTGATGTGGCGGCCAAGCCGGGCGCGGACGGGGCAGCCCCGGGCGGGAAGACCCCCGCGCCGAAGGCTGACCTGGCGGCAGCGCTGAAGGAGGCCAGCGCCCAGTACGACGCCGGTCAGGCCGCGATGAAGAAGGGTGACTGGGCCGCGTACGGCGAGGCGCAGAAGAAGCTCGACGCCGCGATCAAGCGTGCGATCGAGTTGCAGCCCGAGGGTGGCAAGGTGACGGTGGCCCCAAGCGCCGCACCGACGGCGAGCGCGGCACCGACCCAGGCCGGCTGAGCTACCGCAGTCAATCGCAGGGCCCCGCTTCCAACCCGGAAGCGGGGCCCTGCGCCGTATCGGGGGAGTCGTCCTGGCCGCGCCTGGGCGTGGGTGCCCCACCTCTAGGACGACCGATTTGGATCGAGGCTGGACGTGTCGTAAAGTAGGGATCACCGACGCGGGGTGGAGCAGCTCGGTAGCTCGCCGGGCTCATAACCCGGAGGTCGTAGGTTCAAATCCTACCCCCGCTACCACGCAGGAAACGAAGAACCTGCAGCCTGAGAAGGCTGCAGGTTCTTTCGTTTCCAAACGAAAGGACCGCCTGGGCGCTCACGGCGCAGGAAGGTTCGACTGAAGCAGCGCAATAGTCCGGACGGCTCCGACGCCGGTCGCTTGGGTGTCCAGACCTCCTGCAGCGCGGCTACCGGATCCCTCATCCACTATGGGCCCGAAGACCCGTCGTAAGTCACACCGAGCAACTTCATCGTTCTGGATGTAGATGCGCTCGAAGACCGCTGGTTGAGGTCACGCCGGATCTGCGGATCGTCTCAGCCGAGGTAGCGACCGTGGGCCCTGTCGAGGGGTTGGAGTGGGGCATCCAGCGCAGCGCGGACACGCTCGTCGTCCACCTCGGCCTGACCAAGTGGGGACTGAATCACTCCGCGCTCTATGGCGATCCTGCTCTGGTCATTCCTCAGGAGATGTACTGGCAGTGCGTCCGTCACGCAAGACATCGGCATCCCTCCGCCCTCTCAGTGAATGAAACCTCGCCACTCAGCCGTATGTCTTCGGCGAAGGACTGGTAGCCGAGGCGGACACACGGCTGCATGGACTCGGGGAGCCTGGCTCCGGCAGCCGAGGCCCTGACACCGATCTTCGCTTCGGCCCATGCTTCAAGATGGCTGGTCAGGCCCTGGCGCTTCATCTGGAGGAGGTACTAGACCAGCCGGAAGATGGGGAGCGATTGCCTCGATCAGCTCGCGCGCTGCCCAGTTGAAGCCAGCTATGTAGCAGCCACAACAGAGTCGAGATCCCCCTCCAGCAGAAGCGACCAGCCCAGCCTGCGAAGGTCGACCCTCCGGCCCGGACTGGATGAACTCGACGAGGTCAGTCGACCTCTGGGCACATTCAGCCAACTCTGGCAGCGGCCTACACGGGACAAGTGAAACTCGCGGCCAGCAGCCACATGTCCCGCAGCCGACACTCGAAAATCTTGAGGTCAGCCAACGCCTTGATGGGCCAGCTGTTGCCGTTCTGGCGCTTGAGCTGGTGGATCTCGGAGGCCGTATGAGCTGCGAAGGTAAACTAGGTGCCCTTGCCAATCTCCGCGTCGACGTCTTCTAGCGTCAGCGAGTGGCTGCCATCAGCCAGGCGATAGAGCGCTTGTGCATTGCCCAGGTGAGCTCGTACCTGTTGCCGCGCCTGTCCGCTTGTCCGCCCGGTCTTGGACTCAGACGGACTACAGACTGCGGGCTCTTCGCGTGCTCGTGTCTTTTGCGAAGATCCGCATCACCAGGTCTCCTCGGCCAACGGGGCATCGTTCAGGTGATCTCGTCGGCTACGCCAATCAGGGAGCCAACTGTCCATCAGATTCGTGAAGCGTTCGCCGTGGTTGCGCTCGAAGTAGTGAACGATCTCGTGGACGACTACGTACTCCAGGCAATCGGGGTGTTTCTTCGCTAGCTCCACGTTGAACCACAGGTGCCGGGTCTCTCGGTTGCACGAGCCCCATTTCGTCTTCATTCGTCGGATTGTCCAGTTGGGGACCGACACCTCCAGTTTCTGCTCCCAGGTGGATATGACTGCGGGGAGAGCTTCACGCAGTTGCCCTCGGTACCACTGGTCGAGTGCCGTCCGGCGTTGATCGGCCGTGGTGTGGCCGGGCGTGTAGAGCAGTAGTCGGTCACCGTCGACTTCGAGGTGGGTGCGACCGGGACGCTCGGCAACCTTCAAGCGTTTGCGGATCCCCCAGACATAGTGGGATTCGCCAGTGACCATCTCTCGTTCAGTCTGGCGCGGCGCAGCCCTGAGCTGCTCGCGCTGCCGCTTGATCCATGGCAGTCGCTGGATGACGGCGAGCCTGACCTGGTCGTCGTTCAGCCGCGTAGGCGCAGCAACGCGCACACGCCCGAGCGGCGGGTAGACGCCGATGTGGAGGTTCTTGATGTCCTTGTAGATGACGTCGATCTCGATCCCCCGAACGGTCAGGTAGGCACTAGCTGTACTCACGACGCGCCTTCACCAATTCGAACAGTTCGTCGAGTTGGGCCTCGTCGAAGTCGTCGCCAAGTTGGGAGCGGATCGCGTTCTTGACCTTGCGCTCCTTGATCAGGTTGCCAACCCATGCGTCGGGCTTGGTGTGCCGAACGACGGTGTCGATCTCGATCGCTAGGTGGTCGTCGGGCCTGAAGAAGTCGACCAGAGCACGCTTCGCCCCGTTGTCAGCCCAGCTTGGGTACCTAGTGTCTGACTGTTTGGTGCCCAGTTGATTGGCGGCGGCGAGCAACTTCGCGAGGTACTCCCGATAGCCAATGGCCTGCTGGCGCCGCTCCTCGATGATGGCGTCGAGGAGCTCACTCATTCGGTCGTAGTACTTAGGGTTCATGGCGCGTTCGTCGATGATCACCTTGCGCATGTTGTTGGTGATCGTCTCGGCCACGGCCTCAGGGCTGTTCTTGATGCCGGCGGGGAGTTTGTCGATCGCGCCGGCGCCGAGCTTGACGATGAGGTCGATGAGCCCGGTGCCTTCGAAGTTCGAGACTGTCTCGGAGGCGCCGGCCTGGATGTAGGTGTCGAGCAGGAATCGCATTCCCGCTTCGTACTTCTTGAAGTCGACATCTTCTGCGGCCCCGAGCTTGACCTCGGCTCGTACGTCGACGTAGTGGGCGAGTTCCTTCTTGATCGCTTCCGCCTCGGACTGGCTGTAACCGGCTTCGGTCATCTCGTTGGCGATGTTTGCGAAGGCTCTCGTCAGGGCGGCGACTGCCTTGTAGAGCTCGACGCGCTTGGGTTCGTTGGCCTTGAGTTGCTCTGCGTTGCCTTGCTCCATGGAACAGAAATACTGCTGGTACTGCAGCGTGATCTTCGGCGGAGCCACAGGTTCCACGAGTGCACGGACGCGCTCGAGGGCATCGTCGAGGTCCTCGCGCGCCTTCTCGATACGGTCGCTCAGCAGCCCCTCGATGTCCTTCTTCTCATAGCCGTCCAGGGCACCCGAGGTGTAGTCGGTGATCGCGTCCTCGAGCGAGTTGAAGAGGTCCTGGTAGTCGATGATGTAGCCGTACTCCTTGTCGTCACCGTCGAGCCGGTTGACGCGGCAGATAGCTTGGAACAGGCCGTGGTCGCGCATCTTCTTGTCGATGTAGAGATAGGTGGCGCTCGGAGCGTCGAACCCGGTGAGTAGTTTGTCGACCACGATCAGGAGCCGCATCTGCCCGGGGCACTCGACGAACTGCTGCTTGACCGCCTTCTCGAACTCTTCGACCTTGCCGACGGCGGTGTCTTCGGGCTCGTCGAAGTAGTCAGCAAGCATCTTGCGGTAGATGTCGTACTGACGGATCTTCTCCGTCTTGCCTTCGCCGGAGTCTTCCTTGGAAATGTCGCTTGCGTTCGGGACGTAGCTCGTGACGATGGCGCACTTGCCCTTGAAACCGGCGTTGCAGAACAGTTCGTAGAACTTGCAGGCCTGGTAGATGCTGGAGCCGACCAGCATGGCGTTGCCGTGGCCGTCCATCAGCCGAGGTTTGGTCTCCATGTCGAGCAGGATGTCGTTCACGATCTGCTTGGCGCGTGGCTCGCTGGAGACGACCTTCTGCATGGTGCCCCAGCGTTTCTTGAGTTCCGCCCTGGAGAGGTCGGTCATGCCCTTGGTCTTGACTTCGAACCACTTGTCCACCTGCGCCGGTGATGTCAGGTTCTGGTCGATGTTGCGGGCCTCGTAGCGCAAGTCCAGTACGACGCCATCAGCGACGGCCTCGTCGAACTTGTAGGTGTGGATGAAGGAACCGAAGGTCTCGATGCTCGTGGCCTTGTCCGCCTTGAGGAGCGGCGTCCCGGTGAAGCCGATGAACATGGCCTCGGGCAGCAACTGCTTCATCGCGGTATGCATCTTGCCGGACTGGGTGCGATGGGCCTCGTCAACGAAGACGAAGATGTTGCCCTTGGCCTTGAAGTCCTTCGGCATCGTTGCGTTTAGCTCGGCAATGAAGTCCTTACCAGCCTCGTCAAGTGTCTTCTTATCGTCGGAGCCACGGAACTTGTGAACGAGGGAGCAGATGAGCCACTCCTGTGTCTGGTTCAGCGTGCCCAGCAGGTCAGCGCCACTCGACGTTCGGTAGATCTGCTCATTGACGCCGTTGAACACCTTCTCGATCTGATCGTCTAGCTCGGTGCGGTCGGTGATCAGCAGGACCCTCGCATCGCGCTGGTGCTCCCGTATCCACTTGGCGAGCCAGACCATCGTCAAGCTCTTGCCCGAGCCCTGGGTGTGCCAGATGATGCCGCCTTCGCGCTTGGCGATGCGCTCCTGCGCGGCCTTGATGCCGAAGTACTGATTGTGGCGGGGGCCCTTCTTGATGCCTGCGTCGAAGACGATGAAGTCGTGAATCAGTTCAAGGAAGCGGGCCTTGTCGCAGAGCTGGAGCAGGGCACGGTCGAGTGGATCTGCAACTTCCGACGGCTCCTTCCACTCCAACCAGTATTTCTCGGGCGTGTCGATGACGCCATAACGCAGGCCCTCGACGTCGTTCCCGGCGAAGACGAACTGCACCGTGGAGAAGAACGGGCGGATGAACTCGGCTTTCTGGTTGCCGATTGTCTGCCTGATGCCCTCGGTGACGGACACCTTGGATCGCTTGAGTTCGAGGGTCGCCAGGGCCATGCCGTTGACGTAGAGCACGATGTCAGGACGCTTGGTGTGCTGGCCGGGCACCGTCACCTCTTCAACCACTGCGAAGTGGTTGGCACCCGGGGTTGACCAGTCGATGAGCCAGACCGTCTCCGTCTGCTCACCGATGCCCGGTTTGACCTTCACCCCGTAGCGGAGCAGTTGGTAGACGTCTCGGTTCGCTTCGTAGAGAGCATGGCCTGCGCCGACGGAGGCATCTTTGCCGAGCTGGTCGAGGGTGCGTGTGATCACGTTGTCGTCGTAGCCGCGGGCCTTCAGGTTCTGCGTCAGGAGATCAGCTTCAACGTTCGAGTTGCCCGTGCGGTACTCCCAGTTACCCAGGTACCGGTACCCAAGCTGGTCGCGAAACAGATCCACTACGCGCTTCTGGGTCTTTCGTTCGCTTTGTCCAACATCACTCATTGCTCACCTCCTGCTGCATGGCCTCCTCCACTCCTTCGGTTTCCCACTGACCATATGTTCTTCGTGTGCCTTGTATGAGCCACGCGATTCGTCCATTGGCGCTGCGGCCAGCCACAATCGCGGCGGCGGCGCTCGGGCTGGCGAATACGTGGTTACGGGTGAAACGCATCGCCGAGCCATCGGGCGTGGGCACGAGCGTTCCGTCCTGCTCCAGCTTCGCCCGCAGGCTGGTGTAGCTGTGTCCCTCGCCGCCAGTCCACTTCAGTCGCGCAATGGAGCCTTCGAACACAGTGAATTCACCATCGACTTCCTGCGCGGTCGCGGTGATCCCGAACTTCCTCAATGACATTTCGAACAACGGTGAATCGGCCCGTGTGCTTGAAGCCTGGCCTTGTAGTGTTGTGCTGGTCGTTGCTGGCGAACGGAAGACGTTGACCCCGAGGACGGGCAGCACGATCTTGGCCTGCTCGATGAAGTACTCCATGTCCGACACATCAGCTTCAGGCAGCACGATAGGCGGTGGCGTGGTGCCGTTGAGGAGCCGAGCGCGGCTGGCCTGGAGGGCCAGTGTGATGAACCGACTCTCAAGGTAGCGCGCGTGGGCCTTCGTCAGGTTGGCGTCCTTGCTCGTCAGTACGATGGCACGGTCCCAGAAGTCTTTGCCGTTCTGGTCTTCCGAGCGGGCATGCTGATAGAGCCGCTTGCTGACGTCGTCACCTTCACCGATATAGGCCGACTGCCCGCCGAGACCGTTCGGATCATCACCGAGCAGGATGTAGATGCCGGTGCGGGTTGCCTCGGGACGCTTCAAGAGCGCCGCCAGGTCCGAACGCGGAGCAGCCGCCACATGGCCGGTCCAGTTCATGATCTCAGCGGTCAGCAAACCACCTGGCTTTCCATCAGCTAGGAACAGGCGAACCGATTTGCCTGTGTTCAAGAGACGGCCTCCACATCTGATTGATCGACCCAGCGAGCCAGGACGCTGAGGGCTGCGAGGTACTCCAGCGCTTCCTGTTCAGAAAGCTCCTGATCCACCTCGTGACTGAGTGGGTTGCGGATACCTGCAAATACACCCTCAGCCAGTGTCATTGCGCCGCGTTGCACCGACTTGTAGGTGTCGCCACCGTCGTTTTTCATTCGACGAAGGCGCGACTTGCCGACCTTCGGCTCGTCCATCGAGAATGCCTGCCTGAACAAGTCGGCCTCGCTCACGTCGCGACGGCCTACCTTGTTCTGGGCCTCGGCGTTGAGCTTTCGGATTGCGCCGCCGACGGCTTCGCGGTAATGGCCGGACTGCCAGAGCGACTGTGCGCCGCCCCAGATCCATGGATGGAGCTCGGCCGCGGACAGCGCAGGGGCGTTCTCGCCAAGGTTCTCTCGGACCTCCTCGGCGCGGAGCAGTTCCTCTCGGGCGCGGACCGCGGCCTCACGGTGGCGGGTCCAGCGATTAGTCTTAGACAGGTCGATGTCAGTTCGCCAATGGGGGATCACCTGGCCGAAGATCTTTTCAACAACATGCGCTTGCTTGGTCACATCCACGTCCGAGAAAGCAGTACTAGAAGTGTGAGTAATCGAGACGTACCCAGGACCGCTCCGACTGTTGTTCGTCATCACCGTCATAGTGATGAACTTGTCCAATTCAGCAATGGCCCACTCAGTATTCATGACGTCGCTTCCACAGGTAGCCGAGTGCGGCCAGTCAGGAGTTGTTGCATCATGCCGATCTTCATTTCGCGAGCTTTGGAGAGCCGGACTCGGAGGGAGTCGATCTCCCGCTCGGAGTCATGCAGCACCTCGGCGATTGCCTTCTGCTCAGCAATATCAGGGAGTGTCAAAGTGATGCTCGAAATGTACGAGCGTGTGGTTGCTAGAACCTTCGTTCCAGCTGCTAGGCGCAGCAGCTGATCACGGAACGATGGAATGAACTGCAGATATGCCTTAAACCCGTCAGAGAGTATCGACTTATCGAAGCGGGCGGCGATTGTGTGAAGACCTGGAACGGCGCCGCCACTAGGTACATTCACGATTTCGACCGATTTGCCGACTCCCGCTGGATCTTCCGAGGCGTCTGCAAATATGAGATCACCGCGACGTAACCGACCTGCGCGCCCCGCAAGTAGAGCGCTTGCACGGGGCATCTCTTCCGTTGCTGTGTCAAGCAGTACGGAGGACCGAGTATGAATGTCGCCATAGTGGAGATACCTCAGTGGCGACTTCGCGTCAAGTTGATCTCGCGAGAGAGCTACGGTCTTCACGTAGCTCACGTGATCGCCCAGTCGAATGTCCGTCCACTCGTCGGCGAACCCTGGCAGGCGGGTGCGGCCGGTGAGGAGTTGCTGCATCATGCCCTGCTTAATCGCCTGCTTCTTGGCGATGAGGCGTTCGAGGGTGGCAATCAGGTCACCCACGCTCCTAAGTGCGGCGACGATGCGTAACTGCTCATCGGTAGGTGGTAGGGGGAGCCGGACGTTGAGGAGATTCTCTTTCGTAAGATGTGCCAGTGTGGCCTTACCGACGACCGCAGCAAGTCCCCCCGTGACTGCTATCCGCTCGAAAAATGAAGTAAGCAAGTATGGGTCATACCCGCCTTTGGAGCGAAGGCGGTGCAACGTGTTCAGAAAATACGCCTCGGGTAGCTGATTGTTCCACACGGCTGCACGGCCAATTTCACCTCCTTCGCACATAAGCACATCCCCAGCAATGAGGCGTAGGCCCCGGATGTCTTGATCAGTAAGCGGTTCCCAGACAGATTCTTCAATCAGAATGTGCCCCCAGCGCACGCTCCGATTGTTAATACACGCTTTGATTTTTCCCCGCTTCACAGCCGCATCAAGGCGCTTCCCAAGCTGAACGTGGAACTCGTCGGCCACTGAGGTTGAATCCCAACCCGCGATTGCCGTCATCGCATGACCCCCATCGCAGCGAGGTGCCCCGCGACCTTGGCTTCGAGCCGACCGAGCTCGGCGTCGAGGTTGCGAACTGTCTCGGCATATCTCTCGCCCAGTTGTTGGATACGCGTGACTAGGTCGAGTGTGAGGGCTTCGATTTCGCCGGTGACGCGGCGCACAACTGTCGCCTGCCACTTGTCGTCGAGCACGAGCATCTTGGTGTCATCCTCGGTCAGGTCGCCGTACTTCTTGAGCGTGGCGAGGTCGAGTTCGCTTTGTGCGTCCTTGACGGCCTTCTTGGCGGCGGCTTCGGCGTTGTACAGCTTGGTGGCGTGCTGTAGCGCCTTCGTCTCGTCGGGATCGCCGCTGGTCTTGATCGCTTTCAGTCGCGCGGACACGAGCGCCTTCGAGATCTTGTCATCGTCCATGGCGTCGGCGAGGAGTCCGTCTTCGACGGCGTGCTCCTCGACGTATTCCTCGAGGGCGCGGGTGGCTTCATCGGCGGCTGCCATCAGCTCGTCGACCCTGGCCTGTTCGTCAGCGAAGTAGCGCGCCACGATGAGCGCCGGCGGAATGAGGTCCATCTTGTACCTGGTAGCGTTTCGGCCCGAGCCGGCAACCAGGTCGGGGGTTTCGGACAGCTTGCGCTCCTTGTCCTCGATGGTTTTTCGCGGCTTGGCGGCCTTCGCCCAGCCGTCCGCCATGATCAGGTAGACGTCGTCGTGCATCACCTCATGCCAGTAGGTCATGAGCTGCTCGTAGACGCCGTATTCATCTATTAGTGGCACCGGCTTGAAGCGCGCTAGCAGGTCGTCGCTGATCGTGGCGATGAGTTCGTTGGGCGTTGTGTCATCAGTAATGCTCGCGAGGGTGTCGCGGTGCGTGGCGAACCAGCCTTCGACGATTCCGGCGGCCTGGTCGCGGAGTTTGTGGAAGCCGGGGGCGTCGAGGATGGCCTGCTGTACGGCGCTGACATCGATAGTCAGGTCGCTGTAGCCGGGGCGGTTCGGCGTGAAGATCTGCTCCCGAAGTTCGGGGAAGGCGTCCCAGTAGTGCTGGAGGGCGTCGAGGTCACGATTGGGGATGCCGCCGTGGAGGTGGGCAGACAGGTCTTGGAGGTCTTCGGGTTCGGAAGAGTCGATGTATCGCGGGATGTTGAGGTTGTAGTCGTTCTTCGGGTCGGCGATCTCACTCATGGGAACCATGCGCGAGTAACGCTCGATCTCGCGCTGCTTGTTGAAGGTGTCGACGATCTTGTGGAGATCCTGGCTGCGCAGACGGTTCTTGTTGCCGTCCTTCACGAAGCCTTTGGAGGCGTCAATCATGAAGACGCCAGTGCGGGCTTGGGCGTTCTCCTTGTCCAGGATCACGATGCAGGCTGGGATGCCGGTGCCGTAGAACAGGTTGGCGGGCAGGCCGATGATGCCCTTGATGAAACCCTGCTTCAGAAGTCGCCTGCGGATGGTGCCTTCGGCGTTCCCCCGAAACAACACACCGTGCGGCAGGATGATCGCGGCCTTGCCGGTGCTCTTGAGTGAAGTGAGGGCGTGGAGCAAGAAGGCATAGTCGCCGTTCTTCTCCGGCGGTCGACCATATTCGAAACGATCGAAGTCGTTCTCCAGCCCGTTGCTCCAGGATTTCACGGAGAACGGCGGGTTCATCACCACGTAGTCGAAGGTCCTGAGTCGAGTGCCGCTGACGAAATGCGGACCAGTGATCGTGTCGCCCTTAGCGATCTCGGCGATCTCGTTGCCGTGCAAGATCATGTTCATCTTCGACAGCGCCCAGGTGGCGTTGTCCTTCTCCTGGCCGTAGATCGTCATGCCGCGCGGTGCCTCGGCGGCAGCCTTAAGCAGCAACGAACCCGATCCACAGGCCGGGTCGTAGACAGTCTCGTCCTGGCGAGTTTCACCGTTGATGCCGACCACCTTGGCGAGAATGCGAGAGACCTCAGCAGGCGTGTAGAACTGCCCCTTGCTCTTACCCGACTCGGTGGCGAAGTGCCGCATCAGATACTCGTAGGCGTCGCCAAGCAGGTCATCGCCCTCGGCGCGGGAGCCGCGGAAGTCAAGGTCGTTGAAGATGGTCACGAGCTTGGAGAGGCGGTCCTGCATCTCCTTGCCCTTGCCGAGCTTCTCTTCGTCGTTGAAGTCAGCCTGGTCAATGACGTTGCGCAGGCCATTGGCCTCAGCAAGCTTGGCGATAATCTTGTTGAAGCGGTCGCCGATCTCCTTGTCGCCCTTCGCGGCTAGCATGTCATCGAAGGATCCGCCCCCCGGCACGTCGATCAAGGAGTTACGGTCAGTCTTTGCCTTGTCGGACACGTACTTCACAAATAGCAAGGTCAGAATGTAATCCTTGTACTGCGAGGCATCCATGCCGCCACGAAGCTGGTCGCAACTTGCCCAAAGAGATGCGTAAAGATCGGACTTCTTGAGAGCCACTGTTGGTCTTCCTAGGTGTTGTGTCATTTTGCGCATATTCCAATGCATTCTGACCCACTTACGAGCATGCGTAAGAAAATCATGAGCAAAGCCTAGATTCAGTATGGCAGAGCAGCAGACGGAGCGGCCGAATCCCTGAACGCATGTCCGGGCCATCCCGGAGCGGGTCAGTAGTGGGCGCCGACGGGGCTCCCCTCGACGTTGGCCGGCTTGAGGGCCGTGGCCCTCGAGACCCCGACCACGCCCGCCACGGAGCGCGTCCTCTCTCCCCGCTCGTATAGGTCAGCGATCCGTACAAGGTCACAGGCCGTGTACGGCGTCGCCCAGACTGCCGGCGATCATTGAGGCGAGCGGCAGCCGGCCGGAGCGCGACAGGGGTGTTGTCACTGTATGAGGCACGGGCTACTGGACCGCGTCAGGCGGAACAGAAGGCCCGGACTCACCAGTCCGGGTCTTCTGTCGTTGCTGGGCGAGGTCTACGGTCGGTACAGCAGATCTGCCCCTAGGAGACGTCATGCCAAGCACCGTCAAGGGAGTCATCTCCCGCAGTAAGAAGGCCCCGGTCGAGGTTGTCGATATTCACATCCCCGATCCCGGACCGGGGGAGGCCGTCGTCGCGATTCAAGCGTGCGGCGTGTGCCACACCGACTTGCACTACCGCGAAGGCGGCATCAACGACGACTACCCGTTCCTGTTGGGACACGAAGCCGCCGGTGTCGTCGAATCAGTCGGCGAAGGTGTCACCGAGGTGGAACCGGGTGACTTCGTCGTCCTGAACTGGCGCGCCGTCTGCGGCGAGTGTCGGGCCTGTAAGAAGGGGCAACCCCAGTACTGCTTCGACACCCACAACGCCACCCAGAAGATGACCCTGAGCGATGGCACCGAACTGACCCCCGCCCTGGGGATCGGCGCGTTCGCGGAGAAGACCCTGGTGGCGGCAGGCCAGTGCACCAAGGTGGCCAAGGCCGACCCGGCCGCTGCCGGCCTGCTCGGGTGCGGGGTCATGGCCGGTTTCGGTGCCGCGGTCAACACCGGCGCAATCGCCCGTGGCGAGTCGGTGGCCGTGTTCGGTTGCGGCGGCGTCGGAGACGCCGCCATCGTCGGCGCGAACATCGCCGGGGCGACCACGATCATCGCCGTCGATGTGGATCCTCGAAAGCTGGAGTGGGCCAAGCAGTTCGGCGCCACTCACGTCGTGAATGCCTCCGAGACCGACCCGGTCGAGGCGATCCGCGAACTGACCGCAGGCTTCGGGGCCGACGTCGTCATCGAGGCCATCGGGCGTCCCGAGACGTACAAGCAGGCGTTCTACTCCCGCGATCTGGCCGGGCGCGTCGTGCTCGTCGGGGTGCCCACCCCCGAGCTTGAGGTGACGCTGCCGCTGATCGACATCTTCGGTCACGGCGGAGCGCTGAAGAGCAGCTGGTACGGCGACTGTCTGCCCAGCCGGGACTTCCCGATGCTCACCGAGTTCTACCGGCAAGGGAAGCTCGACCTCGATGCGTTCGTCAGCGAACGCATCGGCATCGACGACATCGAGGAGGCGTTCGAGAAAATGCACGCTGGTGAAGTTCTGCGTTCGGTGGTGATCCTGTGAGCGAGGTCGTGACCACGCCGGGGACCCGTGATGGTGTCCGCGTCGAGAAGGTCGTCACCGCAGGCACGTTTGCGCTGGACGGGGGCTCCTGGGAGGTCGAGAACAACATCTGGATCCTCGGCGACGGCCAGCAGTGCCTCGTCATCGACGCCGCCCACGACGCCGCCCCGATCATCGAGGCGATCGACGGCCGCGAGGTTGTCGCGATCGTGCTCACCCACGGCCACAACGACCACATCAACGCCTCAGGCGCACTGCGCGAGGCCACCGGAGCTCCGCGCCTGCTGAACAGCGCCGACCGCATGCTGTGGGATGAGGAGTTCGCCCAGCAGGCACCCGAAGGTGAACTCCAGGCAGGGCAGACGCTGAGTGTGGCCGGCCTGGAAGTGCGTGTCCTGCACACCCCGGGCCACTCGCCCGGCGGCTGCTGCCTGCACGTGCCGGAACTGGGGGTGCTGTTCAGCGGCGACACCCTGTTCAACGGCGGGCCGGGCGCGACGGGGCGTTCCTTCAGCGACTTCCCGACGATCATCGACTCGATCTCGACCGAGCTGCTCACCCTGCCCAGTGAGACCCTCGTGCTCACCGGCCACGGGGACGCCACGACGATCGGTGCTGAGGCCCCGCACCGTCAGGAGTGGATCGACCGCGGCCACTGAGCAATGCCCTCGCTCAACCGCCAGGGCCGGTCTGCTGTTGCGGACCGGCCCTGTCTGGCTTCGCGGCGTGCCCGGTCGGCCGCACCCCAACCACAGCGCCGCCAACCGCAAGGCGCGGAACCCGAACGAGCCGCGCCGCGTGGAGCGGAGTAGGGGTGGTATGCGGGGAGGTCTCGGCGTTTGGGGGTTTGTCGGCCCCCCGGTAATCGCAGCGTCCCGGCGGGTCACCGGTAGCAACGCTCGGCGCGGCAGAGCGCCCCGTAGGCTGGGGGGATGCCGCTTGCTTACCCTATCCACGAGGCCAGCCTGCCTAACGGCTTGCGCGTCGTCATCAGCGAAGACCGCTGCGCCCCCGTCGTCGCTGTCAACCTATGGGTCGGTGTCGGCTCCCGGCACGAACAACCCGGGCGGACCGGGTTCGCGCACCTGTTCGAGCACCTCATGTTCCAGGGCTCACGCAACGTCGCCAGCGGTGAGCATTTCTCGGCGCTGATGGCCGTTGGCGCCCGGTTGAACGCCACCACCTGGTTCGACCGGACCAACTACTTCGAGACGCTGCCCTCCAACGCCCTCGACCTGGCGTTGTGGATGGAAGCCGACCGGCACGGTTACCTGCTGGACGCGCTCACCCAGGAGAACCTCGACAACCAGCGTGATGTCGTCAAGGAAGAAAAGCGCCAGCGTTACGACAACCAGCCGTACGGTGAGGCGCTGCACCACCTGTACGCCAACGTCTTCCCGGTGGGCCACCCCTACCACCACCCCACGATCGGCTCGATGGAAGACCTGGACGCAGCCACCGTCGAGGACGTCCACGCCTTCTTCCGCACGCACTATCACCCCGGCAACACGGTGCTCACCCTGTGCGGGGACCTCAGCCCGCAAGAGGGGATCGCGGCGGCCGAGCGCTACTTCGGCGAACTGCCCGCAGCGCCCACCCGCCCGGTGACCCCCAGCGCCCCGCTGGAGCCGTTGAGTGAGCCGGTTCGGGTGCAGGTCGAGCAGGACGTGCCCGCACCCCGTCTCTACCTGGGGTTCCGGCTGCCGCAAGACCACACCCGCGATTTCGATGCCTGCGCGCTGGCGTTGGACGTCATCGGGGCGATCGCCATCTCCCGCCTGGAGAAGCAACTGGTACGCGGCAGCGAGATCGCCACCTTCGCCTCGGCTGCGGCGCTCGGCCTAGCGGACGGAGTGTCGTTGGGGTTCGTGGCTGCTCAGCCCGCCGAGGGGGTTTCGCTGGCGGAGCTCGAAGAGGCGCTGACCCGCGAGCTGGCCCTCTTCGCCGAGGAAGGGCCGAGTCCGGTGGAAATGGAAGCTGCCTGCGCGCAGAACGAACGTGACTGGCTCTCCAACCTCGCCGACATCGAGCACCGTGCCGATCAGATCTCGCGGTTGACGATGCTGTACCGCGACCCGCACGGCATCAACACGCAACTGGATCGGTTGGCCGACCTGAGTGCCCGCGACCTGCAGGACGCCGCGCAGCGGTGGCTGCGCCCCGAAAGCCGAGCTGTCATCGCCTACGCAGGAGCCTCCGCATGAGCACCCGTCCGAGCATTGCGCGTCCGCAACCGTGGACATTCCCCGCCGGGACACAGACCCTGCTGTCCTGCGGCGCCGAGCTGCTGACCTACGACATCCCGGGGCAATACGTGGCTTCGGTGCAGGTGGTGACTCCGCTGCCGCTGGAGGCGGAGCCACGGGCCATCGAAGGTGTGGGCTCCATCATGGCTCGCGCGATGGACGAAGGCGCGGGCGAACACGACGCCGAAGAGATGGTCGAGCTTCTCGAACGCACCGGCATGGCGATGCACGCCGGGGTGGGGGAGCGAGGGTTCGCGTTGGACCTCGACGTGCCCGCCAGGCGCCTCAAGGAGGCCCTGGCCCTGCTCGTGGAGGTGTTGACGCGGCCGCGTTTCGGGGAAACCGAGGTTCGCCGGCAGATCCGCGCCCGGCTGGCGGAGATCGATCAGGAAGACGCCAACCCGGGGGCTCGGGCGGTGCGCGAGTTCGCCGCCACCTATTACGCCCCCAGCACCCGCGCCGCGCGCCCGACCGCCGGTTCCCGCGACAGCGTCGCGCAGATCAGTGCCCAGGACGTGCGGGCTCATCACGCACTGTTGGGCCCCCACGGGTCGAGCATCGTCATCGCCGGGGACCTGCGCGCGGCTGACGTGCAGGAACTTGTCGAGGACGCCTTCGCTGGATGGAGCGGTCCCGGACACGCCGGCACTCCCGAGCCGATGGTGCGCGCTGAGGACGCTGAGCGGATCGTCGTCGTCGACCGTCCGGGCAGCGTCCAGAGCGAGATCCACCTCGGTTGCGCCGGGCCTGATCGTCGCGTCGCAGGCGGCTGGGCGCCGTTCCCGGTGATCGCCTACCTGTTGGGCGGCTCACCGAATGCGCGGCTGGACGCGGTGCTGCGCGAGGACAAGGGCTACACCTACGGAATGCGGACCGTGGCCAGACCGCGTTCCGGCAGTGGTCTGTTCCTCACCTCCGGTTCGGTGCGCACCGAGGTGACCGCGGAGTCGCTGGAGCTTGCACTCGGAATCCTGGACGGCGCCGGGCAGGGCTTCACCGCTGACGAGACAACTGCGGGCATCGACTATCTCGCCCTCACCGCGCCCGGACGGTACGCCACCGCCGACGCCGTGGCCGCAGAGGCGGCGGCCCGGGCCATGGATGGGCTCGGCACAGAACACACTTCCCAGGTGCTGGCGCAGACCCTCAGCCTCACCCCGGAACGGTTGACGCAGGCCTACCTCGAGCACGTAGACCGGCGCTGGAGCGTGGTCATCGTGGGCGACGCGGACAACATCGTCGCCCCGTTGCAGGCCCTGGGGCGCCCGGTCACCGTCGTCGAATGACCTGCGCCAACTAAACCGGCGCGGCTGATTGGGCGGACCCGCCACCTTGGACCATAGGGGGCGAGAGCAAAAGGGTTAAACTGGACCAGGTGACCGGCACCCGGGTCATCGAGTATTGGGGGCCTGCGTTCCCCGGCGCGTTCGCTGGAATCCTTTCCGCGTGCGCGGGACGGGGGCGTTTCACACTTCTCATCGGTGAACTCGTACGGAATCACTCCCGCGTGCGCGGGACGGGGTCATCATCCCCGTCACGACCGACGTGGTGACCGGAATCACTCCCGCGTGCGCGGGACGGGGAACGACTCAGCCGAGCTCACACCCATGAGACGGGAATCACTCCCGCGTGCGCGGGACGGGGTTGTCAGCCACGATGAGCCGAGCGCGAGCCTGGGAATCACTCCCGCGTGCGCGGGACGGGGGCCTCCTGCTGGTTCAACAGGGCGCGCTGCTGGGAATCACTCCCGCGTGCGCGGGACGGGGGCCATCGGGATGACGCCACCGACGTGCACCTGGGAATCACTCCCGCGTGCGCGGGACGGGGTGGCACGACCAGGGTTCCCAGACCACGACAGGGGAATCACTCCCGCGTGCGCGGGACGGGGGAGGAGGTGGTTCTTACTTCGAGGCCGGGGTGGGAATCACTCCCGCGTGCGCGGGACGGGGTCGGTCGCAGGCGGACGCCCACGGCATCGGGAGGAATCACTCCCGCGTGCGCGGGACGGGGGGTGTGTGTCACATAGGAACGGCCCGGTATTCGGAATCACTCCCGCGTGCGCGGGACGGGGAACGCCCCCGCGTGAACGGCAGGCTGAATCATGGAATCACTCCCGCGTGCGCGGGACGGGGCACGCCCATGGTGGTCGTGGAACCGATGATCACGAATCACTCCCGCGTGCGCGGGACGGGGGAGTCACCGTCAACGGCAACAACGCACGCAAAGGAATCACTCCCGCGTGCGCGGGACGGGGTTGATGGTGGGCGCGCCGGCCGGGTAGGACGAGGAATCACTCCCGCGTGCGCGGGACGGGGTGAATGAATCTCTTACGGCGAGAGTTGTTTTCGGAATCACTCCCGCGTGCGCGGGACGGGGCCCTCGGGGAATGCTGGCTTGCCGTCAATGGCGGAATCACTCCCGCGTGCGCGGGACGGGGCGGCCATGCGCACCAGCATCCCTGCGATGGTGGAATCACTCCCGCGTGCGCGGGACGGGGCCCACCCGCATGGCGCGTAGGCGCTGGCGTACGGAATCACTCCCGCGTGCGCGGGACGGGGACACCGGCAGGCAGGCTGACGCTGGCCAGGATGGAATCACTCCCGCGTGCGCGGGACGGGGGATCACCCAACCCTGGCCGGGGCGTGGACGCTGGGAATCACTCCCGCGTGCGCGGGACGGGGGGGACGCTAGGCGTTCGGATGAGCGCGAACCAGGAATCACTCCCGCGTGCGCGGGACGGGGCCAGTTCGAGGTCGCCGGCCGAACGCAGCCACGGAATCACTCCCGCGTGCGCGGGACGGGGAGTACCTGGACGCGCAAGGGCATTGGGTCCCCGGAATCACTCCCGCGTGCGCGGGACGGGGTCAGGGGCGTTTCAAGCGCAGGTCAGGGAACCGGAATCACTCCCGCGTGCGCGGGACGGGGGGCTCATCCTCGACTATCTCGGCGTCTTCCACGGAATCACTCCCGCGTGCGCGGGACGGGGGCGGGGTCGGTGAGCGCTGACGTTTCGCCCGGGGAATCACTCCCGCGTGCGCGGGACGGGGCCCACCAACCCAAGATCACGGCCGGGCCCGGCGGAATCACTCCCGCGTGCGCGGGACGGGGTTCACTTCTACGCGGACGTGGTGCCTGGTGTTGGAATCACTCCCGCGTGCGCGGGACGGGGGATATGACTGCGGCGCCTGCGCCGTCTGCGATGGAATCACTCCCGCGTGCGCGGGACGGGGCGGTCAGGAGCAGCCAGACACGATGTGATCCAGGAATCACTCCCGCGTGCGCGGGACGGGGATCACCTGATCCCGTTAGCGGGCGGCGCGTACGGAATCACTCCCGCGTGCGCGGGACGGGGTTGTGGCCGTAGCGGGGTTCGCTGGTTCGGGTGGAATCACTCCCGCGTGCGCGGGACGGGGGCGTACGTGGTGCCGATCTGCGTTTCGGTGCCGGAATCACTCCCGCGTGCGCGGGACGGGGGCGATGTCGAGGCCGCCGCCTGGGCGGGACACGGAATCACTCCCGCGTGCGCGGGACGGGGTGGAGCTTGCCCCACGGCAGGCCCTTGAGTACGGAATCACTCCCGCGTGCGCGGGACGGGGATCGCGCCGGCGGTCTTCGCTGCTACCTGCGGGGAATCACTCCCGCGTGCGCGGGACGGGGAGCCCAAGGCCCTCCGCCTTGGCGGCGGCGATGGAATCACTCCCGCGTGCGCGGGACGGGGGAACCTCGACGGTGTGAACATTCTCCGGGCACGGAATCACTCCCGCGTGCGCGGGACGGGGGACTTTGCGTGGGCCGCGTCACCGATCGTCCCGGAATCACTCCCGCGTGCGCGGGACGGGGAAAGCCGGCGAAGCGTGGCGGCTCGAGCAAGCGGAATCACTCCCGCGTGCGCGGGACGGGGACGACACCGAAGGCGCCCTAACCCCCGAGATCGGAATCACTCCCGCGTGCGCGGGACGGGGCAGGAGCTGGGGGACGGTGACGGTGGCGGTGCGGAATCACTCCCGCGTGCGCGGGACGGGGGGGATGGCGTATCAGGAGGGGGCTCGGGCGTCGGAATCACTCCCGCGTGCGCGGGACGGGGGCAGCGTTCCGCGCCAGAGAAAGAAGCCAACAGGAATCACTCCCGCGTGCGCGGGACGGGGCAAAAGGTACGGCGAACCCTCATGTGAGCCGTGGAATCACTCCCGCGTGCGCGGGACGGGGTTTTCGAGGACGGCGACCTTGGAGTTGAGCAGGGAATCACTCCCGCGTGCGCGGGACGGGGCTAGCTTGAACTGCTTCATCGCGACGGAGGCCGGAATCACTCCCGCGTGCGCGGGACGGGGCGATCTTTACTTCGGTGCAGGGGCCACGGACGGGAATCACTCCCGCGTGCGCGGGACGGGGACACCATTGCCGACCAGATCACCCAGATGGCTGGAATCACTCCCGCGTGCGCGGGACGGGGAGACGGAAGCGCACTTTCCATGTGCGGCTGCCGGAATCACTCCCGCGTGCGCGGGACGGGGGGCATCACAGATTTCCTGCACACCGCGGCCCAGGAATCACTCCCGCGTGCGCGGGACGGGGCCTCAGTAAGAACATCCAACGGCTGCACAAATGGAATCACTCCCGCGTGCGCGGGACGGGGTGGCGGCTCGAGCAAGCTTCGCACCTCATCCGGGAATCACTCCCGCGTGCGCGGGACGGGGCCTTCACTTCGTTGCGGATCATCACACCGTTGGGAATCACTCCCGCGTGCGCGGGACGGGGCCAAATATCCCACTCCCGGAACATCTCGGCTATGGAATCACTCCCGCGTGCGCGGGACGGGGATGTCGAGGGTGTAAGCACGCTGTACCCGCGTGGAATCACTCCCGCGTGCGCGGGACGGGGACATAATGACCGACCCGAACATGTACTACGTCGGAATCACTCCCGCGTGCGCGGGACGGGGCGGCCGTAAACGTGGTGACCCCACATGGACGGGGAATCACTCCCGCGTGCGCGGGACGGGGCACTCCGGGCTTCTTGACGATTGAGGATGTTGGGAATCACTCCCGCGTGCGCGGGACGGGGGTCTCCAGAGCTGGTGCGATAACTAGGGTCCGGGAATCACTCCCGCGTGCGCGGGACGGGGCCGCCGAGCGCTTCAATGCTGTTCCGGAAACTGGAATCACTCCCGCGTGCGCGGGACGGGGCCACACGCTCCGCGACCACCAACCTCGGGTCGGAATCACTCCCGCGTGCGCGGGACGGGGGTCCTCTCGGGGCAGTCCGTCGACGGCATCCTGGAATCACTCCCGCG
Source organism: Gephyromycinifex aptenodytis (assembly GCF_012277275.1). Classification (GTDB taxonomy): domain Bacteria; phylum Actinomycetota; class Actinomycetes; order Actinomycetales; family Dermatophilaceae; genus Gephyromycinifex; species Gephyromycinifex aptenodytis. The sequence continues at coordinate 1,066,675 of NZ_CP051155.1, read as the reverse complement.
TGCGCGGGACGGGGTATGGCTGTCCTCGACGCGACAGGCGCCGACTGGAATCACTCCCGCGTGCGCGGGACGGGGGCGACAGGACGGGCCCTCTCAACAGCCGGGGCGGAATCACTCCCGCGTGCGCGGGACGGGGGCGGTGACGTCGAGGACTGCGCCGTTGGCGGTGGAATCACTCCCGCGTGCGCGGGACGGGGATGCAGAGGAACTCTCCGATCTCGGCGCCGTCGGAATCACTCCCGCGTGCGCGGGACGGGGCGGCTGCTAGGAATGCCTGGTGAACCTGCTGTGGAATCACTCCCGCGTGCGCGGGACGGGGACGTATTCGGCTTGTGCGGCCTGCTTAGCCTGGGAATCACTCCCGCGTGCGCGGGACGGGGGAGTCCTCAACCGCTGGGGGAACTGGACACCTGGAATCACTCCCGCGTGCGCGGGACGGGGGTGCCCCGACGCAGCCCTACGGACAGTGACCCGGAATCACTCCCGCGTGCGCGGGACGGGGGCGATCTGCTCCCGCAGACGTTCGTCGGCGACGGAATCACTCCCGCGTGCGCGGGACGGGGACCCTGCGCCACCCCCGCATCAGCCACCGCACGGAATCACTCCCGCGTGCGCGGGACGGGGGCCTAAAGGCCCCCGCCGCGGCGTTCGCGGCCGGAATCACTCCCGCGTGCGCGGGACGGGGCGCGCAGCGGTCGAGAGTTCAAGGCTCTGATCGGAATCACTCCCGCGTGCGCGGGACGGGGATCACCCAACCATTGAGGGCGCGTGGGCGCTGGGAATCACTCCCGCGTGCGCGGGACGGGGCGCTACTACGGTAAAGCCGTCAGCATGGTGCAGGAATCACTCCCGCGTGCGCGGGACGGGGCGGACGTCGCGCCACACGATGAGGGGTGTGCCGGAATCACTCCCGCGTGCGCGGGACGGGGACTGCGCCACCTGCTATTTTATCCAGGCCGTCACCAGCCGGGGTCGAACTCGGGTCCTGAGTCGCTGACTTGGCGTTCTTTGTGCTGCTCTGACACGAGTGATAGTCCGTGAAGGTCGACCACGGAGTAGCGACTCGTGCCAGCACTGCGCATTTCGTAACCCTGCTCTGTTGGTGCTGGGTAGACCGCAAGCGCGTACCCGAGGTTGTTGCCGTACACCCACGTCTCCACCTGGGACCACAGTTGGTCTCGAATGCGCGCCGATACGGTCCCCACGTAAACGCCCGGATTCACTTCGATGTACCACTGGGATAGCGCCCCGCGAAGCCCTGGAGATAGCCGTTCAGTGACCAACACGTGCAGCGTCACAATGACCACTCCGCATGTGACCAGGTTGCTTCAACTTCGCCTGCGGGTCCCCACAGTTCCAGAGCGTCCACCGACCAGTCATCTGCCACATCGATCCCTAAAACCATGTCGATGTCGTTAACGATCTGCGGGAGCAGGCGAAGCAGGCGAAGCTCTTCCCGCAGCGTCCGTAACGCAGCGTTAAAGGGATCCCCATGGTCTTTGAGCGAAAACGCCAGAGGGACAGTCACCCTGGTTTTGTACAAGTCGGCGATGTCCAGGGTGAACGACTGCCGGTTTCCGGAGTGGATGATGCCCAGCCCGGGACTGAGCCCCAGAGACAGCACGACGCTGTTGACTATGCCGTAGAGCGCCGAATTAGCGGCGTTCAAGGCCATATTCACCGAGTCTGGCGGCCCCAGCTCCGGCTGGGTTCCCGTGTTACGACGCCACGCCCTCAGCCGATGCTTACGTGCTTGCTGCTCGTAAACGGCTCGCATCCGCAGGCCTTCGATCCCGCGCATCTGCTCGATACTGGCATCCGCAAACGTCGCTGACGTTGTGCCCGGGAAGCGTTTGAGATACATGCGGCGGGCCGCCTCGGCCCGCAAATCAGGATCAGTACTGACGAGGGCCTGCCTCTGCAGGCGGTCCGCCGGGGCGTAAGGCGAAAGAAACGCTCCATAGGAACGGACCGCGCTACCTCCCACGAAAGTAGCCGCACAACCCGCCGCCGCCATGTGCGCAGCCGCCTGCTGAGTGATGGACGTCCCCGGGCCAAGCATCAGCGAGGTGAGGGTGGCCACGGGGATCTGCGTCGAGCGGCTGCCATCCTCAACCTCGATCACAGCCACCGTGCCATTGTCGGACTGGTGTATGGCACAGCGATCGAGGTAGAGGAAAGACAACCGGTCGTCGACCCGCGTGAGCAGCAGAGCCCGTGGCTTCTGCAGCGGTAACGGCGTCGGCCCACTGAACGGCATCATCCGAGAGGCCGAACCGTGAGGAGCCCAGCCCCGTAAGCCTTGCCGCGCCCCACGCCGCCGAGACGCAGCCGCTGGAGCCCCGCGGCGTCATCGACAGTCGCCAGGCCGTCGACAGTGTCGAGAACGAAACGAGGAGGCGTCCGGTCACGCTGGCGGTGGTGGCGGTGGGTCCGGCGTGTGTGATCGAAAACCTCGTTGACAGTCAGCGCCCCTGCCAGCTTAGAAGCTAACCACTCGGGCACGGCGTCCATGTCGACCGCTGACAGGCACTCGTGACGTCGCCCGATGGCGTCCCGCTCGGTACGGCGGCGAATGGCGTTGACGGCGACCCGGAACAAGACCGGCGTGCCCGCCGCTAAGTCCCATCCGTTGCGAGGGATAGTCGTTGCTCGCGCCTGAGGAGGGGCAGTCTCCAAGGCCTCCTGCGACTGCACGAGCACAGTGGAGCTGCCATCGACATGATGGTCCACTCGGTAAAGAATCTGCCCGGTGGCCCGCCGCTCGTGCGCAGCACCAGGCAAATGTTGGGCGAAGAGCTTCATGACCGCACGGTGCGATTCACCGTGGTCAGTCCAGTCATTCTTGACAGCGTGGGTGGGGAAAACCGTCCAGAAAGGTGCCTCAGTCATCGAATCAGGTGCTCCTTCGCCCAAACGAGTTGCTCGGCCCGCTCAGTAGCTGTTGGCGGCGTGACATGAGCCCAGTCCCGGTGCCGGGGCGCGGCGTGCCCCCCAGCGGCCTCGTAAACCCGCAGAGAGGCTGACGCCGCACGCCCGCCCACCGCCACGTGCGGGATCGCCTCGACGAGGTCCCGCACACCTTGTGACCCGAAGCCCAGATAGAACGGGAAAGACGGGGCGTTCGCCATGCGGCCCAGATAAGGCATGAACACGGGCCGCCGGAAACCCGCCCGCAACCGCTCATCGAGATCACCATTCCGTACCGAGACGATGCAGAGGAACTCCGCGTGGGGCAAGAACGTCCGGTGCGGTGAGAACTGCACCTTGTTAGTGCCGCCGGTGAGGTTGATCTCCTTGACCCGGTACGGCTTGACCTTCCCTCCGCCCCTGATGGTCGACGTCACCTCGTGCAATGCCACCGAGCGGTGCCACATCTGCGCCGCTCGCCCCGGTGGAGGCGGCACCGCGACCTGCAGGTCCTCCTCGACCCCGTTGGTGCGATCAACCCGTAGGTGCATAGTGAACTCATCCAGCAGAGCGAGGTAGTCAGTCACCCCCAGGCAAGCGCCCAACAAGCCAGCAACACCTGACTTTGTCGGTAGCGGGAGTGTGCGGACGGTGCTGTGAGAAGCCCGATAACCGGCCCAAGTCTGTACCGCGCCGGCGAGCCGTATGACGTGCTGCATCAGCGACCCGCAAAGACGTGTTCGACGATGAAGTCAAGCAGCGCCTCAAGGTTAGGCAGCGTGCTGGCAGCGAAATCGTTGTCGCCGACCCGCCCGGTCACCGCAGCCTCACCGAACAGGGCAGGGTCGAAATCTGTCGCCTCCCTGCGGCGGCGAGCAAGCTCGGCAATCGCCTGGTCGGTGTAGCCGCCCCGATCGTCGCGGACACTCAAGGCCTGCTCGAAGTCATACGTGACCCGGAAGTTCTGCACCTCGGCGAGCACGAGAGCGGGCAGCGTGCCTGCGTTGGTTGCATTGACCTTGCCCTTCGGAAGAGCCAGCACGAGGGCACGCACCAGATCCTTGAGTGCGTCCTTAGCGCCCGGCTCACCAAAAGCGGTCCAGGACGCAGCGAGCTGGTCAACATCGATGGTGAAGGTGCGGTAATAGGTGCCGGACGTGAAGTAGTTCTCGTCGATGTGCGCAGCGCCAGCATGCCCCGTCTCGAGGTCCTCTACAGCCGTGAAGTAGTCCGTGACGAGTTGCATGCGGTGAACGGTCGTGGCGTGTGACACCGCGACGGCTGCATGTGTGGCCAGGCCCGCCTGAGCGGCGAACATCCGTCCGAAGGCGGCGATATCGAGAGCATCCGAGCGGGCGCTGCGAACGAGTTCAGAGGGCTCATCCCCGCGCCCCGTTTGGGCGGCGTAGACCGCAGCGGCGAAGGCGACGATCTCGGACGTAGACAGGAAAACAATGGTGTCTTTAGTTTCGCCCTCGTCCTCTTTAGTAGTCTGGTCGGTGGGCTCCTCAGTGGCTGCGATGGCGCTGGCCTCCTGGAGGGTCCTCCCGCTCGTGCGCTCCAGCAGGCCACGCACCGCCGCGGTCTGCTTGGCCAGCTCCTTAGCGTCCGTCTTGGCCGTGTAAAGGGCACGGACTGCGGCGACAGCCATCTTGATGACTGCGTCGAGGTTCACTTCAACACCGTCGGCATCAGCCTGGTCCAGCACGCGCCGAGTGATCTCGAAGGCCGCCAGGCGAGTGCGGGTGGAATCCTCATGCCCCGCCTGCCGGTAAGCCTGACGAGCAGCACGCTTGAGGGACTGGCTCGACAGCCGCCCCCGCTGAACCCCGCCGTCGAACTGGCTCTTGGGCAAGCCGTTAGAGTCCCGGTTCAGATTGTGCAGCGGAAGAGTGATGAGAATGTGGCCAGTCACGAAACGGGTGATCATCAGCGTGAGCCTTCCTGAGCGATGGAGTCGGTGAGGGGGCTCGCCTCTGCCTCAGGGCGAGCGGAGTAAAAGTCGTGCACTACCCGTCTGCGGGTCTGTTGAGACCGCTCGGTTAAGCCGTCCCCCCAGTAGGTCAGGGTGCGGGCAAGGTCGTGAAAGTTGACGGCCACGTGGTTGTGGGAGCAGAGATTCACTAGGTGCCCCAGCGAGACTGCGGCGCTTTCCATGTCGAGCAGGGGTAGCGTCTGCACCCGTTGCTCGACATGGCGCCCGCCGATCACGCGGTGCAGACGTGCGAGGGCATGACCGATGGTGGCGTACCTCGTGTCGTCGGCAGGGGCGTGAGACGCCCCCGCGCAGATGGCGGCGGCCCGGCGCAAACCTGCCGCCTGTGGCGGCGTCAGCGTGACCGGCACGAAACGCTCGGTCGCCCCGTAAGCCGCCACTTCGGTCGCTGGGGTAATCGCTCGCCGGACGGAGGAAGTCCAACCTGCAAAAGAGCGATCGTGTCGCCGGTCGAGCACAGCCTGAATGAGAGGACTACTGAAAGCCGCGCGCTCAACTTGTCCAGTTATGCCGTCGGGTGGGGTGGTCATGACGTCAGCTCCTTGGTCGTGGGGGCAGGTCAGCTCTTAACAGCGGTGCGGGACGTGAAGCGGGCCCGCGCGTGGTAAATCTGTGGGGCGGTGCTGAGGGTCATCAAAGATTCCGTGGCGGATTCGAAGGCTTCTCGGGCTCGAGCACTCATTCGTCGACGCACATCGACGGAGCCAATGCCCTGCCCATCTGCGAGACGACGCACAGCCGCGAGCACTGGCTCGTCCAACGCCCCCATCACCGCGCCCCGCACCAGAGCGCGCCGAGCGCTGCGGTGGTCAATGCCTGCCGTCAACAGGGCGGACCCTAACGCTTTGCGGATTGTGTCAACGTGCATCATGACGACATCGATCTCGGCCCCAGCAGAGACAAGAAGCTCCTCGGCAGGCACCTCCTCCCACTGCGAGAGTTCCCGGTTTCCGTAGGTATCGCCTTCCTCGTGATGGAAGCCAACGCGCAACGGCGCCTCAGGCAAGGCAACGGAACGTGGCTCGTTGATCCACCCCTGCAGCGAGGCCTCGAAGTCGTTCTGATACCACCGCTCGAAACCTTCGGCGCTGCGCAGCGACGCATCGGCGTGGACATACTTGACAGTCTTCGTCTCGGAGGAACTCGCCTTGATGACCCGGCAGTAGTCGCCGACAGGCACAGCCTTGGCGAAGGCCTTCACGCCAGCGATGCCTTCCCTCGGGCCGTCGTGCTCTACGGCCGGAATGGGACGACGCGTGAGTCCCCGGGTGACAGCCACAGGACGCCCAGCGTCCCAACGCACCGAAGCTCGATTGGCGGTCCATGTGCACCGCCACAGGGTTCCCCTCTTCGCGCCGCTCACCAAGGAAGCGCCTTCGCCGTGAACACCTCCATCGGGGCCTCGATCCTGATCCAGCCAGGCGGGCAAGGCAGCCTCCCTTAGCCAGGGTTCACGAATGTTCAGCATCAGCGTCTGTGCAAGGTTCTGCCCCATAAGGTGAAAGACGGTGTCGTGGGGTCCGCCCGCTGGCGCGCCTGAAATCGGTGAACACTTGCTGCCCGACGTGGGGACGTAGAACGAGGCGCCCGCACCGTTGCTGGGCTTGCCGTGAAACCACGAAACCACCAGGAGCAGGAAGAGGACTGCTGGGTCGGAGGCATCGCGTGGCTCGTGGCTCGTACCCCACGTCGCGCTTGATCCACCCGGCACGCGAACGTGCAAGTGATCCAACGGGATGTAGCACTTGGCAAGATCCTCCGCGCTGGGCTCAGGCGTGTGCCACTCCTGCAAGAGGGGGCGATCCGGGTCAGCGAGGTCGAATAGGTCGTCGAAGGTGGAAAAAACCTCATCGATGCGCTCGGCGGGGAACCGTGGGGGATCGGCATATGTGGCCTGGGGAAGCCCCCGAAGCAGGACGGCGCCGAGGGACTCCAGAAAGCGCAGCAGGGCCTCCCGCTCCACCGGCAAGAGTGAATCGTCCAGCCCATCGAGTTCGTGGGCGCGCAGGAACGCCTCACGCAGCGTCACCGTCTCCGATGACGTGCCACGGCGTACAGGAATGCAGGGGAGGTCGACGACTTTCGTTGCCGGGGTGGGGATCATGAGTTCTCCTCCTCAGTGAGCATGGTGAGCCCGAGGGTGTCGTCGTACGTGAGACCCACGTCGACGAGGTTGTCTACGTGCACGGGACGGGCGTGCTTGAGCAGTGCATGGGCAGGTGCCCATCCGGGTGCGCTGGCGATAGCCGCAGAGTTCAGCTTCCCGATTAGAGCCTGGCCAGACACCGCTACCGTGCTCCCCAAAGCAGCGCGCACGTTGTCGCTGTCCGTCATCGCGGCTAGCTCAGAAACGTCGGCGGAAGTTCCGCGTGCACCCCCGACCAGCAAATACGTGGAGGACGGCAGGGTGGAGTAACGAGTCGTCATCTCCAGGTCACTCGCGCCGTCTAGGAGCTGAGGAGGGGTCGTGGCTTTCGTCAAGGTCCCGAGCGTGACCGAGGCGTTCGGGTCGACCAAACCGAGGACCCCCTCCGCGAGCGCGTCGGCGGCCTCCTGGCGCATGCTGGCATCGATGAGCTCAGCCAGTCGTAGGTCTGTGAGGCTGCTGCACTCCAGGTCGTACGTCGTATCGTCAACAAACGACTGGACGCCTTCGGGAATCCGTAACACAGCCTGCTTGGCGAGCACCTCTGCAACCGAGGTGAGCTCACCGGCGAAGTATGGACGCGCCATGGACTCCGTGATGGGGCCGCCACCGCCTGGGATCATGACGTGCAGCGCACGCACGTCCGGGCGGGCGGCGGACTTAGCGAGCCGTGACTCCATGAGAGGTAGGAAGCGCCACAGACGCCCTGCCCGCTGTACCAGTGATGCCGCTGGGGCGAGGTCGCACGCCATCGACCAGAAGGACACGTCGAGACTGATGTCAAGGACTTGGGTGGCCACCACGGCAAGCGGGCGTAACCCCGGCGGTGCATTAGGCCCAAGCCGGGCCTCTAGCTCGTGCTCGACTTCCGCCCGATGCGCAAGTGTCATTCTGGAGTGCAGCACCTGCACATCGATGTCGCACCCCGCCAGGTCCGCACGTAAGAGACGGCCAGTTGCGATGGCGTCGTCAACCCGGGAGCGCACGATGGCGAAACTGCACGTGGGAAAACGCTCGTGCGTCGCTGTGGCCCACGCCCGGTGCGCCCCCGTGACGTCCTTGGTCGTTGTGGTGGGCAGATGCAAATCCGGAACTGCTGCCTGTAAAGCTGGGCCCTGAGGCGATGCCGCTCCAGCCAACCAGTGTGCTGGATATGCCGTCTGTTGAGAACCGACTGTGGCGCCGGTGTACGCCGATTCCAAGATGCGGCGCTGCCACGTCGGCATCGTCGCAGACAAGACCGTGACACGGGTGCCAGTACGCCCCCACCACGCCATGAGCGCGGCTAGGAGCGTGGTCTGATATCGGTCGTACGTGTGCACCTCGTCGAGGACGATGTGGTGGTTGGTGAGCGCCAGTAAGCGCAGCGGGATGTGGCGTTGGGGGAGCGCACCCGCAAGAACCTGGTCGCATGTCGCGGCCACGACGGGGGCCAGGAGCCGGCGGGTGCTGCTGGTGAACCAGTCGAAACCGTGCCCCTCAGTAGTGGGGCACCGGTAGAGTGAGGCGAACTGATGAGAAAGAAGGACGCCGTTGCCGGTTCCTGCAAAGGACTTCTCCAGTCGCCGTTGCATGGCGTCGGTGGTGGCCCTGGTCGGCAGCGCAAAGATCAGCCCTTCATCGTCCTCAATCTGGTGCCTCAAAAGCGCCGCACCGGTTTTCCCTTCGCTGGTCGGATAGGCCACGAACCACAGCCCATCACCGACACACTCCGCCTCCGCCTGCAGTGGGCGTAGCCCCCGCGTGCGGCCGTTGTGGTCAGTGCCGACAGCGGCGCGGTGGGCGTCGGCGGGCGCAGCATAGGCCCCAAGGCAGGAACGGACGTGCGCCTGAAGCTCCTGGCATCGCTGCTCGAGCCACCTTGGAGACATCGGGTCAGCGCCGCCCTCGATCAGCGTCAGCCCCGCGTCGATGACGGCTTCGTCAGAGGCCAGCCAGTCCGACAACTGCACGATCCCCGTTATCAGGACGGTAATAACACCAGCTAGTTCGGGGCCCAGGTGGGGACTGTTCTGTGGGGTCACCCCGCAGGCATCAGAGACCAAACCTGCGATTCCACGCTGGGCCTCTCCCCACCGGCCGTGTGATGCATCTGCAAGCACTATGCGTGTCTGACCGGGGGGTGAGTCCATCCACGAACCGTGATGACCGCCTACGCAAAGCGGTAGCCAGTGCGACGCCGCAGCCATGCTCGGTCGACGACCCTGAACCGTCGGCGAGAGCAGGCACATTCCAATGAACTCGTGCCGGCGAAGCTCCCGGCAGTTCTTCAGCGCGGAGACGGCATCTGGGTTCATCGGAGGGAACCCAGCCTCGCTCAAGATGCTGAGTAGCGACGAACGCCAAGGCACCTCGCTGTCGTGGCGCCAGGGGCGCGTGAGGAATCCGTTCGTTGCCTTGGCCCAGTCGTGCAGCCCGGCGGCGAGCATCACCCACCGCCTTGCCGTCGCCAGCTGGCCCTCGGTGGTGGCACCCGTCAGCTCAGTCGCGATGAGGCGGCGGACTCGGCGGGTGAGCACGGTGTCCCACACGATTCCGGCAACGGCAGCTGTATCGAGTAGGTGCGCGGGCACCGGGTACGGCGCCTGCCCCATCAACACGCGCTCGGGCCGCTTGGCCCAAAGTGCCCGATAGTCACGCTCCATGCGCTTCTCCAGTGTGCGACCCGAGCCTGCAGGTGAGGACCACAGCAGCCGATAGTGAAGGTGTGAGCGACATAGGTGCCACCCGAGCCTGCAGGCTCGGGTCCGTCAGGGGTTGCCCCTACTGTGACGGCAGATGGGCGCTAAGCCCGTTGTCGAGTGATCTTCTTCAACCACCCAGGTGACCCGTGCCCCAAGCATGCCGTGTTCAGAAGCGGGTGTCAACCCCCCATACCCCCCTAAAAGCCTAGTCAATATTTATGCGTGAACTCCCGCTCGCGCGGGACGAAGATTGGAAGGAGAAACGTCCCCCAAAATGCCTAGGAATCACTCCCGCAAGGGCGGGACCTACAGGACGGTAACTGATGAGCGCCGGATGCGGGCAGGGGGGGGGCACCCAGATGCGGGGGCGCCGGATGTGCAAACTTCCGGAGCCAATCACAGCGAGTCCAGGGCTGCGCCGGTGGTCGGGCCGGGGCGGGCACACACGCGTCCTGTCAGCCCAGGCGCGCCAAGATCTCGTCGTGCAGCAGGCCGTTCGTGGCCAAGGCGTTGCCGCCCCACGGGCCTTCCTTGCCATCCAGGGAGGTGAAACGGCCGCCGGCCTCGTTGATGATCGGCACGAGCGCGGCCATGTCGTGTTCGGCCAGTTCCGGCTCGCAGGCGATATCGACGGCGCCCTCGGCCACGAGCATGTAGGACCAGAAGTCCCCGTAGCCGCGGGTGCGCCAGCAGTCGTCGGTGAGCCCGATGAACTGTTCGTAGCGCTCGATGTCTCGCCAGCCGCGCAGGCTCGAGTAGGCCAACGACGCATCCTCGACCTTGGCCACCGATGACACGCTGAGCCGTTTGGCGTTGGACAGGCTGCGCCCGGTCCAGGCGCCGGTGCCCTTGGCCGCCCACCAGCGGCGGTTGAGCGCGGGTGCAGCGACCAACCCGACAACCACCTCGTCGCCCTCAACCAGCGCCATCAGGGTGGCCCAGACCGGGACGCCACGCACGTAGTTTTTCGTGCCGTCGATGGGATCCACGATCCAACGCCGGGTGCCGTGCCCGGAGGTGCCGCCCTCCTCGCCCTGCACCGCGTCGCGTGAACGGGCCCGCCGCAGTTGGCTACGGATGAGTTCCTCGGCGTCCCGATCTGCGTCGGTGACCGGCGTCAGGTCAGGCTTGGATTCCACTCGCAGATCGGCCGCTTGATAGCGCGCCATAGTGATGCGTTCCACGGAGTCGGCAAGGACGTGGGCGAGGCGCAGGTCATCGTTGTAGTCGGGCACGGCCCCACGTTATCGCCCCCACGCCGTCAGCGGCGCGAGCCGATCCGTTTGCTACGCGCCCCTGTTCATCGACGCCCAGCTGTGTCGCGGGGGCACCGGTGTGGCCCCGCGACACCAAAGGGTCACTCCTCGGGGTCCTGATACGGCAGGTGCTCGCCGTTCTCGACCGACGCGGCGTGGTTGGGTACCTCGAGTTGCAGACTGCGGTCGGTGCGCTTGTACCCCGTGGAGGGTGGGCGCTTGGGCAGTTTCAGTTTGGGTTGCTCGACATGCTCGTACGGCACCGAGTTCAGCAGATGGGCGATCATGTTGATCCGCGCGGCCCGCTTGTCGTTGCTTTCCACGACATTCCAGCGGGCTTCCGGAATATCGGTGTGCACGAACATGTCGTCCTTGGCGCGGCTGTAGTCCTCCCAGCGGGTGAGGGACTCCAAATCGGTCGGCGAGAGCTTCCAGCGCCGCATCGGGTCGGTCAACCGCGACTCGAACCTCTTGACCTGCTCGTCGTCGCTGACCGAGAACCAGTACTTGCGCAGCATGATGCCGTCTTCGATGAGCATGCGTTCGAAGATGGGGCACTGACGCAGGAAGCGGCGGTACTCATCGCTGGTGCAGTACCCCATGACGCGCTCGACGCCGGCGCGGTTGTACCAGGAGCGGTCGAACAGGCGAATCTCCCCGGCTGCCGGCAGGTGCTCGACATAGCGCTGGAAATACCACTGCGTCTGTTGCCGCTCGGTGGGTGCGGGCAACGCCACGATCTGGGCGGTGCGCGGGTTGAGGTATTCGGTGATCCGCTTGATCGAGCCGCCCTTGCCTGCGGCGTCTCGCCCCTCGAAGATGACCACGAGGCGCTGCCCACTCTCTTTAATCCACTGCTGCATCTCCACCAGCTGCTGCTGCAGACGCAAGAGCTCGGCCTCGTAGAGCGACTTCTTCATGCGGTTCTTCGACATCTGCCCATCGTTTCACTGCCGAGTCGGTTCTGTCCTGGCAAGCTCGCTCTCTTGGTGCCGGCGTTTTCGGCTCCCAGCCGAGAACTCAGGCCTCGGGGCGGGAACGGGCGCGCAACAAACGCCGCAGCGAATCGAGCCGGGCGGGGCCGGCCGCGCCCGCGTGACCGGCGGCGACCCAATCGTCCAAGCCGCACTCGGGTTCGTCGTGGCTGCAACCACGCGGACATTCATCGGTTCCTTCCGCTAATTCGGGGAAGTGATCGACGAAACCGCGCGGATCGACATGGGCCAGGCCGAAAGAACGGATACCGGGGGTGTCCACGATCGTGCCGCCGCCCGGCAGGGGAAGCGCAATCGCCGAGGTGGAGGTGTGCCTACCACGACCGGTGACGTCATTGACGACACCGGTCGTGCGGGCGGCGCCGGGCACCAGCGCGTTGACCAGAGTCGACTTGCCCACCCCGGAGTGTCCGACGAGCACGGTGACGCGATCGCGCAGCAACTCACGCAACGAACCAGTGACGTCCTCGCTGTTGTCACCCGGTGTCCGAGCGGCGCCCCCGACCAGACTGGTGACGACGTAGGGAACCTCCAGCGGCGCATAGGTCGCCAGCAGTGCGTCGGGCGCCTGCAGGTCAGCCTTGGTCAGCACCAGGAGCGGGTCCATCCCCGCGTCGTAGGCAGCGACCAGGCAGCGGTCGATCATCCGCGGGCGGGGTTCGGGCTCGGCCAGCGCCGTGACGATAGCCAGCTGGTCGGCATTGGCCACGATGATCCGCTCCACCGGGTCGGTGTCGTCAGCGGTGCGACGCAGCACCGAACGCCGCGGATGAATCCGCACGATGCGGGCCAGCGAGTCGGGCCCGCCGCGCAGGTCGCCGACCAACCCGACATCGTCGCCCACGACGACACTCTTGCGACCCAACTCCCGAGCCTTCATCGCGAAGATCACCCGATCCTGCACAGCCACCGTGTAACGACCGCGGTCGATGGTCAGGACGGTCCCCGGGACCGCATCGGCGTGCGCCGGCCGGTCCTTGCTGCGGGGACGAGAACCACGCCGACTCGGACGAACACGCACATCCCGTTCGTCATAGGAGCGGGCCGGGCGCCCCGAGCCGCCGCTCATCGCTGGTTCCCCTGGAGCATCTGCCGCCACATGCCGGGAAAGTCGGGCAGAGTCTTGGCGGTGGTGGCGATGTCATGAACGTAGACCCCGGGCACCGCGAGCCCAAGCACCGCCGCGGACATCGCCATGCGGTGATCCGCGTAGGAGGAGACGGTGCCGCCATGGAGGGGTCGCGGGTTGATGCGGAGCCCGTCGTCCTCGATCTGGACCTGACCGCCTAGCGCGCCGATCTGCTCGGCCAGAGCCGCCAGACGGTCGGTCTCATGTCCGCGCAGATGCGCGATGCCACGCAACCGGCTCGGGGAGTCGGCCAGTGCAGCGACGGCAGCCACAACAGGGGTGAGTTCGCCGACATCATGCAAGTCCACGTCCAGACCGCTGGGTTGTTCGGGTCCGCTCAACGTCAGCCCCTCGCGGGCCAGGGACACCTCGCCGCCCATCGCATCGAAGATGTCGCGTATGGCGTCTCCTGCCTGGGTGGTGTGATCCGGCCAGCCCGGCACGCTGACCCGGCCACCGGTGACCATCGCTGCGGCCAAGAAGGCGGCAGCGTTGGACAAGTCCGGTTCGACCTCGACATCCAGGGCGTGGATTCCGCCCGGGGCTACCGACCAACGGTCGGCGTGGCTGTCTTCGACCTCGACGCCGCATTGGCGCAACACCGAGACCGTCATCGCGATATGGGGAAGGCTGGGCAGCGGCGGGCCGTCGTGGACGATCTCGATGCCCTCGTCGAACCTGGCGCCGACCAGTAGCAAGGCAGAAACAAATTGGGAGCTTGCCGAGGCGTCCAGCACGACACGGCCACCGGCGACCCTCCCGCGTCCGAGCACGGTGAAGGGCAGGGTGGGGGTGCCGTGGTCGTGCACGCTGACCCCGAGCTCGCTCAGCGCGGCCAAGCCTGCTGCCATCGGGCGCAGGCGGGCGACCTCGTCGCCGTCGAAATGCACCGGCCCGTCAGCCAGCGCCGCCACCGGGGGCAGGAACCGCATCACGGTGCCAGCTAGACCACAGTCGATGTGGGTGTCGCCGCGCAGTGGCCTTGGTTCTACCACCCAGTCCGAGCCGGTTTCTGATGAAGCCCCCAGCGCCCTCTCGGCCACAGCCGTCTCGCTGCGAGCGTCGCGCACCTGTGCTCCCAGCGCCTGGAGCGCGCGGGCCATCAGCAGAGTGTCACGGCTGCGCAACGGGGTGCGCAGCCGTGACGTCTCCTGGGCCAAGGCCGCCAGGACGAGGAATCGGTTGGTGAGCGACTTACTGCCCGGCAGTGCCACGGTCGCCTCAATCGGACGGTCCGGGCAGGGGGCCGGCCACGGGTCGGGCAGGGTCACGATCTCCCTCAGCTCGGTCAGCTCAGCGCCAGCTTGGCGTTGGCCGTGGCCAAACGTGCCTCACGCCGTGCTGCATGCGCGGCGTTACGGGCGCGCCAGGTCAGCCCGGGCTTGCCCGCGGTGTCTACCGCTGCCAGCAGCACCCCACCGAGCAGGCTGAGGTTCTTGCTGAACTGGATCTGGTGGGCCTTACGTGCCTGCGGGTCCTGCTCGCTCCAGAACGGGTGCCCGACCACAGTCGTAGGTATCAGCGAAGCGGCGAGCAGGGTGCTGGCCACCCGCGGCATCCGACCGGTAGCCAGCATCAACCCGGCCAGCGCCATCGTGGCGCCGTTGGCGCGCACCATGAGCTCGGGGTCTTCGGGCAGCCCCGTGAGGTCTGCCACCTTGGACACCAGCGGTGCAGCCATCTCGGTGCGCTTGCCGGGGTGACGCAGGGCATCGACGCCACCGGTGACGAAGACGGCGGCGAGCATGGGGCGGGCGCAACGTCGGACGAGGTTCATATGGCTCTCCTTGTTCGGAATCGTCGATCAGGTGCGTGCACGGACAACGTTCACGTCACCGATCGTGTTCTACGGTAGTGCGTCGGGCCGGTGGCGGGCATAGTCGGACGCGCCGAGCGCCCCTATGCTGATCAATCATGTGCGGCAGGTATGCGGCGAGCGCCTCCGGTGATGAACTGATCCAGGCCATGCAGATCCAGGAAGATCACACTGGCGAACCGATCCGCTCTGCGCTGCTGACCCCGCAGGAGCCCCCGCCGGGCGCTCCCGACTACAACATCGCGCCCTCCAAAGCGGCACACGTGGTGCTGACCCGTCTTCCCCGGCAATCCGGCACCCATTCAGCACAGGCCGAACCCATCCGCCAGTTGCGGCTGCTCACCTGGGGGCTGGTGCCCTCCTGGGCCGAAGACCCCAAAGTGGGGGTCCGCATGACGAACGCGCGTGCCGAAACCGCCCTTGGGAAGCCCTCCTACCGGGCTGCAGCCAGGTCGCGTCGCTGCCTGATCCCCGCCACCGGTTGGTATGAGTGGCAAGTCAGCCCGACAGCCTTTGAGAAGGGCAAACCGCGCAAGCAACCCTTCTTCATGCACCGCAGCGACGACACCCCGTTGACGTTCGCCGGGTTCTACGAGTTCTGGCGAGACCCCAGTCAAGACCCCGCCGATCCGCTCTCCTGGCTGACGACCTTCACCATCGTTACCACCGCGGCCGAGCCGGGGCTGGACCGCATCCATGACCGGCAACCGCTCGTCCTGGAACCGGAGCACTGGGCTACTTGGCTGGATCCGGAGGTCACCGACGCCGATACCGTCGCCGCCCTACTCGGCTACACCAACCCCGGACGATTCGAGGCATACCCGGTGGATCGACGCGTCGGATCCTCCCGAGCCAACGGCCCGGAGCTGCTGCGCCCGCTGCGCCGGGAGGAATTGGTCGGCGTGATCGACCCGATGACCGCAGAGGTGCTGGGGGAGTGAACCAGCCAGGGGCCCGCAGCCGGCGCACCGTCTCGACCCCGCGCGGGCCGGCGCGGGTGAGCTTGTGGTGGCCGCGCGGCCCCGTCCGCGGCACGCTCCTGCTCGGGCACGGCGCAGGCGGCAGCGCCTGGAGCGCCGATCTGTTGGCGCTGACCCGGTTGAGTCGAGAAGGCGTCCTCGTCGGGCTCGTGGAACAGCCCTGGCGGGTCGCCGGGCGCCGCGTCGCAGCGCCACCGGCTCACCTGGACCAGGCATGGGTCGCCGTGCTGGAGAAGATCACCGGGGGCCGGCGAGCCGTGCCGGGGCCGCTGATCGTCGGGGGACGCAGCGCGGGCGCGCGGGTGGCCTGCCGGACCGCGCCTGAGGTCGGCGCCGCTGGCGTCCTTGCGCTGGCCTTCCCGCTGGTGCCTGCCCGTCGAGGCGGCGGCACCGGGCCCAGCCGACTTCCCGAACTGCTGATCCCGGAGCCACTGCTGGTGGTGCAAGGACATCGGGACGCCTTCGGCTCTGCCGCGGATGTTGCCGGTGCGTTGGGGGTGGCGGTGCAGAGGACCCCCGACGGTACCCGGCGCCAAGTGGTGCAGGTCGCTGGCGACCACTCCTTCTCCAGCGACGTCAGCGATGTGGTGCAGGCTGCGCGGCTCTGGTTGGGCAGAGTCCTACCGGCCCAGAACGCCGCCGAGCCCGGGCAGGGTGTGGACAACTCCACTCAGAATGGGTAGCTCTCGCGGGAATGCGCGGGGCACTGCTCACGGTTGACCACCGCGAGGCGCTACGCAGCGTCGCGGGATGGAGGCAACGTGCTGTTGACGGGAGTGCGACCGGAGCCGGTAGGGGTGAGCGCACCGGGCTCAGGCAGTGAAACCAACCTGCGGGGACTACCCTGGGTGGCGATGAACGATTCCGCTGCTCCTGTCGAGGTCCCACCTGTGCCTGACGTCGTCGACGTCACAACTGAGACGCCTGCGCAACGCGCAGCCCGTTTCGAGGCGGAGGCGATGCCTTTCCTTGACCAGTTGTACAGCGCCGCTCTGCGCACGACGCGCAACCCCTCCGACGCCGAGGACCTGGTCCAGGAGACGTTCACCAAAGCTTTCGCGGCCTTCCACCAGTACAAGCCGGGGACCAACCTCAAAGCGTGGCTGTACCGGATTCTCACGAACACCTACATCAACTCCTACCGCAAGAAGCAGCGCCAGCCGTTGGAGTCGGATGCCGCCGAGGTCGAGGACTACCAACTGGCGCGGGCTGAATCACACACCTCGCGTGGGTTGCGCTCGGCCGAGGTCGAAGCGCTGGACCACCTTCCCGACAGTGACGTCACGCGGGCCTTGGCCCAACTCGGCGAGGACTTCCGGTTGGCTGTCTACCTGGCCGATGTCGAGGGGTTTGCCTACAAAGAGATCGCCGAAATCATGGAGACCCCCATCGGCACTGTCATGTCCCGGTTGCACCGCGGTCGGCGCCAGTTGCGTGAACTGCTCACCGACTACGCGGTCGAGCGCGGCTACAGCGCAGCGGAGGCGAAGCGATGAGCGCTGCAGAGAGCCCCTTCGACTGTTCCGAGTTCAACCTGCGCGTCTACGAATACATCGACTCGGAAATGACTGCTCAGGACTGCGAACGGCTGCGAGCGCACCTGGATGAGTGCGGTTCCTGTCTGGATGAGTACGAGCGTGATCTCGTCCTGAAAGCTCTGGTCCGTCGCTCATGTGCCTGCCAGCCGGCGCCGACCACGCTGCGGATGCAGATTCTGGCTCGCATCACGACCGTCTCGGTGCAGATCACGGACAACTAGCGCCCTCAGCAGCTCCGGAGACTTGCTGCCGGCAACAAGAACGGGGCCTCACCGCTACTGCGGTGGGGCCCCGTTCTGCATGCCTGTGCGCTCAGGCGTTGGGCTTACGGCCATGGTTGGCGGCGTTGCCCTTGCGAGAACGACGCTTGCGGGCGCGCTTGCTCATCCCGTGCTCCCTTGTCGTCGATGGGTGGGGCACCCTGGGGGCCCCGTTTGTCGGTTCATCGTCGCACAAGCCCGGTGCGGAGCAGGAATCAGCCGGCCGGTGTGGCCTCTGCGGCCGGGGGCAAGTGATGTTGCTGGGCTCTGCCGGGGAGGCTCGCTGAGGCAACCGGGGTCCCCAGCGCTGGTCCTGCTGCGTCCACAGACCGCTGAAGGGCTCCTGGGTCGGCTGGGGGATGGCTGCGACAGCTGAGGCCGCAGGCTCCGGCTCTGCCACGGCCCCGGCGACCGGCCTGCGCCGGTGTCGGGGGGGGGCTGCGTGTGCACGGGCGCCCGCGGGCAGGTAACGCGGCGGGCGCGGTCGTTATTAAACATCCCCATGAATTCTTTACCTTGAGTAACCAGTTAAGTGTCTTGAATGGGCGTCCAAATCGGACGAACGAATTGGACGAGTGTTCCTAATGGATTCAAGGCAATCATTGTTAAATACCTGGCAAATTCGCCAAACAAACTGGTTCCAAAGGGTTTTCGCGGCTATTGTGGAAGTTGTTCGAGGTGATCATTCGAACAAGCTTCGTCGCGTTTTACCCCTTCCCAAACCTCCCTGCAGCCATCGGACGGGGGATGCGAATCCCGTTGGTGCAGGACGCGAGTCAAGAGAACGTCAAGAGGCACTTAAGGAGTCGTCATGAGTTCATCGCGCTTTTGGTGGTACCACTCGGCAGCGCCCACATCCCGTTTCTGGTGGTATCACTCAGCAGTTTGAGTTGAGCCTATGATCGGGGGATGAAGTCCCTCGGCCGCTGCGCAGCAGGCTTGCTCAGTTCAATGGGTCACCGCTGCATCGGCGAGGCTCCATGAGTACGCCACGATCGAGCGCCCGCTCCCGCTCCAAAGCCGGGGGAGGGCGCTCGACGCTGTTCCGGGTAGCCGTCGCGATCTCGGTTCTCGGCGCCGCACTGACCGTCTTCGCGGCCCGCGGGGTAGCGTTCGGGCTCGACCACGCCCTGCCGCTGGTGATCATGTTGGTCATGGGCGCCGCGAGCGCCGGCTTACGGACCCGGGCAGCCGAAGAGCACGTGGCCTTCTCCTTCACCGCTGTGGTGTTGTTGGGGTCGCTGGTGCTGCTCGGGCCCGTCGGGGCGGTGCTCGCCGGTGTCGGCGCAGCACTCCTCGATGCTCGCCACCGATGGTCCAGTGACCACCTGTTCAACGCAGCGATGATTGCCTTCAGCACTGCGGTCGCGGCGGTGGCTTACCGGATCGCCGGAGGTGCCTTGGCCGTGGACGGGGCCCTAGCGGTGCAGACCCAGCGTGGCTGGGTGGCCATCGGCACCAGCGTGCCCAGCCTCACCGAGCATGTGCTGCTCCCGCTGTTGGCTGCCGACGCCGCGCTGTTCGCTGCAAACCTGACGGTCCTGCTGCTGATGCGGGCCCCGACGGCGGGCGAAGTGCGCTCTCTCGTCGTCGAATCGCTCATCTACACGATCCCGCTGTACCTGGGGCACGGAGTCATCGCCTTCATCCTGGCTGTGCTGTGGGTGCCCGGCAGGGTAGGTCCGCTGGCGGCCCTGCTCATTACGGCGCCGCTGCTGGTGACCCGGTGGATTCACGCGCAGTACGCCGAAGAGAAACGCGCGCACCGCCGAATCCTGGAGACACTTGTCGATGCCGGGACCGGTCCGCAAGGCGCCGCGCACGCTGACCGGGTCGGAGCCTATGCCGAAGCTATCGGCAACCAGTTGGGTTTGCGCGCCGGACAACTGCGGGTGCTCAGATACGCGGCCATGCTGCACGCGATCGGATCGGCTGACGGTTGTGTTGTGGAATCAGACCTGCCTGCACCCGAGTAACCCCGAAGCGCCCAAGATCGCGCGGCCGCTGCCTACGAAGTTGTCTCCAAGGTGGATTTCCTAGCCCAGGCAGCTACCGCCATCCGTCACCAAGCTGAGCGCATGGACGGCAAAGGCGGGCCCAGCGGGTTAGGCGGAGAAGAAATCCCGCTGCTTTCGCGCATTCTGGCCGTGGCCGATGCCGCCGATCGCATCATCGAAGTCCAGGAATCGGGGGTGGCACTGCACGACGCGGTCGACACGTTGGCACGCCAAGCCGATCGCTTCGACCCGGCCGTCGTCGCGGCGTTGGGTCAGGCGCTGGGCCGTCGGGAACGCGATGTTTTACAGACCATCCCCTCCCAGGGGGCCCAATCATGATGCTGCCTCGTTATCAGCTGCGGCCCGTCGCGGTCACGATGGTCGTGTGCGTCGGCGTGCTGCTGGGGTTGAGCGCGCTGCTGCTCTTGCCTGGCTATGACACGCGCAGCGGATGGCAATTGCACGGTTTGGTGCTGTTGACCTTCTGCTTGACGATCACCGTGGGCGAGATCATCAATGCTCATGAGCGTCGGATCCTGCGCACCGCCGATATCGGAGCCACTTCGGCCCTGGCGCTGGCCCTGACCATCGATCTGCCCTCGGGGCCCGCTGTCGTCTCCAGTCTGGAGGTCCTCGGGGTCACGGCTGTCGGGCTCATCGTCGGAGGGCTGGCCGGAACCATGATCCGCGCCGGTCGACCTACGGGCTTGTTCCGGGGGATCCTGCCGCGCCTGGTCACCGTCACGATGATGTCGATCATCCTTCGCGACATCGACTGGAACGGTCAGAGCCTGGCCGGGCAGCTCAGCGGAAGACCAGGGTGGGTGCAGGCGGTGGTGCTCCTGGCCCTGGTGGGTTGTGTGCTGTTCTTGGAGCCGCCTCTGCGACACCTGGACTCGCTGCGCCCGCCGTGGCGGCGCTGGCTGGCCACAGTCATGGAAGACGTCCGTGACACATTCGCCCTCGGGTCGGTGGCGGCCATCACCGCAGTGCTGGTCTCGGTGGCGCAAAGCGCGCTGGGGCTGGCGGCGCTGCCGGTCCTCTTGGTGCCGCTGGCCATCAACCACGCGGCGGTCCGCCGCCATGACGAGGTGCGCCACTCCTACCGTCAAACCGTTGCAGCGCTGTCCTGCATCCCGGAGACGACCGGGCTGGTGCGGCGCGGCCACGCAGAGCGGGTCGCCCGGTTGTCTTTACAGATCGGCGAGCGGTTGGGGGTGGCCGGGCGTGCCGCCGCAGAGCTGGAACGGGCGGCGCTGCTGCACGACCTGGGGCAAGTTCATCTGCGTCGCCCGATCCCGGCTGGGGCGACCTTGTTGGCCGCCCCGAACGATCAGGAATGGATTGCCTCCCAAGGGGCCAGCATCGTGGGGCAGACACAGGTGCTCGCCCGTGAGGCAGAAATCATCCGCGAGCAGGCAGTTCCCTACCACCACGTGGTCTCTCGGGCGCATCCGTTGCCGCTGGGCAGCCGCATCATCAAGGTGGCGAACGCCTTCGATGACCTGGTGACCAGTTCGGCGATGGGGGAGCATCCGCCTGCCGGGGACCGGCGCGGCGCGGCGAGCGCGCGAACGGAGCGGGAAGCGGCAGCCCTGGAGCGGATCTACCTCGGGCTGGGGCACGAGTACGACCCGCGCGTGGTCGACGCGCTGGCTGCAGTGGTCCACGACCGGGCCGCCGACACCACCTTGCGTTAGCGACCGGGCCCAAGCGCCTAGGATCGGCGATGGACGTCCTCCTCGGCGCACCCCGCCGGGCCAGGCCGCGCACAGCACTCCCGAACAGTGAGGAATCCACGTGAACATCACCGTCGTCGGTCTCGGAAAGATCGGCCTCCCCCTCGCCGTGCAGTTCGCGAGCAAACGGCACCGTGTTCTCGGGGCCGACGTCAATCCAGCCGTCGTTGCGAGCGTCAACGACGGGCGCGAGCCCTTCCCCGGCGAGCACGACCTGCAGACCAAACTGTCCGAGGCTGTCGAGGCCGGGCTCCTGGAGGCCACCACCGACACCGCCACCGCGGTGTCCAACAGCGACGCCGTCGTTGTGGTCGTTCCGCTCTTCGTCGACGCCGACGGAATCCCGGACTTCGGCTGGATGACCTCGGCGACGCAGGACATCGCCCGCGGCTTGCGCCCGGGCACCCTGGTCTCCTACGAGACCACGCTGCCGGTGGGCACCACCCGCACCCGGTGGAAGCCGATGCTCGAAGAGGGCTCCGGGCTGGTCGAGGGCAAAGACTTCCACCTCGTCTTCTCACCGGAGCGGGTGCTGACCGGGCGGGTCTTCGCCGACCTGCGCAAATACCCCAAGCTCATCGGTGGGCTCTCGAGTGAGGGCGCCGAACGGGCGCGGCAGTTCTACACCGACGTCCTGGACTTCGATGAGCGCCCCGACCTGGAACGCGGTAACGGTGTCTGGGATCTGGGCAGCGCGGAAGCCGCGGAGATGGCCAAGCTGGCCGAGACCACCTACCGCGACGTCAACATCGGGCTTGCCAACCAGTTCGGCCGGTTCGCCGCCGCCAACGGCATCGACGTGTACCAGGTCATCGAAGCGAGCAACTCCCAGCCCTACAGCCACATCCACCGCCCCGGCATCGCCGTCGGCGGCCACTGCATCCCGGTCTACCCGCGCCTCTACTTGTGGAACGACCCTGAGGCCACCGTGGTACGGGCCGCCCGTGAGGCCAACGCCGAAATGCCGTCCTACACCGTCGGCATCGCCAAGGGCGCGGCCGGCGACCTGAACGGCAAGAGGGTCGTCGTCCTCGGCGCTGCCTACCGTGGCGGCGTCAAGGAGACCGCGTTCTCCGGAGTCTTCGCCACCGTCGAGGCGCTACGTGCCGAAGGGGCGCAGGTCTTCGTGCACGACCCGATGTACACCGACGAGGAGCTCGTGTCGTTCGGGTGGGAGCCCTACCACCTCGGCGACGCCGTTGACGTCGCCATCGTCCAGGCCGACCACGCCGAGTACCGCTCGTTGTCCAAGGACGACCTGCCCGGCGTCAGCGTCGTCGTCGATGGCCGCGACCACCTCGACCAGAGCAGGTTCGACGGCATCGCCTTCCGGACTGTCGGCCGCGCCTGAGGCAAGAGGTCAACAGCACGAGCCGAGCCCGGGCCCACGTCACCTGGACGGGGCCCGGGCTCGGCCATATGTGGCTGGGTCGTGTCCTGGCGTAGACACCCGAACCGGGCGCCTGCCGGTCCGTCAGCCAGAACGGGTTCGTGGGATCGAGATGGATCGCCACGACCCCGCATCGGCGGCGCCACCGACACCAGCGCTGCGATAACAAGCGGGAAGCAACGCCGCCAACCAGCGGGTGTGACGGCTCGTCAAAGCGGTGCGGAGCAGCAGCGTAGGGTTCAAGAACATTGGGAGTGCGCCCCGACGGGTCGCGTGAACGAAGGAGTCGACGATGACGACCACGACCGACCAGTCCGGCACTGACTCCCTGCCGCCGCTGCCGCATTGGGAGAGCATCCCGCAGGATCCGCCCGGGGCGATCCGGCAGATCAAGGTCGCGCTGCGCGCCCGTATCGAGGCGTCCGGACACACCGTGCCGGAGGTGTTCGCCGTCATCGAGGCCAAGATCGCCGCGGAGGTCGAGGAGATCGAAGCGGCCGCGGCCCGGGGTGAGAACGTCTGGCCCCAGATCGAGTATGCCGACATCGAAGCGGGCACCGTCCCCGCGCACCTGCGTGAGCTGGTGCAACTGCGCGGGTGCGCGGTGGTCCGCGGGACGTTCGAGCGTGAGCAAGCCCAGCGCTGGGACCAGGAGATCGTCGAGTACGTCGATTCCAACAAGTTCTTCGAGAACTACCGCGGCCCCGGGGACGACTTCTTCGGCAGCGTCGGGAGCAAGCCGGAGATCTACCCCGTGTACTGGAGCCCAGCGCAGATGGAGGCGCGCCAGAGCCCCCGCATGGCGCGCACGCAGGCGTTCCTCAACTCGTTCTGGACCAGCGAATCCGAAGGCAGGCAGTGGTTCGACCCGAACCGCGACAGCCTCTACCCCGACCGGATCCGTCGCCGTCCCCCGGGAGCCGACTCCGCAGGCCTGGGCGCACACCTGGACCCAGGCACCCTGGACCTGTGGATGAGCCAGGGCTACCAGCGGCACTTCCGGCACCTGTTCGACGGCAACGTCGAGGCGTACGACCCGTGGGATGCCGCCTACCGCACCGAGGCTGAACAGTTCCCGGGCACGACGATGTGTTCGGCCTTTCGCACTTTCCAAGGCTGGACGGCTCTGTCAGAGATGACAAACGACCAGGGCGTGCTGTTCACCGTGCCAGTGCCACACGCGATGGCCTACCTGATGCTGCGGCCCCTCATGCCCGACGTCCCCGAGGACGACATGTGCGGCGTCCTGCCCAACCAGGTGTTCCCCGCCAACGACCGCTGGCACCCGCTGCTGATGCGCGCCAAGAGCGTGATCCCCGACGTGCACCCCGGCGACAGTGTCTGGTGGCACTGCGACATGATCCACGGCGTGGAACCCGTCGCCGACCAGCAGGGGTGGGGCAACGTCATGTACATCCCCGCCGCGCCCTGGTGCCGCAAGAACGAGGACTACTCCGACCTGGTGCGCAAGGCATTCCGCGGCGGCGAGAGCCCCTTCGACTTTCCCGAGGAAAACTACGAGGCCGACTGGCCCAACCGATTCCGCGAGGACGAACTCAACGACATCGGTCGCCGCGGGATGGGACTGAGCCAAGAGTGAGCTCCCAGGGGGCGTGAGCGGTCCGCGGGCGGCAGCGATCGCGCGCCTGTTCGAACCTGGGGCGCAGGCCCCCTACCCTGGGGGCGTGCGCTATCTCTCTACTCGTGATGCCAGTGGCGATGCCTCGCAGCAGTTCTGCGACATCCTGATCGGCGGTCTGGCCCCTGACGGCGGCCTGTACCTGCCCCAGAGCTACCCGCAGGTGGACGCTGCGACGCTCGCGGACTGGCGGCGCATCCTGAACGAGGAGGGCTACCCGGCGCTGGCGCACGCGGTCCTCACGCTGTTCATCGACGACATCCCCAGTGATGATCTGCGGGGTATCTGCGAACGCGCCTACACCGCAGAAAAGTTCATGACCGAGGAGATCGTCCCGGTCACGCACCTGGATGACCGTCTGTTCATCGGGCACCTCAGCAACGGCCCCACCGCCGCGTTCAAGGACATGGCAATGCAACTGCTGGGGGAGCTGTTCGAATACGAACTCACCCGGCGCGACAGTTCGCTGGCGATCCTGGGCGCAACCAGCGGCGACACCGGCAGCTCGGCCATCTTCGCGATGAAGGGCCGCGAGCGGATCCACGTTTTCATGCTGAGCCCCTCCGGGCGCATGACGCCGTTCCAGCAAGCCCAGATGTTCAGCGTCGACGATCCAAAGGTCGTCAACATGGCCGTGCAAGGCGTATTCGACGACTGCCAGGACATCGTCAAGCACGTCGCTTCCGACCTGGACTTCAAAGAGCTCCACCGCCTCGGCGCGGTCAACTCGATCAACTGGGCGCGACTGCTCGCGCAGGTCGTGTACTACGTCGCGTGCTGGCTGCGCGCCACCGAGGGTCAGCCCGACGCCGAAACTCAGAAGGTGTCGTTCTCGGTGCCCACCGGCAACTTCGGTGACGTCTGCGCGGGGCACGTCGCACGGTGCATGGGCGTGCCGATCGAGGCCCTGGTCGTCGCGACCAACGAGAACGACGTCCTCGACGAGTTCTTCCGCACCGGCGTCTACCGCGTTCGCACGAATTCCGAGACGCAGGAGACCTCCTCGCCGTCCATGGACATCTCCAAGGCCAGCAATTTCGAGCGCTTCGTCTTCGACCTGCTCGGCCGCGACGGCGCCCGCATCGCCGAGCTGTTCGGCGGGCTCGGCACCGGCGAGGGTTTCGACCTATCCGATGACCCCGCATTCGGAAAGGCCCGCTCGGAGTACGGATTCCTCTCCGGCGCATCGACGCACGCCGACCGGATTGCCACGATCGCGGCCGTCGAGAAGAAGTATGGGGTCCTCGTCGACCCGCACACCGCCGATGCTCTCAAGGTCGCGTTCGACGTGCTCGACGCGGGCGAGGTGTCCTCCCCGATCGTCGTGCTGGAGACGGCTCTGCCGGTGAAGTTCGCCCAGACCATCGTCGAGGCCGTCGGGCGCGAACCCGAAGTGCCCGAGGCCTTCGCCTACCTTGCCGACGCCGAGCGTCACGTCATGCAGATCCCCAACGACGCCGAGATCGTCAAAAAGGTCATCGTCGAGACGCTCACCTGAACCTCAGCTCGTCCTGCGTCGTCGTGACGCGCATGATTCCGGACCGCCCGAGGCGGCCCGGAAAACTCGCTCGCGCTTCGGATCAGCGTCCACCCGCGCGCCAAGGCGGGTGGACGCGAGCTCAGCGCGCCTTGTCGATGAGTACCTGCGCGACGCGGTCGGCAGTGTGGCCGTCGCCGTAGGGGGTGCCGCGCTCGGCGGTGGGGGCGGGGCGAACAGCGACATGGGGGAGCTGGGTGAGGTCGTTGTCGAGAATGTTCCAGCCGTTCTCCAGCGTCTCGACCCATTCGGTCTCGGGTCGGATCGTGGTGCACGGCGTGCCGAGGAGGAAGGCCTCCTTCTGCAGGCCGCCGGAGTCCGTGACGACGCCCGCAGCGCCCATGACGGCGCGCACCATCTGCGGGTAGGCCAGCGGAGAGGTGCCGAACAGCGACCCGCCCTCCAGCGACAGTCCGTGTTCCGTGGCCTTGGCGACCAGGCGCGGGTGGGCCAACAGGATCACCGGAGCGGGGGCAGCGCGCAGCCCGTCGAGCACGGCCGCGAGGCGCTCCTTGGTATCGGTGTTGTCAGGGCGGTGGATCGTGGCCAGCAGGTACGGCTGCTCCAGGTCGATGGACCCGGCTCCCGAGACGTCCAGCGCGTCGGCCAGGGGGGTGTCGGCCACGGTGTCGCGCACCATGTGGCACACGTCGGTCATGACATCACCGACCATGACGCTGCGTTCGGCCAGGCCCTCGTGCGCGAGGTGCTTCATCGCCTCCTCGGTGGGGGCGAGCAGCAGATCGGCGGCGTGGTCGGTGAGAACCCGGTTGTGCTCCTCGGGCATGCGCCGGTTGAACGAGCGCAGCCCGGCCTCCAGGTGGGCGATGGGCAGGTGCATCTTGACCGCTGAGACCGCCGCGGCCAGCGTCGAATTGGTGTCGCCGTAGACGAGCACCCAGTCGGGCTGGTGCTCCTGCAACACCGGGTCGAGACCAGCGAGCATCGTGCCGGTCTGCACACCGTGGCTGCCCGAGCCGACGCCCAGGTGCACATCCGGGTCTGGAATGCCGAGGTCCTGGAAGAACACATCCGACATCACCGCGTCGTAGTGCTGACCCGTGTGGACGATGACGTGCTCCACGCCCGCCGCCGTGAGCGCCGTGGCGACAGGGCCGAGCTTGACGAACTGCGGACGTGCACCGACGACACTCAGGACCTTCATGTGGGGTGACCTTCCATGTGCAAACGAGGGGCGACTGTAGGCTGGCCGTCAGTGACGGTCGAGCCGGTCGTCGCCCATTCTGCCCTGAAGGTCACATCCAGGAGCTACCGCCACCGCGTCGAGTGATCGGCGCCCCAGGCGAAAGAAAACGGGCGACGGGCCAGGTGCGTCCGCCCGCACGAGCAGGGGCCCCGCGACCAAAGTGGGTCCCCAACGAACAGCGGTACGCCTGGAAGGGGCCTCTCCGACATGACCGACTTCATCCCTCCTGCTAAACCCCTCATCGGTGATGAGGAGCGCGCAGCGGTCGACCGAGTGCTGCAGAGCGGCATGATCGCACAGGGCCCGGAGGTCAAGGCGTTCGAGGAAGAGTTCGCTGCGCACTTCGGCCTGGGCCGTGAATGCGTCGCCGTCAACTCCGGAACGTCGGGGCAGCACCTGGGTCTTCTCTCCTCGGGCGTGGGCCCGGGCGACGAAGTGATCGTGCCCTCCTTCACGTTCGCCGCGACCGCCAACTCCGTGGCACTCACCGGCGCGACCCCCGTGTTCGCCGACATCGAGCCCGGATCGTTCTGCCTGGATGCTGCCAGCGTCGAGTCCGCGATCACCGAGCGCACCGTCGGGATCATGCCGGTGCACCTCTACGGACACCCGGCCAACATGCCGGCGCTGCAGGCGCTGGCAGACAAGCATGGCCTGATGATTTTCGAAGACGCCGCGCAGGCTCACGGCGCCTCGCTGAACGGGACCCCGGTGGGTGCCTTCGGCACGTTCGGCATGTTCAGCCTGTACCCGACCAAGAACATGACCTCGGGTGAGGGTGGCATGGTTTCTTGCGCTGACGCCGAGGTCGCCCGCAAGGTGCGTCTCTACCGCAACCAGGGGATGGAAAAGCAGTACCACAACGAGGTCGTCGGCCTGAACAACCGGATGACCGACATCCACGCCGCGATCGGCCGCGAACAGCTCAAGAAGGTCGACGCCTGGACGGCCAAGCGCCAGCAGAACGCCGCTTTCCTCAGCGCCAACCTCGAAGGCGTCGTCGTGCCCTCGGTGGCCCAGGGGGCGGTGCACGTCTACCACCAGTACACGATTCGGGTTCCGGAGGGCCGCGACGACTTCTCCGCCGCGCTCAAGAGCGAATACAACATCGGCTCCGGCATGTTCTACCCGGTGCCCAACCACCGCTTGGCGCCCTTCGCGGCAAGCTCACACCCCGAGCTTCCGGAGACCGAGAAGGCAGCTCGTGAGTGCCTCTCGCTGCCAGTACACCCCAGCGTCGACCAGCAGGGCCTGGAGCGCATCGTGGCCGCTGTCAGCGCACTCGCGAAGGCAGGTGCGTGATGGCGAACTTGCGAGCAGGTCTGATCGGCCTGGGCATGATGGGGCGTCACCACGGACGGGTTCTGGCCGGGCTGGAGGGCGTCGACCTGGTCGCCGTCGCGGACGCCTCCGGGCAGGATCCGCACGGGGTCGCCAAGGGTCGCCCCCTGGTCGCCACCATCGAGGAACTCCTAGCCAACAAGCTCGACTACTGCATGGTCGCGGTTCCCACGATCTACCACGAGGAAGTCGGGCTCGCTCTGGCCGAGGCCGGGGTGCACGCCATGATCGAGAAGCCGCTGGCCCAGGACACCCCCTCGGCCGAGCGGATCGCCTCGGCGTTCGAGGCGAAGGGCCTGGTCGGAGCGGTCGGGCACATCGAGCGCTACAACCCCGCGTTGCAGCAGGCGCGGGCCAGGCTGGAGGCCGGCGAGCTAGGCGATGTCTACCAGATCGTCACCCGTCGCCAGGGTCCCTTCCCGGCTCGCATTGCCGACGTCGGCGTCGTGAAGGACCTGGCCACGCACGACATCGACCTCACCAGCTGGGTGCGTCAGCAGCCGTTCACCTCCGTGGCTGCCCGCACCGCCTTCCGTAGCGGCCGGGAGTTCGAGGACATGGTCTCGATCACCGGTCAGCTTGCTGACGGCACGATCACCAGCCACCTGGTGAACTGGCTCTCTCCCTTCAAGGAACGGGTCACCGTCATCACCGGCGCCAAGGGCGCGTTCATCGCCGACACCTTGACCGCAGATCTGACCTTCCACGCCAACGGTGAAATCAAGACCGTCTGGGGCGACATCGCCAACTTCCGGGGCGTCTCCGAAGGGGACGTGGTCCGCTACGCCATTGCCAAGCGGGAGCCGTTGCTGGTCGAGCACGAGAACTTCCGTGACGCCGTCCTGGGCAAGGACGCCGACATCGTCACCCTGTCCCAGGGCTTGGCGACGGTGCGGGTGGCCGAGGCTGTCATCGAATCCGCCGCGAGCGGGCGCATGATCGAGCTGTAACCAGCATTGTCGGGCACTCAGGGGCGGAGATTCTCCGCCCCTGAGGCGCGTCACGAGATAGTGAAAACCCACTGGTGAGAACGGTTTCAGGGTGAGGGTGGGGGTTGCCGCGGCGCTCGTGCCGGGTCCGGCTAGGGGCTCGTTGTGCTCAGCCACCCAGGCCTCGGGCCGATGGGGCAATCGTGACTCGTCGACCCCACAGCCGGCCCGATCACCGATTTTTTGCCGCGATGGCTGCGGCGGCGCTCACCTGCACGATGGCGCCCGGTGCCCTACCAGCCCACGCAGAGGAGGTCTCGCCCCGCCCCGCCGACGGAGTGCTCACCCTGGAAGGGCGCGGCTTCGGCCACGGCCGCGGCATGAGCCAGTGGGGTGCCTACGGAGCCGCTGACGCCGGTCTGAACTGGCAGTCGATCATCGACTTCTACTATCCGGGCGCGAAGGCTGCCACCTTGACCGACTCCTCGATGCGGGTGTGGATCTCCCGGGACAACGACGGCTCGACGATGCTGCCAGCCCAAGACGGGCTGACCTACACCGTCGGCCGCACCGCTCGCCGTCTACCCACCGGAGCCACCTACACGGCGTGGCGGATCGTGGGCGGCGCCAGCTTGGCGATGGAGTACCGCGATGCTGCTGGAATCTGGCGGCCTTACTCGGTAGGCCGACTTGGCTCCAAGACCGCCATCGTGCTGTCCGCCCCCACTGGCCGGGTGCGCGTGAGTATGCCGAACGGGCTGGTCGAGGAGTTCACCGGCTCGATCTCGGTGTTTCCCTCCGGCGGTAAGGCAATCACCGTACTCAACACGAACATGGAGAGCTATCTGCGCGGGGTGGTGCCTAGCGAGATGCCGACCTCCTGGCACTCGCAGGCGTTGGCTGCCCAGTCCGTGGCGGCCCGCACCTACGCGGCCAGCTACCGGGCGCGTAAACGTGCCGCTGGTTCGGTGTGGGATATCTGCGACACCATCACCTGTCAGGTCTACAAACCCGCGGCCAGCTACCGCGGTGCGACGCGGACCGTTCACGACAGCGCCCGTGCCGACGCCGCTATCCAAACCACCAAGGGCGCCGTGCTGCGCACGCCCTCGGGCGGCTTTGTGCACGCAGAGTTCTCCGCCAGCAACGGCGGCTACACCGTCGACGGTGGCGCGTTCTCTCAGGTTGCCAAGCCGGACCCGTACGACGGGCGGATGGCCAACACCGTGCACACCTGGTCCAAGCAGGTGAACGTGAGCACCTTGGAGAAGAAATACGGCCTGGGCACGTTGCAGACGATCCGAGTGCTGCGCCGGGACGGGAACGGCCCGCTCGGTGGCCGGGTGGGCACGGTGCGCCTGGAAGGAAGCGCTGCAACCAAGGACGTCTCCGGCGCCCAGCTTCGATCAACTCTCGGCCTGCGCTCGGACTGGTTCGCCTTCCCAGCCGTGGGCGGCGCCTCCGGCACCCAACGGCCTGGGCAAGCCGGGAAACCCGGACCGATAGCCCCAGTTGCCCCGGCGCCGGGCAAAATTCGGGCCGGCGCTGATGCGCTGCGGGTGAACTGGATCGGGGACCGCAACACCGATGTTCTCAGCCTGCGGCTGGGACGCCTCGTCGTGGCCCGGGGACTGCCCGGTGGCAAGAGCGCGTCGCCGGTGCCGGTGCCGGGCTCCCCTTCGGGCCTGACACGCCTGTTCGGGTCGGCCGACATCAGCGGTAACCGTCGCCTGGATGTCGTCGCGATCACCGCTTCAGGCCAGATGAAGGTCATGAAGGGGGCCGCCGGTGGCCGGATCGTGGGGGTCAACACCCTGGGCCGCGGTTGGTCCGGCATGACTGCGGTCCGCCTTCTGGACCTGACCGGGGACAACCGGGCCGACCTGTTGGTGCGCGATAGCGCAGGGCGAGCGTGGGTGTACCCCGGCACGGCTGCGGCTGGCTTCGGCGCCCGCTCGGCTGCGAGCAAGGCCCAGGCCAAACTGCTCGGCTGATCACCCCGAAAGCCGATGGAGCCCGGCGCAGGCCGCCGGGCTCCATCAGCTTCTGCGCATTGGGTGCGCGCGGGACTACCCGGCGGCGATGGCGTCCAACGGTGCGTCGGTCAGGTCGATGCGCAGCGGCGCCCCGGTGCGTTCACGGACCTCATCTTGGGTGACCCCGGGAGCGAGCTCGCGCAACACCAGGCCATCAGCAGTGACATCGATGACGGCCAGATCGGTGATGATGCGCTGCACGACAGCCAGCCCGGTGATGGGCAGCGTGCATTCGGGCAGAATCTTCGGCCCGCCCTTACGGTCGTTGTGTTCCATCAGCACGATGACCTTCTTGGCGCCGTGCACCAGGTCCATGGCCCCGCCCATGCCCTTGACCATCTTGCCGGGAATCATCCAGTTGGCGATGTCTCCGGCCACGCTGACCTGCATCGCGCCGAGGATGGCCGCATCGACCTTGCCGGAACGAATCATCCCGAAGCTCATCGCAGAGTCGAAGAAACTCGCGCCGCGACGAGTGGTGACGGTCTCCTTCCCGGCGTTGATCAGGTCGGGATCGACGTCCTCCTCGGCAGGGTAGGCGCCCACACCGAGGATGCCGTTCTCGGACTGCAGCACCAGTTCCACGTCGTCAGAGACATAGTTGGGGACCAGCGTCGGCAACCCGATGCCGAGGTTGACGTAGTCACCGTCGGAGAGCTCCTTGGCGGCGCGTGCCGCCATCTGCTCGCGCGTCAGGGCCATCAGTTGTCGCCTTCCTCGTTGTCGGAGCCCGCTCCGGCAGGCGGAGCCGGTGGGCGGACCGTTCGTTTCTCGATGCGCTTGCTCCTGGCTTGCTCGTGCGTCAACTCCACGACGCGCTGCACGTAGATACCCGGCAGGTGAATGTCGTCGGGGTCGAGCTCGCCGGGTTCCATGAGGTGTTCAACCTCGGCGACGGTGATTCGACCGGCCATCGCGGTCAGCGGGTTGAAGTTACGGGCAGATTTGTGGAAGACGAGGTTGCCGTGCCGGTCGCCCTTCCAGGCGCGCACCAGGCCGAAGTCGCAGGTGATGGCTTCTTCGAGGACGAACGCCCTCTCCTGACCGTCGACGGTGAAGGTGCGGGTCTCCTTGGCGGGGGAGGACATGACAACCTCACCCTGGGAGCCGTAGCGCAGTGGTAGCCCGCCGTCAGCGACCTGGGTACCAACGCCGGTCTGGGTGAAGAACGCGGCGATGCCGGAACCACCGGCGCGTAGCTTCTCCGCGAGCGTGCCCTGCGGGGTCAGCTCGACCTCGAGCTCACCGGAGAGGTACTGCCGTTCGAATTCCTTGTTCTCTCCGACGTAGGAGGCCTGGATACGAACGATGCGCTTGTCCCGAAGGAGAATGCCCAGCCCCCAGTCGTCTACGCCGCAGTTGTTCGACACCACTCGTAGCCCGGATGTGCCGGCATCGTGCAGCGCACCGATCAGGGTGGAGGGGATGCCGCACAGGCCGAACCCCCCGACCGAGAGAGAAGCACCATCGGGGATATCAGCGACCGCTTCGGCCGCGCTGGCGACGACTTTGTCCATGCCAGCGGACTCTACCGGGCTGGGCCGGTTTCGTGGCCTTCCTCACGTTGGGGGAGTCGTGGCCGATCTGGAAACAGACCGGAGCGGGTGGTTGCGCTGGGTGCGGCCGCCGGAAAAGCACGACGGAAGGCCACCCTCATGTCCCCTGCGTCCACGCGTCCTGCGCGTTTGCCGGTTCGGGCTTGTGCCGGCGCCTTGGCCGCCCTGGTGGTGCTCAGTACCGCGACCTCGGCGCTGGCCGAGGGCGACCAGCAAGACCCGGTGTCCTCGGCGCAAACCTCGACCACCGTCTCGGGCTCCGCACCGATGCTGAGCGTGCCGAAGGCGTCCCGCTCACTGCCGGCCGCGCTGGACCTCCGGCCCACCTATCAAGGAGCAACCAGTTGCGACCCGGTGGATCGCCCGGGAGCGGTTGCTTTGGGCCGGTTGCTCGTGGACACCTACGCCACGGGCCGTTTCGGGGTCTCGCGCTTGTGCACCGGGGGAGTCAGCGAGCATCACGAGGGGCGAGCCGTCGACTGGATGTTGAGCGCCGAGAACCCCACCGAACGGGCGGTCGCCACATCGACGCTGTCCTGGCTGACCGCCAACAACGGCGAGGTCGCTCGCCGGTTGGGCGTCATGTACATCATCTGGGACCGCAAAACCTGGCGCGCCTACGCACCGGAACGCGGCTGGAGCCCCTACACGGGGCCGAACCCCCATACCGATCACATCCACCTCTCCCTGACCTGGGACGGGGCGATGAAGCGCACGTCGTGGTGGACCGGCACAGCTTTGTCCCGTCCCGACTTCGGACCCTGCCGGGTCTATGCCGGTCAGCCTGCGCCGATCTACACCGGCGCGCGCACCACGCCCTGCCCTAAGACATTGCCTCCGGCTCCGGCCTCGGCCTACCCGGTGTACCTGCTGGGGGCGCGGCACGACGACATCGGGGCAGCTCAAACGGCATTGGGGATCACCGCCGACGGGCAGTTCGGGGCAGTGACCCGCAAGGCTGTTCTGGCCTACCAGGCCCGCACGGGACTGCCCCGCAGCGGGGCCTTGGACAAGGCGACCTGGGCGCGGCTGGTTCCCACCGCCGGACTCACCCGCCCGATGAGCACCGACGAACGCCCCACCCCGGCGCCTGCGCCGCCTAAGAAGGACAGCAACCCCAGCGGGACGCTGCCAGTGCCGAAGAGCGTGCCGCAGCCGCTGGGGGCGTACAAGAAGGTCGTGCTGCGACCCGGCCATGCCCGGGGTGCCGCCATCCACCACTTGCAGTTGGCGCTCGGGGTGCCGCTGAGCGGCAGGGTCGATGGGCCCACCAGCGAGGCGATCAAGGCAGTGCAGAAGCGGTGGCGGTTGGCGCCGACCGCGGTGGTCGACTTGCGGACCTGGAACCGTATCGAACTGAGCGCCTATCCATGGCTCAGCTACACCCGTATCTCCCTGCAGCGGGGTTCGGCCGGCCGCGAGGTGAGCGCGCTGCAGAGGCTGGTGGGCGTGGGTGTCGATGCTTCGTTCGGCCCCAAGACCCAGCAGGCCGTCACTCAGCTGCAGCGCCGGTACGGGTTGCCCGCCACTGGTGTGGTTTCAGAACAGACCTGGTGGGCGGCGGCGGACTGGTCGCTGCGCTGATCCCTCAGCTCGGCGACTCGGTGTCTCCGGCCTGGAGCAGCGTCGCAGACTCCACAGCGGCGATCCGCTGCAGTTCCGCTTCGCCCTGGATCGCCCCCCAGCGCGGCTCCACCAGCACCAACGAACCGTCGTTGCTCCATAGTTGCGCGGCAGCCGCGAGAGCAATACCCAGGTCTGCGGTGTGCAGCAGTCCGCGGCGCTGGGCTTGGCCGCAGGGGTCCGGTGCGAACGTCAACCGCAGATTCGGGCCGAGCAGCGCCTCGGCCTGCGGGTCGGCCTGCTGCGGCGCCTCGGCTTCATCGCCGTAGGTGGACAGCACCGCTGCTTCGTCCAAGTGCCCCGGTGGCAGCGCCACACCGGCGCTTCGAGCCAGGGACGCCGGGGTGAGCGCCACCACGTCGCCGCTTGCAGGGGTCCCGGCCAGCACGATCCGCACGTCGGCGAGATCGCCGTCGCGGGCGGCGGGGGCGCTGGGCCCCTGGGAACCTGCCACGACATGCACCGTTGCGCCCAGGCGCCAGGCGGCCAACGCCCAGTAACAAGCGCGCCAGTGCACCGGCACCTCCAGGCTGATCACCGCTGCGGGTTGGATGTCGAACTCTTCGATGAGCAGGTTCGTGGCCTTACACACCCAGTTGTTCAGCACCCGGCCGGAGAGCTCGATGCGTTCGTCTTGGGCGTACCACGTCAATCGGGGACGGCCGGTCTCTCCGCGGCCCAGGGCGCTGGAAAGGCCGTCCAGGCGTTGGATGCTCATGACCGCTTCCTAACCGACGACGCACCGTGGAGCAAATCGGCGCCTGTTGCGCGCCGGTGCGGGGGTAGGCTCGCCGCGAGATGAGTGCTCTGATTCCCCCACCAGGGCCGAGCGGCCTGCGGCTAGTCGTTCTCGACGGTCCGCGTCGCGACCATGCCCCGTTGCAGACGCAGATGCGCAACCTGGCTCGCCGCCTGATGGACGCCGGTCACGAGGTGGACGTGCTGAGTTGGGCGCACCGGGTCGGTCGTACGACGCTGCCGACCCCGGCTGCGATACGTACCGCCGACGCGGTCTTGGCGGCGCTGCCCCGACGGGCGGGGGAGATGGTGGCCCTCCAGGTGGCGCTGCGGTTGGTCGGGGGGAGACAGGCTGGGCCGCGGGTCGTGCTGCTGGCGGATCGACTTCCCGATCCCGGCGCTGCGCCGTGGCGGTTGGCGCCGGTGGCCTGGTTGCTGGCCCGAGCAGACATACTCATCGTTCCCGATGCTGCAGCCGCAGCCAGGGCGACCCGGCTGGGCGCTACGAGCGTGCGTATCGGAGTGGGGCTGCAGGCGATCTGGGACGTGGAGAGCCCGGTTCACCCGGCGCCCGAACAGGACCTGCCGCTGGAGGCTGTGGAACCGGTCGCAGTGCTGACCGGGCGTGAGTACGGACGCAAGGTTCAGCAGTGGGCCGGCGCTCGCGGAATGGCCAAGGGCAGCGACCCGGCAAGTGCCTGGGCGGCGGCCGGCGTGATCTTCGCGATCGACCTGGTGGATGAGCTCGCGGCCGCCCATGTGGCCGTCATGAGCGAATCTCGGCGTTGTCTGGCTCGCAGGTGGGGTCGGGGCCTCGGACGGGAAGTGGTCGCGCTGCCGCGCGAGCCGGAAGATGCCACGGTCGGCGTCTTGGGTCGGGTCTACCCCGATGGCTGTACCGCGGGAAATGTCCAGGACACACTGCAACTGGCTCGGCGGGTGCTCATGCCCGGGGGCGTGGTGGTGCTCACCGTGCCGCTGGGCGCGGGCGAGGTCGGCGGTTGTGACGTGGCCGGGTTGCACGCCCTGGAGGCGTGGGCCGACGACTGCGGTTTGGCGCTCGTCGGGGATTTGTCCCGAGCGTTGCCGCGGGCCAGCGCGTTGCGAGAGGCGGACGGGGTCTACGGACTGGTTCGCTTGACCTTCCGTCGCCGGTGAGCGCGAGCTGTCGAGATCACGGCGTGACCGGCCACAACGCAGAAGCCAGCCGCACCTGGGCGCCCGGATTTGCCGTGGACGTCAGGTTGACGTTGAAGGTTATGCGGCGCGGCGCGGGGGACCCCACCTGGCTGGAGCCCGGTGACGGCACCCTGATCAAGGGCTGGCAGACCCCGTGCGGGCCGGTGGCGGTGCAACTGCTCGCACCCGCCGCTCACCCGGGCATGCAGCTCACCGCGCGGGCCTGGGGGCCTGGGCGCCAATGGATCCTGGATCGCCTACCGGAGGTCCTCGGGGCGCAGGACGACCCCAGCGGGTTCGCACCTCTTCATCCGGTCGTCGCGCAGGCCGCGCGGCGCTTCGAGGCTTGGCGAGTTCCCAAGACCGGCCTGGTGCTGGAGGCGTTGGTGCCCTCGATCATCGAGCAACTCGTCACCGGGGTGGAGGCGTTCGGGGCCTACCGCCGCCTGGTGCGGCGCTACGGCGCCCCGGCTCCCGGCCCGTGGGGCGAACGCGGGCTCCGGGTGGCCCCACAGGCCCAGGAGTGGGCGCGGATCCCGTCCTGGGGGTGGCTCGAAGCGGGAGTCGATGCGCGCCGGGCCGAGACCGCCTGCGGGGCTGTGGCTCGCGCTGGAAGAGTGCAGGAGTGCGCGGACCTTCCGCTGCCGCAGGCTCGCGCCCGGCTGCTGGCTCTTCGCGGTGTTGGGCGGTGGACCGTCGCTGAGGTTGCCCATGTGGCGCTCGGCGATGCCGACGCGGTCAGCTTCGGGGATTACCACGTGGCTGCTGACATGGGGTGGGCCTTGACCGGCCGGCCCGTCGATGACGATCAGTTGGAGGTGCTGCTGCGCCCGTACGCCCCGCACCGCTACCGAGTACAGCGGCTGCTGGAGCTGGCCGGGCATCGGCGGCCCCGCCGCGGTCCGCGCGCGACCATCCGCAGCCACACCCCGACCCGCCGGTGAGCGGGCCGGGCCGAGGCTCAGCGGTGGGTCTGGATCCACTCCAGGACGGCGCCGGCCAGGGCAGCGCCAGCGTGGGCGTCAGGCATGTCCACGTCGATCCTCAGCGGGGACACCCCGCGCGGGGACCGGCCTTCCTGGTCTGCCCAAGCCGTGAGGAAGTCGGCGAACAGCTCGCCGATCGCTGCGGGCGTGGCCGGCGTGCCGAGCGCCGACACCGCTGCGGCCGTGCGCGAACCAGGCTGCATCGTCGGGGCGATCCCGAGCACGGGGGCGGAGGTTCCGCGCAGCGCATCGCGCATCCCCGGCAGCGCCAGCATGGTCCCGAACGTTCGCACCGGGCAGCCCGGGGCGAGCACGACAGCGTCGGCACCGCGGATGGCGTCCAAGGTCTCTGGGGCCGGGCGGGCGCGGTCCAGGCCCACTGCGGAGAAGCGCAGCGGGCTCTGGGGGTGCAGGTGGTGGGCCCATTCTTGGACGTGGACCGCCTGCAGACTGCTGCGGGCCTCGCCGGGATCGATCTCGGCCTGCTCGCGCCCTGCCGCCGCAGTCGCAAGACTGTCAGGAGCGACATCGCTGCGGCCGGTGTCGACGACGACATGGGTCTCGATCGGTTCATCAGACATCGGCAGCAGCCGCGCCCCGATATTGAGCGAGCGGGCCATCTGCTGCGTCGCCTCGGAAAGGCTCATCGCCTGCCCCAGCCATTGACTGCGCAGCACTGCGGCGGCCAAACCTGCATCCGACACGGGGAACCAGCTGGGGGAGGCGCCCAAGGCGAGCAGGTGCCGGCGTACCGGGGAGTCGCCGGGCACCTGCCCGGGCCAGCCGTGCCCGACAGGGTCGAGCGCAGCGCTCAGCCCGTCCACGTCCGGGCAGAACCGCAAGCCGTACACGGTGGCGTCGGAGGACGTATTGGCCACGACGCACAACTGGTCTTCGAGGCCCATGCGTTGACGCAGGGCCCGAACCAGTCGAGCCCCACCCAGACCTCCGGCCAGAACAGTGAGCTTCATGGCAGGCAGTCTCTCAGGCACCGAGCGAGGGTGGGTCGGCGTGTCGGCCGTGCGGCCGCGTGCCGATGTGCTCCCGCGCGAAAAAAATCTGTAGCCGCTTCGCCCGGGTGTACCGCCGGTTCCGGGTCGGTAGCGGGGGTGTGATCTCCATCAATCTCCACTCGGTGTGACGGGTCCGATCACGGGTGCCACGACACGCCAGTGGGCCTGCGCAGACTGGCTTCTCGACCGGTTCCGCCAGGGCCTGCGAAGGGCCGAAATCAGCGCCTGAAAAACCCCCCAATTGGGCGTCTGACCGGGTCATTCGTCCAACATGCAAAGTCTTGCAGCATAAGAGAACCCGGCTTGACTTCGTGGGATGACACGCGTGTAATTCTCGTGTTGTCGCTCCTGCGTTGCACCACTTCGGGCGTCGTTCAGGCCGGGTTGTCCCGGCTCGGATCGCCGGGGCCGCACCGCATCTCACTGCCGGGCCGAGCCGGCGGGGTCACGGCGACCGGACGTAAGGAGGGGTCATGAACGAACTGTTGCTCATCACCGGGGGTGACGTGCCAGAGGAGACGCAACTCTCCTGGCAGGACCGGGCGTTGTGCGCTCAGACGGACCCTGAGGCGTTCTTTCCTGAAAAGGGCGGTTCGACTCGCGAGGCCAAGCGGGTGTGCGTGGGGTGTGACGTACGCGCCGAGTGCCTGGAGTACGCGCTGGCTCACGACGAGCGGTTCGGCATCTGGGGTGGGTTGTCCGAACGCGAGCGTCGCAAGCTGAAGAAGCGCGCTGTCTGAGCAGTACCGAGTGATCGGATCACTCACCGAACCTTGCTGGGGGCTGGGCCTCGCGGAGACATTCGCGAAGACTCAGCCCTCAGCGGCGTTTCGGGTGGTCGGGCAGCGACGAGAGCAATAATCCCCTCGGGTGGCCGGCAGCGCCGCGGCGGCGGCTTCCGGTGCGTATGAGCGTGCGCATCCAGCGGGAGGGTGCTTGAGCCGGCGCGGTGCCGCAGAGGAGTCTGCGGGAACGGCCCGGTCTCTGGCCTGGGCCACAATGCGCGTTGGCTTCCGTTCGCCTGCCTCAGTCGTCGTAGCCGTCGCGGTGGTAGTTCGGGTCCAAGGTGGAGGGCTCGACGCCAAGCGCGCCGGCCAACTGCTCCACGACGATGTCATTGACGATGGCAGCCAGATCGATCGGGTCCTCCACGCGGGTCTCGATCGGGCGCCGATAGAGCACCACCCGGGGCGGCAGGTCGCCGTCGGCCGGGAAGAGCCTGCTCAACGGAACCTGGCGAGCCTCCCACGGGGAAGGATCTGAGGGCGGGACCATCTCGACGGCAAATTCCACCTCACCGATTCCGACCCGGCGTTCGATGCGCTCCACCGCGTCCAGCACCAGGTCGTCGAAAGCGGCAGAACGGCTGGTCATCGCGGGTACACGCGGCCACGCGAGGGGGCCGCGAACCCCCCGCCCGTGCCGGTCACGACGTTGGCGAGCGGTCGGCATGTACGCAACTCTACGGCGTGGTGGGAGGAAGGCTGCGGCACCTGCCGGTTACAGTCGTGGGCGTGAGTCTCATGCGTCGGTGTTCTCGAACAGCCTGCGGGCGTGCGGCCGTCGCCACGCTCACCTACGTCTACGGGGAGCAGACGGCGGTCCTTGGTCCGTTGGCGACTTTTGCCGAACCCCACACCTATGACCTGTGCGCGTTCCACGCCGAACGACTGACAGCCCCCCAAGGCTGGGAGTTGGTGCGCCTGGCTGCACACTTCGAAGAAGCCCCCGAGGGCGGCGACGACCTGCTCGCGGTCGCTGACGCGGTGCGGGAACGCCGCCCCACCCCTGCCCAGGAGTCCGACCCGGAGCCGCTGCCCGGCTTCGACGAGACTTCCCCCCAGCAGGTTGCGCGCACCGCCGGAACCAGGGGCACTTACCCCCTGCCTGGCAGCGCCGGCCACCAACACGGCCACCTGAGGATCCTGCGGGAGGAGTGAGCCCGAGCCGGAGCGGCTAGGCTGGGCCGAGTGAATGCCTCGCCTATCCGATTGGCCGAATTCATCAAGGCCTACGACGTCCGCGGCACTGTGCCGGATCAGCTCAACGCACGGGTCGCCACCGCCCTGGGTTCTGCGTTCGCGCAAGTGATCGCGCTTGCGCAGGACGCTGACGGGATCGTCGTCGGTCATGACATGCGCCCCAGCTCACCGGAGCTCTCCCGGGCCTTCGCCGAGGGTGCCCGCGCCCACGGCCTGGATGTGACCCTCATCGGCCTGTGCTCCACCGATGGGTTGTACTACGCCAGTGGCGCTCTGGACCTGCCCGGCGCGATGTTCACCGCCAGCCACAACCCCGCCCAGTACAACGGGATCAAGATGTGCCGCAGCGGCGCTCGACCCGTGGGACAGGATTCCGGGCTTGCCGAGATCAGCGAGCTGGCACAACACATCCTGGATTTGGGTGATGCGGTCCCGATGACGAAGCAGGCGCCCGGACGCATCGTCGAACGCGACCTGTTGGGCGATTACGGGGCATTCCTTCGGGACTTGGTCGACCTGCGTCAGATCCGCCCGTTGAAGGTCGTCGTGGACGCCGGCAACGGGATGGGCGGGCACACCGTGCCAAGCGTGTTGGCCGACCTGCCGCTGGAGGTGGTGCCGCTGTACTTCGAACTCGACGGCACCTTCCCCAACCACGAGGCCAACCCCCTGGAGCCAGAGAACCTGCGCGATCTGCAGCGGGCTGTCCTCGAGCATGGGGCTGACATCGGGCTTGCCTTCGACGGCGACGCCGACCGCTGCTTCGTCGTCGACGAGCGGGGGGAGCCGATCAGCCCCTCTGCCATCACCGCTTTGGTGGCTACCCGTGAGATCGACAAAGAGGTCGCTGCCGGTACCCCGGCCGGCGAGGTCGCGGTCGTCTACAACGTCATCTCCAGCAGGGCAGTCGGAGAGATCATCGCCGAGCGTGGCGCGCGCGGGGTGCGCACCAGGGTCGGGCATTCCTTCATCAAGGGGGAGATGGCACGCCAAGGCGCGGTCTTCGGTGGCGAACACTCCGCCCACTACTACTTCCGGGACTTCTGGTTCGCCGACACCGGGATGCTGGCCGCCCTGCACGTCCTGGCGGCCCTGGGCGAGCAGGAGGGCACGCTGTCCCAACTGGTGGCCGAGTTCGCCCGCTACAACGCCTCCGGGGAGATCAACTCCACCGTGCAGGACGTTGCCGTGGCGGCCCAGCGCGTTCAGTCTTGGGCCGACGCGCTCGATGAAGACGTGCTCGTCGACCGCCTCGACGGGCTGACGATCAGTGGCACCAGCACCCCGATGTGGTGGTTCAACCTGCGTCCCAGTAACACCGAGCCGCTGTTGCGGCTCAACGTCGAAGCCGAGGACGAGGCCACCATGCAGCGTGTGCGCGACGACGTCCTCGCTGTCGTACGCGCCTGACCACTCCCGATCCCTCGAAAGGAAACCCCCCATGACCTCCATGAGTCCGACCATCACCCCGTGGTTGCGTGAGATCCTGCGCTGCCCCGTCGGCGGCCACGAGCTCGTCGACGCGATCGGTCCTGACGGCACCCCGGAGCTTCAGTGCAGCCAGGACTGCGGTGACGGTGTGCGCCGGGCGTACCGGGTGGAGAACGGCATCCCGGTGCTGCTCGTGCAGGAGTCACGCGAATTCGGCGTCGAATCCTGACGGGAAAGGTTCCTCGGTGACCTACATCGACGAGGCAGTCCTGGACGACCAGGACCATCTCGCTGCCTGTGACTCCCGCAGCACCCTTCGCGCCTTGGCCACGGCCGGGGCTCAACTGAGGGAGGGTGCGCGCTTGGCCCGCGAGGCCGGTGTGGAGCGCCTGGCCCGCTCGGATCGTCCTCGTTCGGTCCTGGTCGCTTCGCTAGGTGGCTCAGCCGTGGTGGCCGACGTGCTCGACATGCTGGCCGAGCCGGGTTCGCCGGTGCCCGTCGCGGTGCGGCGCAACATCCCGCTGCCCGGCTGGGTGGGTTCGCTCGACCTCGTAGTCGCGGTATCGCTGTCCGGGCGGGCCCGCGGTCCGCTCGCGGTAGCCGCCGAGGCAGCCCGGCGCGGCGCCTCATTGTTAACCGTGGGCGCCGCCGACTCCCCGCTGGCAGCCGTCTGCGCCCGCGCTCGCGGTGTCCACGTGGACGTCGGCCCGGACCGGTTGTCCTCTCGCACCTCACTGTGGTCGCTGCTCACCCCGGTGCTGGTGGCCGCCAACGAGCTCGGACTCGTCGACGTCGACGAGGCTGCGCTGGAGCAGACAGCGCTGCGCTTGGACGCCGAGGCCGAAGCCGACCGCCCCAGCTCCGAAGCGTTCATCAACCCGGCCAAGTCGTTGGCGTTGCAGTTGTCCGAGACCGTCCCGGTGGTGCTGGGCGATGGACCGCTCTCAGGGGTGGCCGCTGCACGGGCGGCCATGATGTTGGCTCGAACCGCCCGCATCCCGGCCACTCATGGCGAACTGCCCGATGCTGCCTCTCAGGTGGTGGCCACCTTCGACGGCCCCTTCACCGCCGGCGGCGGTCGCGGAGTGGACCGTTTGCGAGCGGGCGCAGACATCTTCGCCGACCCCTTCCTGGACGGCCCGGCGCAGCCGCGGCTCGGGTTGCTGATGATCCGGGACGCCCCCGCGGACATCACCTCCCCGGACCATGCTGATCTCGCTGCCCTCAGCGATGCCGTGTTGAAGACGGCCTACGACGCGGGGGTGAAGGTCGCCACGATCACGGCCGAATCGGGGCATCCGCTGACTCGCCTGGCCGGGCAGATCGCACGGGTCGACTACGCCGCCACCTACCTGGCGATCGGTTCGGGCCTTGACCCGGCCGTCTCGGAGCATATTCATGCGCTTCGGGATCACACCCGGGCGTGAAGCGCGCTGCATCCCGGCTCAAGCGGGGATGAAGCCCGGCGCTATCCAGGACGGCGCACGCCTCAGCCGGCACTGAGCCGCGCTGAGGCGGGCTGCCGTTGGATTGCAGTCACGGCTGGGTCCGAGACCAGGCACGCCGGGGCACCGACGGCTGCTGCGGTGCGGGTCGGCTGACGACGCGCGGCGCGCCCTGGCCGGCCTGCTGGTCCTGCCAGGCCGCGCGGTTTGCGAAGATGGATCTTCGGGCGATCGCCCGCTGCTGCCCAACCTGGAGGAGTCCCTGTGGACCACGTTGACCTGGCAATCATCGGATCGGGATCTGGTAACTCTCTTGTCACTCCGGATTTCGATGGCCGCCGTGTCGCAATCGTGGAATCGGGCACCTTCGGGGGGACTTGCCTGAATGTCGGCTGCATCCCGACCAAGATGTTTGTCTACGCGGCCGAGGTCGCCACCACGATCCGCGACTCACAGCGCTACGGCATCGATTCCACCCTTGATGAGGTGCGCTGGAAGGACATCCGTGAGCGGGTGTTCGGGCGGATCGACCCCATCGCTGAGGGCGGCAAGCAGTACCGGCTCAACGGGGAGAACACGACGGCCTACCTGGGGCGGGCGCGCTTCACCGGCCCCCGCACGCTGCAGATCGCCCTGAACGATGGCGGCACTGCGCTGGTCGAGGCCGA
The DNA here is from genome assembly GCF_012277275.1 of Gephyromycinifex aptenodytis. GTDB lineage: Bacteria > Actinomycetota > Actinomycetes > Actinomycetales > Dermatophilaceae > Gephyromycinifex > Gephyromycinifex aptenodytis. The sequence goes on along the minus strand of NZ_CP051155.1, from coordinate 1,022,529 downwards.
CCAAGTGGTGATTGCGACCGGCACCCACCCCAGCATTCCTACCCAACTGCAGAACACCGGGGCCCCGCTGCACACCTCGGACACGGTGATGCGTCTGGAGGAACTACCCCAGCGCATGGTCATCGTCGGCGGCGGCTACATCGCCTGCGAATTCGCCCATGTGTTCGCTGCGCTCGGCGTTCAGGTGACGCTCGTGGTTCGAGGCCAGCAGTTGCTGCGGCATCTGGATTCCGAGATCTCCCATCGCTTCACAGATGAGGCGAAGAAGCACTGGGACATCCGCTTCGGCACCGAGGTCACTGATGCCAGCGCCGCCGAGGGCAACCTGGCGAACGTAGAACTGAGTGATGGCACGACCGTGACACAGGCTGTACTGCTGGTGGCCACGGGACGCGCTCCCAGCACCGCAGACCTCGACCTTGCTGCTGCCGGGGTGCAGATGCACCCCGACGGGCGAGTGAAGGTCGATGCACATGGGAGAACCAACGTTGAGGGTGTCTGGGCCCTAGGCGATGTCTCCTCCGATTTCCAGCTCAAGCACGTGGCCAACCATGAGGCAAGGGTGGTAGCTCACAACCTGGCCCATCCGCAGGATTTGCGTTCTTTTGACGAATCCTTCGTGCCGGCTGCGGTCTTCACCCACCCCCAGATCGCTACGGTCGGTGCCACCCAGGACGAGTTGGACGAGCAGGGGGTGGACTATGCGGTCAAGGTGCAGGCCTACGGTGACGTGGCCTACGGCTGGGCGACCGAGGACACCTCGGGGGTGTGCAAGGTGTTGGCGGATAAGGCAACGGGGCGTCTGTTGGGCGCGCACATCATGGGATACCAGGCATCAATCCTGGTCCAGTTGCTCGTGCAAGCGATGCGTTTCGACTTGACGGTGGAGCAGGTGGCACGGGGCCAGATGTGGATTCACCCGGCGCTGACCGAGGTCGTAGAGAACGCTCTGCTGGGCCTAGATCTTACGTAGATATGCCGAATCCTTTACAGCAGCAGTAGTTTTCGCCTTCTGCACGCTCCCGCGGTGCGCTTATTCTCTCGATGAGGGCTGGTGATCTTGCCTGCGCTCCCGACCGGCCGCGGTACGGCCTGGGGGTTCGCCAAGGAGAAGACAGACCGAGATGACCACCCACGCAGTCAACCAGCGTCGACTTACCCAGTCCGCACGCCTCGTTTCGGCCCTGTTCCTCACGATGTCGTTCGGAATAGCCGGGTCGGCTGCCGACGCAGCGATCATCCCGGACGCGGTCACCGACGTCCGTATCGACAAGACGCAGATCAACCGCTGGGAACAGTTCAAACTCAACATGGATTGGCGGGTCCCCAACGCCAGCAAGGCCGGTGACACCTTCACCCTGGCGTTGCCCGCTGAACTGGAGGCGACCAACGGGTTGACCTTCCCGCTGATCGACCCCGCCGGGCAGACCGTGGCGCACGCCCGGGTCAACAACGGCGTAGCCACCTTCACCCTGACCGCCTACGCGGAAAGTCACATGGGGGTTCACGGCTCGGCGTGGTTCTGGGTGCGCTTCAGCGACAAGGTCCAAGTGGGGGACGAACTCTCCCTCAGCTTCGACGTGGGCAGCTCCGTCGTCACCGACAAGGTCAGCGTCGTCGGCCCGGTCGATGACACCGGCGGCATCGCGAGCAAGTGGCAAGACTGGAAGTCCAACGGCGTCACGGCCAAGAGACTGCTGTGGGCTATCGAGGGGCCGGTCGTGAGTCAGAACATGGTCGGCCAGACCTATGAGATCACCGACACCCCCGGGGCTGGGCAGGCGATCGACTGCGCCCAGATCAACCTGTTCACCGGGAACCTCACCGACGGAAAGTGGAGCGACGAAAAATTCGTACCCACCAACCGGTATGACAAGACCTGCAGCCCGAGCCAGGTGCAGGTCATCCTGCGCCCGGACGCGGCCGAGGTCGGCCGCAAGGTGCGGCTGCTGGGCGAGTCGAGCCTGACCGATGCCTCGTTGCCGGAGTACAGCAACGCCGGGCAGGTGCGGATCTGGGGATCGGCCATCTTCCCGGTCAGTTCGGTCATCAAGGCCGGTGGCTCTGGGGTCGGAATAGGGACGACCCCGGCGACCCCGCCCGCGCCCACGACGACCACCATCGCGCCGCCGACGCCGACGCCGACGCCGACTGATGATTCGGCGAGACCGACTGAGAGCGCGACTCCGACGCCGACCGACACCGCGACGATAGTGACGCCGACGGCTACCGCGTCAACGCCGTCTGAGAGCGCGACTCCGACGCCGACTGATACGGCGACGGTTGTGACGCCGACCGATACCGCGTCAACGCCGTCTGAGAGCGCGACTCCGACGCCGACTGATACGGCGACGGTTGTGACGCCGACCGATAGCGCGTCGACTCCGACGCCGACCGATAGCGCGTCGATGCCGACTAGCAGCGCGACGACGCCCAGTGCCGCGCCGGAACCCTCCCTGCCTGCAGGTACGGCTACTCAGCCTGCCTCGCCTAGCGCACCGGCAAATACGGTCCCGGTGATCAACCCAGTGGTAACCCCTGCCGCGACGGCGCCAGGAACTCCTGCGGGCACCGTGAACCCCCCGCCCCCGCTGCGCCCGGCTCAGACCCCGCGGGCGACCACGACCGTGACGGCGGGCGCAACGAGTCCGAGCCGGATCGACTCCGGTGTGCCCCAGGAAAGCAGTCCAGCCGATATGCGTCTGGCCGGAATCGGCGGCCTGCTCGCGCTGGCCTGCGGTGGCGCATTGCTGGCCCTCGGGCGACGCCCGACTCGCTGACCTGTGCAGCATGAGCGCTCCAGCAGGCGTGCTTCGTTCACTGGTCACGATGCTGCTCGTGGCTGGGGTCGTCGGGGGCGGGCTGCTGGTGGCTATCGGGTTGCAGCGGGCCCCGGCCCCGGCCGCGCCGCTGCCGCCTGCCTCGGTGCTGGCCGCCAGCCGTGAAGCTCCGGCGCCTGTCGCGACTCACGTTCCCAGCGCTCCTGCGCGCCCCTCCGTGCCGGGGCCGGACCGACTGCTCATCCCCGGACTTGGAATCGAGGCGCCGCTGCAGGGTCGGGCCCTGCGCGCCGACGGCGATTTCGTTGTCCCGGGCGACCCCCGGGTGGTGGCTCGATGGCATGGCTCCGGTAAACCGTGGGGCCCGGGTTGGACCGTGCTCGCCGGACACGTCGACTCTCGCGGCGAACCCGGGGCGCTGCACTCCCTGGCAAGTGTGCGGCCAGGGGATGCGTTGGTGACCACGACCGGCGACGGCCAGGTGCTGGACTGGGTGGTCCAATCCCTGTCGGTGTCGCGCAAAGAAGATCTGCCGGACTTTCCGGCGACCGGTCCCATGGGGTTGGCCGTGGTTACCTGTGGCGGGCCGGTGATCAGTACCTCCGCCGGGCGCCACTACCGGGACAACGTCATCGTCTGGGCGCGCCCAGCCGACTGATCCGGGCCCCGACCGCTCCGTCTCCAAGGCCGAGGTGACACCTGTAGGTGCTCCGGGGTCGAGCCCGGAGCACCTCGGCCGATAGGGTGGGAGAGTTCCGGCGTGGGTGATGACCCGCTGCGGACCGCTGCCTGGCTCGCCGAGTGAGGTGGAGGTACTCCGGCCCAGATGGGCGTCGCCGGGCGTTAACTGTCGAAACCCACGAAAGAGTGCGTATGTCCTTCGATTACAAGGTCGCAGACCTGTCCCTACACGAAGCAGGACGCCACCAGATTCGCCTCGCCGAGCACGAGATGCCCGGTTTGATGGCGCTGCGCGAAGAGTTCGGCGAGTCCAAGCCGCTCACCGGCGCCCGCATCGCAGGTTCCTTGCACATGACCGTTCAGACGGCCGTGCTCATCGAGACGCTGACGGCTCTGGGCGCCGAGGTGCGTTGGGCCTCCTGCAACATCTACTCCACCCAAGACGAAGCTGCAGCCGCCATCGTCGTAGGCGCGGGCACGCCCGAGGACCCCCAGGGTGTCCCCGTCTTCGCCTGGAAGGGCGAGACGCTGGAGGAGTACTGGAACTGCACGAACGAGATCTTCACCTGGGGCGACGGCGAATTCGCCAACATGATCCTCGACGACGGCGGCGACGCCACCATGCTGGTCCACAAGGGCCGCGAGTGGGAGCAGGCCGGCGGCGTGCCCCCCACCACGGAGGAGGACTCCGAGGAGTTCGGCGTGTTCAAGGCACTCGTGCGCCGCACGATGCAGGAGAGCCCGAACAAGTGGACCGAGGCCGCCAAGCACATCAAGGGCGTCACCGAGGAGACCACGACCGGTGTCCACCGCCTGTACGAGCTGCACCGCGACGGTGAGCTCCTCTTCCCGGCGATGAACGTCAACGACGCCGTCACCAAGAGCAAGTTCGACAACAAGTACGGCTGCCGTCACAGCCTCATCGACGGCATCAACCGCGCCACCGACGTGCTCATCGGCGGCAAGACGGCCGTCGTCTGCGGTTACGGCGACGTGGGCAAGGGCTGCGCCGAGTCCCTGCGTGGCCAGGGCGCGCGCGTCATCGTCACTGAGATCGACCCCATCTGCGCGCTGCAGGCAGCCATGGACGGCTACCAGGTCGCCAAGCTGGAGAGCGTCGTCGACAAGGCCGACATCTTCATCACCACGACGGGCAACTTCGACGTCATCACCGCAGACCACATGCGTGCGATGAAGAACAAGGCCATCGTGGGCAACATCGGTCACTTCGACAACGAGATCGACATGGCGGGCCTGGCCAAGACGCCCGGCATCACCAAGACCGAGATCAAGCCGCAGGTACACGAGTGGACCTTCGAATCCGGCAGCTCGATCATCGTGCTCTCCGAGGGTCGTCTGCTCAACCTCGGTAACGCCACGGGCCACCCCAGCTTCGTCATGTCCAACTCGTTCGCCGATCAGACGATCGCCCAGATCGAGCTGTTCACCAAGGCCGGTACCCCGGATGCCTACGAGACCGGCGTCTACGTGCTGCCCAAGCACCTGGACGAGAAGGTCGCGCGGGCGCACCTGGCTGCTCTGGGCGTCGAGCTCACCGAGCTGACCAAGGCGCAGGCCGAGTACCTCGGTGTCGACGTGGCCGGCCCGTACAAGCCGGAGCACTACCGCTACTGAGTCGGTACTGACTACTGACCCCGCGCTCTGGTTCACCAGGCGTCCTGTTACCGGGGCCTGATGTCTTGAGCGCAGCAGCACCACGAGGCGGTCACCCGCAATGCGGGTGACCGCCTCGTCGTTTCTAGCGCCGCAGGCGGCTGTTCACCTTCGCGCAAACCGGTGTGATGACATCGGGTGCGTGCAGGTTGCTCGCTCGGTGGGCGGCTGGCTTCGATTCGGCCACGGCGGGGCGTACCGATCGGCCGTCCCAGCCCGGCCAGGCGGGGTGCTTCCCGGCTGCGCCGTGCGGTTGTCATGGACAGCACCCGAAGGCCGCTCGGACTCGGCAGCTGCGGGCGCCGCTGGCCTGGTCGCGCAGTCGGCTCGCCGCGCTGGCAGGTCGGCGTCCATACGGTTGGCGGCAGCGTGGGTAACATCGTGCGGGGACGGGACCTGAGGGAGGACCTATGAAGGCACGGGTGCTGGTCGTCGACGACGACCTCGCTTTGGCAGAAATGTTGGGAATCGTCCTGCGCAACGAGGGGTTCGAGGTCGATCATGTCGCCGACGGCTCCGAAGTGCTCGAAGTTTTCCGGCAGACCCGACCCGATCTGGTGCTTCTGGACATCATGCTGCCCGGGATGGACGGCATCGAGGTGTGCCGCCGCCTCCGGGCTGAGACGCTGGTGCCGATCGTCATGTTGACGGCCCGTACCGACACCGTCGATGTCGTGGTCGGGTTGGAGTCAGGTGCAGACGACTATGTCAGCAAACCGTTCAAGCCGCAGGAGCTTGTCGCCCGGGTGCGCGCGCGTCTGCGCCGGGGAGACGACCCGGAGCCCGAACGGCTCACCATTGGTGATCTGGTGATCGATGTCGCTGGGCATTCGGTCAAGCGCGACGGGCAACCGCTGGGACTCACCCCGCTGGAGTTCGACCTGCTGGTCGCTCTGGCGCGTAAGCCATGGCAGGTCTTCACGCGCGAAGTGCTGCTGGAGCAGGTGTGGGGGTACCGCCACGCGGGGGACACTCGACTGGTCAACGTGCACGTGCAACGGCTGCGCAGCAAGATCGAGAAGGACCCGGAGCACCCTGAGATCGTTCTCACCGTTCGGGGCGTGGGCTACAAGGCCGGGCCGGCCTAACCCAGGTGCCTATGCTGCATCGAGGTCGAAGGGATCGTTCGGACACGGCGGCCGAGGTCGTGACGGGCCAGGTGCAGATCCAGGCTCCTGGCGCGCCGCGGCCGCTGACAGACGGCGCCGCCACCGTAAGAGCGGGCGATGCCAAGCCGGCTTCATCCGCCCCTGCTGGCGCGAGCGTGGCCACGGAAAGCGCCCAGGGTGCTCGGCCCGCCCGCGGGCAACGCCTCGTCCAGCTGCTGCGCCGCTGGGCGCACCGAGTGGGCCGGTTGTGGCGGGTCAGCCTGCATTTCCGGGTCGTCGCCATGACAGTCCTGCTCGGCCTCGGGGTCACCGTGTTGCTGCAGACTTTCCTGTACGACCGCATCGCCGATGGTCTGGTTCAGGGTCGGATTGCCACGGCCAAGGAGGAAGCGGCCTACGGCGCCCGGGACCTGCAACGAGGATTGGACGCCACCGACAAGACCGACATCGAGAGCCTGCGGCAGTTCACCTATGACCTGGTTCGCCAGCAGGAGACGCAAACCCCGGATCAATCGCGGGAACTCATCCTGACCCGCGCGGTGGATAATCGGAACGGACCGACCCGGGTGCCGACCTTCTACACCGGTTTGGACCCCAGCATCCTGCCCGACGAGCTACGCCAAGCCATCGCCAAGGACCCCGCTCACCAGCAGGTGCAGATCGTTCCAGTCCCGATGAACGGACAACAGGTTCCTGCGGTCGTGGTCGGCTCCCAGGTGATGCTGCCCGAGGTCGGCGCGCACGAGCTGTACTACGTCTTCCCCCTGGAACGCGAACAGCGCACGATGGCGCTGGTGTGGCGGGTCTTCGTCGTCGGTTCCATCGCGTTGGTCGCCTTGGTGGGTCTTGTCGCCTTTGTGGTGACGCGGATCGTCGTGGACCCGGTGCGTCAGGCGGCTGAGGTCGCGGGCCGGTTGAGCTCGGGCCACCTGAACGAACGAATGCTGGTCAAGGGTGAGGACGACATCGCTGCCCTGGCGATGGCGTTCAACGGGATGGCCGACCATCTGCAGGCCCAGATCCGCCAATTAGAGGACCTCTCGCGGGTGCAGCAGCGCTTCGTCTCGGATGTCTCGCACGAATTGCGCACTCCGTTGACGACCATTCGGATGGCTGCCGAACTCATCCACGACCAACGCCAGAGTTTCGACCCGGTGGTGGCGCGCTCCACCGAACTCCTGCACGCCCAAGTGGGGCGGTTCGAGGAATTGCTCTCGGATTTGCTGGAGATCAGCCGCTTCGACGCCGGCGGCGCAGTCCTGGACGTGGAAGACGTGGACTTGCGGGTGGTGGTGGCGCGGGCGCTCACCTCGGTCGAGACGTTGGCGGCCGCCAAGGGCAGCGTCTTGACGGTGTCCGGCGATCAGGAACCGCGGATCGCTGCCGTGGACGCTCGGCGGGTGGAACGTATTCTGCGCAACCTGCTCGTCAACGCGGTCGAGCATGGCGAGGGCCAACCAGTGCGGGTCGAGATGGCCTCTGACCCGACGTCGGTTGCCGTGGCGGTGCGCGACTACGGGATCGGTCTCAACCCCGGCGAGGCTGCGCTGGTGTTCAACCGTTTCTGGCGCGCTGATCCCTCACGCAAGCGCACCACGGGCGGTACCGGCCTGGGGCTGGCGATCGCGCTTGAGGACGCGCGGTTGCATCGGGGTTGGCTGCAAGCCTGGGGGGAACCGGGCCAGGGCGCCCGCTTCCGGTTGACACTGCCTCGAATCGCCGCCGACAGCCTCACCCATTCACCGCTGCCGCTGCGTGACCTACGGCTGACGACAGCGACCAAGCAAGCAGCAGCGGACAGCGACGAGGGCGGCGATGAGGCCGAACCACGCGCCGTGGCAACGCCGGCAGACCTCAGTGAAGCCACCGAGACCGCCGAGCTGGTGCGGGCGGACGAGCGGGCAACGGTGGTGCAGACCATGCGGGAAGCCACTGCGAGCGCGGATGAACCGAGGCAATCAGACGGGCAGGAAATGCGGCTTCCTGCCCCTGAGGAAAGCCAGCCGAAGCAGGCAAAGGATGAGCGGGCGTGAGCCGTTGGCCCCGAGTCGCAGCTGCCGCTGTGGTGGCGGCACTGAGCGTGGCAGGCTGTTCGGGTCTGCCCCGGCACAGCCCCGTGGAGCAGGGTCACGAGATCGGCGCTCCCGTCTTGCCCCCGGTGCGGTTCCGCTTCGAGGCCCCGCCGCGGGGGGCCGAGCCGACCCAGATCGTTTCTGGCTTCCTGGCCGCCGGATGGTCGGCCGATGATGACTACGCGGCGGCCCGGGCCTATCTGACTCCGCAGGCGAGCCAGCGTTGGACGCCGCGTTCGCACGTGGTGGTCTATGAGTCGGCCTCGAGTCTGGAGGTGACGAAAAGCAGTGATTCGACGGTGCGGATCGCTGTCTCGGGGGCGGCCCACCTGGACGAGCACGGACGATACACCCCGGCGCCGGCGGGGGAGGTGATCGCTGCCGACGTGCGCTTGGCCAAGGTGGACGGGCAGTGGCGTATCGCAGCGGTTCCCAACGAGTTCGGGCTGTGGCTGAGCCACTTCTATTTCGAACGGGCCTACCGGCCGTTCGACGTCACCTACGCCGATACCAGAACGCGGGTCCTGGTGGCAGACCGCCGCTGGTTTCCCACCGTCGGTGGCCTGAGCACTGCGCTGGCCCGAGCTCAGCTGGAGGAGGCTCCCACCTACCTCAAAGGTGTGGTCGAGAACAATGTGCCGGCCGGAACCACCCTGGCGGTGGACACGGTGCCGGTGACTGGCGGGGTTGCCCAGGTCGAGCTCAGCCGCAGCGCACTGGAGGCCACGGCCGACCAGCGCCGCGCGATGTGGGCGCAGATGCTGACGACGCTGCGTCAGGTACCTGGGGTACGTGAGGTCTCGCTGCGAGTGGATGGACGCCCGCTGGCGCTCCTTAGCGCCCAGAGTGAACCCAAATCGGTTGCCGAGCTGGGGTATTCACCCGTGGCGGGGGTGAACGTGGAAACGGTGGTGCAGCGCACCGGCTCCCAACTGACCGCGGTTCCGTTGGCGACCTGGCTGGGCCGCTCGGATGAGACCGACCGGCTGGCCAGCGCCCACCTGCCCAGCATCGAGGCGACGTGGAAGCACGTGGCGATCGGGGCAGAACTGCGCCACACGGTCGCAGTCTCCGACGATGATCGGCGCCTCATGGTGTGGCAGGGCAAGCAACCCCGGCCGGTGCCGGAATTCGGCACCGGCCTGTGCGCGCCCGCCATCGACACCGAGCAGCGGCTCTGGGTAGCAGGTCGCAGCAACGGCGCGACGCGGGTCTGGAGTCGACCGGTGGGTGCGTTCACCCTCGCACCGAGCGCGCTGTCCGCACCGTGGCTGGTCAATCGCCAGGTGCAGGCTGTGGCGCCGGCCCCGGATGGGCGACGGTTGGCCCTGGTGAGCACCGACGCAGCCGGGGTGCCCAGGGTGGAAGTCAGCGGCGTGGTGAAGAAGTCAGGCGTCCCGGCGCGCCTGAACCAGCCCTGGACGGTAGCGACCGACATCGTTGAACCCAGCGCGGTGACGTGGATGGATGACCGTACGTTGGCGGTGGTGGGTAGGCATTCCGGTGGCAGGGTGGCGCCGATCATCGTCCCGCTGGGCGGGGGAGTCGAACCCTTGAAGGGGGTGGACACCCCTATCCAGATCGCATCGCTGGGTGGCCCTCGCGGGTTGATTGTGGTTTCTGAGGACGGGACCGTCTCCCGGCGGGTCGGCACCGGGTGGCAGTCCCGCGGCAACATCGACGAGATCATCGTCCCGGCTGGCTGAGGCACACAGGGCGGCGGGCTCGGCCGGTCCCGTACACAGGCGAGCTTGGTGAAGGCTGCCGCAGCCTACGGACTGCCATGGTCGGGCGATGCGATCTCTCACCCCTGCCCTCGAGCTTCTCGGTTGCCTCAGTGAGCTCGTCGATCTGGCGATGCCACCGGTCTGCGTCGGCTGCGCTGCGCCCGCCACTCGGTGCTGTAGAGCGTGCCGGGTGGAGCTGGCAGTTCTTGCTAGCAGGGCTCCGCTGCCCGCGCTGCAACTGCCCGGGGTCGTGCCGCCGGTATGGGCAGCTGCCCACTACGGCGGAGCCCTCCGTCAGGTGATCCTCGGTTTCAAGGAGAGCGGGCGGCGCGACGCGCTGGGTCTGCTGGTCGATCTACTGGCAGCGTCCGTGCGCTCGGGGCTGGCGCGGGCCGGGACCGGCGAGGTGCTCCTGGTCCCGGTGCCTTCATCGCGTGCCGCGACTCGGCGCCGCGGTCTAGTGCCCATCAACGTGCTTGCCTCAGCGATGCTCGCGCGGGAAAGGTTCCCCGGCGTGCTGTGCGCCCCCGTGCTCACCCATCGGCGGCGGGTGTTGGACAGCTCGGGTCTTGACCGTGCGGCGCGGGCCAGGAACCTGGATGGGGCCGTGGCTGTGGCGCGGGCCGCGCACGTGTCTGGGGCGGTCTGCATCCTCGTCGACGACATTGTGACGACGGGCGCGAGCCTGGCCGAGTGCGCTCGTGCCCTGCGCCAAGCCGGGGCGTGGCCCTGCGCGGCCGCTGTCGTGGCGGCTACCCCGAACCGGCACAGGTGATCGTGCAGATCCTTCGCTGGTTTTCCACCGGCGCACATCGCGGCGATGGATCCGGGAAGGCGCCGACATCGCCAAAGACGCCGGTCTGAAAGGCTTTCTATTGCAGGGATTCGCTCAGAGCCGCCTGTTGCTGACCGACATGAACGGCCTGCTCGCGTGGATGGGCATGTTGGCCCCACCCGGTCGGACCGAGGGTTGACCCTCAAGCAAGGCCTCATCCAGCGGGCCGCGTGGGTGTCCCCTGGTGAAAGCGCATCTGCCAGCCGGACGTGGTTCGCACCCAGATGGAGCTGCGCAAGGCGGGCGTCGCATTACCCGATGAGCGCCAGACCAGCAGGATGACGTCGTCGGCTATGTGGTCGAGATTCACCACCTCGATCTGAGTCGGATCATCCAGGGGCGCAATGGACGCCAGCATCTGATCCCGCGTCCAGAGACGCCCCGAGGCGCCGATCTCCGTGCAGTGCGGGTGCAGCAGCGCATCGACCCGCTCGCGATCGGAGCGCACCGCGTCGAGCAACAACGCCTCCTCGCGCCCGAGGACCTCATCGACCTCGTTCATCCGCGCCCTCGCCTGCCAGGGCGCCGGTGCCGCGGGCGCGTCTGCGGGCTCATCGAAGCTGAACAGGTCCAGTTCCGGCTCGGCCTGGGGGGAGCGGCCACCTGCCGGAACGGTGCGGGAGGGTTCCACAGCGCCCGACTCAGCGCGTGAGTCCCCCACGCTCCCAGCCTGCGCCGTGGTCTTAGTGGCACCGGAACCCCCGAACCCCGGGCCGTGGGGAACCTCGGTCTTGTCACGAAAGGCGCAGGCAGCCGCGTGGGCGCGAGAGTCGGCAGCCTCATTGAGGTCGTGTCCGGCGTGGCCCTTGACCCACTCGAACGTCACCCGACGACCGGTGATCGCCGTGTCGATGTCCTTGAGGAGCTCGAGGTTCATGACCGGCTTGCCGTCGGCCTTGCGCCACCCCTTACGCTTCCAGCCCGGCATCCACTTCGTGACTGAATTGATGACGTACTGCGAGTCGCACAGCACGTGCAGCGGCTCATCCGCGACGTGCGAGGTCTGCTGCAGCAAGTCAAGGACTGCCTTCAGCTCTCCCATGTTGTTGGTGCCGTAGGGCCACCCGCCAGCCGCCCAACACGAATCGTCGACGTACCACGCCCAGCCTGCCGGGCCGGGATTGGACAGGGACGAACCGTCTGCTGCTGCGATGATCACGGGCGTCAGTCTGCCGCCACATCACCACCGGCGTCGATCGGGCCGGGCGAACAGGGCGACGCGCGACAACAGCACTCCTGACGATCCGAACGCTCAGACCTCCCCGTCTGACAGGCTCCCCAGAATCGAGTCGTCGACGTGTGCCAGCAGCTCCGCCGGGTCGCTCCGCCGGGTCGCTCCGCAGATGGCGGGTCCACGGTGCGCCGATTCAGGTGGACACCGCCGGCGGCGAGCTCGTGGGCGATCCCGGGCCGCGGACCACTTGTGCTGACGCCGCCACGCCTCGATGTCCGCCACCACGGTGGCGGGGTCGCGTTCGGACTGTGACGAGGCGTGAAGGGTCGGTCCTGCAAGGCGAGGTCGCCCTAACGTCGCCACCGGTTGACCCATTTCGGGGCGCAGGCCCAACAGATACCTATCTGTGCCGCCAAGTGGCTGATCGGACGGGACTGACAGGGCGCCCTGGCCCACACCGGCCGCCGGAAGGTCGTGCACGTGAGGAACGTCAGCCCCTGGGCAGCGCCCGGATACGTGCGGTTGAGCACCGCCCTGTCGAGGAGGTGTGAGAGCTTCCATCTTCGGAAGACCCGACGTCTACCCCGGCACCGACGCGCCCACCCCCATCGCCCCTGCTGGGGTTCGACCTCCCCCCTCAACTTGGGAGAGCCGGTTTGCCCGTCTGATCTCGCAAGGGGAGCTTCGGTGGGGCCGTTGCTCGTGCCGGGCCGGTCGAAGAACGCGAGCACGTCGGCGGGTCGGACCGGGGTGCGGCCCAGGCCGGGCGACCTCAGGCAGCCCTGCGCGGACGCCGGTGGCGATGGAGTCGATGAGGGCGGTCATGGTGGCCTTCTCGGTCGCGCGGTCGGGGTCGCGGTAGGCGGCGATCATCCGCTGGTAGACGCTCCAGGTGACCTCGACCCGACGTGGCGCTCGTCGGCGAACCGGTCCTGCAGGCGAGCCTTCTGCTTGTCGGTGAGCAGGTCAGTGCCGGTCGCCATCTCAAGCATCATCCGGACTAACGTGCTGGTGAGACCACCGCGAAGTCCTCGCTATTCCTCAGGCAGTCGACTACCGTTCATGTATGGGATCCCCATCCGGCCCATGGCGTTCTTCGGTCCGTCTCGACCGACCAGTTGCCACCTCAACGTGGGGTGAGCGGCTGCGAGAGGGGGTGGTGCTGACTCGTTATTCGGGCCGCGCGTAGACGCAGGTTCTCGGCCCGTCGGAACACTGACAGCAGGAGGAATCCCCGTGGAGATCGTCGTCACCGGACGCCAGATCAAGGTCTCGGATCGATTCCGTGAGGTGCTCACGGACAAGCTCGCCAAAGTGGAGCAATACGCTCCCCGCACCCAGCGCATCGAGGTCGTTCTCAGCCATGAGACGAGCCGCAACGCACCCAAGGGCAGCGAACGTATCGAGATCACCTGCCTCGCCAAGGGGCCCGTCGTCCGCGCCGAAGCGTACGCCGATGACAAGTACGCGGCTCTTGACCTCGCTCTCGACAAACTCGCCGAGCGGCTCCGCAGGGTAGGTGACCGGCGCAAGGTCGCCCGGCGGCGTGGCCGTGATCTGGCCGAGGCCACCGCCGACCTGCAGGTGGCCACCCTGGGCGGTAGCGAATCTGCCCCGAACGAGCCCGGCTCGCAGTCCAACGACCCGACCGACCGCATCCCCGCCGAAGGCGATTCTCCGATCGGGGTTCGCGAGAAGGTGCACGTCTCCGTGCCGATGACCTTGGATCAAGCGCTCTACAGCATGGAGATGCTGGGGCACGACTTCTTCCTTTTCTACGACAAGGAGACCGACCAGCCGAGCGTTGTCTACAAGCGGCGCGGTTGGGACTACGGAGTCCTGCACCTGCAGGTCGACACCTCAGAGCAGGCCGACCAGGAGCCCATGCCTGAGTCAGAGAGCGCACCTGTCTGATCGGGTGCAGTAATGAGCAACGCGGGGTGGGAGGCCGAAACCTCCCACCCCGCGCGCATGCCATCATGACGACGTGAGCATGCAAGGATCGCTGCCCCCGCCTGCCGATGACGCCATTCGTGTCCTGGTCGTGGATGATCACGTGCTGTATCGACGTGGACTCGAGGTGGTCCTGAACCAGGAAGACGACATCCGGGTCGTCGCCGAAGCCGGCAACGGTCCCGATGCGGTCGCTGCAGCTGCCGATGTCACCCCGGACATCGTCCTGATGGATGTGCGCATGCCCGGTGGCGGTGGCATCCCCGCCTGTCGTCAGATCCGCGACCTGTCCCCGACGACCCGGGTCATCATGATCACGACCTCTGACGATGAGCGGGACCTGGTGGAGTCGATCCGGGCCGGCGCGACGGGTTACCTGCTCAAGGACGTGCCCCCCGAAGAAGTGGTAGCCGGGATCCGAGCCGTGCATGCAGGGCAGTCGCTGCTGTCCCCCTCACTGGCCTCGACCTTGCTGGATGAGTTCGCCTCCATCCTGCGTAGTACCTCCGAGCAACGCACTGTGCCCGCCCCGCACCTGACCGATCGGGAGCTGGAGGTCTTGCGTTTGGTCGCCCAGGGCCTGGGGAACCGGGAGATCGCCAAACGGCTGTTCATCAGCGAGAACACCGTCAAGAACCACGTGCGCAATATCTTGGAGAAGCTGCAGATGCACTCGCGGATGGAAGCGGCGCTGTACGCGGTACGGGAACGGCTGCTGGACGGGGCGTGAGGGCGCTGTCGCTGCAGTCTCTGCAGTCGCTGTCCACCGCTGAGGCGCGCCGCATCGCGCTGGAAGCGCAAGGGTTCGGCGCGCGGCACCGCCCGCGCGGGCGGGTCGGGGCTCAGGCCCTACGCCGTGTCCTGGATCGGCTCGGGGTCGTACAGATCGATAGTGTCAACGCCGTCTGCCGCAGCCAATACCTGCCCTTCTTCTCCCGTCTAGGCAACTACGACACGCTAGCCCTGGACCGACTGCGCGACGATTCTCGGGCCCGGTACGCGGTCGAGTACTGGGCACATGAGGCTTCGCTGGTTCCGATGCAGACATGGCCGCTGTATGGGTTCCGAATGCGCCGGGCTCAAGACCAATGGGGCAGCATGCGTCGGGTTGCACAGGCCTATCCGGACCTGGTGCGGGTCGTGGCCGAGCAGGTGCGGCAACGCGGTCCGCTCACTGCCGCCGAACTCGAGTCGATCCTGCGCCACGACATCCCTGCACGCAGCGGGCAGTGGGGGTGGAACTGGAGCGCGGTGAAGTCTGCGCTGGAACACCTTTTCTGGACGGGGCGGCTCACCAGCGCCGGACGCACCAGAACGTTCGCCCGCCGCTATGCCGATCCGCAGATCGTGCTCCCGACCTCGGTACTGGAACGCGGACCGTACGGGGCTCACCCGATTCCAGATCAGGAGTGTTTTACCGGCCTGATGGAATTGGCCGGCCGGGCCTTGGGGATCGGCACCGAGCAGTGCCTGCGGGACTACGCTCGCCTGACACCAGCCCAGGCACGCCCGGCGCTGCAGCGCCTGGTCGAAGAGGGAACGTTGCAGACCGTGGCGGTGCAGGGTTGGCGCCGACCTGCCTACCTGCACCGGTATGCGCGCGTCCCGTCGCGCACGGCCCATGTCGATGCGTTGCTCAGCCCTTTCGATTCCCTGATCTGGCAGCGGGATCGCACGCGTGCGCTGTTCGGGTTCGACTACCGCTTGGAGATCTACGTCCCGGCTGCCAAACGGGTGCACGGCTACTACGTACTGCCCTTCCTGTGCGACGGCGCGCTGGTGGCCCGGGTGGACCTGAAAGCAGACCGGGGCGCGGGGGTGTTGCGGGTGAACGCCACCCATTGGGAGCCGGGGGCGCACAACAGCCAGGCACAGCAGCGACTGACGGACCAGTTGCGCCAGCTTGCCGACTTCCTGCAGTTGGAGCAGGTGGCGGATCAGTCCCGGTAGTAGTGCCAGTTCTCGGCACTCGCCGTGCTCGCAGCGCCCGGTACAGCCGGTTCGCAACCCCAGCGACGGAAACCAGCTGCGTCCAGCGTCGCCTGCGAAGCGCGGTTGTCGGCAGCGGTGATGGCACTCAGTCGCCGCAGGCCCGCACCACCGGCGCGCGGCGCAGCCAGCAGGTGCTCGGCGCCCAGCCGCACAGCCGCGCGTGCCACGCCCTTCTTGCGCTCCGCTGCCCGCACCCATACCGCGATCTCGGACTGGTCGTTCTTCAGCTGGGCTCGCAAAGTGCCCACTGGAGTGCGATTCACCCGGATCGCCCAGCACACCATTTCGCCGACGGCGTGGGCGGCCCGCAACTCCCGGAGCCAGTCCTGGGCGTCCTGGGCGTCCGCGTGCGGGTGGGCGCCGGGCCAGCCGTCAGGTTCGCGCAGCAGTTCAGCTATGGCCGGCACATCTTCGTCGGTGAAGGCTGACAACGTGACGTCCTCCTCGCCGAGCATGGGCAGGCGCAGCAGCTGCCACTCTGGCGCTCGCAGGAGAGCCCGTTGATGCAGTTCGACCTCGACCATGTCGACGTTGCCTGCACCTGGGCGGTGGCTGAGCAGAGCACCGCGGGCCACCCCGATGGGGCGGAACCCGGCGCGGCGCAGGCCGGCCAGCGAAGGCAAGTTCGTCGTTTCGGCATCGGCGCTGAGGCGCTCCAACCCCAGGCCTTCGTTCTCGGGCGCAGCGAACGCGTACCGCACCACTTCGTCCAAGGCTGCAGCCAGCACCCCGCGACCTCGGGCCGAAGGCAGTAACCAGTAGCCGATCCGGCCGCCGGGCCGGGATGGCTGGTTCAGCCGGAAGACGTGGATGGCGCCCAGGACGCGGTCGCTCGACGGGTCGGCGATGCACCAGAAGACGCCCTCACCGGCCGCGGAGCGTTCCTGACGCGCGTGCAGCCATGCGGGGAACTCGGCTGCCGTCGGTACCAGGTCGCCGAGGAAGCGCTCGGCGAGTTCATCGCGGACCTCAGGCAGGACATCGTCTGCGCGCCAAGGCCGCAACCGGGCAGCAGGGCTGATCAGGACAGGCGCGTTGAGCCACGGAGTCTGCGGGGCGCGTGGTTCATCGGCGCGCAGCGAAGCCTCCCAGGCTTCACACGGCCCGGCGGCGGGCGCGGACGGCGGCGGGGCGAGCGAGCCGCGCGTTGTGGCCTCGAATCGAAAACCGCACGACCAGGCCGCGCGCCGGGAGGCCCAGTTGCCGACGACGGCGCGCCAGCGCAGCACCTGCAGACCTTCGACATCGAACGCGTAATCCACGACAAGTCGAAGGGCGCGTGCCGCCAGCCCCCGTCCGCGTGCGGCGGGATGCACGACGAACCCCACCTCAGCGCTGCCATAGCCGCTCTGCCGGTAATTGATGAAGCCTGCGAAGCCCATGTCGGCGGTCTGAATGGCCCAGCATCGACGGGAGCGGGCGGCCGCTGCCGCATCGGCGCCGAACGCATCGGCCCAACCCGCTCGGGCTGCGGCGATGAATTCGCGGGCCTGCTCTGGCCCGTACGGTTGTGGCAAGGGCAGCCACCGCAAGGCTTGCGCGTCGGTGCACTGAGCCACCATCGCCGCGACGTCATCCTCTTCCAGGCCGCGCAACAGGACTACGTCGTCGCTCAGGCGCGGCGCGTGCGGGATGTCGAGAGTCACGCCGCAAGTCAAACATCATCCGCGGCAGCGGTGCCCGGCTTGACCACCGGCTACCTGCCGCGACGCGGCCGGGTTGCCCTCGGCTACCGCGCTACTGCCCACCATCTGGGGCGACCAGGGCAGATACCACGGTTGACGGACACTCCATGCGGCCGCTGCCGCGGGGCGTGGCCTGATCCGGGCACCGCAGCGTTTACCCTTGGTAGACCACCGAATACGCGCCCGAGGTCGATCATGGGGGTCGGGCGCACATCCGCGAGGAGTTCCGCTGTGCCGAAGATCGTCGATCGAATCCTGCGCGCAGGAGAAGGGCGTGTCATCAAACGCCTCGAAGGCATCGCCGCACAGGTGAACGCGGTGGAGGAAGACTTCGAGAAGCTGACCGACGCCGAGTTGCGCGCTGAGACCGATGTCTTCCGCCAACGCCACGCCGACGGGGAGTCCCTGGACGCGCTGCTGCCGGAAGCCTTCGCCGCCGTCCGAGAGGCCGCTAAGCGCACGGTCGGCAAGCGGCACTTCGATGTGCAGATCATGGGTGGCGCGGCACTGCACCAGGGCAACGTCGCCGAGATGAAGACCGGTGAAGGTAAGACGCTGGTCGCGACCCTGCCGAGCTACCTGAACGCCATCGCCGGCAAGGGTGTGCACGTCATCACCGTCAACGACTACCTGGCCGAGTACCAGTCCGAGCTGATGGGGCGTGTGCACCGGATGCTGGGGATCGAGACCGGTTGCATCCTGTCTTCGATGACCCCCGCGCAGCGGCGGGCCGAGTACGCCAAGGACATCACCTACGGCACGAACAACGAGTTCGGTTTCGACTACCTGCGCGACAACATGGCGTGGAAGACCGAGGATCTTGTTCAGCGGGGCCACAACTTCGCAATCGTGGATGAGGTCGACTCGATCCTCATCGACGAGGCCCGCACCCCGCTCATCATCTCGGGACCCTCCGACCAGGCCACGAAGTGGTACATGCAGTTCGCCAAACTCGTGATGATGTTAGAGCGCGGCACCCCTGCTGACCGTCTGCGCGGAATCGAGTCGACCGGAGACTACGAGGTCGATGAGAAGAAGAAGACCGTCGGCGTTCTGGAGCCAGGCATCGAAAAGGTCGAGGACTACCTGGGTATCGACAACCTCTACGAGAGCGTCAACACCCCACTGATCGGCTACCTGAACAACGCCATCAAGGCCAAGGAACTGTTCAAGCGGGACAAGGACTACGTGGTCCTGAACGGTGAAGTGCTCATCGTGGACGAGCACACCGGTCGGATGCTCGCCGGGCGACGCTACAACGAAGGCATGCACCAGGCCATCGAGGCCAAAGAAGGCGTGGAGATCCAGAACGAGAACCAGACGCTGGCCACCATCACGCTGCAGAACTACTTCCGGCTCTACGAGAAGCTGGCCGGCATGACCGGAACGGCCCAGACCGAAGCCGCTGAACTACACCAGATCTACAAAATGGGCGTTGTGCAGATCCGCACGAACCAGCCCATGATCCGCAAAGACCAGCCCGACCTGGTCTATCGCACCGAAGAGGCCAAGTTCAACGCGGTCGTGGAAGACCTCGTGGAGCGCCACGCCAAGGGCCAGCCGGTGCTGGTCGGTACCACCAGCGTCGAGAAGAGCGAATACCTGTCGGCGCAGCTGAAGCAGCGTCGGGTTCCCCACGCCGTGCTGAACGCAAAGCATCACGAGAGTGAAGCGGCGATCGTGGCCGACGCCGGCCGTAAGGGTGCCGTCACCGTGGCCACCAACATGGCCGGTCGTGGTACCGACATCATGCTCGGTGGTAACCCCGAGTTCCGCGCCGTCGCCGCCTTGAAGAACCGGGGGTTGTCCCCGGATGAAACTCCCGAAGAGTATGAGGCTGCGTGGGATTCGGCACTCGAAGAGGCTGAGCGAGCTGTGGCGGCCGAGCACGACGAGGTCAAGGAACTCGGCGGCCTGTATGTGCTGGGCACCGAACGCCACGAATCGCGCCGGATCGACAACCAGTTGCGCGGCCGCTCCGGTCGTCAGGGCGACCCGGGTGAATCCCGGTTCTACCTGTCGCTGGAAGACGATCTGATGCGGATGTTCAACGCCCAGATGGTCGATCGCTTCATGACCTCGGCGGGGATGGAAGATTCGGTCCCGATCGAGTCCAAGCTGGTCACCCGCTCCATCCAGAGCGCGCAGACCCAGGTCGAGGGCCGCAACTTCGAGATCCGCAAGAACGTCCTCAAGTACGACGATGTCCTGAACACCCAGCGCAAGGTCATCTACGCCGAACGTCGCCGAGTCCTGCAAGGCGAGGACCTCAGCGAGCAGATCCGGCTCTTCATCACCGATGTCATCGAGGGTTATGTCGACGCGGCAACCGCGGACGGCTTCTCCGAGGATTGGGACCTGCCAGCGTTGTGGGCGGCAGCCTCCACCCTGTACCCGACGAGTCTGACGCTGGATGAGTTCATCGAGTCTGCAGGGGGCCTGGCGGGGGTCACCGCCGAGGCGCTCAAACAGGAGCTCGTCTCCGACGCCCAGCACGCCTACGACCAGCGCGAAGCCGAGCTGGGATCACGCACGATGCGCGAGGTGGAGCGACGGGTGGTCGTCTCGGTTCTGGACCGCAAGTGGCGCGAGCACCTGTACGAAATGGACTACCTCCAGGAGGGCATCGGCCTGCGGGCGATGGCCCAGCGAGACCCGGTGGTGGAGTACAGCCGCGAGGGTTACCAGATGTTCCAGGCCATGATGGAGTCCATCAAGGAAGAGTCGGTCGGCTACATTTTCAACGTCGACGTGCAGGTGGATGAAAGCGAGCTGCCGCCTGAAGGCGAAGAGGGCGAGGCGCCCGCGATTCACGCTAAAGGCCTGGACGGGCGCCGCGACGAGCGTCTGCACTATTCGGCACCCTCCGAAGACGGTTCGGTGCAGGAAAGCGATGACAGCGCCTCCGGTGACCGCAAGGCGCGCCGCGCCGCCAAGCGCGCGCAGCGCAAGAAGGGTCGCTGAGTTCAACCGAGGCGACATTCGGTGATGATCCACCGGCCGTCGATGCCCTGCATGCGAATCGCGAGGGCTCGAACGCGGTGGTGATCTTCGATGATCACCGTCGCTTCAGCCACCCCATCGCAGGGGTGGCAGACGCGCACCCGGCGCACCCGCATCGGGCGTCGGGTGGCGCGTCGATGCTGCACCGCCCGCGCTGAGCGGCGAACCAGGGATTCGTAGACGCTGGGAGAGACCCAGCGCATCACCTGCAGGGTGGGGCGGGCCCCGCAGGCGGCTTCGGCGATAGCCAGCCCCATTCGGGCAGACCATTCCCGGGCCTGCGGCAGGTCCGCGGTGGAGGTGGATCGCGGCCCGAAGTCCTCGATGCCGCACATTGCGCGCAGACCCTCCTGCCCGGGCCGGGTGGGCTCTCGCGAATCAGGACTGAGGCGCTCGCCCTCGATGCGGGCAGGCCCGGCAACGCGCATCGACGGCCGCGCGGCAGGCGTGCTTGGCGAGAGCGCACCGCCGCCCCCCGAGATCGGCACCAAAGACAGCATCGGCGGTGGGGTGGTTGTGGGGATGGGCTGGGTATCGACCTCGGTCTGGAAGGCAGCGACGCTCATCTGAGTCTCCGTTGGCAGTTGAGTGTTTCTTATGGCGTTGGGGCAAAAGTAACGCCGTTTGATGCTGTTTGGTGACGATCCACAGACAGTAGTGGTTTGTGCTGGTTGTGTGGGTCGGCCCGCACGAGGTTGGATCGGCCTCAGGCCGCACCGGCGCGAGGTGAACGCCGACGACTCCGACGGGAAGCGATGGGGTGGGCAATGAGGTGGGACCGGCTCTTGGCCGATGTCGAAGCACAAGGGGAGCAGCAGGCCCGTGCCGAGCGGGAAGCTGAAGTTCGCGAACGCCTACGGATCGAGCAGTCCCAGGTGCCGCTGGCGGAACGGCTCGCAGCGCAGACCGAGCCGGTACTGCTGTATCTGCGGGGCGGCCGCAGCTGCCAGGGGGTGGTCCGTGAACTCGGCGACGGATGGATCGCTCTGGATGGCCAGTTCGACACTTCTGCCGAGCAGGTCCGAATCGTGCTGGCGACTGCGGCGATTGCTCAGGTCGAAGGGATGCGCCCCGGGCGTGGGTCGCTCGGACTCGCGGATCGCTTGGGGCTGGGCCACCCGTTGCGTGAGCTGGCTGAGCGCGGCCGCAGCGTGGTGCTCCACCCGGTGAGCGGGCCCAGTCGAGGGGGCCGATTGGGTTGGGTCGGCAAGGATTTCGTCGAGCTCGTCGAACTCAACCCGCAAGGCGCCACGCACTCACCGGTCGGTGCAGTGGTTACCATCCCGTTCTCGGGGATTCTCGCCCTCACAGCGCAGTGACGTCGCTGAGACGGGCCCGGCCGGGGCGGCCTAGCGGAACCAGCCCGGCAGCAGTCCCGGGAAGCGGCGTGAACAAGCTGGGGGTAGGCACAGATCGGTGCAGGCGTGGCGGACCCGAACAGTTCGCCCTGATGTTTGCTAGCTGTCCAAGAGGTGGGGTCCCCGGTTGCAAAGCTTCGCCCGTTCCCGACGGCGCCGGAGCGGGCGAGGGCGTTCACTCGAAGATGTCGTCGCCGCCGGAGCGCACCAGGTCGCGGGTCTCCACATATTTGCGTTGAATGAACTCCTCGAGTTCGGTGGCCTCCACTCGCCACTGGCCTCGCCCGCCGATCTTGATCGCAGGCAGTTCGCCGCTACGGACCAGCGCGTAGGCCTGGGCAGAGGAGATGTTGAGGATCTCGCAGACGTCGGCGAGCTGGAGGAACCTGGGGGCCATGCGGTTCACCTTCTCCTGAGACGACGAGATACCCACATCGCCTCGGGCAAGAACTAGAGTGCGCTGGCGACGGTGCGGCGAGTCTAACCGAGGCAGTTCCCACACCAGATCGGGCTGTGGATGACGGATCGTGGGGGATCCACAGGGAGGAGCAGAGATGCCAGTTGAACGTCCTCGACCGGTACTGCTTGCTGTTCCACCGGACTGGGCTGCGGAGGTGAGCGCGGGGATCTGCGCTGACGGCCGGCATAGCGTCGCCCGGCGCTGCACCGGGCTCGCGGACCTGCTCGCAGTCGCCGCCACCTACCACGGGGCCCTCGTTGTGCTTGATGTGCGATTGCCACACCTGGACCTGTCTAGCGTGGAGCGGATGCGGCGAGGTGGCCTCGACGTCGTCGGGGTCCTGGACGGGGATGACCCGCAGGCCCAAGAACGCGCAGCTTCGTGGGGGATCGCGCCGGTCCTGGCTCTGGGTGCACCCTCGCGGCTATGGACTGAGGCGTTGAGCGCTCCGCGTAAACCGTTCCGGCCCGACGTGTTCGGTGTTCCCGGTTCGCAGGCCGCCGAATTGCTCGACGTGTTATGGCCGGTGCGCGCCCCAACCGGCCGTGTCGTCGCGGTCTGGGGGCCCACCGGCTCCCCGGGACGCTCCCGGATCGCCTTGGAGGTGGCCTCGCGGTTCAGCGCGGGCGCCTTCTCCACGATCCTCATCGACGCCGATCCCCGCGGCGGCGCCCAATCCAGCCTGCTCGGCCTGACCGAGGACACCCCGGGGCTTCCGGCGGCGGCGCGCGAGGCCGAACGCGGGGTGCTCACCGTCGCCTCGTTGGAAGCACACCTGTGTCAGGTTCCTGCCGGGGTAGCCGTGCTCACGGGGCGAAGTGACAAGCGACGGGCGGGGGAGATCAGCGGCGCCGCAATCCGGGCCATCTTCGCAACCTGCCGCAAGAAAGCTGATCTGACGGTTGTGGACTGCGGCTCCGACGTCGAGCAGGGGCCGGAGCTGCTGGATGACTACCCCAACGCCGACGCCGTCACCTCGGCCGCCCTGGAAGCTGCTGACCTCATCCTGGTTGTCGGGTTACCGGACCCGCTCGGGCTCGCCCGGCTCAGCGATGGACTGCTCGACCTGGAGTGCTTGCGCCTACCGCGACGACGTCTGCTGGTGCTCAACCGGGACCGGGCCGCCACCCGCGAAATGGTGCCCGATGCCCAGTTGCCGTTGGTGGCGAGGATCCCCGATGCCCAGGCGGGGCTAGATCTGGCGTTTTCGCTGCGACGCCCGGTGGTGCAGACCTCACCGGAGTCGGCGTTCGCGGCAGCCATCGATGAGACCGCCCGAGCAATCCATGAGACCTTACGCTCGCCGTGGGCTCGTCCCCGAAGGGGTGACCTGGATCGCGAGCCACCAGGGCCGGGTTATGTGACGATGACGGGGTGACCGATCGTCTGAGCCCCCTGGATGCGTCCTTTCTCTATCTTGAGGAGCCGACTACCGCCATGCATGTCGGCTCGGTGATGATTCTCGACGTGCCAGCGACCGGGTTCGACTACGACCGGCTGGTGGCTCTGGTCTCCCAGCGGATCGGTGAG
The DNA here is from genome assembly GCF_012277275.1 of Gephyromycinifex aptenodytis. Taxonomy (GTDB): domain Bacteria; phylum Actinomycetota; class Actinomycetes; order Actinomycetales; family Dermatophilaceae; genus Gephyromycinifex; species Gephyromycinifex aptenodytis. The sequence continues at coordinate 998,496 of NZ_CP051155.1, read as the reverse complement.
CACTCCCGCTATCGCCAGCGGGTGCGTGAGTTGCCCGCTCACATCTCCGGCCCCGTGTGGGTCGATGATGCGGCTTTCGACCTGACCTATCACGTACGGCGTTCCGCGCTGCCGCGCCCCGGCACCGATGAACAACTGGCCGAGTTCGTGGCACGGATCCAGAGCCGCCCCCTGGATCGTCAGCACCCGCTGTGGGAGATCTACCTCGTCGAAGGGCTACAGGGCTCGCGCTGCGCGCTGGTAACAAAGACCCATCAAGCGCTGGTCGACGGGGTCACCGCAGTCGATATCGGTCACCTCCTGCTGGACGACAAACCGGACATCGAACCCATCGAACCCACCCAGTGGGCACCGCGGCGCGAACCCAACGATGTTGAGCTCGTAGCGGAAGTGTTGCTGGGCTTCGCGCGTCGTCCGCTGTCGCTCCTGGAGCAGATCCGAGGCAGCCTGGACGACATCGCAGGGGTCGCCGGACGCACCTTGCGCAGCGCCGGTGGGGTGGTCACCCAGGTGGCGCGCACCGCGGCCAGCCCGGCGCCCACCAGCGCCTTGAACACCAGGGTCGGGGCGCCCCGCCGATTCCGAATGATCCGCACCGACCTGGCCGACTACCGCGAAGTGCGCGAGGCGCTCGGCAGCGGCGGGCGACCGGTGGATGTCTCTGTCAACGACGTCGCGCTCGCGGTTATCGCCGGCGGTCTGCGGACCTGGCTGCAGTCGCGTGGCGAGCCCGTTCATTCGGCCACCACGGTGCGGGCGATGGTGCCGGTCAGCATCTCCGAGGGCAGCGAGCCTGCCGGATCCGCCAACCGGGTGGCTGCCTGTTTCGTGGACCTGCCGGTCGGCGAACCCAACGGCAGGCTCCGTTTGGAACGCATCGCCTACCAAACGCGCCGTCAGACCAGCGGTAACCGCGCAGTGGGCGCCGAGACCATCGCGGGGTTGGCTGGGTTCGCCCCGGCGACGCTGCACCACCTCGGGGCACGGCTGGGCAATGCGGTATCACGCCGGTTGTTCAATCTGGTCATCACGAATGTGCCTGGACCCCAACATCCGCTGTATGTGGGCGGGGCGAAGATGGTGGCCACCTACCCGGTGATGCCATTGGCTCTCGGACAGTCCCTCGCAATTGGCCTGACCAGCTACGACGGCGAGATCTACATCGGGCTCAACGGCGACCGTGCTTCCATGGGCGATCTCGACATCCTCGGCGACAGCCTTCTCGAAGCACTCGAGGAACTGCTCGCCTCCACGCTGAACCGTTCCGGAGACCGAACATGACCCCTCGCCCAGGTGCCCTGCACCGTATCTACCTCGCCGCCGGAATCGATGGACTGGACCGGCTCCTGCAACACGGCGAACTCCAAGCGCCGGGTTTCATCGTCACCGATGCCATGCGAGCGGCGGACGAACGCGCCGACGAAGAGGACCTGGAATACGAAGCCCTTCTCGCCGCAGAGGATTACCTGCGCCAGCGCGAGGAAGTCGCCGTGGTCGTCGCCGCAGACGTCACCCCGGCCGAAATCGCCGCCGTGGATCGCGCCGCGGCTGGCGCAGACGAGATCGAGGATGAGGCGATCAGCGCGATCGTTCCGCGCGGGCGCGTCGTGGCGGTGCACGTACCTGAACCCGGGGCGCCGGCCAATGAAGAGTTGCTCTGGTTCGACGTCAGCGAGCTGGCCGAAGCACGCAGGGTCGCTGCAGAGGCGGCACATCCCTGAGAACGGCTCGCCTTCTGGCGGGGTTAGTCGCGATGGGCAGAGCCGGTGCAGCTTCAGTGCTCGCGCAGCCAGACCTCGCCGCAGCGACGTTCGGCCCTGATCGCCGAGAGCAGCAGAGGTTTCGCCGCGTCGACGATCTTGGCCCCCAGCAGTGGAACCCGGCTGGAGAGTTCCGCGTCGATCACCTCGGTGGTGCGCGAGTCGTCACCCTCGAGTCGCATCCGACCGGTCACGGTCAGTGGGACGCCCTCGATCTTCACGTTCAGCGTGCCTTCGCGGGCGCCGCTGTCATCGCTGGCATCGGACCAGACCTCGGTCTGAGTGACGAGCACCGTCTCGCCGAGCATCTTGCGGGCGGCGTCTGGAGCGTCGTCGGTCGGCATCGTGCGACGGCCCACCACCTGCCATCCCTGTTCGGTGTGGGAGATCTCGACGTGGTGGTTCAAGGCTCCGGTCGCTTCAATCTTGAGCCGCTGGAAATCAGGGTCGGTCAGCATGGCGAAAACCTCGCCGATACCAGCTGCATAGTCGATGGAGGCGTGAAGCGTCATGTCTGTACGGTAGCCGGGCTACCCGCGTGCATCGCGCAAGACGAGCCTGGTTTGCCGTGCCTGTGACCGAAGCTGGGCGTGCGCTCTTCCCCGTAGGGTGCGCGCGCGCATCAGTGCGGCGTCGCGGGAGACTGATTCCCGGGCATCGTCGCGGCCGCCGTGTAGAGCGGGTCCGACGGCGGCCATGTCGGCCGCGAAACTTTGCAACTGCGCGGCCAGCTCCTCGATTGCACGCAGCTGAGGGTCCAGGCGGGTGCCTGCGACAGTTCGCAGTGCGCGGGCCTCGCGGTGCAGCAGCGCGGCCAGCGCGGAGCAGGACGCCGGATCGGCGCCGCTCACGACTCGTCCCGGAGCAACTCGGTGCAGAATTCCTCGATCGCCGATAGCGCCTCGTCCAGGCAGGCCTGGGTCTGCACATCGCCGGTATCCGGGGCGCAGTCCTGTAGCTGGGTCAGCAAGCGCCTTGCTGCCCAAGCGATGTCGCCGGTGGTCGAGCTCACGCGGGCAACCCTACGGGCTGCCACCGACAACCGTCGTGAAGGTACACAAGGGGCCCACCCCCTGGGTCTCGCGGCGGGGATCGCTCGATCAGGCCTCATTCTTGGCGATACGCCCCCCTAGCGCTCTCGCCCCTCCTAGCATCAGAGGGGACGCACGTCGAGGTGCGCTGTGCTGATGAGGGATGAGGTCGGATGTCTGCATCATTGGAGGAGTCGCGCCGCCAGTTGCTGGAGGACGCTGCCGGACTAGTAGATCGCAGCGAGGGTGAGTCGCCTGGGTTGCTGTTGGATCGGTACTACCACCACATGTTGACCGAGGATCTCTTGGCCCGGCGGCCTGAGGACCTGGTCGGAGCAGCGTTGTCACATCGAGCGCTGGCCTACGAGCGCCCAGCCGGAACCGCCAAGGTCCGGGTGTTCACGCCGTCGGTAGAGCAGGAGGGGTGGTCTACCGGCCACACCGTCATCGAGATCGTCACTGACGACATGCCCTTCCTAGTCGACTCGGTCACCGCCGAGCTGGCCCGGCAAGGACGATCGGTGCATCTGCTCGTCCACCCCCAGCTGATGGTGCGGCGCAACGCGGTCGGAGTCTTGGAAGAGGTTCTCGACACTGCGGTCGATGGGCAAGAAGCTGACTTCGGCGTCGGAGCCGAATCGTGGATGCACCTGCAGATCGGTCGGGAAAGCGACCCCGCTCAACGCGAGCAGATCGCCGAAGCCCTGCACCGCACACTGGATGATGTTCGGGTGGCCGTCGAGGACTGGCCACGGATGTCGGCAAAGGCCCAGGAAATCGCCGACCGGCTCAGCACCGAGCCGCCCGCGGGAATCGATGAGGACAGCGTTTCCCAGGTCAAGGGCCTGCTGGAATGGATGGCGGCGGGTCAATTCACCTTCCTCGGCTATCGCGAGTACACGCTGAACACCCAGGGCGAGGACACCTCTTTGGTTCCGGTCCAGGGCACCGGCCTCGGCCTGCTGCGCTATGACGGGGCCAACCCGGCGGTGGACACCATTCCGCCGCTGCCTGCGGCCGTGGCGCAGAAGGCGCGCGAGCGCAGCCTGGCGATTATCACCAAGGCAGACTCCCGCAGCACCGTCCACCGCTCGGTCTATCTGGACTACGTCGGTGTGAAGTCCTTCGACGAGTCCGGCGAGGTCATCGGCGAACAGCGCTTCATCGGTTTGTTCACCGCCAGCGCCTACACCTGGTCGGTGCTGGCAGTTCCCTACCTGGCCGAGAAGGTGCACCGGATCCTGGCGGATTCGGGATTCGCGGCCGACAGCCACCTCGGCAAGGACTTGCTCGGGGTACTTGAGACCTACCCGCGTGACGAACTGTTCCAGGCTGACCTGGAGCACCTCGTCGACACCGCCAAGGCAGTGGTGCACCTGCGTGAGCAGCGCCGCACTCGGCTGTTCCTGCGCCGCGACGAGTACGGCCGCTTCATGTCCTGCCTGGTGTACATTCCGCGGGATCGCTACACCACCGCTGTCCGGCTGCGGATGGAGGGACTGCTGCGCGACGCCTTCAACGGTGCACACGTCGAATACACCACCCGCGTGTCGGAATCGAGCTTGGCGCGGTTGCACTTCGTGGTCCGGGTAGCCGAGGGCGACACCATTCCTGATGTCAAGGTCGACGATCTTCAGCGTCAGCTCTCGGAGGCGACGCGCTCCTGGGACGAGGACCTCGTCGAGGCCTCCCGCTCCGAACATGGCGAGGAAGCGGGCAGCCGCGTCATCGGGCAATACGGGCGGGCCTTCCCGGAGGCGTACAAGGAGGACTTCTCCGCCCGGGTGGCAGTGGCCGACCTGCGCCACGTGGAGGCGTTGGATGCCGAAGGCGATTTCCGTCTGAACCTCTACCACGCACCTGGCGCTCCGCAGGGCGAACGCCGCTTGAAGCTGTACCGTCGCGGCCCGGTAACGCTGAGCACAGTGTTGCCGGTGTTCACCGACATGGGCGTCGAAGTCACTGATGAGCGGCCGTACGAACTGCACCGGGCCGACGACGTCGTCTACCACGTCTACGACTTCGGTCTGCGCGCTGAGGAAGCCTCGTGGACGCAGGGTCAGGACGGCATTCGCCGCGCTTTTCAGGACGCCTTCGAGGCAGTCTGGACCGGGCAGGCCGAGTCGGATGGTTTCAACGCGTTGGTGCTCTCGGCCGGGCTGACCTGGCGGCAGATCGTCATTCTGCGCACGGTCGCGCGCTACCTGCGTCAGGCGGGTTCAACGTTCAGTAACCGCTACGTCGAGGACGCACTCCGGAATAACTCTCCGATCGCGCGCATGCTGGTCCAGTTCTTCGAGGCACGCTTCGACCCTGACCTGGACGAGGCGCAGCAGTCCCGCGACGAAGCGCAGCAGAGCATGGAGGAGCAGATCGAGGCTGCGCTGGAGGACGTCGTCAGCCTCGATGAGGACCGCATCATCCGCGCCTTCCTGGCCACGATGAAGGCGACGCTGCGCACGAACTTCTTCCAGGGCAGCGCAACCGAGGGGTACAAGCCCACGGTGTGCTTCAAGTTGGATCCGCAGGCGATCCCCGGACTGCCCGAACCGCGCCCCATGTTCGAGATCTGGGTCTACGGACCCCGGGTCGAGGGCGTGCACCTGCGCTTCGGCAAGGTCGCCCGTGGTGGTCTGCGCTGGAGCGACCGACGTGAGGACTTCCGCACCGAGGTCCTCGGGTTGGTCAAGGCGCAGATGGTCAAGAACTCCGTCATCGTGCCGACGGGCAGTAAGGGCGGATTCATCGCCAAGCAGCTGCCCGACCCAGCCGATCGCGAAGCCTGGCTGGCTGAGGGCACGGCCGCCTACAAGCTGTTCATCTCGGCCATGCTCGACGTCACGGACAACCGTGTCGGTGCCGAGGTCGTTGCGCCCCCGCGGGTGGTCCCTCACGATCCCGAAGACCCCTACCTGGTCGTTGCCGCCGACAAGGGCACCGCGAAGTTCTCCGACATCGCCAACGGTGTCGCCCAGGACTACGGCTTCTGGCTCGACGATGCTTTCGCCTCCGGCGGCTCGGCCGGATACGACCACAAGGGCATGGGAATCACCGCCCGAGGTGCTTGGGAGTCGGTCAAGCGGCACTTCCGGGAGATGGGCCACGACACCCAGACCGAGGACTTCACCGTGGTCGGTGTCGGTGACATGAGCGGCGACGTCTTCGGCAACGGGATGTTGCTGTCTGAGCACATCAAGCTGGTGGCGGCGTTCGACCACCGGCACATCTTCATCGACCCCGACCCCGACGCAGCCACGGGCTTCGCCGAGCGCAAACGCTTGTTCGAACTGCCGCGTTCGTCCTGGGCGGACTACGACACCTCACTCATCAGCGAAGGTGGTGGTGTCTTCTCCCGCACGGCCAAGTCCATCAAGATCAGCCCGCAGATGCAGCAGGTGCTTGGATTGGAGTCCGACACTGCGTTGACGCCGGCCGAGCTCATGCGAGCGGTGCTGCAGGCCCCGGTGGATCTGGTGTGGAACGGCGGCATCGGTACCTACATCAAGTCCTCGACTGAGGTCAACGCCCAGATCGGTGACCGTGCCAACGACGCTATCCGCGTCGACGGTAAAGATCTGCGTTGCAAGGTCGTTGGTGAAGGCGGCAACCTCGGCGCCAGCCAGTTGGGCCGGATCGAAGCGGCTCTTGCCGGGGTACGGATCAACACCGACGCCATCGACAACTCCGCAGGGGTGGACACCTCCGACCACGAGGTGAACATCAAGATCCTGCTCACCGGGTTGATGCGAGAGGACGACCTGACCCTCAAGCAGCGCAACGAACTGCTGGCCTCCATGACCGATGAGGTCGCGGTCCAGGTGTTGCGGGACAACTACGAGCAGAACGTGTTGTTGGGTAATGCCCGCAGTCAAGAGCACCTCATGGTTGGTATCCACCAGCGCTTCATGAACTGGCTCACCGAACGCGGCGAGCTCGATCGTTCGCTGGAATTCCTCCCCAGTGACGCGCTCATCGAGGAGCGGGTGGCCTCCGGACGCGGTTTGACCTCACCGGAGTTCGCGGTGCTGGTCGCCTACGCCAAGCTGGCGCTGAAGGCTGATCTGACCGACAGCGACCTCGCGGACGAACCGTGGTTCGCCTCCACCCTGGCCGAGTACTTCCCCGAGCCGCTCCAGGAACGCTTCGGTGACCGGCTGTCCGAGCACCCGCTGGCCGCGGAGATCATCGTCAACGCGGTGGCGAACTCGGTGATCAACCGCGGTGGGCCCACGTTCGTGTACCGCGCCATGGAGGAGACCGGGGCGCGTGTGGACCAGATCGCGCGGGCGTTCATCATCTGCCGCGAGGTCTTCGGGCTGCGCTCCTTCGTGGAGCAGGTGGAGGCACTGGACAACATCGTCTCCACCGACACCCAGACCGAGCTGTACCTGGAGTTCCGGCGGTTGCTCGACCGCGGGGTGCGCTGGTTCCTGCAGAACCGTCCGTCGCCGTTGGACGTCGCTGCCGAGATCTCGCGTTTCCAGGCAACGGTGGAGCAGGTCGCCGCCAATGTGCCGCAGTGGCTGCGCGGCTCAGAGAGCGATCGGCTGCGTAATCAGGCCGATGAGTACGTCAAGGCAGGCGTTCCTGAAGAGCTTGCGGTTCGAGCCGCTGGCCTGCTCGATGCCTTCTCCAGCTTGGACATCACCGAACTGGCGGGGGAGACCGAGGCCACCGCAGACGAGATCGGGCCGTTGTACTTCTCGGTCTCGGAACGCTTCGGGCTGGACGAGATGCTGTACCGGGTGGCGAACCTGGAGCACGAGAACCAGTGGGATGCTTTGGCCCGCGGTGCGATGCGCGACGATCTGTATGCGGCGCTGGAAGGCCTGACCCGGGTGATCCACGCCGCCACCGACGCCGAACAGGAGCCGATGGCGCGGATCGAGACGTGGCAGGAGAACAACGCCACTTCGCTGGCGCGTTCGCGCACGGCGCTGGAAGGGGTCAAGAGTTTGGACAACCCCGGGATCGCGCCGCTGTCGGTGGCGCTGCGCACCTTGCGCAGTCTGGTACGCGCCGGGAGCGTGACCGCCTGAGGCACGCTGCGAGCTGACTGACAAAGGTGGCGCCCCTGGGGATCCGTTCCCCAGGGGCGCTGCTGTGCCGAGTCCGGGCTGGTGGCACGTACGCTCAAGGGGTGCCGACGCTGAACGAGACGCTCGCCCGTGCTCCCGAGCTACTGCCCGCCGATATCGAGTGGCTTCATCAACTCGTGGGGGACTGGCAGCTCATCTCCGACCTTTCCTTCGCTGACCTGGTGCTGTGGGTGCAGGTCAGACCGGAACCAGCTGACGCCGAGCACAGCCGCGGCGGCGGTAGCCGGTTGCGTTCCGAGGCGGTCCCCTCGCAACAGCCGGCGGCAGCCGAACCGGCTCCCCAGACAGAGGAGCGGGTGTGGATGGTGGCCGGGCATATTCGCCCTAACACCGGCCCGCTGGTGATCTTCGAAGACGTTGTGGGTACCCGCGCGACGCCCTCGCGCCGGGTGCTGCTGGATCGGTGCGCAGCCTCCCAGGAACCGGTCCGCGACCCCAGCGCAGAGTGGCGCGACGACCGGCCGATCCGTGAGGAGGCCTACCCTGTGGTCCGAAAGGGCCGCCGGATCGCCGTGATCACCCGGCACAGCAACCTGGCGACGATGCGCACGCCGAGCCGGCTGGAGATCACCTACCGGGCGATCGCTGACGTTCTGGTGACGATGATCTCCGCAGGCCGTTTCCCGCTGACAGACATCCCGACCGCGCACCGCCGTGGCGCGCCGCGGGTGGGTGATGGTGTCATCCGCCTGGACGCCGACGGCATCATCACCTACGCCAGCCCGAACGCCACCTCGGCGGTGCACCGAATCGGTCATCGCGATCAGATCGTTGGGGAGCCCCTGAGTCGCATCGTCACCGACGTGCTCCAGGACCACAGCATCGTCGATGAGTCGCTCCCGTTGGTGGTCACCGGTAAAGCCCCTTGGCGCAGCGACATTGAGGCTCGCGGGGTGAGCCTGTCGCTGCGCACGGTGCCGCTGTGGGCTCATGAGGAGCGCATCGGTGCCCTGGTCCTGCTTCGCGACGTCACGGAACTGCGTCGACGCGAACGCGAGATCCTCACCAAGGACGCCACGATTCGTGAGATCCACCATCGAGTGAAGAACAATCTGCAGACCGTGGCCGCGTTGATCCGGCTGCAGTCCCGCCGAGTTCCCGACGATCAGGCCAAAGCGGCGTTGCTGGAAGCCGAACGCCGGGTGGGCACCATCGCGCTGGTGCACGACACCTTGAGTCGGACCCTGGACGAAGCGGTCGAGTTCGATGAGATCGTCACGCGCGGTTTGACGGCGGTGGTGGAGGTGGCGGGCAACTCGGGGGCCGTGGAGTGGTCGATCGAGGGCAGCTTCGGCAAGGTTGCGGCCGAGGACGCCAACGCCCTGGCGATGATCGTCACCGAGCTTGTGCACAACGCCGTCGAGCACGGACTGGCCCCCGACGGCGGGCGGCTGATGATCACGGCTGAGCGGGAAAGCGCCGGTGACGATGAGGAATTGCTGACCGTCGCGGTCGAAGACGACGGTGTCGGCCTGCCGGCGGACTTCCGGGCTGGCAGCGCCGGGCTGGGAACGCAGATCGTCGCAGCTTTGGTGCAAGATCTACGCGGCAGCATCACCTGGGGGCCGCGCCAGGGTGGCGGCACTGTGGCCCGATTCATCGCCCGGCTTCGCCACTGGGAGAGCGAGACGCGCTGAGCCGCCCCGCCTCAGCGGGCACTGCTGAGGCACCGATGAGTCACCGGTGCCCAACGTGGAGAACCGCCGTCGGCCGTTGGCCGTTGGCGGTTCTCGGTTGCTGAGAGGCCGATGGTTCGTGGACCGACTGATCAGCTGGCGCGGCGTGCACGAGCGTTGCGTCGCTTGAGTGCTCGACGTTCGTCCTCGGACAGACCGCCCCACACCCCAGCGTCTTGCCCGGACTCGAGCGCCCACTTCAGGCAGGTTTCTTGTACTTCGCAGCGTCGGCAGACGGCCTTTGCCTCTTCGATCTGCATGAGTGCAGGCCCGGTGTTGCCGATTGGGAAGAAGAGTTCAGGGTCCTCGTCCAAACACGCAGCGCGATTGCGCCAATCCATCAGGGTTACTCCTTGCTTTGCGCGAACCCTAGGCTCATGCGGGGTTCATCGACGGTGCGCCATGCCAGCGGTAAGGCGCGCGACCCGGGACGGGTCACGTCCGGGCATCACACAGGGGGCCGCAATACCAACGCTGGTACTCGAGCCCCCGCTTAAGACACACGAAACAACGCCGCGCATCCCGTGCTTGTTCCAGGGTCACAGATGTAGGCATGTAAGCACAAGGGGGCGAGCCAATATTGCGCATGGTGATTTCACCCACTTGCGCATTGGCGCCGACTCTGGCAGCAGACTGAGGATCTCTGGCCTGCACTTTACCCGATTCTGCGGGCGTCTCAGTCCTCCGCCTCGTGACCCGTCCGTATCGCGGTACCGGGGGTGCGTCTGACGAGGCGGGGGCATAGGTTCCCTACGTTCCCGTAACCTACGGTCCCGGAGGTTCCTCGTGGCCAGCACCAACCTGCCCACCGTCATCCAGGGTGGCATGGGCGTTGCCGTCTCCTCCTGGGGTCTGGCGCGCGAAGTCGCCCGACATGGCGGCATGGGAGTCGTCTCTGGGACGGCCTTGGACGCAGTGCTGGCCAGAGATCTCCAGGATGGCGACCCCGGCGGGCACCGCCGCCGCGCCCTCGAACATTTCCCGAGCCCGGCCATGGCCCAGCGCGCTGTGGAGCGCTACTACCGGCCGCAGGGACGTCAGGGGGCGCCGTACCGGCCGAACCCCACCTTGACCGTGAGCCCCACCCAGGCCGCTCTCGAACTGTCGGTGCTCAGCAACTTCGTCGAGGTGTGGCTGGCCAAGGAGGGTCACGACGGCCTGATCGGGATCAACTTCCTGGAGAAGATCCAGATGGCCACCCCCTCGGCTGCCCTGGGCGCCATGCTCGGCGGCGTCGACTACGTGCTGATGGGGGCAGGTATTCCACGCGAGATCCCGCGACTGCTCACGGACCTGGCCCAGGGTAGAGAAGGCGGTATCTCTATCGATGTCGCCGGCGCTTCGCAGCACTACACCTCGAGCGTGGACCCGGTCGCTCTGCTGGGCGATGAGCTCCCGGCGCTGAAGCGTCCACAGTTCCTGGCGATCATCTCGCTGCACAGCTTGGCGACCTACCTGTTCCGCGACGCCGAAATCCGACCCGACGGGTTCGTGGTCGAAGGCCCGGTGGCCGGGGGGCACAGTGCGCCGCCGCGCGGCAAGATGACCCTGGATGAGCTCGGGCAGCCGGTCTATGGCGATCGCGACATGGCTGATCTGGCCAAGATCGCCGCTGTGGGGCTGCCGTTCTGGCTCGCCGGTGCGCACAGCACCCCCGAAAAGGTCGCCGAGGCGGTCGAACTGGGGGCTGTGGGTGTGCAGTGCGGCACGATCTTCGCACTGTGCGCAGAGACTGGTCTTTCGCCGCAGATGCATCAGCTGTTGATGGAGGAACTGCGCCGCGGCGACCTGCTGGTACGTAACGATCCGCGGGCTTCGCCTACGGGGTTTCCGTTCAAGGTGGCCAGCGTGCCCGGTTCGCTGTCCGAGGACACCGTCTACGAGGCTCGGCCGCGCCTATGCGACCTGTCTTACCTGCGGGCTCCCTACGAACGCGAGGACGGATCGTTGGGCTATCGGTGCGCCTCGGAGCCGGTGCACATGTTCCTCAAGAAGGGCGGCGACATCGCCGACACCGTGGGTCGCAAGTGCCTGTGTAACGCGCTGATGGCCAATATCGGCTTAGGACAGGAACGCCGGGACGGCTACCGGGAGATGCCGGCCATCACCCTGGGTCAGGACCTGGAAGGCCCGCGCAGGCTGCTGGAACTGCATCCGGAGGGGTGGACGGCAGCGCAGGCGGTCGACTGGTTGACCAGCTCCCTACCTGCGCACGCTGCCGTCGCTGCGGTCGGCTGAAGGCGCCCGCGCACGCCTCAGCGGCCTCAGCAGGCATCGCGAGCGTCAGGGTTCCATCCCGGGTGTGGGTGTCGCGCTCGGGGGTTCCTGCGCCGTGACCGAAGATGGGCTCATTCGATCGGGCCGCCGCGTCCTCGGCCGCGTTTGAGCTGCGAGCGTCGTTTCTTGCCGGCCAGTCGCCGCTCCTTCGAGCCCCGGGTGGGGGTGGTCGGGCGTCGTTTCGGCGGTGGGGGAGCGGCGCCTTCGCGCAGGAGCTGGGCCAGTCGCTCCCGGGCGATGCGCCGATTGGCCAGTTGGCTGCGCCGTTCGGCTACCGCGATGGTGATGCGCCCCTCGACCAGACGCCCGGACAGTCGTTCCAGCAGGCGTTGCCGCAGGTGCAGCGGCACTGAGGGCGCCCGGGCGATGTCAAAGGTCAACTCGACGCGGGAGTCGGCGGTGTTGACCCCCTGCCCACCTGGCCCGGAAGCGTGGGAGAACCGTTCGCTGAGTTCAGCGGAGGGAATCCGCCAGCGCCGGGTCACCACAATCTCCTCGTCCATGGGCCCATCGTTCCAGCCCTGCAGCCACAAACCGACCGCGCAGGACACAACCGCCGCTTTCCGGGGCCCGGGAGGGTCGAAGATCAGACCTGCGCAAGTCGGCACCTTCGAAGAGCTCCCCGCAGGGATGTCAGGCTTGGGGCCCTAGCCGGAGGCGGCGCTGGACTTTCCGCCAGGTGTTGGGCGTGCCCCTGCTGAGAGCACGCAGGGGCGTCGTCACGGTGCCTTCCTTCTGTGCGGGCCCACCTTGGCTGTTGCGGGCAAGTGGTCGCTGCGCGCAGGCGAGCCGAGGAAGGGCGGTCCGCACCGAGGGGAATCGCGCTGCGGTTAGGTTGGGGTGCGGGTGGGCAGGATGTCCGCCACGCTGAGGATGCCGGGCAGCGCGGCTTGCGCGAGCTGCGGTATCCACCGATCCACGGAGGTCACTTTGAGCGTCATCAAGATCAACGCCATCACCGTCCCTGCAGACAGCGGCGACGCGCTCGCGCAGCGGTTCGCGGCCCGCGCCGGTTCGGTCGATGGGCAGCCCGGGTTCGAAGGTTTCGAGCTGCTCAAGCCCACGGACGGACGCAACGTGTGGCTGGTCATCACCCGGTGGGCCGACGAAGCTTCCTTCCAGGCGTGGACTTCCAGCGCCAACTTCAAGGAAGGCCACAAGGGCGCCGCTGCCGCACCGGAGTCGGCAGGTCAAGCCCCCAGCGGTAAGCCGGTCGGTCTCAGCGCGGAACTGTGGAGCTATGAGCCCTCGGTCGCTTCCCCCGGAACGGGTAACTGACTAAGAGATCTCGACGCGGGACCACTCGTCGCCACGGTAGAAACGGCGCACCTCCTCGAACTGGCCCGCCCGCAGGTAGGCCACCAGGAGGGTGGCGTCGTACTCGTCGCGGCGAGCGGTCCACTCCTTGTCACCGGAGCGGCCGTACTGCTCGATGCGTCCGTCGCGCAACCACACCCGTACCCCCATGAGGACCGAGAGTACGGGCCGAACGCTTAACCTGCCGAGTCTTTGCCGGGCTGCTGCATCCATGACGTTAAGTTGGTCCCATGGCATCTTCGCGGTTCTCATCGAGGCTCGTCCGCCTCGCCCAGCTTTACGTGGGCGGCCTGGTCGCCACCCAGGTCGTCGCTATCGCCGGAGTAATCACAGTCGATGAGATCCGAAAGCGTCGGCAGCCACCGCCCAACGGCTACCCCTATGTCGAGCCGACCACGGTGGATGTCGGGGGTTCGGCAGTCACGACCTACACCTCTGGCATGGACGTCTACAAGGACATGCTCGAGGCGATCCGCTCCGCCGAGCACACCGTCTACTTTGAGTCCTACATCTGGAAGGGCGACGAGGTCGGTGAGGAGTTCAAGGCCGCCCTCATCGACGCTTCCCGTCGCGGCGTGGACGTCTACGTCGTGTACGACGCGTTCGGCAACCTCGTGGTGCCCCCGTCGTTCTTCAACCTGCCGGAGCCGATCCACGTCTTGCGGTTCCCGGTTCTGCGGCGGCGGCTGTTCGTCAAGCCGGGCATCCGTAACCTCGGCCGGGATCACCGAAAGATCCTGGTCGTGGACCGCAGGGTGGGCTTTGTCGGCGGTTACAACATCGGACGGTTGTTCGCCGAGGAGTGGCGCGACACCCACCTTCGGGTCGTCGGCCCAGCGGTCTGGGAACTCGACAACGCCTTCGTGGACTTCTGGAACGAGTATCGCGGCAAGCGCCTGCCGGCGCTGCCGGACCGCGGGGCGGCCTCCTGGGACGCGCGGATCGAGGCGGCCCGAAACGCACCCGGGCGGATGCTCTTCCCGGTGCGGGGTCTCTACCTCAAGGCGATCGATCGGGCCTGTGAGCGGGTCTACATCACCCAGGCGTATTTCATTCCTGACGCCGAGATCCTGCACGCCCTGCTTGCGGCTGCGCGCCGCGGCGTGGACGTACGGGTCATCGTGCCTGAATACAGCAACCACATCGTGGCCGACTGGGTGGCTCGCGGGTACTTCGAACAGCTGCTCGCCGGCGGCGTGACCATCTGGCTGTACCGGCATGCGATGGTGCACGCCAAGACAGCCACGGTCGATGGCCGTTGGAGCACGGTCGGCACCGCCAACATTGACCGGCTCTCCCTGACCGGCAACTACGAGGTCAACCTGGAACTCATCAGTGACGATCAGGCCAGGGAGATGGAGCGGATCTTCCGGATGGACCTGGACAATTGCCGTCAGCTCACCCTTGAAGAGTGGGAGAAACGCGGGAAGGTCAACCGTTTCGTCGAGCGAGTCCTGGCGCCGCTGCACCCGTTGTTGTGAGGCGCGGAATCAGAACCGAGACGGTGCGCCTTCGCGGGGTCGGCCGGTCGCGTAGGCTAACGCCTTGTGGCAACTGACTTCGCAGCTGAACTGAAAGCGCTCGCCCAGACGATGGAATCGGTGCGCCAGGTCATCGATCTGGACGCGTTGCGGGCACAGATCGCTGACCTCGAGGAGAAGTCGGGGGCGCCTGATCTGTGGGACGACCCCGACGCCGCCCAGAAGGTGACCTCGACCCTGTCGCGGGCCAACTCCGAGCTGGAGCGGATCCTGGGTATGGATCAGCGGATCGAGGACCTCGAGGTGCTCGTGGAGATGGGCATGGAAGCCCAGGGCGAGGAAAGCTCCGACGCGATGGCCGAGGCTGAGACCGAGCTCGCGTCGTTGCGTAAGGCGGTAGCCGAGCTCGAGGTCAAGACGCTGCTGTCGGGGGAGTACGACAAACGTGAGGCCGTGGTGACCATCCGGGCCGGGGCCGGCGGTGTCGACGCCGCAGACTTTGCTGAGATGCTCATGCGGATGTATCTGCGCTGGGCCGAGCGTCACGGCTACCCGACCCGCGTCATGGACACCTCCTACGCCGAAGAAGCCGGGCTGAAGTCGGCCACCTTCGAGGTGAATGTGCCGTATGCGTTCGGGAACCTCTCAGTCGAGGCTGGGACGCACCGGTTGGTGCGTATCAGTCCCTTCGACAACCAGGGACGCCGTCAGACCTCGTTCGCAGCGGTCGAGGTGGTTCCGCTCATCGAGCAGACCGACCACATCGAAATCCCTGACAACGACCTGAAGATCGACGTCTTCCGCAGTTCGGGCCCTGGTGGCCAGAGCGTGAACACCACCGACTCGGCCGTGCGCATGACGCACTTGCCGACCGGGATCGTCGTCTCGATGCAGAACGAGAAGAGCCAGATCCAGAACCGTGCCGCCGCCTTGCGGGTCATGCAGTCCCGCCTGCTGCTGCTGAAGCAGCAGGAGGAAGCGGACACCCGTAAGGAGATGGCCGGTGACGTCAAAGCCAGCTGGGGCGACCAGATGCGCAGCTACGTGCTGCACCCGTACCAGATGGTCAAGGACCTGCGCACCGAACACGAGGTCGGCAACACCTCCGCGGTCTTCGACGGCGACATCGACGGCTTCCTCGAGGCCGCCATCCGCTGGAAGCGATCCGCAGCTCGTCACGGGGCGTGACCTGACCGCAACCGCCGGCTCCACAACCAGGCCCTGGAGCGCTGCCCCCAGCGCGGCCTTCAGTGCACTCAGCGCCCGGCGCTACGCCGTTCTGAGCCGGGACAGCCTCCATCCTGGGTCGAGGCAACCCGTCGATCTCACCCTCATGCCCGTAGACGCAGAGGTGGTCTCGCCCTACCGGATTTGATCGATGCTGGGGGAGTCGCGCCGCGTTTCACGTGCAGACATCAGGCAGGCCCCGCCGTTGCGTTACGCAGCGGCGGGGCCTGACCCGTCTATGTCACCGGCTGTTGAGCCGGATCACTCTTTCTCTTCAGCCCACTCGATGAGGACTTGGCCGCCCTGGACCGCGTCACCGACGGCGACCTCGACCGAGCCGATGGTGCCGTCCTTGGGAGCGGTCACCTCGGTCTCCATCTTCATCGCCTCCAGCACGAGGAGGGTCTCACCGGCCTTGACCTGCTGTCCGTCCTCAACGACGACCTTGACCACTGTGCCGGACAAGTTCGCGGTGAGTGCGTTCGAAGCAGACGCCGGCGCTTTGGCCATCGTCGGCGTGACGCCGTGCGCGCTCATGCTGCCCACGAGCACCGTGCCGAGCGAGGGCGTGGGCTCCTCTTCAACCTCGACGTCCACGTCGTAGACCGTGCCGTCGACCGTTACCTTCAGCTTCATGTCATCCCTCGGGGATCGTCAGTGTCTGCAGGCTCACCGCGTACCGAACGCGGCGTGCGAGCGGTGGATGTCGGAGCGAGCCTGAGCAGCCCAGTTGTTGCCGCGGCGGACGCGCACCTTCTTGACCACGGCGCGCTTTCCCAAATAGGCCGCGCACGCCGCCGAAATGGCGAGCACGACTTCTTCGGCAACTTCGTCCGCGGGGTGGTGGTGGTGAAGCTCGTTCTCCAGCGTGTCGATACGGGCCGACAAGTCGGAGATGAGCGCCTTGAGCGACTCGATGGTCGCTTGGTCGTTGCTCAACGTGTTCTCCTCGGTGTCGGTTCGATCAGAGCGGGATGAGTCCGTGCTTCTTGGCCGGACGCAGCTCGCGCTTACCGGCGAGCTGCTCCAGAGCCCGGGCGATGTAGCGACGGGTCTCCGAAGGCTCGATGATGGCGTCCACCTGGCCTCGGGATGCTGCCACGTACGGCGTCGAGAAGGCGTCCCGGTACAACTGCACCAGCTCGGCGCGTTTGGCCGCGGGGTCCTCCGACGCGGCGATCTCCTTGCGGAAGACCACCCCGGCAGCACCCTCGGCGCCCATGACGGCGATCTCGGCGGTCGGCCACGCGAACACCCGGTCAGCGCCGAGGTCCTTGTTGCACATCGCCAGGTAGGATCCGCCGTAAGCCTTACGCAGCACAACCGTGATCTTGGGGACCGTGGCCGAGCTGTAGGCGTACAGCATCTTCGCGCCGTGGCGGATGATGCCTCCGTACTCCTGCTCAGTGCCGGGCAGGAAGCCCGGAACATCGACCAGGTTGACCACCGGAATGTTGAAGGCGTTGCAGAACCGGATGAACCGGGCAGCCTTGTCGGAGGCGTTGATGTCGAGCACGCCGGACATGTGGTTGCTCTGGTTGGCGATGAAGCCCACCGTCTGACCCGTGATCCGGCCGAAACCGATGACGATGTTCATCGCGTAACCGGCCTGGACCTCAAGGAAGTCGCCGCCGTCGATGATCTCGGCGATGATCTCGCGGACGTCGTAGCCCTTCTTGCCCTCGTCCGGGATGATCTCGTTCAGACGGGGGTTGCTCTCGACGTCTTCGAAGCCCTCGATGTAGGGCGGGTCTTCGGTGTTGTTGCTGGGCAGGAAGCTGAGCAGCTTCTTGGCGATGAGCATGGCCTGCTCATCGTTCTCAGCAACGAAGTGCGTGACACCGGAGCGGCCCATGTGCGCGGCCGGCCCGCCGAGGTCTTCGGCGCTGACCTGCTCGCCGGTGACCTGCTTGATGACGTCAGGGCCGGTGATGAACATCCGGGATGCCTGGGTCTGGATGATGAAGTCGGTCAGGGCCGGGGAGTAGACCGCGCCACCGGCACACGGACCGGCGATGATCGAGATCTGCGGGACCACACCGGAGAGCGCAACGTTCTTGTAGAACACCTTGCCGTAGCCGGAAAGGCTGTCGATGCCCTCCTGGACGCGGGCGCCACCGGAGTCGTTGATGAACACGAACGGGGTGCCGTTCTCCAGCGCGGAGTGCAACGCGTTGGCGACCTTGATCGAGTGCATCTCGCCGGCGGAACCGCCCGCCACCGAGAAGTCCTGGCTGGCCAGGTGGATCGGGCGACCCAGGACGGTGCCGGTGCCGGTGACGACACCGTCGGCCGGCATGACGGCCTTGTCCATCCCGAACAAGGTGGTGCGGTGTTGTGCGAACAGGCCGACCTCTTCGAAGGTCTGCGGATCGCACAGCTCGGCGACACGCTCACGGGCGGTGAGTTTGCCTTGGGCGTGCTGCTTCTCGTGCCGTGCTTCGCCTCCGCCCGCTTCGACCTCGGCGCGCCTGGCCCGAAGCTCCTCGATCCGCTCCTGCATGGTTTTTGGTGATTGAGTCATCGAAAGGATTCCTTCAGAACTCAGGCAGGCTTGACTGCGACGGAGTGCTTGTGGCCGTTGAGGGTGATCTCGTACTTGATCGGTCCGCGGACGGGCCCGTTCTTGCTGTCGCCAGCGGCAGCGGCAGCCTTCTCGGCCTCCATCTCAGCTGGGTCTTGGCCGACGTTCTTGGGGCCCTCGGGACGAGTCTTGAAGAAGCCCGGTGCGACCTTGGGGAACATCGCGTAGGTCAGGACGTCCTCATCGGAGCCGTTGAAGCCCTCGACCTTTTCGGCCTCGGCGCGCAGGCTCGCCCACTCGTCGGGGATGTGGTCGGCGGGGCGGTCGGTGATGGGGTCCTTGCCCGTCTGTTCCTTGGCCTTGGCGATGACCTCGGGGTTCATCTCGCCGATGGTCAAGCCGTAGTAGCCGAGCATGAGGTCGGCGAACTCGGCCGTAAGGACCTTGTACTTGCCCATGAGCACGTTGAACACGGCCTGGGTGCCGACGATCTGGCTGGACGGGGTGACCAGGGGCGGGAAGCCCGCGTCAGCCCGCACCCGGGGAACCTCCAGCAGGACTTCCTGCAGCTTGTCGCCGGCGCCCTGCTGGGTGAGCTGGCTCTCCATGTTGGAGATCATGCCGCCAGGGATCTGGCTGTCGAAGATGTCGGTCTCGACACTGAAGGAGGACATGAACTTGCTGTAGCGGGGGCGGATCGCGGCGAAGTGCCGCTTGATGTTGCCGAGCAGTTCCTTGTCCAGGTCCGCGACGAAGCCGGTCCCTTCCAGCATCTCCTGCAGGGATTCGGTCGGGTTGTGGCCTGGGCCCAGCGACATCGAGCTGATGGCGGTGTCGACGACGTCGGCGCCGCCTTCGATGGCCTTCATCAAAGAAACCAAGGTGACACCGGTGGTGGCGTGGCAGTGCACGTTGACCTGCATGCCGGTCTCTTCTTTGATCGCCTTGACGATGTCGTAGGCGGGCTGCGGCTTCAGCAGGGCCGCCATGTCCTTCAGGGCGATGGAGTCAGCACCCATCTCCTGCAGTTGCCTGGCGAGCTTGACGTAGCCCTCGACGGTGTGAAGAGGGGAAGTGGTGTAGCAAACCGTGCCTTGGGCGTGCTTGCCGGACTTCTTGACGGCAGCCATGGCACGTTCGAGGTTGCGGGGGTCGTTGAGGGCGTCGAAGACACGGAAGACGTCCATGCCGTTCTCGGCAGCCTTCTCAACGAAGTGGTCGACGACATCGTCGCCGTAGTGCCGGTACCCCAGGAGGTTCTGCCCCCGGAGCAACATTTGCAGGCGGCTGTTGGGCAGGAGTTTGCGGAAGGTGCGTAGCCGCTCCCACGGGTCCTCGTTGAGGAATCGAATGCAGGAGTCGAACGTCGCACCTCCCCAACACTCAACGCTCCAGAAGCCAGCCTTATCAATATCCGCGCACGCGTCAACCATGTCCTCGAGGGCCATGCGGGTGGCCATCAAGCTCTGGTGCGCGTCCCGGAGGGCGAGCTCAGTGACACCAATCTCACGCTCAGAGGTCATGCCTCCACTGTGGCAGAACTGCAGGTCTGGCACACCGAGGTTGCAAATGCCGGGACCTAGGTCATGGCCCAGTCGGGTGCAGACCCGCTGCCACGGCTGGCGCGGACCGGTTGACGGGGTGTCGCGGCGGGTGTCCACGACGGCGTTCTCGCTTCCGGGGTGTTTTGCCAGGGAAGCTGGTAGGCCCGCGTATCGTGTTGGGAGACAACGGGGGTGGACGCCGTAGCGCTGTGGGGGAGGCGCGGCGTATCGCGCCCGGAACCATCAGCACTGCTCCGTGCGTTGCGGGACCGTTGCGATGCCTTACACCCCTTCAGGAAAGCTCCGATGATCTGTTTCGAGAACGTGGTCAAGGCGTATGGGCGCAACACTGCGCGCCCGGCGCTGGACGGGGTCGACCTGCGCCTGGATGCCGGAGAGTTCGTCTTCCTCGTGGGACCTTCGGGGTCAGGAAAGTCGACCCTGGTGCGGTTGGCCCTGCGCGAGGAGAAGGCCACCTCCGGGCGTCTTGAAGTGGCCGGGCGCGACCTGATGCGGATGCCGCGTCGCCAGGTGCCCAAGCTGCGCCGCGAGGTCGGCGCGGTGTTCCAGGACTTTCGGCTGCTGCCGGAGAAGACGGTCTACGAGAACGTCGCCTACGTCTTGCACGTGCTGGGCGTCAAACCGGCCCAGGTGCGCGTCGATGTGCCGGCAGCGCTGGAATCGGTGGGGCTGGCGGATCTGGCCGGGCGGCGACCGCACGAACTCTCCGGCGGGGAACAACAACGGGTCGCCGTAGCCAGGGCGCTGGTGCGCAAACCGGCGCTCCTGCTAGCTGACGAGCCCACCGGCAACCTGGACCCCGCGGCTAGCTTCGACCTGGTCCGGTTGCTGGCCGAGATCAACGCCAACGGCACCACGGTGCTGATGGCTACCCACAACGACGCGATCGTCGACGTGCACCGCCGCCGCGTCGTCGAGCTGGCCGCAGGCAAGATCGTGCGCGATGAGAAGGACGGCGCGTACGGGGTCACGCGCGGCGAAGCGCGCTACCGCTCGCCGCAGCCGAGGCTCACGGCCGATACCGACACCGGTACCGAATCCAGCACCGAATCTGAAGCCGGAGCCGAAGCCGAAGCCGAGGCCGACGAGACGACAGGGAAGACGCAATGAGACCGGGGTTTCTCCTCAGTGAGGTTGTCACGGGGCTGCGGCGCAGCGTGTCCATGGCGCTGTCGATCGTCATCGTCACCACGGTGTCGCTGTTCTTCCTCGGCACCGGCCTGCTGGCAGAGCGGCAGATCGAGGCGGCCAAGGGCTATTGGTACGACAAGGTCGAGGTCTCGATCTTCTTGTGCACGGAGCGCTCCAACGAGCCCAACTGCAACGGTAAAGCCGTCACACCGCAACAGCGGCAGGCCGTAGCTGCCCTGCTGGACTCGATGAAACCGCCAGTGGCCGAGTACTACTACGAGAGCCAGGACGAGGCGTACGCGCGGTTCAAGGAACAGTTCAAGGACAACCCTTCCTTCGCCGACACCCCCAAAGCCGCGATTCCCGAGGCCTACCGGGTCAAGCTGGACGACCCGGGGGAGTACCGACTCGTCTACGACGCTTTCACCGGTGCACCAGGGGTGGCGGCGGTCAAGGACATCCGTGAAGTCTTGGACCCCCTCTTCAAGGCCCTGAACCTGCTCACCACGATTGCGCTGAGTTTGGCCGGGGTGCTGCTGTTGTGCGCGGTGCTACTGACCTCGACCACGATTCGCCAGGTGGCCTGGAGC
The DNA here is from genome assembly GCF_012277275.1 of Gephyromycinifex aptenodytis. Classification (GTDB taxonomy): domain Bacteria; phylum Actinomycetota; class Actinomycetes; order Actinomycetales; family Dermatophilaceae; genus Gephyromycinifex; species Gephyromycinifex aptenodytis. The sequence goes on along the minus strand of NZ_CP051155.1, from coordinate 976,818 downwards.
CGGCGGCGTGAGGTGACGATCAAACGCATCGTTGGTGCCTCCAAGCTCACCATCGGGTTGCCGTTCGCCATCGAAGTGCTGCTGTCCAGCCTGCTGGGGGCGGGCCTGGCCGTGCTCGCGCTGTGGGCCACGGTCCGCTACGGGGTCTCCGAGTTGTCGGCCCGATTCCAGGACTTCGCCTGGGTCGGAGAGATCGACGTGCTGCTGTTGTCGCCGTGGCTGTTCCTGGTCGCGGCGGTGGTGGCGCTCGTGGTCTCCTGGGCGGCGCTGTCTCGGTACGTGAGAATCTGAGCGGGCTGTACCCAAGCCTGCGCACGGCTGTTCTGGCACCGACGGGCGCGCCGGTAGGCTTGCTGGTCACACCGCTGGGATGGAATGAGAGACATGGCCAAGGAGAAGGGCACCAACGTCGTCGCGCGCAACCGTAAGGCGCGCCACGACTACCTCATCGAAGACACCTACGAAGCTGGCCTGGTGCTGACCGGCACCGAGGTGAAGTCGCTGCGAATGGGGCGCGCCTCCCTCGTCGACGGGTTCGCCTCGATCGACCGTGGGGAAGCCTGGCTCGAAGGCGTCCACATTCCCGAATATCACCAGGGCACCTGGACCAACCATGCCGCCCGCCGCAAGCGCAAGCTGCTCATGCACCGCCAGGAGATCGACAAGCTCGCCGGAAAAACCCGCGAGAGCGGGCACACGCTCGTGCCGCTACAGCTGTACTTCAAAGACGGCCGCGCCAAGGTCGAGATCGCCCTGGCCAAGGGTAAGAAGGAATACGACAAGCGGCACGCGCTGCGTGAGCGTCAGGACCGTCGCGAGGCTGAGCGCGCCATGAGTCGCGCGTTGCAACGCTGAGGCCGCTGCAGGCGCGGCACGGTTTTCGCTATTGCCAGCACAGGCCAGCCAGGGGTACGACGAGTAGGGTGTGCTGTGAACAGGACAACTGTCCGGCTGTTCGACTCACGCCCTATTGCGGCGACTGTTTGAGAGGAGACCCATGGTCACCGAGAACGCTGACGAGATGCGCATCCTGAGCGAGGACGAAGCTTGGGCGTTGTTGGAAGAGAACTCCCTGGGTCGACTGGCCTTCGCGGTCGCGGGCGACCCCGACATCGTGCCGATCAACTACTGCGCTTCCGGGCGTCGCCTCTACTTCCGTACCGCCGGCGGTAGCAAGTTGCTCGGTCTGACGATCAACCAGAGCGTGGCCTTCGAGGTCGACACCATCGAAGATGACGTCGCCCGCAGCGTCGTGCTTTCCGGTCAGGCGCGCAAGTTGGAGACCAGCGCCGAGATCGAGTTCGCTGACTCCCTGCCGCTGCGGCCGTGGGTGCCCACGCTGAAATACCAATACGTGGAGATCGAGCCCGACGAGGTCAACGGCCGCCAGTACCACCTCGGCCCTGAGCCCGAGCGCGACTGACCTTCGGTCACTGCCGCTCGGGTCGGCGCCCGCCTCCTAATCGGGGGCGAGGCTCGACGCGACGGCGGTGAGCAGGGAATGGGTTGGCCCCGCGGATGCGTTGTCACCTACACTGCGAGGCTCACGGCGATCGTTGCCGCGGGAGGGTGTGATCGCACCCATCACAACTGCACAGGGTGACGCGCCTCCACCACGGGGGTGATCGGTTTCGACGTTGATCGTCAGATCATGAGAAGCGGGTCGAGGATGTTGGGTTATCTCGTTAACGCTCCCAGCAAACTAATAGGTGCCGATTCCAAGCGCACCGACTTCGCCCTCGCCGCCTGAGCGAGCCCGAAGTCTGTCAGCCTAGGTGTGATCTCGACCTAGAGCCTGGCATCAGCTAGAGATCTTGCTGCGTAGCGGTGTCGGGACGCTGCGTGGGACTTTTGCTCGACTGGGCCTGTCAGCGGACGTGTGCGTGCGAGCGCTGAGGCCGAGAAAATCCATAGCGCACTGCACCCGGAGAAGTCCTGGTCTTCCGTCAGCGGACGCGGGTTCGATTCCCGCCACCTCCACCACCCGTGGCGCGTCACAAGCAGTTTCAGGCAGGGGCCCTCATCTCACGGTGAGGGCCCCTTCTTTTTCGCCAGGGGGCCGATGCGTGACAGCTCGGCCGGGCACCGGATTTCTCCCGCTGCTACAGGGGCGGCGCGCCTGACTCTCCTTTAGCGTTAGCCGAGTGAACACCATCCTTGTGGCGAACTCTGGCGACGGCACCATCACCACTCTGCGTTTCGACCCGCAGCGGCCCGCCTTGGAACCGGTCGCCACCTCCCCGGTCGGCCCAGGGTGCAACACCTTCGCCTTCGACCACGACCGTGATCTGGTCTACGTGGCGGTCAAGGGGGAGCCGCCATGGGTGGTGACCATGCATGTGGACCGGGAGAGCGGCTGCCTCACCGAGATCTCGCGCCGCCCCATCCACTCCTCGATGAGCTATCTAGCGTTGGCACATTCCGGCTCGCTGCTGATCGGGGCCTCCTACGGCGGCGGATACGGCATGGTGTGGCCGGCCGAGCAGGGTGTGTTGGGCGAGCCGCAGGGGCAGATCGAGTTCGAGAACCTGCACTGCATGCTGCCGGTCGAGGACCGGGTCTATGCGGTGTCGCTGGGCCAGGACTTGATCGCCTGCTACCGACTGGAGGAGGACGGGGCGCTGACCCCGTTGGATCAGCCGACCGTGGCGTTGCCTGAAGGCAGCGGACCGCGGCACCTGGCCGTGCGAGGAAGCCAGGCCTATGTCATCACCGAATACTCCGGGGAGGTCTTCCGCTTCGACGTCGCCCCAGAGGGGACCCTAACCCGGGCTGAGTCGGTGCGAATCGATGACCCGGGCGCCAACCTGGAGCACAGCCGGATGGGGGCGGATCCGCGCGAGGAACACCTCAGATGGGGTGCGGACGTGCACCTGGCGGGTGAGTGGTTGCTGGCCTCGGAACGTACGGCCTCCAGCTTGGCAACCGTGGCGTTGCACGACGGGCGGCTGGGTGCCGTCACCTCGCTTACCTCGACGTTGGAACAACCGCGCGGGTTCACCGTCGCCCCCGATGAGAAACACGTTGTCGTGGTGGGGGAGCGCGCCACTGAGGCGGCGCTGTACCGGATCGAGGAGGACGGCGCGCTCACGCTGATCGATCGCGCCCCGGTCGGGCAGAAGGCGAACTGGGTGCAGTTCGTCTGACCTGGCAGCCGGGTGCGGCCCCGTCCCCAAGCGCGCGCCCGGTCCTGCCTGGTCTCGTGCTGGCCTGGATCAGGCCGGCACCCTCGGGTTTGCGCCCAGGTGGCTCACCGGTGGCCGCCAGCGCGGCAGCCGGCACCGTCAAGCTCTGTCAGCGCTGCGGCTCATGGGAGGTTGCGCACGATGGTGGAGATGAGGCGTGCTGCTGCCCGAGCGGTTCGCCCATCAAGGTCCAGGGCGGGGCAGAGCTCGACGACATCCACCAGGGCCAGCGCACCACTGGCCGCCACATGGGCGCACACCGCGTCCAGGGTCTGCATCGGAACGCCATAACCGGCCGGGGCGCTGACCCCCGGTGCGGTTGCGGCCGGGAGCACATCCAAGTCGATGGATAGATGCACCGCATCGACGCCGTCGATGAGCCGGTCGACCTCGGCCAGGACCTCGGGCAGGTGCGTAGGCGTGCACTGTTCGTCGAGCAGGTGGGTGACCCCGAGTCGGCGCGCCGTCTCGAACAGCACACGGGTGTTGGATGGTTCGGCGATGCCCAGCACGGTGTAGCGGAAGTCGCGCGCCGCGGCTGCGTCGGCCTGGGCCATCTGCAGGAACGGCGTCCCTGAACTGGGCGCCGGCGCCGAGCGCAGATCGAAGTGCGCATCGAGGTTGAGGACGCCGACGCGCGCCGACCCCAGCGCGGTGGATCGGGTGCGGCCCAGGTAGGAACCCCACGCCGTCTCGTGTCCGCCGCCCAGCACGATAACCAGGGCGTTCTGGTCCAGCAGCTCGGCGACCCGGTTGCCCAACGCGTCCTGGCCGCCTTCCAGATCCCTACCGCATACCGTGACGGTGCCGGCATCGCCGATAGGAACATCGGTGTGCAGCGCGAGCGGGGCCAGGGCTGCGCGCAATGCATCAGGACCGGCTGCGGCTCCCGGTCGACCACCATTTCGCCGCACGCCCTCATCGCTGGCGAACCCGACGAGGGCCACCCCCGGCTGCAACGAGGACGAATCCGAGTACGGGCGGACCTGTTGGTGCCAGCGCCGGTGCTCCGGCCCGTCCCCGTCGTTACGCCCGGTCCACATGGTTGCCTCACCTGTGCGCGTCACACTCGTGACTCTAGGCCCCGATCGGGTGCGCCGAGCGGTGATTCTGCCCGGATTCCTTGCTTCCTGAGCTGCGGCTTGAAGATGCCCGCAGGTCACTACGGGATCTCGGCGCGCCTCAGAACGCATCATCGGTACATGTCCAAAGTGCCCGCCGCAACCAACACTCTCCGGATCCTGCGCCACCTTGCCGGTCGGCGAGGACCGGTGACGGCGATGTCGATCGCCACTGCCCTGGAATTGCCGCGTTCCAGCGTCTACCACCTGTTGGCGGCGATGGTCGAAGCCGGCTTCGTCGTGCACCTGGCCGAGGAGAAGCTGTACGGCATCGGTCCGGTGGCCTCGGAGCTGTCCTCGGCCTACGTGCGTCAGGCCCCACTGGCACGCATCGCCGGTTCGGCGCTGGCAGCTTTAGTCGACCGGGTCGGTGAAAGCGGCCACATGTCGGTGCTGCTGGGGCGTGACGTCGTCTACGTCATCGAGATGCGGGCGGCCGGGCGGCCGGTGCTGGTCTCTGAGGTCGGGGTTCGCCTGCCCGCGCATCTGACGGCCAGCGGCCGAGCCATCCTGGCGGAGTTGCAGCCCGCTCAGATACGGGCGCTGTACCCCAACGCGGCCTCCTTCCCGTCGGCCTCGGGCAGCGCCTGGAACCCGAGCCGGCTGCGCCGAGAACTCGCAGGTGTGCGCCGGCGCGGGTGGGCCGTGGAGTCCGGTGACGTCACCGAGGGATTGTCCTCGGTGGCGGTCGCGGTGCACGACCATCTCGGCTGGCCGACCGCGGCGATCGCCCTGACCTTCGAAGACCGGCGGGTCAGCACGCAGGAGCATCCGCTGCTGGCACAGGAACTCGCTACGGTCGCCGAGCAGCTCACCGCCCGAATCCGAACCGGCTGACCAAAGCCTGCGCGGACCGTGCCGCGCCGGCGGGGGTACCCGGGGTGCGAATCGGGGTGTCCGCGCGCAGCAAGCAAGCAGGCCGCGCAATCATGACCCTAGGCCGGAGACTCACTGTCTGGGATCTCAGACACCGGTGCCGCTCAAGGGGCTGACGCCCAGGCCTCCGGCGGGTTCCCATGGGAGGCGAACCCCTGCGAAAGGAGCCCCGTCATGGCACTGCCCGGAGCCCGACCCGTGCGCGCCCCCCGAGGTATCCAGCTGACCGCCAAGAGCTGGCAGACCGAGGCGCCCCTGCGAATGCTGTGCAACAACCTCGACCCAGAAGTGGCCGAGCGGCCCGATGACCTGGTCGTCTACGGTGGCACCGGTCGCGCCGTGCGGTCCTGGGAAGCCTTCGACGCCATCATTGCCACGCTCACGGAGCTGGCTGAGGACGAGACACTGCTGGTCCAGTCTGGCAAGCCGGTGGGCGTCTTCCGCACCAACGTGTGGGCTCCCCGGGTCCTCATCGCCAACTCCCACCTGGTCCCGGACTGGGCCAACTGGCCGGAGTTTCGCCGGCTCGAGGCCGAGGGTCTGACCATGTACGGGCAGATGACGGCCGGTTCGTGGATCTACATCGCCACCCAAGGAATTCTGCAGGGCACCTACGAGACGTTCGCCGCCGTCGCGCTGAAGCTGCACGCCGCTGGGCGCATCGACGAACCGACCTTGGCCGGCACCCTCACCCTCACCGGTGGCAGCGGCGGGATGGGCGGGGCTCAACCCTTGGCGGTGACGCTGAACGGCGGCACTGTGCTGGTCGTGGACGTCGACCGGTCCCGACTGGAGCGCCGAGTCGCCAAGCGCTATCTGGACCAGGTCACGGTCGACCTCGATGATGCCCTGACCCGCCTCACCCAGGCACGCGAAGCCGGCAAAGCGCTTTCGGTCGGGCTGGTCGGCAACGCAGCGGAGGTCTTCCCGGAGATGCTGCGCCGCCACCGCGCAGGCGAGATCAGGGTTGACATCGTCACCGACCAGACAAGCGCTCATGACCCGTTGTCCTACCTCCCGGCAGAGATTCTCCTGCAGGACTGGGAGGCCGAAGCAGCCGCTGACCCGGTGGGCTTCACCAAGAAGGCCCGCGAGTCGATGGCAGCGCAGGTGCAGGCCATGGTGGAGTTCCAGGACGCCGGTGCCGAAGTCTTCGACTACGGCAACTCCATCCGGGATGAAGCCCGCCAAGCCGGTTACACCCGCGCCTTCGAGTTCCCCGGTTTCGTCCCGGCCTATATCCGGCCCCTGTTCTGTGAAGGGCTCGGCCCCTTCCGCTGGGTTGCGCTGTCTGGGGACCCCCACGACATCGAAGTCACCGACGCTGCGCTCAAGGAACTCTTCCCGCAGAACGAGCATTTGCACCGCTGGTTGAACGCCGCCGCGGAGTACGTCGAGTTCGAGGGCCTGCCCGCCCGGATCTGCTGGCTGGGGTACGGCGAGCGGCATCAGGCTGGCCTGTTGTTCAACGAGCTGGTGCGCCAAGGCAAGGTCTCGGCTCCCATCGTCATCGGACGCGACCACCTCGACTCCGGATCGGTTGCCTCCCCTTACCGAGAGACCGAGGCGATGGCGGACGGCTCCGACGCAATCGCAGACTGGCCGCTGCTCAACGGCCTGCTGGCGGCCAGCTCGGGAGCGACCTGGGTCTCCGTGCACCACGGGGGCGGCGTCGGCATCGGCCGCTCCATCCACGCCGGTCAGGTCGGTGTCGCGGACGGCTCCGACCTCGCAGCCGAGAAGCTGTCGCGGCTGCTGACCAACGACCCCGGGATGGGCGTCATCCGTCACGCCGACGCTGGTTACGACCGGGCGCTCGAGGTAGCCCGCGATCGCGGCGTCCGGGTGCCGATGAAGGGCATCTGATGGCCAGCGAACTCCTCACCGGGATCGGGGAACTGCTGACCTGTGACCCCGAGCGGGGCCAGGAGCACACCCTGACCGACGCGGCGCTCGTCATCGAGGATCAGCGCATCGCCTGGATCGGGCCCGCCTCGCAGGCGCCCTCGGCCGACCGAGCGACGCTGCTGAGCGGTCGGGCGGTGCTGCCCGGTTGGGTGGATTCCCACACCCACCTCGTCTTCGCCGGTGACCGCTCCAGCGAATTCGCGGCCCGGATGGCCGGTCAGAGCTACGCAGCGGGCGGGATCGGGGTGACCACGAGCGCAACCCGCGCGGTGGACGATGACGCGCTACGCGCCCTGGTGATGGACCGGGTGCGCGAAGCAGTCGCGGGCGGAACGACCTACCTGGAGACCAAAACCGGGTACGGCCTCACCGTCGAGCAGGAGGAACGTGCCGCCCGGATCGCGGCAGAGGCCGTGGATGAGGTGACTTTCCTCGGCGCCCACCTCGTGCCGCAGGGGGCCGATCCGCAGGAGTATCTCGACCTGGTCTGCGGGCCGATGCTCACCGCCGTTCGCCCGTACGTGCGCTGGGCTGATGTGTTCTGCGAGGAGGGTGCCTTCGACCCCGATCAATCCCGCCGCGTGATGCTCGCCTGCGCCCAAGCCGGGCTGGGGCTGCGGGTGCACGGCAACCAGCTCGGAGACTCCGGTGGGGTGGCGCTCGCGGTCGAGGTCGGCGCGGCCAGCGTCGATCACGTCAACTTCCTCTCCGGGGCCGATATCGAGGCACTCGCGGCCTCCGAGACGGTGGCCACCGTGCTGCCGGCCTGCGACCTGTCCACCCGCGCGCCACTAGCGCCGGCGCGCGAACTGCTGGACGCCGGAGCGACCCTGGCGATCGCCTCGAACTGCAATCCCGGTACGAGCTACACCACGTCGATGAACTTCTGCGTCGGCACCGCGGTGCTGCAGATGGGGTTGTCGATCAGCGAAGCAGTCCGAGCGGCGACCTGGGGCGGAGCTCGCGCGCTGCGCCGCGAGGTCAGCACTACACAGGCGCCCGCGGTCGGCTCCATCGCTGTGGGAAACCGTGCCGACCTGCACGTGCTGGACGCACCGGCGGCGATCCACCTCGCCTACCGGCCCGGTATGCCCCTGACCTGGGCGGTATGGCGGGCAGGTCAGCAAGTCATCGCCCCCGTCTTGTAACCGCATCGTCCCGCTTGACCCCTCGGCCGGCGCCCCCGACCGTTGCCGACCCGAAACAGGAGCACATCTTGCCCCCGATCTCGACCCCCGTCATCCTGCGTTCCAGCGGCGTCACCGCCGCCGAAGTCCTGGCCGTCGCCAGGCATGACGCACCCGTCGAACTCGCCCCCGAGGCGTTGGAACACCTGCGGAGCGTGCGGGCCCACGTCGATGCTCTTGCCGCCTCCGAGGTACCGGTCTACGGCATCTCGACCGGATTCGGGGCGCTGGCCAACGTGCACATCCCGCCGGAGAAACGCGCTCACCTGCAGCGTTCACTGGTGCGTTCCCACGCGGCAGGGATGGGACCACTGGTCGAGCGTGAGGTCGTGCGCGCGTTGATGTTCCTGCGGGCCAAGACACTGGCTTCCGGGCACACCGGCATCCGGCCCTCGACCGTGCATACGCTGCTGGACGTGCTCAACGCAGGGATCACGCCGTGCGTGCACGAATTCGGCTCGCTGGGTTGCTCCGGGGACCTCGCCCCGCTCGCACATTGCGCGCTGGTGCTGATGGGCGAAGGGCGCGCCCACGGCCCGGATGGCAGGGAACAGCCCGTGCCGGAACTGCTAGCACAAGCGGGTATCGAGCCGGTGGAACTGGCCGAGAAAGAAGGACTGGCCCTCATCAACGGCACCGACGGGATGCTGGGCATGTTGCTGCTGGCATGCGCAGATCTGCAGATGTTGGCCGACACCGCCGACATCAGCGCCGCCATGTCGGTCGAGGCGCTGCTGGGCACCGACCAGGTGTTCCTGCCGGAGCTGCACGAACCGTTGCGCCCCCACCCCGGTCAGGCCCGCTCGGCCGAACGGATGCTCGCCGCGCTCGCAGACTCGGCGATCGTCGCCTCGCATCGCGGCGGCGACACCCGCGTGCAGGATGCGTACTCGCTGCGCTGCGCGCCACAGGTGACCGGTTCGCTGCGGGACACCATCGAGCATGCGCAACTCGTCGCCTCCCGCGAGTTGGCGGCGGCGGTCGACAACCCCGTCGTCCTGTCTGACGGACGGATCAGCAGCAACGGCAACTTCCACGGTGCACCGGTGGCGCACGTACTGGACTACCTGGCGATTCCGGTGGCCGACGTAGCCTCGATGGCCGAACGCCGCACCGACCGCATGCTCGACGCGAAACGCTCTTACGGTCTGCCGCCTTTCCTGGCCCAAGACCCGGGTACCGATTCGGGGTTCATGATCGCCCAGTACACCCAGGCCGGGATCGTCTCCGACCTCAAGCGCCTGGCCGTGCCGGCCTCGGTGGACTCCATCCCCAGCTCGGCCATGCAAGAGGATCACGTCTCGATGGGTTGGCATTCGGCCCGCAAACTGCGTTCTGGTGTGGTGGGCCTGCGCCGGGTGTTGGCTATCGAACTGCTCACCGCCGGAAGGGCTTTGCAGCTTCGAGCTCCGCTGGAACCAGGCCCGGTGGGCCAGGCCGTGCTGGAGTTGCTCGGGCCGTTGGGGGCACCCGGACCAGACACCTTCCTCGCCCCCGAACTGGAAGCGGTGGAGGACCTCGTCGCGCAGGGGGCTTTCAGTCGCGTGCTGCAGCGCTGAGCGCTCCGCCCACCGAGCTGGAGCCGGGGGCCAACTCCGCCCTGCCCGCTAGTCCAGCCAGCGCAGCGAAGAGCCGTGCCCGTGGGTCCAGGCGCAGGCCACCCCGTCCAGGCCGAGGACGAACGTGGGATGGTTTTCCGGGATCGACGGACCGGTTCGGGTGATCGAGGGCAGAACGTTCTTGCCTTCGTTGCTCACCCACCGGCATGCTCCCGCCGCCACGAGGTCGCGCATCAGTTCATCGAAGCGTTCCCGCGCCGCCGGTTCCAGGTAGGCCACGACCGCACTGTGAAAGACGACGACCTGGCCGTGGGGGGCCGCCTGGTCGATCAGGGACGGAAGGTCGGTGAGGATGTCGCCGCGCTGGATCCGCGCCGGTTCCTGGCGGGCGATCTGCACCGCTTGACGCAGCCGCGCTCGGCGTTCGTGCTGCTCGGGCCAGACCAGCGTCTCCAGCCACGCCATCGCGTCGTCGTCGTCGACATCCAGCGGGGACAGATCGATCCCACCCCGCCAGGAGACTTCGAAGGAGTGAGTCGGGACCGAAAACGCACCCTTGGCGCGCGCGTCCAGGATCGGGCCGTCGCCGACCGGCCACAGTTCGCTGCGCTGCGGCTGCACGAACTCATACCGGTACCGGTAACGGTCGGGGTAGAGGCACAGTCCGGCGCTGGCCCCGGCCTCGACCAGACTCAGCGGCCCGCTCTTCCTGGCGATCCGAGCAAACACCGGCGCCAGGGTCGCGAGTCGCCCCACTTCGTTGGTCTGGGTGGAACGGCGCAGGATCGTGTCGCGGATGCTGCCGTCATCGCACAGCAGTGCCTCGCGAAGGTTCTCGTACGGGCCGGGTGCGGGAACCCCGTGCCATCGGGCAGCGGCAAACACCAGGTTGGGTTGCTGTTTGATCGCCGGAAGTCTGCCGATCCAGCCCAGTAGCGCCTGGTCCGTGGCCGCTCGCGAAGCCCAGTCACGAAAGCAGCGGGAATCGGCGGCATAAGCGGCGAAGTCTGAGTATTGCTCAGCGACCTCTGCATAGAGCTTCACTCACGCCACCCTAAGGCGGGCGACGGCCAGACCTGCCGCCCCGCGCCCGCGGTTGGCCCAGACGCCAGGATGAGCTCAGGCGGTGGCCCAGTTCGCACGCCGCGGGTCGGCCCTGCCGTCGTGGCCTGGGTAGGCTGCACGCCCGTGAGCGACCTCCTGAGCGCCTTCGAAGGTGCCGTCTCCAGTTACGTGCTCGTCTACCTGCTGCTGGCAGCGGGTCTCTACTACACAATCCGAACCCGGTGCGTGCAGGTGCGGCTCTTCGCCCATATGGCCCGACTCGTCATCGGCTCAGGGGGTTCGGGCGGGGCCCGCTCCAGTTTGTCCTCCTTCCAGGCCTTGACGATCGGGCTGGCCAGTCGCGTCGGCACCGGAAACATCGCCGGGGTGGCCCTGGCGGTCATCATCGGCGGGCCCGGAGCACTGTTCTGGATGTGGATCGTCGCCTTCCTGGGCATGGCCACCTCGTTCGTGGAGTCCACCCTGGGGCAGATCTTCAAGGTCCCGTGGAAGGACGACATCTATCGGGGCGGGCCCGCGTACTACATGCAGCGCGGCCTGGGAGCTCGCCGCACCGGCGTGCTGTTCGCGGTGATGCTCGTCTTCTCCTACGGGATCGTCTTCCCGATGGTGCAAGCGAACACCATCGCCTCGACGCTCAATTCATCTCATGGGGTGCCGGTGGGGATAACCGCGCTGGTACTGATGGCGCTGACCGCCCCGCTGCTGCTGCGCGGCATGCGGGTGGTCGCGAAGGTGGTCCAGGTCCTGGTGCCGGTGATGGCGATGGTGTACCTGCTGGTGGCGGCCGCAATCATCCTCATCCAGTTCGCCCAACTGCCGCGAGTGCTACACGACATCTTCGTCGGCGCCTTCGGACTGCAACCGGCATTGGCCGGGACCGGGGGTGGGCTGTTCGCCACCTTCCTCAACGGCGTGAAACGTGGCCTGTTCAGCAATGAGGCCGGTCAGGGCTCGGTGCCCAACGGTGCTGCCACCGCCGAAGTGGACCACCCGGCTCAGCAGGGTCTGGTCCAGGCTTTCGGCGTCTTCATCGACACCATCCTCATCTGCTCGGCCACCGGTTTCGTCATCCTGCTGGCCCCGCCGGCGATCTACACCCCGGGGGTCGAACCCTCCTTCTCCAACGTGACCTTGGTGCAGATGGCGATCGCCGAGCACCTCGGCGGCGGGGGATGGGTGGTGTGGTTCATGACGTTCGTCGTGCTCACCTTCGCCTACTCCTCCACCCTGGGCTACAGCTCGTTCGCCCAGATCAACGTGGATTTCCTGCAGTGGGGAGAAGCAGGCCGACTGGGCCTGGTCATCGCGATGGTGTTGGCCACCGGGATCGGCTCGATCGTGGCCCTGACCACAGCGTGGACGTTGGCCGATATCGCCCTTGCGCTCATGACCATCCTCAACCTGGTGTGCGCGACGATGCTGGGCGGGTGGGCGTTCGGTGCGCTGCGCGACTACGACCGGCAGCGAAAGAACGGTGTCGCTGCGCCGCGCTTCGTGGCGACTGGGAACACTGATCTTCCCGGGGAATTGCGGACGCAGGTGTGGGGGCAGCCCCGGACTCCGGTGGGCTCCTGATCGCTTCGGCTAAGACTCGCCGGAACATGGCAGTGGGCGCTCCCATCATGGGAGCGCCCACTGCCATCTGCTGTCCGGGTGTTCAGACGATGGCGCCGTTGCTGTCGGGGTAGTCCACGCCGGGGGTGGTTCCACTCTGCGGCGCGCTGCTCGCTTCGGGTGCCTGCTGCTGCGGGTTCGCCTCGGCCTGCTCGCGGGCAGCCTCAACCTGGGCGCGGACCTCGCTCATGTCCAGAGCTCGCACCTGGCTGATGATGTCTTCCAGCGCCTCCGCCGGAAGGGCGCCCGCCTGGGCGAATACGGGGATGCCCTCGCGGATGACCATGATCGTGGGGATGGAGCTGATCTGGGCGGCGCCCGCGAGCTCCTGCTCGGCGTCGGTGTCGACCTTGCCGAACACCAGGTCCGTGTGCTTCTGCGCGGCAGCCTCGTAGATGGGGGCGAAGTTGCGGCACGGGCCGCACCAGGAGGCCCAGAAGTCGATAAGAACGATGTCGTTCTCGGTGACGGTCTTCTCGAAGTTCTCGCCGGTCAGGGTCATCGTCGTCATATGTCATCCAACGGGTGAACAGGGGTCGGCATTCCCGGACCCTGCCATTAAGCTCGCTTCGGGACCTCCACGCTTGGCGTGGAGCGTCGTCACCGCACCCGTCGCCTGGCCACGGGGAGGAGGGGCCTCGTGGAGACGGCGACGCGGGCGGTGGCCTGGGGCCCTGGTACGCTGCATTCAGCAGGCCCACTGACACGTCCGTGGTGCCGCATTGTCGCGGCGATCGCCCTGACTTTTGGTGACCAATAGTGGTCGCCCACCCCTATGAGGCGCCAAACCCGGCGCTGAGGCTCGTTCTCCTCTTGGACCGCTGACGGCGGCGCGGAGCGTGCCTACCGCGTTCGACCGAATCGAGTATCACCATGACTCCACGTCCCTCTGCTTCCGGCGCGCCCAAGAAGGCCCGCTGGAGCGCTGCGAAGAAAGCCGGCTTGAACAAGAAGGCGGCTCCCATTCGTAAGGACCGCGCCTCCGGCACCCGCGCCACCGAGCGCGACGCGCGCTGGAGCCGCCCCGAGCGCTCCACCGACGGTCCCCGCTCGTACCGCGACGACCGTCGTGGCTCCGACTCGGCCCGGACCGACCGTGATGATCGCCGTTCCTACGGCAGTCGTGACAGCAACCCTCGTTCCTACGGGGACCGGGATAGCCGTCCCTCCTATGGGGACCGTGACAAGAGCCGTTCGTATGGGGACCGTGACAAGAGTCGTTCGTATGGGGACCGCGATAGCCGTCCTTCCTATGGGGATCGTGACAAGGGCCGTTCGTATGGGGACCGCGACAGCCGTCCTTCCTACAACGACCGTGACAAGGGCCGTTCGTATGGGGACCGCGATAGCCGTCCTTCCTACGGGGATCGTGACAAGGGCCGCTCCTACGGGGACCGTGACAGCCGTCCTTCCTACAACGACCGTGACAAGGGCCGTTCGTATGGGGACCGCGATAGCCGTCCTTCCTACGGGGATCGTGACAAGGGCCGTTCGTATGGGGACCGTGACAGCCGTCCTTCCTACAACGATCGTGACAAGGGCCGTTCGTATGGGGACCGCGATAGCCGTCCTTCCTACGGGGATCGTGACAAGGGCCGTTCGTATGGGGACCGCGACAGCCGTCCTTCCTACAACGACCGCGACAAGAGCCGCTCCTACGGGGACCGCGACAGCCGTCCTTCCTACAACGACCGTGACAAGGGCCGTTCGTACGGGGACCGCGACAGCCGTCCTTCCTACGGAGACCGTGACAAGAGCCGCTCCTACGGGCAGCGTCCCGACCGCGACCGCGTCCAGAACTCCGACGCTCCGGCGATGGAGGACGGCCAGGCGCGTGCCGAGGTTCGCCGCGCCCCGCGTGAACGGGACCTGCGCGTTTCGCCCCCCGACGCCTCGCGCGCCGAGGCCGAGCGGATGCGCCGTGTCGAAGCACCGATCGTCGAACCTGTCGAGCCCACCGAGTCCGGTTTCGCCGACCTCGGCCTGCCCGACTCCCTGGTGCGCCGCCTGGCCCGCGATGGCATCAGCGAGCCCTTCCCGATCCAGATCGCAACCATCCCGGATGCGCTCGCCGGCCGCGACGTGCTGGGCCGCGGACGTACCGGCTCGGGTAAGACCCTTGCCTTCGGGCTGCCGGTCCTGACCCGCCTTGCCAAGGGCGAGCGCAGTAAGCCACGCCGCCCTCGCGCCCTGATCTTGTCTCCGACGCGCGAATTGGCGATGCAGATCAGTGACGCCCTGCAGCCCCTGGTGCATGTGATCGGGCTGTCGCACAAGCTGGTCGCGGGCGGCATGCCCTACCCGCCGCAGTTCCAGGCGCTGGATCGTGGCGTGGACCTGCTCATCGCCACCCCGGGCCGTCTCAACGACCTCATCGAGCGCAAGGCGGTGAGCCTGGACTCCGTCGAGGTCGTCGTCCTTGACGAAGCAGACCACATGGCTGAGATGGGCTTCCTGCCCGAGATCACCGAGCTGCTCGACCAGATCCCCGTCGGTGGGCAGCGTCTGCTGTTCTCGGCGACCCTGGACAAGGGCATCGACACCATCGTCGATCGTTACCTCGTGGATCCAGTCACCCACTCCACCGACTCGGCCCAGGCCAGCGTCACCACGATGGACCACCACATCCTGCTCGTCGAGCCGCAACACAAGAAGGTCGTCACGGCCGAGGTTGCCAACCGCGAGGGGCACACGATCATCTTCGTGCGCACCAAGCTGGGTGCCGACCGGGTCGCGCTGCAGTTGCGCGAACAGGGCGTCTTCGCGGCAGCACTGCACGGCGGACTGGGCCAAGGTGCCCGTAACCGGGTCCTCGGTGCGTTCCGCGACGGAAGCTTGCCGGTGCTTGTCGCCACCGATGTCGCGGCGCGCGGTATCCACGTCGATGACGTAGGCGTCGTCATGCAGGTCGACCCGCCCGCCGACCACAAGGACTACCTGCACCGGGCCGGTCGCACGGCACGCGCGGGGGAGAAGGGCACCGTCATCACCTTGGCGCTGCCCCACCAGAAGCGGATGATGCAGCGCATCGCAGACCAGGCTGGCCTGAATACCTCACCGCAGAACGTCCGCCCCGGCGATCCTGAGGTGGCACAGATGTCCGGTGCCAGCCGTCCCAGTGGGGTGCCGATCCCAGAGGAGCACCTGCGCCGTCTGATGGACCCGCCGCCCCGTGCCCGCGGCGGATACCGCGGAGGCCGTCCCGGCGGTGGGGGGCGCCCCAGCGGCGGCTCGCGCCAGGGTCGCCCTTCGGGCGGGCGTCGCTACTGATCAGGCCGCGTTAGTTCGCGTCTTCGTCCGCAGCCGAGTTCGCGGATCTGCCAGGTGCAGATGCGCGGGCTCGGCTGCTGCCGTTGCAGCCGGTGCGAGGTTGTCGAGCCACGTTCCTGGGCGTAGGTGGCTGCAGCTGCCCGCTACGACCCCCCGAACAGGCACAATGGGGTGGTGGCACACCTGGCCGGGCAAATCCTCGTAGCGACCCCGCAGATCGGTGGGGACATCTTCAACCGCAGCGTCGTCCTCGTGCTCCATCACGACGCTGAAGGCGCGCACGGCCTGGTTCTCAACAAACCGCTCGGCGCAGCGATCGAGCGCGTCCTGCCCGGGTGGGAGCAGCACGTCAGCATCCCCCAGGAGCTCTTCCAGGGTGGCCCGGTGGGCCTGGACACCGCCCTCGGGCTGGTGCAAGTGCCAGGAATGGGCGACCAGCTCGGGATCCGGGTGCTCTTCAGCTCGGTGGGGGTCGTCGACCTGGACGCGCCGCCGGAGTTGGTGATGCCCGAGGTGAGCGATCTGCGGGTCTTCGCCGGCTACTCCGGCTGGACGGCCGGGCAGCTCGAAGACGAGATCGCTGAAGGCAGCTGGTACGTCTGTGAGGCCCTACCGGAGGACGCGTTCACCCCCGTTCCGGAGCTGTTGTGGTCTCGGGTCCTGCGACGCCAGGGCGGGGAACTGGCCTGGGTGGCTAGCTACCCCGAAGACCCACACCTGAACTGAGACGTGCCGCCCGCGCGGGGCCCTGCGATCAATGGCTGCAGCCTGATACCCGGTGGCCGCGACGGTGTCCCTCCAGCGGCGCGGCAGGCCGCTGATGACCCGCGGCAGCACCAGAAGGAACCCGCTATGCCCGGGGGGCGGCTAGTGCTTCTCAGGCCGTTTCAGGGCGCCGAGCCAGCGCAGAGCGAAGGTGGGCCGGGTGCAGGTTGAAGTGGGGCCGGGTCACCGGCGTGCCCACCCGCAAGGCTTCGCCGAGGCTGCGCGCGCGCAGCCCCTTACCTTCAGCAACGGTCAAGACCCGGTGCAGCAGGTCGTAGCGGTCCAGGATCGGCTCGGGGACCGGGTCGCCGAGGTCTGCGGGCCCGGCGTGCCCGTCGTGGAACAGCAGAATCGTGCCTCGGGCCAGGTTGGCCGTCGCCTTCTCGATGCGTTGCGCCTGCGTAGCGTCGGGGTTCCAGTCCCAGCTCGTCCCGCTCCAGATCACCGATTGCATCCCGGCTTGGCGGATATGGCGCCAGACATCAATGCTCTGGTCGCCGTGCGGCGGGCGGAACCAGGTGACTTCGCGCCCGATCGCATCTTCCAGCTCGGCCTTACCCTGGCGCAGCACCTGGGCCAGTTCGCCGCGTTCCAGCGCCGGCAGGTGCCGATGGTCGGTGCCGTGCAAACCGATCTCGTGCCCGGCGGCCAGAACCTCATCGAGTAGCCCACGGTTGGCGCGCACGCTGGTCATCAGCACGAAGAAGGTAGCGGTGGCCTTGTGGTCGGCCAAGGCCCGCAGCACATCGTGGGTACGCCCCGGGGTGGGGCCGTCGTCGAAGGTGGGCACGATGACCGGCTCGTGGGTGCGAACAGAGCTGATCGATCCGATGGAGTCGGGTGCCATTTCCAGCACCCGCATGGCCGCCAGCTTGGCAGTGTGGACGAGATCGGACATTCGGATTCCCCCTAGTTCGAGCGACGAGCAGCGGCACGGTTGCGCACCTATCCCGCCGCCGCCCGCCCTGAGCGGGTGCGCACAGGACGACGCGACGACGCCGTCGATGTCGTGAGCTGCGGCCGTGGTGTTCGGTTCCCCTGTTCGCGGCATCGGTTGGGGCACGGTCCCCCGACCTACGCGCCTCATCGATTCTCCCACCCAGCGGGACGAGCGTCCAACCGATCAGTCGACATGGGCCGGGCCCGCAGGCTGGGGGAGGGCGACTCGGGCATAATCGCGGCATGACAAGCACACCGGAGCCGCTGACCGCGCCGAGCACGGGCCCGGCGACCTCGACGCTGGAGCGTACCGAGGCCGCCCCCGACTACCGCACCGACTCCGGCGATCATGAACGCTTCGCCCACTACGTGCGCAAGGAGAAGATCGTCGAGAGCGCAGTGACCGGAGAACCCGTCACCGCCCTGTGCGGCAAGATCTGGGTTCCCGGGCGAGACCCGAACCGCTTCCCGGTCTGCCCGATGTGCAAGGAGATCTACGAAGGCATTCGCCCCCCGCAGGACGGCGGCGAGTAATCCCCAAGCATCAGCCCGGCCCGCCGCGCCACGCCGGGCGGGTGTGGGTGAGCAACCGGATGCACGCTCGGGGCGGGGGCGAGAGTTACAGTCGTCCCCGCCATGAGTACTACCGCAGCAAGTAACCTGTCGCCCGCCTTCCCCGAACGAGCAGCCTGGGGGACGGCGGGCAAACTTCGTGCCTGGCAGGCCCAAGCCCTCCAGGACTACCTGGGGCGCAGCCCCCGGGACTACCTCGCTGTGGCAACCCCCGGAGCGGGTAAGACGACCTTCGCGTTGCGGGTGGCCACCGAACTGCTGGCCGCCCGCGTCATTGAACAGATCACCGTCGTCGCCCCCACCGAGCACCTGAAGACCCAATGGGCCGACGCCGCTGCCCGGGTAGGGATCCGCCTCGACCCGGGATTCTCCAACCGGGTCGGTGGAACCAGCCGCGACTTCGACGGTGTGGCGCTCACCTATGCGGGTGTGGCCAGCAAACCGCTGCTGCATCGTGGCCGCACCGAGCGCTACAAGACGCTGGTCATCCTGGATGAGATCCACCACGGCGGCGACAACCGGTCCTGGGGCGATGCGCTGCATGAAGCCTTCGAACCGGCTACCCGACGCCTGGCGTTGACCGGCACGCCGTTCCGCTCCGACACCAGTGCCATCCCGTTCGTCACCTATGTGGAAGACGCGCAGGGGGTGCGTCGCTCGGCCAGCGACTACACCTACGGCTACGGCGAGGCGCTGGCTGACGGTGTGGTCCGCCCGGTGCTGTTCTTGGCATATGGCGGGGACATGCGCTGGCGCACCCGCGCCGGCGACGAACTGGCCGCGCGGCTGGGCGAACCGCTCACGAAAGACCTCATCAACCAGGCCTGGCGCACCGCTTTGGACCCCAAGGGTCAATGGATCCCGAGCGTGCTGGCCGCAGCCGACCGGCGCCTGAGCGAGGTGCGCCGCCACGTCGAAGACGCCGGCGGGCTGGTCATCGCCAGCAACCAGACGCAGGCCCGCGCCTACGCCCGGATCCTGGAGCAGATCGGCGGCGAGAAACCGACGGTTGTCCTTTCTGATGACACCGGCGCCTCCAAACGGATCGAGGAGTACGCCCAAGGCACCAGCCGATGGATGGTCGCCGTGCGCATGGTCTCCGAGGGAGTGGACGTGCCGCGGCTGGCGGTAGGGGTGTACGCCACCTCGACCCAGACACCGCTGTTCTTCGCCCAGGCCATCGGCAGGTTCGTTCGCGCCCGCAGACGAGGCGAGACCGCCTCGGTGTTCGTGCCCAGCGTCCCCACCTTGCTGGACCACGCCGCGCGCCTTGAGGACGAACGCGACCACGTGCTGGACCGTCCGCGCAATGACGAGGACTCCATCTGGGCGCCGGAGGAAGACCTGCTTGCTGCCGCGAACGAGACCAAGTCGACGCCCGACGGGGATGCGTTGCCCTTCGAGGCGTTGGAATCGGCCGCAGAGTTCGACCACATCCTCTTCGACGCCGAACAATTCGGGCTCGGAACCGTCTCGGGGTCGCCGGAAGAAGAGGACTTCCTCGGCCTGCCGGGGCTGTTGGAGCCCGAACAGGTCGCGCACGTGCTGCGCTCGCGGCAACCCAAGAACACCGCCCCCGATCACGGCGCTTCACCCTCGGAGCACCGGGCGCTCGCGGCGACTCGCAAGGAGCTCAACTCACTGGTGGCCGCCTACGCCCGCAAGACCGGAGCGCCGCATGCGGTGGTGCACGCCGACCTGCGAAAGCACTGCGGGGGGCCCTCGTTGGATCGGGCCACCGGGGAGCAGGTCAGCGAACGGATCGCGACAATCCGCCGGTGGTTCGTCGGGCGGCGCTGACCGCGGCGCGGTTCAGTCCACGCAGGTCCGGGCAGCTTCTTGCACCAGCGGCAGCGTGCGATTGCGCACCCGCGTGGCCAGGACTATCTGCGTCGAGGCCCGCTCTACCAGCGGATGCTCCACGACGTGGTCGATGACGCGCTGTAGGTCGTCGTTGTTGCGGGCCACGACGATGACGAGCAGATCGAACGCGCCGGTGACGGTCGAGGCCTCGATGACTTCCGGGATCGCAGACAGGTGCTCGACCACCTGGGACTGGCCGGGTACCTGGCTGATCTGCAGGCTGCAGTAGGCCGTCACCGGGTAGCCCGTGCCTGCTGGGCTGATCGTCGGCGCGAACGAGATGATGACGCCGCGTTCTACGAGCCGTTCCAGGCGTGACTGGACCGTGCCGCGTGCCACGCCGAGCGCGCGCGAGGCGCCGAGAACCCCGATCTGGGGCCGTTCGGTGAACAGTGTGATGATCCTGGCGTCAAGGGCGTCGACGCCGGTCGCTGGTGCCATGCCCCCCACGGTACCGTTGTGGCCGCCCCCGTCTGAGAGAGTTGCGCCCATGGATGCACGCCCTTCCGGCTGGTACGACGACCCCGAGGACCAGGGGCGGCTGCGCTACTGGGACGGCGTCTCGTGGACAGACCGTCTCGCCGACAAAGCCCCGATGCCGCTACCGCAGGCTCCCCGGACCCCGCCGCCGCGCCGACCCCGCCGCGAGGAAAAGGCCGCCGAGCACGACGCAGGTTCGGCCCAACCCTCCCAGCCGGCGGCCGGTTCCACAGCTGCCCCCTCGGAGTCGCCGAAGCCTGGGCGCGCGCACGACCAACGCTCCGCTGGCGGCATCGGGCAGGGGCGACGCAAACACGCCGATGACGGAACCCCGCTGGCCAGTTATTGGCGTCGTGCGGTTGCGCTTCTGGTGGATTACCTCCTCGTCGTCCTGGTGGTCTCGGTCGTGGTGGCGCCCTTCCTGGGGGACTCCCGCAACCTGGTCATGGCCTGGTACGACGATGCGCTCACCGCGGCCCGCTCCGGAGGACGACCGCCGCAGATGCCGGTTACCTTGGCGCGCACCGCGGGCACGATCACGCTGCTGCAGGCGATCGCGCTATTGGGCTACGAGGTGGGGTGCCTTTCTACCTGGGGTGCCACGCTGGGTCGGCGGCTGACCGGCATCCGGGTTCGCGCCCAGGAGAGCGGGGAGAAGGCCGACCAGGCTGCCCTGGTGCGTCGCACCTTCGTCAAGTGGCTCTCGGTCATGCTGGCCAGCATGCCGCTGCTGGGGCAACTGGCCGCTGTGTTCACCGTGGTGGACTGGCTCTGGCCGCTACGCGACCCCGCTCGGCGGGCACTGCACGACAAGGTCAGCAGCACCGAGGTGGTACGTCGCCGATGACATGGCGCTGGATGTGCGAGCGAGTGCACCAAAACGGCCTCACTGACGGGGAAGTCTCAGGCACAGTAAGCCTGTGAAGACGACATCCCTTGCGGCGCTCCCAGCAATACTGAACCGGGCTGGGGCCAACCCCCGAGTTCTGGTCAGCGGCAACCACGCCGTGCCCTGGCAGGCTCTCGAGGTGGTCGATGCTACCTATCCGGCGTACCGGCTGAACTTGCTCAACGCCCCCAAAGGCATCCCGGATCGGGACGGCGTCGTGTACGAGACCTCCTTCGTCGGGGCGGGGATGCGCCGTAGCCCGCGACTGGCGTACCTGCCGGCCCGGCTGTCCCAGGTTCCGGTGCTGTTCAAGCGGTCGCTGCCGTTGGATGTCGTCATCGTGCACACCTCCACCCCGGTGGCTGGCAAGGTCTCCCTCGGGTGCGAGGTCAACGTGCTCCCGGCGGCAATCGCGGCCGCACGCGCCCGCGGCGGCCTGGTCATCGCTCAGATGAACGCCCAGATGCCCTACACCTTCGGTGACGGCGAGTTCGACGTCGAAGAGTTCGACGCCGTCGTGGAAGTCGACACCCCGATCGCGGTCGAGCCCAGCGTGACGCTGGTCGATGAGAACCGGGCGCAGAGCGCTCGCGCCATCGGCGACCTGGTGGCCGGCCTGATCAGTGACGGGGCGACCCTGCAGTTGGGGATCGGTGAGATCCCCGACGCGACGCTGGCAGGGCTGCAACGCAAACGCCGGCTCGGGGTGTGGAGTGAGATGATCTCCGACGGCATCCTGGCCCTGGTCCAGGCCGGGGCGATGGACCGGGAACGGCTGGTGACCTGCTCGTTCATGTTCGGTAGCCCGGAGCTCTTCGCGTGGGCCCACCGCAACGAAGGCTTGCGGGTATTGCGCACCGAGACGGTCAACGCGCCGGGGCGGATCAGCCAGAACCCCGGGATGACGAGCATCAACACCGCACTGCAGGTCGACTTGTTCGATCAGGCGAACGCGTCACGGATCGAAACCCGCATCCACTCCGGGTTCGGTGGCCAGACCGACTTCACCGTCGGCGCCATCCACGCCCCCGGCGGGCAGGCGATCATGGCGTTGCGTTCCTGGCACCCGAAGGTTGACGTCTCCACGATCGTGCCGCTGCTCGACCAGCCCGTCACCTCATTCCAACATTCGGCCGTGGTCACCGAAAACGGCATTGCCGAACTCATCGGGCAGGACGAGAAGGGCCAAGCCCGACACCTCATCGACCACGCTGCCCACCCGCGGGTGCGCGACGAACTGTGGGAAGAGGCCTACCACCTCGGCCTGACCTGATCCGCCACCGGTGTCCCCGTCGCCCGCGCGGCAGGGACACCGTCTCAGCTGTGCAGTACCGGTGAACCCGCCAGCTCGATGCCGTTCTCGCGCATGCGCGACAACGCCTGAGTGGTGCTCTCCGGGGCGACCCCGGCGGTGAGGTCGAGCAGCACGCGGGTCTCGAATCCCTCTTTGGCTGCGTCCAAGGCGGTGGCCCGGACGCAGTGGTCGGTGGCGATACCGACGATGTCGACGTGGGTTATCCCCCCGTCGCGCAACCAGTCGGCCAGGCCGACCTCGCCGCCGTCCTCGCTCGTCATGCCCTCGAACCCGCTGTAGGCCGCGGTGTAGGCGCCCTTGCGGAAGACGGCCTCGGTTTGGCTGATCGCGGGTCGCACCGCGGGGTGGAACTGCGCACCGGGGGTCTCAGCCACGCAGTGCGCCGGCCACCGGTCGACGTAGTCGATCTGTTCGGGGGTGGCACCGAAGTGCGCGCCGGGATCGATGTGCCAGTCGGCGGTGGCCACCACAGCCGCGTAATCATCTCTGTGCGCTTGCAGGTGTTCGCTGATGCGTTGGGCTACCCCGGCCCCGCCGGCCACAGCGAGGGAGCCCCCCTCGCAGAAGTCGTTCTGGACGTCGACGATGACGAGCGCACGCGAGGAGCTGAGATTCATCAGGGGGTTCCAATCACGAGGTGACGGTCGGGGGCCTCATCGATGAAGACGGTGGGGATGACCGGCTCGCCCTTGGACAACCTTCTGGCTTTGCCGGGCAGCTCGGCTAGGGAGGCGCGGTGGCGTTCCCGGGCCAGTTCGACGTTGTGTTCGCCGATGACCTCGCCGTCGCGGACCAGCTCGACCAGCAGTTGGCGGTCGTTGGCGTCGCCGTGCGGGCGCTCCCCGATACCGATCACTTCGGCGGTGGCGATGCCGTGCTCGTCCAGGCGACGCAGCGCGTACTTGCGCCCGCCCACGCTGGCCTTGTCCTTACTCGCCTTGGCCACCGCGATGAGTTCGCCGGAGTCGTCGGCGCGCAGGACCAGTTTGTAGACCAGCGAGGCTGTCGGCGCGCCTGACCCGGTGACCAGGGAGGTGCCGACGCCGTAGGCGTCCACCGGAGCCGCAGCCAGCGCGGCGATCGCGTATTCGTCAAGGTCGGAGGTGACGACGATGCGGGTAGAGGTGGCTCCGAGGGCATCCAGCTGGGCGCGGACCTCATGCGCTTGGGCCACGAGATCTCCCGAATCCAGACGAACGGCGCCCAGTTCCGAACCGGCGATGCGCACCGCCTTCTCGACTGCTTCCTTCACGTCGTAGGTGTCCACGAGAAGGGTGGTGTTGCGGCCGAGGCTTTCAACCTGCGCGGTGAAGGCATCCTCTTCGGAGTCGTGCAACAGCGTGAAGGAGTGGGCGCTGGTGCCCGCCGAAGGGATGCCGTGCCGGCGGGCTGCCTCCAGGTTGCTGGTCATCCCGAACCCGCAGATGTAGGCCGCGCGGGCGGCTGCCACTGCGGCCCACTCGTGGGTGCGTCGGGAGCCCATCTCGATGCAGGGTCGCCCGCCCGCGGCCATCGTCATCCGAGAGGCCGCCGAGGCGACCGCGCAGTCGTGGTTGTAGATGGACAGCGCGAGCGTCTCCAGCACGACGGCTTCCAGGAAAGTGCCCTCGACGATGAGCAGCGGCGAGCCTGGGAAGTACACCTCGCCCTCGGCGTAACCCCACACCGATCCGGTGAAGCGGTACTCGCGCAGATATTCCAATGTCGCCTCGTCGACGACCTGTCGGGCGGCCAGCGCGTCGATCTCGGCCGCGCCGAAGCGGAAGTCGGCCAGCGCATCCAGGAAACGGCCGGTGCCGGCCACGACGCCGTAGCGGCGTCCTTCGGGAAGGCGACGGCCGAAGAGCTCGAAGACGCTAGCGCGATGCCCGGTGCCCGAGTGCAGGGCAGCCTGCATCATCGTCAGCTCGTAGTGGTCGGTCAGCAGTGCGGTACTGGTCACGAGAGCAGCATATGGTGAGGGTGTGCCGTCGAGTCCTACCCAACAGCGAGAACAGTCCATCGAGCAGGAATTGAATGACGATGTGGATCGTGGCTGGGTCACCCTGGTCTGGAACGACCCGGTCAACCTGATGTCATATGTCACCTACGTTTTTCAGACCTACTTCGGGTACTCCCGGGCGAAGTCCGAGAAGCTCATGCTGGATGTTCATCACAAGGGCAAAGCCGTTGTGGCACACGGTCCGCGGGAGCAGATGGAGCAGCACACCGAAGCTCTGCACGCCTATGGCCTGTGGGCCACTTTCAGCAAGGACGACTGAGTGACCCACGGATTCTCCTGCGACGGTGAGCGGATCGTCGCCCGGTTCGAGGACGCCGAACTCGAATTGATGTCTTCGTTGTTGCGCCAGACGGCGGATTTGCTGGAGGACGCCTTCGCCCCCCAGGAGCCGACCTCGGCCGAGACCGGTTCGCCGGACACCTTCGAGGAGATGATGCGCGCCGCGGGCTTCGTGGCCGGCGTCCCCGAGGTACCGGCCGACCCGGCCGTTGCCCGGCTGCTACCCGATGGCCACCATGACGACCCGCTGGCTGCAGCGGAGTTCCGCCGGCTGACGGCAAGTTCGGTACGCGATCGCAAACTGGCGAACCTGCGAGCCGCCCGTGCCGCAGTCGAGTCGGCACAGGACGGCCTGGTGGACCTGGACCCGGACTCAGCACACTGCCTGCTCATCGGCCTCAATGACATTCGCCTGGTCCTGGGGGAGCGGCTGGGGCTGCGCACCGACGAGGACGCCGACGAGTTGGAGGCGCAGTTGGCCGGCTCGCCTTCGGACGATCCGTACCTGGGGTTGCTGCTGGCCTATGAGTTCCTCACCTGGCTGCAGGAAACCCTGGCCACGGCCCTGCTGCCTGACTGACAGTGGTGGGGGACAGCCCGCACGAAGAGAGTTCAGGGTGGCCGAATCGCCGTTGCGGCGGCACGCGGAGGAAGAGGGCACCCCGGGCCGTCATCGCCAGCCACAGCGGGTGCGTCGTCCGCAGGCTCCGGCCAGCCTCCAAGAGCTGCAGTAGCTGCCGCGAATGCCGTGGGCGGGCCGTCCCCTGGGCAGGTTCGACCGGTCAGCGCAGTGAGACGACCGTCCGGCGCGCCGGAGGTCACGAGTGGTGAACGAGGGGCGCGCTACCTGCCGTGGCAGTGTGAAGGTGAAAAGAAAGTTCGCCCCACCCCAGGAGTATCGATGTCCCTGTCACGTGTCCGTCTAATCCCTGTCATCACCGCCGCGGTCGGCGCGCTGGTCCTCGCCGGTTGCGGCGGTGGCGACAAGCCCGCCGACAGCGACGCCGCCGCGACCGGCTCCGCCTCGGAGTACAAGCTCGTCAAAGACGGAACGCTGACCGTGTGCACGCACATGGCGTACAAGCCGTTCCAGTTCAACGATGGCGGCAAGATCGTCGGCTTCGACGTCGACATCATGGATCTGGTGGCCAAGAAGATGGGCGTCACTCAGCAGATCGTCGACGTGCCCTTCGACCAGATCTGGTCCGGAACGGCCTTCCAGGCCGGTAAGTGCGATGTCGGCGCTGCCGGGATGACGATCACCCCCGAGCGTGCCAACAGCGTGCTGCTCTCGGAGGGCTACTTCGACGCCACCCAGGCACTCCTGGTCAAGAAGGGTTCGGGCCTGACGAACCTGGCGCAGCTGAAGGGCAAGAACCTCGGCGTGCAGACCGACACCACCGGTCAGAAGTACGGCGAGGAGAACAAGGAGGCCAACGGGTACACCACCGTCGTCTTCGACGACCTCCCGCTGTCGGTCAACGCAGTGAAGGCCGGACGGGTCGACGCCGCGATCAACGACAACGGTGTGCTGTACGACTTCGCCAAGGACAACCCTGACACCGAAGTCGTCGCCGAGTTCAACACTGGCGAGGAGTACGGCATCGCGGCCAAGAAGGACGACCCGGATGCCAAGAAGATCATCGATCTAGTGAACAGCACCGTCGAGGAAGCCAAGAGCGACGGCACCTACGACGAGATCTACAAGAAGTGGTTCGGCACCACCCCTGAGGTCAGCCAGGACGGCGGCACCACCCAGGCGCCTGCAGCGGAAGAGACCCCGCAGGCCTCCGCCAGCGCTTCCTGATCCCGTTCTCGGCTGTCCTGTCCCGCCTCAGCCGCCCCTGACCGCCTGCCGGCGTGAACGCGGCGGGAGTCGCCCTCACGGGTCTCTCGCCGCGTCTTCGCGTTCCATGCCGATGCCCTTGGAGGCCGCGTGTCTACTCAGAGCGCCCCACCCCGTCCACCTCGCCCGCGGCATTCACCGCGGCGTAGAGCCGCCCGAATCCGCCTGATCCAGTACGCCGTCCTGCTCCTGCTGCTCCTCGTGGCGATTCGTGCCGCGGATTGGCCGCAGGTCGCCTCGGTGTTCTTCCGCCCCGATCTCGTCGTCACCACTTTGCAGAACAACCTGATCGGTGCCTTTCTCAACACCATCATCTATTCGGCCGGGGCGTTCGCGTTCGGTCTGCTGTTCGGCACCGTCCTGGCCCTCATGCGGCTATCCCAGGTGGCGGCCTACCGGGTTCTTTCCGGGGTGTACATCGAGTTCTTCCGCGGTGTGCCTGCCCTGATCGTGTTCATCGCCTTCGGTCTGTTGCCGCTGGCCTTCTCCGGCATGGTCATCCCGTTCGACCCGTACGGCACCGTCTGGGTGGCCTTGGGCCTGGTTGCCAGCGCTTACATGGCAGAGACGATCCGAGCCGGGATCCTCGCGGTGCCCAAGGGTCAGGTCGAGGCGGCGCGCTCGCTGGGAATGAGCACCGGCATGGCGATGCGCAAGATCGTGCTGCCGCAAGCATTCCGAATCATCCTGCCGCCGTTGACCAACGAGCTCATCCTGCTGGTGAAGGACTCCTCGCTGGTTTATGTGCTGGGGCTGTCGATGGACGGCTATGAACTGACCAAGTACGGGCGCGACCTTGCCAATTCCGAGGCCAACCTCACCCCGCTGGTCATCGCGGGGTTGTGCTACCTCATCATCACCCTGCCTCTGACGTTCGCTGTGCGACGCCTCGAGGCTAAGAATGCGAAGGCCCGGTGAGCGTCATGAACGAATCACGCGATGTCATCCCCGAGGTGGGTGACGAAGTCGTCGTCATCAAGGACCTGCATAAATCGTTCGGGGATGTGGAGGTGCTCAAAGGCATCGACCTGGCCATTCGCAAGGGCGAGGTGGTCTGCGTCATCGGGCCCTCCGGGTCTGGCAAATCCACCTTGCTGCGGTGTGTGAACCTCTTGGAGTCACCCACCTCCGGGACGATCTATCTCGACGGTGAGGACATCACCCATCCCGACCACGACATCGACGCCGTCCGCACCCGGCTCGGGATGGTCTTCCAGCAGTTCAACCTGTTCCCGCACCTGTCGGTGCTGGGGAACTGCACGCTGGCTCAGACTTCGGTGCTGGGGCGCAGTAAGGCCGAAGCGGTCGCCAAAGCCCAGCACAACCTGGAGCGGGTGGGCCTGGGGGATCGCGGCGATGCCTTCCCGGCTCAACTCTCCGGTGGACAGCAGCAGCGGGTGGCGATCGCTCGGGCGCTGTCGATGGACCCCGAACTCATGCTGTTCGATGAACCGACCTCGGCCTTGGACCCCGAACTGGTCGGGGACGTGCTCTCGGTGATGCGTCTGCTTGCTCGTGAGGGCATGACGATGATGGTCGTGACGCACGAGATGGCCTTCGCCCGCGAAGTGGCCGACCGGGTGGTGTTCATGGACGCCGGTGCTGTCGTCGAAGACGGCCCGCCGGAGAAGGTCATCGGCAGTCCCAGCGAGGAGCGCACCCGTTCCTTCCTGCAGCGCGTTCTCGACCCGACCCATGTCGAGCCAGGCGCGGAAGACCTGGATTACGCCCAGCGGCACCGCACCAACCCCGCCGGCGTCGAACCGGTGGAGCTGCGGGAGTCCAAGCGTCGTCCTGGCCGCCGCCACGGGCACACCCCCGGAGGCGAGAAGGACTGAGCGCAGAACACGGATCCGGCGACGGGCGGCCCACAGCGCGGTAGACGCGCTGCGAGCCGCCCGTTCTGCTGGGAGCCGGACTGTGTAGGCAGTCTCAAGCATGTTCCGGTGTCGCTCGGCTCCGCAGCAGATGGCGGACCAGGCAGTCGGGAGCGGCCTGGCGTGGGGCGCCCCTTGCCTGGCCAGCCAACGGGCCCCTCAGCTGGGTAGCGCCGCAAGTTGCGCTAAGACCACCTCGGGGGTGGCCTGCGCCGGCAACTGAGTGAGCAACACATCATCAGACGGAATAGCCGCCGGTCCAGACCAGTATTCCCGGCCCAAGACTCCGATGCTCACGTCGCTGAGTGCGCTGTGCACTTCCGTGCCGCGGCGCAGAGCCAGCGCCCACTCGAAGTGGTCGGTGATATTACTGACGGAGGTGTATGTCGACAAGGACTCAGCCGCCGTCGCAGCTTCGCCCTCCTGCTCGGTGGCATCCAGGTGCACCAGCGCGACCGGTATCGCGCCCAGAGTCCCCAACCATTGAGCGATGTACATCGAGGCGCTGTCCGCGTGGTCTTCACTGACCTCCTCCAGTGCAGTCCCGGCAGTGGCGTGCGCCGCAGCGAGCCACCGGGCGGGCGAGGGAAGATCCAGGACAAGCGGCAGGCGGGTAGCCGAGGCCAGCGTGCTCAACGTGTGGACGACGGAGGCGGTGGTCGCGTCATGGCCGAGTAACGTCCGCAGCGCGAAACCGGCCCGGGACTTCACGCCCATCTCCTTGACCAACCCCGGCTCGGCTGCCAGGTGGGCACGGTAGAGGGCGCCGATATTCACCCACACCGCGTCGCTGCGCAGGAGAGCCTGCACCTGCCCGACGTGGCTGGTGAGAGCGGCCAGATCGAGCCACGGCACCGGGGATCCCTGACGGATCACCTGGCGGGCGTAGTCGTCTGAGTCGATGAGGAGGGGGCGGGAGCGCCCGCTGGGCGGGGCCGAGCAGAGCGTGTGTAGTGCGGTCGACATGACTCTCCGAACGAGGTGTAGGGATGGGCGTCGTGCAGGTTCACAGGGGTAACCGCTTGCTCAGGAACAGGTGCTGCAGCCGCCGAGAAGCGCGCGACTGCAGCACCTGCACCTCCTGCAGGGGCTATGCCCGGTGATTCACCGTCTCGTTGTGTTTCATCTCCAGCTCGGCGATGCGGGCTTCGAGTTTGCCGATCTTGACTTCGCGACGGTCCGGGACCATGACGATGGGCAGCTCCTTCAGCGGTGCCACCACTCGTTGCGGACCATCCATGGTGTAGACGGTGGCGGTGATGTCTTCCACGTCTCCCCAGGACCCGTAGTAGGGCAGATCTGCCGGCGGCTCAGGGGTGACGAACTCGGCGCAGAACTCCTCAAACGGCTTGCCACGCTCCAACCGGGCGGCGCGGGCCGCGGCGCGCGCCTTCTTGGTCTCCTCGACGTCGAGCCGGAAGGTCTTGGGATCGAAGTGAACCCCGAAGAGATCGTGAGCGACTTTGGTGCTGATCCGTCCGAGCTCGGCGTCCTTGACCACCGATTCGGGTAGTCGCTCTAGCGGGTCGCCGTAACCACCGCCAGCTCCTTGAGCGATCATGTACAGTTCGCCGTCCTTGGCGATGTCAAACTGCAAACCCATGTGGTAGGTCGAATAGCGACCGCCCTCGAAGGGTTGTTCGTTCATGACTTTCTCGATGGACAGGTCGAAACTCTTGTTGTCCTTACGGAACGAGTCATAGACGTTCACGCCCTTGACCATGGCCAGGGGATAGGTGCCACAGCCGTAGCCGCCGTACATGCCGTAGATCGAGGAGAACTTCGCTCCCGAGGTAACCGTCATGAAACCCCACTGTGGGCTTCCTTCAGCGGCCACGATCATTTCATAACCCATGCCGCCAGTGAATTTCCCGAAGCCCATGTTGTCTCGCACGAGCCGCTTCGAAACTAACTGCATGAAGGGGACTTCTTCTTCCATGACCTCTTGCTCAGCCGTGTCTGCCATGGCGCAGAAGAGCGGTGAAACCGCATCCTCCCCATCCTTGAACGGCTTGGCACCGCCTGGCATGCCGTTGAGGTCGGCGCACAGGTTACCCACCATGTCACCGTGCTGGGTGATGCCACCCCACAGGAAGGTGTTGATCTGGTTGAACCAGTTTGCCACGACATTCGAGTACTTCTTCTGCGTCGAGAAAGACATCCGGCCGTAAAGCGCCTGCATGGCCGAGAAGCCGCGGAAACTGGCCTGCAGTGACTGCCCCATGGGCGCGTCATAAGAAGCATCAGACCAGGTGCCCTCATCGGAGATGATGTCGATGCAGCTCATCGCGCTGGTGCAGCGAGGTAGGTCTGGCCACCAGAAAGCGAGGATGGCCTGCATCATCATGGACTTCACCGAGCACAGCGGGGAGTTGATGGCGCGGTTGAGGATCTCCGGACCGGAGCCTCGTAGATCGACGGTCATGTGATTGCCCTTGACTGTGATCTTGCAGGCCATCTTGATGAGAATGTTCTCTTTCAAGGTGGAATCCATGAACTGATCCATCCGGTAGACCCCGTCTGGAAGTTCACCGATCCGGCGTCGCACCTCGGCATCAACGTCTTCGACAGTTACCCGCAGCGCGCCGACGAAGGTGTCGACGCCGACCTCTTCGATCACCTTGTCGATGCGCTCCATGATTTTGCGAACAGCGGTGATCTTGACTTTAAGGTCGGCCAATTGCAGCTTGGGGTCCCGTACGGAGTGCTGAAGGAATGTCAGCAGGTCACGGCGAAGGTGGCCCTCCTCCACGATTTTGAAAGGGCTCATCCGCAGCCCGTCATCGAACGGGGTTTCCGAACCTGAGGGCATCCCGCCGGGTTCGCATGCTCCGTTCTCTCCTTCGTGGATGGTGGCCGCTACCCACGCGATGATCTCCCCGCCGTGGATGATCGGCATGATCATCGACTGGTCCGTGTTGTGCACGTTGCCGAACCGCGCGTCATTGTGGATGAAGCCGTCGCCGGGATTGACGCCTACAGTCGGCTCGTCCACCCAGTACTTCATGATGTAGCGGATCGGGTGATGCAGGATTGCGCTGAATGCGATCACGCCGTGGCAGGACAGGTAAGCCACATCCCCGGCCGCGGTGTAGATGGCTGTCGTGAGGTCACCCCATTTAGCTCCCGGCGCTGCGCCCTGGGCTTCGCACATCTCGTAGCCTTCGTCCAAGGCGCCGGCGATGCGTTTGCGGATCCGCTCTACCTGCAGGCGATCGACCCCGGCGGCCATGACCTGTTCTTCATGTTGCGTGCGGGGCGCGATCGAGTGGCTGCGCATGATCTCCGGGTCGGGTCCCAGGAACAGCGTTGTGTCGTCCATGAACTCGTCGACCCACTGTTGTTCCTGGGGCGTCAAGGTCTTCTTCGTGCTCTGGCCTTCGTCAATGGCGGTCATAGTTGTCTCCTCGAAGCTGAAGGGTCAGTCCTGCAAGAACCACACGGCGCCTTGGCGCGTGGGTTCGAGTCGCCAACCGGGTTCGACGAGGAACGTCGTGGTGTCGGTGGTGACGATGGCCGGGCCGGGGATGAGGCTCGTCTCCACGAGCACCGACTGGTCGTAGATGGGCACCTCGATGGCCTCACCTGAGCTGTTCACGTGCACCGGGCGATGGCCCACGTTGTTGGGCACGGTGCGCTCAGCGTCACTGGTCAGTGGGTCGAAGCGCACGACGTCGCCTTCGACGTATGAGGCCACCCGGATGGTGCTGCAGCGGATGCCCGCCTCGGGGGCGGCGCTACTGGCACCGAATCGGTGACTGTAGACATCACCGAAGGTCTTGATGACGTCCAACACGTCGCGCACACCGCTCATGCGGTCAATCTGCTCGAGCGCGACAGCTTGGGTGAGTAGTTGGTTGCCGTAACGCAAATCCAGTTCGAGTCGGTGCAAGACCTCGTCGGCGGAGAATCCCTGACGTACGAGGTCCTCGCGTCCGCGCGCCTCCAGTTCCTCCACGACGGAGTTGAACTCGTCGTACTTGTCGTACAGGGAGCGAGTGGTGGCGTTGTACAGAGTGATGTGCACGCCGCGCTCATGGAAGTGCAGTTGACGCATGTTTCCCGCACCGCAGGCTGAGAAGACAGAGCTGAACGGCGGCGCAAGGACTCGCTTGATGCCGGCGTGGCGTGCCACCCCGCAAGCGTGCAGGGGACCGTTCCCGCCGTAGGCAAGCATCGTGAAGTCTTCAGGAAGGTAACCGCGCACCCGCAGTTCTTTGCCGATCCCGATGGCCATCTGCTCATCGACGCCGTCCTTGATGGACCAGGCGATCTCCAGGACGTCCATGTCGAGTTCGTCGCAGAGGTTCTCTTCGATGGCGAACCGAGCCCGCTTCGGGTTGAGCTTGATGTAGCCGTTCGCGTAGTTGTCAGGGTCCAAATACCCCAACAAGAGGTCGGCGTCGGTGACGGTGGGTTTGAGCCCACCGCGGTCATAGCA
Organism: Gephyromycinifex aptenodytis; assembly: GCF_012277275.1. GTDB lineage: Bacteria > Actinomycetota > Actinomycetes > Actinomycetales > Dermatophilaceae > Gephyromycinifex > Gephyromycinifex aptenodytis. The sequence continues at coordinate 943,761 of NZ_CP051155.1, read as the reverse complement.
GGCGGGTCCGGGATTGGAACCCGCAGATTGTGGGCCGATCTTGATGGCGTGGTGGATCCGGTCGTAGCTGGCGATCGAGCCGCCGCCGGCGCCCAGGGTGTCCAGGTGCACCATCGGCACACTGACCAACCATCGGTCGATGGTGGGATTGAAGTCGTAGTGCTTGACCCCGCCCTCGGGTACCAAACCGATGTCGAAGGAAGTGCCACCCATGTCGGTGGAGATGACATGCCCGATGGAGGTCTCGGTGGACAGGTGCTCGGCCGCGCCGACCCCGGCGATGGGGCCGGAGTGGATGGTTTGCAGCGCATCGGTGGAGTTCATCTGCGCCATGCCGCCGGAGTTGTGGATGACGAGCATTGGTCGCTCGTAACCCGAACCTCGCAGGTTGTCCGAGAGCTGGCTCAAGGCGTGGAACATGATGGAGTGTAGGAAGGCGTCGATGATGGTCGAGGTGGCGCGTACGTACTCGCCTTTTCGCCCTGAGACCTGGTGTCCCAAAAGAACCGGGATAGCGCCCAGTTCGTGTGAGGGGAACTCCTCCAGCAGGATCTCTTGGATCGCTAGTTCATGCGAAGGGTTCTCGGTGGCGTTCGTCAGCGACACCACCACTGCCTCGGCGCCGGCGTTGACCAGTTCTCGTACAACCTGCCGCACATCGTCGGGGTCGATCGCGGCGACGACCTTCCCTGCCGAGTTGACCCGCTCCTTCACGGAGCGGATGAGGTGGCGGGGCACGATGGGCTCGGGGCGTTCGGCTGCAGGTAGGTTCTGCTGCATTGAATAGTCGAGGCCTTCGCCGTACCCACGTCCGCGAGAGAGCGGAATGATGTCTTCGAAGCCGTGCGTGACAATCGCCGCGACCTTCGGGCCTTTGCGCTCGATGAGCGCGTTGGTGCCTAGCGTGGTCGCGTAACGCACCGAGTCGACCTCGGAGAGGACCGTCTCGCGGTCGATTCCGGCTCGACCACACGCCAGGTCGAGTGCTTCGTTGAAGCCCAGCGCAAGGTTGTGGTGCGTGGTCAGGGCTTTTGCTTCGACGTACTGGTCGTCCCAGACGAAGAAACAGTCAGTAAACGTGCCGCCGATGTCGACGGAGATTCGCTTCATTGCTACTCCTGGTGGTGAAGGTGACAGGCGGCGTTAGCGGATGTGGCCGATGGACTTCAGCGCTGCGGTGTATTTCTGGGCGTCTTCGCCTGGTCCGTAGACGTGCACTGCCTCGGCATCGGCGCCGCTGTCGGCCCACTGCGCACGCAGGGCGTCGACGTCGATGAGCATGTCGATCGTCGGCGGGTGACCCGGGGGTAGATATTCACATTCGATCTGCGTGGCGCACCCGGGGCAGTAGTACTCCAGGATGCGGCAGTACGTCGGGTCGGGAGAGAACGTGTATTCGTATCGTTCCGGATCGATGATCGGCTGGTGGATCTCGCGCGGATCACGGTTGTAAACCAGCGCGCCTTTCTTGTAGGTGTCATGGGCGTCGCCCATGTCCTGACTGCAAACTCTGCAGGTCCAGCGTTCGGTCTCAAGGTCGATGACGAGGTACTCGGTCATAGGGACGCGCATGGAGTTCCCTTTCGGTGAAGGCTTTGAGGAGTGAACCGGGGCAGCGGCGCGTCAGCCCTGGGTGTCGGTGAAGATGAGGTCCCTGGTGGCGGTTACCTGCATGCGCCATCCCGGAAGCAGCCGGGCTGTGAAGAACGGCCCTTCGACAATCGCCGGACCCTCCGCCTGGGCCCCGGGTGGCTGCTCGTCCAGTAGATAGACGGGCACCTGCTTCACCCCGTCGCTGTCGCGCAACGAGCGCTGTGCGCAGCTGACCGCTTCGACGGCTGGTACTTGCTGGTGGGCGTCCAACGAGGGGTGCGGCAAAGCCTTGGAGACGACCAGGCGTAGGGCGAGCCGGTTGCCCTGGGCGAACGTCTCAACCTCAGCGCCGGGAATGTATTCGCAGAAACTCAGCAGCTCCCCGTCCTCGGTCTCCGCCGATAGGTACCAGTGGAGTTCGCACTCCTCCAAGGAGTAACCCTCCTGGAACATGTCCCGCTCGGCCCGAACATAAATGTCGTCGTGGGTGGCCTCGGTCGCGACGCTGGTGGGCTCGGGGACGCCGACCTCATACGTCTTGCCGATGTCGGAAAAACTGATCCCGAAGGCAGAGAAGACGGCGGCCATCCGCGGAATGAGAACCCTGCTGATGCCTGCCAGGCGGGCTGCCCCACAGGCACTCATCGGGCCGGCGCCACCGAATGCTGCCAATACCGAGTCGGCGCGGCTGGCCCCCCGCAGACACTGTGCCATCGCCTCGAAGTACGCCTGCTCCATCCGCGTCAAAGCGGTGGGCAGGTCGATACCGAGCGGGTCGGCGATCTTCTCGGTGATGACCGCCTGCGAACGGGCCGGGTCCAGCTGGAACGTGCCATCCAGGTAGGTGTCTGGGTCAAGCACCCCCAGCAGCACGTTGACATCGGTAATCGTCGGATCGGTGCCACCCAGGCCGAAACAGGCAGGCCCGGGGGCCGCCCCGACCGAGCGCGGGCCGACGGTGATCTGGTCCCCATCCAGGGCGATGATCGAGGAGCCACCCACGCCGAAACTGTGCACATTGCTCATCGGGAAGGAGATAGGGACCCCACCGACCGTGCCACGACGATCGGTGTCGATCCGCTCCTCGTCGATGACGCCGACATCTGTTGTCGTCCCGCCAACATCCATCATCAGCACGTGCGGCAGGTCGTAGCTGCGCGCCAACGCCAATGTCCCTTCGAGCCCACCGCGTGGGCCGGAGGAGTAGGTCTTCAAAGCTACGGCCTTGGCTACCCGGGAGGACTGGCCGTCGTTGCGGTAGACCAGGAGCGGATTGCTCACCTTGAAAGTGTTGAGTCGGTGCTGGGCCCCGTACAGGAAGCCTTCCATCGTCGGGTGCAGGAAAGAGTTCACGACGCATGACCAGGCCCGACGGTGAGCGGTGCGGTCACCGATGAAGTCCCAGCTGTACAGCACCGGCACTGAACCCAGCAGGTGCCGGGGAAACTTACGCAGCACGATGTGCTTGATGCTCTTCTCGGACTCGCGGGACTTCCCGACAATGACGACCCGGGCGGCGCCGTCCGTCGTGAGTTTGTTCAGCTTCTGGACAAGGTCGAACTCGAGGTTCTCGGTGCCCAGCTCGATGTGGGCGACCTTGTTACCGATGAGGTCATCGAAGAGTTGCGTGGACCGGTCGCCCTGACGCATCTGCTCTACAAGGGCTTCGTCCTCGATGAGTAAACCGATGGGCGGCCCTTTGCGCTCCACGAGAGCATTGGTGCCCTGCGTTGTGGAGTAGCGAATGTGGGCTGCTTCGTGCAGCAACCGTTCGAGGTCGGCCTGCCCATACATGGTGGCGGAGGCTTTTTCGATGCCGTCGAAAAGGCACTGGGACAGGTCGAAGGGTGTGGTCAGTGTCTTGGTGAAGGTGAACTCGTCACCGTCCCAGACGCAGATATCGGTGAGCGTTCCACCGTTGTCGATATTGATGAGTGTGTCCATGCTGCTCCCTATGGTTCGCCGCGGCCGGGGGTGCCGCGGACTCCATGCGCCCGCACGCTGCATAAATAAGCGACGTTGCCCAGGGTGGTGGTGGCCACCTGGCGCTTCCTTAACAGTGGAGCCGTCTTAACTGATACGGGTGTCTCAAGTTGGGACACTCCAGGGGGTTGGTGATGCGGCCGCCACCGCGCAAAGTAGGAACCGACGAGGCAACGACGCCCCGCCGTGGATCGCTAAGGAGCTGAACTGTGCCCGACTCACAAAACCGCATCTTGAGGGTGGCAGCAGCTCGGGCCGACTTCCTGGAGTCGGGCTTGCCGGGCGCGGCGGGAGTGCCGGATCTACTGGCAGCTTCCTGGGTCCGCAGTCGCGTGGCTGGTGTGAGCAGCCAGAACCCCGATGCCGATTGCGCTGATGTCGACACCGGCTCGCGGCTGTCTCGCTGCGCTGCGCCAGTGATCGAGCAGCTCGCCAATGACTGCACCGATCTGCCGTTGGCTATCGCGCTGACGGACAAGCATGCAAGAGTGCTGAATCGGGTCGACATGTCGGCCGCGGTGGGGCGGCTGTTGGACCGGGTGGGCTTCTCGCCCGGCTTCAACTACGCCGAAGGATCGATGGGTACCAACGGGGTCGGCACCGTGTTGGAGGCGGGTCAACCGGTGTCCATTGTCGGCCCTGAACACTTCACTGAATCGCTGCAGCCCTTCGCTTGCACGGGGGCGCCCATCATCGATCCGCTCACGGGCCGGGTGGAGGGGATCCTTGATCTGTCCACCGTTGCACCCTCGTGGAATCCGCTCATGCACACCCTTGTCAAAAGCGCAGCCAAAGATATCGGGCGCAATATGCTTCTGGACCGCGGACAGTCACAGCAGGCCCTCTTCGAGACCTACCTGCGAGTCGATTCCCGAGCCGGAAGGCAAGCGGTCTTCGCCTTCGCCGAGTCCATCTTCATCGCGAATTCTGCGGCTCAGGGTTTGTTCTCACCTGCGGAACAACTCGCGATCCGGGAGCATGCCACGTTTTTGTTATGCGGCCGGGATCGTGTCGCCGATGTCATGACCCTTGCCAGCGGCCGCGCAGTACAGATTCGCGGCACTCGGCTGCTTTCCGGTGGTGACACCGCGGGGGTGGTGGTCCTGGCCACCGAGGTCGGCAGCAGCGGTCGCGCCATGGAGAAGCGAGCCGCCAGGGCCGAGTTCGCGGATGAGATCTTGCCCTCCGCAGCGGTAGCCAACTCCGGCACCGGTCGGCTGATCGACGACCTGCGACGGCCGCACGAGCCGATTGCCGGCGGATCCTCACCGGCGTGGCTGCGTGCCTGCGAAGAACTCAAGCAGGCAATGAGCGCGCAGACCCCGACCATCGTGGTGGGGGAGACCGGATCGGGCAAGTTCACCCTGGTTGCTGAGCTTTTCCACGCTGAACACGGCGGGGGACGCAGCATCTGCATTGACGCCGATCAACTGAGTAGTGATGGGCTGATCGATCTGGACGCCATCTTGGACGGTGCGGTGACGCGAACCTTGTGCATCGTGCGCAACATCGACTGTGCTGACACCGACGGCGTGGAACGTCTGGACAATCTTCTGCTTGCCATCGAGCGCTCTCGTTCTCCGGTCTCGGTGGCAGCCACCCTGTCCGGTGCGAGTTTGGACTCTGACTTGCCGTTTCACACTGTTATCGGGCACTTCGAGGTGAGCGTGAACGTCCCGCCGCTGCGGTGCCGAACCGAGGATCTGCCGCACATCGTCACGCGAATCTTGGCCGACGTCGCGCCCCATCGGCGGGTGCGGCTCTCCCCGGGCGCGCAGCGTGTGATCGCCCGATATACGTGGCCGCGAAACGTGGCCCAGTTGCGTGAGGCGTTAGTGCACGCGGTGCGGATCCGGCCGGTTGGGGAGATCCAAGAGGAAGATCTACCGACCTATTGCCATACGGCCCCTCGCAAGCAGCTGAGCGTGCTGGAGGCAGCCGAGCGCGACGCCATCATTGAGGCGCTCAACGCCGTCGGCGGCAACCGGGTCGCGGCTGCCGCCCGGGTGGGGATGTCGCGCAGCAGCCTCTATCGCAAGCTGAAGGTGTACGGCATCCAGGTGTGAGATCAGATGGCGCCGGCCAAGCACTCAGCGCACCCAGGCGAGGGCTGCGGCGGGGCCTGCTCGCCGGTGACCCTCGACCTCCAGCACAACCAGGGGTGATCACAGCCATAGCGCGCGGGTGAACGCCCCTGCGAGCCGGCCCGTGCCGAGCGCCTATCCTGCCTGTGTGGCAGGCGAAGCACCGATCGGCATTTTCGACTCTGGGTACGGCGGGCTCACCGTGGCCCGTTCTGTTCTGGACCAACTTCCGGCGGAGGCTGTCTCCTACCTGGGCGACACGGCACGCGCACCTTATGGTCCGCGCCCGATCGCCCAAACCCGGCGATTCGCGCTCGAATGCCTGGACTCGCTCGTGGACTCTGGCGTCAAAGCGCTCGTCATCGCCTGCAACACCGCCAGCGCGGCGGTATTGCACGACGCGCGGGAACGTTATGACGTGCCCGTCGTCGAAGTGATCCGACCAGCCGTGCGCAGGGCCGCGGCGGCCACCAGCAACGGAATCGTCGGTGTGATCTCCACTGAGGGCACGCACCGTTCGCACGCCTACCCGGACGCCTTTGCGGCGGCTCCGCAACTGCAGGTCGTCTCTCGGGCATGCCCGAGGTTTGTCGAGTTCGTCGAAGCCGGGGTCACTGGCGGCCCGGAACTGTTGAGCGTGGCCCGCGAATACCTCGCGCCGATGAGCGAAGCCGGTGTCGACACCCTCATTCTCGGCTGCACCCACTACCCGCTGCTGACCGGTGTCATCAGCTACGTCATGGGCGACCTGGTGACTTTGGTGTCCTCGGCCGAGGAGACCGCCAAAGACGTCTACCGGGTGCTGGCCGATAGCGGCGAACTGCGCGACCACGACGCCCCGCCGCCCGTGCACCGTTTCCGCACCACCGGCGACCCCGAGGAGTTCCGGCGCCTCGCCCGGCGCTTCCTCGGCCCCGAAGTTGGCACGATGAACGTTGAACAAGGAGGGGTGGCATGAAGGTGAGCGTCGTGGGTTGTTCGGGGTCGGCTCCCGGCCCGCAGTCGCCAGCGTCGTGCTACCTCGTTCAGGCCCAGCACGAGGGACGGCAGTGGAGCATCGTGCTGGACCTGGGCAACGGGTCGCTGGGGCCACTGCAGAGTTTTCTTGACCCCAGAGCCTTGGACGCCGTCGTGCTGAGCCACCTGCACCCCGACCACTGCCTCGACGTCTGCAGTCTCTATGTGGTGCTCAATTACGCTCCAGGTCAGCCGCGCGCGCAACGGCTGCCTGTCTACGCCCCCGCCGGCGGGGCCGAACGCCTCGGGCGGGCCTACGGTGTTGAAGGGCCTGAGTCCCTCGGGAGCCGCATGTCCTTCAACGTCATCAGCGCCCGCGAGTCCTTCGCGGTCGGCCCTTTCCAGATCACCCCGATCCCCGTCTACCACCCCGTCGAGGCGTACGGCTTGCGCGTTGAGGCCGACGGTCAGGTGTTGGCCTACACCGGCGACACCGACTATTGCCCCCAGCTGGCTGAACTGTGCGCAGGGGCCGACCTGGTCCTTGCCGACTGTGCGTTCGTGGACGGGCGGGACGAGGCGAAGGGCATCCACATGAGCGGCTCGAAAGTCGCCAGGGCTGCGATCGAGGCAGGCGGTGTCCGCCGCCTCATGCTCACCCACATCCCGGCCTGGAACGACCCGCAGATCTGCCACGACCAGGCGGCGCAGGTCTGGCCCGGTGAGGTGGAGTTGGCGGTTGCAGGCGCGGTGTACGACCTGGCGCAGTAACAGGAGGCGCCGGCTGCGGCACGCGAGGTCGGCACTGGACGACTGCCACCGTAGGCTGACGCCATGACCAACACCTCCTCGCCGCGTCACGACGGTCGCGCCCCCGATGCGTTGCGCGAAATCCGCATCACTCGCAACTGGCTGGACCACGCCGAAGGCAGCGTCCTGGTGGAGTTCGGCCGTACTCGCGTGCTGTGCGCCGCGTCATTCACTGCCGGGGTGCCGCGCTGGCGTAAAGGCAGCGGGTTGGGTTGGGTCACTGCGGAGTACGCGATGCTGCCGCGCTCGACGAATACCCGCAGCGACCGCGAATCGGTCAAGGGCAAGATCGGTGGCCGCACCCACGAAATCTCCCGCCTGGTGGGGCGCAGCCTGCGCTCGGTGGTCGACATGAGCATGCTGGGGGAGAACTCGATCGTGCTGGACTGCGACGTGTTGCAGGCCGACGGCGGCACTCGCACGGCGGCGATCACCGGCGCGTACGTGGCACTGGCGGACGCCATCAACCACGGCCGCAAGGCCGGTCTGGTCTCGGCCTCGGCGCAACCGCTGACCGGTTCGGTCGCGGCTGTCAGCGTCGGAGTGGTCAATGGGGCTCCGGTGCTCGACCTGGATTACGTCGAGGACGTCGACGCCGGAACCGACATGAACGTCGTCATGACCGGCGACGGACGCTTCATCGAGGTGCAGGGCACTGCCGAAGGCGCGCCGTTCGACCGCACCGAGCTGGGCTCCCTATTGGACCTGGCCACCATCGGATGCGCCGAACTGACCCGTATCCAGCAGTCCGCGCTGGAAGCTCCCGCCCGGGAGCGACAGGCATGAGCCGGCGCATCGTCCTGGCTACCCGCAACGCGGGAAAGGTCCGGGAGCTACGCGAGATCCTGGCGCAGGTGCTGGGCCGGCTGGACTGCGAACTGGTCGGGGTCGATGAGTTCGCCGAGTTGGAGGACGTCGCCGAGACGGGGACGACCTTCGAGGAGAACGCACTGTTGAAGGCCCGATACGTGGCCGAAGCGACGGGTCTGCCTGCGTTGGCTGACGACTCCGGGCTTGCCGTGGATGTGCTCGGCGGGGCGCCGGGGGTGTTCAGCGCCCGCTGGTCCGGTCGCCACGGCGACGACGCTGCAAACCTGAACCTGCTGCTGGCGCAGGTCAGCGACGTTCCCGAGGACCATCGCGGTGCAGCGTTCGTCTGCTGCGCCGCCCTGGTGCTGCCCGATGGACGAATCGCCACCCGCGAAGGCCGTTTCCCGGGAAAGCTGACTCGGGAGCCTCGCGGCGAAAACGGGTTCGGCTACGACCCGATCCTGCAAGTGGCCGGTGACACCCGCACGGCAGCGGAACTGCCGCCTGAGGAGAAGAACGCCATCAGCCATCGCGGAAAAGCGTTTACGGCCCTGGCGCAGGACATCGAGGCACTGCTGGGCGCATGAGGTCCGCTGCGTCGCTCACCGAACGATGAGGGCCTCTTTGCTGTGCAGCCACCCGTTGCGGCGGTAAGCAGTCGGTGACATCCCATGGGCCTGAGTGAAGACCTTGGTCAGGCCCGAGGAGTGGGCATAGCCGAGCCGTCGCGCGATCTGGCGGACACTTAAACCCTCCTCGAGGTACTGACGCGCCAGAGTCATCCGGACCTGGGCTCGCCACTGCGGATAACTCTGCCCCGTAGCGCGTGCGAAGGCGCGCTCGAGGTCGGCCGGATCGACCCCGAGCGTGCACGCCCAGTCCGAGAGGGAGCGTTGCTGGGCGGGATCACGGCGAACCGCATCAATGATGGTGGCCACACTGCGCCCGGCAGGGCCGGCGCTGAGGCGGATATCGGGGATGTTGACGCTCTCCAGGAAGAGCCTGGTGATAGCGCTGGCATCATGCGATTCCGGACGTACCAGGCTGTAGTTGGCCACGATGGTATGGAGCAGGTAGGCCTCGGCCTCGCGAGGGAAGCGACGAACCAATAGCTCGGGTCCGGCGTCGATCGAGGTTGCGGGCCTGGACCCGAGGGGCAGCAGCAGAGAATCGGGGTGGATCGTGAGGCTGTGGGGGACGCCTGCGGGTAGCCACAAGGCCTCCCCGCGACGTAGAGACCTGTCCCGGCCGGCGACGCTCGCCCGCGCGGAACCCTGATAGAGCCACACCAGAACGTGAAAGTCATTCACTCTCTCCCAGGTCTGGGTCTGGGGGACCTGTGGTGGGCAGCCCGCTAGTACCAGGCGCATGCGCTCTCCACGCTCGCGCTCGTCATGGGCCACCAGGTCGGTAGGGGACTCCTGCGGCGGCTCAGGGGTCTGACCCGAGCGTGATCTTCTGTATTCGCCCGGGGTCATCCCTGTCGCGGCGCGAAAGGCCTTCGTGAACCCGGCGGGCGTCGCGAATCCCACCAGGCGCCCGGCCTCACCAGGGGTTCGCCCCATCCGTAGATAGTCCGCAGCAGCCGCCACCCGCACGGCGGTGCGCCACCTGCCGAACGCTAGACCGGTCTCCAAGAGGAACTGCTGATGCAGGGTCCGCACTGCGACATTGACCGAACGGGCGAATTGGTCGGCGTCGGACTGTTGCTCAGGCGCCCGCAGCAGCGAGCGCGCGACCCGCAGCGCCGCGGGTGAGTTGGGCATCGGCGGCAGACATACCTGCGCGGGGCCAGGGATCGGCCCTGATGCTCGGGGGGAGGCGACCAGATCGAGCAGGCTGGTCGAAGAGGTCGCACCTTTGAGATAGCCCATACTCCTGGCGAATTGGTAGACCAACCAGGTCGACCAGGCATCGGCGATCTCGATCTTCTCCACCCGGCTCAAGGTCTGAGGTGGGCAGGCTCCCAGGAAGATAGGCAGGACCACCGAGTCGGGCGCGACCCGCAGGTCGTAAGCGAGCCCCGCCGGAATCGCCAGGCCCGTCCCGGAGCCGATGACATGCCTTCTGCCCTCAACCCGCACCGATGCGACCCCGCGGTAGACCCATAACAGTGCCGTCTCACGTGCGTTGGCGTAGGCGGACGCGCGGGACTCGGGGATGGGCGGAACACCCGTCGCGGTCATCAACGCTCGCAGTCTGCTCACCGTCCTCGCTGTATGCCACCCGTGCAGTCTGGGATAACCGCGCTCGACAAGGTGAGGCTAGCCTAATCAATGGTCACCGGCCATTCCGCGCGGGGTCGCACCTATTCCGCTGACGGTGGGTGAAATCGAACGGAGCCGTTGGCCTTTTCTGTTCCCCAGCGCAGGTTCTGCCGGTTGCGAGATAGCTGCCGGCGCGGTGCGCCATATGCGTCTGCCTATGCGTAACCACTCGAACAATGAAAGGCATTTCATGACACGCACAAAACGGCCGAGAGTCGTCGGCCTGCTCGGCGCTGTGCTGAGCGCGGCGATGCTTCTGTCCGCCTGCGGTACGCAGGCCGAGCCCGAAGCTGCACCTGCCACGAGCGCATCGCAGCTGATGCCTGCGGCTGAAGGTCACACGAAATATCCGCTCACCCTCACCTCTGAATACGGGGAGACGGTCCTGGAGGAACGGCCTGAGCGGGTTGCGGCCATCGTCCCGAACGCAATCGACACGGAGCTGCTCATGTCGCTGGGGGTCACCCCCGTGCTGAGCTCGAAATTCGTCAATGAGGGCGGCTATCTCGATTCTTACGGTGCAGGCAAGCTCACCACCTATGACTACGTCATGGGTGAGGACATTCCCATCGAAGCGATCGCGGCGAGCAAACCCGATCTCATCGTCGCCGTCGGTTGGGTCCCCGGTTATGGGGAATTGCGCGACTATTACGACAAGCTGTCGACGATCGCCCCGGTCGTCACCAGCCCTAAGACGACCCAGCGAATCATTCAATGGCAGGACTCCATTCGACCGCTGGGGGAGGCTCTCGATCTTTCGGACGCGGCCGAGAAAGTCATCAAGGACCACGACGCGCGGTTCGCGAAGATTCGGCAGGAGAACCCGCAATTCTCAGGGCTGACTGCCTCGTGGGCGATCTACTACGGCCCAGGCTCGGGGTTGCAGTACTTCTCGCAGCAGGGTTCTGCCCCGGCAGCATTCCTTCGCGATCTGGGGTTCAGCGAGAACCCGCTCGCGGCAGAGTTCGCAAACGACACCAAGGTGAGTGACGAGCTGCTGTCCAAGATCGATGCCGACGTGCTGGTCCTGGGGCAGAGCGCCAAGGCCAGCGAGGCGGACATGACAAAGCTCACCAGTCGCGACCTCTTCCAGAACCTGCGCGCCGTCTCCTCCGGTCACTTCGTCCGGGTGCCCCCGAAGACCGACGACGGTGGCGACCTGCTCTGGGCGATCACCAGTGGTGGCCCGATCGGCAACGCCTGGGCCGCAGAACACCTCGTCCCAATGATCGCCGACGTCCTGTAAGGACCACCGGTGGTGCAGCGCGAAGGGCTCGCGTTGCACCACCGCCATGAGGAGAAGCAGATGACAACTGCCGTGCCGCAACGACAATTTCGGCAGCAGCGATGTGCCCGCTCGGGTCTGTTCGATCAGCGGCGCCGGTGGGGGATCCCCGCGCTGTGCGCCGCCCTGCTGATCGCCGTGACGCTCAGCATCGCCTACGGCGCCAACCCCATTCCCGTCGACGACGTGTGGACAGCCACCGTGCGTCCAGGTACTTCGGAAGCTTCCTCCATCGTCTGGTCCCTGCGGATGCCTCGCACGTTCGTCGGGATCGCGGCCGGGACGGCGTTCGGTGTGGCCGGCGCCCTCATCCAGGCGCTCACCCGCAACCCGCTGGCCGATCCCGGGATCCTCGGGGTCAACGCCGGATCCGCATTCGCGATCACTGTCGGGGTGGGGGTCTTCGGGATCACCTCGATCGGCGGTTTGGTGTGGTTCTCCTTCCTCGGCGCGATCGTGAGCACGGTGTTGGTGTACACGATCGGTTCGGCCGGTCGCGGTTCGGCCTCTCCGGTGACCCTGGTGCTTGCCGGTGTTGCTTTGGCGGCGGTGTTCACGGCCCTGTCCACGTTCATGGTGCTCATCGACCGGGACACCTTCCGCGCCGTTCGCAGTTGGGGTTTGGGTTCGATCGCTCGCACCACCGTCGCGGAAACCCTGGTCGTCGTGCCGTTTCTGGCGCTGGGTCTGCTGCTGGTCATGGCTATCGCGAACTCGTTGAATGCGGTAGCCCTCGGAGACGACCAGGCCGTCTCGCTCGGCGCCCACGTCCAGCGCACCCGAGTGGTTGGCTTGGTGGCGGTCACCTTGCTCGCGGGCGGCGCCACGGCGCTGACCGGCGGTATCGCCTTCGTCGGGCTGGCAGTCCCGCACATGGTCCGCTGGTTCACCGGCCCGGATCAGCGGTGGATCCTCTTCTACACGGCCATCGCCTCCCCGAGCCTGGTTCTTGCGGCTGACGTACTGGGCCGAGTGATCGCCCGTCCTGGGGAGATCGAGGCCGGGGTGTTGACGGCGTTGATCGGTGCACCGGTACTCATCACGCTCGTTCGCAGTACAAAGGCGGCCGGGCTGTGAAGGCGGCCGCGCGCGAGTGTGAAGCGATCGATTTCGGTTACCCCCACGCAACGGTGCGGATGCGCCGCGCCGTTGCCCTGCGATTCGGCCTACGCACCGTCGCCGTCAACACCGTGCTCGGTGCGCTGATGGTGTTGGTCTCGCTCCTGTGCCTGCGATTCGGGGACTACCCACTGGAAACGGCCGACATCTTCGGTGCGTTGAGCGGCCACGGCGACCCCTTCGCCCGGATGATCGTGCTGCAGTGGCGAGTTCCAGTAGTGCTGGCCGCCGTCGCCTTCGGTGCACTCCTGGGAGTTAGCGGCGCGATCTTTCAATCCATCACCCGTAACCCGCTGGGCTCACCGGATGTGATCGGCTTCGACGCCGGCGCCTACACCGCCGTCGTCATCACGATCCTGGTGGTGGGGACGAGCCACTACTGGGCTGTCGCCGGGGCGGCGGTCGTCGGTGGCCTGCTGACCGCGCTGGTCGTGTACCTCCTGGCCTACCAGCGTGGTGTGCAGGGGTTTCGCCTCATCATCGTCGGGATCGCCGTCTCGGCCATGCTCGGCTCGATCAACGCCTATCTCATCACGCGCGCAGACATCAACGACGCGATGAGCGTGGGCTTCTGGGGCGCCGGTTCGCTGAGCCGCGTCACGTGGGCCTCGATAGCCCCAACTGTCGGCTGCGGGGCGCTCATCCTGCTCTGGGCGGGTTCGCTCACCCCCGCGCTGCGTCAACTGGAGTTGGGCGACGACACCGCGCTCGCGCACGGCGTCGACTCCGCCCGAGCCCGTCCGGCGCTCCTGGTGGCCGGGGTCGCCGCGAGCGCACTGGTCACTGCTGCTGCCGGACCGATCGGGTTCGTCGCACTCTCGGCCCCGCAGTTGGCTCGGCGCCTCACCGGAACCCCAGGGGTGACCCTGACCTCCTCAGCCTTCATGGGGGGCGCCCTCCTGACGCTCGCCCAAGGCATCTCCTTGGCCTTCGCCCAGTGGTACCGAACCGTGCCGGTAGGGGTGATCACGGTGTGCCTGGGCGGTCTCTATCTGATCTGGCTCCTTATTCGTGAAACGAGAAGACATCCATGACCCGTCCCACCACGGTCGGTGACGCACGTCTGCACGCCACGCACCTGAGCATCGGTTACGACAAGCGTCCTGTCAGCCAAGACCTGTGCGTCACGATTCCCGACACCTCCTTCACCGTCATCGTGGGCCCCAACGCCTGCGGGAAATCCACCCTGCTGCGGGGGATGGCACGCTTGCTCAAACCGCAGCTTGGACAGGTGATTCTTGACGGCCGCGACATCCACACCCTCAAACCCAAGGAAGTGGCCACACGCCTGGGCCTACTGCCCCAGAGTTCGCTGGCCCCGGACGGGATCCGAGTGGCCGACCTCGTTGCTCGCGGCAGGTATCCCTACCAGAAACTCATCCGGCAATGGACAAAGACGGATGAGCAGGCTGTCCTCGACGCGATGGGCGCCACCGGTATTCAGGACCTGTCCGGGCGGCTGGTCGATGAGTTGTCCGGGGGGCAGCGCCAGCGCGTCTGGGTGGCGATGGCTCTAGCGCAGGCAACCGACATTCTGCTCCTGGACGAACCGACCACCTTCCTGGACCTGCGGCATCAGATCGAACTCCTGGAACTGTTCACCGACCTGTACCTGCGCGGGCGGACCCTCGTGGCGGTGCTGCACGACCTCAATCAGGCGGCCCGCTACGCGACCCACATGATCGCGATGAAGGACGGGCAGATCGTGGCCACCGGAACCCCGCACGAGGTGGTGACGGCCGACATGGTCGAGCACGTCTTCGGAGTGCGGTGCTTGATCGTCGCCGATCCTGCTGCCGGCACCCCGCAGGTGGTTCCGCTCGGACGTGAACGTTCGCGCTCGAGCCGAGGAGGTGCCCATGTCTGAGCAGCTCACATCGAGTCCCGGGAGCCGTCGTGCTCCATTCGTCGCCGCGATGCGCCCCGCCAGGGGTCTCCTGCTCGCCGCCGTCATCACGGCCGCCGCCAGCGGTCTGTGCACGCTAGGCGCGCTGTGGTTCATCGTGCGACTCGTGGGTGAGTCCAGCGCGCGGATCGCGGTGGGCGCCTGCGCCGCATGGCTGGCCGGTGCTGCTTTCGCAGCCGTCTCTTCATGGCTGGCGCATCACGCGGAGACGCGGTTCGCGGCGCGGCTGCGAAGGGATGTCGCCACCCATCTGGCGCACCTGCCGATGCGGACTCTTTCCCGGTACGGCGGTGAAGAGCTGCGGCGTCTGGTCGGCGACGACATAGCGGCTCTGCATAACGTCGTGGCGCACCTTCCGATGGAGATCGCCACCCTGGCGCTCGTCCCGCTGGCAACCGTGGTCCTGCTCGTCAGCACGGCAGGGCCGCAGGCCCTGTTGGCGCTCATCCCGGGATTGCTGGCTGCCCTCTACTACCTCGTGGTGGTGCCGCGCACCTCGGCACGGCATGGAACGCGCAGCGCCCAGGTCATGAACGAGATCGTCACGGCGGTGGATGACTACACCAACGGCATCCGCACCTGCCGCATGTACAGCGCCCAAGCCGGGGCAGTCGCCGAGTACGGCGCTGCCACCAAGCGATTCACCGACGGGATGCTGAGCTGGGTGACGCAGGTGGCCACGATCGGAGCTCTTGCCGTGGCCGCCCTACAGGCTGTGGCGACGTACGCGATCGCCTACGCCCTTGGGTATCAGCGATCTGCCGAGGTGCTGGCCGCGATGCTGCTTTTCGGGCTGGCGATCGTCACCCCGGCGCTGCGACTCGGGCACGGTCTGGACTACGTCCGTTCTGGTCAGGCAGCCGCGAAGCGGATCACGGGGGTGCTGCAGGAGCGCCCCGTCCAGGTCACCCGGCTCCGGTGCGACGGTGCAGCCGGTGCGTGCCTGGAGCTGGTCGGGGCGGAACTCAGAACGGGCGATCGGGTGCTTCTGCCGACGTTCTCCCACGCCTTCCCGGGCTCCAGCCTCACGGCGATCAGCGGACCCAGCGGAAGCGGGAAGAGCACGCTGCTGCGGGCCGTCGCCGGGCTGGACGAATTGACCAGTGGTCTCATCGCTCTGCCGGGTGATGGGGGCACCTTCCTGGTCCCGCAAGGCGCGGACGTGTTGCCCGGCACCGTTGCGGAGAACATCGCCCTCGGCGCCCCAGACGCGTCGGACGCTCGGCTCACCGAAGCGCTGCACCGCGCCGGACTCCAGATCGATCTGCGCGCGGACACGGTCAACCTGTCCGGCGGCGAGAAGCAAAGGGTCGGTCTGGCCCGAGCTTTTCTCACCCAGGCCCCGGTGATCCTGCTCGACGAGCCCACGAGCGCACTCGACGGCGAAAAGAGCCGGGAGGTACTGACGCACCTGCGCCGATTGGCTCACGCCGAGGACAAGACGGTGCTGGTCGTCACCCACGATCCGCTGGTGGTGGCTGCGGCGGATCACCACGTCACCATCGCCCAGGGCGGCATCGCCCAGGCAGGAGGAAACCCGTGAACGCCGCGTTGTTGCAGGCACTGCCTCGGGTCGCCCGCAAGCGGCTGGTCCTCATCGGTGTCGGCTGGGTGTGCGTCGCCGTGGCCGAGGCCGGCGCCTACATCGTCCTTGCCCGGGCCATCACGCGCAGCGACCCGCCGGGCGCGGTGCTTCTGTGCGCCGCGCTCGCCGTCGGGGTGACCGTGCTCGTCCAACGGGCCGGGTTCCTGACCGGTGCGCGCATCGCGGGCGACCTCTACGCGGGCCTGGGATCGGTCTTCGCCCGCGCCCGGCTGTCCTGGTTTACCGAAGGTAATCGCGCGCTCGCCGGGACGGTCGCCGGCAGGGTGATCCCGTCATTCCTCAGCGTTCCGGCCCATCAGCTGCAGGCACTCATCCACGCCCCCCTCATCCCGGTGTTCATCCTGGTGGGAATCGGGATCATCGAAGGCGTGGGAACCGCCGCGCTCGTCGGTGTCGTGGTGCTGGCCTCGTTCCTTGTGCAGTGGCTCGCCCAGGCGTGGCTGCGCCGGGCCGACGACGGTAGAGGAGCTGCGGACCAGGCCGTTGCCCGCGCCTCGATGGAGTTCGTCGATCATCTGGAACTGCTGCGCAGTGCCGCGGGGCCCGAGCGGGCAGTGAGCCGCATGGTCGCTTCGTGGCAGGGTCAGGAGAGCGCCCTGGCCCGCACCAACAAGGCGGCCGCGCTCGCCACGCTCGCATCGGGCCTGGCAACCCTGATGCCACTGGCAGCGGTAGCGATCCTGCTCGGGGTTCGGGCCGGGCACGATCCCTCCGCAGACCTGGCGCTTTTCGTACTCACCTTGCGGGCGTGCGCACCGGTGGAGGCGCTGGCGCTTGCCGGGGTGATGATCAACGACCTGCGCACCGCCCTTACGCAGTACGAGCAAGTGCGCAGCGCGCCGCCGTTGCCCGAGCCGGAAGTCGCCCGCAAGGGCAACGGAGTGCAGCTCGACCTGGTGGGGGTCAGTCATCTCGTGCTGGCCGACCTCGACGCCCGCATCGCCCCGGGCGCAACAGTGCTCGTCACCGGGCCGACCGGCAGCGGCAAAAGCACCCTGCTCGGTCTGCTCATGCGTTTCGACGACCCGCAGCAGGGCCGGGTCGAACGCGGGGGAGTGGATCTACGAGACCAGCGCTTCGAGGATGTCGCCGCGTCGGTCGCCTACGTTCCCCAGGACCCGGTCGTGTTCTCGGGCACGCTCGCGGAGAACATCCAACTCGGGGACGCCGGCGCCTCGCAGGAACAGATCGAGGCAGCGGCACGCCGGGCCCAGCTGGGCGATGTCATCGCTCGCGACCCGCGAGGTCTACAGCAAACCCTCGGCCATCGGGGCAACACCCTCTCGGGTGGGGAACGTCAGCGGGTGGCTATCGCGCGCGCCTTCTTAAAGGAGGCACCCATCCTTGTCCTGGACGAAGCAACTTCTGCCTTGGACCTGGTCACCGAGGAGAAGATCGCGGCCGAGGTGCGGAGCATGTCGGACGCGACGGTCGTGCTGGTGACGCACCGCAGCCACGACATCTGGCAGCCGACGCAACGCATCGAGCTGGGTGCCCCGAATACCTAACCCGCCCGGGCTGCGGCCGGCACCGGAGGCCTGCCGCAGCCCTGAGACCGTCAGCGAGCCACCCGTCCCATGAAGACGACCCAGTCGGCTACCTCTCGCGCGAAGCGCATCTCGTGGGTGAGCACCACCATCGTGACCCCGTCATTTGCCAGACGGGTCATCACGGCGAGGATTCACCGACGAGCTCGGGGTCGAGGGCTGAGGTCGGCTCGTCGAAGAGCACCGCCTCGGGGTGCATGGCCATGGCGCGGGCGATGGCCACCCGTTGCTGCTGGCCGCCGGAGAGCTGTGGGGGTAACGCGAGATGTACTCGCCCATCCCTACCTTGTCGAGGAAAACCCTCGCCTCCTTGTCAGCCTCCTCCTGCGAGAGACCCAGCACCCTCGTCGGGGGCCAAAGTGAGGCTGAGGCGCGAACAACGAGGCAATGTAGGCCAGGTCGAAGAGCAGACAGCGAACAGCAGATCTGGCCCAGATTCGCCAAGCACATCGGGCCACCACACGGACCAAGGAGCAGCGACATGGGACTGACGGACGCGGCATACCAAGCGGAACCGGGGGGCGCACTGGACGTCGACCGGGCCCTATACCAGCGAATCGCTAGTGCACCAAGAGACTTGGTGGACTCATTCGAGATCCCGATCCGCAGCGGTCGCGCCTGGGAGGTCCCCCAGGGGCATCTGTGCCGGATCGTTGCCATCGAGGGGCCTCAGGTTGGTGACCTGGATATCTGGAACCGGCACAATCCGCGTGAGCGGCTGTGGGCCGCCAAGACTCGCCAGTTGCAGGCCGCCCACGTCAGCACGCACGACAGGCTCTGGTCCACGCTGCCCTATCTGCGCCCGCTGGTGACGATCACCGACGACACGCTGGCAGGCTACGGAACCGACGACGAGGGCGGGCGCGTCCACGACCTGTTGGGCACCCGATGCGACCCGTACACCAACACCCTGCTCACCGGCGAGGACTTCGACTTCCACTGTCACAGCAACCTCACCCGTGCAGTGGCGCCCTACGGATTGACCGAGCACGACGTGCACGACGTGCTCAACGTCTTCCAGGTCACCGGCCTCAACGACGCCGACCAGTAATTCATGAAGACCTGCCCGGCGAAGAAGGGCGACTACTTCGAGTTCTTCGCCGAGATCGACCTGCTCTGCGCCTTGTCCACCTGCCCCGGCGGGGACCTGTCCATCCCGATGTGGGGCCCCGATGCCCGCGACCCCCTCGAGGTGTGTCGCCCTCTGGGCATCGAGGTCTACCGTCCCGAGCCGGCAGCCCTCGACGGCTGGCGCGAGCCACGGGTCGCTGCTTATTCGGGTCTTAACGGGATGCGCCGCCGGTCCTGGGCTGCCGACGGCGTGGCAGAGCACGGGCAGGGTTCATGACTGACCGCCCCGGCAGCACTCACCCCGGTGCGCGTTGAGTGCTGCTCAGACGAACCGAGGTGTTCCTTGAACCTCGAACGCAGGTTCCACGGTATGGGCGTTCAGACCCCTGTACAGGGGCGAGTGCGTACCGCCAGACGCTCAGGAACCCACAATCCGCCTGGGGTGCAGATGGGCCTGGTGCCGACCTCATTGAGTGCGGACGGAGGGACTCGAACCCTCACGCCGAAGCACAGGAACCTAAATCCTGCGTGTCTGCCAATTCCACCACGTCCGCGCGCAACGGTAAGGGTACCCGGGACGCAGCCTGCGGTCTGCACCGCCACGGCTGCACCTAGACCGTCGGGACATCGACTCCGAGCTGCTTGACCAACGATGCGACGTGTCCCTTGGCGCGCACGTTGTACTTGGCCAGTTCGATCTTTCCGTCTTCATCCAGGACAACCGTCGAGCGGATGACGCCGGTGACCTTTTTGCCGTACATGGTCTTCTCCCCGAACGCGCCGTAGGCCTCCATCACGGACTTGTCCGGGTCGGACAGCAACGGGTAGGTCAGGTGCTCCTTATCGATGAACTCCGCCAGCTTCTCGGGGGAGTCAGGGCTGATCCCGATGACGTCATACCCGGCCGTCTTCAGCGGCTCGAGAGAGTCGCGAAAATCACAGGCCTGAGTCGTGCAGCCAGGGGTCATGGCTGCCGGGTAGAAGAAGATGACGAGTTTGCGGCCGGCGAAGTCCGAGCTGGACACCTGCTCGCCGTTCTGGTTCTTCAAGGTGAATGCGGGGGCGTCCTGCTGCAGTTCCAGGCGGGGCATCGAATCTCCTTGCGGTGGAGGGAGCGGGTGGAACCGGCCGGATGGTTCCTGAACCAGCCTTGCCATCCCTAGACAATCTGTACCCGCCGAGCGGGGGGACGACGCAGCGACCCTCAGGTAGGTTATCGTCGCTGATGGCGACCGTGGGGTCGTCACCCACAAGCTGAACCAACCGAAAGGACGCCGCCGATGAGCGCGCAGGACAATCGGTCTCTGGACCAGATCGAGAAGGACATCGCGCAGCACCGGGAGCGTCTCGCCTCGACGATCGACGAGCTCGCTTACCGGGTCAAGCCTGCCAACATCGCAAAGCGACAGGTGGCCGAAGGGCGCAGCGCGCTGTACTCGTTCACCCACACCGAGACCGGTGAACTGCGGTACGACGTCGTGGGCGGCGCAGCCGGAGTGGCAGTGCTGCTGCTGACCGTCGCCATCGTGCGTCGCGTTCGTGGCTGAACGTTCCACCGGGCAGACGGCAGAGGACCTGCCTATCCGCATGCTCCACGACCGTGTGCTCCTGTTTCGCGAAGAAAGCGACGGGGAGCGGCAAAGCGGTGGTGGGCTGCTCATCCCTGCCACGGCAAGTCTGGGCAAGCGTTTGGCCTGGGCCACGGTCGTAGCAACCGGGCAGCACGTGCGGCAGGTCACGCTCGGCGATCGGGCGTTGTACGACCCGCAGGAACAGGCAGATGTGGAACTCGACGGCAAGACCTATGTGTTGCTGCGCGAGCGCGATGTGCACGCGGTGGGGGCGCCCAAGGGCGAAGCCGATCAGACGGGCCTCTACCTGTGACCCTCTCGCAGACGACCTCATGACCAACCCTGCATAACGTGAAGTGGGCCGGTGCACCTGCACCGGCCCACTTCACGTCTACGGGTCAGACCACTTCGTCGCGGGCCTGGATGAAAGCCTTGACGCAGGTTTGCACGTCTTGCTCGCTGTGCGCAGCCGAAAGTTGCACGCGGATGCGGGCCTTGCCCCGAGGCACAACGGGGAAGGAGAACGCGATGACGTACACGCCGCGCTCCAGCATGGAGTCCGCGATCTGGCTCGCCTGGCGGGCCCCGTCTTCGCCGGGGAACATCACAGGCACGATGGGGTGGCTCCCGGGCAGTAGCTCGAAGCCGGCCTCATCCATCAGGCTGCGGAACAGTTCGGCGTTTCGGCGTAGCGTCTGGCGTTGCTCGGAGCCGCCTAAGGCCAGTTCGATCGCCGCCAAGGAACCGGCCGCGACCGAGGGTGCCACCGCGTTGCTGAACAGGTAGGGGCGCGAACGCTGACGCAGCAACTCCACGACCTCGCTGGCACCGGCAACGTAGCCCCCGGAGGCGCCACCCAGCGCCTTGCCCAAGGTTCCGGTGATCAGGTCCACCCGCTCCAGTACGCCGCAGTACTCGTGGGTGCCGCGCCCGTTCTCGCCGACGAACCCCACCGCGTGGGAGTCATCGACCAGCACCAGCGCCCCATACTCGTCGGCGAGGTCGCAGATGCCCTCCAGCGGGGCGTACGAGCCGTCCATGGAGAAGACGCCGTCGGTGACGATGACGATGCGCCGGGCGCCCTTGGCGGCCTCGAGCTGGGTGCGCAGGTCCTCCAGGTCGCGGTTGCGGTAGCGGTAACGGTCGGCCTTGCTCAGCCGCACCCCGTCGATGATCGAGGCATGGTTCAACTCGTCGGAGATGATTGCGTCGCCCGCCTCGAACAGCACCTCGAAGACGCCTCCGTTGGCGTCGAAGCAGGAGGAGTACAGGATCGCGTCCTGAGTCCCGACCAGTTCAGCGATCCGCGCTTCAAGTTGCTTGTGCAGTTCTTGCGTGCCGCAGATGAACCGCACGCTGGCCATACCGAAACCCCACTCGTCCAGGGCCGAACGCGCGGCCGAGATGACGTCGGGGTGGTCCGCCAGGCCCAGGTAGTTGTTAGCGCAGAAGTTGAGCGCCTCTCCGCTGGGGGTGCGGATGTGGGCCGACTGCGGGGTCAGCAGGCGTCGTTCGCTCTTGAAGAGGCCGTCCTGGCGGATCTGGTCCACAGTGGCGCTCACCTGTTGGGTGAAGTCCGGGTTCATGAATGCCCCTTCGATTAGCTGATGTCGAGGACGACTTTGCCGCATTCGCCCGAGCGGGCAGCGGCGAAGGCTTCTGGCCAGTCCTGTAGCGGGACGGCGTGGGTGACGACGGAACTGACGGTGCGTTGCAGCAGGTCTGAGGTTTGCATCATGGCCGAGGCCGCGTACCAAGTCTCGAACATCTCTCGGCCGTACACGCCCTTGATGGTCAGCATGTGGGTGATGACCTTGCCGAAGTCGATGGCGAACGGCTCCCGAGGCAGGCCCAGCATGGCGATACGGCCACCGTGGTTCATGTTCTCGATGGTCTCGGCCAGCGCTTGCGGGCTGCCGGACATCTCCAGGGCCACGTCGAAACCTTCGGACATGCCCAGTTCGCGCTGGGCGTCGGCGATGCGCGACTTGGCCACGTTGACGACGCGGTCCGCCCCAGCGGCCCGGGCTAGTTCGAGGCGATAGTCGGAGACGTCGGTGACGGTGACGAACCGAGCGCCCGCGTGGCGGACGATGGCGGCGGCCATGACCCCGATGGGCCCGGCGCCGGTGATGAGCACGTCCTCACCAACCAGCGGGAACTGCAAGGCGGTGTGGGTGGCGTTGCCCAGCGGGTCGAAGATGGCGCCGACCCGCGGATCCAGATCCTGCGGTTGGATCCACACGTTGCTGGCAGGCAGGACGACGTAGTCGGCGAACGCGCCGTCCCGGTTCACCCCGACGCTGTTGACGCGGATGCACATCTGGCGCCGTCCAGCCCGGCAGTTCCGGCAGGTACCGCACACCACATGTCCTTCGCCGGAGGCCTTCTGGCCCACGCGGCAGGAGGTCACATCCTGGCCGACCTCGACGATCTCGCCGAAGAATTCGTGACCGATCGCCATCGGTGGGTGAACCTGACTCGCCGCCCACTCATCCCATTGTTCGAGGTGCAGGTCCGTGCCGCACAGACCTGCAGCCTGCACGCGGATCTTCACGTCACCCGGGCCGCACTCCGGCTCCGGTACCTCGATGAGTTCCAGACCCGGTCCGGCGTGGGTCTTCGCCAATGCCCTCATGTCGCTCCTGCTCTGCTGAACGTGGTGTGGCGGTGCACGTCGACCACCCCGGCAAACGTACTGCCAGATAAGCGCGCAGGCGGGTAAAACCGACGATCCCGCCCTCGCCGCCGTTCGAAGGAAGGGCCTCTGACCTGCCGATTTCACGCCTGAGGCAGGTCTGCTGTAAGGTCTTCACCTGTTGCGCCATTAGCTCAATTGGCAGAGCAGCTGACTCTTAATCAGCGGGTTCGGGGTTCGAGTCCCTGATGGCGCACTTCATGAGAAAGCCCCCGGCATCGCCGGGGGCTTTCTCGATGTTCGGGGGTTTGTCTCCTCGGTGGGTATTACTGGCGGCGACGTTCCCAGAAGAACAGCAGGGCGCCGACACCGATGAGTGCTAGGGCGGCCACACCTGTCAGGACGTAGATGGCGCCGATGCTGCCGTCGCTCTCGGTGGGGCCGGCCGGGTTCGTCTCGGTCATGGTGGCCACATCCGGTGACGGGTTCGCGATCGGCCCGCCGGCCGGGGCGCTCGGGGCGCTGCTCTGCGGCGCTGAGCTCACCGCTGCGCCCTTCTCCTGGGTGAAGGCGATCTGACCGGCGATGGGGTGGCCGTCGCGGCTCACGACGCGGTAGCGGACGGCGATCTTGCCGGCTGGCAGGTCGGTCGGCAGCGGAACCACGACGGTCGCATTCTCCACCTGCGGCTCGACCGGTACCGCCCGCCCCGAGGGGTCGGCCACGACGATCTGCGCGAACTTGGGGTTGATCTCCTCGTTGAAGGTCAACGACGCTTCGGCCGGTGGAGTCGCCACGGTGTCGCCATCGGCGGGGGATGAACTCACCAGCTGCGCATGCCCCTGCGCCGTCCAACTCCCGACCAACAGACCGGCACCGGCCAGAACTGTGACAAGAACCGCGGTGAGGATGGCCCGCACCGGTATCGATGGGCGCACCCTTGCAGCTGGGGGAGTGGGCATCGAGAGCAGCCTTCCGTTCGGGAACCTTCGGCCCGGCCCGTCGCCGGTGCCGAGCTTCATCCTGGCACGGCGTTGGCGTCGACGTCGCGGACCGCGCCCGGACTGCGATCGGGGCGGGATCGGCTTGCCCGTGGCCCCGGCAGCTGGCGCTACGGCAATGGGCTGGGGATACGACAGCGGGCTGGTGTGCACGATGTGCACTCCAGCCCGCCGGTGCTGCGGTACTTCCTGGGGTGAGTGACGGGACTTGAACCCGCGGCCACCTGGACCACAACCAGGTGCTCTACCAGCTGAGCTACACCCACCAGGGCGCGTAACGCGGGGTCATCCTCAATGAGGTTTTCACCCGTGTTGGTGCGCGGCGACCATCGTACCTGCTTTTGCGGGTGCTGATGACCACCCCCTGCTACTACGTCGTTTCCGGCTCGGTCGTCTCCGCCATTGCAGCACTGTGACGTGCAGAGATCTCCTTGGCGGTGGCCGAGTCGGGGCCCGGCGCAGGCACGAAGACTGCCTCGCGGTAGTACCGCAGTTCGTTGACGCTCTCGCGGATGTCAGCCAGTGCCCGGTGACCGCCGTTCTTGGCCGGGGCGTTGTGGTAAACCCGCGGATACCAACGCCGCGACAACTCCTTGATCGAGGAGACGTCGATGTTGCGGTAGTGCAGGTGCGACTCCAACTCAGGCATGTCCCGGGCCAGGAAGGCCCGGTCGGTGCCGACCGTGTTGCCACCCAGCGGCCACTTGGCCGGCGTCGGGGCGAACTCGCGCACGTACTCCAGCACCGTGCGCTGCGCCTCCTGCATGCTCACGCCCTGCTCGAGTTCGCTGAGCAGCCCGCTGTCGGTGTGCATGGCGCGCACGAAGTCATTCATCTGCTCCAGCGCCGCCGGTTCGGGACGAATGATGACGTCGATGCCGTCACCGAACTGGTTGAGTTCGTAATCGGTGACGAGCGCGGCGACCTCGATCAGGGCGTCTGCTTGGATGTCGAGGCCGGTCATCTCGCAGTCGATCCAGATGATTCGGTCGGAAGAATGGTCAGGTGCTGGCTTGCTCACCCGATCCACTCTACGGGGGCTGCTCACCGGCTGCCTGCAGCACGACACCACACCGAGCAGCAGGCCGTAGGCTGCGAGCGCCCGACCCCGCCCCGAAGGAGACCGCAGAATGACGCTCGCCCCCTCGGCGCCCGTCGCGCGTAACGCCACCCATCGACCGTTTCTACGCCGGTGGTTGATCACCGCAGGGCTGTTCATCCTCCTGTGTTTGGGTGCGGCGCTGCTCACCGGAGCGATCGGCATGGAGGTCGGCGTCCAGGCCGGCTTGTTCGCGGCGATCATCGCCGTGCTGCCGGTGGGGATCGTTGTTCCGGCCTTCCTCTGGCTGGACCGCTACGAAGCAGAACCGACGTCCTCGCTGCTGCTGGCTTTCGGCTGGGGCGCGTTGGTTTCCACCTCGGTGTCCCTGGTGCTCAACACCAGCTCCCTAGCGGTGCTGAGCCAGTTGATCTACGACCCTGAGATCGCGGCGACGGTGGCGGTGGCACCCGTGGTGGAGGAACTCGCCAAGGGGTTCGGGGTGCTCGTGGTGTTCTGGGTTCGTAGGCGGGAGTTCGACGGGGTCATCGACGGCATCGTCTACGCGGGTCTGGTGGCCGCCGGTTTCGCCTTCGCCGAGAACATCCTCTATCTGGGGCGTGCGCTGACCGATGGCGGCGCTGCCGGCTTGGCGATCACCTTCGTGCTGCGCGGGTTGCTCGGTCCCTTTGCCCACCCGCTGTTCACCATGTGGACCGGTGTCGGGATTGGGGTCATGGTCTCCCGAGGCCGTGGCCTCCTGCGATTCTTCGCCCCGCTGCTTGGTCTGCTGACCGCGATGGGACTGCACGCACTGTGGAACGGCTCTGCCGTGCTGGGCCTGCAGGGGTGGGTGACTGCCTACCTGCTGGTGCAGGTGCCGATTTTCGTTGCCACCATCGGATTCGCGGTCTGGGTTCGCCGCCGGGAGAGCGTGCTGATCGCCCGCCACCTGGGCCAGTACGTCCAGCTCGGCTTGTTCACTTCATCGGAGGTGAACATGCTTGCCAGCCTGCCGTGGCGGCGCGCGGCGCGCCAAGCAGCGGCCCGCACGCACGGCCGAGCCGGCAAGTCGGCCATGATGGAGTTGCAGGATTGCGCCGTAGAGCTCGCTTTTCTTCGCCACCGTCTGGATCGGGGCAGTGCCCGACCCGAAGCAGTCGCCGATGAACGGCGCCTCGTGGAGGCAATTCTGCGGTGTCGGGAAATCCTGACCTGACGGGCCCGGGTAGGGGCAATCGCGGCGACGGAAGTAGATGTCCAGTGGTGCCAGCAGACACGTACGACGATCCTTTGTGCGCCTCTACAGCAGCCCCGGCTCCACGCACGCTGGTTGATATTTTCGCCCAGTCGGTGCAAGCACACCCCAACGAGCCGGCCATCGATGCAGGCGAGGTGGTGCTCACCTACCGCCAAGCCTGGCAGGTCGCCACCGCCGAAGCTGACGCTCTTGTCGCCGCCGGGGTACGCCGCGGGGACCGAGTGGGGATCCGGCGCTCCTCGGGCGGGGTCGACCTGCACATCGCCATCCTGGCGACGTTGCTCGCTGGTGCCGCCTATGTGCCGGTCGACGCCGACGACCCGCCCGAACGGGCCGAGGTGGTCTTCGGCGAAGCCGGGGTCGCCGCCGTCATCACCGACGACGGCATCGTGGACGCGCACGGTAACCCGCTGCCTACCGCTACTGGTCAACCCGACCAGCGACCCAACGAGCAACCAGCGGGCGCTCACGCGGCGCACATCGCTGCTGAGCTGGATCGCGCCGAGGTCGACATCGACGTCGAGGCCCCGAACGTTTCGGCCGTGTCCGCCGCGTCCATCGCCCCCGAACGCGCCCCGGAGTTGAGCGACGACGCCTGGATCATCTTCACCTCCGGTTCCACCGGCACCCCCAAAGGGGTGGCCGTCACCCATCGCAACGCGGCGGCCTTCGTCGACGCCGAAGCTCGGCTCTTCCTGCAAGATGCCCCGCTGGGCCCCGGAGACCGCGTCCTGGCCGGGCTCTCGGTCGCCTTCGACGCCTCCTGCGAAGAAATGTGGCTGGCCTGGCGGCACGGCGCGTGCCTGGTGCCCGCCCCACGCAGCCTTGTTCGTTCGGGTATCGACCTGGGTCCCTGGCTGGAACGACGCGGTATCACCGTGGTTTCCACCGTGCCGACGCTGGCGGCCCTGTGGCCACCAGACTGCCTGGCCGGGGTGCGGCTGCTCATCTTCGGAGGGGAAGGGCTGCCCACCGAACTGGCTGCTCGCCTCCAAGCCATCGGTCGCGAAGTGTGGAACACCTACGGGCCCACCGAAGCCACCGTGGTTGCGTGCGCGGCGATGACGACCGGCGCGGACCCGGTGCGGATCGGTCTGCCGCTGGACGGCTGGGATTTGGCGGTCGTGGACTCCAGCGGTGAACCGGTCGCGCCGGGGGAGATCGGCGAACTCATCATCGGCGGCGTCGGCCTGGCCCGTTATCTGGACCCCGACAAGGACAAGGTCGTCTACGCGCCCGCCCTGGGTTGGGATCGCGCCTACCGCAGCGGTGACCTGGTGCGAGCCGACCCGGAGGGGCTCGTCTTCATCGGCCGCGCCGACGACCAGGTCAAGATCGGCGGGCGCCGCATCGAGCTCGGTGAGGTCGATGCCGCCCTGCAGTCGTTGCCCGGCGTCGCCGGGGGTGCGGCCGCCGTGCACGGCGCCGCCTCCGGCGCGCCGATTCTGGTCGGCTATCTGGCCCCATCGGCCGGTGTCGAGTTGGACCTGGAATCCTGCCGGGAAACACTCCTGCAGTCCCTGCCCGCAGCGCTGGTCCCACGGCTGGCGGTGATGCAGTCCCTACCGACACGCACCTCCGGCAAAGTGGACCGCGACGCCCTGCCGTGGCCGCTGCCCGGCTCCCAGAGCGCAGCCGCCGAGAAACTCAGCGGGACGCCCGGCTGGCTGGCCCAACAGTGGGAACAGATTCTGGGCGTCCTACCCGGGCCGGACGATGACTTCTTCACCATCGGCGGCGGCAGCCTGCCCGCCGCCCGTCTGGTCACGCTGCTGCGCGGGCGCGACCCGGGGATCACCGTGGCCGACATCTACGACTATCCCCGCCTGCAAGCCCAAGCCGACCTCCTCGACGCCCGAGTCGGGCCCGGCGGCGGCACCGGGGACGCCGAGCCGGCACCGGTGCGCGACGTCCGTCCCGTACCGCGCACCGCCCAGGCCATCCAAGCGGCGCTGTCGGTGGTGTTCGCGGGCGTGCGGGGGATGCGCTGGTTCACGGCCCTGATCGCCCTGTGCTGGGTGCTGCGGCTGCTGCCCGGATTCGAGCAGCTGCCCAATACGCCGTGGCCGCTGGTGCTGCTCGGACTGCTCGTTCTGCACAGCCCACCCGGCCAGATGGGCCTGTCAGCCCTATTCGCGCGGGTGCTGCTGCGCGGGCTGCAACCGGGCAGCTACCCGCGCGGCGGATCCGTGCACCTGCGGGTGTGGGCCGCCGAACGGTTCGCCGACGCGCTGGGGGCGGTGAGCCTGGCCGGTTCGGCCTGGATCCTCTACTACTCCCGCGCGTTGGGCGCCAAGGTGGGCCGCGGCGTCGACCTGCACGCAGTTCCGCCCGTGACCGGTCTGATGACCTTGGGTGGCGGGGCCTCGATCGAACCCGAGGTCGACCTGAGCGGGCACTGGGTCGACGGCGACCTCTTCCACGTCGGACGCACCAAAGTGGCCGCGCACGCAACCGTCGGCGCTCGCAGTGTGTTGCTGCCCGGTGCGGTGGTGGGACGTGGCGCGCGACTGGAAGCCGGGTCGGCGCTGCACGGAGCGATCCCGGAGGGGCAAGTCTGGGCCGGTTCACCCGCGGCCCCGATCACCGGACGCAACACCAAGGACAAGTGGCCTGATACTCGGCCACCGCGGGCGCCGCTGTGGGTGGCCGGGTACGCCGCCTCCGCTGGCGCCCTGGCAGTGTTACCGGTTCTGGCCGCGGCCCCGGGCATCGCCCTCCTGCTCGCCCGGTTCCGCTGGCGCAGCGAACCGCTCGACATGCTCATCGGCGCGCTCGCAGTGGTTCCGCTGGCGACGCTCATCGGCCTGGCCGGTGTCGCTCTCATGACGGTCGTCGTCGTTCGGCTGCTCAGCGTGGGTATCACGCCGGGATATCACCCGGTACGCAGCCGCATCGGCTGGCAGGTATGGGCCACTGGCCGAGTTCTCGATTCGGCGCGCAACCTGTTGTTCCCGCTGTACGCCAGCCTGGCCACCCCGGCCTGGCTGCGTGCCCTCGGCGCCAGGATCGGCCGCGACGTCGAGGCCTCCACGGTGCTGCTGCTGCCAAGCATGACGCGGGTCGGCGACGGCGCCTTCCTGGCCGACGACACCATGGTCGGCTCCTATCAACTGCGCAACGGCTGGATGCGGGTCGGACGGGCGCGAGTAGGTAAGCGGGCCTTCCTCGGTAACTCAGGGATGACCGCCCCGGGGCGCAAGGTCCCCAAGGACGGGTTGGTGGCGGTGCTCTCCGCGGCCCCGGCGCGCTCCAAAGCAGGCTCCTCCTGGTTGGGCAGCCCCCCCGTGCGGTTACGCCGCCCGGTTGCCCAGGACGGGGACGCCTCTCGTACCTACGCCCCGCCCACCAGGCTCAAGGTCGCTCGCGGATGCGTCGAGGTGTGCCGCGTCGTGCCGGTGATGGTGTCGGTGGCGCTGGCGGTGTGCTGCGCCGTGGCGCTCATCGTGCTGACCGGCTGGGGGCCGGTCGCAGTGATGCTGGGGACACCGCTCGTGGTGCTCCTTGCCGGGGCCTGTGCCGCGCTGGTGACCTCGCTCGCAAAATGGTTGCTGGTCGGCAGGATCCGCCAAGCCGATCACCCGTTGTGGAGCAGTTTCGTGTGGCGCAACGAGCTGGCTGACACCTTCGTGGAGACGGTGGCGGGGCCGTGGTTCGCCTGGGCCGCGCTCGGCTCACCAATGTTGGTCGCCTGGCTGCGTACCTTGGGCGCGCGGATCGGGCGGGGCGTGTGGTGCGAGTCCTACTGGCTGCCCGAAGCCGACCTGGTCACCATCGGAACCGGCGCGACGATCGGGCGCGGCTGCGTCGTGCAGACCCACCTGTTCCACGACCGGATCATGAGCGTGGACACCGTCGAACTCGCACCTGGGGCGACCCTTGGTCCCCAAGGTGTCGTCCTGCCTGCAGCCCAGATCGAACGAGGCGCTAGCGTCGGGCCCGCCTCCCTGGTGTTGCGCGGCGAGTCAGTGCCAGCCGGAAGCCGGTGGGTAGGCAACCCGATCGCCCCGTGGACAGAGGAAGATTCGTGACCGATCTCGACCCCTACGTGCCGGGCCACGGCAGCGACACCTATTGCGTGAACCATTACGACCTCGATCTTCGCTACAGCGTCCGCACGAACCGACTCGAGGCCTCAGCTCGGTTGAAGGTTTTGGCCGCCACCTGTATCGACGAGCTCGCCGTCGACCTGGCGGGGCTGCGGATCAGCGCCGTCGAGGTTGACGGCCAGCGCGTGAAACGGTTCACGCAGGGCCCAGCCCGAACGGTGCTGCCACTGCCACGGCAGTTGCAAGCCGGTGAATCCGCTGAGGTGCTCATCCGCTACGACGGGCAACCCAAACCGTTGGATGGGCGCTGGGGCGAGCTCGGCTGGGAGGAACTCACCGACGGGGTGATCGTGGCCAGCCAACCCAACGGGGCCCCGTCGTGGTACCCGTGCAACGACCGCCCCGCCGACAAGGCGACCTACCGGATCGCGGTGACCACCGAATCCGAATACACCGTGGTGGCCAACGGCGCACTGACCTCGACCCGGCGTGCCTCCTCGCGCACAACTTGGGTGTATGAGGAGAACCATCCGATGGCCCCGTACCTGGCCACCGTGCAGATCGGCAGGTACGCCGCGCTGGACTTGGTCAGCGGGGTGCCCCAACGGGTCTTGATTCCGACGCCGGTGCGCACCCGCGCCATGCACGACTTCGCGCGCCAGCCGGCGATGATGGATCTGTTCACGCGTCTGTTCGGGCCGTACCCGTTCGCGCGCTACGACGTTGTCGTCACCCAGGATTCGCTGGAGATCCCGCTGGAGGCGCAGGGGCTGTCGATCTTCGGCGCCAACCACATCGACGGGCGGCGCGGCAGCGAGCGGCTCGTGGCCCACGAACTCGCCCATCAATGGTTCGGCAACAGTGTCGGCGTGCGTTCCTGGCGCGACATCTGGCTCAACGAAGGATTCGCCTGTTACGCCGAATGGCTGTGGTGGGAACACGCCCGGTTGCGTTCCAGCGCGGACGCCGCCCGGCAGGCGTGGCGCCGGTTGATGGCCCAAGGCAAAGACCTGCGGATAAGCGATCCCGGCCCGGAGATGATGTTCGACGACCGCCTGTACAAACGCGGCGCGCTGACCCTGCACGCCATCCGACTGAGCATGGGTGACGAACCGTTCTTCGACTTGTTGCGCGACTGGGCGAGCACGCATCGTCACGGGGTGGTCGACACCGACGACTTCCGGGCGCACCTGCTGCGCCACGACCCCAGCGGGCGGATAGCCGGCGTCGTCGAAGCGTGGATCGATGACGAGGCGCTGCCCTCGATGCCGCTGGGGCGCCCCAAGGCTGATGTGACACGGTCCTACGTGCCGGCGGAGTTTCCTCGCTGAGATCGGCGGCCTCTGCTGAGCGCCGAGGCGCCTCTGCAGTTGGAAGACGCAGCGAGCCACCCGGTGAGACAGGCCGGCTCAGGGGCTGAGCCGTGGAGTCGGCAACGTGTGTGCCAACCGCGGCGCCGACGCCGATCCTGGGCTGTGTAGTGCCGGGCCCGGGCGCCTAGTCAGTGAGTCGACCGCAGTCACCTCGGGGTAGTCGTGTTGGCGCTAGTCCGTTCGGTGCTCTGCGTCGCCGGTGCCCAGGAGCGTGAACTGAAGGTCGTCGGCCCGGCTGCGCGCGGTGGCGGTGTACAGGGTGAAGTGCAACTGGTCGCTGTCGCAGACGGCGACCGCGCCGGCGTAGGAGCCGGGTACGGGAACGTCGGCCATCACCAGATGCGGCCGGGTGACGTCGGGATCGTGCCACTCCACCAGGTGGGGTGGTTGATCTGGAGGCGTGACGCGCAACGACGTCGCCTCCACCCGCAGGCCGTGACCGGTTGCCTTGAGCGCCGCCTCTTTGCGGGTCCACCATGCCGCCTTGGCGGCGAGCCGGTCCGAGGGGGCGAACTCCGACAGTTCCGCTGCCTCGTCCGAAGTGAGTGCGGCAGCGGGGAAGCCAGCGAAGGCGGTGGCCGAATACTGCTCGACGTCGACCCCGACCGGCTGGGTTGAGACCGCCAGAAGCACCTGCTCACCCGCGTGCGAAACGTTGATGTGGGGTAGGTCCTGAGCTTGCCGGGAACCCGCCGGAAGCAACCGAGGCTTCCCGTGCTCGGCGCCGCAGAAGCCACAGCGTCGCTCGAAACGCTGTTCGCGGGCCGGGATGCCGGTGTGTGCCGCTAACACTCTGCGCATCAAGACGTGCGCCGTCAGGTAGCGGACGCGATCTTCGGGGCGGCGTAGGACTGCCAGTCGATCCCGCTCGACCGCGTCCAGGAGATCCTCGGTGCCGGGCAGCGAGCCGGAGGTGGCTCGGTAGACCTGTACCTCGGCTCGCCTGCTCACAGCCACCAGCCTAAGCAGCCGGGTCTGGGAGCGCGGGGTCGGTAAGGGAGGAACTCGCCTAGCCCACCACGCGTAACGGGCCATGCGAGAAGTGCTCGCCTCGGGTTAGGTGGCGTGCCGACAGCCAGGCGGGATGCACGGCTGTAACGACAGGCCCCAGTGCTCGATGTGACTGTACGGGGCGCGGGCCATTACTCAGGGGGAACAACATGGACGTCGGCGGGATCGTCGTTCTTGTCGTTTTTCTCATCTTGGCCACGGCGGGGGTGGTGTTTGCGGTTCGCGCGGTCCAGCAACACCGCACAGATCTGGCGAGGCTGACCCCGGAGGAGACATTGCTGCACCGGCAATGTGTCGAGGCCGACCGCGCGGTGAAGAAGGAAGGGCGTGCCCACCAGGCAGCGGTGCGGAAGGCAGAGAAAGATCTGAAGAACGCCCAGACGCCGCCCAAAATCGCCAAAGTGGGACCGCTGCACTGTGTGAGCGGCGCAGAGGTCACGTTGAACGGCAACACCTACCCGCTATGCCCGTCGGTGCAGGCGTACCTGGACGAGTCGGGAGACGTAACGGTCTACACCACGTCGCGCCGCACCATGACGCGGATGGTGGGTGGCGCGATGCTGGCAGGACCGGTGGGTCTGGTGGCCGGAGGAATCGCCAAGAAGTCGACGCATCACAAGGTCGACAATCGAGAGCTCTACCTCATGGTTATCGGACCGGACTGGTCCGAAGTTGCCAAGATCAACCCGGCGGAGGGTGTAGAGGCACGTCGACTCATGCTCGCGATCAATACGGCTGCCGCCAACTGCGAAGCATTCGCGATCCAGCAGGCCGAGAACGTGGCCGCGTTGAGCCTGGCGCTGGAAGAAGCACGGGCAGACACCGCTCGCCTTGAGGGCGCCCGAGCCACGCGCGCGGCGCTGGGGGAGGACCCGCTGAAACGTGTGAAAGCAGGCCGAAAAGAAGTGAGTCAACCCGACGCGCAACCCAAGGGCGGGCTGCTGCCTCTCGGGGAGCACCTATCGCTCGACACACCTGATGGGAAAACGCCGCAGGACCGTAGACGGCGTTAGCGCAAGCCGGGGGCGCCTTGTTGTCTTTGCGCAGCGGTAACACCTCACCGGGAATTGGCGCGGAGTCCCTTGCAAGCGTTGGTGATTGAGTTCTGGCGCGGGCAAGAGAATTCGCATCGGGTACTGCGCTCTGCATCGCAGCGCTATGGATGCCCGGCAGGGTATAGCCGGTGGAGTGGGGCCGGGGAGTCGGTCGCGCAGGCGGCGCTACACGAGACACGACGAGCTTGGGTTGTCGTGTCGGCTGCAGGTCATCGGTCTGACTCGAGTGGCTCACTCACGACGAAGCCGCGCCCTAAACTTCGGCGGTCCGGCATGATGGCCGGATCGACGAAGGAGGAACCATGAGCGATCACGACGTCCGCATGATCCTGGTGAGCACTGAGGACCTGGACGAGTCCATCGCCTTCTACACCCAGACCCTCGGCATGACGCTGAAATTCCGCGACGGCAGCCACTTCGCCGCCATCGACGGCGGCTCTGTCACCATCGCGCTCGCGACCGCCATCGACCACCCCCTGCCGGGCAAGGTCGTCGTGGGTATCAAGACCGCCGATGTCGACGCCGCAGCCAAGGCCGTCGAAGCCGGCGGCGGCGCCATCGTCAAGGGCCCCTACGACGACGCCCACGAACGCCGCGCCGTCGTCTACGACAACCAGGGAAACGGCCTCGTGTTCTACAGCCCCCTCGCACGCTGAGCAAAGCGCTCATCCCTGCGGTGGCTGCGCCGCCCCATGGTGCAGTCACCGCAGGGTCACCCGGCCGTGACCAGTGATAGCGGGTGTGTGGAACACGCAGATGGCACCCGGTTCGCCGCGATGTCAGCAGCCGTCCGGATTGGTCCCCGGGCGGCGGGCCTCACCCATGCTCGAGCGGCTTGCGCCAGCGCCAGGGCAGCACCTCCCGCACCGCAGGCAGCCTGCGCCGTTTGAGTGCCCGGCGCCGCCGAAGCAAGGCGGTTGAGGTCCCGCCGATGAACCATCCGATCCGCCAGGCCCACGAGAGCGTCGACGTGGGTGGGTCGGCCTCGAGGGAGAAGTCGTGCGCCCGCGACATGAGGCCGGACAGGAACGCCTGATCGACCTCATCGGCTGTCGCGTCGCCGATCCGGCCTGGGGGCTGCGCCGAGGTCATCGCATGCTCATTCTGCGGCCCCAGTACGAGCGCACCGCCCCTGGAGCGGTACAGCGCGTCAAGGGTTCCGTCTGACTCAGCGTGGCTGATGAATGCCCTGGTGACGTGCCTGGCGGCCCGTTCTTTTGTTCCGCCGTTATTCCGCCTAGGTGCCCAGAACTGCCCGCTTTCGCCCATCACAGCTCATAACTCAGGTGGCGGTGGGGGGCGCGTGAACCATGAGTCGTAAACCTGTCCTGACCTAGGCAGGCAACAGTGGGATAGTGGCGCCCCCGGCAGGACTCGAACCTGCGACCTAGAGATTAGAAGGCTCTTGCTCTATCCGCTGAGCTACGAGGGCATGCGGGCCGTGCGGCCCGGCTTGAGTGTAGTGCTCAGACGGGCACTGCCGAGCAACCCGCCGTGTCACGCAGGCGCAGCGTCGCCAAGACCCAGGCAGAATCGCGTGCAGCGATAGAAGTCGCTGACAGCGCCACGAAGGAGACGCAGATGGCAGTCGTCCAACCGGTCGTCGGGGTGGTCGGTGCGGGAGTTGTCGATGCCCGCACCCCCGTCATCACCGCTGACGACCTCGGTTTCAGTCGCGGTGATGGCTGCTTCGACTCGCTGCGCGTGCTCATCGGTGACGACGGTGTCGCGCGAACCGAGGGGCTGGAGGCGCACCTGGCCCGCCTAGCCACCTCAGCCGATGCGCTCGGCATCGAATCACCGCCCACATATGCCTGGAGTGAACTCATCGAGGCGATGCTCGCCAGCCTGCACACCCCGGGGGAGGGCACCCTCAAACTCATCCTCACCCGTGGCCGCGAATGGCTGCCGCAGGCCGGTCCGACCGCACTGGTCGTCCTCACCTACCGGGGGCGCCCCAACGACGAAGCAGTGGCGCGCGCACGGCGCGGTGTTCGGGTCACAGCGTTGAGCAGTGGCCGCCCCAGCGACGCCTTCCTCGACGCGCCGTGGCTGCTCGGCGGGGTCAAGACCTTGTCGTATGCCATCAACGTCGCCGCGCAACGCGAAGCGCGAGCCCGGGGCGCCGACGATGTGCTCTTCATCAGCACCGACGGATACGCCCTGGACGGCCCCACCTCCGGCTTCCTCGCCGTGCTCGACGAAGCCCTGCTGACCACGCCAACCGAAGGAACCGGGATCCTCGCCTCCACCACCGTGCAGCGGATTCTGGCTGCAGCCCGCGCCGACGGAATGCCCGCCCGCGAAGAGCTCATACCCGTATCCGAACTGAGCAGGGCGCGCGGTGCCTGGCTCGTCTCCTCCAGCAGAGGGCCGGCCCCCATCACCGAACTCGACGGACGCCAACTAGCCCTCGACCCAGCCCTGACGCAGCGAATCGCCCGCTACGCCGGCTTCGCCTGACAGGTGCCGCGCGCCGGTTCAGCCGCGCAGAAAACCCGCCTGCCGCAAGAGCTGCTCGGCGTAGGGGTTACATGTGCCATCGCGGAGGTAGCGGGCGCGCTCGGCGAACAACCACGCTTGCGGGTTCGTCCGGCGCAACAGCCCGATCACTGCGACACCCTGTCGGGCGGCTGCTTGCACCACCGGGTCCTCGCTTATCTGGCCGGTTCCCATCTCGGGGGCCTGGGGGGTGCTCGTGCTGGTGGTCATCTCGGATCCCTCTGTCAGTGCGGTTCGCCGTCCTGGCTACGGGCATGTTCGGCCCGCCCCGCCTCATTCCTATCGTCGCGGCGCCTGCAGGGTTGAGCCGGTTGCTGTCCTCACCGCGGCGTAGTTGGTCACACGGCCCTTATCAGTGCAGGTAGCTCCGTCGTCGCCGGGCAGCAACGGCCTCTGCATGCCGGTAACGTTGGCTGCGACCCACCCCCAGGAAGAGAAGGAACATCCGGTGAGCGAAACCGCCGAGGCCAGCGAGCTACTTGAGGCGGTGCGCGGTCTGCGCGACACCGTCCAGAGCGCCAAGCTGCCCCTGGAGGTCGCCGAGGTAGAGCAGGCGCGGCGAGCCCGCGACGAGATGCTCCACCAATTCGACGACTACATCCTTCCGCGTCTGACCAACCTCGACGCGCCCCTGTTGACTGTCGTGGGTGGATCCACGGGCGCAGGCAAGTCCACGTTGGTGAACACCTTGGCGCAGCGTGTCGTCAGCCGTAGCGGGGTGCTGCGTCCCACCACGCGCGCCTGCGTGCTCGTGCACCACGAAGACGATGCGCGCTGGTTCACCACGCCCCGGGTACTGCCCGGCCTGACCCGCGTCAGCGGTAACGAAGCCGACGACCCGTCCGCGCTGCGGCTCGCCCAGGCCGACGGACTGCCGCCGGGAATCGCGCTCCTGGACGCTCCAGACATCGACTCCGTCGTGGAATCCAACCGTGACCTGGCACGCCAACTGCTCGGTGCCGCCGACCTGTGGCTGTTCGTCACCACCGCCGCCCGCTACGCCGATGCCGTGCCCTGGCAGATGCTGCGCCAAGCTGTCGAGCGGGGCACCTCCGTGGCCATCGTGCTCGACCGGGTGCCTGAGGGCGCGAGCGAGGAGATCGCGGAGCACCTCGGCGGGATGCTCGTCGATGAAGGCCTCACCCACTCACCGGTGTTCACCCTGACCGAGACCCAACTGCTCGATACGGGCCTGCTGCCCGAATCACACGTCACCGATCTGCGGGACTGGCTGTCCAACCTCGGCGAAGACGCCCGGGCTCGCGGACTGCTCGTGCGCCGCACCTTGGGTGGGGCTCTGGACTCGCTGAGCCGTCGGGTCGAGTTGCTGGCAGAAGCGAGCTCGACCCAGGTGCAGACCGTGGAGCAGTTGCACGCCGTCAACGATGTCGCTTGGCGCGACGCCATCGACCGGGTGGCAGTCGGCATGAGTGACGGCACCCTGCTGCGCGGGGAAGTGCTCGCCCGCTGGCAGGAGTACGTCGGCACCGGAGAGTTTCTGCGCCAGTTGGAAGTCGGCTTCGGCCGGTTCCGAGACCGGGTCGCCGCAGCGCTGCGCGGGCGACCCGCCCCCACCACCGAACTGGGCGAGGCGCTGCAAAGCGGTGTCGCCGACCTCATCATCGCCAACGCCGGGGACGCCTCCCTGGAGGTAAACCGCAGGTGGAAGGCCGTTTCGGGTGGGGACCACCTCGTGCAGAGCCACCCCGAACTCGCCTCGCTGCGCCCGGGTTTTGAAGACGATGCGCACCGGCTCGTGCGTGATTGGCAAGAGGAACTCCTGCAGTTGGTGCGTTCCGAAGGTGGCGACCGACGTACCACCGCGCGGGTGCTTTCGATGGGAGTCAACGCTGTCGGTGTCGTGCTGATGCTGGTCGTCTTCAGCCACACCATGGGTTCCTTGGGCGGCGCGGAAGTCGGCATCGCCGGCGGTTCTGCGGTGGTAGCCCAACGCCTGCTGGAAGCGGTGTTCGGTGACCA
This sequence comes from Gephyromycinifex aptenodytis, assembly GCF_012277275.1. Classification (GTDB taxonomy): domain Bacteria; phylum Actinomycetota; class Actinomycetes; order Actinomycetales; family Dermatophilaceae; genus Gephyromycinifex; species Gephyromycinifex aptenodytis. The sequence goes on along the minus strand of NZ_CP051155.1, from coordinate 905,243 downwards.
AGCGGTGCGCACTCTTGCCGAGAAGGCGCGTCGCAGGCTCATCGAACTGGTGACGGAGTTGTATGACAGTGAGCGGGCACGGGCGCGGGAAGCCGTCGATGAAATCCAGATCGATGTCGAACAGCCGCGCGATCTGCTCGCTGCCGCCGAGGCCGTGAGGATGCAGCGATGATGCGCCGTCGTGATCGGCACGCCAAACCCAACGCGCCTTCTGCTGAGCAACTGCGCGGCGCCGTCGGTGGTCTCATCGGCGCTATCGACGCCGGTGGTTCGCAGTTGCCGGCCGATGAGGTCGCCGTTGCGGAGAAGGTCCTGAAGAAGGCCTCCGAACGGTTGGACATTGCCGGCGGCAATACGATCGTTGCCCTGGCCGGGGCCACCGGCAGCGGTAAGTCCAGCCTGTTCAACCGCATCGTCGGCTCCGCCGTGGCCACGGTAGGGATGCTGCGGCCCACGACGACGACGATCAGCTCGGCAGTCTGGGGCCAAGACCCGGCCACCGAACTGCTGGACTGGGTCGGTTCGGCCTCCCGCCACCGGGTGAGCCCACAGCGGGCAGAACGCTCCGGCGCCGCCGAAGATCTCGACGGTCTGGTGCTGCTCGACCTGCCCGATGTTGACTCTCACCGCACGGCCCACCGCGCCGAAGCCGACCGGGTGCTGGCTCTGACCGACGTCTTCTTGTGGGTAACCGACCCGCAGAAGTACGCCGACGGGATCCTGCACGAGGAGTACATCGCCAAAGCTCGAGCACACCAGGCAGTGACCCTGGTCGTGTTGAATCAGGCTGACCGGTTGAGCCCTGAAGACGCCCAAGCCTGTAAAGCGCACCTGCAGCAGTTGCTCGCCGCCGACGGGTTGCCCGGTACCGAAGTGTTGCTCGTCTCGGCCAAGACCGGGCTCGGCATGGACGAATTGCGTTCAGCGCTGGCTGCTGCCGCTCGTGCCGCCACCGCCGCCCGAGTGCGCCTGCTCGGCGATGTCGTACAACGCGCGGAAGCGCTGCGCACTCACGTGGCCGATTCCGAACCGCACGTGCAGGCCGACCCTGATCCGGACCTGGTGGCAGCGCTGGCTCGCACCGCCGGTGTGCCGGTCGTGCTCGCCAGCGTGGAGAAGGACTACCGGCGCCAGGCCGCGGCCCGCACCGGTTGGCCGTTCACGCGCTGGCTGCGTGGCGCGCGCCCAGACCCGCTGCGCCGGCTTCGACTTGATTCGGGCGGGAGCAAGAAACACAGCGGCGTCAACGACGCAGAACTGGGCGCAATGGTCGCCCGCTCATCCCTGCCGCAGGCCACGCCCGCGGCGCGTGCCGCGGTGACGACGTTGACCCGCCGGCTCGGGGTCAAAGCCAGTCAGGGGCTGCCGCCGCTGTGGGCCCAAGCCGTCGAACAGGCAGCCGGCCCAGAGGAAGACGACCTCGCGGACGCTCTCGACCAGGCCATCGTCGGTACCCCGCTGCGGGACCGCCGCCCGATGTGGTGGGCGGCTGTCGGGGTGCTGCAATGGGTGTTGGCGCTGGTTTCGCTGGCCGGTCTGCTGTGGCTGTTGTTGTTGTGGGGGATGTCTGCGCTGCAGATCCCGCTGCCCGAGACGCCCTTCTACTACGGGGTGCCAGCCCCCACCGGTCTGCTCTTCGGCGGTCTGGTGGCCGGTCTCGTGCTGGCTCTGCTGTGTGCGCCGCTGGCTGCGATCGGTGCCCGCAGACGCCGCTTGAAGATCGAGAAGCGGCTGCATTATGCGATCGCGGAAGTGGCCAAGAACCGCCTCCTGGCGCCGCAGCGGGAGATCTTGGAGCGTCACCGCCAAACCCGCGAGCATCTCGACGCAGTTCGCAACAGCATCTGAGCTGCCCGCCGCCGGCCGTTGAGGCTGACGGGGCATCTCCTTGGGAGGACCGTGCACGCCGACGTGATGACGCAGGACGCCGTGATCGAGCGTGCCCGGGCGCTGGCGGTGCCCGGGCAACGGCACACCTTGGGTATTGCCGGGGCCCCCGGGGCGGGCAAATCGACGCTGGCAGAAGCCATCGTCGCCGCGTTGGCCCCGGCGGCCGTCCTGGTCCCCATGGACGGATACCACCTCGCCAACGACGAACTGGCCGCCCTGGGGCGAGGTGAACGCAAAGGCGCGATCGACACCTTCGACGACGCCGGGTACGCGGCGCTGCTGCGCCGCCTGGTGGATCAGCGGCGCGACGAAACCGTCTATGCGCCCCGGTTCGACCGCTCGCTCGAGGAGTCGCTGGCGGGCAGCATCCGCATCACCGCAGAGGTGCCGCTGGTCGTCACCGAAGGCAACTACCTGCTCAGCGACGTCGGTTGGTGGCCGGTGGCACGCGCCTGCCTGGATGAGTGCTGGTATCTGGATACCGACATCGATCTGCGGCATGCGTGGCTGGTTGCCCGGCACGAGGCGTACGGCAAAGACCCACAATCGGCTCGGCACTGGGCGTTGGTGCGGGACGAGGCGAACGCTCGCCTCATCCAATCGAGCGCACACCGCGCCGACCTGCGCGTGCGGCTGCCTCTCGACCCAGGACGGTAGCCGACCTTGCCGCGGCTGTCAGCTCCACCGTCGCGGCAGGACCGGAAAGCGGCGCCTCCGCGCGAGGGCACCCACTCAGCGGGACCGCTGACGCGGGTGGTCTTGTAGATTCCTGCCATGACCGCCCCATCTGATGTCAGCGGACGGGGTCCATTGTTTCCAGGGGAACTCCCCGCGATTTCACCCGGATCCCACCAGGTCCTGCAGCCAAGGACTTGGTGGCCTGGTGGTGGACCAGTGCGTGGGATCTGCCCTCGGGGCAACACTCATCGCAAGAGCTCCTGGCGTTCCCCGCGAGCAACCTCGCCTTCGAAAAGGAGCATGTGCGCTTCTGGGGCCCCACTACGCGACGCTCCACATAAGTCCTGATTGGGCAAGGCTGGGTGCTCGGCGCCCTGCTGCGCCCAGCAGCAGTGCCCGCGTTCACCCAGCAGCCGGCAGCCTGCCGCGATGGCTCTCTGCCTGTCGCCGCCCCCGAACTCCACGAAACAATTCAGAGATCAGATGGCAACCTCGCCGATGTCGTCGGCAAGGTCGAGAGTTGGCTGACAAGCCAAGTGGGTCCGCTGACCGGTGAGGCTCACCAAGCCAACCGCTTGGCCGATCTGGCCATAACAGACTCCACCATCGCCACCGTGCAGGACCTCGCGGGTGCCCTGGGGGTCTCGGCCAGGACGCTCAACCGCCTCACTACCAAATACGTAGGCCTGTCGCCCTACACCATGATCCGCCGCCGACGCCTCCAAGAAGCGACCGAATGGATCCGGGACCACCCGGATGAAGCATTGGCAGATATCGCATTCCGCTACGGCTTCGTCGACCAAGCACACCTGAGTCGTGAAGCACGCACCCTTCTCGGATTGACCCTCACGGACTACCGCTTGCGCACGACCAGGCCGTGACGATACCCACCTAGCCTCAATCAACGTATCCGGTCAGTACACCTAGCACCCCGACGCGACGACCCACCCGGTCATGCAAGGGGTGTGTCCGCATTTCCCGCCCAGATGGGTGTTAGTCCGCCTTTGTTCTTATCTGTAGACCCTTTCCCATACGGGCTTCCCCGTCTTGGAGTCAGTATTTAGGCGGATAATGTCAGGTTGCCTATGCCGATCTGGGTTCACATCTAGAGAATTAAGATTCTCCATGATGTGGATATGCGCAAGTGACCTAACATTCTCATTCTGGGAGTCCAGATCTGACTGCGTGTCGTGGTTCCACTGGTGGTTGAGTTCCACATATTCGGACCACAGGCGAAATGGGACAGATATCTCAAGAGTTCCCTCACCTGCCGGGTCCCACTGCAATTGACAGGCGTCCCGCTCGACTGAGAGCCTTACGGGACTTATGGATGCGAGATCCCAAAATACGCCCAGGAGTATGCTTTCTTCAGTAGGATTCATGGGCGTTGCCTGCGGTTAGGGAAGGCGCTGCTGCCTCTGGGAAGGGTGCAATCAGCGAGGGGAAGATGATTGGTGTGATTGCCACGGCGGTGACTGAACTAAGGCGCATTGGTGAGTTGCCTCTCGGTTGATTCGCTAATCACCCCCGATGATGGAGTGACGTTTGGCAGGTTAACCTGGGCGCCAGACGTGAAAATAATAATCGGTAACAGAATAAGTGTCTAGTCACGTATGTGTTAGATGAGCGCTATGCCTCGGCCCCCTGGTCATCAAGCGGTGCGTCCGGTCAGGTGGTGGCGACTTATCTCCTATGGCATGCGGTGCGGGTGGGTCAGTTCGGGGCGGTCCGGACGACGACGGGCACGGGAGCATCCGGCAGAACATCGTTCGTCGTCGTGGAGCTCGTGGCCGGCTGTGACGGTGTGGTCGGTGCGTTCGTTCAGGAACCATGCGAGCAGCAGAGCCGATAGCGCCGATAGAGCCAGCAGCACCGTGATGAGCGTCCACACCCAGCGGGGCACGACGGGCACGGGCACCTCGACGCGCTCGACGCGAGTCTCGATCTGGGGAGGCGCGGACTCGATCATGCGGATCGTGTTCTGAGCCGTCGCCAGGTGCGCCGTGATGGCTTGCACCTCACGCTCGACGGCGAGGCGCAGCCCCGTTCCCTCTCGACCTCCACGCGGAGGCGGCGACCTCTTCCGCGACGGCAAGGGCCGGCTGTTGTGGGTCTTGCTCGGGGCAGTCATCGGAGGCGACGTGGTCCAGCATCCCCAGGGAAACGAGGGTGGCAATCGGGATGCTCCATGCCCCGTTCGCGTATACGTGGCTCCGTGATCGCGCAGTTCTTCTCGACGGCGGCGCAGCGTCGAGACAGACAACCCGGTCAGCCGGGACGCTTCACTCATGCTCACGGGCCGGGGGGGCGCAGACGGCATGACCCGATCATGCCGCCCCGCATCGAGGCACGGCGCCAGCCAGAACCGCCCGGGTGGTGCTGTCCCCTCAGGCCAGGGACGCCTCGGCCTCGGTGGGGACCAGAGCCGCGCGGGTGGTGCTGTCCACCGGTGGCGGCCCTGCCCGGTTTCGGTCCACAGCTGCGCAACGTGCGGTAGGCCAACCGGGAGCGCACGGCAGGGTGGGTCCGTGTCCGCGCCGCGGCACGCCCACGAAGGAGCCACGATGAATGAACCTGAAGTAACGCTTCGCGGTTATGCGGTGGAGGATCCGGTCCGCCGCCTGATGCGATCTGGGGACTGGTTTACCAGCTTCCGTTTCGCCTCCACACCGCGCCGCTATGACTCCGGCACCGGCAAGTACCTGGACGGTGAGACCCTCTTCGCCACCGTCTCGGCCTTTCGCGGACTGCGACGCGGCGTCGAAGAATCCGTGCGCAAGGGGCAACCCCTCGTGGTGCACGGCCGACTACGGGTACGGACGTGGAGTCGCGGCGAACGACGCGGCCAGGAAGTGGACATCGACGCACTCAGCCTCGGCCACGACCTCAGCCAGGGAAGTGCGCAGTTCCGGCGTCACGACCGCGCCGAATCGCAGGGTGGGCTGGGGGAGAGCCTCAGGCGCCCCCCTGGCGGATACGGGAGCGCCACCGCGGGTGAGGGCGAAAGCAACAGCGACCGGAGAACCTTCCGCGGCCGGGGCGCGCCAGCCTCTCCTCGGCGCGCAGCAGCTCCGGTCAAGCCCATCGATCCGGGCGACGCCGACACTGATCCCTACCTCGTCTCGTCCTGAAACCCCGGGTTCGGGGGCGCCGACGGACCTGCGCGGACCTCGTGGTGGGCGCGATTCGGCGACGGAGGCGCGGGCCGATAACCTTCCGACCATGGCCGAGTTCATTTACACCATGACTAAGGCGCGCAAAGCCGTCGGGGACAAGCTCATCCTCGACGACGTGTCGATGTCCTTCTATCCCGGAGCCAAGATCGGCGTCGTCGGGCCCAACGGCGCAGGTAAGTCGACGATCCTGAAGATCATGGCAGGGCTCGACCAGCCCTCCAACGGTGAGGCACGTCTCTCGCCGGGCTACAGCGTGGGGATCTTGCTGCAGGAGCCGCCGCTCACCGAAGACAAGACCGTTCTCGGCAACGTCGAGGAGGGTCTGGGCGAGATCAAGAACAAGGTCGACCGGTTCAACGCCATCTCTGCCGAGATGGGCGAGCCGGACGCCGACTTCGACGCCCTGATGGAAGAGATGGGCAAGCTCCAGGAGGAGATCGACCACGCAGATGCGTGGGACCTGGACTCCCAGCTCGAGCAGGCGATGGACGCGCTGCGCTGCCCCCCGGGCGATGCCGACGTGACCGTCCTTTCCGGTGGAGAGCGACGCCGCGTCGCCCTGTGCAAGCTGCTGCTGAGCAAGCCCGACCTGCTCCTGCTTGACGAGCCCACCAACCACCTGGACGCCGAGAGCGTGCTGTGGCTGGAGCAGCACCTGGCCAACTACCCCGGCACCGTGCTGGCCGTGACCCACGATCGGTACTTCCTGGACAACGTCGCAGGCTGGATCGCCGAGGTCGACCGCGGACGGCTATACCCCTACGAAGGCAACTACTCCACCTACCTGGAGAAGAAGTCCGCGCGTCTGCAGGTCCAAGGCAAGAAGGACGCCAAGCTCGCCAAGCGCCTCAAGGACGAACTTGAATGGGTGCGTTCCAACGCCAAGGGCCGCCAGGCCAAGTCCAAGTCGCGCCTGGCGCGATACGAAGAGATGGCCGAAGAAGCCGAGCGGACCCGCAAACTCGACTTCGAAGAGATCCAGATTCCGCCGGGCCCGCGCCTGGGGAGCACGGTCATCGAGGTCAAAGACCTGAAGAAGGGCTTCGGCGATCGCGTCCTCATCGACAACCTCAGCTTCACGCTGCCTCGTAACGGCATCGTCGGTGTGATCGGCCCCAACGGTGTCGGTAAGACGACACTGTTCAAGACCATCGTCGGTCTGGAAGAGCCCGACTCCGGCATGGTCCGGGTCGGGGAGACGGTCAAGATCAGTTACGTCGACCAGACTCGTGAAGGGTTGGACCCGAACAAGACCCTGTGGGAGGTCGTCTCCGACGGTCTGGACCACATCCAGGTCGGCCACGTGGAGATTCCGAGCCGCGCCTACGTCAGCCAGTTCGGTTTCAAGGGCCCGGATCAGCAGAAGCGGGCCGGGATCCTCTCCGGTGGGGAGCGAAACCGTCTCAACCTCGCGTTGACGCTGAAGCAGGGCGGAAACCTGCTGCTGCTGGATGAGCCCACCAACGACCTCGACGTGGAGACGCTGGGCAGCCTGGAGAACGCGCTGCTGGACTTCCCCGGCTGCGCCGTGGTCATCAGCCACGACCGGTGGTTCCTGGACCGCGTGGCCACGCACATCCTGGCCTATGAAGGCACCGCGGAGAACCCGTCCGCCTGGTACTGGTTCGAGGGCAACTTCGAGTCCTACGAGAAGAACAAGGTGGAGCGCCTAGGCGCCGATGCGGCCCGCCCGCACCGCGTCACCTATCGCAAACTCACCCGGGACTGAGCTGCACATTTGACACGCACCTGCCGGGGCCGGTTCATCGGCCCCGGCAGGTGTTTTTGGGTAGCGGCCTGGTCGAGTGTCGATGGGGGCGGATTGAAGTTTGGGGGGCTGTGGGTATAGGCCTGGAGGTGAGGGCAGCTAGCCCTCACCGAGCTTGAACGGAGCTGAGATGGCGAAAAAAACTGTCGCTGACCAGATGATCGCCCACCTGAGAAGCCTGGGTGTGGAGCGGATCTACGGTCTGGTGGGAGACAGCCTGAATCCCGTCACCGACGCGATTCACCGGGACGGGAACATCGAATGGGTTGCCGTCCATCACGAAGAATCCGCCGCCTTCGCCGCGGCAGCCGAATCCCGGTTGACCGGCCGACTCGCGGTATGCGCGGGAAGCTGCGGCCCCGGCAACCTGCACTTGCTCCAAGGGGTGTACGACGCGCACCGCAGTGGGGCCAAAGTGTTGGTCCTTGCCTCCCACATCCCCTCGCCGCAGATCGGCACCTCGTTCTTCCAGGAGACCCACCCGTTGTCGCTCTTCGCGGAGTGCAGCCACTACGCGGAGATGATGTACAGCCCGCGCCAAGCTGCGCGGGTGCTGCACAACGCCACCCAGACGGCGATCGCTTCGAACGGTGTGGGCGTTGTGGTGTTCCCCGGCGACCTCGTCGAAGAAGAGGCAGTCGACGTCCCCGCGTTGGGTGCGGTCTCCACGCACCCGCCGGTGCACGTGCCTGACGAGTCCCAGATCGCGCTCCTGGCCGATCTGCTCAACGAATCCGAGAAGGTGACCCTCTTCGTCGGCGCAGGTGTGCGCGGATCACACGATGCGGTGATGGCCCTGGCCGAGCGGCTGCAGGCGCCGGTCGGTCACGCGCTCGGCGGTAAGGAATGGATCCAGTACGACAATCCCTACGACGTCGGGATGAGCGGCCTGCTGGGCTACGGCGCTGCTTATGACGCGATGCACGAGGCAGACCTGCTGCTGCTCATCGGAACCGACTTCCCGTATGACCAGTTCCTCCCGGCGAAGAACGTCAAGATCGTCCAGATCGACCGGTACGGCGACCGCCTGGGGCGCCGGGCGAAACTCGACCTGGCCATCGAAGGGGACGCGCGGCCGAGCATCGAGGCGTTGTTGCCGCGTCTACGCGAACGTAGTGATCGCTCCTTCCTGAACTCGATGCTCACCAAGAACGCCGAATCGTTGGAGAAGGTCGTCGAGGCCTACACCCACAATGTGGAGAACCACACCCCGATCCACCCCGAGTACGTCGCCTCGGTCCTGGATGAGATGGCCGACGACGACGCGATCTTCACCGTCGACACCGGCATGTGCAATGTCTGGGCGGCTCGCTACCTCACGCCCAACGGCAGGCGTCGCGTCCTGGGCTCGTGGCACCACGGCACGATGGCCAATGCCCTGCCGCACGCGATCGGGGCGGCAAGCGCGGCGCCCGACCGCCAGGTCATCAGCATGTCCGGCGACGGCGGCCTGACGATGCTGCTGGGCGAGTTGCTCACCGTGGCCAGGCATGACCTGCCGGTCAAAATTGTGGCGTTCAACAATTCATCACTGGGCATGGTCAAGCTCGAGATGCTTGTTGCCGGCCTGCCCGAGCACGGCACCTCGACCCCGGATGTCAACCTGGCCGCGATCGCTGCCGCGGCCGGAATCCCGGCGACCCGAGTGGAACACCCGAGCCAGCTCAAGGGCGCTCTGGAAAAGGCCTTCGCAGCAAAGGGCCCTTACCTGCTGGATGTCGTCACCGACCCGAACGCACTGTCGATCCCACCGCACATCACGCTGGAACAGGTGGGCGGCTTCGCTCAGGCCTCCGTGCGCACGGTGCTCGAGGGAGGCGTCGGCCGGATGATCGATCTCGCGCGGGCGAACCTGCGCAACATCCCCCGCTGAGCACCGTGCAGGCGGGCGTGCTCACTCCTTGAGGCGGAGCATGCCCTCCTGCGCCACGCTCGCTACGAGCATCCCGTCTTCGCTGAACATCTGCCCTAGGCCCAGCGCCCGCCCGGATTGAGCCGAGGGCGAGGCCTGGGTGTAGAGGATCCACTCGTCCGCGCGCGCCGGACGGTGGAACCACATTGCGTGATCAAGACTGGCGGCCCGTAGCCGCGGGTCGGCCCAGGCCAGCCGATGCCGACGCAACGCCGCTTCTAGCAGGGTGTAGTCGGAGGCATAGGCCAGTACCGCCGCGTGCAGCAGCGGATCGTCCTCGGGGATGGTGCCCAGCGCACGCAGCCATACGCTCTGGTTGGGCGAGGGCTGCCGCCTGGGTTTTGCGTACAGGCTGCCCTGGCAATGACGGATATCGATCGGGCGAGTCCGAGCGGTGTAGGCGGTCTCGGGTCGATCACCCAGCGAGACCAGGTCCTCGGCTCCCGAGGGCAGGGTCTCCGGGTCGGGCACCGCAGGCATGTCGGCGTGATGGTCGATTCCGCCTGCGGGGACCTGGAACGAAAAGATCATCGACAGGATGGCCTTGCCGTTCTGTATAGCGTGGACCCGGCGCGCCGAGAAGGAGCTTCCGTCGCGGAGACGCTCCACGACGAACGAGGTCTGGGTGTCGGGATCTCCCGGACGCAGGAAGTACCCGTGCAGAGAGTGGATGAGCCGGGGCGGACCGTCCAACGCCGCCACCGTGCGGCCGGCGGCGATGACCGCCTGGGCGACGACCTGGCCGCCGAAGACCCGTCCGTGCGGTTGAGGTTGGTTGCGGCCGAGGAAGACATCGTCGACGTCGCTGGGAACCCCACCTGTGAGGCTGGAGGCCTTCGAATGCGAAACATGCTGCAGGTCAAGAACATCCAGCAGGTCGGTAAGCGGATCGAAATCGTCCGGGGGAAGCGTGATCACCCCAGGAAGGTTACTCGGCGACAGAGCCCGGCAGCGCCCCTGGCAGGATGGCGGACATGAGCACGCCTGCGCCCTACACCGTCGAGATTCCGCTTCGTTGGTCGGACATGGACGCCTACGCCCACGTGAACAACGTTCAGTTCCTGCGGCTCCTGGAGGATGCGCGGGTAATCGGACTCGATGAGTGGTTCGGCGATTCGCGCTTGCTCGACCGAGGCGTGCTGGTGCTGCGCCATGAGATCGACTACCTGCGTCCGTTGGTGTTCCGGCCTGCGCCGGTGGCTGTGGACATGTGGGTCACCCAGATCGGCACGGCCAGTTTCGACCTCGGCTATACGATCCGCGACCCGGAGCAGGTGGGCACGACCTGCTACGCCCGCGCGGAGACGACGCTGGCTGCTTTCGACATCGCCGGTGGCCACCCTCGCCGTCTCAGCACGGAAGAGGTCGTCGTCCTGGCCGGGAGAAAACATCAGCCGCCACCGATGCGTAGCCGGACGCGGCGGGCGGAAGTGGGGACCAGATGAGTATCGGTGACAGCCAGCTGATGCTGTGCGACGCGCAGGACGTCGCCGACCTGACAACTTTCCTGTCGCGCGCCCGACTGTTGGATCCGCGGGCCGTGCGGTTGCAGGCCGTCGGTGAGGTCCTCGCGATGACCGTGTGCGCGTTGGAGGGCACCGGGTTGCTCGGGGGCGGGACAGTTCTGGGGATGCGGGCCTTTGGGCTGCTCCAGCCCGCCTGGGTGGACACCGTCGTGGCTTTGGAAGCGATGGCCGACAGGTTGGCCCGCATGCAGCGCGAGAACTCAGCGGTGTTGTCCGTCCCACCCGTTTCCATCGTGGTGCCGTGGGCTGGGCAGGCCCCGCCGCGCTCAGGGTGGGAGCCCGCGAACGGGATCGCAGCAGAAGAACTGCGGGAGTGCGCTCGGGCCGGCATCGAAGCGTTAGCCGGGCAGCCGGCCGGCCTGCGCGATCCGGAACGGGTGTGGCGAGCCCCGGTGCCCGGGCACCCCGGGCTACCGGCAGGTGCTGCGTTCGCGGCTCACACGCTGGGGTTCCTGCCCGCAGCAGTAGAACGGGCCGAGGTGTTCACCCACGGGCGTTGGCAGCGGGTGGCGACCCCCGCCGGACAGGTGCTCGTTCACTGAGGCGCAGACTGGCCACCACGGCCAGCGCCGCGACCAGGGTCATCAGCAGCCACTGCACGGCGAAAACCTCGGGACGGTCCGCATCTGCTCGACCCCAGGTGGCGAAGACCGCTGAGGTCAGCGCGATGCCGAGCATGCTGCCCAGGACGTCCGAGAGTTGCAGGGCCGAAGAGGCCTCGGCGTGTTGGGCCCTGGGTGCCAACTGCAGGGTGAGCACCGAGGAGCTGGCCGTGGCCAGTCCCATCCCCAGCCCCACCACTGTCGTGGCCAGCACGAAGACGAACACCGGCGCGTGGGTCACCATGACAATCGCGTAGGACAGGGTGCCCACGGTGGCGCACATCGCGCCGAGCGCCATGAACCTGCGGTGTCGGCCGGCAAAGGCAGGTCTGCCCTGCAGGTACGCTCCACCTGCCCAGCCGATGGACGCCAGCGCCAGTAGCGCCCCGGCAGCATCCAGGCCGAAGCCCCGCTGGTGGACGAGCATCAGCGGGATGAAGGTGACCGAGCCGTTGAAAGCCGCCGTCATCAGTCCCCGCGCGACCGTCACCGACGGCAGACCCCGAGCCAGCCGCAGCGCTCCCGGCGGCAGAAGGCGGGGAACGGCGATGGCTAATAACACTGCTCCGATCAACCCGAACACGACCGGGGTGCGCTGCGAGGAGGTGAGTTGGGTGCCCGACCACTGCACCAGACCCCCACCCAGCGCGATCGTCAATCCCAGTACGAGCGCCCGCCGCGCCCGTTCCCGGCTGCCGGCCGGGGGCGCAGGTGGACGATGGCCGAGTCGTTGCCGGTAGCGGGCCAGCGCCAGCATGGTCAGGGCGACCGCAGGGACCATGAGCAGGAAAACCGAACGCCAGGTCAGCCACGCTGTCAGACGGGCAGCGACGACGGGCCCGATGATCGAAGGCAACACCCAAGCCGCCGAGATCCAACTGAACACCGCCGGCCGTAATCGGGGTTCGTAGACAGCGCCGATGACGACGTAGATGGCCACGATGACCAGCCCGGCTCCTGCCCCGGCAACGAGTCGGCCTAGCAGGAGCACGGAGAATGTCGGCGCCAGACCGCACAACAGTGAACCGCCGGCGAAGAGCACCTGGCCGCCCCACAGCGCCGGCATCGGGCCGGAACGGCCGATCCAGGGGTCGGCTACGACGATGCCGAGCAACTGGGTGGTGAACAGGAACGAGAACGCCAGCCCGTAGTCGCCTCCAGCGTTCAGGGCGTGCGCGACGCGCGGCATGACCGTGGAGATCGCCAACGCTTCGAAAGCGATGATCGTCACCAGCGCCACCAACGTGATCGTCACGCCCCGGTAGCTGGGTGAGAGCACGCCGATCGGCTTAGCGGGTGCAGCCGAGCTCATCAGCTCACGTTTCCTTCAACTCGCTGGAGCGCAGGATGCGGGGCAGGGTGATGAAGGCCAGGCCGCCGAGCATGTTGAGGGCCGCCACCCACCACACCCAGCCCAGCCAGTCGAGGTAGCTCAGCTCGGAGGCGCCGCTGATCAGCGCCCCGAAGATGAGCAGGGTGTCCAATACGGAGTGGAACAGCGACATCCCGGCCAGCAGATAGGCACCGCCGACCGCCGCCGCGACTCCAGCGATGTCGCTTTCGGCGCCGGCCTGCATCCTGGTCATCAACGTGATGCCGGCCCCGGCCAGTACCGCCAAGCTCGCCGAGCGCAGCCCGAACGGGGTGTCGACGAACCCGTGCGCCAAGGTGGCCAAGGTGGCATGTAGTTCGGGGAATGCCTGCACGATGAGCCACATCGTGACCCACCCCCCGAACAGGTTCATCACGAAGGTGGTGCCCCACAGCCGTAAGAGCTGCCCGAGGCTGCCTTCGCCATAGAACACGCCCATGATCGGGTAGAAGAAGCCCTCGGTGAACAGTTCGGAGTGGGCCAGGAAGAGCGCGATGAAGCCGATGGAGAAGGCCAGCGCTGCGAGCAGATGGCTGCCCGTCTCCTCCAGGGTGAACACGAACGCCAGCACACCGAAGCTGATCTCGACCCCGCCGAGAAAGCCGGTACTGACCAGGACACGCCACGAGCGGGTCAGTCGTTCGTTGCCCTCTTGGATGCTGGCGTCGTGAGAGTTCTGAACCTCTTCTTCGACGCGGTCCTGCGTCGTTCCATTCCGCGGGTCGGTCACGCTTCATTCTGCACGGCCAGCCACGCCGCGCTGTCGCTGGGTAGCGCGCCCTGGACCAGCTCGGCGCTGCTGAGCAGGACTTCACCTTCGGGCAACGCGACCGGGCTGTCGCTGAAGTTGACGATGACTGCGGTGCGTCGCCCGTCCGGGGCCACGTTGAGAGCGTGCAGCACGTCCTCATCACTGGGCAGCCAACCGAAACCGCCGACGCTCATAGCGCGTTCCTGGCGCATGCTCAACAACCGCCGGTACAGCTCCAGGGTCGACCCGTCGACCCCCTGCTGCTGATCGACGGCCAACGCCGGGTACGAGTCCGGTTGCGGCAGCCAGGTGCGCCCGGTGTCGTTGAACCCGCCAGCCGGGGCCTGGCCCTGCCACGGCATCGGGATACGGCACCCGTCGCGGCCCGTCTCGGTGCCACCCGAGCGGTGCCAGGTGGGATCCTGGCGCGCCTCATCGGGCAGCGTGGTGTGATCCGGCAGGCCCAACTCTTCGCCTTGGTAGAGGTAGGCCGAACCAGGCAGCGCCAACATGAGGGTGGTTGCGGCGCGCGCCCGGCGCAGCCCGAGGGCCTCGTCCGGTTGCGGGTCCTGCGCGCGCAGACCGCGAGGCCGGGGCAGATCGGTCGGCAGCCCGAGCCAAGTGGCGTGCCTGGCGATGTCGTGGTTGGACAGCACCCAGGTGGTCGGTGCCCCGACGGTGTCGCTGAGCTGCAGCGACTCAGTGATCGAGGACCGCAGATCAGCAGCTCGCCAGGGAGTCTGCAGGAAGTGGAAGTTGAACGCCTGATGCATCTCGTCGGGGCGGACGTAGCGCACCACTCGTTCCAGCGGTTCCACCCAGGCTTCGGCGACCAGGATCCGGTCGGCGTTCGGGTCATGCTCGGGCGAGGCAGGCGGGTTGTACTCGTCGCACACGTTGCGCCAGTCGCGGTAGATCGCGTGCACTCCGTCCTGGTCCCACATCGGTGCCGCGCAGGTGGGGGGCGCCTGCGGACCTTGCGAGGCGGGCTCGTCCCAGTCGGGCAACCCTTCGGCCTTGATGAGGCCGTGCGCGACGTCCACCCGGAAGCCGTCGACGCCGCGATCGAGCCAGAACCGCAGGATGCTGCGGAACTCTTCCCGGACCTGCGGGTGGTCCCAGTTCAGGTCGGGTTGACCGGAGTCGAACAGGTTGAGGTACCACTGCCCGGGGCGCTCGGCGGTGCCGACCTCGGCCTGGGTCCATGCCGAACCGGTGAACACCGATTCCCAATTGTTGGGCGGTTCGTTGCCGAGTTCGCCGCTGCCGTCCCGGAAGATGTATCGCTGACGTTCCGGGGAGCCCGGGCCTGCGGCCAAGGCCGCCTGAAACCATGGGTGGGCCCGGGAGGTGTGGTTCGGGACGAGGTCGACAATCACCTTCAGACCGAGTCCATGAGCGCGTTCGAGCAGCGCATCGGCGTCGGCGAGGGTTCCGAAGATCGGGTCGATGTCGCGGTAGTCGGCCACGTCATACCCGGCGTCGGCCATCGGGGACACGTAGAAAGGTGAGATCCACAACGCATCCACCCCGAGGTCGGCCAGGTAAGGCAACCGAGCGGTGATCCCGGGCAGGTCGCCGACGCCGTCGCCGTCGAAGTCGGCCCAGGAACGGGGGTACACCTGATAGATGACGGCGGTGCGCCACCAGGGCGCGGCAGTCTCGCTGGGGGAGTGGAACAGGTCGGGGGAGGTGCGTTGGTTCACCAGGCCAGTCTGGCAACCTACGACGGTAACGCCGACCGGCGCGCCGAGCCGCGCGTCCTCACTACGCCCCCTTTCCGCGAGCCGTCACTTTCAGGTGACGGCTCGCGCAGGACGCCCGGCGAGCCGTCACTGTTCAGTGACGGCTCGCGCGGAGGCTGGGCGGTAGGGAGCGCTCAGTTGGGGCGGGGGACATAGCCGAGGTTCTTGTCCACGACGTTGCGCAGCGGCTGCCCGGCGAGTCGGCGACGTAGGTTGTCCTCGAACTGTGCGGCCAGTTCATCCCGCCATCCGAGCACGTCGCCGCACATGTGAGCCGAGATGGCCACGTTGTCCATGCCCCAGAACGGGTGGTCGCTCGGTAGCGGCTCGGTCATGAAGACATCGAGCGTGGCTGCGCTGGGCCTACCCGAGCCGAGAGCCGCGATGAGGGCGTCCTCGTCGACCAGGGCCCCGCGCCCCACGTTGATCAGGTGCGCGCTGGGCTTCATCGCCGCCAGCACCTGCGCGTCGATGAGCCCGCGTGTGCCCTGCGTCAGCGGGGCCACCAGCACCACGTGGTCGGCCCATCCGATGTGCTCGGCCAGGGAATCGGTCGGCACGACGGTCCCGAAGTCCGGGTCGTCCTCGCGCGCGGTGCGCCCACCGCCACGGACCTGCATGCCCAAGGCGCGCAGCAATCTGGCGATGGCACGTCCGATGCCACCGGTGCCGATGACCAGTGCCTGCGAGCCTGCGGTGCGCCGCGTCTCTCGGTGGCGCCACGTGCCGGCGCGCTGCAACGCGGCGCTCTCATGCAGGCGTTTGTCGTGGGCGAGCACGGCCGCCGCCACGTACTCGGCGATGGGCTGATCGAAGGTCCCGTGAGCGTTGGTGAGAACGACGTCGGAATCGCGCAAGTCATCGAAGAGGATCGCATCGACACCGGCGGCAGCCACATGCACCCACTCCAGCGCGTCGGCGCCCCACCAGGCGTCGCGGAGCGCGGCAGAGAAGAAGTCCCACAGCAAGAGCATCGAAGCGCCGTGCAGAGCCTCACCCAGCCCGTCGGCGTGCACGACGTCCAGGGCGACGAGTTCGCCGAGTGCGTCGGCGTTGGGTAGGTCGGGAGCGCCGGGCGCCGACAGCACGACAACCCGCGGCTGTGCCTGGGGGCTGGATTGGCGGGTATGCGAGGTCACAGCGGGTCTCCTGAGGGTCGGTCGGCGGCGTAGACACAGGCGCCGGGAGCAGAACAGGGCACAGCTTTGAGATGGGCCATCCTGCCCGCACTCTAGGCACTCCGCAGATTGTTGACAATCTGCAATCTAGTGGTTGAGGATCGGGCGCATGACGTCTCTGAGTCCCCTTCTCAAGCAGGCCACCCCCGTCGTCGTCGACCATGCAGCCGGAAGCTGGATCCACGGCACCGACGGCCGGGACTACCTCGACTTCACCACCGGTATCGGCGTGACGAGCACCGGGCACTGTCACCCCCGCGTCGTCGAGGCGGCGCGCGAACAGTGCGGGAAGATCATCCACGCTCAGTACACAACCGTCATGCACCAACCGCTCCTGCAGCTGACGGAGAAGCTCGGTGATGTTTTGCCACCGAAGCTGGACTCGGTGTTCTACGCCAACTCTGGCTCTGAGGCGGTCGAGTCGGCGGTCCGTTTGGCCCGAATGGCGACCGGACGCCCCAACATCGTCGTCTTCCAGGGCGGATTCCACGGGCGTACCGTCGCGGCCGCCACGTTGACCACTGCAGGCACGCGATTTTCCGCCGGTTTCTCCCCCCTGATGGGAGGCGTGCACATGGCGCCGTTCCCCTACGCCTACCGCTACGGCATGGACGAGGCGAGCGCGGTCGAGTTCTGCTTGCGCGAGCTGGACTACCTGTTCGCAACTCGCACCGCGCCCTCGGACACGGCGGCCATGTTGATCGAGCCCGCGCTGGGCGACGGGGGATACCTGCCCACCCCGCCCGCTTTCTTGCAGGGCTTGCGCGAGCGCGCTCAGGAACACGGCATTCTGCTCATCATTGACGAAGTGCAGGCCGGGTGCGGGCGCACCGGTAAGTTCTGGGGGCACGACCACGCCCAGGTCACCCCCGACATTCTCATCACCGCCAAGGGCATCGCATCAGGCTTCCCGATCAGCCTCATGGCCGCGCCGACTGCCGTCATGGAGAAGGCCTGGCCAGGTAGCCAAGGTGGCACCTACGGTGGGAACGCTGTGGCGGCTGCCGCGGCGTGCGCGACCCTGGATGTGATCCGCGACGAGGAACTCGTCGAGAACTCCCGCGTCCGGGGCGAACAGTTGCAGGAGGGCCTGCAGCAGATCGCCGCACGTCACCCCGCGATCGGCAACGTGCGCGGGCTGGGTCTCATGCAGGGGATCGAGTTCACGAGCGCCGACGGCACTCCCGACGCCAAAACCGCTGCTGCGGTGCAGCAGGAAACGACTCGGCACGAACTGCTGACGTTGACGTGTGGTCCATTGGGCAACGTCATCCGGCTCATCCCGGCGTTGGTCGTCTCAGCTGAAGAGATCGCCACCGGCCTGGAACGCTTCGAGGCTGCCATTGCTGCGGTGACCGAGAGCTGAGCACCATGAGCACGCTCACCCGCGGTGAGACCCTCACGTGTGAGGCCGATGCCGCGACCATCGTCGCCGCCTTGCAAGCGGCAGGGGTGGAAGCGGATGCGTCGTCCAGGCGCTTGGCCGAGTACGCATACGACGCCTCGAACTATCGGCTCCGGCCGTTACTCGTGGCGTTCCCACGCAGCGGTGCGCAGGTGCGCACCGCTGTTCGGGTGGCAGGAGCACACGGCGCATCGATCATCGTCCGCGGTGGTGGCACCTCCATGGCTGGCAACGCCATCGGCATCGGCGTCGTGTTGGATCTGTCTCGGTACATGCGGGCTATCGGCCCTGTCGACGAGGCGGGGGGCACCGTCGAGGCACAGCCGGGAGTGGTGCTCTCCACGCTGACCAATCACGTAGAGGCGGTGACGGGCGGGCGCCTGACGTTCGCGCCGGACCCGTCGTCGAAAACCCGCGCCACGTTGGGCGGTGCCATCGGAAATGACGCCTGCGGTAACCATTCGGTGCGGTACGGACGAACCTCCGATCACGTCGTCGAACTCGATGTCGTGCTCTCCGACGGCAGCGCCCTGACGGTGTTTCGTGGGGGGCTGCGCGCCACCGATCCTGATGACGTGGTGTCGGTCGCACGGGCCGCTGAGCTGAATGACCATCTGATGCAGTTGGCTCGCACCCACCTGGCAGACCTACGCACTCACCTAGGGCGTATTCCGCGTCAGGTCTCCGGCTATCACCTGCGGCACCTGCTTCCTGAAGAGGGTTTTGACGTCGCTCGGGCGCTGGTCGGCTCCGAAGGCACCTGCGTTATCGTCGTCGGCGCCCGAATGAGGCTGGTGGAACGCCCCAGCAGCGCCTTGCTCGTCTGCCTTGGTTACGACGACGTTGTCGACGCGGCACTGGACGTGCCGATGATCCTGTCCGAAGATCCGGCTGCCGTCGAGGGGATCGATTCGGCGATCGTGGAGACGATGCGGTGGCGACGCGGGGACGACGCTGTCGCCGGGATGCCCGCAGGCTCTGCGTGGCTCTACGTCGACCTCGACGGAGATGACCTGGACCGGGTCCGGGAACGGGCCGAGCGCCTCATCGAACGCTGTGCTGCCGCTGGACGGCTCGTGGAGGGCAGGGTCGTTGCCGACGGAGTCGATCGGGCGAAGCTGTGGCGGGTGCGGGAGGACGGTGCGGGCCTGTCCGCGCGCCTGGCTCCCCACCTGGCCCCTGGTCGGGGTGAGTCGTGGCCAGGGTGGGAAGACGCTGCCGTCGCACCGGAGGCGTTAGCCGACTATCTGCGTGACCTGCGCGCCCTCCTTGAGCAGCACGGCCTCGAGGGCGTGATGTACGGGCATTTCGGTGCCGGGTGTATGCACGTGCGGATCACCTATGACCTGCGCACCCCGGCCGGGAGAGCAGTGTTCGAGCAGTTCACGTCGGCCGCCGCGCGGCTGGTCGTGGCGCACGGCGGGTCTCTGTCCGGCGAACACGGTGACGGACGCGCGCGCTCGGCACTGCTGCCGATCATGTACCCGCCTTCCATTCTGGCTGCGTTCGCGCAGTTCAAGCAGGCGTGGGACCCGCAGAAGCGCTTCGGGCCGGGCAGCATTGTCGATCCTGCTGAGTTCGTGGACGATCTGGCGTTGGCGGCTGTGCCCGACCGTGCCTGGCCGACCACCTTTCACCTTCCGCGCACCCAGGGGCAGGACCCGTTCGTGCACGCCGTGCAAAGTTGTATCGGGGTCGGTCGCTGTCGCAGTGACTCCGGGGGAGTCATGTGCCCCAGCTATCGCGCAACCAGGGATGAGAAGGACTCGACCCGTGGCCGCGCCCGCGTCCTGCAGGAGATCGTGCGCAACGCGCCCAGCCCGGAAGCCGGATGGCGCAGCGACGAGGTCCGTGAAGCCCTCGATCTGTGCCTGTCTTGCAAGGCCTGTTCGAGTGACTGCCCGGTCGGGGTCGACATGGCCACGTACAAGTCCGAGTTCTTCGACCACTACTACGCCGGTCGGCTTCGCCCCCGCTCTCACTACTCCCTTGGTGAGTTGCCGCGCCTACTCGCGGTGGCCGCGCGCGTGCCGGGATCCACCAGGGTCGCCAACGCCCTGCTGAGTGGTCCGCTGGGTGGCACCGCGATGCGAGCCGCCGGCCTGACCGACCGGCGCCGCCCGCCGCGCCTGGCCGAACCGGATGCGTGGATCCGGCAGGTTGCCGCAGCTGGAGCGGACCGCCCCGGAAGCGGAACCGGCGACGTGCTGATCCTCGTCGACTCCTTCACTCGCGGGTTCCGCCCGCAGGTCGCCGGGGCGGCCACTGCGGTGCTGCGCGAAGCGGGGGAGGACGTCGAGATCGCCCCCGATGCGTGTTGCGGTTTGACGTGGATCTCCACTGGGCGGCTGAGCGCCGCCCGGCGCGTCCTGACGCGCGCGGTCAAAGTGCTCGACGACGACACTCAACGCCCCATCGTCGTGCTTGAACCGAGTTGCGCCGCGGCCTTCGCCAGCGACCTACCTGAACTTCTGGGCACACCTGCGGCACGCCGCGTCGGCGCGCCGCGTACGCAGCTTCGCCCAGCATGTCGCCGACCTGGGCGCCCAAGGCCTACTCGCCCCGTCAGGAGGTCGATTGCCTGAGTCCGTCCTCGTCCAAGGCCACTGCCACGAGTACGCCGTCGCCGGGGCGACGACGCAGCAGCGCGCGCTCGCGGCCGCCGGGATCGGCAGCGTCACCCAGGCCGTCGGCTGTTGTGGCGTGGCCGGGAACTTCGGTTTCGAGCCCGAGCATGTCGACCTGTCCTTCGCTGTCGCGGAGCAGGCCCTTGCGCCCGCGCTTCGACAGGCCGACCCGCGAACCCCGGTGCTCGCCGACGGTTTCTCCTGCTCCGTTCAGGTCAGCCATCTCGCCCCCGATCGGCCGGCGCTTCACCTGGCCGAACTTCTCGACCCCCGCCAGCAGCGGAAGGACACACCATGACCACTTCCACCATCACCCTCAAAGAGCGCGCAGCCGCCGCGATCGCCGCAGTCCCGACCGGTCTGTACATCAACGGGCAGTGGAGCGAGGCCGCCTCAGGGGCACGCACCGACGTCCTCAACCCCGCCACCGAAGAGGTTCTCGCCTCCATCGCCGACGGTGGCCCCCAAGACGCGCAACGCGCGATCGAGGTTGCCGCCGCCACCCAGAAAACCTGGGGTCGGACTCCGCCCCGTGAACGCAGCCTGATCCTGCGCCGCGCTTACGAACTCGTCATGGAACGCCAAGAAGAACTGGCGCTGGTGATGACCGCAGAGATGGGTAAGCCGCTAGCTGAGGCGAAGGGCGAGGTCGCCTACGCCGCGGAGTTTCTGCGCTGGTTTTCTGAAGAGGCCGTCCGTATCGGCGGCGACGCCACCCTGTCCGGCGACGGAAAAACTCGCATCCTGGTTACCCGGGAGCCGGTGGGTCCCTGCGTGCTCGTCACCCCCTGGAATTTCCCCCTGGCCATGGGCGCCCGCAAAATCGGCCCGGCCATCGCAGCCGGCTGCACCATGGTGTTCAAACCGGCACACCTGACACCGTTGAGCTCCTTCGCGCTCACCCAGATCCTGGCTGAGGCCGGCTTGCCTGCCGGTGTGCTCAACGTCGTATGCAGCTCCGAGGCAGGTTCCGTTGTCGGGCCCTGGATGAGCAGCGGACTGGCTCGCAAGATCTCGTTCACGGGCTCTACCGGAGTCGGGGTGAAACTGCTGGAGCAGGCCAGCGAGCACGTCATGCGCAGTTCGATGGAACTGGGAGGCAACGCCCCGTTCATCGTGTTCGAGGACGCCGACCTCGACGCCGCCGTTGAGGGCGCGATGATCGCCAAGATGCGCAACATGGGCGAGGCGTGCACCGCAGCCAACCGGCTGTTCGTGCACCGCAGCGTCGCCGACGACTTCGCCGCGCGCTTGGCCGCCCGGATGAGTTCGTTGGTCGTGGGCGACGGCATCGCCGAAGGCACTCAGGTCGGACCGCTCGTGGAAGAGAAGGCACTGCGCAAGGTGGAAGAGCTCGTCGCCGACGCCCGCGCAAAGGGCGCGGCGGTCGTCTGCGGAGGGGAGCGGGTCGGGAACGCCGGATTCTTCTACGCCCCGACCGTGCTGTCCGGGGTGTCATCGGAATCGGCGCTGATGTCGCAAGAGATTTTCGGTCCCGTCGCCCCGATCATTCCCTTCGATGCCGAGGATGAGGTGCTCGCACTGGCCAATGACACCCCCTGGGGGCTGGTCGGGTACGTGTACACCCGCGACGTGGAGCGTGGCTTCCGAGTCACCGAAGCGCTCGAAGTCGGCATGTGCGGACTGAACACGGGTCTGGTCTCCAACCCCGCCGCCCCGTTCGGTGGTGTCAAAGCCTCAGGCCTGGGCCGCGAGGGCGGCAGGGTCGGCATCGAGGAGTTCCTGGAGATGAAGTACCTCGCGCTTCCGCGCGCCTAAGGCAGAACCAGCACTCCGCGTCGCAGCCGCACGCTGCGGCTTCACCTCACCCGTGAGGCCGCAGCGCAGGCGGGGCGGTGCCGTCAAGGGAGACAGACATGCAGGACACGATCATCACCAGCGTCGAATACGAATCGCGGCTGGCCGACGTCCGGGCCCGAATGGACCTGGCCGGGCTCTCGGCGTTGCTCGTCACCGACCCGGGCAACATCTACTACCTCACCGGGTACAACGCGTGGTCCTTCTACACCCCGCAGGTGCTCTTCGTGCCGATGGCCGGTGACATGATCCTGTTCACTCGGGAGATGGACGCCAAGGGCGCCCACCGCACGTCGTGGCTACCACCGGACTCGATCGTGGGATACCCCGAACGCTACGTTCACCGCCCCCACCTGCACCCCTTCGACTGGGTCGCCTTCGCACTGCGGCAGCGCTGGCTGGTTGCTCCTGCCTCCGCGGGTAGCGTCGGGTTGGAGATGGACTCGCACTTCACCTCACCCAAGGGGGTGCGTGCGCTGGTGCACAACCTGCCTGAATGGAAGATCGTCGACTGCTTCGAGCTGGTCAACTGGGTTCGCCTCATCAAATCGGACACCGAGATACAGCTCATGCGTTCGGCTGCGCGCGTGACGACCAAGGCAATGGAGGCGGCGATCGAGGCCATCCAGGTCGGCGTTGCACAGAACGTCGTCGCCGGTGAGATCGCGCGCGCCCAAGCCCTGGGTGACGGGGACGCCTGGGGCGACTACCCAGCGATCGTGCCCATGCTGCCGACCGGCGAAGCGGCCGACACCCCTCATCTGACGTGGACGAACCAACCGTTCACCTCCGGGGACGCCGTGGTTGTAGAGTTGGCCGGCGCCCACCGGCGCTACAACGTGCCGCTGGCCCGCACGGTGATGCTCGGGCAACCCGGAGACGAACTTCTCCGTCTGGAAGAAGCGGTGGCTGCCGGGCTGCAAGCGGTGCTCGACACTACCCGCGCCGGGGTGCCCGCCTCTGCGCTCGCCCACGCCTGGAATTGGAAGCTGGCCGAGTACGGGCTGGAGAAGTCCAGCCGGCTGGGCTATTCCATCGGTATCGGCTACCCGCCGGACTGGGGCGAACGAACCGTCAGCATCCGCAGCGAGGACGAGACGACCCTGACGGAGAACATGACTTTCCACATCATCTGCGGCATGTGGATGACCGGCTACGGCTACGAGGTTTCCGAGTCGATTCGCGTCACCGCCGACGGCGTGGAGACCTTCACATCCTTCCCACGCGGCCTCATCCGCCGCTGATCCCACTACTTCCAGGAGAACCGCCATGAGCCAGGACACGCACGCACCCCTCGAACCGCACGTGAGCACCGTTGCCACCCTCGATCCCTGCCCCACCGCGGACGTACGCGGAGACACTGCACAGGGCAGGTTGCCGTTGGCCCGCCGCGCCGACGGGCTGTTGGGCTCGGTCATCGACTCCTCCACCTCTTTGCTGGCGGCGCAGAAGCATGACATCGTCCGGTTCGCCATGGGGGCCCCGGCCGCCGACGTGACGCCGTGGGAACTGTTCCGCGACATCGCCGCCCAGGTCCTCGACGCCAGCTCGTTCACCTACGGCGCAACCGAGGGTGAACCTCACCTCATCGACGTCCTGGCGAAGTACACCGCGGGCACGAGTGAACCCGTCCACGAAGAGCGGGTCGTCATAACCAGCGGCGGGATGCAGGGCCTGGACCTGGCCTTCAAACTTTTCGTCGATCCCGGCGATCTGGTGGTCATCGAGTCCCCGACGTACACGAACGGGTCAGGCACAGCGTTGTCCTACGGCGCCGACCTCCTGGAGGTTCCCGTCGACGAGGACGGTCTGGACGTGGAGCAACTGGAGCACCTCGTGCGAAAGCTCGCGCGGGCACCCAAGGCGATCTACACGATCCCCAACTTCCAGAACCCCTCAGGCGTGACGCTCAGCGAAGAACGTCGCCGTCGCCTGGTCGAACTCGCCCACCATTGGGGCAGCATCATCATCGACGACGACCCCTACGGCCTGCTGCGCTTCGCCGGGGAGGAAGTTCCCGGTTTCACCCAACTCATGCCCGAGGACCCGCAGCTGTTCTCAGTGCGGACCTTCAGCAAGATCCTCGCTCCCGGCCTTCGGGTGGGCTGGGTCGACGCCGACCCGCGACTGCGCACCCTCATCATCAGTGCCAAGCAGGCAATGGACACGTGTACGAACGTGCCGAACCAGCACGTGGTGGCCGAGTTCATCAGCCGCGGCGGTCTGGACGACCACCTGAGCTTCCTGCGCAACGAGTACCGCACCCGCAAGGAGGCCATGCGCGAGGCGATCCAGGAGCACCTGGGCGACCGGGTCCGCATGACCGACCCCGAGGGCGGCTTCTTCCTGTGGGTGACGCTGCAGGGGCCGGACGCGGCAGTGTCGAGTCAGCGGCTCTTCGAGATCGCGCTCGCTGAGGGGGTCGCGTTCATCCCTGGCCCGGCGCTGTCGCCCTCCAAACAGTTTGGGGACGCCTTCCGGCTGTGCTTCGCTTCGACCACCCCGGAACGGACCCGCGAAGGGGTGGCACGCCTGACTCGTGCCTTGGATCGCGCACGCGCGGAGCTGGCGTGAACAGCGCCCCCGCCGGACTCGTCGATGATGAGGTGCTCGTCGGTTTGACGTGCGATCTCATCGGTGCCGCCGGGGAGAACCCCGGCGGCACCGAGCAGGCCACCGTCGAGGTTCTGGCTCAGGCGTGTCGGGACCGCGGCTTTCAGGTGGAGTGCATCGACGTGGCTGCTGGACGGCCGAACCTCATGGCGACGTTGCCGCCCACCGGTGAGCCGGTCGAGGGTGCCGGCGTGCTGTTCCTCGGACATTCAGATGTCGTGCCTGCGGGCGAGGGGTGGTCGGGCGACCCCTTCACCGCGCTCGTGGAGGGTGGGCGCATCCGGGGGCGAGGCGCGGCCGACATGAAGGGTGGGCTGGCGGCGGTCGTTGCGGCGATGGAGGCCATCGCCCGATCGGGCATCGAGCGCCCCGGCCCGTTGACGCTGGCGGTGACCGTGGATGAGGAAGACCTCGGTCTTGGGGTGCGCGACCTGGTGATTCGCGGGCTGCCGTACCCGCCGCGGGCCTACGGTGGCTGCGTCGTAGCCGAGCCGACCGACCTCGTCGTTGTGCTCGCGTGCCGGGGTGATTCCTACCTGCGGGTGGATGTCACCGGCGTGCCTGCACATTCAGGGCGACCCGCTGACGGCCGTAACGCCATCGATGCTGCAGCGGACATCCTGAGCCTGGTGCGCCAGGACCATGAGGCGCTGGCGCAAAACCCGGACGAAGTGTTGGGTGCTGCCACCTGGAACGCCGGTCGCATCACCGGCGGGGAACTTACCTCCATCGTGGCCGCCGAATGCTGCATCGACCTGGATCGACGCCTGCTGCCGCACGAAGACCCACACGAGATCGCGCAGGCGCTGGCTCGCTCGATCGAGCAGGCGGGGATTACCGGTGACGGCATCAGTGTCAGTGTGTCCGTGACGATGGACATGCCCGGCTTCACCAGCGCCCCGGATGACCCGTTCGTCCAGGCCACCCGGGCGGCAGCACAGCACGTGGGTCTGCCTGGGACTGTTGGCGCGTGGACCGCCGCGTGCGACGGCGGTTTTGTGGCACGGGACTTCGCATTGACGACGGTCGTGCTCGGCCCGGGCAGTGTCAACGATCAGGCGCACAAGGCCGACGAGTCCATCGCCATCGCCGAGTTGTCCGATGCTGCCCGGCTCTATGCCGAGTTGGCCGCGAGGTGGGCACGCGATTAGACCTGGTTCGACGCCGAAAGCGTCGTAGCGGAGGATAGTGGGGCGGGGCGCGGTGCGCCCGCAGCGTTGACATCTCGGAGGAGACATGACGGCGAGTGACCCGGCCGTGGCTGCAGCGCGACCTGCCCTCACACCTATCGTCCAGGATTCGACCCCTGCCCTCATCGCGGACCAACTACGAGAGGCGGTGGCCTCGGGCGTCTTCGCCCCGGGCCAGCAAATGGTCGAATCGGCTCTGGCTCGGGAACTCGGGGTGAGCCGGGGACCGTTGCGAGAAGCGATGCAGCGGCTAACCCAAGAGGGGCTTCTGGTCGGGCACCGCAACCGCGGGCTGTTCGTCATGGATCTGGATCACGACGCGGTCCGCGACATGTATCTGGCGCGCGAGGCTGTCGAACGCGCCGCCGCGGCCCATCTCATCAAAACTGGGCGCGCCGAGCAGGCCTCAAGTCTGCTGGACATCGTCGAGCAGATGCGGGCCAATACGGGCCAGACGCAGCAGATGTCAGCGCTCGACATGGCCTTCCACGAGCAACTGGTGGCGCTGGCTAACAGCCCGAGACTGACGTTGATGCACGGGACCCTGCTGACCCAGATGCGGTTGTGTCTTGGCCGGATGCAGTCGACATACCTCTTCAGCGACGAGCGGGTGAGAGAACACGACGTTCTCGCTCGAGCCATCGCGGCCGCAGACAGCGGGCTGGCCGACCGACTGCTGGTCGAACATATGGCGGACGGGGTCGCCCGGGTGCTCATGACCTTGCCCGAACGCGCCTGAGCCAGATCCCGCATGCACCAGGGCCGGGCAATCCTGGTCGGCCAGACCCCCGAATCGGTGTGCGGGGTGGGTGCGGGCCGGGGGGCGCGAGCCGGTCGCTGGCCTGGGACAACGGTGATCGGAATGCGGTACTGACGCGCGCCGCCGCAGCGGCCTCTGAGACGTACCACGCGATCACGCTGGATTTCTTTTTGCACAACCTCTAGGCATAGCTACCCCTGAGCACTACCGTGTCTGATTGTCGACAATCGACAGGTTGAGGTCAGTGTGGACCAGATGGCATTCCCTGCCCGGCCGCGCGTTCCTCGTCCGCAACGCCCATCGACGACCTCATACCAAGACCGGCACTCGCCGGAGCCTTGTACCCAGGTCACGTGCCAGGAGGTTCTTCCATGAAACCAGCCTCTCCTTCTGGGGCAGCATTACCAGTGCCGAGTGCCGCAGTGATGCGCAGGGCCATTGCTGCTTCTGCAGTCGGTAACGCCGTCGAATGGTTCGACTACGGCATCTACGCTTACGGCACGGCCTACATTGCCGCGGCGTTGTTCCCAGCTGATGCAAAGAACGCGATGATCTTCACCCTGTTGGGCTTCGCCGTGTCCTTCCTCATGCGACCGGTCGGCGGCCTCGTCTGGGGTCCTCTCGGCGACAAAGTCGGCCGTAAGAAGGTCCTTGCCACAACCATCCTGCTCATGGCTGCGGCCACCTTCTGTGTCGGCCTTCTACCGACCCACGCGCAGATCGGTATCTGGGCGCCGATACTGCTCTACTTGCTGCGCATCATTCAGGGCTTCTCCACGGGCGGGGAGTACGGCGGTGCAGCGACCTTCATGGCCGAGTACGCACCCGATAAGCGGCGCGGCTTCTTCGGCAGCTTCCTCGAGGTCGGGACCTTGGCCGGCTTCAACGGCGGCGCCCTGCTCATGCTCGCCATCATCGGCTTGACCAACGACGCACAGATGCAATCCTGGGGCTGGCGCATCCCGTTCCTGGTGGCGGGGCCGCTCGGTCTCGTGGGCCTCTACCTGCGCTCGAAGATGGAGGACACCCCGATCTTCGTCGAGCTGGCTGCGCAGGAGACCCAAGAAGCCACCGATCGCAAGACTTTGCAAGAGCTGTTCGCCCACCACATGCCGTCGCTTCTCAAGCTCGGTGGCCTTGTCCTGGCGCTCAACGTCATCAACTACACCCTGCTCAGCTACACCCCGACGTACCTGCAGCAGGTCATCAACCTCTCAGACGAACATGCCCTCGTCGTGCCCATCGTCGGCCAACTCGTCATGATGCTCCTGCTTCCGATCTTCGGTGGGCTTTCAGACCGGGTGGGACGCAAGCCCCTGTGGGCGTTCTCGCTGATCGGTACGGCGTTACTCGCGTGGCCGTTGTACCGGCTCATGGGAACGAGTTTTGCCGGCGCGATCATCGCGTTCACCGTTCTGGGTCTGCTCTACACGCCACAGCTGGCCACGATCTCTGCGATGTTCCCGGCCATGTTTCCAACGCACGTGCGCTATGCCGGTTTGGCGCTGGGGTACAACATTTCGACCTCGCTGTTCGGTGGCACCGCGGGCTTGGTCAACCAATGGCTCATTGAGCGGACCGGCGACCCGATGTGGCCCGCGTACTACACGATCCTTGCTTGTGCCATCGGCCTGATCGCCCTGTTCTTCACGATTGAGACCAAGGGGGTCTCCTTGCGTGGCACCTACACGCCAGGGACCGCTGAGGCGGAAGCGGAGCAGACCAGGATGGCCGATGCAATGAATGGCGCTCAGGGGTAATCCCCGGGTTGTCCCTCATCGGCGGTGGCGGTTCGCTCGGCAGCGACGGGCGGACCGCCACCGCGTCTGACCGCTCGCATCGGGGCAGGGGCGCGCCGGTGGGTGCAGCGCTACCGGTCTTGTGGAGCTGCCTGGCCTTCTTCAGAGTTGACCAACGAGAAGGCGGCCCGTGTCAGGTAGTCGCGCAGGGTGGCATCGAGTTGCGGTTCCAGCGCCAGGGTGTCCGCGGCCGACATCATGTGGTGTAGCCAGCGGTCACGCATCGATGGCGTCACCGCGAACGGCATGTGCCGCATGCGCAGCCGAGGGTGACCGCGCTGTTCCTGATAGGTGGAGGGGCCGCCCCAATACTGTTCGAGGAACATGCGGAGCCGATCTTGAGCAGGCCCCAGATCCTCTTCGGGGTACATCGCGCGCAACTCGGGGTCCTCGGCGACGCCGCGGTAGAACTCACCCACCAGTTGCGAAAAGGCCTCGTGGCCGCCCATCAGCTCGTACGGACTCGGTTGCCGGTTCACTCCGGCAGTCTCTCAGGGCGGCGCTCAAAACCGGCGCAGGCGGATACTTTCGGGGGGGCGTGTCAAGTGCAGCTCCCGACGTCACCGAACCAACAAGTCCAGAAGATAAGAGAGTCCTCAGATCAGGCCATCTCCGACATCACGTCGGACATCCAGTCTCAGGGATCTTCAGTCGAAGCGGAACTTGCTAAAGCACTCCGGGAAATCGCCGAATCTGAGGGTTTTCCAGTAGAGCAATCATCGCTCCATCCGGTTTTCCAAACGCTCAAGTCCAACTATGCTTCATGCGAAGCTAGCGGCGAAAGTGGCAGCTCAACTCGATCAGCAGCTGTGGCATTGCCAACCAAGACAGCCAGCCATGCAGCAGTGGCGGCGATCGCTGCATGGTTCGACTGAAGGGCTACTATCTCTCAGCGGAAGTTTGCGCACACTGTCGCGACAACGGAACGTTGAACTCCACGTATTCCCCCAAGTGCCGCGACTCTTTCCACTGGTAACGCCGTCGTGAGGGGAATCATCGCCAGTCGGAAGTCCAGGGGCTCCGCCACCTTCCCCAACTCCGGGGGGATGAAGGAGAAGGACCTGTACTATGCCATCCACGTCTTCGATTGGTGGCGCGTTGACAGCTGAGTGAGAATCAAAGGCAGGTTTGCTTTCGCTCCTGGAAAACACAGCGGGATAGCGAATACTGCCGTCAACGCCATGTGTCTCGCGTAACAAGCTGGGCACCTCAAGCCTTACTATGTCCTAGTTGACGTACGATCGAAGGACGCAGGCCCACTACTGGCATCAGGAGCACCATCAGGTCAGGTTGTAGTTCAGGAAAACTGCAACCTGACCTAGTTCTTGCCGGACTTCCTCACAGAAGGCAATCTGTCCCTCACTTAAGTCGCCTCTCATCTTGCACGCGACGAGATCGCCTTTATCGCCAGGCGCCAGCCACTCACAAGTATCCCAAAGGGTCGCCGACTCTGAGGCGGCGCCAACACTTCGATGGACTCGCTTCGCGACTTCATCCGCTCGCCCCTCATGAACAACTTTCAGAGCGCCCCAATCGCCCTTAAAGACATACTGCCCATGGCCATCGCCATGGAAGCCGTCGTTATTCTCCTTAGAGGTTACGAACACGCGCTGGGTGGTCGGCTCGCCGGGCCGAGGTGCCCGTGGGTGCGGGTCAGGGATGACGGTGGACGTGGCTCGACGCCGACCGCCTCTTTCCGACGGACGGGGAGTCCAGCGGTGAGCAGCGCATCAAGGCTGCCGCGCACAGTTTCCTGACCAGCACGCCGGTGTCGCTGTCGTGGATCACGCGCAACCTGGATGACGAGGCCGCCGACGCGCTCGTGCGGGCCGTCGCGATTGCGGCGGGAGCCCCAGGGGCCCACGCGGATTGATGAGGCGGCGCAGGGCGCATGATCTCGCTCACTCGGTGGCGTGAGCTGGAAGGGATCGGCGAGGGCGACGCCGCGGTGGGCGCGGGAGCCGTCGGCTTGGGTGTCGGTGGAGCGGTCGCAGCGTGCACCTGGGTTGCCGTCGTGGTGCTGGCGGGGTGTTGCCCGGCCGCTACGCCTGCGTCTGCGGGTTCGTCGGTGACCTCGTCGCCGGGCGTCGAGGTCGGCCGGGTCGTTTCGGTCGCCGACGGTGACACCCTGACGGTCGAGGTCGAGGTCGAGGTCGATGGTGAGCGGGCGCGGGTGCGGGTGCTTGGCATCGATGCGCCGGTACGCAACCCGCTCCGCTGTGATCAGGCACCCGATCTGCGTCCTTCATCCGTCCCCGGAACCCACACCGGGCCGCGAATCCCCGCCTGGGACAACGCCACCTTGCCTCGTTCCCGGATCTCGCGCTGCGCACCCCAGTGCTGGTTCGGTTGACATTTGGCGAATACCCGGATGCTCATCGCCCCGGCATTGATGGACTCCACGCCGGCCACGGACGGCTCCGCCAGCAGCACCTCGGCCCACTCCGGCTCTTGATACATGCGTTTCATCTCCGCCCGCAGGATCGCGGTGACGGCCATCGGGTCCTCGTCAGGGGCTACCGGGATGTCGATGATGCCGGTGGTCCAGCCCTGGGACTTGTTTGCCACCCGCACGATCTCACCGTTGCGCACGTACCAGACGACGCCCTCGGCATCACGTAGTCGGGTGATGCGCAGGGTGACTTCCTCGACTGTGCCGACAACCTCGCCGGTGTCGATGACGTCACCGACGCCGTACTGATCCTCCAGAATCATGAAGATCCCGGACAGGAAGTCCTTCACTAGGGACTGTGCGCCGAAACCGAGAGCGACCCCACCGACCCCGGCCGAGGCCAGGACCGGGGTCATGTCCAGCCCGAGCTGGCTGCCGATCATCAGGGCCGCGACCGACCAGATGACGATGGAGGCCACGCTGCGCATCACCGAACCCAGCGTGGTGATCCTGGCGCGTTGACGTTCGGTGGCCAGCAGCCCCGACTGGGAAATGGCACGGGCCGCTTTCCGCCCGTATCGGTGGATGATCGGCAACTGGGCCGTCGGGACCGGGTCGACCGCGCCTATCGTCTGGTTCCTGGCTTTGCGCTCCACCATCGAGTCCACGAAGCGGTCGATCCCTCGATGCACCAGCCAGCGCAGCACCCAGGCGGTGATGATGATGAGCACCACCGTCATCGGGACGCCGAGGAACCACTCAAACGCTGTCTCCCAGCTCAACGGGGCCGCGGGGGCCTTCCACAGGTGGGGGAGCACATCCAGAGCGCGGGCAGACATGGCCCCATTGTCCCGCCTGATTCTGACCATCACAGCGAGCGTGGGTATCTGCCGGATCGAGTCTGTTCTGCTGGGTGGGCGAGCCAGCGCAAGGTGGTCCCGGCTCGTCCTGCAGGTGCATCCTGGTCTCCCGCCCTGTTCACGTGGGAAGACGGGACCTCTCGCCCAAGCGGGCCGAGACGTCAGTGAGCGCCTGCGCCCCATAGGATCACGGGGGATAACCCAGCTTTCGACCCTGAAGGGCTCACCGTGCCGAACGACCCCCTGCCCCCTCAACTGACGCAGTTGGCCCGCGCCTATGGCGTAGCCACCGAGTACTGGGACTGGCAGGGTGCTCATGTCACCGTCAGTGCGGAAACCATCCACGCGGTGCTGGGTGCGTTGGGCGTCCAGACCGATGACGCGGATGCCGTCAGCCGCGCGCTGAATGCTGTCGACGAGCGTCCCTGGCGCCGCATGCTGGCCCCGGTCCAGGTCAGCACCCTCGGCACGGAGATCACCGTGGCCGTGCACGTGCCGCACGGAAGTCCGGTTACCGTCTGGCTCGAGCTCGAAGAGTGGGGCGGCAAACGGATGCTGAAGCAGATCGACAAGTGGGTCGATCCGCGCCTGATCGACGGCTCGCTGGTGGGCGAGGCCACCTTCGAGGTACCCGCCGACGTCCCTACCGGCTGGCACACCCTCTTTGCCCAGATCCCGGATGAAGAACCGGCGACCGGGCGCCTGGTAGTGGTTCCCTCGCGCCTGCAACTGCCGCCGACCGTGCAACGGCACGGCGCTTCTGGGCTGATGAACCAGCTGTACTCGGTTCGCTCGGAACGTTCCTGGGGAATCGGCGATTTCGCAGACCTCGCCGAGCTGGGCGCCTGGTCGGCCCGCGGTCTGGGATGCGACTTCATGCTCATCAACCCGGTGCACGCGGCAGAACCGACCCCGCCCATGGAGCCCTCGCCGTACCTGCCCACTTCGCGTCGCTTCGTCAACCCGATCTACTTGCGGGTCGAAGACATCAGCGAGGTCGCCTACCTGGATGCCGAAGACCGCGCCCGGATCGAGGCGCTGGCTGCGGCCGCGCGGCGCGCCAACGACTCCGACCGGCTGGATCGTGATGCTTGCTGGGCGCTGAAGGAGCAGGCGTTGCGGCTGCTGTTCGCCCAGCCACGTCCGCCGCGGCGTCAGAACGCCTTCGAGGCTTTCTGCGAGCGCGAAGGGGTCGGCCTGCTGGACTTCGCCACCTGGTGCGCCTTCACCCGTGCCTACGGTCAGAACGAATGGCCCGAAGGTTTGCAGGACCCGCGCAGCCAGGCCACGGAAGCTGCTCGTGAGGAGCACGCCGATGAGGTGATGTTCACGATGTGGCTGCAGTGGCTCCTGGACACCCAGCTCGCGACCGCCCAGCGCGAGATGGTCGAGGCCGGGATGTCGTTGGGCGTCGTGCAGGACCTGGCCGTCGGGGTGCACCCGGCCGGGGCGGATGCCTGGTCATTGGCCGAAGCGTTCGCCCAGAACGTCACGGTCGGCGCCCCACCGGATCCCTACAACCAGCGCGGTCAGGACTGGAGTCAGCCGCCGTGGCGTCCGGACAGGTTGGAGGAACTGGCCTACGCACCGTTCCGCGACATGATCCGCGCCGCCATGCGGCACTCGGGTGGCTTGCGAATCGACCACATCATCGGCTTGTTCCGGCTGTGGTGGGTCCCGGCGGGACGGTCCCCGCTGGAGGGCACCTATGTGCGCTACGACCATGACGCGCTCATCGGGATCCTGATGCTGGAGGCCGAGCGCGCCGGAGCTGTCGTCATCGGTGAGGATCTTGGCACCGTCGAGCCGTGGGTGCGCACCTACTTGGCGAAGCGCGGCATCCTCGGCACCTCGATCCTGTGGTTCGAGAAGGGCGAGGACGGCCGCCCGCTGCCCCCGGAGAGCTACCGCACGTTGTGCCTGGCCTCGGTGACGACGCACGACCTGCCGCCGACCGCGGGCTACCTGACGGGTGAACACATGGCCATCCGGGAGGAGCTGGACCTGTTCACCCGCCCGATCGAGATCGAACGGGCAGAAGACGAAGCCGAACGCGAAAAGATGATGGGCGCGCTGCGTGAGCGGGGCCTGTTGAGTCAAGGCGAGCCGTTAGACGGCGAAGAGGGCTTGCGGGCCACGGTGGAGGGCCTGCACCGCTACCTGTCGTGGTCTCCGGCGGCGTTGCTGGGGATCGCGGTGCCGGACCTTGTCGGGGACCGGCGGGCGATGAACCAGCCGGGGACCTCCGACGAGTACCCCAACTGGCGACTTTCGTTGGCTGACCCCGACCGCCGACCGCTGAAGCTACAGGACGTCATCGACTCCCGTCCGGGGCGCCGTCTGGCGGCCTGCGTCAACCGCGGAACGCACGGCAACTGACCCACAGCAGGCAACAGTCGACCCGCCGCGCCAGATGGCGTGGCGGGTCGACTGTGTTGCCGCCGTGAATCGTCGCCCAGGTTTCGCGGCGGCGCGGTGGCGCCTCAGAGTTGGCGGGCGGGGCGGCTCTGCTGGGTTTTCACCGGTAGCAGCAGCACCAGCCCCAGCAGCAGCACCAAGGAGATCCCCAGAATGCCCCAGTGCTGGGCGTTGCCGGTTTCCACTCGGCTGCCGATGCTGATGGACAGGGTGACCATCGCCGGGGACAGGAAGCTCACGGCTCGTCCGGTCGTGGCGTACAGGCCGAATATCTCTCCTTCACGCCCTTCGGGGATGACACGGGCCAGTAGGGAACGAGAAGCGGACTGAGCCGGTCCGACGAAGATGCACAGGACGAGTCCCAGGATCCAGAAGATGCGGGCGCCCTGATCGTGTAGGACGAAGATGCCGAACCCGGCCAGCACCATGAGCACCAGCGACCCGACGATGACCCATTTAGGTCCCACCCGGTCATCGAGTACCCCGAAAGCGATGGTGGCGATGCCTGCCACGACGTTTGCGGCGATACCGAACACGATGACGCTGCTGGCGGAGAAACCGAACGTGCCGGCAGCGATGACCGCCCCGAAGGTGAAGACGCCCGCCAGCCCATCGCGGAAGACGGCAGAGGCAAGCAGAAAGAAGAGCGTGTGCGGATGTTCCCGGGCCAGCCCGCGCACTGTGCCCCACAGCGCTACATAGGAGCCGATCAGCCCCAGACCCTTCTCCCGAGGCGCATGCTCACGAGGCTCGTCGCGCACGGTGAGCAGCACCGGCAGGGCGAACAGAGCGAACCAGGCCGCCGCGACAAGCATCGAGACGCGCACGTTCAGGCCCTGCTCCGTGCTGACCCCGAACCAGCCGACCTCGGGTTGGATGAACCCGACGAACAGGATGAGCAGCAGCACGATCCCGCCCAGATAGCCCGCGCCCCAACCCAGCCCGGAAACCCGTCCCACGGTCTCCGGGGTCGAGACCCGGTGCAGCATGGCGTTGTAGTTGACGCTGGCGAACTCGAAGAAGACGTTGCCCGCCGCCACCAGCCCCACGCCCCACCACAGCAGCGACGGGTCCGGTTTCACGGTGAACATCAGCGCCGAGAGCACCACCACGATCAGCGTGTTCATGCCCAACCACCACGCTGATCGGCCGGCCCGGTCAGCGCGTTGGCCGGTGACCGGCGCGAACAGGGCTACCGCTAGCCCGGCGACGGCCATGCCGGTGCCGAGTGCAGCCGTGCTGGCGTCGGTCTCCCCGAAGCTCTTGCTGGTCAGGTAGACGGTGAAGACGAAAGTCGTGATGACGGCGTTGAACGCAGCCGAACCCCAGTCCCATAACGCCCACGCGACGACGCTCTTGCGGCCGGTGTGAACGGAGGCGCTGGAAGGCTGGGGGGTGACCCGGTCCAGGTTCACCCCTGGCCGTCCCGGCTCTGAGCCCGACACGCGCGGGCCACGCCGTCACGGTTCTCAGCGACCAGGCGCCGCAAGCCGGCCGGGGCGTCCGGGTGCGCATCCAGCCATGCCTGGGTCTGCTGCAGTAGCTCCGGCCCGGCCAGCGCCGAGGGGTAGAACTGCTCGACAACCGATTCAGCGATGGCATGGGTGCGTCCGGACCACACCGAGATCAGGGCGTCGTGGTAGCGCTGCACGAAGGGGGCGAGCAGGTCGAGGTCGTGCACCCGCTGGAAGCCTTCGGCGACGGCGTCCAAGGTCTGGTTCGGCAGGTTGTCCCGCTCGACGGCAGAGATGAACGCATTCTCTTTCGACTCAAGGGTGGGCACGGCTGCGCGGGCGCGCGCAGCGCGCTCCCGACCGGTAGCGGTGCCGTCCCGTTCCAGTTCGGCGACGATCTCGGCTTCGCCGGCCACAGCGGCCGTCACCAGAGAGGTCAACAGTGTCCAGCGCATCTCGGTATCCAGGGCCAGCCCCGGGGGTGTCTGGCCCTCGAACCAGGCCTGAATGAGCGAGGTGTCTTCCGGGGTTCGGGCATACGAGGCGAAGGCGGAGACGAACTGCAATTGTGCGTCGCTGCCTGGCTCACAGTGAAGGGCCAATTCCTTGAGCCGTCCGCTGATCGCGGCGTGTGTCTTCGCCCTGGCCTCAGGGGCGGTGTACTGATGCAACGCCGTAGCGATCCGGCCCAGGAGATGGCGCCGCAGTGTCGAATCGAGGTCGGCGTCCAAGACGCCCAGAGACAGGGCGATGAAGTCCCGCGCCGACATCTGGGCGTCGCGGGTGGACTCCCAGGCCGCCCCCAGGACCAGCGAACGAGCAAGGCTGGGAAGGGTCCTCGCGTGCTGGGTCACGCTGTGCAGCGACTGCTCGTCCAGAGCGATCTTGGCGTAGGCCAGGTCGTCATCGTTGACGAGCAGCAGGTCGGGTCGCGGCTGACCGATCAGGTCCGGGACCGGCGTGCTGGCCCCCTGGACGTCCATTTCGATCCGTTGGCGGCGATGCAGCAGTCCGTCGATGAGGTCATAGCAACCCACCGCCAACCGGTGCGGGCGCAGCGTCGGGTGCTCCGGGGTTGCGCTCTGGTCGATGCTGGCCGCGCTGATGAGGCCGTCGCGCCCGGTCTCGATGTGGGCGCTGAGCGTGGTGACCCCGGCCGTCTCCAACCACGCCTTGGACCAGGAACGCAATTCGCGACCTGAGGTGGCTTCCAGCTCGGTGAGCAGGTCATCCAAAGTCGTGTTCTTCCAGGCGTGCCGGACGAAGTAGGCCCGCAGCCCGGCGGTGAACGCCTCACGTCCCACGTAGGCCACGAGTTGAGCCAGTACGGAGGCGCCCTTGGCATAGGTGATGCCGTCGAAGTTGACCTCCACATCCTCCAGATCCCGCATGTCGGCGGCGATCGGGTGGGTGGAGGAGAGCTGATCCTGCTGGTAGGCCCAACTCTTCTCCGAGGTGGCGAAGGTGGTCCAGGCTTGCGTCCATTGCGTTGCTTCGGCCAGAGCGGTGTTGGAGGCCCACTCGGCGAAGGACTCGTTCAGCCAGAGGTCGTCCCACCAGCGCATCGTGACCAGGTTGCCGAACCACATGTGGGCCAGCTCGTGCAGGATCGTCAGCGCCCGCCGCTCGATGATCGCTTCGGTCACCTTGGCCCGAAAAACATACATCTCGTTGAACGTCACCGCGCCGACGTTCTCCATCGCCCCGGAGTTGTACTCGGGGGTGAAGATCTGGTCGTACTTCTCGAACGGGTAGGGCAGCCCGAACTCCTTCTCGAAGAAGGCGAACCCCTTCTTGGTGCAGTCGAAGATGTTCTCGGCGTCCAGGTGTGGCAACAGCGAACTGCGGCAGTACAGGCCGAGCGGCACCGTACGGCCGTCGCCCAGCGTGACCGAATCTTCGACGCTTGCGTACGGGCCGGCGAGCAGCGCCGTCAGATAGCAGGAGATCAGGGGAGTGGGGGCGAACTCCCAGCGGGCCACTTCCACCTGGGTCCCGGCCACTTCACGGGTGTCTGCCGGGCTTGGCTGAGCGCCGGGTTGGTTGGAGATGACGGCCCATCGCGCGGGGGCGCTCACTGCGAAGGTGAAGTGCGACTTCAAGTCTGGCTGCTCGAAGACGGGGAACATCCGGCGCGAGTCCGCGACCTCGAACTGGGTGTACAGGTAGGTCTCGTTGTCGACCGGGTCCAGAAAACGGTGCAGCCCTTCACCGGTGTTCATGTAGCGCCCGTGCGCCTGGATCAACAGCTCGTTCTCGGCGGCTAGGTCCGGAAGCTGCACCCGCGAATCCGCATAGTGCTCGGTCGGGGACAGCTCAGCCCCGTTCAGCACGATTCGATCCACCGATTCGCCGATGAAGTCGATGAAGGTGGACTCGCCGGGGCGTTCGCAGGAGAACCGCACTCGGGCCGAAACCGGGAAGGTTGCACGATCGGGGTCCAGAGCCTCGACGATGTCGAGCTCAACCTCGTAAGACGAAACAGATAGTAGTTCGGCCCGCGTGCGGGCTTCCTCGCGCGTGAGATTCTGACCCGGCACGGACGTCTCCTTATGGGGTGCCTGCGCAGCGCGCGCAGCAGCGTACTGACGGATACCTGGCCTGCATCCTGTCACGCCGCGGCGACTGGCAGGATGGGCTTCATGAGCATGCAAACGCGTATGTGGTTCGACCCCCTGTGCCCTTGGGCCTGGCTGACCTCACGATGGCTGATGGAGGTCGAGACGGTTCGTGACGTTGAGGTCCTGTGGTCAGTTATGAGCCTGTCGGTGCTCAACGAGGGCCGCGACGACCTGCCCGATGACTACCGCGCCATGCTGGAGACGGGCTGGGGGCCGGTGCGTGTCATCACCGCCGCCAAGCGCGAGCACGGACAAGACGTGGTCAAGGGGCTCTACGACCAGATGGGTACCCGGCTGCACCTGCAGGGGCGCCGCGACATGCCGGCGATCATTCAGGAGTCGCTGGCGGCCCTGGATCTGCCGGCGTCGCTGGCCGATTTCGCCAGCAGCCACGAGGTTGACGACCTGCTCCGCGCCAGCCACGGCGAGGCCATCGCGCTGGTCGGTGATGAGGTGGGCACGCCGGTGATCGAAGTGGATGGGGTCGCCTTCTTCGGCCCGGTCCTTTCCCCGGCACCCAAGGGAGAAGCCGCCGGTCGACTCTGGGATGGGTGCGTTCTCGTTGCCGGCACCCCCGGATTCTTCGAAATCAAACGCAGCCGCGATGTAGGCCCCATCTTCGACTGAGACCGCACCCACTGCACAC
This sequence comes from Gephyromycinifex aptenodytis, assembly GCF_012277275.1. Lineage (GTDB taxonomy): Bacteria > Actinomycetota > Actinomycetes > Actinomycetales > Dermatophilaceae > Gephyromycinifex > Gephyromycinifex aptenodytis. The sequence continues at coordinate 866,042 of NZ_CP051155.1, read as the reverse complement.
CCCCGACGCCCCCTGCACGTATCCAAAGGAGTTCCATGAAGATTCACGTCGGCGCCGACCACGCGGCCTATGAGGTCAAGAACGAACTGGTCGCCTACCTGCGCGAGCAGGGTCATGACGTCACCGATCACGGACCGGCTGAATACGACCCCCAGGATGACTACCCCATGTTCGTCATCCCGGCCGCGCAGGCTGTCGCTGCTGACGACATGTCGTTGGGTCTCGTGCTCGGAGGGTCGGGCAACGGTGAGCAGATCGCGGCCAACAAGGTTGCGGGCGTGCGCGCGGTCCTGGCCTATGACGCCGAAACAGCCAAGCTCGGCCGGGAGCACAACGACGCCCGGGTTGTCTCCATCGGCGCGCGGCTGACCGACCTGGCCACGGCCAAGGAGATTCTCGACGTCTTCCTCACCACCGACTTCACGGGGGAAGAGCGCCACCAGCGCCGGATCGACCTGATGAGTCGTTTCGAGGCCACCGGGAGTTTGACGGAGTAAGCGATTGCAGGCCGTGGCGGACCTACGACATCCAGCGCCGATACCAGGGCGCCGGTCCGCGGTGGCGACGTGGCATAGTGACCGGTTTGTCACCCTAAACGTGTGCGACTAAGGTCCGACAGATGCCGAGCATTTCCGCCCGCGCCCCGCGCCGACGTCCCGAGGTACTGACGTCACGCGGGTTGCGGGCGGTGGCCCCGGACGGGCCGGCGAACGCTCAGGCGGTCTCGGTACTGCTCGTGCTCATCACGGTGAGCCTGTTGTTCACCGCCCTAACCTCTCCCGGCAGTGTTCCTTGGGCGGCTTTCCTACCGGCCATCGTCATCTCGGGTGTGATGCATCGACCTACCGAGCACGCGCTCATTGCCGGGTTTTCGTTGAGCGCCATCGTCATCGGCGGAGTGCTGCTGAATGACACCCGAGATGCGCTGGGTTCCTTCGTCGCCGGCATGCTCATTGCGGCTGTCACGATGTGGCGTTCGAGCTGGCGTGCCCGGGTGGGCGTGCAGGGGCGCGGCGGCGAAACGCTGCTGTACGAGTTGAGCGGCGATCTGAAGGCTCGGGCGTGCATGCCGCAGCTGATCTCCCCATGGCGGGTTGAGAGCTGCGTCAACTCCGCGCACGGACATCCCTTCTCCGGGGACTTCATCGTCGCGCACCGCAATCCGGGCAGTGATCGGGTCGAAATCGTGCTGGTCGACGTTTCCGGTAAGGGCCTGAAGGCTGCCTCCCGCGCGGTGCAACTCTCCGGTGCCCTGGACGCGCTGCTGGGTGCGGTACCGGCGCACCAGTTCTTGGCGGCCGCCAACGATTACGTCTTGCGGCAGGGATGGCAAGAGGGTTTCGCGACCGCGATCCACCTGTTCGTTGATCTGGGCACGGGGGAGTTCTTGGTGCGGCGCGCAGGGCATCCACCGGCTGCGACTTTCCTTGCTGGTTGCGGGGACTGGGAGGTGCTGGACGGTCGCGGCGGGCCCGCCTTGGGCCTGCTTCCCGGCGCCGACTATCCCTGCGAGAGCGGCACGCTCAACCGGGGCGACGCCGTCCTGCTCTACTCCGACGGGCTAGTGGAAAAGCACGACCGCACCTTGGACGACGGGATAGACCGGTTGCTCGGGAAGGCCGAATACCTGGTTCCGTGCGGTTTCACCGGGGGCGCCCAAGAATTGTGTGACCAGGCGGCCAGCGGCGAGGACGACGATCGCGCGGTCGTGCTCTTCTGGCACGACTGAGACCCAACTACTGCCGCTTCGGAGCCGCCCCAGGAGGCGAGCGGCGGTGGACTTGCTCGAGCGTCCGAAAAAGTCACGCCTCGATGTTTCGGCCTACGCACCCACGGGTATTGGAGCAGGTAACGCTTGCCTCAGGAAGTCGGGCGTTGGACGCATCATGAGGAGAGGACACAGCACACATGTCGCAACCATTCGAGCAGGCGGGCGCCACCGCGGCAACTGGGAATCCGGTGAACCCGACCGGGCCCGGGTCGACGGGTGCCAAGCACGATGAGAACTCAACCAAGGACGTAGCCAAGGACCGCGCCGCAGGCGTGGCCGATGACGCCAAGCAGAACGCAGCCGAGGTTGCAGGCACCGCGAAGGAGGGCGCCGCCCAGGTTGCCGACTCCGCCAAGCGCAGCGCCACCGAGGTTGCCGGCACGGCCAAGGCCGAAGCCCAGCAGGTCCTGGACGAGGCTGGCCAGCACGCTGCCGCCCTGTTCTCCCAGGCCCGCGAAGAAATGTCGACGCAGTTCGGCACTCAGCAGTCGCGTCTGACCGAGACGCTGCGCACGCTCAGCTCCGACCTGTCCAGCATGGCGCAGGGCGAAAAGCCGGCCCCCGGCATCGCCAGCGACCTTGCTCACCAGGCCTCGGGTCAGCTGCATTCGTACTCGCAGTGGCTCGACGAGCGCGGCCCGGCCGAGCTCCTGGAGGAGGTCAAGCGCTTCGCCCGTCGCAAGCCGGGGACCTTCTTGGCCGTGGCTGCTGTCACCGGTCTGGTCGCCGGTCGCTTGACCCGCAGCATTGCCGATGATGCACGCAGTGACGACGAGCCGAACTACTCCGGCACCGAGTACACCCGCATGCAGCGTCCGGCTGCCGGCTACGACGCAACCCACGTACAGCCTGCCTACACCGAGCCTGGCTACGTCCAGCCCGCCTACGCGGGTCAGGATGGCGTGGTTGACACCACCGGTGTCGACTCGGCAGCTCGTGGTCAGTCGAGCCCGCAGTACGGCGGCGCCGGCGACTACCCGGGCACTGCCGGGAACGAGGGCCGCCGATGAGTACGTCCGCTACGGGCTCGGGCGACCGCGTCCACCAGGACGCCTACTCGGCTGCATACGACGAGGACATGAGCCTGGGCGAGCGTCTGGGCAACATCACCGCCGACATGTCTACGCTGATCCGCCAAGAGATCGCCCTGGCCAAGGCCGAGGCGACGCAGTCGGGCAAGCAGGCCGGCAAGGGCATCGGGATGTTCGCCGGGGCGGGCGTGGCCGCACTCCTCGTGCTCATCTTCTTCTCGTTGGCGCTCGCCTGGTGGATCGGCTCCGCTTTCGAGCCGCTCAACCTCGGCTGGGGTGCCCTCGCTGTGACGGTCCTGTGGGCCATCATCGCCGCGGTCCTTGCGATCGTGGGCAAGAAGCAGTTCAAAGACATCGGGATGGAGCAGACGGTCGACTCGGCCTCGCGTATCCCGGACGCGATGAAGGGAAACGAGACGGCATGAGCAACCAAGACCCCGACCAGATCCGCGCCGAGATCGACAAGACGCGCCGGGACCTGTCCCGCAACGTCGACGCGCTCTCCGAGCAGGTCAAGCCCGGCAACATGGCTCGCCGCCAGGGCGAGAAGATGACCGGCGCCGTGAACAGCGTCAAGGAACGCATCATGGGCACCGCTGAGGAGGTCCGTGACCGGGTCGCCGACAACGGTGACAACTCCTCGATGCGCGCCGAAGACGTTCGCGACCAGGCCGCTCGGCGCCTCACCGAGGTCCAGGACACTGTCGCTGGCGCGCCGACCCAGGCGCGTCGCCGCACGCAGGGCAACCCGCTGGCTGCTGGGCTCATCGCCCTGGGCGCCGGTTGGCTGTTCGGCTCCCTGCTGCCCTCCACCGAACGTGAGCAGCAGGCTTCGCTCGCGCTCAAGGAGAAGGCTCAGCCGCTGGCCGAGAACGCCCAGCAGATGGCTAAAGAAGCAGCCGAGAACCTGAAGGCGCCCGCCCAGGAGGCTGCGGCGGAGCTCAAGGAGTCGGCCACCATCGCGGCCGAGAACGTCAAGGCCGAGGGCCAGGGCGCAGTCGAAGACGTCAAGGCCCAGGGCCAGGATGTCGCCAAGGATGTCAAGGACAAGGGCCAGAACGCGGCCCAGGACGTCAAGGGCTCTGCTCAAGACGCCAAGGACGACGTTCAGAAGACCCGCCAGTCCTGATTGAGGCAGCGTGCAAGGGGGCCCCTACCGTGGCATAGGTAGGGGCCCCCTGCCGTTCCTGGCTGCCCGGGGCGTGCCGCGGTTCACTGTGGGCGGCGGCGCGGACACGGTGCCGCGCAGCAGGCCGCTAGTTCTGCGCCAGCGCCCGGTGTGTGCCACCGCGATGAGATCTCCTGCTGCTCGGGCGGTCCGCAGTGACATTGCTGCCCAAGCAACCGGGCCCACGCTCCGCAAACGCACTCATTCTGTGGAGTCTGGCTACTGACCTGAGCGAGCGCCTTCGATGTCCCGTAGACCCCGTGGGCTTGTCGCGCAGCGAGGTGGGTGAACGCCCGCACCTACGCGCCTACGAGGCTCGAACACCGGCAGGGCGCGCCATGAGGTGCCGGTTGTGCTGCCGCACGCTCGGACACGGGCCGGCGAAGGTAGCGAGCGGCCGCGGTGTTGACGACTACCGAAGTAGGGCACCGGAGCGGCCTTGCGAGAGAAGAAGTGAGCGGGTGACGAGAATCGAACTCGCGTAGCCAGTTTGGAAGACTGGGGCTCTACCATTGAGCTACACCCGCATGCGGTTACCCGCGCGCAGCAGCATACCGCTCGGACGCCCCACCTTCGAATCGGCCATCCAGAACGTTACGAATCGCCGGTCTTTACGGGGGGTGCGATCGGCAGAGTGTCACAACCGGGTTAACATGGGGCGTTCACGGGCTGTGGCGCAGCTTGGTAGCGCGCGTGCTTTGGGAGCACGATGTCGCAGGTTCAAATCCTGTCAGCCCGACCGATCGGCGGTGACACAGTTGAAATTCCGACTGTGTCTACCAGACCGGTAGCATTGAACGACGATCCGCCGTGCCGTACCTGGCGCGGGGGAGTCGAGCAAGACGAACACCGAACATCCGTCGCCGACAGCTGGAGTGCGCGCAGTGAAGAGTTCCGTCGAGACCCTTTCTCCGACCCGGGTCAAGATGACCGTTGAGGTCCCCTACGAGGAGCTCAAGCCAAGCGTCGATGCGGCCTACAAGTCGATCGGTGCACAGATTTCTGTGCCTGGCTTCCGCCCCGGCAAGGTCCCCGCCCGTCTGATCGAGCAGCGCGTCGGCAAGGGGGCTGTCCTGCAGGAGGCCGTCAACGAAGCGTTGCCCAACCTCTACGGGCAAGCCCTGGCCGAGAACGAGGTTCGCCCCATGGGGCAGCCCGAGGTCGACCTGACCGAGTTGCCCACGGGCGAGGGTGAGCAGCTGGTGTTCACCGCAGAACTCGATGTGCGGCCCACCATCGAGCTTCCCGACTTCTCCAGCATCGAGGTCGTCGTCGACCCCGTTGACGACAGCGGCCTGGAGGAAGAGACCAACAACCGCCTCGAGGAGCTGCGTAAACGCTTCGGCACCCTCGTCGGTGTGGAGCGCCCCGGCGCAGAGGGTGACTTCACCACGATCGATATCCGCGGTGAGATCAACGGCGAGGAGATCGACGCGGTCAGCGGCGTCTCCTACGAGATCGGCACCCGCACCATGGTCGAAGGCCTCGACGACGCCCTGATCGGGATGAGCGAGGGCGAATCCAAGACTTTCAACGCCCCCCTTGCCGGTGGCGAGCACGAGGGCCAGGAAGCCGAGATCACCGTCACTTTGACGGCGCTGAAGGAGCGCGAACTCCCCGAGCTGGACGATGACTTCGCCCAGATGGCTTCGGAGTTCGACACGCTGGAGGAGCTCACCGCTTCGCTGCGTGAGCAAGCCAAGCAGGCCAAGTCCTTCGAGCAGGGCATCGCAGCGCGCGACAAGATCCTCGAGCACCTGCTGGACACGGTCGAGATCGCGCTGCCGGAGTCTGCGGTCGAAGCCGAGATTCAGGCGCACTTCGAGAACGGTCAGCACGATGACCAGGACGACGAGGCGCACCGCACCGAGGTCGAAGAGAACGTTCGCAAGGCGCTGCGCAGCCAGCTCCTTCTCGACGAGATCGCCGAGAAGACCGAAGTGCAGGTCGGCCAGCAGGAGCTCATCGAGTACCTCATCATGACCGCCCAGCAGTACGGCATGGAGCCCGGACAGCTGGCACAGGCGATGCAGGAAGGTGACCAGATCCCGGCCATGGCCAGCGAAGTCGCCCGCCGCAAGGCGCTGGCATCGGTCATGGAACAGGCCAAGGTCACCGACACCAACGGTGAGGTTGTGGACCTGAGCGCCGCCGTGGACGGCTCGGACGAGGATGAGTCGGACGGCGACCAGGCCGGCGCCGAGGCCGAGGAAGAGTCCGCGCCGGTCGCGGACGGTGCGGTCGAGGCCGAGAGCGACGAGAAGTAAAGCGACACAGAGGACAACGACCCTGAGGGCTGGACTTCGGACCCCGAGCACTGCCTGGCCTGCCCGGCTGGCAGGTTCGAGGTGTTCCAAAGTCCAGCCCTCAGTGGCGTTTCGCCCGATGTCTCAGGGTGGGTCCCAGCTCGCCCCGTCCGCCGTGGGCGAACAATGGGATGGTCCCGCAGCTTCACGGCGTTAGGGACGATGTGGATGTAGGCCAGGACGGTCCGGCAAGAACCACGACGAGCATCACCGAACGTGCCGAGCATGATGGCAGAGATGGAGAAAGCGTGAGCCACAGCAGCGACATCGTCGCCGCCGAACCCGGCCCCAAGGGCGGGCTCGACGACCACATTTACAACCGGCTCCTCAAGGAGCGCATCATCTTCCTCGGATCGGATGTTCGCGACGACAACGCGAACGCCATCTGCGCGCAGCTGCTTCTGCTGTCTGCTGAGGATCCCGAGCGCGACATCTGGTTGTACATCAACTCCCCGGGTGGCTCGATCTCTGCGGGTATGGCGATCTACGACACGATGAACTGGGTCCCCAACGACGTCTGCACGGTCGCCATGGGTATGGCCGCCAGCATGGGCCAGTTCCTGCTGTCCGCAGGCGCCAAGGGCAAGCGTTACGCAACGCCACACAGTCGCATCCTCATGCACCAGCCGCTGGGTGGCATCGGCGGCACCGCCACGGACATCAAGATCCAGGCCGAGCAGATGCTGTTCATCAAGCGTCAGATGGCTGAGCTCATCGCGGAGCACACTGGTCAGAGCGTCGAACAGATCACTAAGGACTCCGATCGCGACCGCTGGTTCAGCGCGCAGGAGGCCAAGGAGTACGGGTTCGTCGACCACGTGTTCACGCAGGCGAGTGACACCCCCGGCGCCGGCGGCACGCAGGCTTGATCCCCATCGCAGACTTGGAGTCTTATATGAACATCACTCCGGCGCCGCGCATCGCCGTCCCCAGCCCGTCCAGCCGCTACATCTTGCCGCAGTTCGAGGAGCGCACCTCCTACGGCATGAAGCGCACCGATCCGTACACCAAAATGTTCGAGGACCGCATCATCTTCCTCGGCTGCCAGGTGGACGACGCTTCGGCGGACGACATCATCGCCCAGCTCATCGTTCTGGAGAGTCAGGACCCTGACCGGGACATCGTCATGTACATCAACTCCCCGGGTGGCTCGTTCACGGCCATGACGGCGATCTACGACACGATGCAGTTCATCCGACCCGACGTTCAGACCTTCGTCGTCGGGCAGGCTGCTTCTGCAGCGGCAGTGCTGCTTGCCGCCGGTGCCCCCGGTAAGCGCTACGCCTTGCCGAACAGCCGCGTGCTGATCCACCAGCCGGCACTTGCCGGTGGTGACTACGGTCAGGCCAGCGACATCGAGATTCAGGCCAACGAAGTGTTCAGAATGCGCACCTGGTTGGAGGAGACGCTGGGAATGCACTCCGGGCGTGCCCCCGAGCAGGTCAACGAAGACATCGAGCGCGACAAGATTCTCTCGGCGGCCGAGGCCAAGGAGTACGGCCTCATCGACGAGGTACTCGAGAGCCGCAAGGCCTCGCGACAGGACTGAGCGCCAGTACGACGCTGCAGAAAACGGGCCGGAACGTCTATCCAGACGTTCCGGCCCGTTCGTTTCGCTGCCAGACCGCACGCGGCAAAGGTGTGGCCGGCTACGTGCACCCCCACCCGTCGCAGACAAAGACGTAGTGATTCGCGCCCTTTTCTTCCAAAATGGGCGATTATTCGGCGCTTCAGCAGGCATCCTGTAAAGCCTTGGGCCTTACCGGGCCCCTATGGAGGTGACCTTGATGCCTACTGCAGCGCGTCACGCCCGATCTGCGTCCTCTGATCCAGACCAAGGACCGGGGGCGGGTCTGCCATTTGCTGCCCTGACGGCTTTGGTCGTGGGTTCGATGATCGGGGGCGGCATCTTCTCCCTGCCCGCCCAGATGGGCGCTGTGGCGGCACCGGGTCCTGTCCTGATCGGTTGGCTGATCACCGGCGTCGGCATGCTCATGCTGGCCTTCGTCTTCCAAACGCTGGCCACCAAGCGGCCCATGATCGACGGTGGCGTCTACGGTTACGCCCGCGCCGGCTTCGGCAACGTCGTCGGGTTCTCCTCCGCGTGGGGCTATTGGGTCAGTGCCTGGGTGGGCAACGTCGCCTACTTCGTCCTCCTGTTCGGCACGCTGGGTTTCTTCTTCCCCCAGTTCGGCGAGGGCACCACCCCGCTGGCCATCCTGTGCGGGTCGGTGCTGTTGTGGGCTTACACCGCACTGGTGCTGCGGGGAGTGCGAGAGGCGGCGCTGCTGAATGCGGTCGTCACCGTCGCCAAGATCGTCCCGATCGTGCTATTCGTCGTTCTGACCGCGATCGCCTTCAAGCTTGAGGTGTTCACGGCCGACTTCTGGGGTCGGATGACCCGGATCGAAGGGGCCAGCCTGGGCTCGACGATGGACCAGATCAAGGGCACCATGCTCGTCACCGTCTGGGTTTTCATCGGCATCGAGGGCGCGAGCATCTTCTCCAAGCGGGCAGCCAAGCGCTCCGATGTCGGTCGCGCGACGGTGCTGGGGTTCCTCGCCGTGTTGGCCTTGCTCGTCTTCGTCAACCTGGTTTCCTACGGCGTCATGGCGCAGGCGGATCTCGCCGGCCTCGCCGAGCCGTCGATGGCGGGGGTTCTGCAGTCTGTGGTGGGTGGCTGGAGTGGTCTCCTGATCTCGATCGGGCTCATCGTCTCGGTGCTTGGTGCCCTGCTGAGTTGGACGCTGTTGTGCGCCGAGATTCTGCTGCGTCCGGCCAAAGACGGCGTCATGCCGGCTTGGATGGGCAAGGAGAACCGCCGCGGCGCCCCCGTCGGAGCGGTGTTGGCCACCTCGGCGTGCATCCAAGGGATGCTGCTGTGGACCCTGGTGAACGAAGGCACCTACACCAGCCTCATCTACTTGGCCTCGGCCCTGGTGCTGCTGCCTTATCTGCTGGCGGCCGCCTACCAGGTGCTGACTGCCATCTGTGATCGCGGCACCGGCGAGCAACTGACGACCAAGGACCTGGTCGTAGGCATCCTGGCACTGATCTACGCAGCCTGGTTGGTGTACGCGGCCGGGTTGGCCTACGTGCTGATCGGCTGCCTGTTCTACCTGGTGGGGGGCCTCTTCTACGCCTGGGCCCGGATCGAGAGGGGCCGTCCGGTGCTGCGCGGGGCCGAGTACCTGGTCGCAGCGTTGATCGTGCTCGGCTCGGTGTTCGCCGTGCTCGGATTCATGAATGGGGCGATCTCTATCTGAGTCGTCCTTGCCTGAGCAGCGCCCCCGCCGATGAGTTCAAAGGGGGCGCTTGTCTCTGTCCGCCCTCAGCGGAACGGGGTGCCGGTCGCCCGACACCGCGCTTCAATGGAGCGAGTGTGGATGTGGGGGCGGTAGCGTCGCCTAGGCACAGCGGAGAACGCAGACCATGAGGGAGGACGCGTGGCACGTATCGGTGATGGGGGAGACCTACTCAAGTGCTCTTTCTGCGGCAAGAGTCAGAAGCAGGTCAAGAAGCTCATCGCCGGCCCTGGCGTCTACATCTGCGATGAGTGCATCGATCTCTGTAACGAGATCATCGAGGAAGAGCTCGCCGGGGCCAGCGAACTGGGGCTGGAAGAGCTACCCAAGCCCCGCGACATCTACGACTTCCTGCAGCAGTTCGTCATCGGCCAGGACGGCGCCAAGAAGTCGCTGGCGGTTGCGGTGTACAACCACTACAAGCGCATCCAGGCCGGCGAGGGCATCAAGAAGGGCGACGAGCAGGTCGAGATCGCAAAGTCGAACATCTTGCTCATCGGTCCCACCGGCTGCGGTAAGACCTACCTCGCCCAGACCTTGGCCAAGATGCTCAACGTGCCGTTCGCCATCGCTGACGCCACGGCGTTGACCGAGGCTGGCTATGTCGGGGAGGACGTCGAGAACATCCTGCTCAAGCTTATCCAGGCCGCTGACTATGACGTCAAGAAGGCCGAGACCGGCATCATCTACATCGATGAGGTCGACAAGGTCGCGCGCAAGAGCGAGAACCCCTCCATCACCCGTGACGTCTCCGGGGAGGGCGTTCAGCAGGCGCTGCTGAAGATCCTGGAGGGCACCACAGCCTCGGTGCCCCCGCAGGGCGGACGCAAACACCCCCATCAGGAGTTCATCCAGATCGACACGACGAACGTCCTGTTCATCGTCGGTGGTGCGTTCGCCGGGCTGGAGAAGATCATCGAGTCGCGCGCCGGCCAGACAGGTCTGGGCTTCGGCGCAGCGTTGAAGACAGCGAAGAAGCCGGATGAGTACTTCGCGGACGTCATGCCCGAGGACCTGATGAAGTTCGGGTTGATCCCGGAGTTCATCGGCCGGCTGCCCGTCATCACCACCGTGGCGCCGTTGGACCGCGAGGCGTTGGTGCGGATCCTGGTCGAGCCGCGCAACGCCCTGGTCAAGCAGTACAAGAAAATGTTCGAGATCGACGGCGTCGAGCTAGAACTCACCGACGGCGCGGTTGAGGCGATCGCGGAGCAGGCGTTGGAGCGCGGTACAGGTGCGCGCGGGCTGCGGGCCATCATGGAAGAGGTTTTGCAGCCGGTGATGTTCGATGTGCCAAGCGACGAGGACATCGCGCGCGTCGTAGTCACCCGCGAGGTTGTGGTCGACCGCGTGACCCCCACCGTGGTGCGTCACGGCGGGGCTGGGACGTCGCGTCGCGGTAAGCGTTCGGAGCGTCGCGAGTCGGCCTGAGTGGATGCGGTTCCAGCTTGAGGCAGGTGGGGCAGGGCCGCGTCAGCAGAGTGCAATCAGTTGCGGTGCGGCGTGCCTTGTCGTTGCCCGGATGCTTGCCGACCCGGGGTTTGCGCAGCGCGTGATCGGTGGCGGGGCGGCGGCTTTTGCGGCGCACGAGCGGGACGTGATGGCGCGCACGAATGCCTTGGCGGTGCGGGGTCGGTGCCTGGCGTATGACGCGCCGTGGCCTCGCTTCTTCGGGACGTCCCCGTGGGGTGCCTGGGCGGAGCTCGAACGGGGGACCGGACGCCCTTATGTCTTTCGTCTCGTGCGGGCGGGTTCACCTCCGGCCCGCGCAGCCGCGTTGAGTTCAGTGATGGATTCGGTGGCGCCGCAGGCTCCGGCCTTGCTCTACGTGGGGGACCGGTGGTTGCCGCGACACGTGACGCTTGTCTTCGCTAGTGGCGGCGAGCGGTTGATCTATGAACCGGCCCGCGGGGCGGTGCTGAACCCCAGCATCGATGTTGTTGTCGATGACAGGCTTGCGTTGGCCGGGTGGAACGTGCCCTGGTTCGCGCTCGTCCCTGAGGCGGAGTAGCTGTCTTGCGTGGACGCCACGGGCGGGGGCTGACCGCTTCGGCCAGCCCCCGGGCTCACGTGCGAAAAGTGCTCAGCTGCTGACTGTGGGGACAGCGACTCAGTTTTTCGGCGGTGGCGGGATCAGCTGCGCGTCGCGGACCTCGATGTAGTCGGCGGTCGCGTACGTGATGTCACCCTCGATACGGCCGGCCGCTCGCAGGTCCGGTTCAGCCGCTCGGATCGCGGCGATGGCAGCCTCGGGGCCCGCGATGGTCACGCTGGACACGGTGGCCCGCATGCCGACCTTCGCGTCTGACTTGGCCCGGCGCACACCGCCCAACGCCGCACCGACCGCAGCCAGCATCGTCGCGTCGCCGCCCTGCGCCGGCGAACACTCCTGGGCAACCGGCCAGGACGCGCGGTGCACCGACCCGGTGCGCCACCAGCTCCACACCTCTTCGGTCGCGTACGGGAGCACCGGTGCGAACAGGCGCAGCAACACATCCAGCGCCAGCCGCAGAGCAGCGCGGGCGCTGCTCGTCTCCGACGACGGCTGCGCACCCTCCTGGCCGTACGCGCGGGCCTTGACCAGTTCCAGGTAGTCGTCGCAGAACGTCCAGAAGAACGTCTCGCTCACCTCAAGCGCCCGAGTGTGGTCGTACTTCTCGAACGATGTACCCGCCTGTTGCACCACCTGCGCCAACGAAGCGAGCATCGCCAAGTCCAGCGCAGAGGTCACCTGCGCCAGCAGATCCTCGTGCCCATCCTGCGAAGGCGCGAACCCGAGAACGAACTTGCTCGCGTTGACGATCTTCATCGCCAACCGGCGGCCGACCTTCATCTGGCCGGTGTCGAACGCCGCATCGGTGCCCAACCGGGCCGAGCACGCCCAGTACCGCACCGCGTCCGAGCCGTGCTGCTGCAGCATGCCCTCCGGGGTCTCCGCGTTGCCCTTGGACTTCGACATCTTCTTGCGGTCCGGATCCAGGATCCACCCGCTGATCGCCGCGTGCTTCCACGGCGGGCAGTCCTGCAGGTGGTGGGCCCGCACCACGGTGGAGAACAGCCAGGTACGGATGATGTCCTGCCCCTGCGGGCGCACGTCCATCGGGAAGATCTTGGCGAACAGCTCATCATCGCCGCCGTGGGTGCCCCAACCGGTCGTGATCTGCGGGGTCAGCGAGGACGTCGCCCAGGTGTCCATCACGTCCGGGTCGCCGATGAAACCGCCCGGCATGCCGCGCTGTTCGGCTGTGTACCCAGCGGGGACATCGGCTGAGGGGTCCACCGGCAGCGTCTGCGTCGCGGGCACGATGGGGGAGTCGTGCACGATCTCGCCGCTGTCATCGATCGGGTACCACAGTGGGATCGGGATGCCGAAGAATCGTTGACGGCTGACGAGCCAGTCGCCGTTGAGCCCGCCGACCCAGTTCTCGTACCGGACCCGCATGAACTCAGGGTGGAAGGCGATCTGCTTGCCGCGTTCGATGAGGGCCTCGCGCAGTTGCCCGTCGCGCCCGCCGTTGCGGATGTACCACTGGCGACTGGTGACGATCTCCAGCGGTTTGTCGCCGCGCTCGTAGAAGTTCGCCTTGCGCTGGGTGGGCTTGGGTTCGCCATCGAGGTCGCCGCTGGCCCGCAGGGCGTCCACGATTGCCGAACGAGCCTTGAAGGTCGTTGCGCCCGCGACGTGCTCGGCGTAGAAGTCGGCCCCGGCGCCGCTGAGCCAGGTGGGGGTCTCGGCGATCATGCGGCCGTTGCGGGCGATGAGGGAACGGGTGGGCAGTTCCAGTTCGCGCCACCAGGTGACGTCGGTGAGGTCACCGAAGGTGCAGCACATGGCGATACCGGCACCCTTGTCCATCTCGGCGTCAGGGTGGGCCAGCACCGGCAACTCCACCCCGAACACCGGGCTGGTGACCTTGGTGCCGAACAGCGGCTGGTAGCGCTCGTCGTCCGGGTGCGCGATCAGCGCGACGCACGCCGGCAGCAGCTCGGGCCGGGTGGTCTCGATATAGATGGGCTCGCCGCTGTCGGCGGCGTGGAAAGCAACCCGGTGGTAGTGGCCGGGGTAGTCACGGGCTTCGAGTTCGGCCTGGGCGACCGCGGTCTGGTAGGTGACGTCCCACAGACCAGGGGCCTGGGACTGGTAGGCATTCCCGGCAGCGAGGTGTTCCAGGAACGCCTGCTGACTGACCGCCCGGGAGCGGTCTCCGATCGTCCGATAGGTGATGTCCCAGTCGACCGAGAGGCCCAACCGGCGCCACAGCGCCTCGAAGGCCTTCTCGTCCTCGACCGTGCGCTCGTCACACAGCTCGATGAAGTTGGCCCGACTGATCTTCTCCTGCTTGGAGGCGTCCTTGACGTCCTTGGCCGTCATGTCACCGTGATATTTCGGCTGGTAGTCAGGCACGTACGGCAGGCTCGCGTCACCGCGCACACCGTAGAAGTTCTGCACCCGCTTCTCGGTCGGCAGACCGTTGTCGTCCCAACCCATCGGGTAGAACACCTCGCGGCCGCACATCCGGTGGTAGCGGGCCAGAGCGTCGGTGTGGGTGTAGCTGAAGACGTGCCCGACGTGCAGTGAACCGCTGGCGGTGGGCGGCGGGGTGTCGATGGCGTACACCTGCTCGCGCGGCAGGTCCAGCGCCCGGGCCCGGTCGAAGCGGTAGATGCCTTGCTGCTCCCATACCGGAGCCCACTTGTCCTCCAAGCCATCGACCGTGGGCTTGTCGGGGATCGTCGCGGCGGGCTGCGGCTGGGAGAGGTCACTCATGCCCGCCATTGTCCCAGACTGGGCGAGCAGCTCGGTGACATGGTCGCGGTGTCCGAAAGCAGGCCGCAGCACGAGCTGGCTGCGAGCCCGAGCGACGGCAGCCAGGCGTGAGCGCAGCGGCGCCGAGCCCGCCCGAGCGAGCGGGGCCGGTCACCGCGCAGCCGCGCCGGGCTGGGGTTTCTACAGGGCGGGGTAGGTGTAGGTCTTCCCCGGGTTCATCAAGCCCTGCGGGTCGAACACGGCCCTGATCGCCAGCATCCGCTCTAGCCCGGCCTGGCCCACCTGACGTCGCAGGTAAGGCGCCTTGAAGGTTCCGATCCCATGCTCACCGGAGATCGTGCCGCCCAGCCGCAGCGTGAGGTCGACCATGTCGGAGAACGCGGCGTGGGCGGCCGCAGTGGAGTCGGCACTGGTGGGGTCGAAGAAAATCGAGGGGTGCAGGTTGCCGTCGCCGCCGTGTCCGGACATCGAGACCTGGAGACCGTGTCTGGCGCCGATCTCGCGGCCCTGCAACACGATTGTTGGTAGCTGCCGGATCGGCACGCACATGTCCTCGATGAGGTTGGGCCCCTTGGCCTCCAACGCGGTGTTCAACGCCCGGCGCCCCGCCAGCAACGCGTCGGCCTCCATCGCGTCGTCGGCCACCGCGATCTCATCAGCCCCGAAAGACTCCATCACGCCCGCGTAGCGTTGGGTGTCCTCGGCCACGTGGCCGGGGCGATCCGCTTGCACGAGCAGAGCCGCCTCGCAGCCGGTCGGGAAGCCGTAATCGGCCAGCGCCTGCACCGCTTCGATGCTCGGCGCGTCCAGGAACTCCAACAGGCACGGCGGGTTCGGGTCCCGTCGCAGCGCGACGATCGCCTGCGCGGCAGCCGCCAGGTCGCTGAACGTCGCCAGCGCCGTCAGGGCGTCGTCCGGGGCGGGGATGAGCTTGGTGACGACCTGGGTGATAACGCCCAGGGTGCCTTCGGAGGCCAAGAACAGACCTGTCAGGTCCAGACCGGCAGAACTCTTGGCGGTGCGCCGACCGGTGTTCACTACCTCCCCGCCGGGCAGAACCACCTCCAGTCCGCGGATGTAGTCGGCCGTCACGCCGTACTTCACGCAACACAACCCGCCCGCGTTGGTCGCGACGTTGCCGCCCAAGGTGCTCGTCGCCGAAGATGCCGGGTCCGGCGGGTAGAACATGCCCTCGGCTCGCACCACCTTCTTGAACTCATCGGTGACGATGCCCGGTCCGGCCACAGCGATGCCGTCCACGGGGTCGATGAGCTCGATGCCGCGCAACGCCTCGGTGTTGAGCACGATCGCGCCCTCGCCGGGGACACACGCCCCGTTCAGTCCCGTCCGGGCGCCCTGCGGGACCACCGGGGTCCCGGTCGCCGCCGCGAACCGCATGACCTCCACGACATCGTCGCGGTCTCGCGCCCGAACCACCTCGAACTCCTCCGGGGCGGTGGCGCCGATGCTGCAGTCAACCCCGTAGGTGCGTTTCACATCAGGGTCGGACAGCTTCGGTAGAGAGGAAGGCAACGTCGTCATGCCTGGCATCTTGGCGCGAGAGCACTAGGCGCGTCCACGCCGGGGTCGATACGTGTCTCCCGACCCGCGGTGACGGACAGGGCCAGGCAGGCCGGTGGCGGCTGCCGCAGGTCCCGGCGTCAAGACGGCGTCAAGGCCCGTCAACGCCCTGTCAACGCCGCTGGAGCGACGCCGCGCTGGGGCTATCACTGAGTCGTGATCGAACAGTTGATTGCCGGGATCATCGCCCTCGGCCTGCTTGCCTACCTCGCGTACGCACTCGTGCGACCGGAGCGGTTCTGATGAGCGAACTCTCCTCCGCCGTGACGACGATGCTGGCCGTCGCCGTCATCCTCGGGCTGACCCATGTTCCGCTGGGGGAGTACCTGGCCCGTGTCTTCACCTCCGAGCATCACACTCGGGCCGAGCGTTGGATCT
Organism: Gephyromycinifex aptenodytis; assembly: GCF_012277275.1. GTDB lineage: Bacteria > Actinomycetota > Actinomycetes > Actinomycetales > Dermatophilaceae > Gephyromycinifex > Gephyromycinifex aptenodytis. The sequence goes on along the minus strand of NZ_CP051155.1, from coordinate 849,734 downwards.
ACCGCGTGTGCGGCATCGACCCAGAGGGTGAACAGCGCTGGAGCACCTACGCCGGGGCCGTTCTCGCCTTCTCTGTGGCGTGCGTGCTCGGCCTGTGGACACTCCTGCTGGTTCAGACCCATCTGCCGCTGAGCGTCGGCAGACAAGGCCAAGGCGTGGACACCGCGCTGAACACCGCCGTCTCGTTCGTGACGAACACGAACTGGCAGAGCTACGGCGGTGAGAGCGGTGCGACGCACCTGGCGCAGATGCTCGGCCTGACCGTGCAGAACTTCGTCTCCGCGGCGGTCGGGCTGGCGGTTGCGATCGCTCTGGTTCGAGGTATCGCACGTTCCGGTAGCGACCGCATCGGCAACTTCTGGGTCGACCTGGTGCGCGGCACGTTGCGCGTGTTGCTGCCGATTGCTTTCCTCGGCGCGCTGCTGTTGCTGTTCGGTGGTGTGATCCAGAATCTGGCCGGGCCCACGAGTGTGACGACCCTCGCCGGCGGCACCCAGGTGATCCAGGGCGGACCGGTGGCCTCCCAAGAGGCGATCAAACTGCTCGGCACCAACGGTGGCGGATTCTTCAACGCCAACTCTGCCCACCCGTTCGAAAACCCGAACCCGGTGACGAACGTGCTGGAGATCCTGCTCGTTCTCATCATCCCGTTCGCGTTGCCACGCACCTACGGCGCGATGGTCGGCGACCGCCGCCAAGGCCGGGCCGTACTCGGCCTGATGGCCACCCTCTTCCTCGGCTCCTGGGCTGCCTGCCTAGGCGCCGAGAGCGCGCTGGCTCGAACCGCGCAGGGAGCCCTGGAGGGTAAGGAGCTGCGGTTCGGTATCGGCGGTTCGGTGCTCTTCGGTACCGCGACCACCGGCACCTCCACCGGAGCCGTCGACGCGATGCACGACTCGTTTTCGCCGCTGGGGGGCGGCATGCTCATGACGAACATGCTGCTGGGCGAGATCTCACCCGGTGGCGTCGGCACCGGCCTGTACAGCGCGCTGGTCGTCGCGATCATCACGGTTTTCATCGCCGGGCTGATGGTGGGTCGCACCCCGGAACTGCTGGGCAAGCAGATCGGCCGCGCCGAGATCACCTCGGCGGCCCTGTTCATCCTGACGATGCCGACCCTGGTGCTGGCCGGGACTGCCGTGTCCATCGCCATGCCCAGCGCCCGAGCTGCCCTGGCCAATTCCGGCCCGCACGGCTTGACCGAGATGATGTACGCCTACACCAGCGCCTCGAACAACAACGGCAGCGCCTTCGCCGGGCTGGGCGCCGATACCCCCTGGTTCAACCTGACCCTGGCCGCCTGCATGTGGTTGGGCCGGTTCGTGCCCATCGTGCTGGCACTGGCGCTGGCCGGCTCCCTGGCCGCCCAACCGCGCCGCGCGGTCACCGACGGCACGATGCCCACCCACACCCCGTTGTTCACCGTCCTGCTCGTCGGGGTCGCGCTCATCGTCGCCGGCCTGACGTTCTTCCCCGCCCTGGCTCTGGGCCCGATCGCGGAGGCGACCCTGTGATGTCGAAGCTCTCCACCGACAACCTCGCCGCCGCCCCCGTGGCCGAAGAAGAACAGACGGCGATCTTCGACAAGAACCGCGGTCAGCGCCGCCATCCGGGTGCCTCCCGCGCCTCGCTGGCGCAACTGGCGGTGGCCGGGCTTCCGGACGCGCTACGCAAGCTCGATCCGCGGCACACTGTGGCCTCGCCGGTGATCTTCGTGGTGTGGGTCGGCTCCGTGCTGACCACGGTGCTGGCTCTGCTGCACCCCTCGGTGTTCTCGGTGACGATCACGGTGTGGCTGTGGGCCACCGTCATCTTCGCCAACCTGGCCGAGGCCGTCGCCGAAGGCCGAGGCAAGGCCCAGGCCGCCACCCTGCGAGCCACCAAGACCGACACCATGGCCTTGCGACAGCGCGCCGACGGCACCTGCGAGGAGGTACCCGGGGCGAGCCTGAGCATCGGTGACCTGGTCGTCGTCGAGGCGAACGGCCCGTTTGCCGTGATTCCCGGCGACGGTGACGTCGTCGAAGGGGTGGCGACCGTCGACGAGTCGGCCATCACCGGTGAATCCGCCCCGGTCATCCGCGAATCCGGCGGCGACCGGTGCGCTGTCACCGGTGGGACGACGGTGTTGTCCGACCGCATCGTCGTGCGCATCACGACCAAACCCGGTGAGAGCTTCATCGACCGGATGATCGCCCTGGTCGAAGGCGCCGCGCGTCAGAAGACCCCCAACGAAATCGCCTTGTCGATCCTGCTGGTCACCCTGACGATCATCTTCCTGTTGGCCGTCATGGCGATCGCGCCGATGGCCGCCTACTCGGGCGCACCGCAGTCGGTCATCACCCTCGTTGCGCTGCTCGTGTGCCTCATCCCCACGACGATCGGCGCCTTGCTCTCGGCCATCGGTATTGCCGGGATGGACCGTCTCGTGCAGCGCAACGTTCTGGCCAAGTCCGGGCGAGCAGTCGAGGCAGCCGGGGACGTCTCGACGCTGCTGCTGGACAAGACCGGCACGATCACGTTCGGTAACCGACGCGCCAGCGCGATCATCTCTATCGGTGAGGCGACGCAGAAACAAGCCGCCGTGGCCGCCTACACCTCCTCCCTTGCCGACGAGACGCCCGAGGGCCGCTCGATCATCGAACTCGTGCGCGAGCTGGACCTGGACGATGGGCAGGACGCGCCGCAGCGGATGGCTGCGCTGCGCGAGCAAGGCGCGACGTTCGTCGAGTTCACTGCACAGACCCGGATGTCCGGTGTCGACCTGCCCGACGGCGGCGCGGTGCGCAAGGGCGCCGGCAGCGCAGTCTCGGCCTGGACGCGGGCTCATGGCGGCAGCATCCCGGACGACCTCGCCAAGGTCGTCGATGAGATCTCCGCCTCCGGCGGCACCCCGCTCGTCGTCGCAGCGAAGGAAACCGACGGACCCAGCCGGGTCGTGGCCGTCATCCACCTCAAAGACGTCGTCAAACCGGGAATGGCTGCTCGGTTCGAGCAACTGCGCCGCATGGGCATCAAGACCGTGATGATCACCGGTGACAACCGGCTCACCGCGCAGGCCATCGCGGCCGAAGCCGGAGTCGACGACTTCCTCGCCGAGGCGACCCCCGAGGACAAGATGGCCCTCATCAAGGCCGAACAGAGCGGTGGACGCCTCGTGGCGATGACCGGGGACGGCACCAACGACGCTCCCGCACTCGCTCAGGCCGACGTCGGCGTGGCGATGAACACCGGCACCTCCGCCGCGAAGGAGGCCGGAAACATGGTCGACCTCGATTCCGACCCGACGAAACTCATTGAGATCGTCGGCATCGGCAAGCAACTGCTCATCACCCGCGGGGCGCTGACGACGTTCTCCATCGCCAACGACGTTGCGAAGTACTTCGCGATCATCCCGGCGATGTTCATGGGGGTCTTCCCGGGCCTGGGCGTGCTGAACATCATGCGCCTGTCGAGCCCGCAGTCGGCAATGGTGTCGGCCGTCATCTTCAACGCGCTCATCATCATCCTGCTCATCCCGCTCGCGCTGCGTGGCGTGGCCTATCGGCCGCTTTCGGCAGCTGCCCTGCTGCGGCGCAACCTGCTTGTCTACGGGCTGGGCGGGGTCATCGCCCCGTTCGTGGGCATCAAGCTCATCGACCTGATCGTGTCTCTCATCCCCGGATTGGTGTGATCCCCGTGTCGGTTCTGCGCAGCATGGTCCGGCAGGCTTTGGCCGCCGTTCGAGCATTCCTTGTTCTGTCCCTCCTGCTGGGGTTGCTCTACCCGCTAGCTTTCACCGGGCTGGCCCAAGTGATCGCGCCACGCCAAGCCAACGGCTCGCTGGTGACCTCCGGTGGCCGCATCGTCGGTTCCGCACTGCTGGGTCAGGTCGCACCGGGGCCGCAATGGTTCCAGTCCCGCCCTTCCGATTCGGACTACGCCGGCGACACCAGCGGGTCGAGCAACCTCTCCCCGATGGCAGCCAAGCATCTGGACGCCGTGGCGCAGCGCCGCCGCGACCTGGAGAAGGACAACCCCGGCGCCACCGGGCCGATCCCCGCTGACGCGCTCAGCGCCAGCAGCAGCGGACTCGACCCGCACATCAGCCCCGAATACGCCGCCTGGCAGGCGCCCCGGGTCGCCAGGTCGCGGTCTTTGCCGTTGTCGAAGGTCGAGGAACTCATCACCGAGCACACCCAGGGCCGCTCGCTGGGCTTCCTCGGTAGCCCGCGCGTCAACGTCACCGAACTCAACCTCGCCCTGGCAAACGCAGGATAGGGGCAAGCGATGCGGGCACCGGGGGATGAGAATCGGGTCATGAAGCGCGGTCGGTTGCGGATCTACCTCGGTGCTGCCCCCGGTGTCGGCAAGACCGTCGCCATGCTCGGTGAAGGCCGACGGGCCATGGAACGCGGCAAAGACGTCGTCGTGGGCCTGGTGGAGACCCATGGGCGCACCTACACCGGCAGCATGCTCGCTGGCCTGGAGGTCATCCCGCGCCGCACCTACCTGCACCGGGGCGCGGAGTTCACCGAGATGGACGTCGATGCCATCCTGGCGCGCGACCCCGACGTGGCGCTGGTCGATGAACTGGCGCACACCAACGTCACCGGTGCCCCTCGGGCTCGCCGCTTCGAAGACATCGCCGTGTTGCTGGAAGCCGGGATCGACGTCATCTCCACCGTCAACATCCAACACCTGGAGTCCCTGAACGACGCCGTCTTCGCCATCACCGGGGTGCGCCAACGCGAGACCGTGCCGGACGACGTCGTTCGCTCCGCCGACCAGATCGAACTGGTCGACATGTCACCCGAGGCGCTGCGCCGCCGGATGGCGCACGGCAACATCTACGCCGCCGAGAAGGTCGACGCGGCGCTCGCCAGCTACTTCCGCCCCGGCAACCTGGCGGCGCTGCGGGAACTGGCGCTGCTGTGGCTCGCCGATCGGGTGGACGAGACGATCGAGCGATACCGCAGCGATCACGGCATCACCGCGACGTGGCCGACCCGGGAGCGGGTGGTCGCTGCGCTGACCGGCGGGCCGGAAGGCGAGACGGTTCTACGCCGCGCCGCCCGCATCGCCTCCCGCGGCGCCGGGGGTGAGCTGCACGCGGTGTACGTGACGCGCAACGACGGGCTCACCGGTCCGGACTTCGCCACCGTGGCCCGTCAGCGCGCGCTCGCCGAAGAACTCGGCGGCACGTTTCACGCTGTCTCCGGTGACGACGTCCCGTCTGCCATTCTCGGCCTCGCCCGCAGCGTCAACGCCAGCCAGATCGTGTTGGGCACGAGCCGTCGTTCCCGCTTGAGCCGGCTGTTCGGGGGTCCGGGCACCGGGGATGCGGTCATCGCCGGTTCCGGCGACATCGACGTGCACATGGTCAATCACGCGATGGCGGGTCAAGGGCGCCGCCGTAAACGCGTCGACGCGGCGCTGGACGCCCGGCGCCGCCTTGCCGGGTTCGTGCTGGGTACCGGTGGCCTGGTGCCGTTGACGTGGGGGTTGTGGGTCTCCCGCGCCTTGCACGACCTGCCCTTGGACGTGCTGCTCTACCTGGCGCTCACGGTGGCCAGCGCCCTCGTGGGTGGGATGTGGCCGGCCATCGCGTGCGCCGTACTGGGCTCGCTCACCCTCAACTGGTACTTCACGCCGCCGACACATACGTTCACGATCGCCGACCCGCAGAACGTGGTCGCCTTGCTCGTATTCGTCGTCATCGGCATCGCGGTCTCCTCGGTTGTTCACGTCAGCGCGCGCCGTGCCGCGGCTGCGCTGACCGCCGAGCAAGACGCCGCAGCGCTGACGCAACTGTCGCACTCGATGCTGGCGCAGACCGACCCGCTGGGGTTCCTCGTTACGCAGTGTCTGGACATGTTCGACATGCGGGCCGCCGCCATCATCCGACGTCCCACCGGCAGCAGGGTCGCGGCTGTGGTGGCCGCCACGCCAGCTTTCGCCCTGGCAGACGTCGAAACGGCGGCAGCACGCGAACCTGTCGACGAGGACACCGAACTCGTCCTGGTCGGAGAGACGCTGCGCGCCGGAGACGTCGAACTCGTGCCCGCCTACGCCGCTCATGCGGCAGCGGTACTGACCCGGCAACGCCTGAAAGCCGAGGCGGCCGCGGCCACCGGGCTGGCGGCCGACAACCGGGCCCGGACCGCGCTGCTGTCAGCGGTGTCGCACGATCTGCGGACCCCGCTGGCGGCCGTCAAGGCAGCAGTGACAAGCCTGCGCTCGTCCGAGGTCGACTTCGATCCCGAGGACGAAGCCGAACTGCTCGCGTCCATCGAAGAGTCCGCCGACCGTCTTGACGCCTTGGTCGGCAACTTGCTCGACGCTTCGCGGGTGCAAAGTGGTGTGGTGCGCCCCCGGCTGGCGCTGGTGGATGCCGCCGACGAGGCCGCGGCGACGGTTCGCGGTGTCACCCGCCCCGAACGGGTCCGGGTCTGGTCCCAGGGTGATTGCCCGGCCTGGACCGACGCCGGGCTGCTGGAACGGGTTCTGGCCAATCTTGTCGAGAACGCGCTGCGGCATGCGCCGCCCGACACGCAGGTCGTCGTCAATGTCGCGCGGGTGGGTGAGCGCACGCAGATCCGGGTGATCGACCGGGGCCCGGGGGTGCCGAGGGCCTCGTTCGAGGCGATTTTTGAGCCTTTCCAGCGGCATGGCGACGTGCCACGCGGCGACGGGGTCGGGCTCGGGTTGGCGGTTGCACGCGGCCTGGCCGAGACAATGGGGGCAACAGTGTCAGCTGACGACACTCCGGGAGGTGGCTTGACGATGACGATCGACCTACCTGCGGCGCCGCCAGCGCTGGTGGAGCCCGGAACGGCTGACGGGTCCGCAGGAGCGAGCCGTGCCGCTGCCGAGCATGACGAGTCGCCGCGATCGGCACGGCCATGATGCAGCGGGTGCTCGTCGTGGAAGACGATCCGGCCATCGCCCGCACCCTGCGGATCAACCTGCGGGCGCGCGGCTACGACGTTGCGGTCGTAGGGGATGGGCGTTCGGCGCTGCAAAGCGTGGCCGAGGACATGCCCGACGTCATCGTGCTGGATCTGGGTCTGCCGGACGTAGACGGTGTCGAGGTGTTGCGTCGCGTCCGCAAAACCAGCAGCGTCCCGGTCGTCGTGTTGTCCGCGCGTCAGGAGTCCGATGACAAGGTTGAAGCCTTGGATCTGGGGGCTGACGACTACGTGACCAAGCCGTTCGGTATGGACGAGTTCATGGCGCGGGTGCGCGCAGCGGCGCGGCGCGGCGGCAGTGAGAGTGGAGAGAACGTGCCGCCCGTCCACACACCCGATTTCGACCTCGACTTCGCCGAACGGATCGCGACGGATGCCCGGGGCGCGCTCATCCGACTCACCCCCACCGAGTGGCGACTGCTCAGCGCCTTGGCACGCCGCCGGGGTCACCTGGTCACACACGCGGACCTGCTGCGTGAAGTGTGGGGTCCGGCCTACGGCCGCGAGTCCAACTACCTGCGCGTGTACGCCAACCAGATCCGCAAGAAGCTCGAGCCCGACCACTCCGCTCCGAAATACCTCATCACTGAACCGGGTATCGGTTACCGGCTGAGCATCTAGGTGGAGTCTTTGCCGATAGCTGGATGGCGAGTGCCCCCCCCCAGGGTGCCGCACACATCGACGATCGGGGTGGGCCTTCCCGTGCTCGGGGTTGCGCCCGAGTCGGCCGCCGGACCGCAACTGAGCGCGCAGATCGTGGGAGGTCTCAGCCGCGGATGATGGCCAGCAGACGGCGGACCCACTCTGGGCGGTTGTTGCCGTTTCGCCGCAGCGCTACAAGATGTTCGCGGGCCGCGGGGGAGGGCACCAGTAGCGAAGACATCCACCCCGCCTGAACGATGCGCTGCCAGGTGGGCAGATTCGATTGGGCCAGGCGCCGAATGTAGGACGCTGTCTCCCGAGCATCGACCGGTCGCCCGGCGACGACCCGGGCGAGTTGGCGGCGTTCCAACAGGTAGATCGGCAGGTCTGAGCCGAACGGGGGCTCTGCGAATCCGAGCAGACGGCAGGCGCTGGCCCAGTTCGCCTCGAAGGCGGTCATCTCCGCGGTCAGTGTGTCGAGGTTCGGCGGCAGGTCGGCGTTGCTCATGCTGGCGCCGTGCAACCGGTAGCAACCCAGGGGCTCGGGCACGGTGACGACCTCGCCCAGGTACGGCATCACGGCGCAACCAGCCCCGTCCAGGGGGCCACGCGGGTCCTCCTGGTCCAGAGGGAGGCGCCGCAGAGTCTGGACGTTAAATATGTTGCCTGACGTCGGGGGACATTGGTACAGGCCCACGGCCCGGTTGTCCTCGCGCATGGCCGCACTGTCGTAGCCCGGGGCGAAACTTGGGAATACCGAACCGTTCGGTTTGCCCTGTGCGTCTACAGCGGCCAGGGAGAACTGCACCTTCACCGGCCGATCGCCCAGGTGCGGGCGGCAACGTTCGACGAGTGTCGGCTCGGCGAGGTCGTCGGCGTCCAGGACGTGCACGTAGTCGGTGTCGAGTTCAGCAATCCCGCGCAGGCAGGTGCCGAGGAGCCCGGTGTTCTCCTGGGTCACGATCGTGATCCGGTCCCCGTAGCGAGCGAGGACCGCAGGGGAATCATCGGTGGAGCCGTCGTCGACCACGACGATCTGGTCGTAGGGATCGGTTTGGTTCAGAACGCTGTCGATAGCGGCAGCGACGAACTCAGCGTAATTGTGGCAAGGGATGACACAACCGATGCTGGCGCGGTCTTGGCCGGTGCGGGGGCGGTGATCGGCGACACGCGATTCGGGGTGGGAAGCAGCGCAGCGCGGTGCCGATCGGCGGACGGACATCGAACGGAGACGACCGGGGATTGGCACAAAATTCCTTACAGCTGGCGAAAATTCAGGTATGCCTCACTGGGAGGCATACCTCGACCATAACCTGCACGCGGTTACTGGGGGGTATCGGCAAGATGGGCCGCACCCGGGGATTGGGGCTAGTCAGGCCGCACCGCAGGGGTAGCGCGGCGGCCCGATCTGTAGTCGCATTTCGTCAGATCCGAGCATCTGGCTGGTCCGCCTTGGACGCGCAGACCGGCAGCAAGAGTGCGGATCGGGAAGGGTATGCAGGCGGCGGTAGCGTCGGGGATCACGCTCTCGGTCATCCCCGACGCTACCCGCGACTCCCGGCGCCGAGATCGCAGCAAGACCTCGGGTCGGCGCGGGGTGCCATGCGCGCTCCGGTTATCACCGAGCCTGGAACACGCGCACCGGGGCGCCGGTGGGCCCTCTCCGATCAGGCGCGCACCGCGGTTGCCGGGGACAACCAGGCGGCCCGAAGGACGGGGACGAGACCCCCCAACAGACCGATGACAGCACCGGCGGGCGCAGCCGCGAGGAGCAAGGTGGGCTCCACGAGGAAGGGCCAGTCGCGCAACCACGTCACTCCTGCGAGGACTGCCACACCGGCTGAGGCGCCGAGGAGTCCACCTATGAGACCGAGCATGGCCGCCTCGAGGCTGAACAGCGCGAGAATCGCGGAACGGGTGTACCCGATCGCCCGGCGGGTCCCGATCTCGGCGGTGCGCTCCATCACGGACATCGACATCGTGTTGCCGATGGACAGGGTGCCGATCACCAGCGACATCCCCGCCAGGGCGACGTACAGGCCCGTCAGGTCCTGCCGAACCGTTGCCGCCAGCGCGTCGGGGGAGGGTGGCACCGTCACGGTCCATGCCCCCGGAAAGGCGGGGGTGAGGGTCGCAGCCGCTACAGCTCCCACGTTCTGCGCCGATCCGGGGAGAGTCGTCACGATGACCTCGCGTGTGGCGCACCCGCGGCCCCAGTTGGCGTCGGCGAACGCCTGCGGGACGAAGATCTCACCGAGCGCCGACGGGTGTCGGCGCACGTCGGCGAGCACACCGCCGACGGAGAGCCGGTGCCCCCCGATGTCGAGCTCCCCGGCCAGGCGCGGGGGGCCGCCGCCGAGCGTGCGCCACGCGCCCACGCCCATGACGGCGACCGGGCGCCGCGCCATGGCCGGGGTTGAGGTGACGTCGCCGCCACCGGCGTACGTCGGAGCTAGGACGTGGAGGGCTCCAGGGCTGACTGCGACCACGGATATCTCCGTCGGCGCCCCGGGGCGCCCCGGCATGTGCGCGGAGCCCGGGTCGTTGACGGCACACAGGACGCCTGCGTCGGTGACGCCGGGCAGGCTCGTGAGTCGAATCAGCGTGGCCTCGGAGACCTGCACGCGAGAGTCGGCGGTGCGCAGGGTGACCGAGGTAGCGCCCATGCGACATCATGAACTCCTTAGGGGTGAAGGGTCCGGGACACCGCATATTCCGAACAGGTGTCGCCCCGAGGCGAACCATGTGGGTAGGTGAACCCTCGGTGGGCGATGCGTCTAGGCATTGTGAGGTCACGATCCAGGGGACAAAAGCTGGTCGATCGGCCGGTGCCGTACGACGCCGCCCGCCGTGCGGCACCGCGTGTGTGTGGTCGGCGGCGCCCCAGCCGGCGGCAACACCTAGGACGCCAAGTCGACCTGGCTTGCCCGGGCACCGCCCACGTAGGGCGGAAGTGTCGTCGGCCCTCGTCGAAGAGGGTTGCGGGCGCCGGTAGACTCTGGGCAGCGACATTTGAGCCGTCATCAGCGGCGAGTCTCCGGAAGAACGGCGGAATCCCTCGGGGCCGCTCAGTAGAACCGGACGGGCGGGCCCGTCACAGCCTGGACCAGAGGGGTCGTGCCGTGTTCTCTGCGGAGAGCAAGGCGCGGCAAACGAGGTGGTACCGCGGCAACCGGGCAGTCCCGGGAACGTCGTCCTCGTGCGGCACCGTGAGCACGATCGACCCCCGAAGGAACCTCCACGCGATGACGTACCCCAAGGTCAGCACCGCCTCTGCGCCCACTGACTCCGCCGAAGACCACCCCGGCGTCGGGTTCGGAGTTCCGGCGAGCCCGAACTTCCCGCAGATCGAGGACCGAATCCTCGACTACTGGGCTGCCGACGGAACGTTCGAGGCCTCGGTGCAGGCGCGCGAAGCGGGTGCCAACGGTGGTAACGAGTTCGTCTTCTACGACGGTCCACCCTTTGCCAACGGCCTGCCCCACTACGGTCACCTGCTCACCGGTTACGTCAAGGACGTCGTGCCGCGCTACCAGACGATGCGCGGTCGGCGAGTCGAGCGGCGCTTCGGCTGGGACACCCATGGGCTGCCCGCCGAACTGGAGTCGATGAGCCAACTCGGCATCAAGACCACCGATGAGATCCGCGAGCTCGGCATCGAGCGCTTCAACCAGTCCTGCCGGGAGTCGGTGCTGCGTTACACCGACGAGTGGGAGAAGTACGTCACCCGCCAGGCCCGCTGGGTCGACTTCGAGAACGACTACAAGACGCTGAACCCGGAGTACATGGAGAGCGTCATCTGGGCGTTCAAACAGCTTTACGACAAGGGCCTGGCCTACGAAGGCTTCCGGGTACTGCCCTACTGCTGGAACGACGAGACGCCGTTGTCCAACCATGAACTGCGTATGGACGACGACGTCTACCAGGACCGGCAGGACCCGGCCGTCACCCTCGGCCTGCGGATGGGTGCCAAAACCGACGGCAGTGACCCGCTGGGATTGAGCGGCACCCACGCCGCAGTGTGGACGACCACGCCGTGGACCCTGCCGAGCAACCTGGCGATCATGGTCGGCCCCGAGCTGGACTACGTCGTCGTCGAATCGGACGTGCCCACCGGTAAGGCCGAGCGGTACCTCTTCGGTGCGCAGCGGGCCGCGGCCTACGCCAAGGAACTCACCGGGGACGCCAAGGGCGACGTCGAAGCGCTCATCGTCGGGCGTTACACCGGCGCTGACCTCGTCGGCTACGAGTACACGCCGCCGTTCGGCTACTACCTGGGCCACGAGAACGCCTTCCGGCTCGTGCCCGCCGAGTTCGTCACGACCACCGACGGAACCGGGCTGGTGCACACCGCCGGCGCCTTCGGTGAGGACGACAAGGTCGTCACCGACCGCGAGAACATCGAGGCCGTCATGCCGGTCGGGATCGACGGCCGATTCACCGCCCCGGTCAATGAATACCGCGACGTGCTCGTCTTCGACGCCAACGGCCCGATCCTGGATCACCTCAAGGCCCGCACCCGTCTGGACGCCGACGGGGCGCCGGGGGAGGTCGGTTCCACCACAGCAGGCACGGTGCTGCTGCGCCGCGAGTCCTACAACCACGCCTACCCGCACTGCTGGCGCTGCCGGAAACCGCTCATCTACAAGGGTGTGAGCAGCTGGTTCGTCTCCACCACGAAGATCCGCGACCGGATGCTGGAACTCAACGAAGAGATCACCTGGGTTCCCGAGCACGTCAAACACGGACAGTTCGGCAAGTGGCTGGAGAACACTCGCGACTGGTCGATCAGCCGAAACCGGTTCTGGGGCAGCCCCATCCCGGTGTGGAAGTCCGACGACCCCGAGTACCCGCGCGTCGACGTCTACGGCAGCTTCGAGGAGTTGGAGGCCGACTTCGGCGTCAAGGTCACCGACCTGCACCGCCCGTTCGTGGATGAACTCACTCGGCCCAACCCCGACGACCCGCGCCCCGAAGGGCAGCGCTCCACGATGCGCCGGGTCACCGACGTGCTGGACTGCTGGTTCGAGTCCGGGTCGATGAGCTTTGCGCAGGTGCACTACCCGTTCGAGAACGCGCAGTGGTTCGAGGACCACTTCCCGGGTGACTTCATCGTGGAGTACATCGGGCAGACCCGTGGCTGGTTCTACACCATGCACATCCTGGCCACCGCCCTGTTCGACCGGCCAGCCTTCTCCACCTGTGTCGCGCACGGCATCGTGTTGGGCAACGACGGGCAGAAGATGTCCAAGTCGCTGCGCAACTACCCGGACGTCTCGGAGGTCTTCGATCGCGACGGCGCCGACGCGATGCGCTGGTTCCTCATGAGCTCGCCCATCCTGCGCGGTGGGAACCTCGTCGTCACCGAGCAAGGCATTCGCGAAGGCGTCCGGCAGGCACTCTTGCCGTTGTGGAGCACCTGGTACTTCTTCAGCCTGTACGCCAACGCCGCCGACGGCGGCACCGGCTACGACGCGAAGTGGTCCACAGCCTCCACCGACCCGCTGGACCGCTACCTGCTCGCCAAGCTGCGAGACCTGGTCGAAGACATCACGGCCCGCCTGGACGTATATGACATCGCCGGATCCTGCGACGCGGTGCGCACCTTCCTGGACGTGCTGACCAACTGGTACGTGCGGCGCAGCCGGGATCGCTTCTGGGACACCGGCGGCGCCTCGCCCGAGTCGGTCACCGACGCATTCGACACCCTCTACACCACGCTGGAGGTCCTCACCCGGGTTGCGGCGCCCCTGCTGCCGATGACCTGCGAAGAGATCTGGCGCGGGCTGACCGGTGGACGTTCTGTGCATCTGACCGACTGGCCGGTGCCCGAGGATCTGCCCGCAGACAGCGAACTGGTCGCCCACATGGACGCCGCCCGCGAGATCTGCTCGGTAAGCAGCAGCGTGCGCAAGGCACAGGGCCTGCGGGTGCGCTTGCCGTTGGCGAACCTGAGCGTCGTCACCGACCAGGCCGAAGCGCTGTCCGACGTCGCCGACATCATCGGCGATGAGCTGAACGTGAAGAACGTGGCTCTGATCGAGCTGTCGGCCGCCAGCGAGTCCGAGTTCGGCATCAGCCAACGGCTCACCGTCAACGCCCGCGCTGCTGGACCACGCCTGGGTAAAGAGGTACAGAAGGCCATCAAGGGCGCCAAATCAGGTGACTGGTCCAGCGCCCCGGACGGCACCGTCACCGCCGGTGGTCTGGAACTGCTCGACGGCGAGTACACGTTGGAGATGGTTGTGCAGGACAGCCACGACGCCGGGGTCGCCAGCGCCGTGTTGCCACGCGGCGGTTTCATCGTGCTCGACACCACGGTCACCGCCGAGCTGGCTGCCGAGGGCCTGGCCCGCGACCTGGTGCGCGCCGTGCAGCAAGAACGCCGTGAGGCAGGGCTGGACATCAGCGACCGCATCAGCCTGACCATCCTGGGCGACCAGGAAGTCTGGGAGGCGACCGTTGCCCATCAGAGCCTCATCGTCTCCGAAACCCTTGCGGCCCAATTCGGCTCAGCTCCCGACCTGCAGGCACTGCCCGAGGGAGAAGGCCACGCGCTGAGTATCGACGGGCATGACGTACGGATCGTGGTGAAAACTCTGTGAGTCGTCCTGAATCGGTCCCGGACAGTAATCGGTCGAGCGGCTTCGTCGTGCGCCCGGCCAACGGCAATGACCTGGACGGGATCGTCGAGGTCGGGCGAGAAGCCTGGCCGGCCACCTACGGCTCGATCTTCAGCGAAGACCTGGTGCAGATGTTCCTGGCCAAGTGGTGGACCAAGGACGCCCAGATCCCCGCCATCCGGGCCGGACGGGTCTTCGTGGCCGAAGCCGGTGACCGCATCGTCGGGATGGCCAGTTACGGCGCCCACCAGGGTCGGTTCGTGGTCTGGAAGCTGTATGTGCGTCCCGAGTACCAAGGTCATGGCATCGGTGGGGGACTGTTGGAGGCCCTCTACGAGCGGGCCTGGCCGGAGTACGACGGGATCGCGCTGTCCTTCAGCGACGGCAACGCCAGCGCCTACGACTTCGCACGTTCCCACGGCTTCGTGGAGGACTACCGCGAAGATCAGGGCGGGTTGCCCGACCTGATCTGGATGTGGCGCCCCATCACCGAGGCGGATCTGCCCGGTGCAACGGGGCCGGCCGCTGAGGGTGGCGACGGCGCGACCGCTGCCGGACCCGGCGAAGACAAACCTGAGCAAGGGAGTGTGCAGCGGTGAGCGGAACACCCGACGCCCAGCGTCGTGCGGCCGAGGAAGCCCTAGAACTTCGCCGCCGTGCCCGCGAGGTCGAGGAGGCCATCCTGGCCCGCGCGCCGGAACACGACATCGATCCCACCCTGGAGCGGGTCCGGCAGGTGCTGGATCTGCTCGGTGAACCGCACCGGGCGGCGCCGGTCATCCACATCGCGGGCACGAACGGCAAAACCTCGACCGCTCGGATGACCGAGACGTTGCTGCTCGGGCTCGGCTTGTCGACCGGTCGCTTCACCTCGCCGCACCTGCACTCGATCACCGAGCGCATCGTGCTGTCCGGCGAACCGATCAGCATGCAGCGCTTCGTTGCTGCCTACGACGACGTGATCCCGTACATCGAGATGGTGGACGCGCGCAACGTCGCCACCGAGTTGGGACCGCTGTCCTTCTTCGAGGTGCTCGTGGTCATGGCGTTCGCCTGCTTCGCCGACGCCCCGGTCGATGTCGTCGTGTTGGAGGTGGGGCTGGGCGGAACCTGGGACGCGACGAACGTCGCAGACGGCGCGGTCAACGTCATCACCCCGATCGGCATCGATCACGAGCGATTCCTCGGCTCCGACCTGGCCTCGATCGCGGGCGAGAAGGCGGGCATCCTCACCCAGGACGGCATCGCCGTGATCGCCGGACAAGAGCCGGACGCCGCAGAGGTCATCACTGCCAGGATCGAAGAGCTGGGCTGCACCGCAGCCTATGAGGGACGCGATATCGAGGTCGTCTCGCGTGATCTGGCCGTAGGTGGGCAGTTGCTCAACCTGCAGGGACTGGCGCGGATCTACCCGGAATTGTTGCTGCCTTTGCACGGTGAGCATCAAGCGCACAACGCGTTGTTGGCGCTGGCCGCGGTCGAGGCGTTCCTGGGCGGCGGGCAGGAAGCGCTGGACACCGATCTCGTGCGTGAGGCGTTCGGTGTCATGTCCTCCCCGGGGCGTTTGGAGATTGTGCGACGCTCGCCCACGGTGCTGGTGGACTCGGCGCACAACCCGGCCGGAGCACGCAGCTTGGCTGCGGCGCTGCGGGACTCATTCACCTTCGGGCGGATCGTCGGGGTGATGGCTGTGATGGCCGACAAGGACGTCGACGGGATCCTGGAGGAACTAGAGCCGGTGTTCGACGAGCTCGTCGTCACCCGCAACACCTCGCCGCGATGCATGTCTGCGCAACGACTGGGTGAGCTCGCCGGCGAGGTCTTCGGCGAGGACCGGGTACATGTGGTGCGCGACCTGCCCGATGCCATCGACACCGCCGCCGGGCTGGCCGATTCGGGTGACTCCGGTGGCGTCGCGGGGGGAGTCGTGGTCACCGGTTCGGTCATCACCGCGGGCGAGGCGAGAATGCTCGTCGGCGTCACCGAGGTCTGACCCGCTCAACGCTGAACTGTGCTGTCCCGAACCCAGGTGCGCTGCCCTCAGTCGAGGCGGCGCACCTGGCCCGGTTTTGGACCCGCACCAGGCAGCGCTCCGGTCAGCGAACCTGCGGCGGGCGGCGCGTGCGGTCCTGCGGCCCATGGGGACCACGGGCCTGGTTGACCTCAGCGCGCTTCTTCGCCAGCCATACGATGCCGGCCACCAGCAGTACCGGGCCCAGGACCAGGACTATCAGCACGAGGAGTTCGGCGACACCGAGGAACGATGGCATGGCAACTCCTGACGGGTTCGAAGGCGGGACTCCCACATCCTCCACCACAAAAGGGGGTCCGGCGTTCGCAGCTGCCAGCGGGTCGGGTGCGGATCCGGTCTGAGCGCGCGCACCGAGCTCATGAGTCATCGTCGGCGAGGAACGTCTCCTAGGATGACGGGCATGGCCTCTGCCCTTCCCCTTGTCGGCGTCCCCGGCGCGATGCAACGACGACTCGCTGCGATCGTGCTCGTCGGTCAGGCGCCCGTGATGGTCTTCGGTGCGCTCGCTATCTGGGGGCTGGCCTCGTCGCAAGGCGATGAACGGGCCAACCTCTACCTCGGTGGGGGGATCGCCGTCAGCGTGCTCTGCGTGCTGGCAGCGGGTCTGTTGCGGCGTCCGATCGGTGTGAGTCTCGGCTGGATGGTGCAACTCGCGACCATTCTGTTGGCGCTGCTCGCCCCGGTGGCCATCATCGTCGGCGTGATTTTCGGCGGGTTGTGGATAACGGCTCTCATCCAGGGTCACAAGATGGATGGCCTCACCGCCCGCTACGCCGCCTCACAGCAGGCATCCGGTTCGACCAGCGCGCATTAGGGTGGCGGTATGACTGAACGCTCACTTGTCCTGGTAAAGCCCGACGGATTCGCCCGTGGCCTCACCGGCGAGGTACTGCGGCGCATTGAGGCCAAGGGGTACACCCTGGCCGCGTTGCAGATCCTCACTCCGGGTAACGACCTCCTCACCAAGCACTACGCCGAGCACGAGGGCAAGCCGTTCTTCGAGCCGCTGGTGGAATTCATGGGCTCGGGGCCGGTCACTGCCGTAGTCATTGAGGGCGACCGTTGCATTGAAGGCTTCCGCGCCCTGGCCGGAGCCACCGATCCCACTGCCGCCCTGCCAGGAACGATCCGTGGCGATCTGGGACGCGACTGGGGCACCAAGGTCCAGAAGAACATCGTTCACGGTTCGGATTCTCCTGAGAGCGCTCAGCGGGAGATCGCACTGTGGTTCCCCGAACTGGGCTGAGCCGGCGCCGATCGCAAACCCGGCTGGGGACAGGAGCTGCATCGCAGACCTGCAGGTGTGAGCCAGCCGACAAAAGGGTACGGCTGAGGCACGAGGACATCGTCTTCAGGTGGCCCACGGCCGCCCTCGCGAACGACACGAAGGAGCAGTCATGAGCGACACGACGACAAACCCGCTGGGTGATGGCGGAGCAGACGAGGGAGCCGACTCCGGCGCCAACCCGACGGCGGCCACGACCGGTGCTCCGGTAGATGCCGATGGCGGCGCAGACGGTGGCGCTGACAAGGGTGCCGATGCTGATGGCGGCGCGGACGGTGGCGCTGACAAGGGTGCCGATGCTGATGGCGGCGCGGACGGTGGCGCTGACAAGGGTGCCGATGCTGATGGCGGCGCGGACGGTGGCGCTGACAAGGGTGCCGATGCTGATGGCGGCGCGGACGGTGGCGCTGACAAGGGTGCCGATGCTGATGGCGGCGCAGACGGTGGCGCTGACAAGGGCGCCGATGGCGGCACCGGCCTGCCTGCCTGAGATAAATGAACGCTGCTGACGGGCGGGCGGGGGCGTACGCTCTCGCCCGCCTTGTAGATGACCCGACAGAGTTCGCCTCGCGGATGTGGGGCCGACAGCACCATGTACACCACAGCTCGGGCGCGCAGACCCACCCGGAGGCTTTTGCCGACCTGCTGGATCTGGCCGGGGTAGACGAACTGCTCTCCACCCGCGGACTTCGTACCCCGTTCCTTCGCGTGGCCAAGAACGGCTCCACCCTTCCCGAGCGCTCTTTTACCGCCGGCGGGGGAGTCGGGGCCGCGATCAGCGACCAGATAAGTGACGCCCGGTTGGCGCAACTGTTCGAAGACGGGGCAACGATCGTCCTGCAAGGGCTGCATCGCACCTGGGGCCCCATCGTGGACTTCGCCGCAGACCTGGCAACCGAACTGGGCCATCCGGTGCAGGCCAACGCCTACATCACGCCGGCGCAATCGCAGGGTTTCTCGGCGCACTACGACGTGCACGATGTGTTCGTGCTGCAGCTGGCCGGACAGAAGCGGTGGATCATTCACGAACCGGTGCACCCGTGGCCGATGCGCCACGAACCCTGGGACACCGGCGGACGAAAGGAACAGGTCGCCCAGGCCGCGGCCGGTGAACCGGTTCTCGATGTTGTGCTTGAGCCAGGAGACTGCCTCTATCTGCCGCGCGGGTACCTTCACGCTGCCAAGGCCTTGGCCGGGGTGAGCGCCCACCTGACGCTCGGCGTTCACGTGTGGACCCAGGATCATCTCGCCCGGGCCTTCACCGAGTTGGCGCTGAGGCAGGCCGACGAGCTGCGCCGCCCATTACCGCTGGGGGTCGACGTCGGCGATCCGGCTCAGCTGGCCCCCAATATCGCTGCGGTCCGGGCAGCCTTGCACCAGGCCCTTGACGCGGTCACCGATGGGCAGCTGGCCACCTTGCTTGATCAGCGCGCTGATGAGTCTGGACGGGCCGCGCCGGTGCGGCCACTGGTGCAAGCCGCCGCCTCCCGAGAGCCGGCACTGAGCGAGCCTATGCAACTGCGCAGACATCTGCGTCTGCGCCGGGAACTCGACGACGGCGGGGTGCGCCTGCGCGGCAGAGGCGTCGACGAGCGGGTTGCGCTGCCCACCCCGGGCCTTCGCGCGGCCTTGGACCAGCTCGTGGACGGCGGGGCCCACGTTCCTGCCGCCCTCGCCCACGCCTGTCAGATCGGGGAGGACGAGGTGCTCGGCTTGACCGGGCAGCTGCTCTCGGCAGGGATTCTGGTACCGACCCGAACGTGAACCGGGGTACCTGCGCTGGCCCATGACGAGGGGAGGCGGCCAGGATTGCCACCCTGACCGCCTCCGCAACACGCGCCTGCTAGTCCTGGACGAGCACCACATGCAGGGTCCGCGGCCCGTGGACCCCTTCCACCCGGGACAGCTCGATGTCACTGGTGGCTGACCCACCCGAGATCATCGTGACGGGCAACTGGTTCTCCCGCACCGAGGGCGCGACGCGGGTGATCGCCTCCGGCACGTCGGAGACCACCTGATCGGCTCGGATGACACAGACGTGCATATCGGGTACCAGGGTCAACGCGCGCCGCCCTTGGTCCGGGCGGTGATCCAGGAAGATCGTGCCGGTCTCGGCGGCGCCGACGCAGGCCGCCGTCACGACCGCATCGGTGGTGTCGAGCTGGGCTCGGTCCAGCGGTGTGTCGTCGCGGACTTCGATCTCGCTTGCCTCCAGGGCGGCCCGCCAGGTGGGGTCCAGGCCTGCAGGCAACACGACGCTGTGCACGTCGTGGGCGTTGAGCGCCTCGACGATGCGCCCCGGGACCTCGCCTGAGTTGGCGCGCACGACGGCAGCCTTGTAGTCCTCCACACGCTCGACGAAAAGATCGAGCACGCCTTCGGTGCGGGTGGCGCGGTGGTATTCCCATTCGACCGGGACGTCTACCTCTGGGGCGACCTCCGGGACATCCTGCAACGCCGTACGGATGCGGGTGAGGATCTCTTCCCTGGCGTTCATCGACTGCCACCTCCGCGTTCGCGCTTGTACCAGGACCGGAACGACTCTTGCGGCGGGATCGGCACATCCCGCGCATTCGTCCACTTCGACAGCGGCCAAGGCATCGGCCCCAGGTGGTCTGCCTTGCCCAAGATCCGTCCCGAGAGGCCGACCCCCTTGGTGGCGGCGGACCAGCGACGGCTGTCGGCCATCATCCACGCCGCGCCGGTCATCGCCGCAGGCTCGCCATGGGCCAGGAACGGCATTCCCGGTTTGGACTTTGCTTCTGCCTTCTTGGACTCCACCACCTGGTTGCGCATGTAGACGAGCAGTTCAGGGATGGGGATGCGCACCGGGCAGACCTCGAAGCATGCCCCGCACAGCGAGGACGCGAACGGTAGCGACCTGTCCACCGCAGAGGTGGTGCCGCGCAGCTGCGGGGTGAGGATCGAACCGATCGGACCGGGATACACCGAGCCGTAGGCGTGGCCACCGACCTTCTCATAGACCGGGCACACGTTCAGGCAGGCTGAGCAGCGAATGCAGCGCAGCGCCTCCCGGCCGATGCGATCGGCCAGCACTCGGCTGCGGCCATTGTCGAGCAGGACGACGTGCATCTTCTCGGGGCCATCACCGCCGGTGGGGCCGGTCCACATGGAGGTATAGGGGTTCATCCGCTCGGCCGTGCTGGAGCGTGGCAGCAACTGAAGGAAGACCTCCAGGTCGTCGAAGGTGGGCAGCACCTTCTCCACCCCCACCACAGAGATGAGCGTTTGCGGCAGGGTCAGGCACATCCGACCATTGCCTTCGGACTCCACGACGACCAGGGTGCCGGTGTCGGCGACCGCGAAGTTCGCTCCGGAAATCCCGACCTTGGCGCGCAGGAACTTCTCGCGTAGGTGCAGGCGGGCCGCACCCGCCAGGTTGCGGGGTTCGGAGTCCAAGTCGGGCGGTGCGGGTTTGCCGTAGGTGCCCATTTCGGCCAGGAAGATCTCCCGGACCTCGGCGCGGTTGCGGTGGATCGCCGGGACGAGGAAGTGGCTGGGGCGATCATGGCCTAACTGCACGATGATCTCGGCCAGGTCGGTCTCCCAAGCGGCCACGCCCGCGGCCTCCAGCGCCTCGTTCATGTCGATTTCCTGGGTGACCATCGACTTGACCTTGACGACTTCGTCGCCGACGACGCCGGTGCCGTCGTAGTGCACCTCTTCGTCGGCCAGGGCCTCTTTGACCAATCCGGTGATGATCCGGTTGGCTTCGGCGGCGTCGCGGGCCCAATGCACGGTGGCGCCGGCGGCGGTGAGGTTCTCCTCCAACTGCACCAGGTAGCTGTCCAGGTGTCGCAGGGTGCGGTTCTTGATCGCTTCCCCGGCCAGCCGCAACTCTTCCCAGTGGTCCAACTCCGAGACGCACTGTTGGCGTTTGGTCCGGATGGTCGTCATCGCCTGGTGCAGATTGCCGCGTTGTACGGGCAGGTCGAGTTCGCGTCGCGCCGCGGTAGGGAACCCGGGGGAGTCCACGAGCTCACCGGCTGGCGGGGCGGGTGTGCGCCGGTTGGGTCCCTCGTACCGGGGGGCGGGTGGACCCGCGACCGGAATCGTCGATTGGCGGTGGACCAGCGTCATGCCGCGCTCCCTTCGGTGCTTGCCAGAATCTCGGCGAGGTGGATGGGTTTGACCCCGCCCCCCTGCCGGGCGATCACGCCGGAGACGTTGAGCAGGCACAGGTTGTCCCCGGCTACCAAGTACTCGGCCCCAGTGCCTGCCACGTGACGTGCCTTGTCGGCGGCCATCGCGGTGGAGATGTCCGGGTTCTTCATCGCGAACGTGCCGCCGAAGCCGCAGCAGCGATCCGAATCCGGCAGGTCCAGAACGGTGATTCCCTTAACCGACTGCAGCAACCGCATGGGCGCATCGCCCACCTTGGCTACCCGGATGGAGTGGCAGGTGGGGTGGTAGGTCACCTTGTGCGGGAAGTAGGCACCCACGTCGGTGACATTCAGGACGTTGACGAGGAACTCACTGATGTCGTAGACGTGTGGAGCCACCAGGCTCACGTCCCTGGCCAGGCCCGCATCGCCGGCGTGCTCGGCCAGCATCTCGTGCTGTTCGCGCACGGCGCCGACGCAGGAGCCGGATGGCCCGACGATGTAGTCGTAGCCGCCGAACGCATCCACGAAGTTACGTACGACCGGTACGGTCTCGTCGAAGTAGCCGGTGTTGGCGAAGGGTTGTCCGCAGCAGGTCTGCTTCTCGGGAAACTCCACGCTGCAGCCCAACCGCTCCAGGATGCTCAGCACGGCCTTGGGGGTGTCGGGGAACATGACGTCGTTCGCGCAGGTGGCGAACAGCGCCACGCGCATTCCCTCACCGGGTTTAGTGGCCATCGATCGACTCCTTTGTCGTGTCCGGGGTGAACCCGAACCAGTGCTGAAGAGAGAAACTCGGGTGGGATGGATCTGATGCGTTCAGGGCAGCAACCACCCCAGTACCGGTGTGGACATGAGCCCGCTGATGAGGCACATGAACACCAGCAACAGCACGCTCCATTTGAAGACCGCCCGCAGAATCGTCGACTCCGATCCGGCGATGCCGATGGCTGACGCGGCGATAGCCAACGACTGCGGGGAGATCATCTTTCCGACCACGCCGCCGGCGGCGCCGGAGCCCACCAGCAGGGCCTTGTGGCCGATCTGATCGCCGACGCTTGCCTGCAGCGAGGAGAACAACAGGTTGGCCGAGGTGTCCGAACCGGTGACATAGGTGCCGATCCAACCCAGGACAGGGGCGAAGAAGGGGTAGAACGCCCCTGCGCCGGCAATCCACAGGCCCAGGCCCAGGGTCTGGCCGGAATCGCCCATGACGAAAGCCAACGCCACGACGGAACCGATCGTGACCATCGTGAACTTGAGTTTCTTGGCGTTGATCCACAACTCACCCAAGACGGTCCGCATCGGCACCTTGTAGATGAGCCCGACGAGCAGGGCGACGATCGCCAACAGGGTGCCCGGCGTGCTCAGCCACCCGAAGGTGAAGGTCGCGTGCGAGGAGTGCTCGCCGGCAGGGGTGAGCAGGCTTTCCAGGCCGGGCCAGGCGAATGTGACGTCGGTGGCGACGAGGGCGGACTTCACGGCGGGGATGGCCGCCACCGAGAACACGGCGATGACCAGGATGTAGGGCACGAGCGCCATGGCGATGGTGCGCGCGTTCAGGTCGGAGGTGTCGGTCTTCTCCGTTGCCACGAATGGCGCCTCGATGCTGGGGTCGATAGGGCGACCTACCCGCGGTACCGCCTCCTGGGAACCCTTCGGGCTCCAGAAACACATGAACACGATGGCGGCGCCGACTGTGATGACGGCGGCGAAGATCTCGGTGAGGTTGTAGACCGCAGTGCTGGCGACGACCCACTTGACGGCGCCGAAGATCGCGCCGACGAACAACCCGATGGGCCAACACTCCACGATGCCCTTCTTGCCGTCGATCACGGCGAGAAGCAGGAACGGGACGATCAGGCACAGCAGGGCACAGATGCGCCCGGTGATCGGTGCTACTTCAGAGACGGGCAGCCCTGCGGTCTGGGCTGCCATGAGAACCGGCAGGCCGACGGCGCCGAAGGCGACCGGCACGGTGTTTGCGAGCAGCGCGGTGATCGCGGCACGCAATTTCGAGAAGCCGATCGCGATGAGCATGACGGTGGCGATGGCCACCGGTGCGCCGAAGCCGGCCAGAGCTTCCAGCAAGCCACCGAAGCAGAAGGCGATGAGCAGGCCGAGAACCCGGGGATCGTCGCTGATGAGGAAGAACGTGGTGCGCAGATCGTCGAAGCGGCCACTGACGACCGTGACCTGGTACATCCAGATCGCGCACAACAGGATCCAAACAATGGGGAAGATGCCGTACACGAATCCATGAGCGCTGGTGCTCAGGGCCATTCCGACCGGCATCGAGAACACGGCTACGGCGATGACGAGGGCTACTGCCCACGAGAGCAGGCCGGCGTAGTGGGCCTTCCAGCGCAGGCCGCCCAGTGTGATGAGCATGACCAGGATCGGCACCATCGCCACTAGGGCCGAGAGCCATTGCTGCGCTAGCGGATTCGGGTTCGGGGTGAATGCTTGGAGTGCGTGCATGGGAACTCCGTCGATCGCAGGGGTGGTGCTGCACGCGCGAACGGTGCGTAACTGCGCGCCGGTCAACCGCCCTGACAGTAAATGGTCCGACCATTAGACAGTAGGGGGGCTTTGTGGTCACCGGGAGGGGCCTCGATGACCACTTTGTGTTAGGTGGGTCACATATCGCGCAGCCGCACTGGCGACGCGCGCCTCACCAGTGCCGACCGCTTGCTTGAGAATGGGGGATGCTGGCACCCGATGATGCGGGCGCCCCGCCACGCCTGCGAGGAGGATGCGCGGTGAACAGCGAGCAGGGCAGCGACGACACCAGCGCGCAGTGGCGCCCGATTCCGCGTACTCGGGCCCATGAACTCGTCATCGATCGCATCGAGGAGCAGATCGCTTCGGGGGCGATCGGGCTCGGTGACCGGTTGCCGGGCGAGCGGGACCTTGCCGCCAAACTCGGGGTCAGTCGCGCCGCCGTTCGCGAAGCGATGCGGGCTCTCGAAGCGATCGGTGTGGTGCGGGCAGGTGTCGGGGTAGGTAAGGACAGCGGCACGGTGCTGTCATCGCTGTCCAGCGAGGCACTCGGGCAGCTGCTGCGGATCCACATCCTGCTGGCGAACTTTCCGATGGCGGACGTCATTGAGGCGCGCGTGATGCTCGAACGGTGGAGCGTGCGATTGGCCGCCGCGCATATGAGTGACGAGGACCAGCAGCGCCTGCGCGACCTGGTACAGCAGATGGAACGCGACGACCTTGGTCGGGAGGAGTTCAACGACCTTGATACGCAATTCCACCTGAACCTGGCCGAAGCTGGGCACAATCGCATCGTCGCCGACTTGACCTGCGCCATCCGTAGCTCGATGCACGCCCCGATTCTGGAGGCGTTCTATGAGAACTCGGACTGGCCGGCAGTGCGGCACGTTTTGCAGGCCGGACACCGTGAGGTCCTGGAGGCGGTGTGTGCCGGCGACGGCTCCGTGGCTGCCGATCAGATCGAGGCGCACATCCGGCAGGCCTTCGCCTGCTTGTCCTGGAAGCAGCTCGGTTGAGAGGCGACGGAACTGCTGCACGGCACCGACGACTGCGCCGCTGAACGCCGGAGAGGCGTTCTGGCTCGCGATCCGCACAGCGTGGCCAGGCGCGCTCATCGCGCCCCTTGCGCGACTCAGCCCAGCTGCGTCCAGAGGTCATCCATGAGGCTGCGCCGAGAGCTGCACGAGGTGCACATGCCGGTCTCACCCGGGTGAAGGTGAACCCGGCAGCGGTTGCAGCGCTCGATGCGGATTCTGGCCAGCCGCACCGGGTCATCGCAGCCCGGTAGCGTGGCAGCCGGGGCGAGTATCTTCTCCGGGCAGCGCTCAACGCATTCACCGCAGCCGGTACAGGCCAGCGGGTCGACGCTCAGTACGACGGTCGTTGGCAGTTGCGCAGCGGCCAACGCCCCGCTGGGGCAGACCGCTACGCAGGTGCCGCAGCCAGTGCAGCCGTCAAGGATGCCGGGACGCGGATGGGAGTGCGGGCCTTGCGGGTCTGCGCTTCGCAGACCCAGCAAGGCCCGTCGATCCACCGAGCCACCCTCGCGTTCGACAGCGAACCAGGCGCTCAACCGCACTCCTTCGCATCCAGCACGAGCCGGGTTCAGACTCGCTCGATCTCGACCCAGGTATCCAACTGGGCAGCCCCGCCACCGATCGGATCACACATGCCGCCACCGCCCACGAGCGTGTCGTCTACCAGGAGTGCGTTGACCGCGAGCCCGGCGTTGCGCGGCCCGGCGTAACCCATCTCTTCATGCATCGGGGTGACGATGCGCGCCGAGTCGTTATGCCCGTAGCCGTCGACCGGCTCGATCCGCTTACCGTCGATCTCGATCACCGAAGCCCCGGAACCGCGATGGCCCAAGGTGGCGTCCGCGCCGATGACTCCGGGACGGATCGCCTGGGTGACGTGGGCGATACCTTCGGCCTCACCGCTGGGGGAGCGCAGCTTGACCCGGTCACCGGAGCTGATTCCGCGCTCTTGGGCGTCCTTGCCCGAGATCGTCACGTAGTTGCTCGGGCGAACCTCCCGCAGCCAGGCGTTCTGCACGGTGCGGTGCGTGCCGTGCTGGCGCGCCTTCCAGTTCACGAATTGCAGCGGGAACCCATCGGTGGGGACCGGGGTGCCGTCGGCGCGTGTCGGGGGGCGCAGCACCGGCAATCCGTCGAAGGGCTTACCGGTCATCGGGTCCTTGGCCGCCGCTACCTTCGCGTCGTAGAACTGGCATAGACCCTCGTAGCGAGCCTTGAGCCATTCACCTTCGTAGCCGTCGACGCGGTTGTCCCTGGCGCCTTCGAATCGTCCACCACGGTTGAGCACATAAACGACCTTGGGCCATTCGACCGGGGTGACGGCCGCCTTCCACAGCTTCTCGTCGAAGTGGCGTCCGAGCGCCTTGGTGCGGGCCGCCGTGAAGATCTGCTGTTCCTCGGCTGAGGCATCCGGAACCGGCTTCTTGCCCGAGTAGGCGACGTTCGCCGCCATCTTCAGCCAGTAGTCCTCGACGGTGTCGAATCGGGTCCCCGGGCCGAACGCGCCTGCGCCCACTCCCGGCAGCTTCAACGCCTTGGCCAACTCCAGGTAGAACCACTCGACGGGGCGTGGCCCGTCGAAGGCCCGCGTCGTCGGTTGCCCGAGCTGGGTGACCTTGTACTGCTGACTCGGGTAGATCGA
Organism: Gephyromycinifex aptenodytis; assembly: GCF_012277275.1. Lineage (GTDB taxonomy): Bacteria > Actinomycetota > Actinomycetes > Actinomycetales > Dermatophilaceae > Gephyromycinifex > Gephyromycinifex aptenodytis. The sequence goes on along the minus strand of NZ_CP051155.1, from coordinate 822,897 downwards.
CTCCTGGGTGAACCGCTCGAGGTAGGTCAGGTCGGGCAGGACGTAATCGGCGTAGGCCGAGGTGTCTCCGACATTGGTGTCGAAGCTGACCAGCAGTTTGATCTTGTCCATCTTCTTCAAGGTGGCCGCCTGCCGGTGCGCTCCGGGGGAGGAGTTCAACGGACTGTGCCGGTGGATGAACAACGCATCGAGGCTGTACGGGTAGCCGGCCTCAGCGCTGGGGATGACCTCATGGCACAGGTTGCCGGGGAAGGGGTACCAGCGGCGCTTGGCCGGGTAGCCGTCCTTGGCGAAGAACGAGGTCTTCTCGTAGGCCGTCTTCTCCCGCGTGATCGGAATTCCCCACGCCTTGTTCGCGCCGGGAACCTTCTCCAGGTCGTAGCGGCCCTCCAGGGGGGTGAACTTCTGCTGGGCGGTGATGTGACCGCCCTTCCAGTCGTGGTTACCGATGAGGAAGTTCAGGTAGCCGATCGCCCGGATCGCGTCGAAACCGTTGGTGTGCATCGCGGGTCCGCGGTAGCTCATCACAGCGGCGCGCTTGCCGTGGGAGGTGAACTCCTCAGCGATCCGTTGAGCGATCGGGACATCGACGCCGGCAGCTTCGCAATACTCCTCGACCGTGCGCTCCGACAACCGCTTCTTGAGCAGGTTGAACACCGTTGCGACCTTGACCGGGCCGGAGGGCGTCTCGAGCTCGGCTTCGGCATCGAGGTCGGCAGCGGCTGCAGAGTTAGCGCCGACCGGCGCTCCGGCCACGAGCACGACGGGTTCGCCGTCAGGGACCTTTCCGTCCTCATCCGGCGGTGCCGGCTGGGCCAGACCGAGGTCGATCATGGACAGTTTGGCCCGTTTGGGGTCATCGACTTTGACCAGGTGGGTGGCATCGGTCCAGGTCGGTTCGCCGATCGTTTTCGCGGCGGCCTTACCCGGAGCTCGCAGATACTTCTCGTCGTAGCGTTTGTTATCGATGATTTCGCGACCGATCGCGAACGCCAGCTCTGCGTCGTGGCCCGGCTTGACCGGCACCCACACGTCTGCCTTCTCACCGGTCTTACTCATCCGGGGGTCGATGACGACCATCTTCATGCCGCGCTCGCGGGCAGCTCCGATGCGCGGAGCCAGCCAGGTTGGGCCCTTCTGGGCGGTGAGCGGCTCAGTGCCCCACACGATGAGGTAGTCGCAATAGTCGATGTCGGCGTACATCCGCTTGTGACCGGTGTCCGGGTGCGAGCGGGCGTTGGCCACCACGCTGGTGACACCGCAGGTGCCACCGTGGTTGAACTGGTTGATCGAGCCGAAGGATTTAAGTCCGAACCGCGCACCGATGAGGTACATCCGGTCGCCGCCGAGGATAGCCAGGCCGTTTGAACGCGGCCCCAGCTCGGGGCGTTTGGGGTCCATGAGCTTGGCGCCCCACTTGGCCTCGAAGGCCGCTGCCGTCATCGAACCGTCTTTGACCTTGTCCCAGTCCGCCATCACCGGCTTTTCGGGGGCGAACGCCCACCATGACTTCAACCCGGTGGTGCCCAGCGTGGCATCACCTTCGAGTACCTCTTTGAGGGCCTGTTCCCAGCTGATCGTCTTCCACTTGCCGCTGCCGCGTTCGCCGACCCGCTTCAGCGGGGCGGTGATGCGACGGGCGTCGTGCGCGGTCTGGATCCCGGCCTGGCCTTTCAGGCAGGCGATTCCGCCGGCGCGCGAACGCGCCTCGCGGGTCATCGTCCCGATTCCGGTGACGGCCGCAGCCAGCGGGGTGTCGTACGGCACGCACGGCGCGGGTTGGCTGGTCAACGGGCTGTAGGGGTTGCCCGAGATCTTGCGAATCAACGAGCTGGCCCCGGATTCGCCCGGGTCGGTGAGCCGAACCTTGATCGTGCAGTAGCTGTTGCACTGCATGCACATGGTGTTGATGACGTCGGTTGCGTCGTAGACGTCGTCATCCATACCGGTGCCGTGCGCGGTCGGTTGCGTGAAGGGAGCGCCGAATCCGTCCCGGAACATCAGCCCCACCGCGCCGACCCCGGCGACCGCCGCGGTGCCGCCCAGCACCTTGCGGCGGCTGGGACCGTGCGTTGCGTTCTCCTCGGGGCGTTCGTCGCTCTCGCTGGGCTCGAGGTGTTCGTTCATCAGATCGTCTCCTGCTCAGTGCGCAGTTCCGCGTCCGGCATTCCGGCGTCGGCAGCGATAGCGGCGTGGTCATCAGGGTCTGGCTCATGGATCGGCTGCCACTCCGAGACGAGGCTGTAGACCAGCGCCCCGCCCGCGATGAAGAAGACCGACAGCAGCCACTCGGTGATGGTGGGGAAGTAGTCGCCCGTGGGGTATCCCTCGATCACCGGTGGGATCAGGGGCGGCACGACGATGTTGAAGCGAACACCGATGATCCCGATGACGCAGATCATCGCAGCGGCGACCAGGGCGCCAGTGCGTTTCTTCAGTGGCGACAGGATGATCGCGGCGGGCAGGAGCAAACCCATGAACATCTGCACGATCCAGAACGTCCAGGCGTAGGGGCCGAAGGCCTGCAACATGATGATGCTCTGGTCGTGGTGCTCGAAGGCCAGCAGCGGAACGATGAATTCGTAGAACGTCAGACCGAGGTCGATGAAGATCGCTGCCAGCAGCACCGTCGAGAGGTTACGGATCAGGGCCCGATCAGGAACCCGCCCGGCGCCGCGCGCCTGCCAGTAGTGCACGGCCATCAGCAGTGCGGTGCCGGAGACCATCGCCGAGATGACGAAGATGACCGGGAACAGCCCGCCAGCCCACATGGCTCGGGCCTTGACCACGGCGAAAATGGTCCCGGTTCCGCCGTGCACACCGAAGATCGCCAGGGGGACACCGATCGTGCCCAGGATGCGCATGGTGCGATGTGCGGCCTCGACCGATCGCACGAGCCGCTTCTGAAGCCGGATCGCCACCACGAGTTCTGCGATGAGCAACGCGATATAGAGGGTGTAAAAACGCACCTCCCAGCTCAGCGGGCTCGTCCAGTGGAAGAAGAGCAGCGTGATCGGGGCGCGCTCCATCCGGCCGAGGTCGGCGCCGATGAAGCACAACGCCACCCCCATCGAGACGATGGCCGACAGCAGGGCAGCCCGGCCGATCCGCTCGAACTGGTGCATCCCGAAGACGTAGATGAGGGAGGACACGAGGAAGGCGCCGGCCGACAGGCCGACGAAGTAGATGTAGAACGCCACCCATGCGCCCCACGGCATCGTGGAGGTGAGGTCGGTGGTGGCCAGGCCGCCGAAGACCCGGTTGTACAGACCCCAGGACCCGACCGCCAGGGCGAGCATCAGGACGGCGTACCAGATCGTGCGGGCCCGCGGGTTCAGAAAAGGTGCGGTGTTGGGATCGCGCGACCACCAGTGCGATCGCTGCGGGGATGTGGTGGGGATGCCGCGTGCGCGGGATGCAGTGCTCATGATCAGCCTCTCAGCGCAGGTACCAGACGCGGGGTTCGGTGCCGAGCTCTTCTCGCAGCCTGAACGCTCGGGGGCTGGCGGCGAGCTGGGACACCACGCTGTTCGGATCGTTGAGGTCACCGAAGTAGCGGGCATCGCCGATGCACGTCTCGCAGCAGGCCGGCTCTTCGCCGCGGGCCGTGCGGTGGGTGCAGAAGGTGCACTTGCGTACGGTGCCCACCGGCGGGGTGTAGGAGCCGCGCTTTCCGCGTTGCACGCCGTACTCAGGGGACTGCACGTCGGTGTAGCCCTGCATCTCATCGGAGTACGTGCCACCGAAGTCGAAGGAGCGGGCACCGTAAGGGCAGGCGGTGATGCAGTAGCGACATCCGATGCAGCGCTCGGCGTCGATGACGACCACGCCGTCGCTGTTCTTGTAAGTGGCGTTGACGGGGCACACGCTTACGCACGGCGGCACGTCACATTGCATACAGGGACGGGGCAGGTTCACCCGACGAACGTTGGGGTAGGTCCCGGTCTCTTCTTCGACGACCACGTTGTAGCTCACACCAGGCGGTGTGCGGTTCTCCGCCTTGCATGCCACGGTGCAGGAGTCGCATCCGACGCATTTCTGCAGATCGATGACCATCGCCCAGGAGGGATCCTCTGGAGTGGGCTTGGTATCGCTCGGGCGGGTGGTGTGGATCGTGACGTTCTGTCTGGCCATCTGCGGCGCCTCCGGATAGGTCTGTTCGAAATGCTCACCGCCCCGCTACCGCCTCAGATAGTGCATCCTGGTGACGGTTCGCCTGGTGACGGTTCGCATATTGGGGGACCGGACCCTTGTCGAGCGGAAGCATCCGGTGGCCACGTAACTCCAATACTCCAAAGAAGTATGGAATAGATCGAGAGCGATAGGTCCTTGACATCCGACAACGAGAAGGCGTATAAGGCGCTCGCACTGGTCGGTAAAGCGTTCGCCAACGCCAAACGACTGGAACTGTTGGCTGTGCTCTGCCAAGGGGAGCGGACAGTCGAGTCGTTGGCGCGCGAGTTGGAAGCTGGAGTCAGCACCGTCTCAGCACACCTGCAGGTGTTGAAGCTCACCAGCCTCGTCACCACGCGACAGGAGGGCACGCGGATCTACTACCGCCTCGCCGGGCCTGACGTCGAACAGCTCTACGGCCAGCTCCGCACGGTCGCCAAGGAACGATCGCCCGCGGTCGAGGCGGCAGTGAAGATGGCAGCCGGAGCCTCAGGAGTGGAAGAGATCAGCCCGGGGGAGCTCCTTGAGCAGCTGAATCGAGGTGAGGTGGTCCTCATCGACGTTCGCCCACGTGAGGAGTACGAGGCCGGGCACATTCCTGGTGCGCGTTCGGTGCCGCTGCCCGAGCTGGCCGACGGGTTGGGTGAACACGCCGGGTCGACGAACCTCGTGGCCTACTGTCGGGGCGCCTACTGCGTCATGGCCACAGATGCAGTGCAGCTCCTGCGCTCCAGCGGAGTTGGCGCCCGGCGCCTGCGCGACGGCATGATCGAGTGGCGACTGGCGGGGCTGCCGCTGGCCAGCGGCTCGGGGAATGATGCTGAACCCGGGGATTCGGCGCCTCAGTCGGAGGCAGATTCGCCGTCAGCGCCCGAGGACGCCCAGGATCCCACCACCTCGACGGGGTGTGGAAAGAGGCTGGAATCGAAGTCTCGGCCGCTCTCTACCGATAGGTAGGAGGCGACCAGTCGCCCGATGACGCGATACGTGATCGGTGTGGCGGCGGTGTCGATGGCCACGCACCAGTCTGGGAGCACCGGGATCAGCGAATTCTCGATCGCCTCAGTCTCTTCCCGGCGCAGGCGTTTTGCGTTTTCCAGATCACCCGTGGCCCAGGCGCGGGACTCGGCATCACACAATTCGGCCAGCGCTTCGAGGGCATCGGCGTGGCTCGCGATGTCACTGACCGGGGGGACCCAGGCAACTTCCAGGGTCGTCAGGTCCTCCTCGGCGCTGCGCCTGGCCGCCCGACGCACCAGCGTGTCCAGGGCCGGGAGGGCGCGCTCGAAGGTGTCGACGTTCAGCCACTGCACTGCTGCGCGGAACTGCGCCTGCCAGGACCCGGAGCGAAGAAGCTGCACCAGTTCGGCGTCCGGCGCCTGCGTCACCTGCGCCAGTAGCCGCCATCCGTCCCCGCGTTGCTTGGCGATCATGGCTATCCCGTGGACGGGGTCCTCTTGCTGCATGTTCATCCTGTTCCCTTCGCCGTGGCTCCGGTGAGCCCGCTCGACCGTACCTGCAAACGACCGCCGCCCGAGGTCCGCGGTGGCGCCCGCTACGTGTTGTGTCGCTTGGCGCTGCCTAGGATTCGCGCCGTGATCTGACCGAGGGTCATCGGCCATGTGACCCGCCGGTTGGGATACTCTTCACAGGTCATAGCGACAGCGAGCTCAGGAAGCCGGTGTGAATCCGGCACGGTGCCGCCACTGTGAGTCGATTCCAGAATCGTCGAAGTCAGATCTTGGCGCTGTCGCTCTCTTCTTGGTGGGGGCGGGTCTACCCCTGGAGAGGATGAGCTGTGCGTGCCCTTCTGCTTGCCTACTCATTGGTCTCTTGGCGCCACGCAGTGTCTGTCTCCACCGCGTCACCCGCTTTGGAGTCGCCATGGTTACCAATCGTCACCCTTCCTGCCTGACCTCCCGTCGCCGTTTCATTCTCCCGGTGGCGTGCGCCGCCTCCGCGACGCTGCTGGCAGCCTGCGGCGCAGGCACGCCTACGCCGGGTTCCACCTCTGCTGCGCCCAGCGCCGCAGGCGGTGAAGTAGACGCCAAGGGCTGCGTCACTTCCTACACCGAGGGCAAGGACTACTTCCCCGAGAAGTCGACGATCGAGCACGCCAAGAACTTCACCGTCTCCTACCACGGCAACTACCAGGTGCTCGAGGTCAAACAGAGCTACCAGGAAGGACCGGCGGAAAAGTACGTGCTTTACCGCTGCGGAACCCCCGCCCCGGAGGCCACCGGCGAACTCGCCGGAGCTCAGCAGATCGAGATCCCGGTGGACTCGATCTTCTCCGGATCCACCACCCACATTCCGTTGCTGGCCGACCTGGACCGCATCGATGCGCTCACCGGGGTCTCCTCCGGTGCGATGGTCAGCAACGAGGACGTCCGGGCCCGCCTCGAAGACAAGAAGGTCGTCGAGTACGCACCGCAGCAAGCCATCGACACCGAGCTCGTCATCGGCAAGAAGCCCGACCTGCTCATGACCGGCGGCGTGGATGACCCCACCTACAAGGTGCTGCGGGACAGCGGTGTGCCGGTTGTTGCCAATGCCGAATGGCTCGAGGCGACTCCGTTGGGACGGGCTGAGTGGATCAAGTACATGGCCGCCCTCACCGGGGATGAGGCCAAGGCAGAGAAGGTCTTCGACCAGATCGAGACCGACTACACCAAGGTCGTGCAGGCAGCCAAGACGAGCAAGCCGGTCTCGGTGCTGCCCGGGCAGATGTTCGAAGGCACCTGGAACATGCCCTCGGGGGGCTCCTACGTCGGGGCGCTGCTCAAGGACGCCAACGCCACCTACGCCTGGAGCGGAACGACACCGACGGGCAGCGTCCCGCTGAAGCTCGAGGACGTTTTGACCAAGGCCCGCGACGCCGATGTCTGGCTGATGAGCGCCCCGGTGCAGACCCTGGGCGACATCGTGAAGGACGACCCCCGGTACGCCGAGTTCAAGGCGTTCAAGGAAGGCAACGTGTGGTCCAACAACGCCAAGGTCAACGAGGCCGGCGGTAACGACTACTGGGAGCGCGGGGTCACCCGCCCAGACCTGGTGCTGGCTGACCTGGTCACAATCCTGCACCCGGATGCCGTGCCCGGACACGAGCTCGAGTTCTACCGCAAGGTCACTAAGTGACCTTGACGGCATCCATGTCGGGTTCGAACACCTCCGTGATTGCGCCTGATGAGAGTGTTCGAACCCGCTGGTTGATCGTTATCGGCCTCGTCGCGGCCACGGCAGCGTTGTTTGTCGTGGCCGTGACGAGCGGATCCAGCGAGATCGGTATCCGGGACGCGGTCCGTGTGCTGCTCGGGCAGGAAACCCAGGGTTCGACGACCCAAGTGGTGTTGGCCCGCGTGCGCATCCCCCGGGCGGTCACGGCCGCCTGCGCCGGAGCAGCCCTCGGCGCTGCCGGACTGCAGATGCAGACCCTCTTCCGTAACCCGCTGGCGGACCCCTTCTCGCTCGGTCTGTCCTCCGGCGCGAGTTTCGGCGTCGCCATCCTGGTCACCGGGGTCGGAGCGGGCGCGACCGGTTCTTTCGCGACTGGTTTGAGCGTGCTGGGCCGTTTCGGCACGGTGTCAGCGGCGGCACTGGGAGCCGGCGCGGTGCTCGTCGTCGTCCTGCTGCTAGCCCGCGCCGTGCGGGTTCCGACCACACTGCTCATCGTCGGTGTCATGTTGGGTAGCGCGGTGACTGCGTTGGTCTCTCTCATGTTGACCTGGACCGACCCGCAACGCGCTCAACAGTTCATCGCCTGGGGGCTGGGGAGTTTCAGCGGGACCACGGAGAAGGACATCCTGGTCCTCACCTCCACGACCGCAGCGGGACTGCTGCTTGCCCTGTTGGGCGTCAAGCCGCTGAACGGGCTGCTGCTGGGAGAGAACTACGCCCGCTCACTGGGCGTCAACACCAAACGGATCCGCTTTTCCATCCTTGCGGGTGCCTCGCTGCTGACCGGCGTCGTCACCGCCTTCTGCGGGCCCATCGGCTTCATCGGTATCGCCGTGCCGCACGCGGCCAGACGGATCGTCGGCACCTCAGACCATCGGGTGCTCCTGCCGGCGACGATCTTCTGTGGATCCAGCGCGGCGCTGGGCTGCTCCATCATCTCGATGATTCCGGAGCACATCATCCCGATCAACGTCATCACCTCCCTGGTCGGCGCCCCGGTGGTCATCGCGATCATTCTGCGGAGCAAAGCCATCCAGGGGGTCGCAGCATGAGTGTGTCGGCACATTCACCGCAGCCGCAGGGTGACGGCTCCTTGTCGCTGCGTGAGCTTGCCGTGGGCTATCGCGACGGGCGGCGCCGACATGTGGTGCTGTCCGGGTTGAACGCGCAGGCGCACCCGGGGGAGTTGACCGCTCTCATCGGGCCGAACGGCACCGGAAAGTCGACGTTGCTGCGGACCATCGCCGGTCTGCAACCGGCCCTGGGCGGGGTGGTCGAGCTGTCGGGGCGGCAGCTGGAGTCGATGAGCCCGGGGGATCGGGCTCGCTATCAGGCGATCGTGCTGACCGAGCGGGTAGCGCCGGGCCGGTTGTCGGCACGGGAGATGGTGGCGCTCGGACGGCATCCCCACACCGGATTCCTAGGCCGGTTGACGGCTGAGGACGACCGGCTTGTCGACGAGGCTCTCGTTGCGGTGGGGGCTGCGCGCCTGGCTCATCGCGACCTGGCCGAGCTCTCCGACGGGGAGCGGCAACGGGTGATGACCGCTCGCGCGTTGGCGCAGCAACCCCGGCTGCTGCTCATGGACGAACCGAGTGCGTTCCTGGATGCGCCGGGACGCATCGCCCTGACCGGGCTCATCCGCCGGATCGCCCTCGAACGCAACGTCGTGGCGATCGTCTCTACCCATGAGGTGGACCTTGCGCTCCAGGTTGCGGATCGAATCTGGCTGATCGACCGCGATGGTCGCCTGGACAGCCGCATCCCGGAGGACCTGATGTACGGCGGCCGGCTGGGGGAGGTCTTCGACAGTGAGGACCTTGAGTTCGACGCGCAGCGGGGCGGTTTCCGCCTCGTCGGGAACACCCGCGCCCGGGTCCGGGTGTCAGCGGAGCCCGGTCTGGCTGTCACTCATCTGCTGGCCCGCCGGGGGTGGGCCCGTGACGATGAAGGTCCGTCGGAGGTGGAGCTGCAGTGCGCCCCTCCCGGGCAGGATGTCTGGGAACTCATGGTCGCCGGCCGGACGCAACAGGTTCAGGGTCTGGACGCCCTCGCCCGCTTCCTGGCAGCCGATCCCGACACCGAACACTTCGCCCGGGTGGGGCCGCAACGGGTACGCGAGGCGGTGGCCCAGGCTGCCAGCTTCGGCCCGTACTTCACCGTCGCCTTCGGTGAGGAAGGGGTTGGTCTGCAGGCGTTCGATGACCAGCAGCTGCAACGCTACTGCCAACAGACGGCGGCCCGGTTGGGCAGCCAGGAGCTGCGGGTCGGTACCTTGACCTGGCAGTTCTCCCTGCTGGCTCGGATCTGGTCGCTCCTGGTCGGTCCCTGGGCACAGTCGCGCGTCATACCCGACCTCGACGGGCTGCGGGTGCGCGAAGAAGGTAGCGCCTTCGGGGTCTGCCTGACCGTCTCCGGCGGGTGGTTGGATTTGGGCGCCACCCCTGAGCAGGTGGCCTCGGTGATGGTCGCCGAGGTCCGCCGACTCAGCGAACCGCTGCATGCGCAACTTCGCGACACGACCCGGATCGCGACGGGTCTGCTGGCCGGAAACCGCGCGGCGGCTGCGATCGGCGCGGTCCGCGCAGCGCAATCCCTATTGGGGGAGGGTGACCTGGACCCGTTGCTGGACGCGCTTCTGGCCCAGCCGCTGATCGGCGATCACGTCGACGTGGAGCAGGGATCGGTCCTTCGCCGAAGCTGCTGTCTGTACTACCGCGGCGAGTCCGGCGGCACTTGCCCGGATTGCCCCGTGACGCCGAGCGATCAGCGGGCGACCTAGCAGCGGGACGTGCTCGCGGAACGTCTCATTCATCCTGTCCACAGCCTCGCTGCAGACCTGCTAGATTGCCAACGCCAGTCGCCCCTAGGGGCCAGGGAACTCGGTGAAACTCCGAGACTGACGCGCAGCGGTAAGGCGGACGGCGAGGCGACAAGCCACTGGAGGCTCACACACTCTGGGAAGGCGCCTCGGCCGGGCGAAGCCGAGTCCGAAGACCTGCTGGTGTTCGCCTGCGCTTCCGCGCGGGCGGGTCGACGACAAAAGCCTCGCGAACAAGGCTTACCGATCCAAGGGGCGCACTGTGCCACATGTAGAAACCGCGCTTCACTGCTGCCTGGGTACAGGCCGGCCACCTCACCATGCCGCGGACGCAGGCACGAGGACGGCCACGGCCGACTCGTCGAACCCTGAAGCGTGATGGCTTCTACCAAACGGCTGCCGTTCGTGCCGCTGCTGTTGATCCTCATGGTGGTGTGCCTGGTCAGCGTGGTGATCTCGTTGGCTTTCGGGTCCGAAAGCATCGCGGTATCCGAGGTGATCAAGGTCGTGCAGGGTCGCCTCAGCGACCATCAGACCAGCGGTCCTTTCGATGTGATCGTGTGGGAACTTCGTTTGCCACGGGCGCTGCTAGCGGTCACCGTCGGCGCAGGGTTATCCCTGGCCGGCGCCGGAATGCAAACCCTGGTCCGCAACCCGCTGGCTGATCCGTACCTTCTGGGCATCTCGGCGGGGGCCGCCGTGGGCGCCACTGCGGTCATCACCTTCGGGGCGCTGAGCAGCCTGGGTATCTACGCGCTGTCCTTGGGGGCACTGATGGGGGCGCTGGGATCAGCGATGCTGGTCTACCTGATCGCGATGGCCCAAGGCGGACTCAACCCGCTACGTCTCGTGCTCTCAGGTGTGGTGATGGGTTCGGCGTTGTCCTCCATCGCCTCGTTCATGGTCTTTCTCAGCGACGACCGCGCCGCCAACTCGGTCCTGTATTGGATGTTGGGCTCGGTCGCCGGTGCCACCTGGGAGCGGCTCGTGCCACCCGTGGTGGCGGTCGTCCTGGCGAGCATCCTCATGTTCGCGGTGCACGGGTGGCTGGATGCGCTGGCGACCGGGCCCGACACCGCGGCCGCGCTCGGCATCAACGTCAAACGTCTGCGCACAGGGCTGTTCGTTGGCCTCGGCGTACTGATCGGGGTGCTGGTGGCCGTCAGCGGCGGGATCGGCTTCGTGGGGTTGATCGTGCCGCACGCCGCGCGCATCCTCGTCGGGGCCAGGCATCGGGTGCTGTTGCCGGTGGCCGCACTCGGCGGGGCCGTGTTCCTGTTGTGGGTGGATGTGCTCTCCCGGATGGCGGCACGTCCCCAGGAGATTCCGTTGGGGGTTGTCACCGGCGTCATCGGCGCTCCTGCGTTCCTGTTGCTCATGGGGCGTCGCCGCTACGAGTTCGGGGCCTCCTCATGAGGTGGTCCCGTCCGTTCGCCGCCGCTCGTGCGGGAGCGACGATTCCGGCGGACAGCTGTGAAAAGCCGCTGGGTATCCAGGTGCGCGGGGTGTCCGCGGCCGTGTCAGGCAAAGTCATCGTCAGCGATGTCGATCTGGAGATCGCGCGAGGCAGCAGGGTCGCGCTGGTCGGCACCAACGGCGCCGGTAAATCCACGTTGTTGCGCGCCATCTCCGGAATCACCCGTCCGGCGGCCGGCGCCGTGCTGCTGGACGGTGAGGACATTCACGCCATGCCCGGCCGGCAACGGGCTCGCAAGATCGCCTTCGTGGGCCAGGAAGAGCACCCACCCGCTGAGCTGCGGTTGGACGAGATGGTGGCACTCGGACGGATCCCCAATCGAGCGCCGTGGGAACTCGGAGCGTCTGACGACCACCGGATTGTGCGGGAATCCCTTTCCGTGGTGGGGCTGCTCGATCGGATCGATGACACCTGCGACCGGCTCTCCGGCGGTGAACGGCGCCGGGCGGTCTTGGCGCGGGGTCTGGCCCAGGGCTGCTCGGTGCTCATGTTGGACGAACCCACCAACCATCTCGACATCCGCTGGCAGATCAAGCTGCTTGAGCTGATCGCCGCTTACGAGGGCACCGTAGTGGCGGCCATGCATGACCTTGACCTTGTACTGCGTCACTTCGATGCAGTTGCCGTTCTGCATGCCGGGAAGGTTTGGGCTTTCGGAGCGCCGCACGAGGTGTTCACGCCTGAATTGCTGGCCGAGACCTTCGCGGTGACGACGTGCCAGATCCGGCACCCCAGCCGTGACCAATCACATTTGCTCATTGATGGACGAAAGGACGATTTTGATGAATAAAAAGATTCCCACTGGGGTTGCCTGCGCTTCAGCGCTGATGATGGTGATCGCCGGCTGTGGCACGGACTCTTCCGAGCCTGCAGCCGCGAAGAAGGACGGCGCCGGAAAGATCACGGTCACCAACTGCGGCCAAGAGCTCACCGTTGACAAACCCATCTCGAAGATGTTCGTCAACGATGGAAACATTATCTCCATTGCGCTGGCAGCAGGGGCCCATGACCAGATCACCGCGGTCAGCAGCCTGCAGCGGGATGAAGACGTGGTCGCGTTGGCCTTCGGTAAGGATGCGACCAGCGATCTCAAAGTCGCGGCCAAGGAGTATCCCTCGCTGGAGAATGTGCTCGCTGCCCAGCCAGATCTGATGTTCGCAGGCTGGGGCTACGGCTTCACCGAATCGAAGAACATGACACCCGAGGTGCTCAAGGAGAAGGGTATTCCCTCGTACCTGTTGAGTGAGACCTGCCGCCAGGAGGGTGGGGCGCGCGGCACGATGAACCCCTGGGAGGCACTGACGCATGACATCACCTCAATTGGGGCGCTCACCGGTAATGTCGACACGGCAGCGCAATCCGTCGGTGAGATCGAGGCTCGGCGGGAGGCGCTCGAAAAGGCGCCAAAGCCGAAAGAGAAGCCCACCGCTTTTCTGGTCGACTCGCCGAGCGACACTATTCTCAGCTGCGGTTCCTTTGGGGCACCGCAAGCGATCTTCGATTCGGCCGGTGTCACCAACGCGTTAGAAGATGTCGAAGATACCTGGACTCAGGTGAGCTGGGAACGGCTGGCCACGGCCGATCCCGACATCATGTATTTCGTCGAGTATCCCGGCATGAGCTACGCCGACAAGATCGCCGCGTTGCAGGCGAACCCGGCCACGAAGAACTTGGCGGCGGTCAAGGAGAAGCGCTTCGTTAACTTGCCCTACGCCATGTGGACCTCCGGCCCGCTCAACATCGACGCTGCCGAGTATGTGCGCAAGTCGCTGGAGCACTACGGGCTGGCCCCGAAGAGCAACATCACCACCAAGCTCGACATCGCCAAGCTGAGCGACTTGCCCGGTAACGAGTGGCTCGCCACCGCCAAGAGCTAGACGCCCACTGCCTCCCGGCGAGCCGTCACTTAGGACTGACGGCTCGCCGCATGCTGCCCGCGAGCCGTCACTGAGAGTTGACGGCTCGCGGGGGGCCGCAAGGATCGCCCCACGCGGTGGGATCAGGCTGCTGCCCGGTGGGAGACAGCACCCGCGGCCGATCAGCCCAGCCCATCCAGATCGCCCATCACCTGCGCCGAGTGCCGCCACTGCGCATCGAACAGGGTCCGGTCACCCCGGGGGTGCGCCTGCGCCCCGGAGTCCGCACGCGACACGACATATGGGGTCTCGTCTCTCGGCGGGTGCGACATGTAGTGTCTCCTCTGCTGGTGGTCCACTGTTCCCGTCTTGACGGGATCAGTGGGGTAAGAGGGAACCCGGTGTGAATCCGGGACTGCCCCGCAGCGGTAAGTGGGAACGAACCTCGTCAAGAGCACTGGGCCTGGCGGCCTGGGAAGCGACGGGTAGTAGGCGGCACACACGTGCCTGGCCCGCGAGTCCGAAGACCTGCCACCGGCGCGTGCGGCAACGTGCCGTGCGCGTCCGCGACCCCGAGGGAGGGTCGGCGCGACCTACGGCAGTGTCGTCCTGCGCTGCCGCTCGTCGTCCCCTCCTGTCGCGGTCCGTTCGATCTGCGAGGAGCCAGACGATGACGATGACCACCTCTCCGCCAGCCGACCCTTTCGATGCCACATCCGATGACCACGACGGATCGCGTGCGCCGACCGGGCTGCGTGTCACCCGCCGCGACGGCACCGTGTCCGAGTTCGACCAATCCCGAATCGCCGTCGCGATCAGCAAGGCATTTCTCGCCGTCGAGGGCGACAGCGCCGCAGCCTCCTCTCGGCTGCACCGTGTCGTGGAGGAACTCACCACTGCGGTGACCACGTCGCTGCGCCGCCAGGCCCCGGTGGGGATGCCCGTCCACATCGAGCACATCCAGGACCAGGTGGAACTGGCGCTGATGAGAGCCGGGCATCACCAGGTGGCCCGCGCCTACGTGTTGTACCGCGAGGAACACGCCCGGGCCCGATCTGCTCGCCAGCCCGAGCAAAGCCAGCCGCAGGAGAGCGGCACCCGGCTACCTGCGGTCGGTGTCGTCCTGGCCGATGGCACCTCGGTTCCCGCCGACTGGCAGCGGGCTCGCGTCCTGCTGGAGCAGTCGACTGCGGGCATCGCTGATGTGGCTGGTGAACCTGTGCTGGCCGAGATGGCCCGCACCGTCTACGACGGCATGAGCGAGGCCGAGTTCGCCTCCTGCCTCGTTCTGGGCGCGCGAACCCTGGTGGAGAAGGAACCGAACTACTCGCGGGTGGCGGCGCGGCTGCTCCTGGACCGGATGCGCACCGAAGCGCTCAGCCACCTCGCCAAAGAACCCCAGCACGCCGACGCCGAGCAGATGCGCGACATCTACCCGCGCTATTTCCGCGAGTACCTGCACCGGGCAGTCCAGATCGGGCGGGTCGACCCCGAACTGCTCAACTTCGACCTCGACCGGATCGCGGCAGCGCTGATCGGCGACCGCGACCTCGAGTTCAACCTCCTGGGGCTGCAGACCGTCTACGACCGCTATGTGCTGCACGAGAACGGCACCCGGTTCGAGCTGCCGCAGGCGTTCTTCATGCGGGTTGCGATGGGCCTGGCCCTGCGCGAGGACGACCGCGAGGAGCGCGCCATCGAGTTTTACCGGCTGCTCTCCGATTTTGACGTCATGACATCGACGCCGACCCTGTTCAACGCCGGCACGACCAGGCCTCAGCTGTCCAGCTGCTTCTTGACCACGGTCGCCGACGACCTCGACAGCATCTTCGGCTCCTACCGCAACAACGCGCTGCTGGCGAAGTACTCGGGCGGGCTCGGCAACGACTGGTCTCCCGTGCGTGGCCTCGGCGCCCACATCCACGGCACGAACGGGCAGAGCCAGGGCGTGGTGCCGTTCCTGAAGATCGCCAACGACACCACGGTGGCGGTCAACCAGGGCGGCAAGCGCAAGGGCGCCGCGTGCGCCTACCTGGAGACTTGGCACATCGACATCGAGGAATTCCTCGACCTGCGTAAGAACGCCGGAGATGACCGGCGCCGAACCCACGACATGAACACGGCGAACTGGATCCCAGACGAGTTCATGCGGCGGGTGGAAAACGGAGGGCAATGGACGCTCTTCAGCCCCGACGAGACCCCCGATCTGCACGACCTCGTCGGTGCCGAGTTCTCCGCGCGCTACGCCGAATACGAAGCGGCCGCCGATCAGGGGCAGATCCGGGTGTGGCGCCGGGTTGAGGCCACGACCCTGTGGCGGCGGATGCTGACAATGCTCTTCGAGACCGGGCACCCGTGGATCACCTTCAAGGACCCGTGCAACCTGCGCAGCCCGCAACAACATGTCGGCGTCGTGCACTCCTCGAACCTGTGCACCGAGATCACGTTGAACACCAGCGTCGATGAGGTGGCCGTGTGCAACCTCGCCTCGATCAACCTCGCCCGGCACGTGAGCGCCCAGGGTGGACTGGACACCGAGAAACTGCGGCGCAGCGTGCGCACGGCAGTGCGGATGCTCGATGACGTCATCGACATCAACCACTACACGATCCCGGCCACCCGCCGCTCCAACCTTCGACACCGTCCGGTCGGGTTGGGACTCATGGGTTATCAGGACGCGCTGTTCGTCCTGGGGTTGCCTTTCGCCAGCAAGGAAGCGGTCGAGTTCGCCGACACCTCCATGGAGGCGATCAGCTACTACGCCATCGAAGCCAGCGCCGACCTTGCCGCCGAGCGCGGTGCCTACCCCAGCTTCGAGGGCTCGCTGTGGAGCCGCGGCATCCTGCCCATCGATTCGTTGGCGCTGCTGAAGGAGGCGCGCGGCGAGGGCGAGCTCGAGGTGGACACGTCCTCGACGCTGGATTGGGGCCGGTTGCGCGACCACGTGCGGGCGCTGGGGATGCGTAACTCCAATGTGATGGCCATCGCCCCGACCGCGACCATCAGCAACATCTGCGGCGTCAGCGCCTCGATCGAACCGCAGTTCCAGAACCTGTTCGTCAAATCCAACATGTCGGGCGACTTCACGGTGGTCAACGCGCACCTCGTCGCGGCGTTGAAGGAGCGCGGACTGTGGGATGAGGTGATGGTCGCCGACCTGAAGTACTTCGACGGTTCGCTCAACGAGATCGATCGAGTGCCCCAGGACGTACGAGACCTGTTCGCCACCGCGTTCGAGATCGAGCCCCGTTGGCTCGTGGCGGCGGCCGCCCGCCGACAGAAGTGGATCGACCAGGCGCAGTCCCTCAACCTGTACGTCGCCGCCCCCAGCGGCCGGGCTCTGGACGAGTTGTACCGGCACGCCTGGAAGGCCGGTCTGAAGACCACCTACTACCTGCGAGCCCGAGCCGCCACCCAGGTGGAGAAGTCCACTCTGGCCGGCACCGACGGCCGCCTGAACGCAGTGGCCCCCGGTGCGCCGAGCGCGCCACTGCAGGCAGCACCGCCCGCGCAGGTCCCTGCCGCCTGCTCCATCACCGACCCCGATTGTGAGGCCTGCCAGTGAGCACCCACGTAGACAACGACCTGCAGACGGCATCACCGACCGCCAGTTTCGACACCATTCGCGCCTCGGACTCCGGGCGGGTCAGCGTGGACGACAAGGCGATGATCAACTCCCGCGCCGACGTCAACCAATTGCTGCCGATGAAGTACGGCTGGGCATGGGAGAAGTACCTGGCCGGTTGCCACAACCACTGGATGCCCACCGAGGTCTCCATGCAGGCCGATATCGCCCAGTGGCGTTCACCGGATGTGCTGACGCCTGACGAGCGACTGATGCTGAAGCGGAACCTCGGGTTCTTCGCCACCGCTGAGTCGCTGGTTGCGAACAACATCGTCCTGGCGGTGTACCGGCACATCACCAACCCCGAATGTCGTCAGTACCTGCTGCGTCAGGCATTCGAGGAGGCCGTGCACACGCACACCTTCCAATACATCTGCACCAGCCTCGGCCTGGAAGACGGCGAGCTGTTCAACATGTACCGCGAGGTGCCCTCGATTACGGACAAGGATGCGTGGGCTCTGGAGTACACGACGAACCTGGAATCGGGGGAGTTCGTCACCGGCACTCCGGAGGCTGACCAGGCGTTCCTGCGCGACCTGGTCGCGTTCTACGTCGTCTTCGAAGGCATGTGGTTCTACACCGGTTTCGCCCAGATTCTGTCTCTGGGGCGCCGGGGCAAGATGGTCGGCATCGCCGAGCAGTACCAGTACATCCTGCGTGACGAGTCGATCCACCTGAACTTCGGTATCGACTGCATCAACCAGATCAAGCTGGAGAACCCGCACCTGTGGACTCCGCAGTTCCAGGAAGAAGTGCGCACCATGCTCACCGAAGCCTGTGCGCTGGAGATCGCCTACGGCCGAGACACCATGCCCCGGGGGATGCTCGGGATGACGGTCAGCCACGTGGAGCAGTACATGCACTTCATCACGGATCGTCGATGCGTTCAGCTGGGGCTCCGACCCATCTTCGGGGAGACCGAGAACCCCTTCCCTTGGATGAGTGAATCGATGGATCTGGTCAAGGAGAAGAACTTCTTCGAAACCCGAGTCACCGAATACCAGACCGGTGGGTCGTTGAGTTGGGAATGAGCTAGGCGGCCCGCGGCGTCGGTGCCGGGTCGCGTCGTGCTTGGCCCCCTGGGCGGGCGCGGGCGGCTCAGCCCCGAAGCTTCGCGGCAGTCGCCTTGGTACGGGCGGGGTCTGGGTCTCTTCGGGGGGGCCCGGACCCCGCTCGGTTGTCTTAGCGCCTTCTCCGCTCGCCCAGGTGCGAACAATCAGCCCGTCGGTGGTGCGACACCACTGCTGCAACTTGCCTGCACAAACTGCGCCCGCCCACGCCGTCGTTGCCCGTCTGGACCGGGTCGAGCGGATGCCCTCTGGCGAGCTCCACCACAGAACGAGCGTGGCGCGAGCAACACCCAGGATGCCTCGACGCTCATAGCGGGCATCGTTAGGTTAGGGATACCTAAACATCACCCAGAGGGAGGGACTCGTGGCCATACCAAACCGTGCGCCTATCGACCTGTACGGAACCGCCGTGGGCGCCACCCTCGCCACGTCGCTGCATGCGCGCGCGAAAGCGGGCGAGAAGTATGACGTCGGTGATTGGCGGGACCCCCAGGCGGAGGAAGCGTGGGCGGCGCTGGAGCAGATGACCCGCGAGCGGGGCGGCGACATCCACACGATCCTGCAAACCGACCAGATGACCCTGGTCGGTACGGTGCTGCGTTCGCAGGCCATTGACGAGAGGGTGCGTGAATTCGCCCGGGCGCACGGTCATGTGCAGGTGGTGACGCTCGGGGTGGGGTTGTGCAATCGCGCGAGTCGGCTCGCCGACCTGGATGCCGACTGGATCGGCGTAGACACCGAAGGAGTGATCGCTCTGCGTCGCAAGATCCTGCCGCAGGACCCCACGCGGTTGGTGAATGGTTCGGTAACTCAGCGTCATTGGCTCTCTGAGGTGGAACCGGCCGGTCCCACGGTGATCGTGGCCGAGGGGCTACTGATGTACCTGGACCGACCTACCGTCACCCAACTCCTGGTGCGGCTGGGCGATCACTTCGCGTCCCCGGCCCGTCTCATCGCCGACCTGCACCACAGCCTCCTGGTCCTGCCCAAGGCGCACATCGCCAAGCTGACCGGGGCCGACTTCCACTTCGGGGCAAAGAGCCCGGCTGCCTTTGCGCAGTTGGCCCCGGGTTGGCGCCTGGCGGCCACCGACGACACGATGGCACCCATCTCCGAGAACGCGGCGCGAATCTCCAAGGCGTTCGCCACGATCAGCCGTGGTCAGATGTACGGGGTCGTCACGCTCGACCGCGCTCACTGGTCCTGACCAGCTCGCCGACGAGGGCCGTCTTCTGTCCTCGTTGAGGGCCCCGTTGGGGTGCGCCGTCGGGGTGCGCCGGTGATTAGGGCGCATGAGGATGCGCTGGTAACGTGGCCTACTGCCGTCTAACGGCCGCGGAGAGAGAGCGCCGGGAGGATTCGCCCCCGAGCACCGCGCAACGAGCGAAAAGGAGTCGAGCGTGCCACTGGACACGGAGACCAAGAAGAAGATCATGGCCGAGTACGGCACGGGCGAGAACGACACCGGTTCGCCCGAGGTGCAGATCGCGATGCTCACGCAGCGCATCAAGGACCTGACGGAGCACTCGCGCGAGCACAAGCACGACCACCACAGCCGCCGCGGCCTGCTGCTGCTCGTCGGTCGTCGCAAGCGCATGCTGCGCTACCTTGAGAGCACTGACATCGAGCGCTACCGTTCGCTTATCAAGCGACTGGGTCTGCGTCGTTGACATTTGACTTCGGTCGGGGCGGCTTTCCCATCGGGGAAGCCGCCCCGTCTGCATGTCTACTGTTCATCGGTGAGCCTGCGTCCTAGGGCGCAGCAACCCGAACACCCGAGATTTCCGGCACCGGTGGTGCTGGAGGGGGCTTGGCCCCCACGCGCTCATCAGCGCATGAACGTACGACTCGCACACAACGAAGATGTGCGCTGTCGCGGACGACAGAAGAGGAGGGCCCATGGAGGGTCCAGAGATCATGTTCGCCGAAGCCGTTATCGATAACGGCACCTTCGGCACCCGCACAGTCCGTTTCGAAACGGGCCGGCTCGCCAAGCAGGCAAACGGCAGTGTGACTGCCTACCTGGACAGCGACACCATGCTGCTGTCGACAACGACTGCAGGCAAGCACCCCAAGGAAGCCTTCGACTTCTTCCCCCTGACGGTGGACGTCGAGGAGCGCATGTACGCCGCGGGCAAGATCCCCGGCAGCTTCTTCCGCCGCGAAGGTCGCCCCAGCACTGAGGCGATCCTGACCTGCCGCCTCATCGACCGCCCGCTGCGTCCGACCTTCACCAAGGGTCTGCGCAACGAGGTCCAGGTCGTCATCACGGTGCTGTCGCTCAACCCCGACCACCAGTACGACGTGCTCGCCATCAACGCTGCGAGCGCCTCGACTCAGATTTCCGGTCTGCCGTTCTCCGGCCCGATCGGTGGCGTGCGCGTCTCGCTCATCGACGGCCAGTGGGTCGCCTTCCCGAACTTCTCCGACTCCGAGCGTTCCGTCTTCGACATGGTCGTTGCCGGCCGCATCGTGGGTCAGACCACCGACGCCGCAGGTAACACGGTCGACGACGTCGCGATCATGATGGTCGAGGCTGAGTCCACCGCTTCCACCTGGGACCTAGTGAAGAACCAGGGCAAGGGCGCCCCGACCGAAGAGATCGTGTCCGAGGGCCTCGAGGCGAGCAAGACCTTCATCGCGGCGCTGTGCCGTGCGCAGGCCGAACTGGCCGAGCAGAAGCTCGCCAAGGACGGCGACAACTCGATCGAGTTCCCGATCTTCCTGGACTTCCAGGACGACGTGTACGAAGCCGTCGAGGCTGCGACCGCTGACAAGATGCGCGAAATGATGTCTATCGCGGCCAAGCAGGAGCGCGAAGACGCTCTCGACCAGGCCAAGGAGATCGTCAAGGCTGACCTGGCCGGCGAAGGCAAGTCCTTCGAGGGCCGTGAGAAGGAAGTCAGCGCTGCCTACCGCGCCGTGCAGAAGAAGGTCGTCCGCGAGCGGATTCTGCGCGACAAGGTCCGCATCGACGGTCGCGGCTTGGCCGACATCCGCGCCCTGGGCGCCGAGGTCGAGGTGCTCCCGCGGGTGCACGGTTCGGCTATCTTCGAGCGCGGCGAGACCCAGATCATGGGCGTTACCACGCTGAACATGCTGCGCATGGAGCAGCAGCTCGACACGCTGTCACCGGTGTCGCGCAAGCGCTACATGCACAACTACAACTTCCCGCCGTACTCCACCGGTGAGACCGGCCGCGTGGGTTCGCCCAAGCGCCGCGAAGTCGGCCACGGCGCCCTGGCTGAGCGGGCTCTCATGCCGGTTCTGCCCACGCGCGAAGAGTTCCCCTACGCGATCCGTCAGGTCTCCGAAGCTCTCGGATCCAACGGTTCGACCTCCATGGGTTCTGTCTGCGCCTCGACGCTCTCGCTGCTCAACGCCGGTGTGCCGCTGCGCGCCCCGGTCGCGGGCATCGCAATGGGCTTGGTTTCGGCCGAGATCGACGGCCAGACCCAATACGCGGCTCTGACCGACATCCTCGGCGCCGAAGACGCTTTCGGCGACATGGACTTCAAGGTTGCCGGTACCCGCGAGTTCGTCACCGCGATCCAGCTGGACACCAAGCTCAACGGCATTCCGGCCTCCGTGCTGGCAGGTGCGCTCACCCAGGCTCGGGATGCGCGGATGCACATCCTGGACGTCATGACCGAGGCCATCGACGCCCCCGATGAGATGAGCCCCTTCGCTCCTCGGGTCATCGCGGTCACGGTGCCGGTTGACAAGATCGGTGAGGTCATCGGCCCGAAGGGCAAGATGATCAACCAGATCCAGGAGGAGACCGGCGCGGACATCTCCATCGAGGACGACGGAACCGTCTACATCGGCGCCACCGACGGTCCTTCGGCTGAGGCTGCGCGTGCGCAGATCAACGCCATCGCCAACCCGACGATGCCTGAGGTCGGCGAACGCTTCCTCGGTACCGTCGTGAAGACGACGACCTTCGGCGCGTTCATCTCCTTGCTGCCCGGCAAGGACGGCCTGCTGCACATCTCTGAGGTGCGCAAGCTCGTCGGCGGTAAGCGGATCGACAACGTCGAAGACGTCGTCAAAGTCGGCCAGAAGGTCGAGGTCGAGCTCAAGGAAATCGACCCGCGCGGCAAGCTTTCGCTTGCGGCGGTTCTTTCCGATGAGCAGAAGGCGGCCGCTGACTCCGGCAGCGCCGACCAGGGCGATCACGGACCGCGTCGCGAACGTGGCGAGCGTGATGGTGGCGGCGAACGTCGCGAGCGCGCCCCGCGTGAGCCTCGCGTCGCCGAGGAGTCTGCACCGGCACCGGCACCGGCAGTCGCGGAGAACTCGGAGCAGTCCGACACCTCCGATGCAGCCGATTCGGCCGATGCTTTGGAGTCCGATGAGGAGCGTGGCGAACGCCGCAGCCGTAACCGCAACCGCCGTCGCGGTGGACGTGGTCGCGGCGCCGGTAACGCTGACAGCGCCGAACAGGGCGAGAACACCCCTGCTGCCGACGCGGTCGTCGAAGCGTCAGCTCCCGAGGGTGAAAGCTCTTCTACCGAAGAGGCCTGACCTCACCTGAACGCAGCAGCGGCCTCGCTCACCCTCGTCGGTGAGCGGGGCCGCTGCTTTGCATCGGGCGAGGACGCCTGATGCGGCGGCAGCGTTGACCAAGCGGTCGCGTCTGCGGCTCTGCGAACTGCCGCCGACCCCGGCGGCTACCTGACCGGCGCGGTGCCTTGGGGTGGTGGCAAACCCGGCTCACGACAGCCCACGGGCAGAGTCTTGGTCCTCGACTGCGCTTCAACGGAGGCTGGGAAGCGGCAGCGGTGAGAATCCGCGCTGTTCCTGCCGCCTAGGATGCGCTCATGCTCTCTTCTGCCGAATCAGCCCAGGCACCTGCGTTGCGGGTCGGGTTGGCGTCTTTCGGAATGGTCTCCCGCGTTTTCCACGGGCCCCTCATCAGCGCGACACCGGGCTTGCAGCTCACGGCGATCGCCTCATCCTCAGCGCAGAAGGTCCAGCAGGCTTACCCCCGCGTCCATCACCACCGGCACGCGCAGGCGCTCATCGA
The DNA here is from genome assembly GCF_012277275.1 of Gephyromycinifex aptenodytis. Lineage (GTDB taxonomy): Bacteria > Actinomycetota > Actinomycetes > Actinomycetales > Dermatophilaceae > Gephyromycinifex > Gephyromycinifex aptenodytis. The sequence continues at coordinate 799,669 of NZ_CP051155.1, read as the reverse complement.
AGATCCCCAGATCGACGTCGTGGTCGTGACAACTCCCAATGACACCCACGTGCCGTTAGCTCTTGCCGCTATCGAGCACGGCAAACATGTCGTTGTCGAGAAACCGATTTCCCTGGATGCGCAGGAAGCAGCGGACCTGGTCGCCGCGGCGCAGGGTGCTGACGTTGTGGTCGCGGCGTTCCACAACCGCCGCTGGGACGGCGACCTGCTCACCCTTGCTGAGGTGCTGCGTTCCGGGCAGATCGGGCGAGCCGTGACGCTGCACTCCCACTTCGACAGGTACCAACCGCAGGTCCGAAACCGGTGGCGGGAGGTTCCCGGCCCCGGGGCTGGGCTGCTTGCTGATCTGGGGCCGCATCTGGTCGATCAGGCGTTGTTGTTGTTCGGCCCACCTGAGTGGGTGTGGGGGGATGTGGCCCAGGTCAGGGAGGGCGCAGCCGTAGATGACTACGCGCACGTGGTTCTCGGCTACCCGGGTGGGTTGCGAGTCATCCTGCACATGAGCGCGCTCACGGCCGCCGCGCCGCCGCGGTTCACCTTGCACGGCACGCAAGGTTCGGTGCTCATCTCCGGCTTGGACCCGCAGGAAGATCAGTTGGGGCAGGGGCTGTTGCCGGGTCGCCCGGGCTACGGGCTGGGCGCTGCCGAGGGCCAGCTCGTGAGCGCCACAGGGACCTCCCAGAGCATTCCTCGCCGGGCGGGGGAGTATCAACGCTTCTACGAGCGGCTGCGCGACGCGATCCACGGCACCGGGCCCAACCCCGTGCCCATCGAAGAAGCCGCCAATGTCATGCAGGTGCTCGACATTGCCCGCGCAGCGCCCACCCCGCAGGCACTTCGGCTGCCCTACCCGCAGGCCTGCCCGCCCCGGGCCTGTTAGGCCTGGGTCGCCGTCGTCCGCCGGTTCCCTTTCCTTCGGCGGGGTCGCTGCGACCAGGTTCCGGGAACTCCTCGGCTCTCTTGCTTGGCGCGCTTTGGCACTCCACAGCGGAACGCAGCGCCACCCACGATGGGTGGCGCTGCGTTCTCGTCGCCCAATTACAGAGAGCGCTCGTCCACGATCCGTCGAGCCTTCCCGACGGAGCGTTCGATCCCGTCCTGCGGCATGACCACGACCTTGGCCGAGGTGCCGATCCGCGACTTGATGTGGTGGGCCACCTCCCGGGCCATGCCCTCGTAGGCGCTCTCGGGGACCCCGGGCGAGGCTTCGACCTTGACGGTCAGCTCATCCATCCGCTTGGGGCGGCTCAGGACGCATTGGAAGTGCGGGGTGAGACCGTCGATCCCGAGGATGATCTCTTCGATCTGGGTGGGGAAGACGTTCACGCCGCGCACGATCATCAGGTCGTCGGTGCGGCCGGTGATCTTGGCCATTCGGCGGAAGTTCGGACGAGCCGTACCCGGCAGCAACTGGGTGAGGTCACGGGTGCGGTAGCGCAGGATCGGCATGGCCTCCTTGGTCAGGGAGGTCAGCACCAATTCGCCGGTCTGGCCGTCCTCGACCGGCTTATCCGTGAGCGGGTTGACGATCTCGGGGTAGAAGTGGTCCTCCCACACGTGCGGGCCGTCCTTGGTCTCGACACACTCCTGCGCCACTCCCGGACCCATCAGTTCCGATAGCCCGAAGATGTCGGTCGCGTGCATGTCGGCGCGTTCTTCGATCTCGGCGCGCATGGCCTCCGTCCACGGCTCGGCGCCGAAGATGCCGATCTTGATGGACGCCTCACGCGGGTCGACGCCCATCTTCTCCATGGTGTCCAGCATGGACAGGAAGTAGCTGGGGGTGATGAAGATGATCCTTGGCTTGAAGTCGGTGATGAGTTGGATCTGCTTCTCGGTGTTGCCCCCTGAAGCGGGCACGACGGTGCAACCGAGGTGCTCGGCGCCGTAGTGCGCCCCCAGACCTCCGGTGAACAGTCCGTAGCCGTAGGAGACGTGCGCGATGTCCCCGGGACGTCCACCCGCCGCGCGGATACACCGGGCCACGATCGAGGCCCACGTGGTGATGTCGCCGGCGGTGTAGCCGACGACGGTGGCGCGTCCGGTCGTGCCACTGGAGGCGTGAACCCGCACCACCTTCTCGCGCGGGACGGCGAACATCCCGAACGGGTAGTTGGCCCGCAGGTCGGCTTTGGTGGTGAAGGGCAGCAGCTGCAGGTCGTCGAGGGACTTGATGTCCTCGGGGTGCACCCCGTCGGCTTCCAGCTTGGCCCGGTAGTGCGGCACATTCTCGTAGGACGAGCGCACCGTGGCCTGCAAGCGCTCCAGTTGGCGGGCCCGAAGCTCGTCCAGCGACCACTGTTCGGCGTCGTCGTAGAGGTCGGTACGGATGTCAGTGGTCGGCAGAGCCACGATCGGTCTCCTCGGCAGAGTTGGGGGTCAGGTCAGGTCAGGAAGGGGCGGGCAGGCTGCGGGATCGGCCGCGGAACTCGGCGACGACCCGGTTGTCTGTCTGGCGTCGAACGGTCACGTCAGTGATGCCGCTGCGACCGCGTACCGCTCGCTCGCGGGCCTCTGCCAGCAGGACATCGCCCAGGCGAACCGGTTCCAGATAAGTGATGTCGCACCCGGCGGCGACGGTCAGGGCGCCGCCGGCGTTGCAGGCCAACGCGAACGCGCTGTCAGCGAGCGCGAAGATGTAGCCGCCGTGGGCGATGCGGTGGCCGTTGACCATGGCTTGGGTGATCGGCATCCGAACCCGTGATCGGCCCAACCGGCGCGCCCGATCGGGGTCGTCTCCTGGGTCGGGATCACTCAGTCCGACCTCGAGCGCAACCATCCCCAACAGGGCTGATGCGCCGTCCTCAGCCCACATCTGTCGCACGAACTCCAGATCGGGTCCGAAGGCGCTCAGATCGGGGGATGGCACGTTCTCCGCCATGGGCGCTCCTTTGCGCATCCGGGGTGGTGGGCGTCGGCGAGGTGTAAACGCCTACCCGCGCGGGAAGTTTGACCCCCCGGTCGGGACCGTGCAAGTCTAGGCGAACGACCAGTCGGTAATTCAAGAGGCAGCGCCCCGGTTTTCTGCGCGATACGGCTCGAGACGGCCTCTCGCCACCAGCCGAGCGCTTGTTCCGGGCCGCTGGAAGACCACCTGTATCACCGAGCGCAAAGGGGCCTCGCGTGGCTCACGCATTGCTTGTCGGAGGAGTTCGTACACCCGTGGGTCGCTACGGGGGTGCGCTGTCAGCCGTCCGGCCCGATGACATGGCGGCGCTGGTCATACGAGAGTTGTTGGAGCGCACCGGCCTGGATCCGGGGGTGGTGGATGAGGTAATCCTCGGCAACGCGAACGGGGCCGGTGAGGAGAACCGCAATGTCGCGCGCATGGCGGCGCTGCTCGCCGGGATGCCCGACACCGTGCCCGGCCTGACGGTGAACCGGCTGTGCGCCTCCGGTATGTCGGCTATCACCCTGGCCTCGCACATGATTGCGGCCGGAGCAGCTGACCTGGTCATCGCCGGCGGGGTGGAGTCGATGTCGCGAGCTCCGTGGGCGCTGGCCAAACCGACCGCCGCTTTCGCTAAACCCGGAGAGATCGTCGACACCTCCCTGGGGTGGCGTTTCGTCAACCCGCGCTTCGCCGACGGCGACTTGAGCCGCGACGGCAAGATGACGTTCTCCATGCCGCAGACGGCTGAGGAGGTAGCCCGCGTCGACGGTGTCTCTCGCGAGGACTGTGACGCTTTCGCGGTGCGCTCGCACGAACGTGCCCTGGCTGCCATCGAAGCAGGCAGGCTGGCCCCCGAGATCGTTCCGGTCACCGTCCGGGGGCGCAAGGGTGACACCGTTGTCGAAGTCGATGAAGGTCCGCGTCCAGGCACCAGTGTCGACGTGCTGGCCAAGCTGCGCCCGGTCGTGGCCGGCGGCAGCGTCGTCACCGCCGGTAATTCCTCGACTCTCAACGACGGCGCCTCGGCGATTCTGGTTGCCTCCGAAGCCGCCGTCCAGCGGTTCGGGCTGACCCCGCGCGCCCGCGTCGTCGCCGGTACTGCGGCCGGCTGCGAACCGCAGATCATGGGCATCGGCCCGGTTCCGGCCACCCGGAAAGCCCTGGCGATGGCGGGCTGGTCGATCCCAGACCTGCAGGCCGTTGAGCTCAACGAAGCTTTCGCCTCCCAGTCGCTGGCGTGTGTGCGCCGACTCGGTTTGGATGAGGCCATCGTCAACAACGACGGCGGTGCCATCGCCCTGGGGCATCCACTCGGGTCTTCCGGATCGCGCATCACCATCACCCTGCTCGGACGCATGGAGCGCGAGAAGGCCGACAAGGGCCTGGCGACCATGTGCGTCGGCGTCGGCCAGGGCGCTGCCCTCCTGCTCGAACGAGTTTGAACCGAATCGAAAGGCCCCAGTCATGAGCACAGAACTCCCGGCCAAGGTCGGTGTCATCGGCGGCGGTCGGATGGGCATCGGCATCGCGCACGCATTCCTGCTGCGGGGCTGCGAGGCCATCGTCGTCGAACGCGACAGCGCCGCCGCGACCAGCGCCCAACAGCGCCTCGAACGCCTGCTGCTGAAGTCGGTTGAGCGGGGGGACCTGTCGAACTTCGACGTCGCACTGGAGCGGGCGATGTTCTCGGTCAGCACCGGCGAGCTGGGCGACTGTGACCTCGTCGTGGAGGCCGTGCCGGAGGACTTCGACCTCAAAGTCGAGACGCTGGTTTCGGCCGAGGGCGTACTGAAAGACTCGGCCTACCTGGCCACCAACACCTCTTCGCTGTCTGTGGATGCTCTCGCCGAACGCCTCTCGGCTCCGCAGCGGTTCATCGGGCTGCACTTCTTCAACCCGGTCCCCGCCTCGGCGTTGATCGAGATCGTCGTCGGCGACAAGACCGACCCGGGTCTTGTCGATAAGGCCAAGGCTTGGACGCAGGGCCTGGAGAAGACACCGGTTGTCGTCACCGATTCTCCCGGCTTCGCCTCCTCCAGGCTCGGGGTGTGCATCGCCTTGGAGGCGATGCGCATGGTCGAGGAAGGGGTGGCCAGCGCGCGCGACATCGACGCCGCCATGGAACTGGGTTACAAACACCCCAGCGGGCCGCTGAAGACCACCGACATCGTCGGGCTGGACGTGCGGCTGCACATCGCCGAATACCTCGCCGCGGAACTGGGGGAGCGGTTCACGCCCCCGCAGATCCTGCGCGACAAGGTCGCGGCCGGGGAGCTCGGACGCAAGAGCGGTAAGGGTTTCTACGACTGGTGAACACCGCCGGCGGTGCACATCCACGCTTCGCGAACAGCCATGAGGGAGAAAGCATGACAACGACAGTTGCGCCGATCGTCCAAAGCTATGTGCAGGACGCCTGGTGGGCTCCGGAGGACTCCGGAAAGGCTGTTCTGGACGCCAGCACCGGCGAAGAAATCGCCCGGGTCAGCGCCGAAGGCCTCGACGTGGCCGGCGTCATCGAGTACGCCCGCAGCGTGGGGCACCAGAGCCTGGGGGAGATGAGCCTGCACGAGCGGGCGTTGGTGTGTAAACAACTCGCCCAGTACCTCAACGACCGGCGCGAGGAGCTGTATGAGATCTCCTATCGCACCGGGGCGACCAAGCGCGACAACCTGATCGACGTCGACGGCGGCATCGGGGTGCTGTTCACGATGTCCTCCAAGGGGCGTCGCGAACTGCCGAACGCCAACGTCATCGTCGACAGCCCACCCGCGGTGCTGTCCCGCGACGGCAGCTTCATCGGCGAACACATCCTCACCCGCATCCCGGGCGTGGTCGTCCAGATCAACGCCTTCAACTTCCCCATCTGGGGGATGCTGGAGAAGTTCGCGCCCGCCTTCGTGGCTGGGGTCCCCACCATCGTCAAACCCGCCCCCCAGACCGGGTACGTCGCTCAGGCCTGTGTGCGGATGATGCTGGAGTCGGGGCTGCTGCCCAAGGGTGCGATCCAGCTCGTCTCCGGTGACAACGTGGACTTCCTAGCCCACCTCGACTACCGCGACGCGGTCGCTTTCACCGGGTCGGCCGCCACCGCGCACTCGCTGCGCTCGCACCCCAACGTGCGCGAGGGGGGTATCCGCTTCGTCGCCGAGGCCGACTCGCTCAACTGCGCCATCCTGGGTCCGGACGCCACCGCTGACACGCCGGAGTTCGCCGCCTTCATCACCTCGATCATGGTCGAGATCACGGCCAAGGCCGGGCAGAAGTGCACCGCCATCCGCCGGGTCATCGTCCCGCAGGAGCGCGTGGCCGAGGTGGCCGCGGCGGTTCGGGAGAAGATCGAGGCCAAGATCGTGCTCGGTGACCCCCGAGCGCCCGGGGCGACGATGGGTGCACTGGTATCTCTGGAACAGCTCAGCGCCGTCAAGGAGGCGGTCGGCGCGTTGTGCGCGGCCGGCGGGCAACTGCACGGCACGCTGGAGGCGCCCGAGGTGCTCACCGCAGACGGCTCCACCAGCGTCGTGGCCAACGGCGCCTTCATGTCCCCGGTCGTCATCACCTTCGATGACGCCCACGCCGCTGCCGTGCACGAGCTGGAAGCATTCGGCCCCGTCACCAGCGTCATCGGCTATTCAGATCTGGATGAGGCGGTGGCGCTCGCGGCCCGCGGCGCCGGTTCGCTGGTGGCCACGGTGTGCACCAACGACCCCGACGTCGCCCGGCGACTCGTCACCGGCATCGCCGGCCACCACGGCCGCGTGCTGACCCTGAACCGGGAGGATGCCAAGACCTCGACCGGGCACGGCTCACCGGTTCCGGTGCTCATCCACGGCGGCCCAGGGCGAGCCGGCGGCGGGGAGGAACTCGGCGGCGTCCTGGCCATCAAGCACTTCATGCAGCGCACCGCGATTCAAGGCTCCCCGCAGATGCTCACCGCGATCACCGGGGTGTGGCACAAGGGCGCTGCGATGCGCGCCTCCGGTGCCGCTCAGTTCGGCGGCCAGGAAGGCAGTGAGCACCCGTTCCGCAAGTCGCTGGTGGACCTGCGGGTCGGAGACGCCTTCGTCTCAGACCTGCGCGAGGTCCGCCTGGAAGACATCACCGCCTTCGCCAACGAGACCGGCGACCAGTTCTATGCCCACACCGATGAGCAGGCTGCGGCAGCCAACCCGTTCTTCCCCGGGATCGTGGCGCACGGCTACCTGCTCGTCTCCTGGGCGGCCGGACTGTTCGTCAGCGCAGCGCCCGGCCCCGTCCTGGCCAACTACGGCCTGGACAACCTGCGGTTCATCACCCCGGTCGCCGCTGGGGACTCGATCCGGGTGGAGTTGGTGGCCAAACGCATCACCCCGCGCGTCACCGATGAGTACGGCGAGGTCGCCTGGGACACCACGCTGTACAACCAGCGCGACGAGATCGTCGCCACCTACGACGTGCTCACCCTGGTCGCCAAGGAATGGCCCGCAGGGCAGTGACTTCGCAAGGCCGCGGGCCTGGGCAGGCTGAATCAGCTGTCGAGGCCCGCGGTGTTCTTTTCGGGTGGGTAGGCGGTGGTCAGGACCCCCCGGCACACCACCGTGAGGACGGCCTCGGTGAGCTCTTCGGGGGATAGCCGCCCCTGCGGACGGAACCATTCCACGGTGGAGTTCATCGCACCGAAGATCAGGCGGGCCACCACGGCAGCGTCCAGGTCGTCCCGCAGCAGGCCCGCGACCTGCGCGTCCCGAACCAAGGCCGCCATGCGGGTGTCGAAGTCACGCCGCCGGGCCAGAGCCTGTTGCTCCACCGGACTGTTGTCTCGCAGCCGCAGCATCAGACGCACGAACGGCTGGTACTCCAACAGCACGGCAACCATTTCGCGGATGAAGACCTCGAAGCGCACATCCAGGTTCTCCGCGGATTCCTCGGTGGTGCGTAGGCATTCGTCAAGGGCGGTGAAGGCCGTCTCCAGCGCGATGGCCAGGAGCTGTTCTTTGCCCTCGACATGGTGGTAGAGCGCCGATTTCGACAGGCTGAGCCGTTGGGCGATCATCCCCATCGTGGTCGCGTCGTAACCGTGCTCATCGAAGGCCTCGACGGCCGCAATCAGCACTGCCCGCTGGTCATGGCCGGGGCGCCCACGCCTGGCATGTGTGGCCGTCATCGGGTCATCGTCGCATACCACTTTCCGGCGGCCGAACCGCCGCAGTCGGCCAAGTGGTCGCTCTTGACGCTCATGTGTACCCCCATATACTGAACAAACGGTCGGTATATTGGATCCGGCGAACCGCGAGCAGCGGTCCACACGAGAAGGACCAACGAGGTGACACCAATGACGGACACCAGGCCCGACCTTCGGTCGGTCGAGAGCACCACTGAGACCACCGACGCCCAGGCACAGGAGCGCTTCGATGCCCTTCTCGAAGCCGACGAGCGCATCGAGCCACGTGACTGGATGCCGGCCAAGTACCGCAAGACTCTGGTCCGCCAGATCTCCCAGCACGCGCACTCCGAAATCATCGGGATGCAGCCCGAAGGTAACTGGATCACCCGAGCGCCTTCGCTGAAGCGCAAGTCGATCCTCATCGCCAAGGTGCAAGACGAGGCAGGCCACGGGCTCTACCTGTACTCGGCCGCTGAAACTCTGGGCACGAGCCGCGAAGAGATGAACGAGCAACTGCTCTCCGGTAAGGCCAAGTACTCCTCGATCTTCAACTACCCAGCCCTGACCTGGGCTGACGTGGGCGCGATCGGTTGGCTCGTCGACGGCGCGGCGATCTGTAACCAGGTGCCGCTGTGCCGCTGCTCCTACGGCCCCTACGGGCGCGCCATGGTGCGGGTGTGTAAGGAAGAGTCCTTCCACCAGCGTCAAGGGTGGGAGATCCTCTACGCCCTGTCCAACGGCACCCCCGAGCAGAAGCAGATGGCCCAGGACGCGGTCAACCGCACCTACGGCCCCGCGCTGCAGATGTTCGGCCCCCCCGACGATGAGTCGCCCAACTCCCAGCAGTCGATGGCCTGGAAGATCAAGCGCTTCTCCAACGACGAGTTGCGTCAGCGCTTCGTCGACATGATGGTCCCGCAGGCCGAGGCACTCGGACTGACCTTGCCCGACCCCGACCTGGCCTGGAACGAAGCGCGCGGCCACTACGACTACGGCCAGCTCGACTGGGCCGAGTTCAACGCCGTCATCGCCGGTAACGGGCCCTGCAACGTGCAGCGCCTGGCCCACCGTGTCAAGGCTCACGAGGACGGCGCATGGGTGCGGGAGGCGGCTGCCGCCTACGCCCGCAAGCAGAGCGGCGCCGATACCGCCCTGAAGCACGCCTGAGGAAGCCCTGCGGTCGCCGCTGGCGACCAGTTGCCTGTTCGATCGAACCCGAGCCGGAAGAAGTGCTGAATGTCCGAGCAGAACCCTGCCGCCCCCTCCGTTGAGCCGCTGTGGCCGCTGTGGGAAGTGTTTGTTCGTGCCTCCCGGGGGTTGTCCCATGTCCACGCCGGCTCGATTCACGCCCCCGACGCCGCCATGGCTGTGCGCAACGCCCGTGACCTCTACACCCGCCGCAACGAGGGTGTCTCCGTCTGGGTGGTGCCCTCCGAGGCGATCACTACCTCAGACCCGGACGCCAAGGGCGCCTTCTTCGAGTCGGCCCAGGGCAAGAATTACCGGCACGCCACCTACTACACCCAAAGCGAAGGGGTGAAGCACCTGTGAGCGCCTTCGAGAGCGCGACGCGCATCAGCGCCGGGCAGGCACTCACCGCCGAAGACATTGCCGCGGCCGGCCTGAAGGCCGACGAACCGGTTGCTCGCTACGCCCTGCGCCTGGCGGACGATTCGCTCATCCTGGCCCAGCAGCTGTCGTGGTGGATCTCGCGGGCGCCAGAGATCGAGGAAGACATCGCCCTGGGCAATATCGCCCTGGACACCCTGGGCCATGCCCGCTCGTTCTACACCTACGCCGGTACCGCCTGGGGCAAGACCGAAGACGACCTGGCCTATCACCGCGACGAGGGCGACTTCGTCTGCGCGCACCTGGTGCAGGTCCCCAACGGCGACTTCGGGCAGACCATCGCCCGCCAGCTGCTGTTCTCGATCTACGCCACGCTGCTCTACGAAGGCCTCGCCGCATCGAGTGACCCCACCCTCGCTGCGGTCGCAGCCAAGGCGGTCAAAGAGGTTGAGTACCACGTCGACCACGCCTGGCAGTGGACGCTGCGCCTGGGGATGGGCACGCAGGAGTCCGCGCAGCGGATGCAAGCCGGCTTGAACATCGTGTGGCCCTACCTCGAAGAGCTCTTCGAGGACGACGAACTCATCGAAGAGCTGCCGGGAGTCGCAGTACGCCCCTCCACCCTGCGCGAACCGGCACTCGCCGCGATCACGCGCGCCATCAGGGAAGCGCAGTTGGAAATCCCGACCACCAAGACCGCCGTGACTGGTGGACGCAAGGGACTGCACCGGGAATCCCTCGGCTTCATTCTCGCCGAAATGCAGGTGTTGGCACGGGCGCACCCGGGCGCGACGTGGTGATGACCGTGCGACCGGTTGTAGACGCAGATGCCAAGGTCTGGGACCTTGCCGCGACCGTGTGCGACCCTGAGGTCCCGGTGCTGACCCTGGAGGACCTCGGCGTCCTGCGCTCAGCTCGGGCCACCGAGAAAGGCGCCCTGGTCGAGATCACCCCGACGTACTCGGGCTGCCCGGCGCTGGGCGTCATGCGTGATGACGTCACCCAGGTGCTGGTCGAGAACGGCTACCAGGACGTCGAGGTGCGGGTCGTGCTCTCCCCGGCGTGGACGACGGACTGGATGAGCGAAGACGGCAAACGCAAGCTCACCGAGTACGGGATCGCGCCCCCGGACCCGGCTCATCGACGGCAAGGGCCGCGTTTCGGGGGAACACCGGTGGCCTTGGCGGTGAAGTGTCCGCACTGCCATTCGCTCGACACTGTCGAGGCGTCCCGGTTCGGCTCCACCGCCTGCAAGGCCCTCTACACCTGTAAGTCCTGCCTCGAACCCTTCGACTACTTCAAGGTTCTCTGATGCCGCTGCTCGCCCAGCGCCCCCGCGCTCGCTTTCACCCGCTGACTGTCTCCCAGGTCCGTCCGCTGACCGATGCCGCTATCGAGGTGACCTTGGCGGTCCCTGATGAGTTGGCGGAGGACTACAACTACGTCAGCGGCCAGTACGTTGCCCTGCGAACTGAACTCGAAGGCAAAGAGGTGCGGCGCAGCTACTCCATCTGCGCGGCCCCGACCAGCGGCGAGATCAAGATCGCCATCAAGCGTGACCTGGGTGGTCTGTTCTCGAACTGGGCTAACGACAACCTCAAGCCCGGTGACGTCCTGGACGTGATGAGCCCTACCGGTGCTTTCGTCTCCCAGCACGCGGTGACCTCCCTGAACGATCCGCAGGCCATCGGCGAGGAATCGGTCGGGTTGTCCCGCTACATGGCTTTCGCGGCCGGTTCGGGGATCACCCCGATCCTGTCCATCACCCGCGCCGTGCTGGCCTCCAACCCGCAGGCGTACATGAACCTGGTGTACTCCAACCGGGCCGCGATGGATGTCATGTTCGTGGAGGACATCGCCGACCTGAAGGACCGCTACCCCTCTCGCCTGGCGGTGCACCACCTGCTTTCTCGCGAACAGCGGCTCTCCCCGACCCACACCGGCCGACTGGACGCCGAGAAGCTGCGTTCGATGTTGGGAACGGTGTTCCGTCCCGAAGTCGTCGACGAATGGTTCCTGTGCGGCCCGTTCGAACTCGTGCAGTTGCTGCGCGATGAACTCAGCGCCGCCGGGGTTTCGGCCGATAAGGTGCGCTACGAACTGTTCACCACCGGCAAACCGACGGCCGCGCCGGAAGGCAACATCGGTCGGCCCGTTGTGGCCGACGCAGCCGGGGGCAACATCGAGATCACGTTCAACCTGGATGGTCTGGAAGGTCAGGTCCTCAGCCCCAAGAGCGCCCGCGAGTCCATCCTGAACGCCGCGCTGCGGGTACGCCAGGACGTCCCCTTCGCCTGCGCCGGGGGAGTGTGCGGCACCTGCCGGGCTAAGGTCATCTCCGGTGAGGTCGCGATGGATGAGAACTACGCGCTGGAACCGGACGAGGTCGCGGCTGGTTATGTCCTGACCTGCCAGTCCCACCCCAAGGGCGACGCGGTCCACGTCGACTTCGACTCCTAGAGCGCGCCCAACCCAGCCGTGCAGGCTTCCCGCCGACAGGCCCCGTGCCCAGCACGGGGCCTGTCGACCTTCAGCCGGAGTACGTGAGTCGGCCCGCCAGGAACGTCGCGGCCACCTGCATGCTCAGCAGCGCCTCGCAGGCTTCTCTGCTGTCCTCGGGGACCAGCAGCGGATCCTGATCCAGCAGCACGACATCGCCGCGGGAACCCACCCCGACAGTGCCCTGCCCGTCCAGGCTGGCGGCCAGCGCCTCGGCGACCGTCATCGCCTGCTGGGGGATCCACGGCGGACGTTCATCGTTGCTGCGATGCACCCCAGCGGCCATCGCCATCCACGGGTCAAGCGGTGACACCGGGGCATCTGAACCCAGCGCCAACGTCACGCCGGAGGCGAGCATGCTGCGAAATGGGAAGCACCGATCAATTCGATCCGGCCAGCACTGGCGCGAGACGTCGCGGTCGTCCCACAGGTGCGCTGGTTGCACGCTGGCCCGCACGCCCAGGGCGCCCATCCGGGGGATGTCCTCCCAACGCATCAGCTGGGCGTGCTCGATCGTGCCTCTGGCGCCGGTGATTTCCATGGCGTCCAGGGCATCGCGGACCGCGGCATCGCCCAGGGCGTGCACGGCCACCTCCAGACCTGCGGCACGTGCCTGGGTGAGCAGTTCCCGCAGTTCGTGCGGCGCCACGTTCTGGGTACCGCACGGTTCGGGAAGTTCATCGCCGTCCGCGAACGGTTCGCAGCAGTAGGCCGTCCGGGTGTTCAAGGAACCGTCGGTGATGATCTTCAACGGGCCCATGGTGACCAGGCCCTCGCAACCATCCAGCGGGTCGCCGCTCGCCAGTCCCGCCTCGATGGCGCCGGCCAAACCGTCAGGGTAGGTAGCTGTTCGTACCCGCAACAAGTCCAGCGCCGGGCGTCCGGGGCCGCCGGCGAAGCGTAGCGGCCAATCACGGTATCCGACCGCGAACTCCAGATCGACGACACCGACCACACCGCGTGAGGCGGCGTGCTGCAGTGCCCGTCGATAACCCTCATCCGCTTTGGCGGCCAGGCTGGGGATCTGGGCGAGCATCGGGAAGACGTCGAACCATTCCTGCTCGACTACGACCCCCTCGTGCGGCGGCAGCCCGAGCATCGTGAGCGCGCGGGTGTTCATCCAAGCGTGGTGGGCATCACCGCTGATGAGCACGACGGCGTGCTCTCCGCTCACCTCATCCAGAGCGGCCACTGTCGGCTGCGTCGGCCAGGTCGCGGTGCGGTGCCCGAAGCCGACGATCACATCCTCGCCAGGGGGCAACGTGGCCACATGGTGGGCTACCACCGCCCGCGCTTCGGCTTCGTTCGTGGTGCCGGTCAAGTCCAGGCGCACGGTGCTGGCCGACCACTGACCCATGTGCACGTGGGCGTCCCACAACCCGGGCAGCGCCCAACGGCCATGGCCTTCATGAATGGCCTCACCGGGGTGTGCCTTCAGCTTGGTCCCCACCTCCAGGACGACCCCGTCCCGAATCCGCAGGTCGACCAAACCTGGCGGCGGGCACGTCGATCCGGCGATCGGCACGATGCGAACCTCGCGGATCACGGCGTCGGCGGAGCGGGGGCCGGACGGCATGCAGTCCTCCTGTGAAGAAAGAGAATCGAATTCATACCGTAGCCCGGTGCCCCCGCCTCCGGATGAGGTTCACCAATGGCGCACCTGATCTGTTCCCAGGCCTTGACCCCAGGCTCGGCGACGGGCGGACCTGACCGCCTCACCGGTGGACGGGAGCGGCCAGAATCAGGTGCTCACACCAGCGATCCGTATTGTTGCTTGGCCTTCTCCAGGGCCGAGACGTACCCGGCTCGCTCGTAGGCGGTGGCGTTCGCGCCGGCCGGGATGGCGAGCATGCCGCGCATCGCCTCCACCGAGGCGAACCCCTTACGTTCCAGCCACAGGTCAAGACCGTCGATGAGTCGGCGGGCATGTCTGGGTCCGTGGCGAACCAGCGCGGAGGTCGTCATCGCCACATCAGCCCCGGCCAGCAAATATTTGATGACATCGTCACTGGTGTCCACGCCGCTGGTGCCGGCCAGACAGGCCGAGACCCGCCCTCGCAGCGCAGCGATCCAGGTGCGGGGCAGCCGCCCCTCGAACGGGCTGCTCAGCTCCAGACCGGACTCCACGCTCACCGTCTCGATGTTGATCTCCGGCTGGATGAAACGGTTGAACAGGACCAGGCCGTCGGCTCCAGCGTGATCGAGTCGCATTGCCAACTCACCGAAAGCCGACAGGTACGGGCTGAGCTTGACCGCCACCGGAATGGCAACCTCGGCCTTGACGGCGCGCAGGATCTCCACGTGCTTGTCTTCCACGTCCCGGCCGCGGGTGGCCACGTCCCCGGCGACCAGGTAGATGTTCAGCTCGATCGCCGAAGCACCGGCATCCTCCAGACGCCGAGCGAACTCCACCCAGCCACCGAGGTCGCTACCGTTCAGGCTGGCGATCACCGGAATGTCGACGGCGGCGACGCTACGTTCCAACAAGGACAGGTAACGGGAGGAGTTGTCGGCGTTGTGCTGGGGAACGCTGGGGAAGAACGACAGGCTCTCGGCGTAGAACTCCTCGTTGCTCTCCTCCAACAGGATGTCGTGCGCCGCCTCGTGTCGAAGCTGCTCCTCGAACAGCGAGTACAGCACCACAGCGCCGACGCCGCCCTCGGCCAGCGAACGGACGCCGTCCACTGTCTGCGACAGCGGTCCCGCCGAGGCGACGAGCGGATTGCGCAAGGACAACCCGAGATAGTTCGTGGTCAGGTCAGGCATCTGCGTTGTCCCTTCGCGCGTCTGCGGCGAACTCCTGTGCGCCGCGAGTAGCCATCTCCTCGTACTCGGCCCACCGACGCATGACCTGATCCTGGCTCAGCTCCAGAAGCCGTTCGGCCTCGGCGGGGTCGGCATTGGCGAGCATTCGGAACCGCAACTCCTTGGCTCGGTAGTCGCCCAGCGGGATTCGCGGGCGCGGGGAGTCCAGCAGGAACGGGTTGCGCCCCTGCGCCCGCAGTACCGGGTTGTACCGCATGAGTGGCCAGTGCCCGGAGTTCACCGCCCGGTACTGCTGGTCCAAGCCTTTGCGCATGTCGATGCCGTGCGCGATGCAGTGGCTGTAGGCGATGATCATCGACGGCCCGTTGTAGGCCTCGGCCTCCCGGAAGGCCTTGATCGTCTGCTGCGGATCGGCGCCCATCGCGACCCGGGCCACATACACGTTGCCGTAAGCCGTGGCCTGCAGGGCGAGGTCCTTCTTGTTCGTGGTCTTGCCGGCGGCAGCGAACTTGGCCACGGCGCCCAACGGTGTGGACTTGCTCGATTGGCCGCCGGTGTTGCTGTACACCTCGGTGTCCATGACGAGCACGTTCACGTCGCGCCCGGTGGCCAACACGTGGTCCAGTCCGCCGGAGCCGATGTCGTAGGCCCACCCGTCGCCGCCGACGATCCACACGCTGCGCCGCAGCAGGTGGTCGGCCACGCTCTTGAGGTCATCCACCCATGCGCCGTCGAGGGTGTCCAACTGCTGGATCAGCGTGCGCACCCGTTCGTGCTGGGCTGCCAGATCCGACTCGTGGCGCTGCGGGGCGCTCAAAAGGGCATCGACCAGTTCGGGGTCGATCTCACCGCGCAGTTGTTCCAGACGTTTGCGCGCCAGATCGGTCTGCAAGTCGGCCGCCAACCGGAAGCCGAGGCCGAACTCGGCGTTGTCCTCGAAAAGGCTGTTGCTCCAGGCCGGGCCGCGACCTTCAGCGTTCTTGGTCCACGGTGTCGTCGGTAGGTTGCCGCCGTAGATCGAGCTGCAGCCGGTGGCGTTGGCGATGGTGGCCCGGTCGCCGAATAGTTGGGTCAGGAGTTTCAGGTAGGGCGTCTCCCCGCAACCGGTGCAGGCCCCCGAGAACTCGAACAGCGGTTCCAGGAACTGGGTGCCGCGCACCGTGCCGAAGTCGACCCGAGTGCGGTCGTTGAAGGGGATGGTTTCGAAGAACGCGACGTTCTCGATCTCGTTGACGCGCCGCTCGCGAACCGGGCTGAGGTTGATCGCCCGGCGGTTGGGTTCGCCCAAGGGTTTGACCGGGCACGCCTCCACGCACAGGCCGCAGCCGGTGCAGTCCTCCGGGTAGACCTGCAGGGTGTAGCGGGTGTCGGGTAGGCCGACGGCGTCCAAGGGGGCGGAGGCGAAGTGCTCCGGTGCACCGGCGAGCATCTTGCCGGGGTAGTACTTGCTGCGAATGACCGCGTGCGGGCACACCAGGGAGCAGTTGCCGCATTGGATACAGGTTGCGGGGTCCCACTCGGCCACGATGTCGGAGATGTTGCGTTTCTCGTACTGGGTGGTGCCGCTGGGGTAACTGCCGTCGTCAGGAAGTGCGCTGACCGGCAGGTCGTCGCCGTGCCCGGTGAGCATCCTGGCTGTGACGTCCCGCACGAAGGCAGGTGCGTGCGGGGGCACCGGCGGGATGAACCCGTGCGTGGTGCTGGTCGCGGCGGGCACCTCGATCTCGTGCAAGCCGGCCACCGCACGGTCCACGGCCGCTTCGTTTCGGGCCACGACATCGGCGCCGCGCCTGCCGTAGGTCTTGCGGATCGCGCTCTTGACCCGCTCGATGGCGATGTCGCGGGGCAGTACCCCGGAGACAGCGAAGAAGCAGGTCTGCAGGATGGTGTTGGTGCGGTTGCCCAGTCCTACTTCGCGGGCCACCTTGTTGGCGTCCACCGCGAAGAGCTTGATCTTCTTCTCCAGGATGCGACTCTGCATCGGCTCAGGCAGGCAGTCCCAGACCGCCTCCGGCGGGAAGGGACTGTTGATGAGCAGCGTCGCGCCGTCCTTGGCGAATTCGAGGACGTCGACCCGTTCCAGGATCGACATGTGGTGGCAGCCGATGAAACCTGCTTTGCGCACCAGATAGGGGGCCCGGATCGGGTGCGGTCCGAACCGCAGGTGGCTGACGGTGCGGGAGCCGGACTTCTTACTGTCATAGACGAAGTAGCCCTGCGCGTAGGTGTCTTCGTCGGCACCGAGGATCTTGATGGTGTTCTTGTTGGCGCCGACCGTGCCATCTGAACCCAGCCCGTAGAAGACCGCCGACAGGGTGCCCTCCGGGGTGATGTCCAGATCAGGGTCGTAGTCGATCGACAGGCCGCTGACGTCGTCGGTGATGCCGACGGTGAAACGGGGACGGGGGCAGTCCGCGGCGAGCTCGGCGAACACCCCGGCAACCATGCCCGGGGTGAACTCCTTGCTGGATAGGCCGTACCGACCTCCCAAGACCCGGGGCATGTTGTCCCGGCGGCCTGCAGCGCACGCTTCACCCAGCGCCGCGACGACGTCCAGGAAGAGGGGCTCACCGCCTGCGCCCGGCTCCTTGGTGCGGTCCAACACCGCCAGCGAGGTGACCGTGTCCGGGAGGGCATGCAGAATCTGCTCGACGGGGAACGGGCGGTACAGACGCACCTGCAGCACCCCGACCTTCTCGCCCTGCTGCTGCAGGTGAAGTGCGGTCTCGCGGGCGGTCTCCGCGCCGGAGCCCATGATCACCATGACCCGCTCCGCCTGGGGATCCCCGAAATAATCCACGAGGTGGTACTCGCGACCGGTACGGGCGGCGAACTGCTCCATCGCCTGCTGCACGATGCCGGGGGTGGCGCCGTAGTACGGGTTCACCGTCTCGCGGGACTGGAAGTAGGTGTCCGGGTTCTGCGCAGTGCCGCGGATGAAGGGGTGCGCCGGGGAGAGCGCCCGTGCCCGGTGCTCGCGCACCAACTCTGCCGGCACCAGCGCCCGCAGGTCCTCGTCGCTGAGTCGCTCCAGGGAGTTCAGCTCGTGTGAGGTGCGGAAGCCGTCGAAGAAGTGGATGAAGGGCACCCGGGAGCGCAGCGTCGACAGCTGAGCGATGAGGGCCATGTCGTGGGCCTCCTGCACCGAAGCCGAGGCCAGGATGGCGAAGCCGGTCTGGCGTACGGCCATCACGTCTTGCTGGTCGCCGAAGATCGACAGCCCCTGGGTGGCCAGGGCGCGGGCGGCAACGTGGAAGACGGTGCTGGTCAGCTCGCCGGCGATCTTGTACATGTTCGGGATCATCAGCAGCAAGCCCTGGCTGGCGGTGAAGGTGGTGCTCATCGCCCCGCCTTGCAGCGCGCCGTGAGCAGCGCCGGCAGCGCCGCCTTCGGACTGCATCTCGACCACGGAGGGAACCGTGCCCCAGACGTTGGTGCGGCCTGCCGCAGACCACTCATCAGCCAGCTCGGCCATGGTGGAACTGGGGGTGATCGGATAGATGCTGCACAGTTCGTTCAAGCGGAAGGCCACCGAAGCCGCGGCCTCGTTGCCATCGACGATCGTTCGCATGGTGGGGCCTTTCAGCGGTTCTCGGAGATCATCTCGATGGCGTGGACCGGGCACTGCTCGAAGCAGGTGCCGCAGCCGGTGCACTTGGCGTAGTCGAAGCGATAACGAAAGCCCCTGCCGAGCTTGATCACGGCGTCCTCGGGGCAACTGCCCAGACAACCGTCGCACTCGAAGCAGTTGCCGCAGGACAGGCATCGTTCGGCTTCGAAGCGTGCCTGCTTGGCCGAGAGCCCACCCACGACCTCATCGAAGTCACTGACGCGTGCTGCGGGGTCCAGCTGCGGTTGCACGCGTCGGTGCGCATCGCCGAAGTACCACAGGTTCAGCTTCTCGAAATCGGCGATGGAGTTCTTCTCGGGGCGTGGCAGCGGGGTGGTGTTCAGCCAGGCATCGATGTTCCGGGCGGCGCGTTTGCCGTGGCCGACCCCGACGGTCACGGTGCGCTCGGAAGGGACGGCGTCACCGCCGGCGAACAGGCCGGGGACATCCGACATCAGGGTTTGGGGGTCGACCTGCATAACGTCGTTATCGAAGCGCAGGCCAGGGATGTTGTGCAGGAAACCGGTATCGGCCTCCTGACCGAGAGCCAGGATCACCGTGTCGGCGGCGAGCTTTTCAAACTTGCCGGTGCCGTGCGGTTTACCGTTCTCGTCTAGTTCCATGATCTCGACGGTGAGGTCTTCCTCCTCCATCGAGGTGATGGTGCGCAGCCAGTTCATCTTGACGCCCTCGCGTTCGGCGTCGGCGGCCTCGTCCTGATGGGCGGGCATCTGCTCGCGGGTGCGGCGGTAGACGACCACGGTCTCGGTGGCGCCGAGCCGGCGAGCCACCCGGGCGGCGTCCATAGCGGTGTTACCGCCGCCGTAGACGGCGACCTTGCGGCCCATCACCGGGCGTTCGCCGGAGGCGACGTCACGCAGGAAGCTGACTGCGTCGACAACCTTGCTGGCGTCGCGGGCGGGAATGTCGACCTTCTTGCTCAGGTGAGCACCGATAGCGATGAAGACCGCATCGAAGCCGCCCTCGTGCTGCTCGGTGAGCAGGTCCTTGACCGTGTAGTCGGTGACGATGCGAACTCCCAGGTCGACGATGCGGGAGATCTCGGCGTCAAGGACGTGACGGGGCAGGCGGTACTCAGGAATTCCGTAGCGCATCATCCCGCCGGGCTGGGGTGAACTGTCGCGGATCTCAACCTCGTGTCCGAGCCTGGCCAGGTGGTACGCCGCAGACAGTCCGCTGGGGCCTGCACCGATGATGAGGACCTTGTGACCGGTGCCGTGTTGAGCTGGAGTGAAAGCCCACCCTGATTCCAAGGCGAGGTCACCCAGGTAGCGCTCGACGCCGTGGATGGACACGGCGCTGTCCAGGGCCACTCGGTTGCAAGCGGTCTCGCACGGGTGGTAGCAGACCCGGCCGTGGATCGCTGGGAAAGGGTTGTCACTGGTCAACTGGCGCCAGGCAGCCTCGGCGTCGCCGGCCTTGATCAGGCGCAGCCATTCTTGGATGTTCTCCCCGGCGGGGCAGCCCGCGTTACAGGGCGGGAGGAGGTCTACGTAGACCGGCATCCGAGAACGGACCGGCCCGACCCGTCCGGCGCCTGTCGCCAAGTTCGGCAGTTGCGTGATGTCGCGGCGATCCTGCGCCATGAGTGGGGCCTCGCTTCCTGGGCAATGCCTCGACCGTACGGTTCGGGGCATGCGCGCAGGGGGGACCTTTGTCCGGCGAAGTGGCGGGGAACGCGCTTTTCAGGCCCGCCGCAGCAGAGTTCGTACCGTGGCCTCCACGACAACGTCCCCATCGCGCGCGACTCCCGCTCGCGGCGACTGTGCCTCATCCTCGGCCAGATAGTCCACGGCACCGCGCAGGATCATCCGTTCGCAGGAGCCGTAATGCGGCCAGCCGGCCAGCAACGCTTCGAGTTCTCGCGCCAACTGAGCGTTAGTGGCGCATTCCGGGCGCGAACAGCGGCGGATCTGGTTCTTCAACCGGGGTAGGTCCTCTGCGCCAGCCTCGACGCAGTGCGGGGCGACGTCGTCCCAAAGTGGTCCCAGACGATGGCGGAATCTGGTCAGGACGTGGCTGTTGTCGGCAGTCTCGAAACCCGTTGACATGGGATGAATCACTCCACTTCCAGGATGTGATCAGTCTACGGAAGGGACAGTCGGAGCTGGTAGGTCTGCCCACAGACGTTGCGATGACGTGACCCTACGTCTGGTTTGCCGCTGCGTCGAGGGTCTGCGTCCGCTGAGCACGCTCAGGCCGGCCAGGCACCCCAGCGCGAGCCGGTTAGGCTGGCAGTCATGAGTGAGCAGATCGCAGTGGCCGTCATCGGCGCGCAGGGACGCATGGGTCGCACAGTGTGCGAAGCGGTCCAGGACGCGCCGGATATGCAACTCGTCGGCCGGTTCGACGCCGGCGATGACCTGGGCGATCTGGGCGGGGCCCAGGTGGCGGTGGAGTTCAGCATCCCGGACGCGGCACCGGCCAACCTCGCTCACTGCCTCAAGCACGGGGTCCACGTCGTGGTGGGAACGACCGGATGGGACGAGTCGCGGCTGCAGGCTGTCAAAGACCAGCTGGCAGAGGCCCCGGCCGGGACCGGGGTGCTCATCGCCCCGAACTTTGCCCTCGGGGCAGTGTTGATGATGGCCTTCGCACGCCAGGCGGCTCGCTTCTACGAATCCGTGGAAGTGATCGAGCTGCACCACCCCGAAAAGGTCGACGCCCCATCGGGAACGGCCACCCGCACCGCCGAGCTCATCGCGCAGGCGCGCGCCGAGGCGGGACTGCCCGCCGTACCCGATGCCACGACGAGCGACCCCCGCGGCGCCCGGGGAGCCGATGTCGAGGGCGTGCAGGTACACGCGGTTCGATTGCGGGGACTGGTCGCCCACCAGGAAGTGCTGTTCGGGGGGCAGGGGGAGAACCTGACCATCCGCCACGACTCCTTCGACCGGGTCAGTTTCATGCCCGGCGTCCTGCAGGGGGTGCGCGGTGTGCTGACTCGCCCCGGCCTGACCGTGGGCCTGGAGAACTACCTCGACCTGTGAAGCCCAGGACGCGCTGCTGTGGGCACAGCTGAGCCTGGGTGGCGCTCAGGGTTCAGTGCCGTAGCGAGGATGCGTGTTGGCGTGCCCGGGCGCTGGAGGTGATCAGGAAGACTCCCACGGCCGCGCCGACGGCGAGCGTGCCGTAGACGGCGCTGACGCCCGGGTAGTCCAGGCGACCCATCACCAGACCGGCGCTGGCGCTACCCAACGCGCCGCACAACGAGGTGAGCGCGTCGGTGAAACCCTGAGCTTGCACCCGTTCGGTCGGGGGCAGCGAGGTCGTCAATAGCGTGGCTCCGGCGACAGTGGTCGCCGACCAGCCCAGGCCGAGCACGACAAGGCCAGCCGTCACCAGCGGCACATGGGCAGAACCGAATCCGGTCATCACCGCCGCGAGCGCAACCACCGCCAGGCCACCGAGGGCGACCACGCGGGGACCGAGACGGTCGGTGAAAGCACCCATCAGGGGCGACAGCGCGTACATGCCGGCGATGTGCAGCGAGATCGTCAGCCCGATGAGGGTCAGCGTGTCGGCGTCCGAACCGCCGTGGGCGTGGTGGGCCAGGTGCAGCGGGGTCATCGACATCACCGCGACCATTGTGGTGTGGGCGCCGAGCATCGCCAGCACGGCCGCGAGGCTGACCGGGTGGGCCGCCACGATGGACGCCCCAGCGCGCCAGGACGCCTGCCGGGCAGGTTTGCGCTGTTCTCCGTCGAGTTCACGGCGCAGAAGTAGGGGGTCTGGGCGAAGCCCGACCAAGATCACCGTGCCGCCGATGACCATGCCGGCCGCACTGATGAGGAAGGCTCCTGCGTACGGAGGCAGATTCAGCGGGGCCGCGAGGTAGGCGCCGGGTCCGACCGTGTTGGGGCCCAGGACAGCACCGATAGTGATGGCCCACACCACGATCGACAGGTCGCGGCCGCGGTGGGCAGGGTCGGCGAGATCGGTGACGGCGAAGCGAGCCTGCAAGTTGACCGCAGTGGCCACCCCCACGAGTGCGCAGCCGATCACCAGCACGGCGAACGAGTTCGTGAGGACGGCGGCCACCATCATCATCGTGCCCAGGATCGCCGCCAACAGGCCGGCGCCCAGGCCGATCCGCCGTCCGCGTGCCATCGCCAGGCGCGCCAGTGGGATGGCGCTGAACGCCGCTCCAAGCCCCAGCGCGGTGTTGGCAGCCCCGGCAAGGGACTCCCGCCCGGAGAACTGCACGGCAAGAACGGACCCGAGCGCGATGCTCGAGCCGTTCCCGAGGGAACTGAACACCTGGGCGATGGTGAGGACGATGACGGTGCGTCGTTGCGCCTCGGTTCGTGGAGAAGACACGCGCGTCACCTTACGGTTCTTTCCACCGGCAGCCACCCTGCCGCCAGCAAGCGGCGCGTGCCGGGCGCCCGGTGGCTGGCGGCAGGGTCGAGGCATCAGCGCCGCCGACACGGGTGTCGGCGGCGCTGATCCTGCATTACGGGCGGCTCAACAACAGCGCGCCTTGGGGTTGCGGTCCATCTCTGCGTACTTATCTCGCCAGAATTGCTTCTCGCTGGGAATCGGCGCCTGCGGATGGGTGCGTTGCAGGTGCGCCACGTACCGCTCATAGGCGTCCGCGCCGGTCACGCCGCGGATATACCAGTTCAGGACCGAACATGTGCGCCGTAGCCGGGCCAGGAAACCGTTCACTTCACGCACCTACCTCGCCCGTGCCGGGTGCGGCAACCCCACGGTTGCCGCACCCGCGCGCCGGATCGGCTATCGGTTGCCTCATGGGTGGTGATGGGGACCCACCGGGGTGGGCTCCAAGCCTGCTTCGTGCCACTGCGCGAGAGCTTCCTTCTCCAACGGCGTGGGGATGAACCCACTGGGAGCGAAGATCTGCGACGGAGGTGCTTGGTGCTCGTGCACAGCGCGATCGCCGTTACGCAGGGCCCGTAGCGAGACCATCATCGCGGCCCCGAACACGATGATCACCAGCAGCGCGTACACGATGGACAGGGTGCCCTGTACCGCCGTATTACGCACCACCGCTTCGATGGCTTCCGGAGTTTTCGCGGTCTGGAACGAGTCCGCCCCGGAGGCCAGTGCAGCCTTGGCCTGGGAGTGGATCGTCCAGTAGCCGATCTTGGGGTTGGTGCTGAAGATCTTCTGCCAGGAGGCGGTCATCGTCACGATGAGTACGAAGAACAGCGGCAGCCCAGGAATCCAGGCCCAGGTGGGGCCGACCTTCTTCATCGTGACCGCGAAGACCACGCACAGGGCGATGACGGCCAGCAGTTGGTTGGCGATGCCGAACAGCGGGAACAGCATGTTGATGCCGCCCAGCGGGTCGGTCACCCCCATGTACAGGATGCTTCCCCACGCCAGGACCATCACCGAGGTCGAGATCCATGCCCCAGGAACCCAGTTCGGGTCCTTGAAGCGGGCCAGGCCGCGGACGTTGCTGACCGCGTCGGAGAACATGAAACGCGCCACGCGGGTCCCGGCGTCGATCGTGGTGAGGATGAACAGCGCCTCGAACAGAATGGCGAAGTGGTACCAGAAAGCCTTGTCTCCCAGCAGGTTCAAGCCGGGGACCTGGTGCATGACCTCTGACATTCCAAAGGCCAGGGTGGGGGCGCCGCCGGTGCGGGAGATGATCGATTCCTCACCGACTGCCTTCGCTGCCTGCGCATAGACGCTGGGGTCCACCGCCGGCAGCGTGGTGCCGCCGGGGGAGACCAGCCCGAGGCTGTTGGTGTAGGCGGCGGCAGCCTCCGGGGTGCCGCCGGTCAGGCCGGCCGGGGCGTTCATCGCGAAGTAGACGTGCTGGTCGATGATGCACGCGGCGACCAAGGCCATGATCGCGACGAAGCTCTCGGTGAGCATGCCGCCGTAGCCGATCATGCGGGCTTGCTTCTCTTTTTCGATCAGTTTCGGTGTGGTGCCGGAGGCGATGAGGGCGTGGAACCCTGAGATCGCGCCGCAGGCGATGGTGATGAACAAGAAGGGGAAGAGCTCACCTGCGAACGCCGGGCCCGTTCCGGTGCGTGCGAATTCGGTGACCGCAGGCATCTGCAGCTCCGGCCGGACGATGAGGATGGCGATAGCCAGCATCACGATCGTCCCCACCTTCATGAAGGTGGACAGGTAGTCACGCGGAGCCAGCAGCATCCACACCGGCAGCACAGCGGCGATGAAGCCGTAAATGGCAAGTGCGATCGCCAGGGTCGGCTTGTCCAGCACGAAGATGTGGCCCCAGTCGCTCTGGGAGACCCAGCGGCCGCTGACGATTGCCGCGAGCAGCAGCGCCACACCGATACCGGAGACCTCCGAGACCTTGCCGGGGCGCAGGTAGCGAAGGTAGAAGCCCATGAAGAAAGCGATGGGGATGGTCATCGCCACGGCCCACACCGCCCAGGCGCTCTCGGCCAGGGCACCGATCATGACGACGCCGAGCACCGCGATGAGGATCACCATGATGGTGAGCACGCCGACGATGGCGGCCCAGCCGCCGACCGGTCCGAGCTCATCCCGGGCCATCTGACCCAGGGTGCGCCCACCGCGGCGGATCGACAGGTGCAGCACCATGTAGTCCTGCACGGCCCCGGCCAGGACCACCCCGAAGATGATCCACAAGGTGCCGGGCATGTACCCCATCTGGGAGGCCAACACCGGCCCCACCAGAGGACCCGCGCCGGAGATGGCGGCGAAGTGGTGACCGAACAGCACCCGCCGGTCGGTCGGCATGTAGTCCTTGCCGTTGTCGAACTCTTCGCCCGGAGTTGCTCTGGTGTCATCAGGGCGGTGAATCTTATGTTCGATAAGCGTTGCGTAGAAACGCAACGCCAGCAGATAACTTCCGACGGCGGCAAGAACGATCCAGATGGAGCTGACGTGCTCGCCTCGGGAAATGGCTAGCATGGACCAGCCGATAGCAGCCACGACCGCGATCGCCGCAAACACGATCTTCGCGGGGCCGGACAGGCCTGGCGGCTCGACCACCGCGACCGGTGGTCGATCGGGGTCCGTGCGGATCATGCGGTCTTGCTGATTTGCCACACTGGACATGGGTTTCTCCTGCTATGAGGTGGCTCGAATGTTGCGCACATTAGTTCGTAACCACCACGCGCGGGGGGACTCGCCGATAACGACATGGTTCGTTTTGTTCCCGGGGCTGGAGCCCTCAGATTCGACGACGGTCCGCCCGGACAAGAGATCGGTAGGGGCGCTGCGGTGCGATTCAGCGACGTCGATAGGTGACGAAGGCAAAAGCGCAGCGATCATCGCGGGCGATTTCCACCCATTGCGCCGGGTCCACCTCGGGGAACAACACCTCACCTTGGGCGGGGGCGTCGCATTCGGTCAGTTCCAACCGAGTCGCTCGGGGCAGTAGCGCTTGGTAGATCTGGCCACCACCAACGACCATGATCTGCTCGCCCCCCGGCAGGCCGGCCGCGAGGGTCACGGCCTCGTCGATGTCATGGGCGAGGTGGGCCCCGGGGGCCGACCACGAGGGGGAGCGGGTCAGCACGACGCTTTCGCGTCCCGGCAACAGACGGCCGATCGCCTCGAAGGTGGCCCGTCCCATGAGCAGCGGATGCCCGCTGGTCAGCGCCTTGAATCGCTGGAGGTCTTCGCGGAAGTGCCACGGCTGGGACTGCCCGTCGCCGATGACCCGGTTGGCAGCGACCAGGGCCACGAAGACGAGCTCGGGCTGTGGTGCGCGCTGAGGGTGGGCGTTCATACCGCGATCGGTGCCTTGATGCCGGGGTGCGGGTCGTAGCCGAGGAGTTCCACGTCCTCGATGACGAAGTCTTCCAACGCGCGCCGCTCGGGGTTGAGGCGTAGCTGCGGCAATGGACGGGGTTCGCGTTCCAGTTGGAGTTTGGCCTGCTCCAGGTGGTTGAGGTAGAGGTGCGCATCGCCGAAGGTGTGAATGAATTCGCCCGGCACCAGACCGGTGACCTGCGCCATCATCGCAGTGAGCAGAGCGTAGGAGGCGATATTGAACGGGACGCCGAGGAAGAGGTCGGCGCTGCGCTGGTAGAGCTGGCAGCTCAAGGTGCCGTTGGCGACGTAGAACTGAAACATCGTGTGGCACGGCGGCAAGGCCATCGAGTCCACTTCGGCGACATTCCACGCCGAGACCAGGTGTCGCCTGCTGTTTGGGTTGTTGCGCAGCGAATCCACGACAGCCGCGATCTGGTCGATGCTGCCGCCATCAGGCGTGGGCCACGACCGCCACTGGTGGCCGTAAACCGGGCCGAGGTCTCCGGACTCGTCGGCCCATTCGTCCCAGATGCTGATGCCGCGCTCTTGCAGCCACCGCACGTTCGTCTCTCCGCGCAGGAACCAGCACAGTTCCCCGACGACCGAGCGCAGGTGAAGCCGCTTGGTGGTCACTGCGGGGAAGCCTGCCGCCAGGTCGAAACGCATCTGGTGCCCGAATACCGAAAGGGTGCCGGTGCCCGTCCGGTCTTGACGTGGGGTTCCGTTGTCCAGGACATGGCGAAGAAGGTCGAGATACGGCTGCACGCCACCACCGTACGAGAAAGGCTGTGCCAGAGGTGAGCGGGGGACAATCCCGGCTCGGCATCCCAATGACCAGACCGGGTGGTGCCTGGACGAGTAGGTAGGCCCCAGGAGGATCGGGGTGATCCAGGTCACATGAAAACTCCGAAAATTGCCGTAACGGAAGCCTCGGCGCAGCGATGTCATCTGTGAACGCGGCGCTACTCGAACCCCCGAGCGAGTAGCGCCGTGTTTTTTTATGCCCGGGCGCAACAGCCCCGCGGACTTCGCCCGATCGCCGTGCTGATACGTGTTTTGGTGGGATGCCCGTGGGAGGTGGCACCCGGGCGTCGGTGGCAGGCGTTACCGTTTAGCCCATGTCGACACCTGCTTTCGGTCGCGTCCTTACGGCCATGGTCACTCCGATGAAGGAGGACGGTGCGCTCGATCTGGACGCCGCCGCCTCCCTGGCGTGCCATCTGGTCGATCACGGCAACGACGGCCTTGTCATCAACGGCACCACCGGCGAATCCTCCACGACCACCGATGAGGAGAAGTCGGCGCTGCTGCGCGTCGTCCTTGATGCGGTGGGGCAGCGGTGCCGAGTGATCGCCGGGGTCGGTACCAATGACACCCGGCACACGCTGCACCTGGCCCGGGCGGCTGAGGAGGTGGGAGCGCACGGCTTGCTCGTCGTCACTCCGTACTACAACAAGCCCCCGCAGTCCGGGCTCATCGCCCACTTCCGCCAGGTGGCTGACGCCACGGAACTGCCGGTCATGCTCTACGACATTCCCGGGCGCTCCGGGGTTCCGCTCACGGTGCCCACCCTGCTCGACCTTGCTTCGCACCCGCGGATTCTGGCGGTCAAGGATGCCAAGGCCGACTTCTGGGCTGCTAGCGAGGTCATGCGGGCCACCGATCTGTTGTGGTACTCCGGCAACGACGGCGACAACCTGCTGCATCTGGCCCAGGGCAGTGTGGGGGTAGTGGGAGTGACCTCTCACGTGGCGGCCGGTCGCTACGCCGAGATGGTAGCGGCGATGGAATCAGGCGATATCGACACCGCGCGCCGTATCCACTTCTCCCTGGTGCCGGCCGTGAACGCGGTGATGGGCATCACCCAGGGCGCTATGAGCGTCAAAGCTGCACTGGTAGAGCAGGGAGTGCTCACGTGCGACGCGGTACGTGGGCCCCTGCTGACTCTGACTGATGACGAACGCGCGCGTCTGCGCGCCGGACTGAAGGAATCTGGACTGCTGTGAGCCATCCGCACCCCGAGTTGACCACCCCGCCACCGCTGCCACCGGGAGGCGTACGCATCGTCGCCCTGGGAGGTCTGGGCGAGGTCGGTCGCAACATGACCGTGATCGAGCATGAAGGCCGACTGCTCATCGTCGACTGTGGGGTGCTCTTCCCTGAGGATCACCACCCGGGCGTCGATCTGATCCTGCCGGACTTCACCTACATCGAGGATCGCCTCGACGATGTCGAGGCTGTCGTGCTCACGCACGGCCACGAGGACCACATCGGAGCCGTGCCCTATCTGCTGCGGCTCAAGCCGGACTTGCCACTGGTCGGCTCGACGCTGACGTTGGCTCTGGTCGAGGCCAAGCTCAAGGAACACCGCATCAAGCCCTACACCCTGGGTGTGGCCGAGGGGCAGCGCGAACAACTGGGGGTCTTCGACTGTGAATTCCTGGCTGTCAACCACTCCATCCCGGACGCGCTGGCGGTAGCGATCCGCACCGAGGGCGGGCTCATCCTGCACACCGGTGACTTCAAGATGGATCAGTTACCGCTGGATAAGCGCCTGACCGACCTGCGCGGCTTCGGTCGACTGGGTGAAGAAGGGGTCGATCTGTTCCTCGTCGACTCCACGAACGCTGAGGTGCCCGGCTTCACCACCCCGGAGAAGGACATCTACCCGGCCATCGAACGGGTGTTTGCCAAAGCCAGTCGGCGCATCATCGTCGCCTGCTTCTCCTCGCATGTGCACCGTGTCCAGCAGGTCTTGGATGCTGCGGCCCAGAACGGCCGCAAGGTAGCCGTCGTCGGCCGTTCGATGGTGCGCAACATGGGGATCGCGGAAGACCTGGGTTATCTACACGTACCGCCGGGCGTGATGGTCGACATCAAGAAGCTCGACACCTTCCCCGAGGACCAGCAGGTACTCATCTGCACCGGGTCCCAAGGGGAACCGATGGCGGCGCTGTCCCGGATGGCCAACCGCGATCACAAGATCGAGGTCGGTGAGGATGACACCGTCATTCTGGCCAGTTCACTCATCCCGGGCAATGAGAACGCCGTCTATCGGGTGATCAACGGGCTCATGCGTCTGGGCGCCAACGTCGTGCACAAGGGCAACGCCCGGGTACACGTATCCGGCCACGCCAGCGCCGGTGAGCTGCTCTACTGCTACAACATCGTCCAGCCCAGCAACGTTATGCCGGTGCACGGCGAGTGGCGCCATCTCGTCGCCAACGGCGCCCTGGCTCAGCAGACCGGTGTCGCTGCCGAGCGCGTGGTGCTGGCCGAGGACGGCGTTGTGGTCGACCTGGTCGATGGCATCGCCAAGATCACCGGCGCGGTGGACTGCGGCTACGTCTATGTCGACGGTTCCTCGGTGGGCGGCACAACAGAGGCGTTGCTCAAGGATCGCCGCATCCTTCGCGACGAAGGGTTCATCACGGTGGTGGTCGCGGTGGACTCCTCGACGGGACGTATCACCTCCGGCCCGGAGATCCTGGCCCGAGGTTTCGCCGAGGACACCTCGGTGTTCGAAAACGTGGCGGCCCAGATCAAGAGCGCGATCGAGGAGTCCACAGCGCGCGGAGTCACCGACTCCCACCAGCTGCAGCAGGTGGTGCGACGGACCGTAGGTGGCTATGTGGGTGGCAAGCTACGGCGCCGCCCGATGATCATTCCCGTGGTCATCGAGGCCTAGATCGGTTCTCGCCGGGTGAGCAGAGCGACTTCGATCACCTGCTCGCCCGGCGCTCACCTGCAGAGATCTCGCGCACGGTCGTGGATTTGTCTGTACGGCAAGGAGATTGGTTAACAGTGCCGATTGCGCTGGCTCGGATGCGCGGTCGCTGCCGAGTGCTGTCGCGTGAGGTGGTGGCTTGCCGGCATGAGCCTGCGTGCGCGGCGCGCCGGGGACACGTCCCTGGACGCCCGTCCCTCGTCGCCTAACCTGCAAGGGTGGCCTCACGTAACGCTTCGTCTACCCGCCCTTTGACACGAGGATCGTCTCGCACGTCGTCGGGGCGCTCAGGAGCGCGGCCTGCGCAGTCGCGGGGATCTGCAGGGTCCAAGGGCCCGACGCGCGGCGGTGCGCGGGGGAGTACCGCAGCCAAACCGGTGAAGAACGGCCCGAGTTGGCCGTGGCGAGCAGTTCGTGGAACGTGGATGGGGGTGGCGCATGTGACTGGTGGGGCGGTTCGTCGGGTTGGTCGCAGCGCCGGTGACTTGGAGCAGGAACATCGCCGGGATGGCCTGGGGCTGCTGCTGGTGGCCTTGGCGCTGATCGTCGCCCTACGTGAATGGTGGGGCTTGGTCGGCCCGGTCGGGGACGCGATCCACGCGGTCGCGGCGGGGACCTTCGGGCGAGTGGCGCTGGTGCTTCCTATCGTTTTCCTGCTGTTCGGGATCCGCATCCTGCACCGGCCCGATGACGAGCGGGGCATCAACCGGATCACGATCGGGGTGACCTGCCTGGCGTTCTCGGTGTGCGGTCTGGTGCACCTCTCGACGGGCGCGCCCACCCCTTCGGCCGGATTCGTCGCGCTGCGCGAGGCCGGCGGGATGATCGGCTATCTCGCGGCAGCTCCGCTCGCGGCCGGGCTGCGAGTGTGGGGCACCGTCCCGTTGCTGGTGCTCCTGGGTATCTTCGGTCTTCTCGTCGTCACAGCCACCCCTGTGCACCGCATCGGTGATCGCCTCGCAGAGGCCGGTGAACACCTCTTCGGCTCCAGCGGCGGAAACGCCGCCGACGCTGACTCTGACAGCTCGGGCGGCAACCGACGCAACGGCGCTCGGCGCTCGCGCTCGGCTCAGGACGGCCCCCGGGTGGGCGACGAAGCCTTCGAGCAGGCTGCTCAGGTCCACGGTGGCAAGCGTCGCAAACTCGCCTCCGGCTCTGCTGCCAGTCGGCGCCCGGCCAAAGACGAGCAAGCCCCGCCTGCAGAAGCGCCCGCGCAACGCAGCGAGCCGGCCGCCGCGGCGCCTACACCCAAGGCGGTAGCCCACCCGGAGCCGCGCCCGAGCGCACCGGCGCGAGTCGAAGCCAAGACGTTGGAAGCGCCGCCCACCGAGCCCCTCCCGCAGCGGGTGGAGCAACTGGTCATCACCGGCGACGTCACCTACACCTTGCCCGACCAGGCGATCCTGGAACCGGGTTCTCCGCATAAGACCCGCAGCGCCGTCAACGACCAGGTCGTGGAATCCTTGACGAGCGTGCTCGACCAGTTCGGGATCGATGCCCAGGTGACGGGCTTCTCACGTGGCCCGACGGTCACCCGGTACGAGGTGGAGTTGGGCCCCGGCGTCAAGGTGGAGCGGGTCACCGCCTTGAGCAAGAACATCGCCTACTCGGTGGCCAGCGCGGATGTGCGAATCCTGTCCCCCATCCCGGGCAAGTCGGCCATCGGTATCGAGATCCCCAACGCCGACCGCGAGAAGGTCAGCCTGGGCGATGTGCTGCGCAGCCAGGTGGCCCACCGCAATACCCACCCGATGGTGATGGGTGTGGGCAAGGACGTCGAGGGCGGCTATGTCATCGCCAACCTTGCCAAGATGCCGCACCTGCTGGTCGCTGGGGCGACCGGCTCGGGTAAGAGCAGCTTCGTCAACTCGATGATCACCTCGATCCTGATGCGCAGCACCCCCGATGAGGTGCGGCTCATCCTGGTCGACCCCAAACGGGTGGAACTGACGGCCTACGACGGCATCCCACACTTGATCACCCCGATCATCACCAACCCCAAGAAGGCCGCCGAGGCCCTGCAGTGGGTGGTGCGCGAGATGGACGCTCGCTATGACGACCTGGCCGCGTTCGGGTTCAAGCACATCGACGACTTCAACAAGGCGGTGCGCACGGGTGCAGCGACCCCGCTGCCAGGTTCGGAGCGGGTGCTGCAGCCCTACCCCTACCTGCTGGTTGTCGTGGATGAGCTCGCCGACCTGATGATGGTGGCCCCCCGCGACGTCGAAGAGTCGATCGTGCGAATCACCCAGCTGGCGCGCGCCGCCGGCATCCACCTGGTCCTTGCCACGCAGCGCCCGAGCGTCGACGTGGTGACGGGTCTGATCAAGGCCAATGTGCCCAGCCGGATGGCGTTCGCGACGAGTTCGCTGGCCGACTCCCGTGTGGTGTTGGACCAGCCGGGGGCCGAGAAGCTCATCGGACAGGGCGATGCACTGTTCCTACCGATGGGCGTCAACAAGCCCATGCGTGTGCAGGGGGCGTGGGTCACCGAGTCCGAGATTCACCAGGTGGTCGAGCATGTCACCGGCCAGCTGAAGCCGAACTACCGCGAAGACGTCACGCTCAAGGCGGAGAAGAAGCACGTCGACGAAGACATCGGGGACGATCTGGAGTTGCTCCTGGCTGCGGCTGAGCAGATCATCTCCACCCAGTTCGGCTCCACCTCGATGCTGCAGCGCAAGCTGCGGGTCGGGTTCGCCAAGGCTGGGCGCCTGATGGACCTACTCGAATCACGCAACATCGTGGGCCCCTCCGAAGGCAGCAAAGCGCGCGATGTGTTGGTGAAGCCCGACGACCTGGCCGAGACGTTGGCGATGTTGCGCGGAGACACCCCGGCGGAGCCGAGCCCCGCAGCCGAGCCCACAGCCGATGCTGGGACTGAGGAAGCCTGGTACGACGGCGCGGACGAGGACGAGGACAGCGAGGATGCCTGGGCTCTGACGGGGCGCGACGCAGGGCGATGAGGGCATGCTCTTCATGGTTGTTCGTGGCCGTGCTCGCCGGTTCTGTCTCCCTAGCCGGGTGTTCAGGGATTCCACCTGAGCCGTTCGTCGTCAGCGACGCCGCCAGCCGGGCCGCCGCCGCCCAGACGCAGGCGAATGAGTTGTCGGCCTCTTTCGCGGCGCTAGCCAGCACGGCAGGTGGGCAGATCGCGGTGGCGTGGGCGCCGGTAGGGCAGCCGGAGAAAGTGCAGCACCTCGGCTTCACCACCGACGACGACGCCTGGTCGACTATGAAGGTCCCCATCGCGCTGGCTGCGGCCCTGGACGCCGAAGGCGATGAAGACAAAGAGAAAGTGTGGACCACGGCTGCGCTGACCGTGTCCGACAATGACGCGGCTGCCCAGTTGTGGCGCAGCCTGGGCGATGTCCAGCGGGCCAGCAGCAAGGTCGAGGCACTCTTGCGCGATGCGGGTGACACCCGCACCCAGGTGGCACAGGACGAGCGGGGCGTGCGGCGTGGTTTCGGGCGCACCTCCTGGACGGTGAGTGACTCCGCCCGTTTCACGGCGGCGCTGCCCTGCGAACCTGAGGCAACCCGCGTGCTTGCACCGATGGGCCAGGTGACCCCGGAGCAGGCGTGGGGGTTGGGGAAGCTGCCAGGGTCGGCATTCAAGGGTGGGTGGGGGCCGAGTGCGCACGGCTACCTCGTCCGCCAGATCGGTCTGCTGGATCGGGGCGAGGGGCAGGTGGCGGTGGCGCTGATGACCCAGCCCAAGGACGGGGAACACGAGACGGGGACAGCCACGGCCAGCGCCCTGGCCACCTGGATCTCCCAGAACCTACGTCCCGGCGACGCCGGGCGCTGCGCCTTGCCGCAGTCGACGCCGACCGACTAGCTACCCGGCTCACGTCCGGGCCCCCTGCTCACGCCGGGTCTGGTTCAACCGCCTGGTCAAGGGTTTCGATGGTGGCCAGATTGGGCTCATCGGTACGCCCGCGGGCGTGGCTGTGCGCGTCCTCAAGCACCCGCAGCAGGTTCCCGCCGGCCAGGAGCGCTCGTTCCTGCCTACTCCAGCCGCGCTCTTCGAGGGCGGCGAAGAGGCGCGGGTAGCCGCTCACATCCTGCAAACCCTCCGGCAGCATCGCTGTTCCGTCGAAGTCGGCGCCGATGCCGACATGTTCTACCCCGGCAACCTCCCGGAGGTGCTCTACATGGTCGGCCACCTCGGCGACCCCGACCGGCGGGGGTGGGCCCACACGGCGCAGTGCGAAGTCCAGCAGAACCGCGTGGTTCTCGGTGTCGATTCCGGCTTCGGCCGCCTGTTCGTCGACCTGCGCCTCCCAGGCATAGCGCGCCGGGGAGCAGAAAGCCGGCACGAAGGTGGCGCAGCAGACCCCGCCGCTTGCGGCCATCTGCTGCAGGATGTCGTCGGGCACATTGCGGGGGTGATCGCACAGCGCACGAGCCCCGGAGTGGGTGAACACGATGGGCGCTGCGGAGGTCTCCAACGCCGCACGCATGGTGTCCGGGGAGGTGTGGGACAGGTCCACCAGCATCCCGAGTCGGTTCATCTCCACCACCACGGCTCGCCCGAATGGAGAGAGCCCGTGCAGCCGCGGTGGGCGAACCGCGCAGTCGGCCCACGGCAGGTGTTCGTTGTGGGTCAGCGTCAGGTAGCCGACGCCGAGCAGGTGCAACATGCGCAACACCGCCAAGGACGAACCGATGCTGTGTCCACCTTCAGCGCCCAACAGCGAGGCGATCCGGGCGCTGGCGCGCGCCTGCGCGATGTCATCAGCCGTTCGTGCCAGGG
This sequence comes from Gephyromycinifex aptenodytis, assembly GCF_012277275.1. GTDB lineage: Bacteria > Actinomycetota > Actinomycetes > Actinomycetales > Dermatophilaceae > Gephyromycinifex > Gephyromycinifex aptenodytis. The sequence continues at coordinate 764,948 of NZ_CP051155.1, read as the reverse complement.
CGAACGTCTCGGGGTGGGCGGCGAGCAGTCGGTGCACGGCGTCGATCTGCTGCAAGGTGACCGCGACGGCCTGCGGTTCGGGCAACGTCCCGGGCACGAAGACCGACCAGAACTGGGCTCCGACTCCGCCTGCAGCCAGGCGCGGCAGGTCGGTCTGGGTGGGGGAGCCGTGCTGCAGGTTCAGCGCGTTCCAGTCACCTCCGGTGAGCTCTCGGGCCGCCCACGGTAGGTCGTTGTGAGCATCGAACAGGAGCGGGATTTGCGGTGCCGTCATCGCCCCAGCGTGCCACCGGGCCAGGGGTCGGCGTCGTGGTTCACCACGTAGAGTGGGGGCCATGATGGGCGAAGACGGCAAAACTCACGGATCAGTTGCTGTCGTCACCCTGGGGTGCGCTCGAAACGATGTCGACTCCGAGGAGTTGGCCGGGCGGCTGCGCGAGGGCGGTTGGACCCTGGTAGAGGACCCGGCAGATGCCGACGTCGCACTGGTCAACACCTGCGGCTTCGTCGAGCAGGCCAAGAAGGACTCCATCGACGCGCTTTTGGAAACGGCCGACCTCAAAGACAGCGGCAAGACGCAGAAGGTCGTGGCAGTAGGTTGTCTGGCCGAACGGTACGGCGAACAGTTGGCAGCGGAACTGCCCGAGGCTGACGCCGTGTTGGGGTTCGACTCCTACACCGACATGTCCGAACATCTGCGTTCGATCCTGGCCGGCGGGGCGCCGGCCTCGCATGCGCCGCGAGACCGTCGCACTCTGCTGCCTCTCTCACCGGTGGAACGCCAAGCTGCCTCCGCGTCGGTAAGCGTGCCGGGACACAGCAATCAGCCGGATGGGTTCGCCCCCCGCGCCCGCTTGGGCTCGGCACCGTGGGCGCCGCTGAAGATCGCCAGCGGTTGCGACCGCCGGTGCGCCTTCTGCGCGATCCCGGCATTCCGCGGCTCGTTCGTCTCCCGTCGCCCCACCGAGGTCATCGCCGAGGCGCGCTGGTTGGCCGAGCAGGGCGTGCGCGAAGTCTTCCTCGTGAGCGAGAACTCCACCTCTTACGGCAAGGACCTGGGTGACCTGCGCTTGCTGGAGGCGCTGCTACCGGAGTTGAGTGCCATCGAGGGGATCGAGCGGGTGCGGGTCTCCTACCTGCAACCGGCAGAGACGCGTCCGGGGCTGCTGGAAGCAATTGCCGGCACTCCCGGGGTGGTCCCGTACTTCGACATGTCTTTCCAGCACGCCAGCCCGACCCTGCTGCGCGCCATGCGCCGGTTCGGCTCCCCTGAGGACTTCCTGTCCCTCATCGACCGGATCCGTGATCTGGCACCGCAGGCCGGGATCCGTTCCAATGTCATCGTCGGATTCCCCGGGGAGAGTGAAGAAGACGTCGACATCCTGGCGGACTTCCTCACCCGTGCCCAGCTCGATGTCGTCGGCGTGTTCGGGTACTCCGACGAGGACGGCACCGAGGCGGCTTCGGCCGGGCACAAACTCGATGAGGACGTGATCGAACAACGCCGGGAGCGCATCGCCGACCTGGTGGAAGAGTTGATGACACAGCGGGCGCTGGAACGCATCGGCGAGCAGGTCCAGGTGCTCGTCGAGGGTGTGGAAGAAGGCGAAGAGGGCCCGATCTCGGTCGGTCGGGCCGCGCACCAGGGACCTGAGGTCGATGGCGTGTGCCTACTGGACACCTACCATGAGGTCGGCACGATCGTGACCGGGCAGGTTGTGGACGCCGAAGGTGTGGACCTGCACGTGCAGGTGGATGAGGCCGACTCATGAACGAGCACCAACCGGCAGCCACCGCAGCGGCGGTCGTCAGCCCCTGGAACATCGCCAACGCGCTGACCATGCTGCGGATCTTCCTGGTTCCGGTCTTCGGATGGTTGCTGCTGCGCGAGGGCGGAATGGAAGCGACCTGGCGCTGGTGGGCGTTCGGGGTGTTCGTCGTAGCGATGATCACCGACCGGCTCGACGGCGACATCGCCCGCGCCAAGGGGCTCATCACCGACTTCGGAAAGATCGCCGATCCCATTGCCGACAAGGCGCTGACCGGGATGGCCTTCATCGGGTTGTCGATCATCGGGCATCTGTGGTGGTGGGTCACGATCGTGGTCCTGGTGCGCGAGATCGGCATCACGGTGCTGCGCTTCGTTGTCATCAAACACGGCGTGATGCCGGCCAGTAAGGGCGGCAAACTCAAGACCACGCTGCAGGCAGTCGCGTTGGGACTCTTCGTGACTCCGCTGCTGGGGTTCTGGCATTGGATCGGCGTGGTGGTGATGGCGGCTGCGGTGCTCGTCACGGTCTGGACGGGCATCGACTATGTTCTGCAAGCCCGTCGACTCGTGGCAGGAGAACGTCGTGACTGATGACCCGGCCCGCGATGCCCTGTCCCGACTACTGGCCCGTCAGGAGACTCTCGCGGTGGCCGAGTCGCTGACCGGCGGGCTGGTGTGCGCAGCATTGACCGAGATCTCGGGATCCTCCGCCGTGGTGCGCGGCGGCGTCGTCGCCTACGCCACGGACGTCAAAGCCGGTGTCGTCGGTGTCGACCCGGCGCTACTGAGCGCGGGGGGTCCGGTGCAAGCCGAAGTCGCCGTGCAACTCGCGCGCGGGGTTCGGGACCTGCTGGGTGCCGACTGGGGTGTTGCCACCACCGGGGTAGCCGGGCCCGGACCTGCCGACGGCCACCCGGCCGGTACGGTCTTCATCGCCGTGTGTGGCGAACGTTCGCGGGTGGAACGCCTCGACCTGGATGCTCAGGCGGGTCGCTCCGGAGTGCGGGATGCCTCTGTCGCGGCAGTGCTGCGGCTTTTGGCCGCTGCCCTCAGCGACGCGGAGTAGCTTCCGAGTCCGCCGTAGATGCTGCTTTCGCGGTGTCGTGCGCTCGACACGGGGCGGTGGCCTCGCTGCCGTGCGGGTTCGCGGGCTACCCTGGGCTGAAGACAGGAGGTGGGGCATGGCCACGCTAGTGCGAACCCATGTTGGCGAAGTCATTCGTTCGTCGCGCCGTGAGCAAGGGCGCACGCTGCGTGATGTCGCGGCCGCTGCTCGGGTCTCGCTGGGCTACCTCAGCGAGGTTGAACGGGGCGAGAAGGAAGCATCCTCAGAGCTGCTCGCTGCGATCTGCGAGGCTTTGAACCTGCCACTGTCGCGGTTGTTCGGCGACGTCTCGGTGCGCCTGGCCAAGGCTGAGGCGACCCAGCTGGCGCCTACCGTCACCTTGCCGTTGCGCGATCTGGACGCCAGGGCCTCCGCCGCCTGAGTCGGGGTCCGGCGTGGATGGCCCCTGCTGGCCGAGAATCAGCGCCGCGTGCGGTAATTCGAGCGTTTAGAGGTCGATGTCGTACCCAACGGGCGTTGCGGAGCGCCGTCGTCATCGGGGCCGAGGCCCCCTTGGCAGGTCGGACAGGAGAACATCGTGCGCGCCTGTGGCGCCGGGCCGATCATCGAGACGCGGATCGTGTCCCCGCAACGGCGGCAGGGCCGTCCCGAACGGGCATGCACATAATGCTCTTCGCCACGCCGACGTGAGCCGGTGGTGGATTGCACCGCATGGGGGAGATTCGCCGTCATCAGGCGGTGGGCACGCCTGATGACCCGCTGAACCTGCTCGCGGCCTAGGTCGGCGGGCGTCGCCCAGGGATAGACCCCCTCGAGGAAGAGCGCTTCGCTGCAGTACAGGGTGCCGATGCCGGCCAGGTTGCGTTGATCCAGTAACGCTTCGCCCAGGCTGACAGGGCTGGCCAACACGTGGGTCAGCGCTTGGTCCTCATCCCAGTCGACGCCCAAGATGTCTGGGCCCAGATGCCCCACCAGCCGGTGCTCATCTGCGGTCGGGATCAGATCGAGCATCCCCAGTCGCACCCCGAGCGCGGTCCAGGACTCGTTCGCGACGACTGCCCGGACCGACGGGCTGACCCGAAGCGGCTCTGCGGTACGCGCGATGCGCCAACTGCCTTCCATCCGCAGGTGTGAGTGCACGCTCCAGCCGTCTTCCACGCGATGCAGGATGTGCTTGCCGCGGGCCACCACCTCCAGCGTGCCGCGACCGGCGAGCCCGCCACCCTCCAACTCACCCCAGCGCAGTTCGCAGCGGGTCAGTACCCGCCCAGCCAGCGCCTCGTGCAGCCGCTGCGCCGTGCGCAGCACCACATCTCCCTCAGGCACGGCGGATCCGCAATCCGCGCGGGGTGGCGTGGAAACCTGCTTCTTCCAAAGCGGCGGCCAGCGCCGAGTGGGAACCGAGCACGGCGGCTCCGTCGACTTTGCTGACGGTGAGCCTGCCCAGCGCCCCGGCCTGCACCGCCTGGGCAAGACCTTGTGCGGCCGCGGCCAGAACCACGGGGTCCTGGCTCCATGTCAGCAGGGTGCGCCCGCCGCGTTCGACGTACAAGACCAGGTCACCGTCGTGGAGAACCACCAGGGCGCCTGCCTTGCGGGCGGGGCGGTGTTTGCCGCCTTCCGCGTCCTCTAGCGGGCGCGGCGGCCAAGCCAGCGCTGCACCGTAGGGATTGGCCGGGTCGGTCGCGGCCAGCACCAGCGCACGGATGGGTTCCTGCTCGGTGCGCTCCCGCACACCGGCCCCGGAGGCGGTTCGAAGCCGGTCCACAGCTGCGGCGGAAGCGAACTGGGACGCGCCGAGATGCTCGACGAAGTAGCCACGACGAACCCCGCCTGCGTCTTCGGCAGCTCGCAGTACGCGGTAGAGCGCGGCGAAGCCGCCCGGCGCCCCCTCCGCAACGACCGCACCGCGGGTAAGGACTCCGTGGCGGTCGAGGAGCACCTCGGCAGTGGCCAGGCCGCGTGCCGTCGGGTCGGTCAGGATCGGAGGCAGCAGGGTCCATCGGCCCGCCCCACGCGCCGGACCCGAGCGTGTCGGCATGTCCGGGCGGGCAAACCGGGGACGAGAACCCAGTGCGCCCACACCGCGCCGGGGAAGACGAGCCGTGCGGGGAGCGCTGCGGCGTGGCTTGTGGGCGCTGTGCCCCCCTGCCAACAGGGCTCGCACCGGTGCGAAGGTGTCATTGGACAACCGTCCCGCCCACACCAGAGACCACACGGCCTCCAACAGCTCCGCGTCGTCGGTGCTGCCGGTGGCCTGGCCCAGCCCGCGGAAGAAGTACGCCCCACCGCCGGCCATCGCCTCCACGATGCTCTGTTCCCTCTCGGTGAGGGGGTCCTCGCCCGGGGCCGACAACGTCAACGGTGCGGTGTCGGTGAGGTGCAAGGACACCCAGCCGTCGTCGCCGGGAAGCGCGCCGTGACCCTGCCAGGTGATCTCGCCTGCGGCGAGGGCCTCATCCAGCAGCGCGGGGGAGTAGCGCTCGACCCGCGCCGGCAGGACCAGGGACTCCACGGCGCTGGCGGGGAGGCGGGCCCCGCAGAGTTGCTCGACGGCGCGGATGAGACCGTCGAGGCCGCGTAGAGAACCGGTGCCCACGCCCTGCCAGGCCGGCAGGAAACGGGCCAGATCAGTGGTCGTAACCGGCTCGACCTCGGCGCGCAGCGCGGCCAGGCTGCGACGGCGCAAGGTGCGCAGCACGTCGGCATCGCAGAAGTCGACCGTCGTCTCGTTCGGACGCAGCTCTCCCTCGACCAGGCGCCCGGCGCTGACCAGACGGCGCAGCGCATCTCGGGCCACGGCCTGCCCCAGCCCGAAGCGCGTCGCGAAATCTTGCGCGGTGAACGGTCCCCGGCGCCGGGCGAAGCGGGCGGCGATGTCGCCCAAGGGGTCGGTGACCGGCTCCAGGAACGCATCCGGCAGGCCGACCGGCAGCGCGGTGCCCAACGCGTCTCGTAGCCGCGCGGCATCTTCGACCGCGGCCCAGCGCAACTCGCCCCCGATGCGCACCTCGATGAGTCGGCGGGCGGACTGCAGCCCGGTCAACCACTCGGGTACCTGCTGGTGATGTTCAGGCTGCGTGCGCGCCAGGACCTCGGCGCCGGACAGCGGACCGAGCCGTCGCACCAGGTCTGCCACGTCCTCGGCGTGCCGACACGCCATCTCGGGGTCACGCCCTTGGAGTTCGAGCTCGGTCCGGGCGATCACCTCCGGGTCGAGCAGGTCACGCAGCGCCGCGCCGTCGGCACGGCCGAGCAACTCGGCCAGCAGCGTCGGGTCCAGGGCCAGCGCCGCGGCTCGCCGTTCGGCCAGCGGCGAATCGCCTTCGTAGAGGAACTGCGCGACGTAACCGAACAGCAGACTGCGAGCGAAGGGGGAGGGGGTCGGGGTATCGAGCGCGACGATGTTGACCTGCCGGGAGGCGATTGAGCGCATGAGCTCCACGAGAGCGGGCACGTCAAAGACGTCCTGCAGGCATTCCCGGACAGCCTCCAGGACGATCGGAAACTCCGGATAGCGCGTCGCCACCTCCAACAGTGCCGCCGCACGTTGCCGTTGTTGCCACAGCGCCGCCCGCCGCCCAGGGTTGCGCCGCGGCAGCAGCAACGCCCGACCTGCGCATTCGCGGAAACGGGAAGCGAACAGCGCAGAGGAGCCGACCTCTGCGGTGACCAGGTCGGCGACGTCCTCGGGGTCGATAAGGCATAGGTCGGCGATGGTGCCCAGGTCGCCCAGGTCGCTGCCTTCCTCGAACTCCATGTCGGGCAGGCGCAGCACGATGCCGTCGTCGCCGTGCATGGCCTGCACCTCGATCCCGAAACGCTGCCTCATCCGAGCGGCGATCACTAACGCCCACGGTGCGTGCAGTTGGGAACCGAAAGGGGAATGTATGGCGATCTGCCAGTCCCCGATTTCGTCGCGGAAGCGCTCCAAGACAATGGTGCGATCGGAGGGCACCTGGGCGGTGGCTTCTTTCTGTTCCTGCAGGTACGTCAGCAGGTTGGTTGCAGCCCATTCGTCCAGCCCCGCTTCACGGACCCGTTTGCGGGCTGCCTTGGGGTTCGCGCTGGACACTTCCCGGACGAAGGCCCCAACTGCGGCGCCCAACTCGGCGGGTCGCCCCAAGGTGTCTCCCTTCCAGAAGGGCAGCTTGCCGGGCTGGCCCGGGGCGGGGGAGACGAACACCTGGTCGTGGGTGATGTCCTCGATCCGCCACGAGCTGGTGCCCAGGGTGAACACGTCACCCACCCGCGATTCGTACACCATCTCTTCGTCGAGTTCACCCACCCGGCGTCCCGGCCCTTCACCGGCCAGGAAAACCCCGAACAGGCCGCGGTCGGGGATGGTGCCGCCGCTGGTGACGGCAAGGCGCTGCGCCCCGGGGCGCCCGGTCAGGGTGTCGCTGAGGCGGTCCCACACCAGGCGAGGACGCAGCTCGGCGAATTCCTCGCTGGGGTAGCGCCCGGCCAGCATGTCCAGAACGGAGTCCAACACCGTACGGCTCAGGTCGGCGAAGGGCGCAGAACGTCGTAGCAGGGCGAGAAGTTCGCCAACGCCCCACTCATCCATCGCCGCCATCGCCACAACCTGTTGGGCGAGCACATCCAGGGGGTTGGCCGGCACATGCAGGGCCTCGATCTGCCCGGCCCGCATTCGTTCGACCACCACCGCCGTCTGGACCAGGTCGCCGCGGTATTTGGGAAAGAAGACCCCGTGGGAGACCGCTCCGACGCGGTGCCCGGCCCGCCCCACTCGCTGCAGACCGCCGGCGACGCTCGGCGGGGACTCGACCTGCGCCACCAGGTCGATTGCGCCCATGTCGATGCCCAGTTCCAGACTGCTGGTGGCCACCACCGCAGGCAGCGTGCCGCTTTTGAGCCCGGTCTCGATCTGAGCGCGCTGCTCTCGACTGACCGAACCGTGATGGGCGCGGGCCAGCACCGCAGGAGCCCCAGCAGAGGAGCCGGCAGCAGCCATCACCTCGGCGGGAGGCTGCGCGGGAGCAGGCTTCGGCGAGGCAGCCTCCTGAGGTTGCCCGGCCGCCAGCCGTTCCTGCCAGATCTCGTTCAGGCGCGTTGTCAGTCGTTCCGCGAGCCGCCGCGAATTGGCAAAGATCAGCGTGGAACGTTGCTGCGTCACCAGATCGACGAGTCGTTCTTCGACATGCGGCCAGATTGAGGTGCGCTCGCGAGCGCCTGCGGCGGAACCGCTCAGGTCCTCGGTCACCTGGCCCAGGGAAGACATGTCTTCGACGGGCACCACCACGTCGAGCTGCCACTGCTTGGTCGATACCGGGTCGACGATCTCCACCTGTCTGCCCCCGGCGAGGTAGCGCGCCACCTCAGGCAGCGGGCGCACCGTGGCCGACAACCCGATGCGTTGTGCCGGGGTGGGCAGTAGCGCATCGAGCCGGTCCAGACTGACCGCGAGGTGGGCCCCGCGCTTGGTGCCGGCCAAGGCGTGGATCTCATCGATGATCACCGTCTCCACCCCGGCGAGCGCCTCCCGGGCTTTGGAGGTGAGCAGCAGGAACAGCGATTCGGGAGTGGTGATGAGGATGTCGGTGGGCCGACGCGAGAAGGCGCGCCGCTCTTGGGGGGTGGTGTCGCCGGAGCGCACCGCCACCTCGACCTGCGGAGTGCCCAGACCCAGTCGCGTCGCGGCATGCCCGATCCCGACCAGCGGGGAGCGCAGGTTGCGCTCGATGTCGACAGCCAGCGCCTTCAACGGGGAGATGTAGAGAACTCGGCAGCGTTGGGTCTCCTGCGGCACCGGCGTCGTGGACAGGCGATCCAGCGCCCAAAGGAAGGCAGAAAGCGTCTTGCCGGAACCGGTCGGTGCCACGACCAGGGTGTGCGAGCCGGAACTGATGGCTGCCCAGGCGCCCTCTTGGGCGGCGGTGGGCGCGGCGAAAGAGGCCCGAAACCACTCCCGGGTGGCGGGGGAGAACTGCTGGAGAACGTCGGCCATGGTGTTCCTAGCCTGCCATCTGCCACCCCCAACCCTTCGCCGCAGCGCTGAAGTGCGCGCCCCCGGTGGGCGCGTCTGCTCCGGCGTGTTTGACTGCCGGGCGTGAAGGAAAGCGAGTTCTGGCGCTACATGACCGATGAGTTCGGCGAGGACTACGCTCGCGTGCTCGCCCGATCACAGACCTTGACCCCACTCGGCGGGGCTACCGCTGAGCAGGCGCTTGAGGCGGGCACCCCGGCAAAACGGGTGTGGGAGGCGGTGTGTGAGCACATGAGCGTGCCGGAGTCGAGACGTTTCGGGCGCGACCTACCGCTGAAGAACAACCTTGATGTGATCTGAGTGCGGCCGGGCGCTGCTGCTCAGGCGAGCCGGCTCAGCCCTCTTCGATTCGGGCCACCACCGCCACGGGGCAGGGCGACTGCACCAGCATGTGCTGACTGACCGAACCCAACAGCAGCCCGGCGAATCCTCCGCGACCACGCGAACCCACGACGAGCAGATCGGCGTTCTCAGCGGCGCTGAGCAGGGCCTCAGTGGCAGCCGCACGCTCGATGCGCACCTCGACCTCAACGTGCGGATATTGTTCCCGCAGCCCGGCGATGGCTTTCTCGGCCCGCGCCCGGTGCCGTTCGGTGACTGCGGCCCACTCCGGGGACTCGGGTGTGGTGACCACGACACCGTCGATGACTTCCAACCACCACGCGTGAATCACGGTGATCTTGCCGTCGGGGGCAGCCGCCTCGAAAGCGAAACGCGCGGCACGCACCGAGTCGCGCGAGCCGTCGACGCCGACAACGACCCCAGGGGCCTGCGCCGGATGGGGCGCCTGTCCGGGGCGCAGCACCACCACCGGGCAGCGGGCGTGCGAGGCGGTCTGGATGGAGACGGTGCCCAGCACCGCCGAGGTCAGACGGCCTCGCCCGCGATGCCCCACCACGATCAGGCGTGCGACCTCGGAGGCCTCCACCAGGATTCGGGCGGCCCCACCCCAGGGGCTGGAAGCGGAGACCGCCAACTCAGGGTCGGCGGCGCGTGCCTGGGCAACAGCCGCCGCGAGTACCCGGTCGGTGTCGTCTCCGGCTTCGGCCATCGCCGCCTCTGACCAGACCAACGTGCCGTCCAGCGGGGTAGCGGCGGCGAAGACCTCGCGGGCGCTCACCAGGTGCAGCGGCGCCTCGATGCGCTTGGCCTCAGCGATTGCCCAGGCCAGGGCCGCCTCCGCAGGCTCCGAACCGTCGACACCGACGACCACCGCGCCTGGGGGTACCTGCGCGCTGGTGGGTGGCTGGTCGGCAGGCTGGGTGGCGTCCATGTGCTGATTCTCGCCCCGTTTGGCCGTGCTGGCCAGAGGCCGGACGTCCTGTCGGTGTGTCGTGCCGGTCGGTGCCCGCAATCGAACAGGTGTTCGGTATGGTGTGCACAGGTTCGCCCGCGGCGGGCCTTCTGCTCACAGTTTTGCGGTGGGTTCGAAGGCTTGTCGGATGGGCGTTCTAGCGTCTGACCCGACGTAGGAGTTTCCCCGGCGGGTCGAAGGTAGGCGCGCCCGAGACGAGACGAGAGTGCAGGTGGTCGGCATGGCCGGCGTAGCAAGCGCACAACGGGACAAGTCCCTTGAGACCGTGATGGCGCAGATCGAGAAGAGCTATGGCAAAGGGGCGGTCATGCGCCTCGGTGACGATGTCCGCCCGCCCATCGGGGTGATCCCCACCGGGTCGATCGCGCTCGATGTCGCCTTGGGTATCGGCGGGCTGCCTCGGGGTCGCATCGTGGAGATCTACGGCCCGGAGTCCTCGGGTAAGACAACGGTGGCCTTGCACGCGGTGGCCAGCGCGCAGAAGGAGGGTGGCATCGCCGCCTTCATCGACGCCGAACACGCCTTGGACCCTGAGTACGCCAAGAAGCTCGGTGTGGACACCGACGCCCTGCTTGTCAGCCAGCCGGACACCGGTGAGCAGGCGCTGGAGATCGCCGACATGCTGATCCGTTCCGGGGCCATCGACATCATCGTGATCGACTCGGTGGCTGCGTTGGTGCCCCGCGCTGAGATCGAGGGCGAGATGGGTGACTCGCACGTGGGATTGCAGGCGCGGCTGATGTCCCAGGCGCTACGCAAGATCACCGGTGCCCTCAACAGCACCGGGACCACAGCGATCTTCATCAACCAGTTGCGCGAGAAGATCGGCGTGATGTTCGGATCCCCGGAGACGACCACCGGCGGTAAAGCATTGAAGTTCTACGCTTCGGTGCGCCTGGACGTGCGACGTATCGAGACGCTCAAGGACGGCACCGAGCCGGTGGGGAACCGCACCCGCTGCAAGGTCGTCAAGAACAAGGTCTCCCCGCCTTTCAAGCAGGCCGAATTCGACATCATCTACGGACACGGCATCTCCCGCGAGGGTGGACTGCTCGACATGGGAGTAGAACAGGGCTTCGTTCGTAAGTCGGGCGCCTGGTACACCTACGAGGGCGACCAACTCGGGCAGGGCAAGGAGAACGCCCGCACCTTCTTGAAGGACAACCCGGAGCTGACCGACGAACTCGAACGCAAGATTCTTGAGAAGCTCGGGATCGGCGCTGGAGCTCAGCCTGTAGAAGATGTTCCGGTCGCGCAGGCCGCTGAGGCGCCCGTTTCGTTCTGATGGCGAACGGCGATACTCAAGCCCGCCTGGCTCAGGCCCGCCGGGTGCTCGCACAGGCGCAAGCCGCCGCGAGCACCGCGGCGTCGCCTGACGACGCGGGCTCGCCGGTTCCACCTGAACCGCCCCTGGCCCGGGAAGCACCAGCGCTGCGCGAAGAGGAAGAAAGCTTCCCGGTAGATCCGGCGGTACAACCGGACGACGCGGATGCACAGGCGGTCGCTCGCCAGATCGTGCTTCGGCAGCTCGCGATGGCACCCCGGAGCCGGAAGCAACTCGAAGACAAGCTGCGCTCCCGTGGCTGCCAGGACGACGTCGCCGCTGCGGTGCTGGACCGGTTCGCAGAGGTAGGGCTGGTCGATGACGAGGCGTTCGCCGAGGTGTTGGTCCGCTCCCAGCAATTGACGCGCGGACTCTCACGCCGGGCCCTTGCGCACGAGTTGACGAAAAAGGGCGTCGAGCGCCATGTTCGCGACGCTGCCCTGGCCGATATCGCCGAGGAAGACGAGCGTGCCCGCGCCGAGCAACTGGTGGCGACACGGCTCAAGCGGTTGGCCGGTCTGCCGCGTGAGGTCCAGACACGGCGACTGTCCGGGATGCTGGCCCGCAAGGGCTACCCGCCGGGGCTGAGTTATGCCGTGATCCGTGAGGCGCTGGACGCCAGTGCGGAACACCGCCGCGATTGAATGGGTGTCGCTGCCCAGGACAGGACCCCGCCAGGAAGAGCTGGTGGGCCCAGGCAGCAGGTGAGGCGGCGGCTGCCAGCTGTCGCGGACGATTCGGGAGCGCGCCGTGTGCGCACGTACTCTGGGCGGTGCTATGACGAACCCCATTCGCACTTACGACGTGCGCACCCACGGGTGCCAGATGAATGTGCACGACTCCGAGCGGCTCTGCGGCCTGTTGGAGACGGCCGGCTACGCAGATTTGGCCAGCCTGCCTGCTCAGTTGCGCCCCGAGGTCGCAGACGTCGTCGTGTTCAACACCTGCGCCGTGCGCGAGAACGCCGACAACAAGCTCTACGGCAACCTGGGCCAACTTCGCCCGGCGAAGATGCGCAATCCGGACATGCAGATCGCCGTCGGGGGCTGCATGGCACAGAAGGATCGCGAACTCATCGTCGAGAAAGCCCCGTGGGTGGACGTCGTGTTCGGCACCCACAACATCGGCAGCCTTCCCGTCTTGCTCGACCGTGCCCGGCACAACAAACGAGCCGAGGTCGAGATCCTGGAGTCGCTGGAGCGCTTCCCCTCGACCCTGCCGACCCGACGTGACTCGGCCTACGCAGGCTGGGTCTCGATCAGCGTCGGGTGCAACAACACCTGCACCTTCTGCATCGTGCCGAGTTTGCGCGGCAAGGAAGCAGACCGGCGCCCGGAGGACATCCTGGCCGAAGTGCGGGCACTGGTGGAACAGGGCGTGGTTGAGGTGACGCTGCTCGGGCAGAACGTCAACTCCTACGGGGTGGAGTTCGGGGATCGGTTCGCCTTCGGCAAGCTGCTGCGAGCGTGCGGGCAGATCGAGGGGTTGGAACGGGTTCGATTCACCAGCCCGCACCCGGCAGCCTTCACCGACGACGTCATCGAGGCGATGGCCGAGACACCCAATGTCATGCCGAGCCTGCACATGCCCCTGCAATCCGGTTCGGATCGGGTCCTCAAAGCGATGCGGCGTTCCTACCGCAGTGCCAAGTTCCTGCGCATTCTGGACTCGGTGCGCGATCGGATCCCGCAGGCGGCGATCACCACCGACATCATCGTCGGTTTCCCCGGGGAGAGCGAAGAAGACTTCGAGGAAACGCTGCGGGTGGTGCGGGCCTCGCGCTTTTCCTCCGCGTTCACCTTCCAATACTCCATCCGTCCGGGTACCCCGGCGGCGACGATGCCAGACCAGATCGAAAAGGCCGTGGTGCAGGAGCGCTTCGACCGCCTGATCGCGGTCCAGGAAGAAGTCTCCTGGGCTGAGAATCGAAAACTGGAGGGGGTCGACGTCGAGGTTCTCGTGGCGCCCTCTGAGGGACGCAAAGACCGCGAGACGGCCCGCATGTCCGGCCGCGCGCAGGACAACAGGCTCGTGCACTTCGCGCTGCCAGCGGACCTGCCCGATGAACAGCGCCCGCGCCCTGGCGACATGGTGAACGTACGCGTCAGTTACGGCGCCCCGCACCACCTCGTGGCCGATTCCGCCCTCGCGGGCGGCACGTTCAGCGTGCGACGCACGGCTGGCGGAGACGCCTGGGCGGCCACTGCCGGCAACCCGGTTCCGGGCCGTCCCGCAGTCAGCCTCGGGCTGCCCCAGGTGGGTCCGCCGCCCACCCCGGTCGCTGCGGCGCGAGGCTGCGGCTCCTGCTGATCCGGGCCTGTGGCTTGGACCGGCCCGCAACCTGCTCGACAACTCGCCGCTGCACGACTGCTGATCCGCGGCCGGACGGATATCGCCCTGCTGACACGACAACGCCCCGGCACCAGGCCGGGGCGTTGTGGGATCACCTGCGCAGCATCACTGGGAGTTGTCGCCCACGTACTCGTCGGCCTTGTCGGTGGCCTGCTTGATCTTGTCTGCGTGCTCGCCACCGGTGCGCTCGTCCACGGCGCCACCGACCTTCTGGATGGCCTGGTCAGAGGCGCTCTCGATCTTGTCGCCGTGCTGTTCCTTCAGCTCGCTGGCTTTGTCCTTCAGACCGTCGAAGTGGCCCATGAGTGTCCTCCTGATATGTAAAGCATGGTTGTGGCGCGGAGCCACACCTTCACTGTGCCTCAGGTAGGCCGCCCACCCCAACCCTTCGGGGCCGGCTGCTTCCACGATGTGGGATCGCGGTGACCTCCGGAACGACGATCTCTGGGAGTATGCCTCTCATGCAGGCACGTCCGATCATCGCCGTCGTCGGCGCGACAGCGACGGGTAAATCGGCGCTCGCGCTGGATCTGGCGGAACGCCTCGGGGGCGAGATCATCGGCGCCGATGCCTCGCAGTTGTACGTCGGTATGGACATCGGCACGGCCAAGGTCGCGCTGACGCAGCGGCGCGGTATCCCGCACCACCAGATCGACGTGCTCGACATCGCCCAGGACGCCAGCGTGGCCGCCTACCAAGGAGCGGCCCGGGCGGACATCGAGGCAATTTCTCGTCGTGGCGCCGTGCCGATTCTGGCCGGCGGTTCAGGTCTGTATGTTCGCGCTGCGCTGGATCATCTCGAGATCCCGCCGACCGATCCTCAGCTGCGGGCCCGGCTCATGGAAGAAGCGGAGCACGTGGGGACACCTGCGTTGCTGGCTCGGTTGCAGGCTTTGGACCCGAGCGCAGCCAACGCCATCGAGCCGCGCAACACGCGCCGGATCGTGCGGGCACTAGAAGTGATCGAACTGACCGGGCGTCCGTTCTCCGCCACAATGCCGACCCGGGAGTTCGTACAACCGACGCTCATGGTGGGCCTGCGGTTGAATCGACCCAGTCTGGATGGGCGGATCGCGGTACGCACCGCCGACATGTGGTCCCAAGGGCTGCTGAGCGAGGTGGAAGAGTTGGAAGCCAGGGGGCTCTCCGGGACCCGGACGGCTTCGCGCGCGCTCGGTTACGCCCAAGCCTTGGAGCAGTTGGCCGGGCGTATCAGCGAGCAGGAAGCGATCGAGGCCACGACGCAGGCGACGCGCCGCCTGGTGCGCCGGCAGGAGAGTTGGTTCCGCGCGGACCCGCGCATCCACTGGTTGGACGCGAGCCGACAGGACCTTGCAGATGAGGTTGCCGCGCTGTGGCAGCGCGCACGATCCGGCGCCGGGATGGAAGACTGAATCCGTGACTTCCCAGGTGCGTTTCACCAAAGGCCACGGAACCGAGAACGACTTCGTGCTCGTTCCCGACCCCGACGGCGAGCTCGAGCTGAGTGACGCTCAGGTGCGTTTTCTCGCCGACCGGCGCGCTGGGATCGGCGGCGACGGCGTGATCCGGGTGGTCCGCACCGCGGCGGCGCAGGAGGATGACGTCCGGGCGCTGGCCGATCGGGCCGAGTGGTTCATGGACTACCGCAACGCCGACGGCAGCCGGGCCGAGATGTGCGGCAATGGGACTCGCGTGTTCGCGGCATACCTGCGCCGCGAGGGCTGGGCCGATGAAGCACAGTTCTGCATCGCCACCCGGGACGGGGTCAAGCACCTGCGGATCCAGGACGACCTATACAGCGTCAACCTCGGACCCTGGCGCCTGGTGGATGCGATGCGTTCCCGCGAGCAGGGCTACGACACCCTCGTGGCGCTACCGGGTGTCGATCCGTTGCCGGCGCTGTCGCTGGATCTGGGCAACCCGCACACCGTGGTCGTCCTGCCGGAGGGCGCTGACCTCAACGGCATCGACCTGAGCCGGGCGCCGATGCTGAACCCGCAGCCGGCCAACGGCAGCAACGTCGAGATCGTTCAGCCGCTGGGGCCGGGGCACCTGCAGATGCGGGTCCACGAACGCGGCGTCGGAGAAACCCGATCATGTGGCACCGGCGCAGCGGCGGCGGCGCTGGCGCTGATGACGTGGAGCGGAGCGCCGGCGGAGAACGAGAGTTGGCGGGTCGACGTGCCGGGCGGCACGTTGCAGGTGAGCGCGCTTGCAGGCCAAGAAGTGGCGCTCAGTGGGCCGGCGGCGCTGGTCGCGGACGGGATCGCCTACCTTCCCGCAGGCTGAACGCACCCGTTCGCAGACAACTCAGGCAGGCGCGTGCGGTAGCTTGCGGTGATGATGGACCGCCAGAACCCGGTAGCCCTTGGCCGAGGCGAGCTTAGCGGTGGAGAAGTGCGGTTCGAAGGTGCCGGCCAACCAGGCAAGTAGGGAGTCCGCGCCGAGGTTGCGCTGGACCACCAGGTAGGCCGTGCCGCCAGGGGTGAGCCGCGGTAACCAAGCGTGCAGCAATTCGTGCAGGGCAGCTTTGCCGATCCGGATCGGGGGGTTGGACCAGATCGTCTCGAAGGTGATGTCGGCAGGCACCGTCTCCGGCGCGGCAGCGCGGACCCGCGGCAGCTCCAGAGCAGCCGCGTTCTCGGTGAGCAGCGCCAGCGCGCGGCGGTTGACGTCGACCCCCCACACGTGCGCGTGGGGAGCGAGCATGCCCATGCTCAACGCGACCGGACCCCACCCGCAGCCCAGATCCAACAGATGCCCAGCCTGCGGCGGCTGCGGTGCGTTCCGCAGCAGGACCGCGGTGCCCAAGTCGAGCCGGTCGGGGCAGAAGATGCCGGCCGCTGTAGCCACGGTGACGTCGTGGCCGGCCAACTCCACGCGCAGCTCGCGCCGATCTTCCGGGCCGACGGGCTCAGCGTCGAAGTAGTGATGGTGCTGGTCTGCAGGCATCAAGTTTCACCTTAGGTGGGGGCGGTGACGAGGCGCCGGCATGGCGCCCGCCGATGGGTGGCTCGAGGTCGCAGCAGCGCAGGCAGGCTCAGCCGAGGTCATTCAGCGGGCGACTCGGCAGGTCGCGGACGCTCACCGGCGGCCGGGGGATAGGAGCGTGACGCTGCGGGAGACGGTCGCGTTCGAAGGTCACCGTGGTGTAGCCGTGCGGCATCGGAGCACCTTCGGCATCCAGACCGACCATGACGATCTCCTCGATCTCGATGATCGTGCTGCGGGTGACCATGTTGCGCACTCGGCACTCCAGCGTCAGCGATGTCCGTCCGAAACGGGTGGGTGCCAGTCCGAGCTCGATGAGATCGCCCTGCCAGGCCGAAGAGACGAAGTTGATCTCCGACATGTATTTGGTGACGCACCGTTCGTTGCCCAGCTGCAGGATGGCGTAGATCGCAGCCTCCTCATCGATCCACCTCAGCAGGCTGCCCCCGAACAAGGTGCCGTTGGCGTTGAGGTCCTCGGGTTTGACCCACTTACGGGAGTGGAAACGCATGGGTAGGGGGGCATCCATGCCCATGATTCTAGGGAGGAAAACCACAGGTCATGTTCCGTCGGCGCGGCGGACCACCGACTGGCACGAAACGACCCACCTGCAGGTAAGGAAGCCAACCCGGGCATGCAGCATGCCAAGAGGCGGAGCAAGCGCGGGCGCGGCCGCTTGTTCGGCGCCGGCGGCGATCTCAGCCGAGTTCGGCCAGTAGTCGTCCGTGGGCGGCATGGGCCTCCTCGGCCAGACTCACCAATGTCAGGGCGTCCAGCGATTCGGCGTCCTTGCCTTCCAGAGCTGACGCTGGTGCAGCGACGTCCGAGGCCCGGGTTAAACAGGTCGCGGCGCGGGTGAGTACCGGCGAACTCAGGTGGGCGCTGGTGGCCAGGGCTCCCAGATCCCGTAGCGCCACCCGCAGCGTCTCCAGGTCGGCCGCCTGTTCGTCGGTGAGGGATTCGTGATCCGGGACGAGCCCGAGCTGGGCATGCAACGCCTCTCGTTGCAGGCCCAAGATGTGAGCTTTGCCTCGCACCTGGCCCGCGGCCAGGGCGTGCAGGAGCTGCACAGCGGCGCCGCGCGCCTCTTCGACTCGCTGGGCCAGCGGAGCCGTGCGCAACGATGGGATGACGGTGAACCCACCGACTACCCCCACCAGCACGGACAGTGCGATCAGAACGGCGTATTCGCCCAGCAGGGGGTAGGGGTCCAGATGGCGGGTGGCAGAGTTGAGGCCGACGCTGACGAGCACCATGAAGGCATAGCCCAGGGCAGGTCGGGAGGTGACGAAACCCAGGCCCAGCAGCAGAGCGGCGGCCGAGATCGGTGTCAGCAGCGGCTGCGGGACGATCACAAGCAGCAGCCACACCCCTAGCGAGCCGAACAGCAGCCCGATGATTCGTGGCCGCGCCTTATCCAGGGTGGCGGCCCAACTGGCCTGCAGGATCCCGAACGTCGTCATCAAGGTCGTGGGGATCAGCGGGTCGCCGTGCTCGAGGTGGCTGGTGAGGATGAGCATCACCAGCAAGCCCAGAGCGGTTCGGATGGCGTGCCGAACATGAATGGAACCCAGCGTCGGGGCCGGGCGCAGGAGCGCCTCGCGCAGGGCCGCGCGCTCCGAATTCTCCAGTGGCACCCGGGTGCGATCTCGGTTGCGGGCCGCCTCTTCGACCAGGTCCAGGGCGCGTGCGGCGTTCTCCAGACCGGGCGGATACGCAGGTGTGTCCGAGTCTGGCGTCGCCACGTCTGCAGCCGTCGCCGCAGGTACCTTGGCGGGATCTTTCGCCCTGACCAACCCGGCCAATTCTTGCGCTCGTGCAGAAAGTCGGTTCAGGCCCTCCTGGGTCGCGGCATCATCCCGGTGGGCAGCAAGGCCGGCGGCGTGGGCGGCACGTCGGAACCGGGTCGCGGCGCTCATCACCTCACCGATCCAGTGTGGACGGCCGTCGGCCAACCACAGGTCGAAGGCCTCCCCGACCGCTGGTTCTTTCGCATCCAGCAAGGCTGCTGTGGCTGCCCGAGTGGGTTTGCTGGGGTCGGCCAGCCCCAGCAGGATGCGCACCAAGACGGCTGTGACGAAACCGCTGATGGCAGCCACGAGTAGCTGCCCGATGCTGGTTGTGGTGGTGGGTGCGAATCCGAAAGCGAACAGTGAGCTCATCCCCAGCCCGGTCCCCGCGCTGGTGAGGTGGCGTCCCCAGAGCGGCAGCAGCGCCGCGACGCCCACCACGACTACGGCCAGCGCTATTCCCGCCGGGCGGGAGGCCTCGGCGACGAGCCTCGGAAGGACGGCTCCGGCGGTCATGATCGGTGCCAACATCAACGCCAGACGCAGATCCCGACGCAGTGGGCCGGCCATGAAGGAGATCAGGGCGAAGAAAGCCACCATCCCCCCGACGATCGCAGCCGACCCGGCGCCCAACGCGGTGGCCAGAGCCATCGAGGGAATGAGGGCGAGGGCGAACAGGAAGATCAGCACCAGGGGTTCCTTGGGGTCGGGCGGGGGTCCAACAGCACGAAGCGGAACCGCCTCATAGTGCCACGGCCGCGCGGCGGCCCGGATGCGCCCGCACCGAGGTGCAACAGGGGGCCCCCGGCCGTAGCCGGTCAGGCCGGGCCTACGGGCAGTCGCGCCGCGGCAGCGACCAGGGGAGGGGTTGCCGGTCATCGGGGCTGCGATCAGTCGTCAGTCAGTCGTTGCGGGGCCCTCGATGGGGGACTGAGACCGGCCCTGGCAGGTATTGCCTCGCATCCGGGGCGGGCGTCTGCGATTCTGAGAGGGATATGACGAACTCAGACATCTTCGATGCCAAGGCGTCCGCGCTCTCCGACAGCGACGACTGGCACAGCAAAGACCCCGATTTCCTCTCCTTCGACGGAGACCAGCTCGAACGCGAGGAGCGCGCCGCGATGCGTCGCGTCGCGGGGTTGTCGACCGAACTCGATGACGTCACCGAGGTCGAGTACCGCCAGCTGCGGCTGGAGCGGGTGGTGCTCGCCGGGGTGTGGTGCGAGGGCACGTTGGCCGAGGCGGAGAACTCACTGCGGGAGTTGGCCGCCTTGGCAGAAACCGCTGGATCCAGCGTGCTGGCCGGGGTGGTGCAACGCCGCCAACGCCCGGACCCCGCCACCTATCTCGGTTCGGGTAAGGCCGAGGAGCTGGCCGAGATCGTGCGCGCCGAAGGCGCCGACACCGTGGTGTGCGACGACGAACTCGCCCCGAGCCAGCGCCGGGCTCTCGAAGATGTCGTCAAGGTCAAGGTCATCGACCGCACCGCGTTGATCCTGGACATCTTCGCCCAGCACGCCAAGAGCCGAGAGGGCAAAGCCCAGGTCGAGCTGGCGCAACTGCAGTACCTGCTGCCGCGACTGCGCGGTTGGGGTGAATCGATGTCCCGGCAGGCCGGTGGACAGGTCTCCGGAGGGGCCGGGATGGGCTCGCGCGGCCCCGGTGAGACCAAGATCGAACTCGACCGGCGCCGGATCAACCAGCGGATCAGCAAACTCAAGCGCGAGATCCGCGACATGAAGACCGTTCGAGACACCAAACGTAGTTCGCGCACAGCCGGTGGGGTGCCCTCGGTGGCTATCGCCGGCTACACCAACGCCGGGAAGTCCTCCCTGCTGAACCGGCTGACCGGCGCCGGGGTGTTGGTCGAGAACCAACTCTTCGCCACGCTGGACCCGACCGTGCGCCGGGCCCAGACCGAGGACGGTCGCGAATACACCCTCGCCGACACCGTCGGTTTCGTGCGCTCACTGCCCCATCAGCTCGTCGAGGCCTTCCGCTCCACGCTGGAGGAGGTCGCCGAGGCAGACCTGCTGTTGCATGTCGTGGACGGTTCCCACCCGAGCCCAGCCGGACAGATCAGCGCGGTACGCGCGGTGCTCATGGACGTTTTGGGCGAACACGGGCGGGAATGGCCGACTGAGGTCATCGTCATCAACAAGGCCGACGCGGCCGACCCCGAAGTGTTGGATTCGCTGCGTCGTCAGGAGAAGCACTCGGTCGTCGTCTCGGCTCGTACCGGGGAAGGCTTGGCGGAGCTGCGGCAGATCATTGCCGATGAGCTGCCGCGGCCCAACGTCGCGCTGGAACTGCTCATCCCCTACGACCGCGGCGAGATCGTCAACGACCTGCACGTCAACGCCGAGATCCGCGCTGAAGAGCACACCGGCGAAGGCACTCGGTTGAGCGTTCTCGTGATGGCGCACCAGGTCGAGGAACTCCGCTGCTTCGCAGTTTGATTGGCCGGATACGCTGCCTGCCATGAGCGGGAACCGCCCATGGCCCTGCGTCGTGGAGACCGAGCGGCTACGGCTGCGTCCTCCGCAGATGCAGGACGCAGCCTTTCACCACGCGGTTCATTCGGATGCGCGGTTGTTCTCGGTGCCCGGAGCGCGGCGAAGCACCGGTGCCGAGTCTCTTGCCGAGTTCACCGGGTGGCTTCGCAGCTGGGAGCGCGACGGCATCTGCTATTGGCTCGTGGAGGACCGGCACACGGGGGCGCAGCTGGGGTTCGCGGGGGTGCGCCGCGAAAGCACGGGGCTCAACCTGTATTACCGGCTCTCCTACGGTGCCCACGGTTACGGATTCGGCGCCGAGGCCGCCAAAGCCACCCTGGCCTGGGCCTGCGAATGGCTGCCGGAACCCGCCGTGCACGGGGTCATCCGATTCGACAACACCGCCTCGATCCGCTCGGCCGAAGCTGCCGGCCTGGTCTGCACCGAACCCCGCGACGCGCTGGACCCGGACGGGTCGGCCGCCTCCGGATCACGTTATGGCCGGTGGGTCTCACCCACCCTGGTCCCGATCAGCCCCGAGCAGGCTGGCGAGCCTGGGCTGGCGGAAGAAATCGTGTCGCTGCTGCGTGATCACCCCGCAGCGTCCTCACCCGGCGGGACCTCACCGGCCGTGCGCCGGATGCTGCTCGCGCTGGCGCGCGAGGAGAGCGTGCTGCTCACTTTGCGGGCCCACGACGGTCAGCTCATCGGATGCGGGTGGGCCGTCGTGGGCATCGGCACGCACGCGCACACCGCCACCGTGAGTCACCTCTGTGTGCGCACCCCGGGCCGAGGCCACGGCCGGATGTTGTTGGCCGGCCTGCACGGCCTGCTGCGACGTGAACATCCGCAGGTCGAACTGGTGGCTGCCGAAACGCAGGGGGACCCGCGCGCCGAAGGCTTGCTGAGCGCCTTGGGTTATCGCGAGGTGGGGCGTCTGCCCGGGTTCGTCAAGGTTCCTACGAAAGAGCCCGCAGACCAGGTCATCTTCTTGCGCGCGCTCACCCCGAGCGCCTTCACCGGCTCGGGTTGAGCCCCGAACGCAGGCCCCGTCGGCGAGTTCGCACCTGGAGCGCCTCCGGGCGCGCTGTCCTCGGTCGGCGGCTGACCTCAGGCGCTGTGTGTGCCGGGAGAGCGCGCGGTGCCCACGCGCTTAGGCTGTGCTGGTGCCTGGATCCGATCTACCTGAGATGTTGCGCGCCGCTGTAGCCGCAGTGGGCGGCAGCGAACGCCCCGGCCAGGTCCAGATGGCGCTCGCGGTCCAGGACGCGGTAGCTGCCGAGGAACACCTGCTCGTGCAAGCTGGGACGGGTACCGGCAAGTCGCTGGCCTACCTCGTCCCGGCGGTCGCGCACGCCGTCGCCACCTCGAAACCGGCAGTAGTGGCCACCGCGACGTTGGCACTACAGGCCCAGATCGTCGACCGAGACATGCCGCGCCTGGCTGGCGCGCTGGCGCCACTGCTCGGCCGCCGCCCCACGTACGCCCTGGTCAAGGGGCGGCGGAACTACCTGTGCAAGCACAAACTGGACGGGGGTTTCCCCGATGATGAGGGCGCGCTGTTCGCATCCTCGGGTCTGTTCACCGTCGGCGCCGAGCCCGAGGAAGCGCCGAGCTCGGCCTTGGGTGCCGAAGTGGTGCGGCTGCGGCAGTGGGCGCAGGAGAGCGACTCCGGGGATCGCGACGAACTGGTCCCCGGTGTCACTGAACGGGCCTGGCGCCAGGTGTCGGTCTCGGCTAAGGAATGTCTCGGTTCGCGCTGCCCGATGGTCTCGGAATGTTTCGTGGAGACTTCCCGGGCTGCCGCCAAAGACGTCGACGTCGTCGTCACCAACCACAGCTTCATGGCGATCGACGCATTCGAGGGTCGATCAATGCTGCCCGAGCACGACCTGCTGGTCATCGATGAGGCCCATGAACTGGTCGACCGGGTCACCGCCACGGTCACCGACGAGTTGACTCCCGGCGCGGTGAGCGCCGCCGCACGCCGCGCGGCGCGACTGGCCGATACCGACGATCTGGGCGCGACCGCCGAGGTGCTCTCCGAAGCCCTGGCGCCGCTACCCGAAGGCCGTCTCAGCTGTCTGCCGGAGTCGCTGGCCGCAGCGCTGAGCCGGGTCCGCGAGTCGGCCCGAGGGGTGCAGAGCGGCTTGAAACCGGAGTCGGGACAGGCCAAGGCCGCTGATTCGGCCGATGGCGCCCGGGCGTTGGCCCGGGCAGCGGTGGATGAACTCGTCGATGTCGTGGACCGCTTGCTCGAAGAACGCGAGCTGGACGTGGCCTGGGTGACACAGAACCCCAACCGCGGCCCTGCGCTGCGGGTCGCCCCGATGAGTGTGGCGATGGATCTGCGCGAAAAGCTGTTCTCGGAACGCACCGTCGTGCTGACCTCGGCGACGATCGAACTGGGCGGCAGCTTCGATGCGGTGGCCGGCACGATGGGACTACGCGGAGCCGGAGCCCCGCCCTGGACCTGCCTGGATGTGGGTAGCCCCTTTGACTACCCGCGCCAGGGCATCGCCTACGTGGCCGCACACCTGCCGCCCCCGGGGCGTGAAGGACCGCACCCGGACATGCTCCAGGAGTTAGAGGACCTCATCCGCGCCGCCGGTGGGCGCACCCTGGGCCTGTTCTCCTCCATGCGCGCCGCGCAGAACGCCGCCGAGCAGATGCGGGCCCGGTTGGGCCAGGAGTTCCCGATCCTGTGCCAAGGTGAGGATCAGATCAGCACATTGGTGCGAGATTTCGCTGCCGACGCGAAAACCTGCCTGTTCGGGACCTTGACGCTGTGGCAAGGCGTGGACGTGCCAGGCCCGGCCTGCCAACTCGTCGTCATCGACCGGATCCCGTTCCCGCGACCGGATGACCCGCTCGCCTCGGCCCGCACACAGGCCATCGCCCGCCGGGGTGGCAATGGCTTCATGGCCGTCTCGGTGACGCACGCAGCGCTGCGGCTTGCCCAGGGAGCGGGGCGCCTCATTCGCCGCAGCGACGACAAAGGGGTGGTCGCCTTCTTGGACTCCCGGATGATCAGCGCCCGCTATGCCGGCTTCCTGCAGCGCTCGCTACCGCCGTTCTGGCCGACCACGAACACTCAACGGGTGCTGGAGTCGCTGCGTCGCCTGGACGCGGGCGCCGCGCCCGTGGTTCCACATCTCAAACCGGCGCCGCGCGGGGTGGGAGCAGTCCTGGAACAGGACCCGGCGAAGCTGGAGGCGGGGGAGACCGAACACCCTCCTGCGCCCAAGGTCAGTGAGGCCATCGCCACCGGTGCCCCGACCGCGCCCCGGGAACGGACCGCGGTGACCGGCGGGCACGCCTGGACCCGCGAGGAGGATGAAGAACTCAAGGACGGCATCGAACTGGGGTTGAGCCCCCAAGAGTTGTCCGAACATCTCGAGCTCGCCGTGGGGTTGGTGGAAACTCGCTTGCGTCTGCTCGGGTTGTGAGCCTGGCGCGCGGGTCGGCTGGGCGGTGAGCCGGTGGGATGGCCGAGGCTGCGGCGAGCATGCCAAGCTGGGCAGCGTGACCTCTGCCCCGCCCGCCTCAGGTGTGCCGCCGCTGGTACTCATCAGCGGCCCGGAAGCCGTCATCGCCGAACGGGCGCTGGAATCCACGCTGGACGCACTGCGCTGCACCCAGTCAGACCTGGAGGTGGTCCGCCTCTACGGCGCCGCCTACGAACCAGGCCAGGTCGGGATGCAGAGCGCGCCGTCTCTGTTCGGTGGTGCCAAGGCGCTCGTGGTCAGCGACGTCGACGAGGCGGGGGAGGACCTGCAGTCCGACCTGCTGGGCTTCCTGAAGTCCCCGGTCGAGGACGTGACCCTGGTCGCGCTGCACAAAGGTGGCAACCGCGGCAAGAAGGTGTTGGAGGCCATGAAGAAGTCGGGGGCGCGCGTCATCGAAGCCCCTGCGATCAAATCCGATAAGGACAAGACCGACTTCGCCACCCACGAGTTCCGCCGGGCCGGGCGCAAGGCCACTGCGGGTGCGGTGCGCTCCTTGATCGAGGCCGTCGGTCGGGACGTACGCGAACTGGCATCGGCCTGCAAACAACTCATCGACGACACCACCGGGGTCATCGACGAGGACACCGTGCACCGCTACCACGGGGGACGGGTCGACGCCACGGGTTTTCGGGTCGCCGACGCGGCCGTGGCGGGCAACAGCGCCGAAGCGTTGCGGCTGCTGCGCCACGCGCTGGCCTCCGGGGTCGACCCGGTGCCGATCGTTGCGGTTCTGGCCGTGCAACTGCGCCAGCTGATCAAGGTGGCCGGGGCCGGTCGTGGCCCCACCGGACAGCTGGCCAAAGGGCTGGGAATGGCGCCGTGGCAGATCGAGCGAGCTCGCCGGTCGCTGCAGGGCTGGGATGTCGAGGCTCTCGGCGCTGCCATCCAGGCGGTTGCCGCCGCCGACTTCGCCGTCAAAGGTGGCGGTCGCGATCCGGTCTATGCCGTGGAACATGCGGTGTGGACCATCTGCGAGCTACGTCGGCAGCGCTGAGCCCCGCTTCGTCCAGCGCACGTCGTGTGTCGACCTTGACCGCTCGGCTTAGCCGACTTTTTGGGACCACGCTCCCGCGCTGGTAGCGTTACCCCTTGCGTGTGCGCCCAGGTCGTGCGCTTACACGCGTCAAGCAGTCCGCTTTTGCCCGGCAACTCACCACTGCCGGATTCGAGGGCGGGCCTGTCCTCCGACAGCCGAACGACCGGAAATGAGAGTGGACCATGGCGAATATCAAGTCGCAGATCAAGCGCATCAAGACCAACGCCAAGCGCACCGAGCGCAACCGGGCGTACAAGTCTGAGCTGCGTACGTGGAACCGTAAGTTCCGCGAAGCTGCTGCTGCTGGCGACAAAGAGGCTGCCGAGGCTGCCCTGCGTCAGGCCGGCCGCCGGCTCGACAAGGCCGCTGGCAAGGGCGTTATCCACAAGAACCAGGCCGCCAACAAGAAGGCTGCCATGGCGAAGGTGTTCAACCAGCTCTGATCCGTGCCGTAGCGCACTCATCGGCGGGCCGTCCCAGTTCCAAGGGGCGGCCCGCCGTGCTGTTCCCCGCATTCATATCTGCGCGCCCGAACCGGGCCTGCCACCGGATGAGCGGTGAGGCAGCGTACGTTGATCCCATGGCTGGCTCGAGGCAAGTTTTGGCAAGCGGGGAACAGTGGAGCATCTCCTGCGGGGATCTCTCGGCAGTGGTGGTGCAGGTCGGTGGCGGTGTGCGCGCGCTCACCCGCGCCGGGGTGCCCCTGCTGTACGGCTACGGCGAACACGACATGTGTGACAGCGGCCGCGGGCAGATTCTCGTTCCGTGGCCGAACCGCATCGCAGATGGCAGCTACCGCTTCGGCGGGGTCGAACGGCAGCTGAGCCTCACCGAGCCGGAGCGGCATAACGCGTCCCACGGCCTGGTCTCCTGGGCGCGCTGGGATCTTCGTGAACGTTGCGCGGATCGTCTCGTGGTCGGCATGGTGCTGGCGCCGCAGCCGGGTTGGGACTGGATCCTGGATGTGTCCACCGAGTACGCCCTGACTCGGGACGGTCTGAGCATCACCCCGAAGGTGACGAACCTGGGCTCGCAACCGGCACCTTTCGGTTACGGGGCCCACCCTTATCTGACGGCTGGCGAAGCACGCGTCGATGACGCCTCCCTGCACGTCCCGGCCCGCTCGCGGTTGCTCGTGGACCCCGAACGGCTCTTGCCGAGCCTGGACGCCGAGCCCGTGCCGGTGGATGGGGCCCTCGATTTGCGCGAGCCGCGCCCCCTGGGGCAGACCGCGCTCGACCTGGCCTACACCGACTTCGAGGCTGACCCGGATGGGTGTTGGCGGGTCCGGCTGAGTCACGCGGACCGCTCAACGGTGCTCTGGGCGCAGGCGGACGCCTTCCCGTGGGCTCAGGTCTTCACCGGTGACCCGCTGCCGGGCAAACTCTCCCGCGCCTCCGGGGTGGCGGTCGAACCGATGACCTGCCCCCCGCGCGCTTTTGAAAGTGGGCGCGACCTGATCACTCTGCAGCCGGGTGGTACCTGGACGGCCCGGTGGGGAATTCAGGGTTGAGTACGGCGCTCGGGCATCTGGTCCCGAGCCCCGGGGGCAAAACGATAGGGCCCTGATCGGCGTTTGCATCCGGGGTGTACCGTCGGTGCCACCGCCGCCCAGGTCCCCTCTGTCACCTGGTGCGTCACCCAAGTCAAAGGAGAACCGGGGTGCAGTCTTTGCCCGCCTTGGCCGCTGTTCCAGCGGCAGATACGTTAATCGAGGCCACCGCGCTCGATTACTCGCTTATCGCGCTCTACTTCGTTTTTGTCATCGGCATCGGGTTCATGGCCAGGCGCCAGGTCTCGGATTCCATCGACTTCTTCCTCTCCGGGCGGTCGCTGCCGGCCTGGGTCACCGGATTGGCGTTCATCTCCGCCAACCTCGGCGCGGTAGAAATCATGGGTATGAGTGCCACCGGCGCCCAGTTCGGTATGCCGACCGTGCACTACTTCTGGGTCGGGGCCATTCCGGCGATGCTGTTCCTCGGCGTCGTGATGATGCCGTTCTATTACGGATCTAAGGTCCGGTCGGTACCGGAGTTCATGCTGCGCCGGTTCGGTCCCGGTGCGCACCTGGTGAACTCCGTTTCGTTCGCCCTGGCTCAGCTGCTCATCGCCGGTGTGAACCTCTACCTGCTCGCCACGATCGTCAACGCGCTGCTCGGTTGGCCGCAATGGGTTTCTCTCATCGTGGCCGCTGCCATCGTGCTGTCTTACATCACCCTTGGCGGTCTGTCGGCGGCGATCTACAACGAGGTCCTGCAGTTCTTCGTCATCGTTGCGGCGTTGCTGCCGCTGACCCTGATCGGTCTACACCGAGTGGGCGGCTGGAGCGGGCTCACCGACAAGATCACCCAGGCCGCTGCCGCTCACCCGGACACGGTCACGCCAGCCGCGCAGCAGCTCGAGTCCTGGCCCGGCCAGGCTCTTTCCGGCTTCGATAACCCCGTGATGTCGGCGGTGGGCATCGTGTTCGGTCTCGGTTTCGTGCTCTCCTTCGGGTACTGGACCACGAACTTCGTTGAGGTCCAGCGGGCGATGGCCAGCAACTCCATCTCGGCCGCGCGCAAGACGCCGATCATCGGCGCCTTCCCCAAGATGTTCGTTCCGTTCATCGTCATCGTCCCGGGCATGATCGCCGCGGTCACCGTTCAGGAGATCAGCGATCTCAAGGCGGCCGGCGGTGGCAATGTCAACGGGGTCACCTACAACGACTCGCTGTTGCTGCTCATGCGCGAAGTACTGCCCAACGGTCTGCTCGGTCTGGCCATCGCAGGCCTGCTCGCTGCCTTCATGGCAGGTATGGCCGCCAACATCTCGGCCTTCAACACCGTTTTCAGCTACGACCTTTGGCAGACCTATGTCGTCAAGGACCGTGAAGACAGCTACTACCTGCGTACCGGTCGGCTGGCGACGCTGGCCGCCACCATCATCGCGATCTTCACCGCGCTGATCGCAGGCCAGTTCGGCAACGTCATGGAGTATCTGCAGACGCTGTTCGGCTTCTTCAACGCTCCGCTGTTCGCCACGTTCATCCTCGGTATGTTCTGGAAGCGAATGACCTCCACTGCTGGATGGGCGGGTTTGGTCGCCGGAACGGTTTCCGCCATCACCCTGTGGTACGGGTCCAAGTTCCTGGGCTGGTTCGAACTCCCCGGCCAGGGTCTGGCCTTCGCTGCTGCGACCACTGCTTTCGTTGTGGATATCGTCGTCAGCGTTGTCGTGTCGTTGATGACCGAGCCCAAGCCGGAAGGTTCGCTGAAGGGTCTGGTGTATTCCGAGACCCCCAAGGAAGACCTCGTCGACATCGAAGAGGCGAAGCTGCCCTTCTACCAGCGCACGGTGCCTCTGGCCTGCATTGCGCTTGCCATGGTCCTTGTGCTCAACGTGATGTTCTAAGGGGAATCTCATGTCACATGCTGTGAACGAAAAACCCGTTCGTCATACTGCAGGCGCCTTCGACATTCGCAACTTCATCGGGCTGCTGTTGTCTCTCTACGGCGTTCTGCTGACCGGAGCCGGTCTGTTCGGGGACCCCGAACTGGCCAAGACCGGCGGCGTGAATGCCAACCTGTGGACCGGTCTGGCCTTGCTGGTGGCCGGAGTGACCTTCATGCTCTGGGCGAAGTTCCGTCCTATCGTGGTTCCTGCCCACATTGAGACCGCGGACGCTCCACCGGTTCACTGAGATCGACCAAGCCCCAAGCCGGCCGGTCCAGGCCGGCCGGAACAACGGAGGAATTGATCGTGAGCACCGATGATCTGACTAGCCTGCGTCGTCGCTTCCGCGAGGCGTACGGTTGCGAACCTGCCGGGGTATGGGCCGCTCCCGGCCGGGTCAACCTCATCGGTGAGCACACGGATTACAACGACGGTTTCGTCCTCCCGCTCGCACTGACCCGCCGGTGCCGCATAGCTGCGGCACCGGCGGCAGGCCGGAGCAGCCGCGTCTTGTCCTTACAGCAGGAAGGCATCGTCGAGTTCGATGCAGCGAGCGTGACCCCCGAGGACGTGCGCGGGTGGGCCGCCTACGTCGCGGGTATGTTCTGGGCGCTGGGTCAGCGCGGTCTTGAAGTGCCCGAGCTCGACATGGTGCTCGATTCGGATGTTCCGGTCGGCGCCGGGCTGTCCAGCTCGGCTGCCATCGAATGCGCCACGGGCGCCGCAGCGACGGATCTGGGGTCGCTGGAACTAAGCCCGACCGAGCTGGCACTGACCGGTCAGCGGTGTGAGAACGACTTCGTCGGTGCCGCGACCGGCAACATGGACCAGCTTGCCTCGATGCACGGCAAATCCGGCCACCTCGTCTTCATCGACACCCGAAGCCTGGCAGTAGAGAATGTGCCCTTCGACCTGCCCGCTGCCGGGCTGGCACTGCTCGTCATCGACACCTGCGCCCCGCACGCCCTCGTCGACGGTCAGTACGCCGCTCGACGCTCGGCCTGTGAACAAGCCGCGCAGACGCTGGGCGTACAGGCGCTGCGAGATGTCGCCCCGGAACGCCTGGATGACGCGCTAGCGCGAATCACGGACCCCACTGTGCAACGGCGGGTACGACACGTGGTGACCGAGGATGCTCGAGTGCTGCAGGTCGTGCAGCACCTACGCGCCGGGGGTGACCCGCGCGACATCGGCCCGGCGCTGACGCAATCCCACGCCTCGCTGCGTGATGACTTCGAAGTGACCGTGCCCCACCTTGACGTCGCCGTCGAGGCAGCTCTGCAGGCGGGGGCCTACGGTGCGCGGATGACCGGCGGGGGCTTCGGCGGATCGGCGATCGCCCTCGTCGAGGCCGACGCCGTGGATCAAGTCAGTCAAGGAGTGCGGCAGGCCTACGCCGAGCACGGCTTCGCGGCCCCCCAGATCTTCCCGGTGGTTCCCGCCGACGGCGCAAAACGCCTGGATTGAACCGAGCGCCGCTGCGATAGCCTGGCCGAGTGCCCCACGCGCCTGGCGCGGGGGCACGTGCGTGCAGTGAGCGCCGTCGACAACGGCCACCGGTGTACGAACCGCCGCCCACTTTGGATGAGGACGAAACCATGAACGACACGCCCTTCCGGTACGACGCCGCACTGGCGCAGGAGATCGAAACCTCCTGGCAGGACCGGTGGGAGAACGCAGGCACCTTCCGCGCGCCCAACCCGGCCGGACCGTGGGCACAGCCGGACGAAGTCGCCGGTCGCGAGAAGCTGCTCGTGCTCGACATGTTTCCCTACCCCTCCGGTGCCGGGCTGCACGTCGGTCACCCGCTGGGGTACATCGCCACCGACGTGTTCGCCCGCTACCACCGGATGACCGGCAAAAACGTCCTGCACTGCCTGGGATACGACGCCTTCGGTCTGCCCGCTGAGCAGTACGCCGTCCAGACCGGACAGCACCCCCGGCTGACGACCGAGGCCAACATCGTCACCATGCGGCGCCAACTGCGTCGCCTGGGGCTGGGCCACGATGACCGGCGCGCAATCGAGACCATCGATCCCGAGTACTACCGCTGGACCCAATGGATCTTCCTGCAGATCTACAACTCCTGGTATGACCCGCAGGCACAGCGCCCGGACGGGGGAGTGGGCCGTGCCCGTCCGATCAGCGAACTCGAGGATGAGCTGGCCGCCGGGCGGATCACGCCGAGCGGGCAGTTCGCCGGTCGCAGCTGGCAGTCCCTGGACACCGGGGAGCGCCGCGACTTGCTGGACTCCTACCGGCTGGCCTACACCAGCAAAGCCCCCGTCAACTGGTGTCCCGGCCTGGGGACGGTGCTGTCCAACGAAGAGGTCACCAACGACGGCCGCTCCGAACGCGGCAACTACCCGGTGTTCCGGGCCGACCTGCGGCAGTGGAAGATGCGGATCACCGCCTACGCAGACCGGCTGGCTGACGACTTGGACCGGGTCGACTGGCCCGAGAAGGTCAAGCTCATGCAGCGCAACTGGATCGGGCGAAGCCACGGCGCCCGCGTCGAGTTCCCGCTGGAGAACGACCCCGACACCACGATCTCGGTCTTCACGACCCGCCCCGACACTCTCTTCGGCGCCACCTTCATGGTGTTGGCCCCCGAACACCCGTTGGTCGAGCGGCTGGTGAGCGACGCCTGGCCGGAGGAGACCAAACCGGAGTGGATGGGGGTCGACGACGGCTTCGGTGAGACGCCGGCCCAGGCCGTGGCCGCCTACCGGCTCGCCGCCTCCCGCAAATCGGATGTCGAACGGCAACTCGAGGACAAGACGAAGACCGGTGTGTTCACCGGCGGTTACGCCATCAACCCCGTCGACGGACGCAAGGTGCCCGTCTTCATCGCCGACTACGTCCTGATGGGTTACGGGACGGGCGCGATCATGGCGGTGCCGGCGCACGACACCCGCGACTACGAGTTCGCGCGCCAGTTCCGCCTGCCCATCATCGATGTCGTAGCGCCCGCCGGGCAGCCCGCCGCGCCGGACACTTCGTTGCGCGCCGGCCAGGCCTTCGTCGGGGACGGGGTCGCAGTCAACTCCGCGAACGACGAGGTCAGCCTGGACGGACTGGCGGTGGCTGAGGCCAAGACCGCGATCACGTCCTGGCTGGAAGCCAAGGGCCTGGGGCAGAGCACGGTGAACTACCGGCTGCGGGACTGGCTGTTCAGCCGCCAACGTTACTGGGGCGAGCCCTTCCCGGTGGTCTTCGACGAGGACGGTCGGGCGCACGGGCTGCCGGATTCGGCGCTGCCGGTGGAGTTGCCGGATGTACCTGACTACAGCCCGAAGACCTTCGACCCCGATGACGCCGATACTGCCCCCGAGCCGCCGCTGTCGCGGGTCCCGGAATGGGTGGAGGTCACGATGGACCTCGGCGAGGGCGAGAAGACCTACCACCGGGAAACGAACACGATGCCCAACTGGGCCGGTTCGTGCTGGTACTTCCTGCGCTACCTCGACCCGGGCAACACTCAGGCCCTGGTCGACCCCGAGGTCGAGCGGTACTGGATGGGCCCCCGGGACCAGCCCGTAGCCGGCGCTCCGGAGGGCACCCGGGATCCGGGCGGTGTCGACCTGTACGTCGGCGGTGTCGAGCACGCCGTGCTGCACCTGTTGTACGCCCGGTTCTGGCAGAAGGTCCTGTACGACCTCGGCCACGTCAGCGCGCAGGAGCCGTTCCGCACCTACTTCAGCCAGGGCTACATCCAGGCCTACGCCTACCGGGACGACCGCGGGCAACCGGTTCCTGCGGCGGAGGTCGTCGAGGGCCCGCCGGAGGCAACCGGGGAGCCTACGTTCACCTGGAACGGTGCCCGGGTCCAGCGCGAGTACGGCAAGATCGGCAAATCGCTGAAGAACGCAGTCAGCCCCGATGAGATGTACGAGCAGTACGGTGCTGACACCTTCCGGGTGTACGAGATGAGCATGGGCCCGTTGGAGCTCAGCAAGCCGTGGGAGACCCGCGCGGTCGTCGGCGCGCAACGCTTCTTGCAGCGGTTGTGGCGCAACGTGATCGACGAGCAGGACGGCAGCTTGAGTGTGCAGGACGTGCCTGCCTCTGAGGAGCTGCGCCGCTTGTTGCACCGCACCATCGACGGGGTCCGGACCGACTACGCGGGCCTGCGCTTCAACACCGCCATCGCCAAGCTGATCGAGCTCAACAACGCACTGACCAAGCTGGAGGTCGCCCCGCGCGAGATCGTCGAGCCGTTGATTCTCATGGTGGCACCGGTCGCGCCGCACATCGCCGAGGAGTTGTGGAACCGGCTCGGGCATCAGTCTTCGTTGGCCTTCACGGACTTTCCGCAGGCTGACCCCGCGCTGCTGATGGACGACAGCGTCACCTGTGTGGTGCAGATTCAGGGCAAGGTGCGCCACCGCATGGAGGTTCCCGCTGACATCGCGGCCCAGGACCTGGAGCAACTGGCGCTGGGGCAGGAGCGGGTCGCCGAGCTGTTGGCA
This sequence comes from Gephyromycinifex aptenodytis, assembly GCF_012277275.1. GTDB lineage: Bacteria > Actinomycetota > Actinomycetes > Actinomycetales > Dermatophilaceae > Gephyromycinifex > Gephyromycinifex aptenodytis. Next base: position 731,400 of record NZ_CP051155.1, on the reverse strand, counting down.
GGTAAAACCATCCGCAAGGTGATCGTGCGGGCGCCGTCGCTGGTCAACATCGTCGCCGGCTGAGGCCCAGTGTCGCTCGCCCTTGTCACGGACTCCACCGCCTACTTGCCCGCGGAGCTCCTGCAGCAGTATCGGGTGGCTGTCGTTCCGCTCAGGGTGGCCTGCGAGGAGCGGGAGTATCGCGAAGGCATCGACCTCGGCCGTGAGGAGTTGGTGTCGATCCTGCGCAAAGGGCGCCGGTTGACGACCTCACGCCCTTCGCCGGTGGTGCTCTATGAGGCCTATGAGCGGCTCGCCGCGCAGGGTGCCACTCACATCGTCTCGGCGCATCTGTCCGGGGAGTTGTCCGGGACCTGCGACGCTGCCGAGTTGGCGGCGCGTTCCTCCAGCGTGCCGGTCACTGTGGTGGATTCGCGCAGCATGGGGATGGGACTGGGCTTCGCTGTGCTTGCGGGGGCGCGTGCTATCGAGGCCGGCGGGGATGCGCAACAGGTGGCTCAGGTGGTCGGTGATCAGGCTCGGCGGGCTCGGCTGTTGTTCTACGTCAACACCTTGGAGTACCTGCGTCTGGGAGGGCGGATCGGCGCCGCTTCGGCGCTGTTGGGTTCGGCGTTGGCGGTCAAGCCGCTGTTGTGTCTGCAGAGTGGGCGGATCGAACCGGTTGAGAAGCTGCGCACTGCCGGTCGGGCGGTGGCGCGGTTGACGGACTTGGCGGTCCAGATGGTCGAGTCTGACGGGCACGACGGGCCGGTCGAGGTTGCCGTGCACCACATCGATGCCCCGGAACGCGCCGAACGGCTGGCCGGGACCTTGCGCGAACGGGTCGGCGGCTGTCTGGGGCAGGGGGCTGTTCCCGTGATCGAGATCGGGGCGGTGGCTGCGGCTCATCTGGGCCCGGGGGCGTTGGCCGTTGTTGTCAGCCCGCATCACGAGTAGGGGTTCACGTTGTCGGGGGCGCCACTGCGTCCGTGACTGTGAGGGCGATTGCGTGTCCGGGACCGAACGTTCACCGTCGAGTCATCCTCAGGGCGCCTTTTGCGGTCGTTCGTCGTCCACAGGAGGTGGCAGGCGGCGCCCGCGCCCGCTATGTGCGCTTTAGCGTTCCCCGCATGCCCCGCTCCTCGCACGCCCTGCCGCATGATCGGGCTACTGCACTCCTCACAGCCGCCAGCCCGCCACCCCGGGTAGCCCAGCCGCCCCAGCCGTCAGCGGCAACCGCCGCGACCCCGTCCGTAGATGCACCCGAGTCGCTCCGGGCGTCGCTGGCGGTGGCTGGGTCGCCGCCCTGCCAGTCGGCCGCGCTGCCGCGCACGCGTCGGGCGGTTGCGGCAATCGATCCCTCCAAGGGGGATGTGCAGCTTCCGGGCGCGTTGCGTTCGGCCAGGGTGAGCCCACCGTGGCGGGCCGTTATCGGGGCAGCCGTAGTGGTGGTGCTGGCCATCAGCGTGATGACCTGGCGAATCCTGTCGGCGTCGGCATTGTCTGAGCCGGTCGCCACCGGCTATACCCCCACGCCGGGGCGAACGCCCGCCGCGGGTGCCTCCCAGGAACCGGCGGCGATCGTGTCCAGCCCCGCGGCGGCCCCGGGTGAGGCGAGCGCAGTATCCACGCCACTTACCGCTCAGGCGCGGCCGCACCTGGTGATCCATGTGATCGGCAAGGTGGCTCGCCCCGGCGTGGTCAATGTCCCGGACGGTTCCCGGGTCCAGGATGTGGTGACGGCCGCGGGCGGGCCCGTCAAAGGCGCGGATCTGACGGCGGTCAACCTGGCCCGGCGCGCCATCGACGGCGAACAGTTGGTGATCCCGCAGGTGGGCGAGGTGCCACCGCCCGCGCCGCCCGGAGCCCCAGGCGTACCAGCCTCGGGTGCAGCGCCAGCCGGATCGGGTGGGGCGCCGGCCGGGACGGGCGGGGCGACCCCGGGGGCGGTGATCGACCTCAACACGGCCGATCAGGCGACCCTGGAGACGTTGCCGGGGGTCGGCCCGGTGCTGGCCGCGCGCATCCTGCAGTGGCGGGCCGAGCACGGACGGTTCTCCTCGGTGGAGGAACTCGCCGAGGTCAGCGGGGTGGGGGAGAAACGCTACGCCGAACTTGCGCCCCGGGTTCGGGTGTGAACCAGGCTGATGCCCGTCTGCTGCTGCCGGCGTTGCTGGGCTGGGCGGTTCTGGCCGTGGTTCTGCACCTACCCGTCCCGGTCGTGGCCGCAGCCGCGGCCGGTTGCCTGGTGGTGGCGCTCGTCGCGGCCCACCCCCGCCTCCGTAACCCGGTCACCGCGATGTGCGCCCTCATCTGCTGCCTGCTGCTGTGCTGTCTGTGCGCAGCGGAAACCGTGCGTTCGCTGGGTCCGATCGAGGAGTTGGCCCAGGTGCGGGCCTCGGTGATGATCCAAGGCCGGGTCACCGGTGAGCCTGTCCGGTTGCAGGAACGCGAAGTCGGCCCGGAGCAGGTCGCCGTCCGCGTCCTGGTGCTCGGGGTGCAAGCGCGCGGGCAACAGCATCGGGTGCGCAGCCCCGTGCTTATCATCACCACCGCCGCCGATGGCTGGCGCTGGCGTTCGCAGGTTGCCCTGCGCGGACGTCTGTCGCCCGCCGAACCGGGACAGGACGTGGTCGCGGTGCTGCGGGTAGGCGCCGGCCCCCGCGTCCTGGCTGGTCCTGGTCCGGTGTTGCAGGCAGCAGAGGTGGTGCGCGCGGGCCTGCGTGGTGCCGTACATGATCTTCCCGAGGATGCCCGTGGGTTGCTCCCGGGACTCGTCATCGGCGATCGCAGCCAAACTCCACCCGATCTGGCCGATGCGATGAAGCAGACAGGTATGTCCCACCTGACTGCCGTCTCGGGCACCAATGTGGCGTTGGTCGGGGGCGCAGCGCTGCTGCTTGCTCGGGGCGTCGGCGCCCCACGTCGGTTGCGGCCCCTGTCGGCGCTCCTGGTCATCGCCGGGTTCGTCGTTGTGGCCCGGCCTGATCCCAGCGTCATCCGCGCCGCCGTGATGGGCACGATCGGACTGATCGCCGTGGCTCGGTCACGCCCCCAATCCGGGCTTCCGGCCCTGGCCGGGGCCGTGATCGTGTTGTTGGCGCTCGACCCGTGGCTGGCGCGTTCTTACGGATTCGCGCTCTCGGTGCTGGCCACCTTGGGACTGCTCATCCTGGCCAGGCCGTGGGCGCAGCGTTGGCGTGCCTTCCTGCCCTCGCGGTTGGCTTGGTTCGCGGACGCGCTGGCCGTGCCGGTCGCAGCCCAGGTGGCTTGCGCCCCGGTGATCGTCACCCTGCAAGGCGAGATCACGCTGGTCGGGGTGGTCGCTAACCTGTTGGCCGCGCCGCTGGTGGCGCCAACCACTATCGGTGGGGTGTGCCTGGCCATGCTTGCAGTACCCGCTCCTGGCCTGGCGGCTGTACTGGCCTGGCTGCCCGGTCTGCCGGCGCTGGGCATCGCCCGCATCGCCCGGATGAGCTCGGCCGTTCCGCACGGGGCCGTGCCGTGGCCCACGAGTCTGGCGGCAGCTCTGGGCTTGGCGGTGATCATCGTGGCTCTGTTGAGCGCGCACCGGGTACTGCTCCGGTGGGCACGGCGCAGGCCGCTGCTCTGGCTCGCCGTCCTGGCCGCTTCGGTCGTCCTGTTGTGGCCGGTCAAGCCACGCGATTGGCCTGGGCCCCACCCTGCTCTGGTGGCCTGCGATGTGGGGCAGGGGGATGCCCTGGTGCTGCCGACCTCGCCCGGGCATGCGGTGCTCGTCGATGCCGGTCCCGATGCCCAAACCGTTGATGATTGTCTGCGGGACTTGCGGATCGGCGTCCTGGACGCAGTCGTGCTGACCCATTTCGACCTCGATCACGTCGGTGGCCTGGACGGGGTGAGCCGGGGGCGCTCGATCGGCGAAGTCGTCATCTCCACCCAGCCCGGGCGGCCGCTGGCGGCTGCCCGGGTGCAGCGATGGTGGCGGGCGCAACAGCGCGAACCGCTGCAGGTCGCCGACGGGGACATCCTGACCTGGCCCGGAGTGCGCGCCACCGTTCGGAACCCACCCGCTCACCCGGTACCCGGGATGAGCCCCAACCGTGGCTCCATCGTCCTGGACGTGACGTCCACCAGCCAAGGCGGCACAGTTCGCTCGCTGCTCTTGGCTGATGCTGACGCCGTTGCGGGGGCCGCGGTCCTCAGATCGGTGCGGCCGAGCTTGTCGAGCGGCTTCGACGTGGTCAAAGTGGCCCACCACGGGTCGGCCGATCACGACCCGCAGCTCCTGGCCGAGGCACGAGCGCCGGTGGCGTTCATCAGCGTCGGGGCGGACAACGACTACGGGCACCCCGCGCCCACCCTGCTACGAAGCCTGGCCCGCACCGGGGCTGCGGTGTACCGGACTGACCAGCAGGGGCATCTGGCACTTGGTCGTCGCAACGGAGCGCTGTATGTGGCCATCTCGCAACCAGGTTGAGCCGGGCGGGGGCGCTCCCAGCCCGCGCGGACGGCCTCAGTGCGCCTCGAGCGTGCTCGATCAGCCGGCCTTGGGGGTCAGCGGCCGGGAGTTCTCACAGAGCGCATCGATGGTCGCGGCCACCGCGGGTACACGAGCCAGGTCGGGGGTAGTGACGATGTAGACGGCACGGTGCGAGGCAGGGTCGATGGGGATGACCCGCACATCAGGGTGGGTGATGCTGCGCAGGATCAGATCGGGGATCAACGCCACCCCGAGCCCGGCAGCGACGAACCCCTGCACGGCCACGTAGTCCTCGGTCTCGAAGTCGACCTCTGGCCGGAACCCCGCCGCATCGCACAGCGTGAGGAGGTGACCACGACAGCGCGGGCAGCCGGCGATCCAACGGTCATTGGCCAGATCGGCCAGATCCATCACCGCAGCATCCGCCAGCGGGTGATCAGCTGGCACTGCGCAGCGCACCGGGTCATCAAGCAAGTGATGAATGACGAACGCATCGAGGTCGGTTTCCCCTCGAACAAGGTCGGAACCTTCGTAGGAGAAGGCCACTGCCAAGTCGCATTCGCCGTTGCGCAGCGCTAACAGAGACTCGCTCGGCTCGGCTTCGGTGAAGTGCACCGACACGTCTGGGAAGCGCTGCTGGACCAGCGCCAGGGCGCCAGGTACCAGCGTCGAGCAGGAGGAGGGGAAAGCCATCAACCGCACCCGTCCCGCACGCAGGCCTGCGATAGCCGCAACTTCCTCCTCGGCGGCGTCCAGAGCGCTCAGCACCGGGACCGCGTGCCGGGCCAGGACGGCGCCCGCTTCGGTCAAGCGGATGGTTCGACCCACCCGTTCCACCAAGACGGTGCCCAACCGCTGCTCCAGCCGACGCACCATCTGAGAGATCGCGGGCTGAGAGTAGCCCAGGGAGATGGCTGCACCCGTGAAACTGCCCTCTTGGGCGATGGCGCGCATGACGCGCAGGCCTGCAGCATCGATCATGAGGTCAGGGTAGCCCCGTATATCCATAAGAGCGGGTTATCTCGAGGCCGAGTGTGCACACCAGGCAGGATCGTCTGGACGAGCTCAAACCTTTCGCAGCACGGTCACAACGCGTCCGAGGATGGTGGCTTCATCACCCTCGATGGGGTCGAAAGCTGGGTTGTGCGGCAGTAACCAGACGTGGCCGTCGCGCCGCTTGAAGGTCTTTACCGTCGCCTCGCCGTCGATGAGGGCGGCGACGATGTCGCCGTTCTCGGCTGTGGGCTGCTGACGGATGACCACCCAGTCGCCATCGCAGATTGCGGCCTCGATCATGGATTGACCTTGCACCCGTAGCAGGAAGTGCTGCCCGTCTCCGACGAGTTGCGACGGCAACGCGAAGACGTCTTCAACGACCTCTTCTGCCGTGATCGGCACGCCAGCGGCGATATGGCCTAGGACGGGCACGTAGGTGGGTGTGGGGTGCTCATCCAGTAAGCCCGTTTCGTCGTGGCCCGAGACGATGGCCGCGGCGATGGCGGCGGCGTCCCCATCCGGTGGGGGAGAGACGACCTCGATGGCCCGCGGGCGGTTGGGGTCCTTGCGCAGATAACCCTTGCGCTCCAGAGCCGAAAGCTGGTGGGCCACGCTGCTGGGGCTGGTGAGCCCGACCGCGTTGCCGATCTCGCGCAGGCTCGGCGGATAGCCCCGAGCAGCCACCGTGCCGCGAATGTACTCCAAGACCTTGCGTTGTCTCGGGGTCAGCCCCGCAGACCCACGTCGCGTGGGGAGGTTACGGACGGTGCTCACTGGTGGTCCTCTCTGCCGGGCGCCCTGACCAGGGCGAACGTAACGACGACGCTTCGGCGACGAAGGGTTGTCAGTGCTGGGTGATCGAATTGCACCTGAACGGCATCCTACGCCGATTCGCACAGGCGTTTCAAACATCTGTACGAGCGAGTGTGGACAGGCGGGTAGTTAGGATGCCAGAATCGTACGTAAGTTCGATAGAACACTTGCCCGAACGGGCTGGCCGAAGGGAATCGATCATGAGCGCACTGGCGTGGAGCCCGGCTGTCGAGCGGGTCGCACCTCAGGTGCCGCAACGGGCGAGGCTCACGGTGCTGCCTCCGGTGGAAGAGGCGCCGCTGCCAAGCTTGCGCATCACCCGCCGTGGCCGTCTGGCGATGACGCTGCTTGCGTTCGGGGCGATCAGCCTGCTCGCCCTGGTCCTGGCAGCCCGGATGGCGGCTCCGGCGCCCACGGTTGAGCATGTGGCGGTCATCCAGGCGGGTCAGACGTTGTCTGATGTGGCCCGAGAAGAGCTGCCGCACCTGCCAATCGGTGTTGCCGTGACGCGCATCCAGGTGGCGAACGCAATGAACAGCTCCAGCGTGGTTCAGGGGCAGTCGCTGCTCATTCCGGCCTCCTGAGCTGCTGGCCGGGTGCGGCGCAAACCCTGACCTGGGCAGCAAAGGAACTCGTTCGGCACGGGAGCGGTCGAAGGTAGCGCTCGGGTCGGTCCTTCTGGCGCGTGAGGGCTATCCCTTGACCGTTCTTTGACCCGGTGTCACGGGCGTGCCGCGGGGCGCGTGGGTGGTTGCCGGGTACAGTCGCTGCGGCTGCCACCCGCGTGAAGTCTTCCGCATCAGAGGTGGCCTGGGGGCGACACGCCGCAGGTTGTTTCCACACCCGCCAAGGCCTAACATCCTAGATGTTGTGGCAAGTGCCAACCGGATCACCTACATGTTGGGGTCCCTGGGTTGGCGACAGTTCTCGTCTCCGACGACGACCGGCCTGGTGAAGAAGGGAGACGCAGGTGCACTGTCCTTTCTGTCGTGCCACCGATACTCGCGTCGTAGACAGCCGGCTCGCCGAAGAAGGCGCGACTATCCGGCGTCGCCGCTGTTGCTCGGACTGCGGTCGCCGCTTCACCACTATCGAATCAGCGGGACTGCAGGTCATCAAGCGATCCGGGGTGACCGAGCCGTTCAGTAGAACCAAGGTCCTGGTCGGTGTGCGTAAGGCCTGCCAAGGGCGTCCGGTCCATGAAGATGACCTGGCATTGCTGGCTCAGCAGGTCGAGGAGACGCTTCGCGCTTCCGGGCAGGCCGAGATCGACTCCCACGAGGTGGGGCTGGCGGTCTTGGAACCGTTGCGCCTGCTGGACGAGGTCGCCTACCTGCGCTTCGCCTCCGTCTACCGCAACTTCGAGACTCTCGACGACTTCTGCGCCGCAATCGAACTACTTCGAGCCGAGCCAGACGTGAGCCCACCGTCGCCGGTGAGCCCGGACTCGGACCTGCCTTCGCGGCAGTCCTGAAGTCCACTTTCAGCACTTTTGTACGACCGCACCACCCCACCGCCTGTGCCGCACTGTCGGCCCGGCATCACCCCGCAGACAGATCGACACCACGGTCAGGGAGGCAGCAACACATGACGGAGACCACAGGCTCGAGGACGTCCCGCAAGCGTGGCTCGTCGGGCATTCGCGTGCAGCGCATCTACACCACCCCCGGCGTGCACCCCTACGACGAGGTCACCTGGGAACAGCGCGATGTCGTGCAGCAGAACTGGAAGACGGGGGAGACCATCTTCGAACAGCGCGGCGTGGAGTTCCCAGACTTCTGGTCAGTCAACGCCTCGACGATCGTCACCACCAAGTACTTCCGCGGGGCGCTGGGCACCGAGCGGCGAGAGCGCTCCCTCAAAGCACTCATCGACCGCGTCGTGCTCACCTACACCGCTGCCGGTAAGCGGCACGGGTACTTCGCGACCGAAGAAGATGCGACGATCTTCGAGCAGGAGCTGACCTACGCGCTGCTGCACCAGGTCTTCAGCTTCAACTCACCGGTGTGGTTCAACGTCGGTACCTCCAGCCCGCAGCAGGTCAGCGCCTGCTTCATCCTTTCAGTCGAAGACTCGATGGACTCGATCCTCAACTGGTACAAGGAAGAAGGGTTCATCTTCAAGGGCGGTTCCGGCGCCGGGCTCAACCTGTCTCGGATCCGCTCCAGCAAGGAACTGTTGTCCTCGGGGGGGACCGCCTCGGGGCCGGTGAGCTTCATGCGCGGCGCCGACGCCTCTGCAGGGACGATCAAGTCCGGTGGCGCGACGCGACGGGCCGCCAAGATGGTCGTGCTGGATGTCGATCACCCCGACATCGAGGAGTTCGTAGAGACCAAAGCCCGCGAAGAGGTGAAGATCCGGGCCCTTCGCGACGCTGGCTTCGACATGGACTTGGGCGGTAAGGACATCGTCTCGGTCCAGTACCAGAACGCGAACAACTCCGTCCGGGTCTCGGATGAGTTCATGGCGGCGGTGGAAGAGGGCGGCGAATTCGGTCTACGAGCCCGAATGACGGGCGACGTCATCGACACCGTGGACGCGCGGACGCTGTTCAACAAGATCGCGCAAGCTGCCTGGGCGTGCGCTGATCCCGGCTTGCAGTACGACGACACCATCAACGACTGGCACACCAACCCCGAGACCGGCCGGATCACCGCGTCCAACCCCTGCTCGGAGTACATGTCGCTGGACAACTCCTCGTGCAACCTGGCCTCGCTGAACCTGTTGAAGTTCCTCAAGGACGACGGCTCCTTCGATGAGGTGACCTTCCAGAAGGTGACCGAGCTGGTCATCACGGCGATGGACATCTCGATCTGCTTCGCAGACTTCCCCACCGAGGCGATCGGCAACACCACCCGCGAGTACCGCCAGCTCGGCATCGGCTACGCCAACCTCGGTGCGCTGCTGATGGCGACGGGGCACGGCTACGACTCCGACGGCGGCCGGGCACTGGCTGCCTCGATCACCTCGCTACTGACGGGTGCGGCGTACAAACGTTCCGCTGAGTTGGCGGCCATCGTCGGCCCCTATGAGGGGTATGCCCGCAATACCGAGGCCCACCTGCGGGTGATGCGCAAGCACCAGGCCGCCAACGACGAGGTGCGCCCGCTGGACGACATGGGCGGGTCTATCCACCGCGCCGCGGTCAAAGCCTGGGACGAAGTGGTGACGCTCGGCGCTAAGAACGGTTTCCGCAACGCTCAGGCATCGGTGCTGGCGCCCACCGGCACCATCGGCTTCATGATGGACTGCGACACCACCGGTATCGAACCGGACTTCTCCTTGGTGAAGTTCAAGAAGCTCGTCGGTGGCGGCTCTATGCAGATCGTCAACCTGACGATCCCCCGTGCGCTGCGCAAGCTGGGTTACCAGGATGAGCAGGTCGAGGCGATTGTGGAGTACATCGCCGAGAACGGGCATGTCGTCGACGCTCCAGGACTCAAGCCGGAGCACTACGAGGTGTTCGACTGCGCCATGGGTACTCGTGCGATCTCCCCGCTGGGCCACGTGCGGATGATGGCCGCCTGCCAGCCGTTCCTGTCTGGCGCGATCAGCAAGACGGTGAACCTGCCGGAGTCGGCGACCGTGGAAGACATCGCGGACGTCTACTTGCAGGGTTGGAAGATGGGCTTGAAGGCGTTGGCCGTCTACCGCGACAACTGCAAGGTCGGCCAGCCGCTGTCCTCGGAGGCTTCGCACAAGGCGAGCACGACGCCCAAGGTTGAGAAGGTCGTCGAGTACCGCCCGGTGCGCAAGCGTTTGCCCAAGCGTCGCAACTCGGTCACGACGTCCTTCACGGTAGGCGGTGCGGAGGGTTACCTCACCGCGAGCTCCTACCCCGACGACGGTCTGGGGGAGATCTTCCTCAAGTTCGGCAAGCAGGGCTCCACCCTTGCCGGCCTGATGGACGCCTTCTCGTTGGCTGTCTCGGTGGCGTTGCAGTACGGCGTGCCGCTGGAGACCTACGTCGACAAGTTCACCAACCTGCGCTTCGAGCCTGCCGGTTTGACCGACGACCCCGATGTGCGGATGGCCCAGTCGATCATGGACTACGTCTTCCGTCGCCTGGCGCTGGACTACCTCGATTTCGAGACCCGTTCCTTCATGGGGATCCACAGTGCCGATGAGCGGGCCCGCCAGTTGGAGACCGGTTCCTACGCGCCGGCCACCGACGAGGGCAGCGACGACGCCTACGAGGAGGAGTTGGAGAACTACTCCCAGACGGCGGCACCGAAGAACTCACGCCCCACCGCCGTGGAACAGGCCCGACGAATGGATGTGACCTCCGGTGCCGGTGTCGCGGCTGCCCGGGAGGCCGGGCCTGCCGTGCACTCCTCGGCGGAGCTGATCGAGAAGTTTCAAGGCAAGGCCGCAGACGCGCCGATGTGTATGACCTGCGGCACCAAGATGCGTCCGGCAGGCAGTTGCTATGTCTGCGAAGGCTGCGGCAGCACCTCTGGGTGCAGTTGAGAAGCTGCATGCGATGCTCACCGGCCGCTGAGGCTGCTGGCTGAGCGGTAGGCGAAGCGGCTGGGGCGATCCACGGATCACCCCAGCCGCTTGGCTGGATGTAGGCCCCGCTCCTTTTCGACTTCGACCAACAGTTGATTTCGACCAGCCGGTTGATCGCGCGATCACCTCGTGGGTCTCGCCTCTGTGGGGGGCGGCCCCCGTCCTCGGTGAGGTCACCGGTGGTGTCGATGAGGTCAGGGCGTGGGGGAGTAGCGGGCTGGCAAACCCGGGCACTGTGGGCACCAATGGTGCAGATTGCTCACTCCACCGCTGCGGGAGTTCGTCGGCTGCGCACATTGTGTGGTCACGCAAGTCAGGGTTGAGGCCATGCTGAGACCTAGGACACACTCGCGCCATGTCTGAAACGACGACCGACCCCGCCATGAGCGGACTGACCGACAGCGAACGCAAGGCTGACCTCGACGCACACCAGCTCAAGCAGCTGGTCGGCCTGGTGGATTACGACTCCGAGAAGGACCCGTTCCCGGTCACCGGCTGGGACGCCATCGTCTTCGTCGTGGGCAACGCCACCCAGGCGGCGCACTACTACATGTCCGCCTGGGGAATGGAACTCGAGGCGTACTCGGGCCCGGAGAACGGCAACCGCGACCACAAGGCGTTCGTGCTGCGCTCGGGCTCCATCCGCTTCGTGCTCAAAGGTGGGGTCAACCCGGACAGCCCCTTGCTGGATCACCAGCGGCGCCACGGTGACGGCGTGGTGGACATCTCCTTGGAGGTGCCGGACGTCGATAAGTGCATCGCTCAGGCTCACGCAGCCGGGGCCACAGTCATCGAAGAACCGCATGATGTCAGCGATGAGCACGGCACGGTCCGCCTGGCCTCCATCGCCACCTACGGCGAGACCCGCCACACCCTGGTTGACCGCTCCCGCTATAGCGGCCCCTACCTGCCGGGCTACGTTGCGCGCACCTCCTCCTACGTCAAACGCGACGGCGCCCCCAAGCGTCTCTTCCAGGCGCTGGACCACATCGTCGGCAACGTCGAGATGGGCAAGATGGATGAGTGGGTGGCCTTTTACAACCGGGTCATGGGCTTCGTCAACATGGCCGAGTTCATCGGGGACGACATCGCCACCGACTACTCGGCGCTGATGAGCAAAGTGGTCGCCAACGGCAACCACCGCGTGAAGTTCCCACTCAACGAGCCGGCCGAGGGTAAGAAGAAGTCGCAGATCGATGAGTACCTCGACTTCTATCGCGGCCCCGGCGCCCAGCACCTGGCCCTGGCCACGAACGACATCCTGCGCACTGTGGACGAGCTACGAGCCGAGGGCGTGGAGTTCCTGGCCACCCCCGACTCCTACTACGAGGATCCCGAGCTGCGTAAGCGCATCGGTGAGGTGCGGGTGTCCATCGAGGAGTTGAAGAAGCGCGGCATCCTGGTCGACCGCGATGAAGACGGGTACCTGCTGCAGATCTTCACCCGCCCGTTGGGTGACCGCCCCACGGTCTTTTTCGAACTCATCGAACGCCACGGTTCGCTCGGTTTCGGCAAGGGCAACTTCAAGGCGCTGTTCGTAGCGTTGGAGCGCGAGCAGGACCTTCGCGGCAACCTCTGATCCAATCGCTGAATGTGGGCCCCCACGCTGTCGAACCGGCAGGGCGGGGGCCCACGTTTTGCCGGTTCGGCCCCGTGGCACTCAAGCGGGACGCAACGGCCATAGTCGGTTGCCCCCGTCGGCCGTTCGCCTGACCCGGAGTGGAACTGCGCTGGGGTGGCCTGCACCAAGTACCGCAGACAACTGTCGCGCCATACCCGAGGGGCGTGGCGCGACAGTTGTCTGAAGTCTCGTCCAGGAGGCTCAGTAGGCTCCGTTGCTGGTGATCACGGCGCGGAAGGTACGGAACAAGATCTGCAGGTCCACGATGGGCGACCAGTTGTCCACGTACCGAAGGTCCAGCCGCAGTGACTGTTCCCAGTCCAGGTCGCTTCGGCCGCTGACCTGCCACAGGCCGGTCATGCCGGGGCGAACGTGCAGGCGCCGCATGGCGTCGGGCTCGTACTGCTCGACCTCTGCCTGGCTCTGCGGGCGTGGGCCCACGAGCGACATGTTGCCGATGAGCACGTTGAACAGTTGCGGCAGTTCATCGAGGCTGAACCGGCGCAAGAAGACGCCGATCGGGGTGACCCGCGGGTCCTTCTTCATCTTGAACTGCACCGCGTTGCCGTCGCTGTACTGCATGAGGGCCGCGAGTTGCTTCTCTGCGTCGACGACCATCGTGCGGAACTTGTAGATGGTGAAGAACTCGCCACCAACCCCTACCCGCTTCTGCTTGAACAGCACCGGGCCGGGGGAGGTGAGCTTGATGGCCAGGGCGATGCCCAGGAACAACGGTGACAGGACCAGGACGAGCAACGCTGCCAGCGTGCGGTCCATGAGGCTCTTGAGGAAGACCGAGCGGCGGGTAGCCGCGGGACGTTCGATGTGCAGCAGCGACATGTCCGTGGACTGGCGCAGCGACAACCGCGGCCCGGCAACGTCGAGCAGTCCGGTGGAGACCACCAGTTCGACATCGCGCTCTTCGAGTGCCCACGCCAGGCGGCGCAGCCCCTTCCCGGCCAGTTCGGGGTGGGAGGTGACAGCCACGACCTCTGCATCGCACAGGTCCACGGCAGACACGGCGTCGTAAGCGTTCCCCATGACCGGCACGCCCTCGATGGAGGATGTGGTGTTCCAGTCCGAGTCCAGTCCCGACGTGCAGACCGCGACTACGTCCAGGCCCTGGTCAGGCGAACGCTTGATGTTGCGGATGAGTTCGGCGGCGGCGTCAGCGCGCCCGACGACGACGGTGCGCTGCATGAGGCGGCCCTCGCTGCGGTGCCGTTCCAGCCAGACCCGGCACAGCCGGCGGGCCAGCAGCCCGAACGCGAAGAGCAAGACGATCAGCGTCAAGATGTAGGAGCGGCTCCATTGCGCCTTGACGAAGAGCCCGCCGACAGCGAGCAACCCGAGCAGACCGACGACGGCGCGACCGACTGCGCGGTACTCCTCGTCGGAAACGCCGAGATAACGGCGTTCATAAGCCCGGGAAAGGGCCAGTGCGCCGATCCACAACAGCGGCATAGCGGCACTGGCGATGACATACGACATGTTCATGTCGCGGGCGCCGGGCCCGATGGCCAGAGCCGCACCGACGGCCAGTAGCGCGCCGAGGAGGTCAAAGGCGACCAGGCGCTTCAGGTAGCGGCGCGACCAGGTTCCTGCGCGAGAAGCGACAGCAAAGATGTCGCCGTCGATGGACGGCGCGTTGACTGCGGTAGCCCCCCCAGGCACCGACACACGCTCGGCCCCGACACGGGGTCGTTTGGACCGGCGATGCGACATTCGTGCTTCTCCGGTCACCTCACGTTCGTGAATGGACAAGTGAAGACCCCTCCGTGTTGAACACAGCCTGTGCCTGACGTCAAAACGCCGCACAGCCCCCGAATACCCCTTGATGCCAGATGCCCGCCCCGACTCCGCGGACGCTCACGCCCTGCTGATTCCAGACACCTGACTTGGACGACGGACCCACTCTAACCACCGATACCGCCCGATGCCACCTCCTAGCGCATGTGGGCGGGTCGCCCAGGTGGGGAAGCGATTCGTAATCTCGGCGAACCCCGCACTCGGACAGTCCGGCTCAGCTGAGCTGCGGTAACTCGATCTTTTGCACGTATCTCGGTCGATTGTCCAGATGAACACCCTCAGGTTTAAGGTTGCCCTGCAGATCTGCAGGAAACCATGGGGGGATGGGCATGATGCAGCAACATCGGAGTGGGATCGATCAGTCCGCGGGGGAAACACGGGTCGATCTCGATGAGATCGAAGTCGTGCTGGTCAGTTATCGCAGCCGCGCGCACGTAGAACAGCTGGTCCAGATGTGGCCAGGCCTGGCGGTGGTCATCGTCGACAACGCCAGCGGCGCAGACGGCCTGGCGCAGTTCGCGGCTGACCAGCCGCTGGTGCGCTACCTCGACGGCGGCGGTCAGGGCTTCGCCCGGGCGGCCAATCTCGGCGCCTTCAGTTCGACCAAACGCTTTGTCGTGTTCGTCAACCCCGACTCGCGCCCGACGGTCGATGACCTGCGCGCGCTCGTGGACGGTCTGGCCGTGGACCCGCTGTCGGCATCGCACGCCGCCACGGTGACCAGCGCTGATGAGGACGTCGAGATCGGCGTCGGGGGATGGGAGCCGGACGTGCTCCGGACCAGCGCCTACGCGGTGGGCCTGCACAAGAAGTGGCCCAAGATCGGCGTCTACGCCAAGCCCGCGATCGGTGAGCGTCTGGACGTGGACTGGACCACCGGGGCCTGTATGGCGGTGCGAACCGAGCAGTTCCGCCGGCTCGGCGGGTTCGATGAATCGTTCTTCGTCTATTCCGAGGACATGTCCTTCGGGCGCCGGGTGCGCCAGGCTGGGTTGGGTCAACGACTGCGCCACGACGTGGTCGTGCGGCACGGTGCCGGGTCCTCGGGCGCCCCGTCGTTGGAAATGATGCGGATGAAGGGCGCCTCCTTCTCCAACTACGTCAACCGTTACCACCCCGGGCCGCAGGCCAAAGCCATGCAGAGCATCCTCGCGGGGGGTTACCTGCTGCGCTCGGGCGTGCAGATAGGCAAGAGTGACCGGGATCTGGCCGCGCAGTATCTGGCCCAGGCCAAAGGTCTGCTCACCGGGCGCGCCTTCGTGGCTGGTGAAGAGGTCGCCGCCCGCCGGATGCGTGAGACGGCCCAGACGGCGAACGCGTCGGTGCAGGGGTCGGCCGCCGAGCGGCCCTACCTGCTCATCACCAAGGAATTCGGGGTACCCGCGACTTCGGGCGGCATGCTGCGCACCTTGGCCATCGCACGCTGGCTGGCCGGGCGGGCGCCGGTGGTTGTGGTCTCACCGCGCGGGGTTACCGGGCTACGCACCGTGCAAGGCGAAGTGGTCATTGAGCAGTTGCGCCAAGCCCCATCACGTTCGCTGGTGGCCGACGCATTCACCTTGCCGACCTATCGCTGCCTGGGCGCCCCGCGCACCTGCGGTTCCGCGCTGATCACCGGTCTACGCGAGACACTGGCGCAACTGGGTCCCTTCCAGGCTGCTGTCGTGGACCACACCTGCCTTTTCGGGGTCGCCGACTCTCTCCCGCCGCAGTTGCCGGTGATCCTGAGTACCCACAACGTCGAGTCCGACCTCATGCGGCAGCGCGCCGGCGCCGAAAGTGGGCCCACCAAGGTGGCCGCCCATCTCGAGTCGTCCTTGCTTCGCCGGCTGGAGCGCGGTCCTGGCACGTCCTACCCGAGTGTGGTCTGCACGCAGGCCGACGCCGACCGGGTTCGTCGGGACGGGGGCGCCGAGGTCGTTGTGGCCCGCAACGGGGTGACCCCGCCGAGCGGCTCTCAACGCGCGGTTGCGTTGGCGCAGAACCCGCGCACCGAGTTGCTGTTCACCGGAGCCCTGGACTGGCGCCCCAACATCAACGGCATCACCTGGCTGATCGAGAGTCAGGCCTGGCGCGATCTGGTGGCCGAACGCCCCGAGATTGTGCTCACCGTCGCTGGGCGGAACCCTTCGGCGGAATTCCGAGCACGCCTAGAGGCCGCGCCAGGGGTGCGCCTGGAGGCGGACGTGCCGAGCATGCAACCGCTGTTGGAGCGGGCCCGGCTGGGGATTGCGCCGTTGTTGGAGGGTGGCGGCTCGCGCATCAAGCTGCTGGAGTACATCGCGCACGGGCTGCCCTCGGTCTCCACGGTGGTGGGGGCTTCCGGCCTGGACAACCTGCCTCGCGGGGCGATCGTGCAGACCCCAGAGGATGCCCAGGCCTTCTGCGCCGCGATCCGAAAGGAACTGGCCGGCGGCCCGCTGGTCATTCCCGCAGAGCAGGTCGCAGCGATGCTGTCCATTTACGGCTGGGACTCGGCACTGGGAACGGTAGCGGAGGTCCTGCCCGCCTGAATCGTCCGCCATGTGGGACAAGCACCCTTACGTGACGTGAGAAAGTTTTGGTGATGCGGGGCGCCCGGACGCTTGGGCGCCCCGCATCGTGCGCGTAACCGATTCTCAGCTCCGGGGCTGGGATTGGTCACCATCCCGCCATCGGCGGGATGCCGTCGGAGGGTTCCCCAGCGGCGCTTGGCGTGGCGCGCGGCGCGGCAGTTTGCAGCAAAACGGTACGGCCGGGGCCGGAGCAGACGATCAGTTTGGCGTCTCACTCCTTATGCCGAAGGAACCCTGCCGCGATGAAAAAGTCTTCGGTGATCACGCGTCCTGCCAGCGCGATCACGACTCTTGCCCTTGCCGTCACCATGGGTGGCGCTGCCCTGACGATGTCCCAGCCGGCGCAAGCCGCAGTCGGGGACTCTTTCCGAATGACGGTTGCAGACACCTCTTACCGGGACTCGGCCGGTCGAACCTGGGCGGCTCGCGCCGGGTTCGACACCGGCGACTTCTCCCCCTCCTACTGGGCCCCTACCGACATCAAGGGGACCTCAGAGGACGCGCTTTACTACCCCGAGTTGGTCCGGATGAACTCCTGGTCCAAGCAGATGGAGAACGGCACCTACCGGGTCACCCTGAAGATGCGGGAGAGCTGGTGGACCAAGGCCGGTGACCGTGTCTTCTCCGTCTCGGCCGAAGGTCAGCCCAAGCTGTCGAATATCGACATCTTCGCCGCGGTCGGTAAGGGCGCGGCCTACGACCGCACCTTCGACGTGACCGTCAAGGACGGTCGACTCGACCTTGGTTTCACGGCCACCAAGGACTCGGCTGCGCTCTCGGCTCTGGAGGTCACCCGGATCGCCGACCCCGCCCCCGCACCCACGCCGGCTCCCGACACGAGTTCGGTCGTGGCCCGGATGACGACCTCCACCAAGCCCATCAAGGGGACGGACGGCACCTACGAAGGTCGCTCGGGGTTCGTCGGTGGCTGGTCCAACGAGACGCTCTTCTCTGACGGGCGCGACGTCAAGGGCACCACCAACGACGCCCCGTACCGCCCCGAGTACATCCACATGTCCGCCTGGCAGCGTGCCGTGCCCAACGGCACCTACGACGTCACATTGATGATGCGGGAGGCCTACTTCAGCTCCGCCGGTGAGCGGGTGTTCAGCGTCACCGCCGAGGGCCGCCCCCAGATCAACGATCTAGACCTGATCAAGACCGCTGGTAAGGACGTGGCCTACAACCGCACCTTCCGCGTCGAGGTCAAAGATGGCCGTCTCGACTTGGGCTTCACCGGCAAGGTCAACGGCGCCACCGTCTCAGCCATCGTCCTTTCCAAGGTCGGCGGCTCCGGTACGCCCGCGCCTACCCCGACGACGCCGGCACCGACACCGTCCACCCCAGCCCCCACCACGCCGGCACCGACACCGACCACACCTGCACCGACACCCACGACTCCGGCACCCACCACGCCCGCCCCAGGCAGTTCCAAGTCCAACTTCGGCAAGCAGAGCGGGTTGTTGTTCGACTCGGGCATGTACCCGATGAATAAGGCCGGGGAGGTCACCAAGTGGGAGAACGCCCGCGGTAAGAAGGTCGACGTCATCACCGTCTTCCCGTCACGGGAATCCTGGAACAACATGCAGAGCACCTGGTTCATGGACAACGAACGGATCCCGGCCGGGTACAAGGGGACTCTGGACGTGGGAGTGCCGCTGTGGCCCAACGACGGCAACCTGTCCACGGCCGCAGCCGGCGGTTACAACGCCGAATGGGAGAGGCTGGCCCGCAACATCTCAGCCCGTTACCCCGACGCCTACATCCGTCTGGGCTGGGAGATGAACCTGCCGAGCTGGAAGGCAGCCGCCTACCCGAACACGGCCGATCAGTGGAAGCAGGCCTACCGCCAGGCGGTGGGCGCCATCCGCAAGGGCGGCCCGAACCTGCGGATCGCCTGGGTGGTCAACGAGGGCCCCGGCCAGACCGGCACCAAGGACGCCGCCATCTTCTACCCCGGTGATGCCTACGTGGACTACATCGGAATGGACGCCTACGACTGGTGGCCTGGTTACACCACCGACGCCAACATCGCCCGTCACCGGGATGAGGCCTACGGGTGGAACCACTGGCTGAATTTCGCCAAGGCCCACGGTAAGAAGTTCGTCCTGCCCGAGTGGGGCATCGCGCCCGCGAACTCCGCCGGTGGCGGCGACAACCCCAAGTACATCAACTTCGTCTACAACTGGCTGAAGCAGAACCAGGAACACATCGCTTACGAAAGCTACTTCAGTGAGTCGATGAGCTACATCCGTTCCGACCTGTTCACATGCAACAGCCCGAAGGCCTCGGCCGAATACAAGCGCTGGATGCCGCTGCTGACCAAGACCTCCTGAGGTCGCAGCACACCATCGAGCGGCCCGGTCGCCGTCCCCGATAGGGGGATCGGCGGCCGGGCCGCTCGGCGTGGGCGCTCTGCCGAAAAACGCCCCGTGCGGGGTCGGGCTCTGAAAGAGTTGAGGCACAGGCGCGACGAAGGAGACCCCCATGGCACACGACCCCGCGCACGACAGCGCATTCAACCTCAACCCGAACACGCTCGTTCGCTTACTCGGTAAACCGGCATCCCGATTCACCCGGGCCGACATCGTGCGGGCGGTTGAAGAGCTCGGCATCCGAATGTTGAACCTGCGCTATGTCGCCGGGGACGGGCGGCTGAAGAAGCTCAACTTCGTCATCAACAGTCGTGCCCACCTGGAAACGGTGCTGACCCTGGGGGAGCGGGTCGACGGCTCGAGCTTGTTCCCCTTCATCGATGCCCAGTCCAGCGATCTGTACGTCGTGCCGCGGTATCGCACCGCGTTCATCAACCCCTTCGCCGAGGAACCGACGATCGACCTGTTGTGCTCCTTCTACACCCGCGAGGGCAAACCGCTGGAGAGCGCTCCGGAGAACGTCCTGGCCAAGGCACAGCGGTCATTGCAGGAACGCACCGGGTACACCATGGAAGCCCTCGGGGAGCTGGAGTATTACATCTTCGACCGGGCCGAAGAGATCTACCCCATCACCGAGCAGCGGGGATACCACGAGTCGCACCCGTTCTCGAAGTGGGGCGTGGTGCGCCGGGAGGCGATGATGCATCTGGCCCGGATGGGCGCCCAGATCAAGTACGGGCACGCCGAGGTCGGCAACATCGTGCGCGAGGGGCGCCAGATGGTCCAGGGTGAGATCGAATTCCTGCCGGTGCCGGTGGAGGAGGCCGCCGACCAGGTGGTGCTGGCCAAGTGGGTGCTGCGCGAGGTGGCCTATGCCCATGGCCTGGAGGTCAGTTTCGCTCCCAAGATCATCGTCGGGCAGGCCGGCAGCGGCTTCCACGTCCACACCCGGTTGATGAAGGACGGCGTCAACGCCTTCGTCGAGGATGACGACCTCTCAGCTGCGGCGCGCAAGGTGATCGCCGGTTACCTGATGTGCGCTCGTTCCCTGACTGCCTTCGGCAACACGGTGCCCACCTCCTACCTGCGTCTGGTCCCCAAACAGGAGGCGCCGACCAGCATTTGCTGGGGACGTAGCAACCGTTCGGTCCTGGTCCGGGTGCCATTGGGCTGGACTGGGGACGCGATGAGCATGGTCGGCTCCGCCAACCCGTGCGAGCCGCAGGTTGAGCCTCTGTCGGGCCCGAACCCGCAGACGGTGGAGATCCGTAGCGGTGACGGCTCGGCGAGCGTGCACTTCTACATGGCGGCGCTGACGGTAGCGGCCCGTTACGGGCTGGAGCACCCCGAGTCCCTGGACGTGGCCCAGAGACTCCTGGTGGATACCGATGCCGCTACGGTTCAGGGCCTGGACCAGTTGCCGGCCTCGTGCACCGAATCCGGCCGGGCACTGCGAGCCGACCGCCACATCTACGCCGAGGATGGCGTCTTCCCGACCGGCCTGCTCGATTCGGTGGCCGAACAGTTGGAGGACCTCGGCGACGAAGGGCTGAGCGAGCGGCTCTTCGGCGATGATGCCGCCTTGGGTGAACTGGTTCAGCGACACCTGCACTGCGGCTGAGCCCAGGCCGGCCAGCACTGCGGGTCCCCGGCGACAGCACAGCTGATCGGGGCTGTCGCCGGGGAAGGTTCCCCGGACCCCGGCGGTGCTGGCGCTGTCTCCAGGTGGCCCCGTACCGCTCCTCGTGTCTGGGCGTAGCTGATTGCGGCGCCGAGGTGATCCTCAGGTGGCTGGCCCTCATGTCGTTCAGAACACATTTGCGCCGGTGGGAGGCCTGCCGAAGAACTCGGCACGTACCGTGAGGATGTCGTCTAGGAGAGGAACAACGCATGGCTGCGTACTCACTACCGGTGCCGAAGGGGTGGCTCAGTGCTGGGTCGTACTACGAGGGGGCAGTCGAGCGGGCGTTGACCGCTCTTCGTGACCCTCGCACCCCCGAACGATTGACGCGCTATTACTCGCTCAACAGTAATTACGCGGGCGCCACCTTCACGCAGCTGCATGACCCAGAGCCCACCCGCATCACCGAACGCGACCTGCTGGCGGCCAGCCTGTTGGACGCCACGATTCCCCCGGCGACTGTGCGCGCGTTGCTGGTCGAGCAGGAAAGCGCCGAGCAGGTACACGAACTGCTGTCCCTGGAGCGTCTGCCGATGACTGCGCGGCTGGAGGAGGCGACCCCGGAGCTTCTGATGGCCATGGACGAGCTGTACACCGCGCTGCGCGGCGTCATTCCGCCCTCGCGTAACCGCTACTCGGTGAACTGGTCGACAGCGGCGAAACTGGCCAGTCGGAAACGCCCTAACCTGTTCCCGGTCCGCGACGAGGTTGTCTGCCGCTACCTGGGGCTGTGGCCCTCCCAATACCAGGTCGACTGGCAGGTGTTTGCGCGAATCATCTCCACCCCCGAGGTCCGGGAGCGCCTAGAGCGCCTCATCTGTCGCTGCGCCGAGCCCGAGGGCGTCGATGTCGGCGACCCCGCGAACCTGCTGCGCCACCTGGACGTCATCGTGTGGATGCATGCGCCGAAACGCACCTGAAAATCCCCGCTCAGGGACGCTACGGCTCGTGATGCCACGGGTCGTCGGCGTCCCATGAGCGCCGGACGTTGCGTCCGGCTTCCTCGGCCCAGGCGTGGGCGCTGAGCCACAGACGCGTCACCGCTTGGGTTGGCACCCGTCGCCGATTGCTTTCCTGAAGCATCCGCTCGCGTTCCCGGGCCCGTTCCTCCAGATCCAGTTCCCGCAGCAGGCGCTCTACCCCGCTTAGCACCGCACCGCGCAACAACCATGCCGAGCCGGGCCCGCCCGGGTCGACCAGGTACAACTCGGTGAGGATGGCCCGGGTCTCGCGCAGGATCTCCAGTGCCTCGGCCAGAGCCTGCGCCGCTTCCTGGTCGCCGCCGTCAGCGTCGGAGATAGCCAGCCGGCCGAAGGCCCGCAGGCAGCCGGCCATGTCGCTGAGCACGATGGAGAAGGCTCGGCGCAACTCCTCTTGGTAGTCGTCCTCCTCATCGACCTGGTCGGGCGCCTCTTCCTGGATGGCCAGCAGCGTCTGGCGGGCGGCCAGGACCGAACGGTCCAGCGGCCCGATCGCTGAGCGCAACACAGGGAGTGGGTCCGCGCTGGTGATGGCGCGCGGGTTGAGGCGGCGGCGCTCTTCGGCAGCGTGGATGGCCTCTTCGGCTTCACCGACCAGCGGCAGGACCGCGTGGATATCGCGCAGCCACCCTTCGATGCGGGTTCGGCTCAGCTCTGTGGCCAGTTCCTGACCGGCCCGCTCCAGCGCTGCGGCGGCGCTATCGGCTAATTCCCGGACCGCTTGCTGGGCGGTGCCGGCGCGTACCGGGGGAGGGAAAGCCAGGTTGAACGCCATCCCCACCCCGGCGCCGATCAAGGTGTTGATGAGTCGGATCTCAGCAGCGACGCCGTGTTGGGCTACGCCGAGGATGAGCATGGCGCTGATGGGGGTCTCAAGGACGTGGTCGCCCAACCGCAGCGCGTACCCCAAGGACAACGCGATCGCGATCGCCAGCCCGAGGCTCCACCAGCTCAACTCCACCCAGGTGGAGAGCAGGATGGCCACCAAGATCCCGGTCAGGACGGCACCCACCCGCCCGATGCCGCTGCGCAGGCTCTGCACCAGGCTGGCCTGCACGACCAGGAGCGCGGTCAGCGGTCCGGTCAGGTCGGAGCTGGGGTTGAGCCGTGCGGAGAGCACATAGGCCAGGATTGCCGCCGCGGTGAGTCGGAGGATGTTGGAGCGCTGGGCGTTCAGTCTTTCCAGGCCGCGCCGCATCGAGGCCAGCGCGCGCTGACCTGCGCGCTGCGCCCGTTCCACCACCTGCACCCCCACCATGCCTACCAGGGTCCCACGGGAAGGCTGTTGTCCCTGTCTCTCAGGTCGATTCGCCACTGGGCGCGCCCCGCCCGGAGGCAAGGACAAGCAACCGGTGCTGATTCCGAGGCCGGTGTTCCCAGGCGGCCTATACCCAGGCCCACCTGGCCTGCCCAACCCAGCAGACAGCCGCGAGCGTCGCTGGTTGCCGGGGCCGGTAGCGGGGCGCATCGAGCGTGGGTGGCTACCTGGTCAGTGTGCCGATGTGGGTGCCGGGAGGATGTTGTCGGTGCGACGGGGGAGAATCGAGCTATGACGATGATGGCTCTGAGCGCGGCCGACGAAGCGCGGCAGGAGTCGCTGCGGCGAATGCGCTTCCTGGCAACGGCCCTGCTGGTGTTCGCGGCGATCGTGTTCGTGTTCACCCACAACCGAGGCGGAGCCCTGGGCTACGTCAACGCCACGGCCGAAGCGGCGATGGTCGGTGCTCTCGCAGACTGGTTCGCCGTGACGGCACTGTTCCGCCACCCGCTCGGCCTACCCATTCCACACACCGCGCTGGTGCCCAAGAAAAAGGACGTCTTCGCCAAAAGCCTGGAAGATTTCGTCTCCGGGCACTTCCTGACCGGCGAAGCCGCCCGGGAGCGGTTCCTGGCCTCGGGTGCGACGCCGCGGGTGGGGCAGTGGCTGGCCAGGCCGGAGAACAGCACCCGGGTGGTCGCCGAAGTGGCCGCCTTGACCCAACGCGGCCTCAACCACGTCTCGGACGGCGAAATCCGCGAGATCTTGGGCCACTCGGTACTGCCGCGGCTGGCGCAGGAACCGATCGCGCCGCTGGCCGGTTCGTTGCTGGACCAGGTGGTGCGTGATGACGTGCACCGCCACCTCGTCGACCTGGTGGTCGTCGAAGCCCACGACTGGCTGCTGGACAACCCGCAGACCTTCGCAGCCGTGGTAGGTGAGCGCGCCCCTACCTGGACCCCGTTGTGGGTCAACGAGCTTGTCGTGGATCGGCTGCACACCGAGGCCTTGGGGTGGGTGCGCGATGTGCGTGACAACCCCGGGCACCGGGTGCGCCTGGCGGTCAACGAACTCCTTGCCGACCTGGCCGGCAACCTGCAGGAAGACCCGGCGACGATGCAGCGAGCCGAGACCCTCAAGGAGCGTTTCCTGACCCACGCCCAGACGATGGAAACGGCGGTGAGCCTGTGGGAGGTGCTGCGCCGAACCCTGCATGAGGCGATGTCGGATCCGCAGGGCCGACTGCGAGCCCGGCTGTACACCGAGCTGGTCAGTCTGGGTGAGCGGCTGCAACACGATGCCGAGTTGCAGGAGCGTGTCGATCGCCGGGTGGGGGAGGTCATCTCCAGCCTGGTGGACACCTACGGGGCCGAGCTGGTGCCGGTGATCTCCCAGGTCATCGAACGTTGGGACGGTAAAGAAGCCGCCGAACGCATTGAACTGCACGTCGGTCGGGACCTGCAGTTCATCCGGATCAACGGCACCGTGGTGGGCGGATTGGCCGGGTTGCTCATCCACACGGTCAGCCAGCTCGTCGGCTGAGGCTCGCGCCGAGGCGTCAGCGCCCCGGCGCGAGACGTCACTGTTTGTACATCGCGTCGATGAAGTGCAGGAACTTCTGCTCCACCCGGCGCCGGCGCACCTTCAACGTCGGGGTGAGGTCCTCGTCGTCCATCGTCAGCTCGGTGTCCAGCAGGTGCAGTTTCTGCACTCGTTCGTACGGGGCGGCGTCTCGGCCGACCTTGTCCTTGATGTCGCTGTACAGCTTTTGCACCTGCGGCAGCTTCACCAGTTCGGCCCGGGAGGTGAACACCCACGACAGTGAGCGGGCGTGCTCCTCCAGGGCTTCGAAGGCGGGCTGGATGAGCGCGGTGAGGTATTTGCGTTCGTCGCCGACAACCACGGCTGCTTCTACGAGCGGGGAGGCGGTCAGCGCGCTCTCGATCGGCCCCGGGGCGATGTTCTTACCCTGCGCGGTGACGATCAGGTCCTTGATGCGGTCGGTGATGAGCAGGTAGCCGTCCTCGTCGAATTGACCCACGTCCCCGGTGTGAAACCAGCCGTCTTCATCGATCACCTCGGCGCTGGCTTCCGGGTCACCGTAATAGCCGGCCATCACGTTGTCGCCGCGCACGAGGATCTCGCCGGTCTCGTCGTCCAGGCGCACCTCCGTGCCGGGGACCGGCTTGCCGACGGTGCCGAACTTCACCTGGCCCGGAGCATTGCACGAGACCAGCGGGGAGGTCTCGGTGAGGCCGTAACCCTGGTAGATCGTCAGGCCGGCAGCGAAGAAGAACTCCTCGACCTCGCGGCGCAGCGGGGCGCCGCCTGCCGCCATGACGTTCTTGGGTCCGCCGACCGCGTCTCGTACCCGGTGCAGCACCACGGAGTCGGCGATGGCATGGCGTGCCTTGAGCGCGGGGCCGATGGGTCGGGCGTCGGCGATCCGTCGCTGCACGAGGGCGCCGGTGCGCACCGCCTCATCGAAGATGCGCCGTTTGAGTCCACTGCCGGCTTGGGTGTGCGCGGTGTCGTACACCTTCTCGTACAGGCGCGGGACGGACACGAACGTATCGGGTTGGATATCCAGCATCGCGGCCGCGACGGCCTTGGGGTCCAGGACGTAACAGTTCTCCAGACCCGAGTGCAGCATGACGTAGGTCCAGGCCCGTTCGTAGGCATGCGACAGCGGCAGGAAACACATGTTGCGCTGCCCCGGACGCAGGTCGAAAAGGAGGTCCATCGACTTGATCTGCTGGAGCAGGGTGCGGTTGGTGAGCATCACGCCCTTGGGGCTGCCGGTGGTGCCCGAGGTGTAGACGATCGTCGTCAGGTCATCGAGTTCGCCGCTGTTCACAACCTCCTGCAGGGGGGCATCCCAGGCCTGCGGGTCGGCGATTTGTTCGAACTCGCTGAGCGTGTGCAGGGTGATGTCGCTACGGAGGTCGGCGCTGTCCGGCTGGTCGCTCGCCTGCGCCTGAGCCTGGCTCAGGTCGCCCTCGATCAGCACCAAGGTGCTGACCTGCGGGCAGGTCTGGATCGCGCGCAGACTCTGGGCGAGAATGTGCGTCGATCCGCACGCCACCAGCCGACAACCGCTGTCGGAGAGGATGTGCGCCGCCTGCGAGGGGGAACTGGTGGCGTACAGCGGGACAGACACCAGGCCCGCGCGCAGGGCGGCGATATCGAACAGGGTCCACTCGGGTGAATTGGTGGCAAAGATCCCGATGCGGTCGCCCCGCTCGAGCCCGCTGGCAAGTAACGCGGCCGCCAGATTCTTTGTGCGCCTATCCATTTCGGTATAACTCAGGCACTGCCAGCGGCCTTGCCGACGCACCCGCAGCGCAGTGCGTTCGGCGTGTGTCTCCATCGCCGTGACCAGCGATCGAGCCAAGGTTTCCTGTGTCATCGGGCTGCTCCTGGAGACGTCGATCGCGGACCTTACGTCGACGTAACTTACGCCACCGTAGACAGAGGGGGGAAGGGTGGGGCTCCCGTGTTTTGAGGGTTTCAGGGGTAACCTCACCTGGCAACTCTGCTTCGAAGCATGCCGCCGGGCCGACCGGTGGTTTACGCGCGCGGGGCGCAGATGAAGGAGATCAACCGATGGGTACAGCGACGAAGCGGCCAGTGGTCCTCGCCGCAGTGACACTGGCCCTGGTCGGCTGTTCGGCCGGCTCGACCGCGGATTCTGCGGGCAGCGCGCAGGAGGGGAACGCACTAGCCGTAGGGATGGTTGCCGAGCCCACCAATCTCGACTTCACCACCACCGACGGCGCCGCCATTCCGCAGGCGTTGCTGACCAATGTCTACGAAGGGCTCGTCAAGGTCGATGAGTCCGGGGCCATCGTGCCGGCACTGGCCAAGAGTTGGACGATCTCCCCGGACCGGCGCACCTACACCTTCGAACTGGCCACGGACGCCACCTTCTCGGACGGGACCCCGTTCACCGCGGACGATGCGGTGTTTTCCATCGAGCGGGTCAAACAGGACTGGACGACCTCGCTGGCTGCGGCCATGGACGTGGTGACCTCGGTGAAGGCAACCTCTCCCGCTCAGGTCACGGTCACCTTGGCTCGTCCGAGTAACGACTGGCTGTACCGGATGACGACCCGGATCGGGGCGATGTTCAGCCGCACCGGGGTGGATTCACTGGCCACCAAGACGGTCGGCACCGGCCCCTACACCGTGGACACCTGGAAACGCGGGGACTCCCTGAAGCTGAAGCGCAACCCGCACTACGGGGGTACCGCGCCGTACTTCGACTCGGTGACACTGCGGTACTACAAGGACCCGACGGCGCTGAACAACGCCCTGCTGACCGGCTCCATCGACGTGATCTCCACCGTGCAGGCCCCGGAGTCTCTGGCGCAATTCACCGGGGACGAGCGTTTCGTGGTGACCGAGGGGACCACGAACGGGGAGGTGGTCCTGTCCTTCAACAGCGCCCGACCGCCCTTTGACGATGTGCGGGTCCGACAGGCTGCCCGGGCAGCAATCGACAAGAAGACACTGCTAGCCACCTGCTGGGCGGGCCGCGGGCACCTCATCGGCTCCATGGTGGCGCCCACCGACCCCTGGTATGAGGACCTGACGGGGGTGGCCCCCTACGACCCGGCCAAGGCCAAGGCCCTGCTGGCCAAGGCGGGCACGCCGAACCCGGCGGTACGGCTACGGCTCCCGACCTTGCCGTACGCGACCTCGTGCGGGCAGGTGGTCAAGAGCGACCTGGAAAAGGTGGGCTTCAAGGTCACGCTGGATCAGTTGGAGTTCCCCGCCGCGTGGATCACCCAGGTGCTGCGCGGAGGAGACTACGACGCCTCGATCATCGCCCACGTGGAACCGCGCGACCTGCCGACGCTGTACGGAAATCCGAAGTACTACTTGCACTACGACAACAAGAAGGTGCGAGAGGCGATTGCCGCCGCAGACGCCGGCGACGAGGCCACCCAGGTAGCCAAGATGAAGGAGGCCGCCCGTGTCATCGCCGAGGATGCGGCCTCGGACTGGTTGTTCCTCTTACCGAACCTCACCGTGGCCGACAAGGACATCACCGGACTGCCGAAGAACTCCCTGTCGGAGTCCTTCGATCTGACCGGCCTGGCCCGGTCGTGACAGGTTGGTGAGATGACGCTGTCCGCCTTGGCCCGCCGGCTCTGGGTGCTCGCGGTGAGTGTGCTCGTCAGTTCGGTGTTGGTGTTCGCCTTCATGCAGGTACTACCCGGCGACCCGGCTCGGGTAGCCCTGGGAATCAACGCCTCCGAAGAGGCCGTGGCTCAGCTGCGGGCCGACTACGGGCTGGACCGGCCGCTACCCACTCGGTACCTGGAGTGGATGAATGGACTGGCCCACGGCGACCTCGGAGTCAGTTACCTGTCCCATCTGCAGATCGGCCCGCTCATCGCCGACCGCCTCGGGGTCACCGCCTGGCTCGTCGGGGCGGGCATGCTCGTGGCCTGCCTGGTCGCCGTGCCGCTGGGCGTGTTGGCTGCGGTGCGCCACCGTCGTCCCAGCGGGGTTGCCCTGGCTGCGTTCTCTCAGGTGGGGGTGGCCATCCCGGCTTTCCTGGCGGGGATCCTCCTTATCACGGTGTTCGCGGTGCACCTGCGCTGGTTGCCGGCGGGCGGGTGGTCCGCCCCCAGTAGCGACCCGGTCGCATTCGCTCGGGCGCTGGTCCTGCCGGCGCTGTCCCTGGGGTTGGTGCAGGGCGCGGTGCTCACCCGCTACGTCCGTTCCTCGGTGTTGGAGGTGCTACGTGAGGACTACCTGCGTACTGCGCGTGCCAAGGGGCTGTTGCCGCTGCCTGCCCTGGTGCGGCACGGGCTGCGAAACGCCTCCATCCCTGTCGTGACGGTGCTGGCGCTGCAACTCACGACGCTGCTCATCGGGGCGGTGGTCGTCGAGCGGGTCTTCGTCATCCCCGGTCTGGGTTCGCTACTGCTGGACGCGGTCGGCTCCCGAGATCTGCTCGTTGTGCAGAACGTCGTCATGGTGTTGGTGCTGGCCGTACTCGCGGTGAACGCCCTAGTGGAGGTCTGTTACCTGCTCATCGACCCGCGGATGCGGGTGCGGCGCTCATGAGCACAGCTACCTGGACGCCACGCACACACCGCTGGCGACGTACGGACGCCTCGCTGATCGTGGGCGGCGCCCTCGTCTGCGCGGTCGTGCTGGCGGCCCTGGTGTCCTTCGTGTGGACCCCCTACGACCCGCTGGCGATGGACCCGGCGGCCAGACTGCAAGGTCCTGGGGCCCAGCACTGGCTCGGTACGGACAAGTTCGGCCGCGACGTGGCCAGTTCCCTGCTCGTCGGTTCGCGCACCACCTTGCTCGTGGGTGTGGTGGCGGTGGGGGTGGCCGCGCTGGTCGGAGTGCCGCTGGGCATCCTGGCCGCGATGAGTTCTCGACCGTTGGCCGCGATCCTCATGCGCGGCATGGACATCCTGTTGGCCTTCCCCGCGCTGCTGCTGGCGATCATGTTCTCGGCTGTGTACGGGGCCAGCACGTCGATGGCGATGCTGGCTATCGGGATCGCCAGCATCCCCTCCTTCGCGCGGGTTGTGCGCTCGGGAGCGCTGCAGGTGATGCGCACCGAGTACATCCTCGCGGCCCGAGCGGCCGGTCGAGGTGGCCCGGCGATCGCGCTGCGTCATGTTCTGCCCAATGTGGCAGGGCTGGTCATCGTGCAGGCCTCGGTCTCTTTCGCCATCGCGATCCTGGCCGAGGCGGCCTTGAGCTTCCTCGGTTTCGGGACTCCACCGCCGACCCCCTCCTGGGGGCGGATGCTGCAGGAGAGCCAGGAACTGCTGCAGGTAGCTCCGCACCTGGCCTTGGCGCCCGGCTTGGCGATCGCGTTGGCGGTGCTCGGCTTCAACCTCTTCGGGGACGGTCTGCGCGACGCCCTGGACCCCAAACTTCGGGAGCGCACATGAACACCCCAGCGCTGGTGGTGGACGGGCTCGATGTGTACTCCGACGGGCGCCCGCTGCTGTCCGGGATCGATCTGCGCATCGAACGCGGCGAGCGGGTCGGTCTCATCGGAGAGTCCGGCTCGGGCAAGTCACTGACGGCGCTGTCTGTGCTGGGCTTGTTGCCACACACCCTGCACGCTCGCGGATCGATCCGGGTAGCCGGTTTCGATGAGGAGATCGTCGGCGCCTCGGAACGGCATCTGGCCCGGATGCGGGGCAAAGACGTCTCGATGGTGTTCCAGGAACCGCTCTCAGCGCTCAATCCCACGATGCGGGTCGGCGACCAGATCGCCGAGGCACTGCTCATCCACCACAACCGCCCCGACCGCGCCAGCGCCGGCCAGGCCGCCGTGGAACTCATGGAGGACATGAGCATCCCTGAGCCGGCCCAGGCAGCGCGTGCCTACCCGCATCAACTCTCCGGTGGCCAACGCCAACGAGTGATGCTGGCCATCGCCCTGGCCAACGACCCCGCTTTGCTCGTGTGCGACGAACCGACCACCGCGCTGGACGTCACCGTCCAGGCCTTCGTGCTGCACCGGATCGTCACCAGCGCCGCGCAGCGCGGATCCTCGGTGTTGTTCATCAGCCACGACCTGCCGGTGGTGGCCACGGTGTGCGACCGGGTCTACGTGATGAACGAAGGACGGATCGTCGAGTCGGGCCCGACCGAGCAGGTACTGCAACGCCCCACCCACCCCTACACCCGGCGACTCCTGGATGCCTCCTCGCTGGCCCCGCGCCAGGGGCACGGTGCCGGCGAGCAGGCCCGCCGGGAACACCAGCAGTCGGCCCACGCCCGTTCGCAACAGAACGCGGCCGCCGATTCGCCGAGGGCGCCGGCGCTGCCGGGGGCCAAAACCGCGGCACCTGGCCAGGAGGCCCGCGAGGATCGACCCGCTTCGCCGGTGATCCAGTGCTCGCAGGTCTCCCGCGACTATCGACGCAGCCGCCGGACCTTGTTCGAAGCAGCGCCGGTGGTGCGCGCCCTGCGCAATATCGACATGACTGTCCAGGCCGGGGAGCGCGTGGGCATCGTGGGGGAGTCCGGGTGCGGCAAATCCACCTTGCTGCGCATCCTTGCCGGGTTGGACCGACCGAGCGCCGGAAGTGTGCGCATCGACGGCACCGACATCGCGAAGCTTCCCGAACGTCGGCTGGGGTTCCTGCGGGAGCGGCTGCAACTGGTGTTCCAAGACCCGATGAGTTCTTTGGACCCTCGGATGCGAGTGCGCGACATCGTGGCTGAGCCGCTGGTGGCCCAAGGGCGTGCGCCGACCCAGGAGCGCATCGAGGAGCTGTTGACCGGTGTCGGGTTGCGCCCGCAGATGGCCAACCGCTTCCCGCACCAGTTCTCCGGTGGAGAACGCCAACGCATCTCCATCGCGCGGGCGCTGTCCACCGATCCCGGCATACTGCTCGCCGACGAGGCGGTCAGCGCACTGGACGTCTCGGTACGGGCCCAGGTTCTCGACCTGCTCGATTCGCTGGTGGACCGCCTCGGGCTCACGTTGGTGTTCGTCTCCCACGATCTTTCGGTGGTGCGGCATGTCTGCGACCGGGTGTTGGTGATGCGCGCCGGAGAGATCGTGGAATCGGGACCCACCGGGCGCATTTACGACGATCCGCAACACCCCTACACCCAGCGTCTGGTGGCCGCGATCCCGACCTTGGAGCGTGCCCTGCGTGGGGCTGCCCCGGCGGATCTGGCTCGCCTGCGCTGAAGCGCCACGGCCCGACGCGACACGACCGCGGGCACGCCGGGGCATGCGGGTGGACGAGCCGGGCGAGACTAGTCAGGAGGGCACGCCAGCCCAACGTGTCAACGGCGACAGGAGAACCCCATGACTGCGCAGCGCCCCGGACCAGGACCGACCAATTCGCTTCTCGATGTGGCCGGGTTGCGTCTGGGGCAGGCAACCCGCGCAGACCCACCTCACCTGAGCGGGGTCAGCGTGGTGTTGGCCGGAGAGCAGGGCGTGGTGGCCGGGGTCGATGTGCGCGGTGGCGGCCCGGGGACCCGTGAAACCGATCTGCTCGACCCGCGCAACGTCGTCGAACGGGTACACGCGATCGCTTTGTGCGGTGGTAGCGCGTTCGGGCTGGCGGCCGCTGACGGTGTCATGCAGGGCTTGTACACCGACGGCATCGGACTGCCGATGGGTGGGCCGGGAGAGGTCGTCCCGCTGGTACCCGCTGCGGTGATCTTCGACTTGGGTCGTGGTGGAGACTTCGCGGCGCGTCCCGATGCCGCCACCGGGGCCCAGGCCTACGCCGCGGCTAAGGCCGGGGGGCCGGTCGAGCAGGGCTGTGTCGGTGCCGGTACGGGCGCGAAGGCGGGCGGGCTCAAAGGCGGGGTCGGCACCGCCAGTGTCGTCCTGCCGGGCGGTGCCGCCATCGGTGCGCTCATCGTGTGCAACAGCTTGGGGGAGGTCATCACGCCGCAGGGCACCTTCCACGCCCAGCGCTACCTGTTGCCGGCCGATGCCCCGGCGCTGCGAGCCCCGGATGAGCAGGACCTGGCGCAGGCTGCCGCGGCCGCCCGCACTGCTGCGCCGATGCCGGTGGGGCGTCCCGGCCTGGCCACCACCATCGGTGTCGTCGCCACTGACCTGAGCCTGACCAAGGCACAGTGCGCCAAGCTCGCCGGTGTCGGCCACGACGGGATCGCCCGTGCGGTGGACCCGGCTCACACGATGCTCGACGGAGACACCCTGTTCGGGCTGGCCACCGGACAGGGGGAGGTCCCCGACTTGGCTCTGTTCCACGAGGTCCTCACGCACGCCCCCCGGGTGGTCTCGCGCGCCATCGTGCGGGCGGTGCTGGCCGCGACCTCCACCACCACTTCTGCCGGGACCTGGCGCAGCTACCGGGAGGCTTTCCCGAGCGCCTTTGCCGAGCCGTCCGGCGACGCGAGCCCGGATCGAGGCCCGCATGAGTGAGCCTGGGCCGCAGATCTGCTCCATCGCGGCCGCCGTCGAGGCCGAGATCGAGGTCAAACGCTCGCGCTTCCTGGCCCGCCTGGAACCGGTCACCGACGAAACGGCCGCCAGAGCGTGCGTAGAGGCGGCCCGCAAACGCCATTGGGATGCGCGCCACCACTGCTCGGCTTTCGTCCTGGGGGTCGAAGGTGCGGTGGGACGAGGGGGAGTCGAGGGTGTGATCCGGCGCTCCTCCGATGACGGGGAACCGGCGGGGACGGCGGGGGCCCCGATGCTCGAGGTCCTCACCGGTCGAGAAGTCAGCGACGTCGTCGCCGTCGTGACGCGGTGGTTCGGCGGGACACTGTTGGGCACCGGGGGGCTGATCCGCGCCTACGGCGACGCGGTTCGCGCGGCGCTGGATGTCGCCCGGCCGGTGCGATATCGCCTCCTGCAGCGCCTCGACCTGGATACGGCCATCGCCCAGGCCGGGCGGATCGAGAACGAGTTGCGCTCGCGGGGGATCCTGGTGGCCGGGACCGACTACGCCGGCTGCGCAACCCTGCATCTGGACGTCGAACCCGAGCAGGCGGGCGACCTTGTCGCGCTGGTATCGCAGCTGACCGGTGGGCAGGGCACCCCGCGCTTGGGCGGCACCCAGTGGGCACGGGCCTGACTCATCCCGTGGCCCGATCGTCCAGGGCATGGATAGCAGTTCCGAATGGTAAGACGGGGGCCGCGGCGATCCACACGGCGTTGCTAACGTGATTCGCGGTCATGAGTGCCAGCACCAAGCCCCGGCTCGCTGGCCGGCAACCCCTCCGCCTGCCGCTGGGGTGCCCCGGGTGAAGACCAGGCGGACAACACGTCCGCAAGCGCGGGTGCGATCCGGCTCCCCGCATCACGTCACGGTGGTGGCCTTCTTGTAGTGCCACCGCAGGCAAGGAGGAGAGCAATGACCATCAACCCCAACTGGGCTTTCGAGACCCGGCAGATCCACGCAGGTCAAACCCCGGATACCGCCACCGGGTCGCGTGCGCTGCCGATCTACCAGACCACGAGTTACGTTTTCGATGACGCCCAGACGGCGGCAGACCGGTTCGCGCTGACCGACCTCGGGCCGATCTACACCCGAATCGGCAACCCCACCCAGGAAGCGGTGGAGGCCCGAATCGCGTCGCTGGAAGGTGGCGTCGGTGCGCTGCTGCTGTCCTCCGGGATGGCGGCCACCACGTTGGCGATCCTGAACGTGGCCGGTGCCGGCGACCACGTGGTGGCAGGAGCGGCCCTGTACGGCGGCACGTACAACCTGCTGAAGTTCACCCTTGCCAGGCTCGGCATCGAGACGACCTTCATCACCGACCAGCGCGACATCGGCGCTTGGAAGGCAGCAATCCGTCCCAACACCAAGTTGCTGCTGGGTGAGAGCATTTCCAATCCCGACCAACAGATCCTGGACATCGAGACGCTGGCGGGGGTGGCCCACGAGGCGGGGGTGCCGCTGTTCGTGGACAACACCGTGGCCACGCCCTACCTCATCCGCCCGTTCGAGTACGGCGCGGATGTCGTCATCCACTCGGCCACCAAGTACCTCGGCGGGCACGGCAACTCCATCGTCGGCGCGATCGTGGATGCCGGTCGGTTCGACTATGCGGGCGACCCGCAGCGCTTCCCCTCCTTCAACACCCCCAGCGAGAGTTACCACGGGTTGGTCTTCGCCCGTGACCTGGGCGTGGGGTGTGCGCTGGGCGCGAACCTGGCTTTCATCCTCAAGGCGCGGGTGGAGTTGCTGCGCGATCTGGGCGCGGCCGTCTCGCCGTTCAACGCTTTCCTGCTGGCCCAGGGCATCGAGACGTTGTCGCTGCGGATGGAGCGGCACGTGCAGAACGCGCAACAGGTGGCGCAGTTCCTGACCGGGCACGCCCAGGTGGAGAAGGTCAATTACGCCTCGCTGCCGGGCAACCCCAACAAGGACCTGGCCGACAAATACACCCCGGCCGGCTCCGGTGCCGTGCTCAGCTTCGAGATCTCCGGGGGAGTGGCTGCCGGGCGGGCGTTCGTCGACGCCTGTGAGCTGCACAGCCACGTCGCCAACATCGGTGATGTGCGCAGCCTGGTCATCCACCCGGCATCGACCACCCACAGCCAAGGTAGTGACGAGGATCGTCTCGGCGCCGGGGTGACGCCGGGTCTGATCCGGCTCTCAGTGGGGATCGAACACATCGACGACATCCTGGCTGATCTGGAGCGGGGCTTCGCAGCCGCGCGCTGAGCCGGCCGTGGCGCGGCCCGGGATCGCGGGCATCATTCCGGGTCGCGCCAGGCTCCAGGCCCTTCTTCATCGGCGAACACCAGCCAGGTGCGGGTGGACTTCACACCGGGGATGGACTGCAGTTCTTCCAAGACCACCTCTTTGAGGGTGGTGTTGTCCGGTGCTCGCACGAGGACGAGAACATCGAACTCGGCGGCGACCAGGGCGACGTGCTCGACATAGCGCACGGTGCGCAGCCGGGTGCTGATCTCACGCCAGGCATCCTGCGCGATGGACAGCGCGACATAAGCGCTGGTGGCCAATCCCGATTTCGAGGGGTCGATGCGGGCTTCGAA
The DNA here is from genome assembly GCF_012277275.1 of Gephyromycinifex aptenodytis. Lineage (GTDB taxonomy): Bacteria > Actinomycetota > Actinomycetes > Actinomycetales > Dermatophilaceae > Gephyromycinifex > Gephyromycinifex aptenodytis. The sequence goes on along the minus strand of NZ_CP051155.1, from coordinate 695,860 downwards.
GCCGGTGATGACCCCGGCGGCCCGCAATCGCTCCAGGCGGGAGTAGACACTAGCCCGGCTGATGTGGACGCGCTCGGCCAGGGTGCGCATCGAGATCCGGCCATCAGCCACCAGCTCGGTGACCATCCGTCGGTCGATTGTGTCCAACGGGTCGACGTTCCCGGACGCCGTGCTCATATGGACTCCTAGAGGTGACCAATCGTCTGCGACTGTGCAGACGTATTGAGCAAAGGGTACGCAGCAGGGACCATCGGGTGGACGATGACGCCACCCCGCCGCCAGTGATGTCGGCACTACTCCGCTGAGGAGACGCATGGCTCCCACCCGCAAAGCCGCGAACGCCAGGGCCGCTAAAGCTGCCGCCCAGGCAGCCCCCGAGGAAGTCGAGGCGCCGTTCCAAAAGGGATTGATCCCGGCCCCGGTGCCCGTTCGGTTCCTCGACGAGCATGGTCAGCGAGTTGATCCCGTCACCGAGGACTACGAGCCACCCAGCGACGAGGAGGTTCTCGAGTGCTACCGGCGCATGGTGCTCGGTCGGCGCTTCGATGTGCAGGCCAGCGCGCTCACCCGCCAGGGGCGGTTGGCGGTCTACCCCAGCTCCCGGGGGCAGGAGGCCTGCCAGGTCGGGTCGGTCATGAAGATCCGTCAAGACGACTGGTTCTTCCCCACCTACCGCGACTCGGTGGCGCTCGTCTCGCGCGGCATCGACCCGGTGCAGGTCCTCACCTTGCTGCGCGGCGACGCGCACTGCGGCTATGACGCCGCAGCCACCTTCACGGCCGCGCAGTGCACCCCGCTTGCCACCCAACTGCTGCATGCCGCCGGTGTCGCCTACGGCGAGAAACGGCAGGGGCGGGATCGGGTGGCGCTGGCCTTCATCGGTGACGGCGCCACCAGCGAAGGGGACTTCCACGAAGCGCTGAACTTCGCCGCCGTCTTCAAGGCTCCGGTGGTCTTCGTCGTGCAGAACAACGGCTGGGCCATTTCGGTACCGCTGGAAAAGCAGACCGCCGCGCCGAGCCTGGCCTACAAGGGCATCGGTTACGGCGTGGTGTGCGAGCAGGTCGACGGCAACGATGCCCTGGCCGTGCTGGCTGTGGTGGGTAAGGCCGTCGACTGGGCTCGGGCCGGGAAGGGGCCGGTGCTGGTCGAACTGCACACCTACCGGATGGAGGCCCACACCAACGCCGACGATCAGACCCGATACCGCACCTCGGATCAGGTGGACGCGTGGCTGAAGAAGGACCCGCTGGCCCGATTGGAGACCTACCTGCGTTCGGTCGGCAAGCTCGACGACGAACTCGCCGCAAGCTACGCCCAGCAGGCCGAGGACGAAGCGGCGCAGCTGCGTGACCGGATGAACGAGGACCCGCAGGTGGGACCCGCCTCGATGTTCGAGCACGTGTACGACAGCCCCACGGCGCAACTGCAAGAGCAGCAGCAGATGGTTCTCGATGAGATCGAGGCCGAACACGAAGCCCTGACCGGAGAGGACGCCTGAGATGGCAACGACACAGGTGACCTTCGCCGCGGCGCTCAACCAGGCGCTGCGAGACGCGGTAGCTACCGACGAACGGGTACAGATCTTCGGCGAAGACGTCGGCGCTGCAGGCGGGGTGTTCCGTATCACCGACGGGATCGCCCGGGACTTCGGCGAGGATCGGTGCTTCGATACCCCGCTGGCCGAATCCGGCATCATCGGCTTCGCCATCGGCATGTGCATGGCAGGTCTGCGGCCGGTGGTCGAGATGCAGTTCGATGCGTTCGCCTACCCGGCCTTCGAACAGATCACCAGCCACGTCGCGAAAATGCGTAACCGCACCCGGGGGTCGTTGACCCTGCCGATGGTCATCCGGGTGCCCTACGCCGGTGGAATCGGCGGCGTCGAGCACCACTGTGACTCCTCAGAGGCCTACTACGCCCACACGCCGGGCCTGCGCGTGTACACCCCGGCGACGGTCGAGGATGCATACAGCCTGTTGCGGGCCGCCATCAAGGACCCGGACCCGGTGGTCTTCCTGGAGCCCAAGCGGCTCTACTGGTGTAAGGATCAGGTCGACCTTGAGGCTTTGAATGGCGACGGCGGAACCCCGCCCGGGCAGGCCGTAGTTCGGCGCCAGGGCAGCGACGTCACCCTGGTGGCATACGGCCCGAGCCTGCCGGTAGCGATGGAAGCCGCCCAGGCCGCGCAGGAAGAGGGTTGGAGCGCCGAGGTCGTCGACCTGCGCACGATCAACCCCTACGACGACGACACCATCGTCGCCTCGGTGCGCCGCACCGGACGCTGCGTCGTCGTGCAGGAGGCGCAGGGCTTCGCCGGAGTCGGTGCGGAGATCGCCGCCCGAGTGCAGGAGCGGGCCTTCCACTCTCTGGCCGCGCCGGTGTTGCGGGTCAGCGGTCTGGATATCCCGTATCCGCCGCCGAAGCTGGAGCACCACCACCTGCCCGGCGTCGACCGTGTCCTGGACGCGATCGCCCGGCTGCAGTGGGATGACACTCCCGAAGATCGCTACCTGGGCGCCGGTGCCCGGATGGAGATCGGCCGATGAGTGAGAAGACCTTCGTGCTGCCCGACCTGGGCGAGGGACTCACCGAGGGCGAGGTTGTCACCTGGGAAGTCGCCCTCGGCGAGCAGGTGGCCGTCGACCAGGTGATCGCCGTCGTGGAGACCGCCAAAGCCCAGGTCGAGCTGCCCTGCCCGTACGCCGGGACGGTGGCCAAACTGCATGTCGAGCCCGGCCAGGTGCTCGACGTGGGCAAGCCGCTGATCAGCATCGAGACCAGCGTCGGCAGTGACAGCGACACCGTGCTGGCCCAAGAGGCCAGCCGGCGCGAGCCGCAGGTGCAGGAGCGGATGGAGGAAGAACGGGCCGGGTCGGGCAACGTCCTCATCGGCTACGGCACCTCGGAGACGACGCGGGTGCGCCGCAGACGCATCGGGCGCGCCTCACCCAGCGGGGTCGACCCGGCTGAAGCTGGTTCGCAAAGCCGATCGGTGGCCGCGACGCAGCCGCAGGAGATGGCCCCAGCAGACTCGGCAGCGCAGCCCACCGGGGCAGCGGCCCAGAGTGGTTCGGCCGCAACGCAGGCGGTGCGGGTCATCTCGCCGCTGGTGCGCAAGCTTGCCCGCGAGCATGCTCTGGACCTGCTGGCGATCACCCCCACCGGCGCCGGGGGCGTCATCACCCGCCGGGACGTCGAGGCTGCCGCGAGCGAGCGGGCCCAGGGCAGCGAGGCGCGCGCCGACCAGGCCGGCGCACAGGTTGCCCAGAGCAGTCCAGCCGACGCAGCCTCGGGAGCAGGCGCGCCGGACGCATCGCCCACAGCGCCGGTGGGGCTACGCGACGAGCGGATCCCGATCACGGGGATCCGAAAGGTGATGGCAGAGCGGCTTTCTCGATCCCGCACTGAAATCCCCGACGCCACCACCTGGGTCGATGTGGATGCCAGCGGGTTGGCCGCACTCAAGGCCGATATCGCGGCCTGTGTGCCGCAGGCCCGGATCGGTTATCTGGCGCTGCTGGCTCGGATCGTCGTCGCAGGTCTGGTGCGCTTCCCGGAGCTCAACGCTCGCGTCGACCAGGAAGCCCGGGAGATCGTCCGGCTGCCACATGTGCACCTGTCGTTTGCCGCGCAGGGCCCGCGCGGGTTGGTGGTTCCGGTGGTGCATCACGCCGATCAACTCAGCACCGAGCAGCTTGCTGCGGCGATCCGTGACCTGACCGAGCGTGCCCGGGCCGGGACACTGAGCCCGCAGGAGATGAGCGGAGGTACCTTCACGCTGAACAACTACGGGGTGTACGGGGTCGACGGCTCGACTCCGATCATCAACCACCCCGAAGCCGGGATGCTTGGCGTGGGCCGCATCATCGACAAGCCCTGGGTCGTCGAGGGCCAACTCGCGGTACGTCCGGTGACCCAGCTCTCGCTGAGCTTCGACCATCGCGTCTGCGACGGGGCGGTGGCCGGCGGGTTCCTGCGCTATGTCGCGGACTGCGTGGAGCGGCCCGGGGCTCTGCTGGTCGGTCTGTAGCCACACGCGAAGCGCGCCCGGGGATCGCTGCCTAACGATCCCCGGGCGCGCCTGGATGTCCGGCGACTCACCGGGTCGGTCCCGACCCGGAGCCGTCTCGACCCGATGGGCTCAGGTCGGCTCAGTGCGGCTCAGTCGACACTGATTTCGGCCATCCGGTCCCAACCGGTGGCTTCGATCTGGCCGTTGACGATCGCGGGGGTGGCGCTGAGGTACTGGGGGAACTCGCGCTGCATCTTGGCGAAGTGTTCGGAGTTGACGTGAGCTTCGGCCCCGTCGTCTTCGAACGCCTCGATGAGGACGTAGGTGTTCGGGTCCTGCACCGAGCGTGACCACTCGAACCAGAGGTTCTTCGGCTCGGCCAGGGTGGCCTGGGTGAACTCGCGGGCGAGCTGCGGCCAGTCATCTGCGTGTTCGGGCTTCACCGGAAACTTGACGTTGATGAGGATCATCAGGGTTCTCCTTGGGTCGATTCGCGCTTCCACCCTGCCACTTGCTCGGTGACAGAGCCTGCTCAGGTCGCCCGTATCCTGGGGGGCGTGCCCGAAATGCCCACGCCCGACCAGCCGCGCCCGAAGCGGGGTTCGCGTGGTCGGCGTCGGGGCGCTCAAGGCAATCCCGGCCCGGGGGCCACCCCGAAACCACGTTCCGGCGACGACGGCCGTCGGCCCACCCCCGGGTCGGCGGACATTCAGCCCGCCCCGCCGGCAGCGACCGCCCCGCAGGCCGCTGCCCGTCGGGCGCGTCGGGGACCTGCTCGTCCTGCCGCACAGGCAACCGATCCGACACCGGAGTCGGCGCCAGCAAAGAAGAAACCCAACGAGGGCCGAGGGCGCCGCGGCAAGCCCGCCGGGCCCCGAGCCGATCCCGCCGGCAGCGATCCGGAGAAGGCCGCTCGCCGCGAAGCACGCGAGAAGAGGGTGGCGGCGCGTCGGGCAGCAGCGGCCGGGCTGAAGATCAGCTACCCCGACCTGCCGGTCAGCGCAGTCCGGGACGACATCGCTGCGGCGATCCGGGACAACCAGGTCGTCGTCATCGCCGGGGAGACCGGCTCCGGCAAGACCACCCAGATTCCCAAGATCTGTCTGGAACTCGGTCGCGGGGTGCAGGGCCAGATCGGGCACACCCAACCCCGGCGGATCGCCGCGCGCTCAGTCTCCGAGCGGCTCTGCGACGAACTGGACGTGGAGCTCGGCGGGGTCATCGGATACCAGGTGCGCTTCACCGACACCTCCAGCCGCGACACGCTCGTGAAGGTGATGACCGACGGCATCCTGCTCAACGAGTTGCAGCGGGATCGGGAGCTGCGCCGTTACGACACGATCATCATTGACGAGGCGCACGAACGCAGCCTCAATATCGACTTCATCCTCGGCTACCTCAAGCAGCTCCTGCCACGCCGTCCGGACCTCAAAGTCATCATCACCTCGGCCACCATCGACCCGCAGCGCTTCGCCGCGCACTTCGCGGATCGGTCCGGGCGAGCCGCGCCGATTATCGAGGTCTCCGGGCGTACCTTCCCGGTGGAGATCCGGTACCGGCCATTGGTGCGTCGGGAACCCGCTAAGACGCCCGGAAAACCCGATCTGGAGATCGAGGTCGACCAGGTCACCGGCATCTGCGAGGCGGTCGAGGAGTTGTGGACCGAGGCCGGCGGCGGCGGCGACGGAGCCGGCCACGATGTGCTCGTCTTCCTCTCCGGGGAGCGAGAGATCCGTGACGCAGCAGACGCGTTGAGCTCGCTGGGACTGCCCGGGACTGAGGTGTTGCCGCTGTTCGGGCGGCTTTCGGCGGCCGAGCAGCATCGCGTCTTCTCCCGGCACTCCGGGCGACGCGTGGTGTTGGCGACCAACGTGGCAGAAACGTCGCTGACCGTCCCGGGGATCCGCTACGTGGTGGACGCCGGAACGGCCCGGATCAGCCGGTACAGCCAGCGGACCAAGGTGCAGCGGCTGCCGATCGAGCCGATCAGTCAGGCCAGCGCCAACCAGCGCTCCGGTCGGTGCGGTCGGGTCGCCGACGGCATTGCGATCCGCCTGTACTCCCAGGAGGACTTCGAAGCCCGTCCCGAGTTCACCGACCCCGAGATCCTGCGCACCAACCTCGCCTCGGTCATCCTGCAGATGACGGCGCTCGGTCTGGGCGACATCGCCCGGTTCCCGTTCGTGCAACCCCCGGATTCACGGATGGTCACCGATGGGCTGCGGCTGCTGCACGAACTGCACGCGATCAATCCGGACGAACCTGATCCCCGTCGGCGCCTCACGCCGCTCGGGCGCAGCATCTCGCGGTTGCCGGTCGACCCGAGACTGGCGCGGATGTTGTTGGCGGCCGAGCACACCGGGGCGCTGCGCGAGGTGATGATCATCGTGGCCGCCTTGTCGATCCAGGACGTGCGAGAGCGGCCGTTGGAGAAACAGGCCCAGGCCGACCAGCAGCATGCCCGGTTCAAGGACGAGTCCTCGGACTTCATCGGCATCCTCAACCTGTGGAAGTACCTGCGCAAGAAACAGAAGGAGCTCTCCGGCAGCGCTTTCCGGCGGATGTGCGCCGCCGAATTCCTGCACTACCTGCGGATTCGGGAGTGGCAGGACCTGGTCAGCCAGTTGCACTCAGCGCTGCGCGAACTCGATCTGCACCCCAACGAGCACCCGGCTTCGGCGGATCAGGTGCATCAGGCGCTGCTGACCGGTCTGCTCAGCCAGGTTGGTCTCTACGACCGGGAACGACGCGAATACGCGGGTGCGCGCGGCGCTAAGTTCGCGATCCAGCCCGGTTCGGCCTTGCACCGCAAGAACCCCGAGTGGGTGATGAGCGCCGAGCTCGTCGAGACATCGCGGCTGTGGGCGCGCACCAATGCGGCCACCGATCCGGCATGGATCGAGGAGGCGGCTGCGCACCTGCTCAAACGCAATTACAGCGAACCGCACTGGAGCCGCAAACGCGCCGGCGTGGTCGCCAACGAACGGGTCACCCTCTACGGCGTGCCACTGGTCACCGCCCGACCGGTCAGCTACGGGGCAATCGACCCGGAGGAATCCCGGGCGTTGTTCATCCGCAACGCGCTCGTCGAAGGTGATTGGGACACCCCGCACCGCTTCTTCCACGACAACCGCAAACTCATCGCCAAGCTCGCCGAGCTGGAATCGCGCGCCCGGCGCCGCGACATCCTCGTCGATGAGGAAACCCTGGTGGAGTTCTATGACACCCGCCTGCCCGCCAGCATCGTCTCCGGCGCGCACTTCGATGCCTGGTGGAAGAAGGAGCGTCGGCGCCGTCCCGAACTGCTGACGTTCACCGAGGACTTCCTGGTCTCCGACGATGCCGACGCGGTAGATGCCCGGGACTATCCCCACGAGTGGGTGCAGGGCGAGCTGCGGCTGCGACTGACCTACCAGTTCGAGCCGGGCGCCCACGCCGACGGGGTCACCGTGCACATCCCGGTCGAGCAACTGAACCAGGTCAGCGTGGAGGGGTTCGACTGGCAGGTGCCCGGTTTGCGTTCGGAGTTGGCCACGGCGCTGCTGAAGAGCTTGCCTAAGGCGACCCGCAAGAACTTCGTACCCACCCCCGACCACGCGCGCCAGGCGCTGGCGCAAGCCGACGAGGCCGAGATGGAAGCCGGGGTGCCCTTGGTGGAGGAGCTCGGGCGGGCGCTGTACATCCGCACCGGACACCGGGTCCCGGTCGGCGAGTGGGACCCCTCCCGCGTTCCGGACCATCTGCGGATGACCTTCCGGGTCGAAGACACCGCCGGGCGCAAGCTGGGGGAGAGTAAAGACCTCGGCGAGCTGCAGGAAGCCTTGGCGCCGGCGGTGCGCACCACGATGGCCAAAGCCGCCCACGACATCGAACGCACCGGTCTGACCTCGTGGGCGTTCGAGGAGCTACCCGAGGTCTTCGACCGTCGGGTCGGCACGCGCAGCGTGCACGGCTATCCGGCTTTGGTCGATCAAGGCGATTCGGTGGCCGTGCAGGTCCTGGCCGGGCGGGCAGAACAACTCGCCGCCACCCGACTCGGCGTACGGCGCCTGCTGTTGCTCAATACCAGCGTGCCGTGGAAACGCATCCTCGGTCTGCTGTCCAACACCCAGAAGTTGGCGTTGGGCAACAACCCGCACGGCAGTGTTCCAGCCCTGCTCGATGACGTGCTGGCGGCGGCGTTGGATGCGATCGTGGCACGGCGACTGGCGGCCGAGGGCGCAGAGCTGGTGCGCACCCCCGCCCAATTCGAGGATGCGTTGGCGGCAGTGCGACGCGAGATCGTGCCCACCGTCATCGAGATCGTTCAGAACGTGCACCCGGTACTGGACCGGGCCCTTGCCGTGCGGTTGGCGCTGGACGCGATGAAGACCCCGGCCCAACCCGACCTGGCCGCGATGAAGGCCGACCTTGGCGCGCAGTTGGCAGACCTGGTGCATCCGGGCTTTGTCGCCGAGACCGGTCACACCTACCTGCCGCGTCTGCCCCGGTACCTGCAGGGCATGCTCGCCCGGCTGGAGAAGGCGCCGACGGAGATCTGGCGGGACGCGGGCCGGTTGGAGATCGTGCGCACCGTCGAGGCCGAGCGGGTGCGTCTGATCGAGTCGTTGCCGGCCTGTGAACGGGCCGCCGATGACGTGGTGGCTCTGCGGTGGATGATCCAGGAGCTGCGGATCAGTCTGTTCGCGCAGTCGCTGGGAACCGCCCATCCGGTCTCGGAGAAGCGCATCTACAAGGCAATGGACCTGGTCGAAGACGCGCACCTGCGCTGAGCGCGCCGGTGGCGCCCCGGCCTGCGGGAATCCCCCCGCTGTGCTGGACGTTCTGGTGCTGAGCAACGCAGGCCCGTTTGGGCAAAGGTTTGGGCAACGGAAGGAGGAGCTGTGCAGGATCCGGCATCGCTCTATCGCTTGGAGACCGACACCGCCATCGGCGACCTGTCAGCGCCGACCCTCCTGGTGGCACTCGGCGGCTACCTCGACGCGGGGCATACCCAACGCCTGCTCACCGAGCACCTGCTGGCCACCCTGGACCACACGGTCGTCGCGACCTTCGATCTGGACCAGCTCATCGACTACCGTGCTCGGCGCCCGATGATGACCTTCGCTCAGGATCACTGGGTCGACTACGCAGACCCGGCCCTGATCCTGTACCGGCTCATCGACGACGCAGGCTCACCGTTCCTGCTGTTGACCGGTCCCGAGCCGGACTACCAGTGGGAACGCCTGGTGGAGTCGGTCCTGACCCTCATCAAAGCGCTGCAGGTGGAGCTGACGGTGACCGTGCACGGCATTCCGATGGCCGTGCCGCACACCCGCCCGATCAGCGCCACCGTGCACGCCACCGTGCCCGAGTTGCGTTCCGGTACCCCGGTGTTCGGCACCATCTCGCTACCGGGAAGCCTTGCCGCGCTCCTGGAGTTGCGACTGGGTGAGCTGGGTCGGCGCGCGGTCGGGTACGCCGTGCACGTTCCGCACTATCTGGCCCAGGCAGATCACCCGGCGGCGGCTCTCTACGGTTTGGGCTGTGCACGTGAGGTGGCCGGGTTGGACCTACCGGATGCGGGCTTGCACCTGGCTGTGGCCGACAGCGAGCACGCCATCGCCGCCGAGTTGGCCTCCTCGGCCGACGCCGCAGAGATCGTGGCGGCGCTGGAGCGTCAGTACGACGCCCGTCACCAGCCTGCCGACCAGGACGTTCCCATCGACGAGGCCGAACTGCCGTCGGCTGATCAACTCGGGGCCGAGTTGGAGGCGTTCTTGCGCGACGTCGGCCGGGGTAACTGAGCTGGAGAGTGTGTCGAGTGCCCCCTGATGGGGCATTGATAGCTGTAAATCCCGTCGCCACCGCGACGGAGACCAACTTCGTAGGAGGACGCACGTGGGGATCTTCGACATCTTCGGCGGCAACAAGGCCGCGCCGACGCCGATGAGTTCCGATGACCTGACCGGTCTGTCGGCACAAGGCGCCAAGATGGTCGAGCGGCTGCTCGACGTGGGCATCGACGGCAAAGCGAGCTTCGATTCGGCAAGCAAGGTGGCACGCGAGGCGCAGAGTCGACGCAGCGACCCCGAACGCGCCATCGACGACATCGTCGGCCAGCACATGCGCCTGGTCGCAGGTAATGGCTTCGTGACCGGTCTGGGTGGGTTCATCACCTTGCCGGTGGCGCTGCCGGCGAACGTGGTGGGTTTCTACGTGCTGGCAACCCGGATGGTCGCGGCCATTGCAGCCGTGCGCGGCTACGAACTCAAGGACGAGGGAGTGCGCGCAGCGGTGCTGCTCTCCCTGGTCGGTGCCGATGCCTCCGACCTACTGAAAAAGGTCGGCTACACCAGCAGTGGCCGGTTGGCGAGCTTGGCCGCCGAGCGGATGCCCGGCCCGGTCATGATGGCCATCAACAAGGGCGTCGGCTTCCGCCTCGTCACCAGCATCGGCCGTGGCACTTTCACCCGGATGGGACGCGCGGTGCCCTTCCTCGGCGGCGCGGTGGGGGCAGGCGTCGACACCTTCCTCCTCAACAAGCTCGCCGACTACGTGCGCCAGGAGTTCCCGGTCAAGGCGACCCTGACCGGGCTGCCCCCAGCCTGATCGCAGCGCCGAGGGCCTGATCTGTCTGGGCGGGTAGTCAGCCACAGGCAGGGTCGGGCCCTCGGACGCGTCCACAGCCAAGCGTGGGCGCCACCGGCGTTTCACCGGCGCCAGCACGCTGAGCGCATGACCAATCTGCGTGTTCGCGGCATCGGCGACCTGCTGGCTTTCCTGCCCTACCACCTGGGCTTCCACCCCACAGATTCGCTCATTCTCATTTCGCTCAGCGAGGGCAAGCTCGCCTTCGTGCACCGGCTGGACCGGCCCGCCGCCGGGCAGCGCACGGACCCAGGCGAGGTGAGCCTGGTCCTCGCCGCGCTACGCCGGCAGCCTCCGGACAATGTGCTCATCGTCGGCTACGGCCCGGGCGAGCAGCTGAGCGCGTCCGCGCAGCAACTGCGCGAGGATCTGCTGGGATACGGCCTGCCGATCAGCGAGGTGGTGGTGGTCGAGCAGGGGCGTTGGCGCAGTGTGCTGTGCACCGATCCGCAATGCTGCCCCGCCGATGGTCAACCGCTGCCCGAGCCGTCCTCGGTGCCGGCGGTGTGCGAGTACGTCGGGTATGGCGTGAGCCCCTCACCGGATAGGGCAGGCCTGGTCCGTCTTCTTCGCCCGAGCCTGCAGTCGGAGGTCACCTCGGCCTTCCACGAGGCGGTCCAGCAACGTCGTCGAGGCGGGCCCGCCCTCGCTGATCAGGCTTGGCGCCGCGCCACCTTACGGGCCTGGACACAGGTCCTCGCTGAGCAGGCCGAGGCGTCCGTCCGGGGCTTGGCCCTGGCTGGCTTGACCGAGGCTGACTCCCGAGACGCGGTATTGGCGGCCCTGTCGCCGGCGGTGGTGCCACCGGCGATCCTGGCGCCTGCGGCTCAAGAGGACCTCCGGCGCCTCGCCTCGTGGCAGGCCGCCGACGATCTGGAGGAATGCCAGCGTCGACGGGCGGTTCTGGTGCAGCTGGTGCGGGAGGCCCCGGTGCAGGTGCGGGCACCGGCCTGCACCGTGTTGGCGATTTATGCCTGGTCGCTCGGCGACGGCGCGATGGCTCGGGTGGGGCTGGATGAGGCGTTCGAGTCGGACCCGTCCTACCCGTTGGCAGATCTCATGCGCAGGCTCCTGCTGCTGCAGGTACGGCCGCAGGATCTGAGCCTGTCCTAGCGGCCCGGCCCAACCGATGATGAGTAGGGACCGAACCGGGGGATGCGTTAGCGTCGGACCACGTGCACGCTGCAGAAGGTGGGCGCGACAGCCGATGAAGGAGCGCAGCTGTGGCCGTCGTTGTGGGCTACGTACCAACCAGGGAAGGGCGTGCGGCCCTGGAGCATGCCGCGCGCGAGTGCACCCGCCGCAACACCAGGCTTGTGGTGGTCAACTCCGCCAAGGTGGAGCGGAACCCGGCTCGCGACGAGACTCGCAAGTTCGAGGAGTCCCTGGAGCAGATCCGACGGGTTCTGGACCAAGCCGGGATCAGTCATGAAGAGCGCGTCCTGGCACATGGCAACGAACCTGCTGAGGATCTCATCGAGGTGGCTGAGGAACTGGACGCCGAATGCATCGTCATTGGTCTGCGACGCCGCACTCCGATCGGCAAGTTGTTCCTGGGCTCCAACGCGCAACGGATTCTGCTCGAAGCGGGTTGCCCCGTGATCGCAGTGAAGGCTGCACCGGTATCCCGTTCGGTGTGAGTTCGAACGCGGCAGTCGCCGCCTGCGGTACACCTGCGCTCGCACAGTGACTACCCGAAACGCTGTGACCTGCGACGATGCGACCCAATGCGACGTCTTGGGCGTAAAGAATTATAATGGACGTTCGAGTGACTCTTGGTCGACCCGCGCAAAGCTATCTAGCGCGGCCAGGCGCGCCGCCCCACGGGCGGTAAACCGCAGGCGACCACCCCACGAACCGCACGATCATGATGAAAGGTGTCGGTGTCCCACGTGGCGAACGCCCCGCAATCGGCCGAAACTTCAGCCGCTAAGCCCCTCCCCGCCGAATTTTCACACCCGGCCTTGAAGGAGCTGCTCAAGGTAGGCAGCACGCGAGGAACGGTGGACTCCCACGAGTTGAAGACCGCTCTGGAAGCTGCTGAGCTCACCCCCACCCGCCAGAAGGCCGTTATCCGGGCCCTGGAGGGTCAGGGAGTTGTCGTCACGCTCGACACCGCGCATGCCGCGCAGGCCGTCGTTGCCACCCGACGTCCGCGGGCCACGAAGAAGACGGCCGCGAAGAAGACGGCGGTGAAGAAGACCGCGGTCAAGCAGACCACCACGAAGACGGCAGCCGCAGAACCTGAGTCGGAGACGAACGACTCGGCTGCCGGCACGCAGGCGCCGCAGAAGAGCGCGCCCGCTGCGAAGAAGACCGCCAAACGCGCCACGAAGAAGACCGCCACCAAGACGGCGGCGAAAACCGCCACCAAGACCGCAGCGAAGAAGACGGCGGCCACATCAGGCGATGACGTCGTTGATCCGATCATCGAAGAGATCGATCCGGCCGAGTTGGAGAGCGTGGTCGCTGAGGTCGAGGTCGTCGAGGGTGCTGCACCCGCCGATGAGGCCGAGCCTGCCGAGGGTGCACAGCCCGCAGCTAAGGGCAAGGACAGCGACGGGCCTGAGGAGACCGGCTTCGTCATCCGGGAGGACGATGAGGACGACGCCCCGGCTCAGCAGGTCATCACTGCGGGCGCTACCGCAGACCCGGTCAAGGACTACCTCAAGCAGATCGGCAAGGTCGCGCTGCTGAACGCTGAGCAGGAAGTCGAGCTCGCCAAACGCATCGAAGCTGGCTTGTTCGCTGAGGAGAAGCTCAACTCCGGCGAGGAGATCGCTCCCAAGCTCAAGCGTGAACTGTGGTGGATCTCCCAGGACGGGAAGAACGCCAAGAACCACCTGCTCGAAGCCAACCTTCGGCTCGTGGTCTCGTTGGCTAAGCGCTACACCGGCCGCGGGATGCTCTTCCTGGATCTGATCCAGGAAGGAAACCTGGGTCTGATCCGCGCGGTGGAGAAGTTCGACTACACCAAGGGCTTCAAGTTCTCGACCTATGCAACGTGGTGGATCCGTCAGGCGATCACCCGGGCGATGGCCGACCAGGCCCGCACCATCCGTATCCCCGTGCACATGGTCGAGGTCATCAACAAGCTCGCCCGTGTGCAGCGCCAGATGCTTCAGGACCTGGGCCGCGAGCCCACCCCGGAAGAGTTGGCCAAGGAACTCGACATGACCCCGGAGAAGGTCGTCGAGGTTCAGAAGTACGGCCGCGAGCCCATCTCACTGCACACTCCCCTGGGGGAGGACGGCGACTCCGAGTTCGGTGACCTCATCGAGGACTCCGAAGCGGTCGTGCCAGCTGACGCGGTCAGCTTCACCCTGCTGCAGGAGCAGTTGCACTCCGTGCTGGACACGCTGTCCGAGCGTGAAGCCGGCGTGGTCTCGATGCGCTTCGGCCTCACCGACGGTCAGCCGAAGACCCTCGATGAGATCGGCAAGGTCTACGGCGTCACGCGCGAGCGCATCCGCCAGATCGAATCCAAGACGATGAGCAAGCTGCGCCACCCCAGCCGCAGCCAGGTGCTCCGGGATTATCTGGACTGATCTCAGAATCGACAACGGCCCGCCGACGCTCATGCGTCGGCGGGCCGTTCGGCTGTTCAGCGCTCAGCCGCGGATCTGGTGTACCTGCTTGACGACCCGCTCGAAGACGTCACGAGGCACGGTAGCGCCCTCTCGACGAACAGTCGCGGGGGCTACTCGCACGATCCGGTCGAGGCGAGCCTCGCTCGGGCGGCCTTGGGAGTCCCACGAACCGGTGCCGATATCGGCCCAATAGCGGCCTTGGCTGGCTTCTTGGGCGGCGTCCAGGTCATGGTCCTTGCTGGTCAGCGGCAGACCGAGCAGCCACGGGCCGTCGCGACCGATGAGCAGCACCGGGCGGTCCTTGCCGCGATCGGGGTCTTCCTCATAGGTCACCCAGGCCCAGACGACCTCACCCGGGTCGGGGCAGCCATCGGAGGAGGGGGTGTAGTCGATGGTCGGGGTGCCAGTGAAGTCACCGGGGTAGTCCGTGCTGGGTTTGCTCCCTGGCGCACCGACGCCAGGGATACGCACCCGCTGGGAAGGCGCGGAAGGTGGCTGGAGGGTCTTGGGGTCTGGCAGTGCCCGAACCAGCGATTGGGCAGCGTTGGCTAGGAACCGGAGGGCTTGTCGGGTACGCACGTGCTTCACGCTACCGGCCACGTCTACCCTGTGATGCGCAACCGGCGTGTTCGGCGTGGGATGATGGCCATCTGCCGGGGAGGGCCACATGGCCCACCGGTGCCGATGCCCCCGACGAAGCAGAGGTCTTGACCCGTGTCACCGCAGGCCCGTAACGCGTTGCCACCTCACGCGACGCCGCCGGAGCTCCTCCGGAACTTCTGCATCATCGCGCACATCGATCACGGCAAATCAACGTTGGCGGATCGGATGCTCGGGATCACCGGAATCGTGCAGGCACGGGATATGCGTGCCCAGTACCTGGACCGGATGGACATCGAGCGCGAGCGCGGCATCACGATCAAGAGCCAGGCCGTCCGTATGCCGTGGGCAGCGAGCGCGCCGGGAGACACCCAGGACACCACCTACTGCCTCAACATGATCGACACTCCCGGGCACGTCGACTTCACCTATGAGGTTTCGCGGTCCTTGGCGGCCTGCGAGGGAGCGGTGCTGCTTGTCGACGCCGCGCAGGGCATCGAGGCCCAGACATTGGCCAACCTCTACCTGGCGATGGAGAACGACCTTGCGATCATCCCGGTACTGAACAAGATCGACCTGCCGGCGGCGCAGCCGGACAAGTACGCGGCTGAGCTGTCTCGGCTGATCGGGTGCGAGCCCGAAGAGGTGCACCTGGTCTCGGGTAAGACCGGGGAAGGCGTCGAGGCGCTGCTGGATGAGATCGTCCGCCGCGTGCCACCGCCGGTCGGTGACCCCGATGCCCCGGCCCGGGCGATGATCTTCGACTCGGTCTACGACACCTATCGCGGCGTCGTTACGTACGTGCGGGTGATCGACGGGAACCTCAATCCGCGCGAACGAATCGCAATGATGAGCACGAAGGCGACTCACGAGCTCCTCGAGATCGGCGTCAGCTCACCAGAGCCCGTGCCCTGCAACGGATTGGGGGTCGGCGAGGTCGGCTACCTGATCACCGGGGTGAAGGACGTGCGCCAGTCCCGGGTCGGTGACACCATCACCAACATGGCCAAACCGGCCAGCCAGGCACTGGGGGGCTACCGTGACCCCAAACCGATGGTCTTCTCCGGGTTGTACCCGATCGACGGCACCGACTACCCGGTGCTGCGCGACGCCCTGGACCGACTCAAACTCAACGACGCTGCGCTGGTGTACGAGCCCGAGACGTCTGCGGCGCTCGGGTTCGGGTTCCGGGTGGGCTTCCTGGGCATGCTCCACCTGGAGATCGTGCGGGAACGTCTGGAGCGCGAGTTCGACCTCGACCTCATTTCGACCCTGCCCAACGTGGAGTACGACGTCACCTTGGATGACGGCACTCACGTGGATGTGACCAACCCCAGCGAGTTCCCGGACGGCAAGATCGGCGAGATTCGCGAGCCCGTGGTCCGCGCGACGGTGCTGGCTCCCAGCGAGTACATCGGCGCCATCATGGAGCTGTGTCAGCAGCGACGCGGCACCTTGCGGGGGATGGATTACCTGTCTGAGGACCGCGTCGAGATGCGGTACACGCTGCCCTTGGCGGAGATCGTCTTCGACTTCTTCGACCAACTCAAAAGCCGCACCCGCGGCTACGCCAGCCTCGACTACGAACCCGACGGCGACCAGATCGCCGACCTGGTCAAAGTCGACATCCTGCTGCAGGGCGAACAAGTGGACGCGTTCAGCTCCATCGTGCACAAGGAGAAGGCCTATGCCTACGGGGTGCGGATGGCAGAGAAGCTGCGCACCCTCATCCCGCGTCAACAGTTCGAAGTCCCGATCCAAGCCGCGATCGGCAGCCGGGTCATCGCCCGGGAAACAATTCGCGCGATCCGCAAGGACGTCCTGGCCAAGTGCTACGGCGGTGACATCAGCCGTAAGCGCAAGCTGCTGGAGAAGCAGAAGGAAGGCAAGAAGCGGATGAAGATGGTGGGCCGGGTAGAGGTCCCCCAAGAAGCCTTCATCGCGGCACTGTCCAACGACGCCGGCGACAAAGCAAAGAAGTAGGCGTGCCCCAACCACTGCCGGGCGAACAGCAGCCGCTGCGCCGGGACGTGATGTCCTTTGCCCGACGCGATGGGCGGCTCTCGCACCGGTACCAGCAGGCCTGGGATGAACACCACTCCCGGTTCGTCGTCGAACCGGCGCGCCTGACACGTTCCACGTCGGTGGACCCGACGTGGCGGTTCGAGGCGGAAGCAGTGTTCGGGCGCCGTGCGCCGCTGGTGGTGGAGATCGGTTCCGGCACCGGGGACGCGATCATCGCCGCGGCGCTGGCTCAGCCGGAGCGCGACCACCTCGCGGTGGAGGTGTACCGCCCAGGCATCGCTCGCACCATCGTTCTCGCCCAGCGCCACCACGTGAATAACCTGCGGGTGATCCAGGCGGATGCTCGCGCGCTCGTTGATGATGGCCTGGAGCCGCACTCGGTCAGCGAACTGCGGGTCTTCTTCCCTGATCCGTGGCCCAAAGCCCGCCACCACAAGCGGCGCTTGATAGACGGGTCATTCGCCGCAGCCGCGGCGCGGGTGTTGGAACCGGGTGGGGCATTACGCCTGGCCACGGACTGGCAGGACTACGCCGACGTGATGCGCGAGGTCTGCGACGCAGAGCCGCTGTTGTCCGCGTGCCACGACGGGTGGGCTCCTCGTTTCGAACAGCGTCCACTGACCCGTTTCGAACGTAAAGGTCTCGAGGCGGGGCGGGCCATTCGCGACCTGGAGTACCAGCGACGGGTTAGTGCTTAGAAGTGGACCTAGACGCGGCTCGGGCGATCGGCCCGACGTTGAAGCGTCGGGAGGGCGACACTTCAACGCCGGACAGATCGCCCGGTGGGGGTCGCTCATCTGTGCTGTAGACCTGCTGGCTTCCCCCGCGCGAGAGGTGTTGGGAGTGAACATCTTCCGTCACCGCTCTCGATAGCAGCAGTCTGGACGACTGTCATGCCGGGCGCAACCGGTGCGCGGGCGCCACGCGGTTCGCGGACCCCTGGCCGTGGCGGACCCTCGCTGAGAAACCGTGCTCGGAGCTCTGTGAAATCGGCCCGGAACACGCTCAGAACATCGCATCAACGGTGGTCGTCGAGGTCGACACCGCCTTGAGCGCAACTGGATGAGCAGGTAACGGCTTGCTGGGTGTGTGGCCATGAGGGATCTCAGGGGTCTTAGTTCTCTTTTCGTCCTGGCGGCGGAACACCGCGATTCCCTGAACGAGATGTCCTCCCAGATTCTCCGGGACGTGCAGTATTCCGGCCAGGTGCCAGTCTGCCCCCACAATCATTCTGCAGACGCAATACTGCGGACTGATTCCTACGGTCCGATTACCTTCACTAGCAGCGAGTGCGAAAAGTGGGGATGGTTGGGACTAAAGCCGATTCGCTCCTACTAAGGATCGGGTAAATCGCGGCGGGTGAGATTCCATATCCCGTTTCTGCATGCGTAGTAATGCCTTTATTGGGGGCACTCCGAGAATGAACGTTACGTCATCGCCTCGTGGGATCTCCTAATACCAATCGTCTGACCTCACCTCAGCGACAGTCCCAGCTTCGGCGAGAGTCGGGCGCGGTTTCCGCACAGTTGGGGCGCGTCGGTGCCTTCGGGTTAGGGCGGCGTAGGGGGTGGGCGGGGCATGGCGCGGTGGTCGCCGGGTCTGCCTGGGGTGAGAGGATGCCCAGATGCCGACTCCACCCCCACAGGCAGACGTCGCCCCCGCCGACGGCGCGCTGCCCATGAGTGCGCTGAGCGGCTTCACCCGGGGGGGAGCGTTCGGGGTGTACATTCACGTGCCGTTCTGCCGGCGCAGATGTGGCTATTGCGACTTCAACACCTACACCCCGGCAGAGTTGGGTACCCCGTCGCTGCAGGCCACCGACGGGCCGGTCGGTGCCTACCTGCGCGCCCTGCACGCTGAGATCGAGATGTCGACGCGGGTGCTACCCGCCCGCCCGATCGACACAGTCTTCTTCGGGGGCGGCACCCCTACCGTGCTGAGCGCGCAGGCCATCGGTGAGGTGCTGCAAGCGTTGGAGAACGCCTACGGTTTCACCCCGCAGCTGGAGGTGACCACGGAGGCCAACCCCGACACGGTTGATGAGTCGGTGCTGCAGCGTCTGCGTGAGGTAGGCATCACCCGGGTGAGCCTGGGCATGCAGTCATCGGTGACCCATGTGCTGGCGACCCTGGATCGCACCCACGACCCCGCCGGGGTAGCCCGCGCCGTGGCAGGAGCGAAGCAGGCCGGTCTGGTGGTCAGTCTCGACCTCATCTACGGCACTCCGGGGGAGACGACACAGGACTGGGCCCGCTCCCTGGATACCGCCATCGATCTGGGCCCCGACCACATCTCGGCATACGCCCTCGTCGTCGAAGAGGGCACCCGATTAGCGGGGCAAGTGCGCCGCGGCCAGGTTGCGCCGCCGCAGGATGATGACGAGGCAGACAAGTACGAGCTGGCTGCGGCGCGCCTAGAATCGGCAGGTTTCTCTTGGTACGAAGTGAGTAATTGGTCACATTCGCAAGCCGGGACATGTCGGCACAATCTGGGGTACTGGCGCGACGGCCACTGGTGGGGCTTCGGGCCGGGTGCGCATAGCCACGTCGGTGGGGTGCGGTGGTGGAATGTTCGCCATCCCTCGAGCTACGCAGATCGGCTCGGCACCGGCCTCTCCCCGGCGCAGGCCCGGGAAATCCTTTCTCCTGACGAGCGATACGACGAATGTGTGTTGTTGCGGAGTCGGCTCGCGGAGGGGCTGCCCCTTGTTCTGCTGCGCCCGCACGGACGCGCCCAGGTCGATTCTCTGGTCGGTGCCGGGCTGTGCACCGTGGTCCCGGAAGCGCCGAACGGGGTGTGGGGGGCGAATACAGCAGAGGCGGGCGAGCGTCTGATCCTCACCGTGCGGGGCCGGCTACTCGCCGATACGGTGGTGCGCCAGCTCCTTGTTTAGGGGGATAAGTCAGTTCCGCAGATGACCCCTGGGGTAGGTTTGCGGTTCGTCTCGCTTGCGTATCCGGGGGGAAATGACAGCCGTCGCAAGTGCGGACTTGCCACACCCGAAAGGAACAGATGTCTCACTCTGCTCGTGCCGTGATCGTCAGCGCCGTAAACCCATATCCGCCCGATAGCGGCAAGGCTGTGGTCCTTGCGGGGTTCCTGCGCCACTTGCGCACACGGTTGGGGGCGAGCAACGTTCACTACGTCCACCTGGGCCCGGCCATTACGGACCTGGAACCGTTCAAGGGCGTGCAGGTGCACGAGGTAGGGACGGCAACCGGTCCCGAAAAGCTCAAGGCCATCGCGCTGGAAGCCGGTCTGAAGCGACGCAGCTTGCAAGAGACGTTCATGGCCTCACCCAGCGTCGCGGAACGGGTGCAGACGATCCTGACCCAAATCGATGCCGATGTTGAGATCATCGACACGATCCGTCTGCTGCAGCACGTCGGTGAGCCCCCGGCCCGGGGGCGTCGGGTGCTGTATCTGGACGATCTGTTCAGCGTGCGCTACCGGCGGATGCTGCGCACCATCGGCGAGGGAGGGACCTCAAGCTCGTTCGATCCGCTCGGACAGTTCGCCGGGAACGTACCCCGCCCGTTGCGCGGATTGACCCGGCAACCATGGAGCCGCAACGCACTGCTCGCGTTGGAATCGCGTCGTATCGCGCGCGCCGAGAACGCCGCCGCCCGCCATTCCAGCCTGTCGTTGTTGCTCAACGACGAAGAAGCTGCAGGGTTACGTGCTCGCACCGGTGCCGACGTTCGGGTCATCCCGCCGTGGGTGCCGCAACGGCCGGTGGCGCAGTACACCTGGGACGGTCGGCCCGAGTATGTCTTCGTCGGCCTGTTGGCGATGCCGCACAACCACGACGGGCTCGTCTGGTTCCTGCAGGAGGGGATGCCGGCGCTGCTCCAGGCCCGCCCGGACGCGCGCCTGCACGTCGTCGGCCGAGACGCTCCCGAGTCGATGCTTGCCGCCGCCGCGCCATATGGGGACCACGTCGTCATCCACGGTTATGTCGATGACCTCGATGAGGCCGTGATGACGCGGGCCGCTTTGGTCAACCCGCTGCGCTTCGGCTCAGGGGTGAAGATCAAGAGCTTGGACGCCTTGGCGCGCGGGGTGCCGATCGTGGCTACCCCCTACGGGGTTGAAGGCATCGCAACCAGCAGCGAACCGGGTCTGATCATCGTCAATGACGCCGCAGCGGCAGGCAGGGCACTGGCCGAACTGGCCGATCCTGTCCAGCGCGAGAAGCACGCCGCAGGCGCCCGCGAACTTTACTTGACGCGGTTCGCGGATGACGTGGTCATGGAGGCATACGACTCGGTATTCGGAACCTCTGCCTGAGGTCGAGAATCGCCCTCTGTTCCTGTCCGGGCGCCGGCCGTGGCGAGCCGTTTGGCCGCCCTCGGAGGGTCGAACAGGATGCCTAGCCCGACCCGGCGCAAGAGCGACTCCAAGCCGACACACAGCGCCACGATGGCCAAGCTGATGGTGATGTCGTAGGCGATGGCCGAGGCCGGGGTCTGTAGCCACGGTTGAAACAGCGCGCGCTGCGTCCGGCCCAGGAACGCCAGCCCCATCACCAGCGGCCAATGCAGCACATAGACGCCCAGAGTGCGACGGCCGACCCACGCCGCAGGGCGGGCCAGCGCCATTTTCCCGAAGGCTTGCATCAGCGCGAGGAAGACGATCGCCGCGCATAGCCCGGCGGCCACCCCGAATGGGTAGGCCGACCGCTCCGGCAGACGCTCGGCTATGGGGAAGAAGAGGATGTAACCGGCGGCCGCAATCGCAATCGTCTTCCAGGAACGGGTGGCTGTCAGCAACTGCGGCCCGTAGCGGGCGCCGACGGCGAAGAACACCGCCCTTGGCAGCCCGGCAACGTCACCGGTGGCCAGCAGAACCCCCCAGCCCAGGACGAAGAACCCGAGCAACACCGACCAGGCCGGTAGTCGGCGGGTGATGGCTAACAGGAACATCGCCACTACCAGCACGTACACGAACCACAGCGGCCCGAACGCGGGATTGACCAGGCTGCGCAGCAGCGTCGGTGCCGTGCGCGCATCCGGCTGGCCGAAGGGGACCAGGATGCCGCAGGCGAAATAGACACAACTCCACACCACGAAGATGTGCAGGTTGCTCAGCAGCGTCAGCCGGGTGCGGGCGTAACCAATTCCCTGTTGGATTTTGGTGCGTGCCAGCCACCCGGAGAGCAACAGCAGTAGCGGCATGCGCAGCTTGGCGAGAACTGCCTCGTTCAGGAGCACCCAGTCGTGGAAGGCCGGGTGCTCACGCGGAGCTAGCGAGAGTTCGAAGGAGTGAAAAATCCCCACATGCAGCAACACGACGGCGATGACGCACAAGCCGCGGGCGGCATCAATCCACGGCAGACGTTGCTGCAATGAGGGTTTTCCTCTGACGCTAGAACCAGAGGACACGAAAACTCCCAACGCAGACGAAAAACGACCCTCGGCTGCCGCGTAAGGAGCGCGTGGCGGCGTGCCGGTCGTGGCACGGACCCCGAGTACCGCGCCGGGGGGAGTTTAGGGGCCCGTCAGAACGCCTGTCCATGTACACAGACCGGCTGCTGGACGCTGCCGCTGGCGGCCGCAACTGCTTGGTCAGACCAAATTTGCGGCGCCACTGGGCAGTTGCGGCCAGATCGGCGGCTCGGGCCGGGGCGAAAATCAATCAGAGAATGGGTGCGGCACGCGAGTGTTCCCGGCCACATCAGCCCGGTGCGGGAGAGCGCCGGTTCATTGATGCTCAGCCCGACCTGCCGACGGTCACGAAGTCGATGAGTTCCTCCACCCGGCCCAGGAGCTCAGGCTCGAGGTCGGCGTAGGAACGCACCGAACCCAGGATGCGCTTCCAGCCGATGGCCACGTCGGTCTGGGTTTCATGCGGCCAACCCAGATGCTCCAGGATGCCGTGCTTCCACGACGTGCCGCGCGGGATCGTCGGCCACTGGGTCAAACCGAGCCGGGCAGGGCGCACCGACTGCCAGACGTCGACGTAGGGGTGGCCCACGATGCAGACGTAGTCGCGCCAGGGCTTCAGCGCCCGGGCTTCCTGGACGATACGGCTCTCCTTCGTGCCGGGCACGAGGTGGTCCACGAGCACCCCGAGCCGGCGCTGGGAGGTCGGGGCGAAATCACGGATGACGGCGCTGAGGTCATCGACTCCGTCGAGCATCTCCACCACCACACCCTCTACGCGCAGGTCGTCGCCCCACACTTTCTCCACTAGCTCCGCATCGTGGCGTCCCTCGACGAAGATACGAGAGCCGAGAGCGACCCGGGCGGTGTGACCGGCCACCGCTCGGGAGCCGCTGGCGGTGCGTTGATCGGCCGTTCGTGCTGCCGCCAGCGCGGCCGAGGTCGAGGCTGGGGTCGGGGCAGTGAGAATGGCCGGCCGCCCCTCGTAGAGGAAGCCCGGCCCGAGGGGGAACCCTTTGACCCGTCCCCGACGGTCCTCCAGATGCACCACCTGCATACCGCCAGCCTTCTCCACTGCAATGACGGCGCCACACCAACCGGTGGTCGCGTCCTCGACGACGAGCCCCCGCTCAGCGACCACCGGGGTCGCGCGCCCGCCCTTGGGGGCACGCCAATCGGTGGAGAGGACATCCGGGCCGTAGCGGTCGTTCGGCGAAGCATTCACCGAAGCATCGTAGACTTGGCAGTTGACCCCCACGAGTGCCAACTCCGGCGCGTCGCGCCGGTCCCGTGGCCACCAGCATCAGGAGGGAGCAACCGTGACGCAAGACCGCCGTCTGGTCGTCCTCCGAGCCATCGTTCAGGACTACGTGCGTACCTCGGAGCCAGTCGCGTCGAAGGCGCTCCTGGAGCGGCACGCCCTGGGCGTGTCGGCCGCCACGATCCGCAACGACATGGCCGCCCTCGAAGAAGAGGGCCTCATCACCGCGCCCCACACCAGTGCCGGGCGGGTGCCCACCGATGCCGGGTACCGGGTATTCGTGGATCAGCTCTCCGAGATCCGGCCGCTGAGCGCTGCCCAACGAGCCGCCATCGGGCGCTTCCTGGAAGGCGCGGTGGATCTGGATGACGTCGTGGAGCGCACGGTGCGGTTGCTGTCCTCACTGACCCAACAGGTCGCCGTGATGCAGTACCCATCGTTGACGCGCTCTTCGGTGCAACACATCGAACTCGTCCCGGTCGCCGCGGACCGCCTCATGGTCGTGCTCATCCTGACCACCGGCCGGGTGGAACAGCGGGTCGTGCTCAGCCACATCGACTTGTTGTCCCCGGCAGGGGAGGAGATCCTGGCTGGGCTGCGGACCCGGCTCAACGGCGAGGCGTCCGGGCGCACCCTGGTGGAGGCCGCTGCCCGGTTGGAGCTACTGCCCGAGGAACTGCCCGAAGACAGCCGTGACCTGGCCCAAGTGGTGGTGCAGGCGCTAGCCGACGCGCTGGTCGAAGAACGCGAAGAACGACTCGTCCTGGCCGGCACCTCTAACTTGGCACGCCTCGGACCGGACTTCCCGCTATCCATCGGCCCGGTGCTGGAAGCCCTCGAGGAACATGTTGTGCTGCTGCGATTGTTCAATACCCTGGCGCAGGAATCCGGTGGGAGCCGGGTCGCGGTGCGAATCGGCCGCGAAAACCCGCACGCTGGTCTCGCCGAGACCTCCGTGGTCAGTGCCGGGTACGGTGCTGGGGCGGATGTCCTCGCGGGATTGGGTGTGCTCGGGCCGACCCGCATGGATTACGCGAGCACCATCGCGGCGGTTCGTGCCGTCGCCCGGTATGTCTCCGGGATGCTCTCCGGCTGACGTTGAGATCGCCTACAGCGCGACGGCCTACCCCTGTGCACGACACAACCGCAGACCTCATAAGGATCACGTGTGAACGACTATTACGCCGACCTCGGTGTGAACCGCGACGCCAGCTCGGAAGAGATCAAACGCGCCTACCGGCGCCTGGCGCGCAAACTGCACCCGGACGTCAACCCCGGTCCGGAGGCCGAGGCCGAGTTCAAGAAGGTCTCTCAGGCCTATGACGTGCTCTCCGACCCGGAGAAGAAACGTAATTACGACATGGGTGCCGACCCCTACGGTGGCGCGAGCGGCGGCTTCGGTCAGGGCTTCTCCTTCAGCGACATCATGGACGCGTTCTTCGGCGGCGCCGGAGCTGGCGCGCGCGGCCCCCGTTCGCGGGTGCAGCGAGGCCAGGACGCCTTGATCCGCCTCGACATCGACCTGCCCACGGCGGTCTTCGGCGGCGAAAAAGAGGTCACGCTGGACACGGCTGTGGTCTGTTCCACCTGTCACGGTGAGGGTTGCCAACCGGGCACCGGCACACGCCAATGTGATGTCTGCAATGGGCGCGGTGAAGTCCAGCAGGTACAGCGCAGCTTCCTGGGTCAGGTCATGACCTCGCGTCCCTGCAGCGCCTGCCAGGGCTTCGGCACCGTCATCACCAGCCCCTGTTTCGAATGCTCCGGCCACGGCCGGGTACGCACCCGGCGCCCGCTGAGTTTGAACGTGCCCGCTGGCGTCGACACCGGCACCAGGATCCAGCTTGCCGGGGAGGGTGAGATCGGTCCCGGCGGCGGGCCGGCCGGTGATCTGTACGTCGAGATCGCTGTGACGCCGCACGACAAGTTCCAACGCCGCGGCGACGACCTGCACTGCGTGGTCGAGGTGCCGATGACAGCAGCCGTCCTGGGTACCGTCCTGAACTTCGAGACCTTCGACGGCCCGGCCGAGCTCGAGGTGCGCGCCGGTGCTCAGTCCGGCGAGGTGACCACCCTGAAGGGCTTGGGCGTGACCCACCTGCGCGGCAACGGGCGTGGGGATCTACTCGCCACCCTGAAGGTGCTCACCCCGACCCGCCTGTCGAGTGAGCAGGAAGAACTCATCCGCAAACTCGCGCAGTTGCGCGGGGAGGAGAGCCCCGCGGGGCGAGTAACGCACATGGAGGGCGGGGGCCTGCTGGGCCGGCTTCGCGACGCCTTCCTCGGCAAGTAACACCATGACTGCGGCGCTTTACCGCTGCCCGCTCCACGGTGCGCAGGTTGGATCGGAGCTGGTGCTGGACGGCGCAGAAGGCCACCACGCCGCCACCGTGAAGCGCACTGCACCGGGGGAGAAGATCCTCCTGGCCGACGGTTCAGGTCAGCGTGCGCTCGCAGAAGTGCTCACCGTCCAGCCTGGCGTTCTGCAGGTGCGCATCCTCGAGCTCGAGGCGGTCCCGGACGATGAGCGCTCTCTGATCCTGGTGCAGGCCCTGGCCAAAGGCGGACGCGACGAGCAGGCGATCGAGGCCGCGACCGAACTCGGGGTCGATGAGGTGTGGGCCTGGCAGGCGGAGCGTTCCATCGTGCGTTGGCGTGCCGAGCGAACAGCCAGGGCTCGGGCCAAGTGGGAGGCCGTCGTGGACTCCGCCGCCAAACAGGCCCGGCGGGCAACGATTCCCCGGGTCGACGGCCCGCTGAACAGCGCCGAGGTGGGCGCGCGGATCCGCACGGCGGACCTGGCGTTGATCTTGCATGAGGACGCCGACCAGCCGTTGGCCGGCCGGGAACTGCCGGTCGGACAGATCTTGGTCGTCGTGGGGCCAGAGGGCGGAATCAGCCCTGCTGAACGTGCGCTCTTCGAACAGGCCGGCGCGGTAGCCGTGCGGTTGGGGGCGAACGTGCTGCGCTCGGGAACGGCCGGCCCCGCCGCCTTGGCCGTGATCGCCGCCGCAACACGGTGGCGCTGAGCATCGCCGCCGCAACCGAAGCCCCCTGTCCAGGCTGCGCCTGGTGAGCACCACGCGCGCCTGCCCGTAGACTGGATCGAGATATGAGCGACCATTCATCCTTCGTCGAGCCCACAGCCGAATCCAGCGCTGACGGGCGGACCATCGTCATCCCGCCGCGTACGCCCATGGTGGCGTTGCTCGGCCCCCACGATCAGCTGCTGAGCACCATCGAGCGCGCGCTGCCCAACCTCGACTTGCATGTGCGGGGCAACGAGATTCATATCAGCGGCCCTCCCGCCGAGGCTGACCTGCTGGAACGACTCATCGACGAACTGCTCGTCATCACCGCTGCAGGTCAACCGCTCAACCGGGATGCTGTCGAGCGCTCCATTCGGATGTTGCAGGAGCGCACTCGTGAGCGGCCCGCAGACGTGCTCACCACGAACATCGTTTCCAGCCGCGGTCGCTCCATCCGGCCCAAAACATTGGGACAGAAGCGCTACGTCGACGCGATCGACGAGAACACCATCGTGTTCGGTATCGGGCCGGCGGGAACCGGCAAGACTTATCTGGCGATGGCCAAGGCTGTAGCTGCGCTGCAGGCCAAGCGCGTGAACCGGATCATCCTGACCCGCCCGGCCGTGGAGGCGGGGGAGCGACTGGGCTTCCTGCCCGGCAGCTTGAACGACAAAATCGACCCGTACCTGCGCCCGTTGTACGACGCGTTGCACGACATGGTCGATCCCGACTCCATTCCTCGCCTGATGGCCGCCGGGACCGTGGAGGTGGCGCCGCTGGCCTACATGCGAGGGCGCACCCTGAACGACGCGTTCATCATCCTGGACGAGGCGCAGAACACCTCACCCGAGCAGATGAAGATGTTCCTGACCAGGCTCGGGTTCGGCAGCACCATCGTGGTCACCGGGGATGTGACCCAGGTGGACCTGCCCGGTGGCACCCAGTCCGGGTTGCGCGTCGTCCAGCAGATCCTCACCGGCGTGGATGATGTCCATTTCTCGTACCTGACCTCGGACGACGTCGTGCGCCACCAGCTCGTCGGCGCGATCGTGGACGCCTACGGCCGCTGGGACGCTGACCGGCTCCGCGCCGAGGGCGCCGACCCAGCGCTGGCGCCCCGCAGCAGCCGCCCGCCGCGAAGGGCGAGCAAGAACCAGGAGAACGCATGAGTATCGAGGTCCTCAACGAGTCCGGTGTCGAGGTCGATGCTCGTGAACTCGTTGACTGTGCCCGCTATGTGATGGACCAGATGCGGGTCCACCCCCGCGCCGAGCTGTGCATCAAGCTCGTCGACGAGGCTGCCATGGAGGTGCTGCATCGGCATTGGATGGACCTGCCCGGCCCTACCGACGTCATGAGTTTTCCGATGGACGAGCTGCGCCCGGGCCGTGAGGGGCAGCAGAGTCTTGAAGGTGTTCTGGGTGATGTGGTGCTCTGCCCGCAGGTTGCCGCGGCCCAAGCCGGCAGCGCAGGTCACTCCACCGCCGATGAGCTGTTGTTGCTGACCACCCACGGCATCCTGCACCTATTGGGTTTCGACCACGCCGAACCGCAGGACGAACACGAGATGTTCGAGTTGCAGCGCACCTTGCTGCTGACCTACCTCGCGGGACGCGGGCGTCCTACTTCGTGAGCGAACAAGCGTCGTGGCTGAAACGGGTGTCATGAGCATCGAGATGGTGGCCGGGTTCGTCGCCTGCCTCGTCATCGCCTTCCTGCTGGCTGCCACCGAGGCTGCCCTGCAGCGCATTCCGAGCTCGGCCACCGTGGAGCACGTGGAACAGGGCCGTCGCGGCGGTAAAGCGCTGGCGACGGTGCTCGCTGACGTCGCCGGCTATCTTTCGGTGACCACGTTCCTGCGGGTCGTGGCGGAATCCACCGCGGCCGTACTGGCCACCGTCGCGATGGCACGCCTGCTGTCCGGAGTTTGGCCGCCTGTCTTCGCCGCCATCGGCATCATGGTCGTGGCCTCGTTCACTATCGTCGGGGTGAGCCCCCGGACCTTGGGGCGCCAGCACGCCGAAGCAATCGGACTGTTCGCGGCCCCCATCGTGGTGTGGCTGCGGCGCTTCCTTGGCCCGCTGGCGCGGCTGCTGGTGCTCATCGGCAACGCGGTGACCCCGGGTAAGGGATACCGAGACGGCCCGTTCGCCTCCGAGGCTGAGCTTCGGGAACTGGTGGACCTGGCCGGCGACACCTTGGTGATCGAAGCCGAAGAGCGGCAGATGATCCACTCGGTCTTCGAGCTGGGCGACACCGTGACGCGTGAGGTGATGGTGCCTCGACCGGACATGATCGCCATCGAGCGCCACAAGACTCTGCGCCAAGCGATGTCGCTTTTCCTGCGTACCGGGTTCTCGCGGTTGCCGGTGCTGGGGGAGGACGCCGATGACCCGGTGGGGTTGCTGTACTTCAAGGATGTCGCGCAACGTAATCACGACGACCCGCACGCGGCCCGTCTCACCGTCGAGCGCATCATGCGGCCCGTCCCCTTCGTGCCGGACAGCAAGCCGGTCGACACCTTGCTGCGGGAGATGCAGGCCGACCAGAACCACATGGCCATCGTCGTGGATGAGTACGGCGGCACCGCCGGGTTGGTGACGATCGAGGACATCATCGAGGAAATCGTCGGTGAAATCGCCGATGAGTACGACCACGAGACTCCCGGGGTCGAGGAACTGCCGGAGGGCGGATTGCGCGTTCCGGCCTCCATGCACGTCGATGACTTCGCTGATCTTTTCAACATCGAGATCGAGGAGGACGACGTCGATACCATCGGCGGGCTCTTCTCCAAGGTCCTGGGCCGGGTCCCCATCCTGGGCGCGACGGCCGTGATCGAGGGCTTGCAACTGCGGGCCGACCGGATGGCGGGGCGCCGCCACCGACTCGCGAGCATCGTGGTCACCCCCGCCCCGGACGCCGAACACTCCCGCGAGGGGTCATCCACACGCGAACCTGAGGGCGTGCTCGTGACGGCCGCGGACCATTCCGCGAGCGAATCCCCGGACGAGGCCATCGCAGAGGCGCCACCGGCGTACTCCAGCACCGCACCGCGCCCTGGCGGCGCCCACCTGGCTGAGGAGCCCCGATGAACATGCCAGAAACGCCGTATCGCGCTGGGTTCGCTTGCCTCATCGGACGACCCAACGCGGGTAAGTCGACGCTGACGAATGCCTTGGTCGGTGAAAAGGTGGCCATCACCTCCAGCAAGCCCCAGACCACTCGCCACACCATCCGCGGCATCCGCACCGAGGAAGACGCTCAACTGATCCTGGTGGACACTCCCGGTCTGCATAAGCCGCGGACCCTGTTGGGGGAGCGCCTGAACGATTTGGTGCGCGAGACTCTCCTCGAGGTCGACGTGATCGGTTTCTGCCTTCCTGCCGACCAGCGCATCGGCCCCGGCGACAGTTTCATCGCCGCCGAACTGGCAGAACTGCGCAGGATGCGGCGTCGCCCCGTGATCGCCATCGCCACCAAGAGTGACCTGGTGGACAAGCAGCGTCTGGCCGAACACCTCATCGCCATTGACAAACTCGGCGAGTGGGATTCGATCGTGCCCTGCTCGGCAACCCAAGGCGATCAAGTCGACATCGTCTACACCGAGATGTTGCGATTCCTGCCCCAGTCGCCGCAGCTCTACCCCGATGGGGTGACCACCGATGAGCCCGACGACGTGATGATCGCCGAGTTGGTGCGCGAAGCCGCCCTGGAGGGGGTGCGCGATGAGTTGCCGCACAGCTTGGCCGTTGTGGTCGAGGAGATCACCCCGCGCGAGGGGCGCGCCGATAACGATCCGCTGCACGACATTCGGGTCAATGTGTTCGTGGAACGGGAAAGCCAGAAGGGGATCATCATCGGTCGTGGGGGTGCCCGGCTCCGGGAAGTGGGAACGAACGCTCGCACCGGGATCGAGGCGCTGCTCGGACACCGCGTCTACCTGGACCTGCACGTCAAAGTGGCCAAAGACTGGCAGCGCGACCCCAAGCAATTGCGCCGGCTCGGATTCTGAAGCCTTTGCCCAGCAGGACCTCTGCGTGATCGGGCCGCGGTGAGACCGTTGTCCATGATGTGGACAGCGGGCGAGTCGTTGTGGCGTACCGGCGAGCGAGGCCGCTACGGTGAGAAATGTGTCCGCTCTGGGTAAGTCGCGCTCCGCGTGCCGCCTCCTCCTTCGCTGCCGCGGCGAGGCCTGCTAACAGGCCACCCTCGCCGCGGAGTGCTGCCCAGGCCTGGACTACCAGCACGCTCAGCGACGACGTGAGGCAAACCCCATGAGCTACGCAACACCCACCCAGCAGAACAGCGGCATGCCGATCGGCAAGTACGTGCCGTTCCAGGACCAAATCACCATCGACCTTCCTGATCGCACCTGGCCGGAGAAGACGATCACGAAGGCGCCGCGGTGGTGCGCGGTCGATCTGCGGGACGGGAACCAGGCACTCATCGACCCGATGAACCCCGAGCGCAAGCTGCGCATGTTCCAACTGCTGGTGCAGATGGGGTACAAGGAGATCGAGATCGGGTTTCCGAGCGCGAGCCAGACCGACTTCGACTTCTGCCGGTTGCTCATCGAGGACGGGCACATCCCTGACGATGTGACGATCCAGGTACTGACCCAGGCCCGCGACCACCTCGTCGAGCGCACCTATGACGCGATCTCGGGGGCCAAACAGGCGATCGTGCACCTGTACAACTCGACCTCGGTGCTGCAGCGGCGCGTGGTCTTCGGCAAGAGCGAGGACGGCATCGTCGACATCGCCTTGCAGGGTGCCCGGCTGTGCAAAAAGCTGGAAGAGACGATCCCGGACACCAAGATCACCTACGAGTACTCCCCGGAGTCCTTCACCGGAACAGAGCTGGAGTTCGCGGTACGGGTCGTCAACGAGGTGGCTGAGGTCTTCGACCCCACCCCGGAGAACCCGATGATCGTCAACCTGCCCGCCACCGTGGAGATGGCCACGCCCAACGTGTACGCCGACTCGATCGAATGGATGTGTCGCCACCTGACCCGGCGCGACTCGATGATCGTCTCGCTGCACCCGCACAATGACCGCGGCACCGGGGTCGCTGCGGCCGAGCTGGGCTACCTGGCCGGGGCCGACCGCATCGAAGGCTGCCTGTTCGGAAACGGCGAGCGCACCGGCAACGTCTGCCTGGTGACCTTGGGCTTGAACATGTTCAGCCAGGGCGTGGACCCCCAGATCGACTTCTCCGACATCGACCACGTCCGCCGCACGGTGGAGCACTGCAACCAGTTGCCGGTGCACGAGCGTCACCCCTACGGCGGCGACCTCGTCTTCACCGCCTTCTCCGGATCGCACCAGGACGCGATCAAGAAGGGCTTCGAAGACATGGAGCGCCAGTGCAAGGAATCCGGTAAGGAGATCAACGACCTCGTCTGGGGTGTTCCGTACCTGCCGATCGACCCGCATGACGTCGGTCGCAGCTACGAAGCGGTCGTGCGTGTGAACAGCCAGTCCGGCAAGGGCGGGGTCGCCTACCTGATGCGCAACGAATACCAGATGGACTTGCCGCGCCGGTTGCAGATCGAGCTGTCGGGGGTGGTCCAGCAGCGCACCGACAGCGAAGGTGGGGAGATGAGCGCGGCCATGCTGTGGGAGGTGTTCAGCGACGAATACCTCGCCGGCAGTGGCGAAGGAGAGAAGGCCTGGGGCCGGTTCGCCCCGGTGCGGGTTCGCAGCGAATCCGATGCTCAGGGCCGGGACCGGGTCATCGCCACGGTGACCGACCAGGGCCGTGAAGTGCAGCTGGACGGTACCGGCAACGGCCCGATCGCAGCCTTCATCAACGCGCTTTCCCAGATCGGTATCGACGTGCGGGTCTTGGACTACACCGAACACGCACTGAGTTCCGGTGGGGACGCCCGAGCGGCTGCCTACGTCGAGTGCGCCATCGGCGATCGGGTGCTGTGGGGGGTCGGCCTGGACAACTCCATCGTGCGGGCCTCGATGTCGGCCATCCTCTCCGCGGTCAACCGCGCCGAGCGCGACCGTCCGGCTGAGGAGTCGGCTGTAAGCATCAGCCGCCCCGGGGGCGGTCCCTGAGCTGGAGTGATGGTGTTCTGACGGCCGGGTTCGGTGCGTGTTCGCTGCGCATCGGGCCCGGCCGTTGTGCTGCTAGCGCACGTCGTGCGGGCGGAACTGAACGCTGATCCGCGGGCCGGTCGCGCCCGCCACCTTGGGGACGGCGTGTTCCCAGGTGCGCTGGGCGCTGCCGCCCATCACCAGTAGGTCCCCATGGCCGAGCGCGAACGTGAGAGTGCCGGTGCCAGCGGCGCGGGCGGCCTGGCTGGCGGGGCGCAGCAACAGCGGGCGAGGCGCCCCCAGGGAGAGGATGGCCACCATCGTGTCGTGCTCACGTGAGCGGCCGATCCGGTCGCCATGCCAGGCGACACTGTCGCGTCCATCGCGATACAGACACATCCCCGCGGTGGTGAACGGCTCACCCAACTCCGGGTGATACCACTGTGACAATTCTGCTTTGCAGGTGCTCAACAACGGGTGCGGCAGGGGTTCGTAGCTCTCGTAGAAGCGCAACAGTCTGGGGGTGGCAACCTCACGGTCATACATCCACCGTCGTTCGGCCTGCCAATCGACGTGGTCACGCAGGTGGAAGAACAATTCGTCAGCCCCACCCACCCAACCCGGTTGAATATCCACCCAGGCTCCGTCCGCGAGATAGTGGCGGTGTGGGGCCAGGCTCGACAGCCCGTCAGCATCTACGTCCTCGAGAAGAGATCCCTGCAGGCCGTGCTGGGAATCGAACATGTGTCCAGCCTACCTGGGTCCACCGACAACATCGATCAGGGCGTGTGGAATGCTGCGGTCCGGTTTCCCCGCGTGGAAGGTGGCGGGGGTGTGCACTGCGTCGGCCGTGCGCGGATGTGAGACTTGGCAGGTGCCGCTCATCACGCGAGTCTTGGCCATCGTCGGGGCGATCACGCTGGCGTTGGTGTTCGCGTGCGCCCTTTTCGTTGCCGTCATCTGGTGGAAGGCGCCTACCGGGCCGGGTGCGCATGTCGCCGGTGGGCCGACGGTTCCGGGTCACAGCGCGTCTGCCAATTCCGCTCCGGGCCCGCTCAGCGGTGACGATGTGTGGGCCCACGGTTTGGATCTCACCGCGGATCGAGTGCGGACGGCCAAGGGGGACCTGCTCGATGTGCGCGTCGTCGCCGGCGGTGCGGGGAGCACCGAGCAGGGGGTGCAAGGGCGCAAGGTGGGCCTGGACGCCACTGTCCCCTTCGCCACGGTGGAGAACCAGATCGGCAACGGAGTAAAACTCCGGGCCGCTGAGAGCAATCGGGTCCGCGCCAGCGCCGACATCGTGGTGCTGGGGCGCCATCTGCCCATCGAAGCGGTCGGGGTGGTGACCGCCGAAGATGGGCTCCTGGTCGTGCGGCCGGTCCAGATACACGTGGACGGCAGCGGTTTCTTCGATGCGGTGCTGGGTGAATTGGCGCGCCGAACACTGACGATTCGCCAACCCGTACCCGGCTTGCCGCAAGGAATGGCGCTAGAGAGTGTCCAGGTTCAGGACGGGGGGTTCCGTGTGCACATCGTTGGCGCGGAAGTTCTAGCAGCCGGATGAACGCCGTGGGCCGCCCGAGTGCGTCGGTGCTGCTGCCCGAGGTGAAAGCGCCCCGATGAGGACGGGTGCCCCGTCGCGGGGGCAGAATGGGTAGGTGCCTCTCTATCGCGACGCTGCCATTGTGCTGCGCACTCAAAAACTCGGAGAGGCCGACCGTATCGTCACCCTGCTCACTCGGCGGCGAGGCCTGGTGCGCGCGGTCGGCAAAGGGGTACGGCGAACCAAGAGCCGGTTCGGGGCGCGCCTGGAACCCGGCATGGTCATCGACGCGCAGTTGTATGAGGGGCGCAGCCTGGACACGGTCACCCAGGTAGAGGTTCTGGCGCCCTACGGGGAGCGGATATCCCGGGACTACGTCTCCTGGACTGCGGCCACCGCGATGCTGGAGACGGCTGAGCGACTCACCGAGAACCAGGACCCGGCAATGGCGCAGTTCAACCTCTTGGCGGGGGGGCTGGCGACTTTGGCTGGCGGCGAACACGAACCCGGGCTGGTGCTGGACGCCTACCTGCTGCGTGCCTTGTCGGTAGCGGGATGGGCGCCGAGTTTCACCGACTGTGCCCGCTGCGGTGATCCGGGGCCGCACCGCGCCTTCAACGTGGCCGCCGGGGGAAGCGTGTGCCCTTCCTGTCGCACCCCTGGTTCGGTAGCGCCGGCACTGGCCACGCTGGAACTGTTGGGCGCGCTGCTGGAGGGCGACTGGGCAACTGCGGATGCCAGCCTGTCCCAACACCGTCGCGAAGGCAGCGGACTGGTGACGGCCTTCTTGCAATGGCACCTGGAGCGTGGTGTCCGATCGCTTCGGCTGGTGGAGCGTAGTTGATCTGCGCCGCCCCAGCCTGCTCGTAGGCGCACCGGCCATACTGAGCACAGCATTGCCGACAGCTCGCAGAGAGGAAACCCGTGCCGACGTCTCCGTTCCCACACCCCAGTGGGGCTCGTCCGCCGCAGATCCCGCAGCAGGTGATGCCCAAACATGTGGCCATCGTCATGGACGGCAACGGCCGCTGGGCCAACGAGCGCGGCCTGCCCCGGACCAAGGGACATGAAGCAGGGGAGTCCTCGCTGCTGGATGTGGTTGCCGGTGCCATCGAGGCCGGGGTCACCCACCTGTCCGCCTACGCCTTCTCGACCGAGAACTGGAAGCGCTCCCCGGATGAGGTGCGCTTCTTGATGGGGTTCAACCGAGATGTCATTCGCCGACGCCGCGACCAACTCAACGAGTGGGGGGTGCGGATGCGTTGGGTGGGGCGGCGCCCGCGCCTGTGGCGTTCCGTCATCAAAGAATTGGAGACCGCTCAGGAGATGACTGCGGGCAACTCCACGATGACCTTGTACTTCTGCGTCAACTACGGCGGCAGAGCTGAGATCGCCGATGCCACCCGCGAGATCGCCGAACTGGTGGCAGCCGGACGGCTGAAGGCATCCTCGATCGACGAGCGGACAGTTACCCGGCACCTTCCCGAGCCGGATATGCCGGATGTCGACCTGTTCATTCGCAGTTCGGGGGAGCAGCGCACCAGCAACTTTCTGCTGTGGCAGAGCGCCTACGCCGAGATGGTTTTCCTCGACACGCTGTGGCCCGATTTCGACCGCCGCCACCTGTGGGAAGCCTTGGAGATCTACGCCCGACGCGACCGGCGCTACGGCGGCGCCGTCGACGCGGCGACTGAAGCCGGTGCCAGGAGCCCCGCAAGGCCGGCACCCGCACGCCCGGATGGACCCCAGCCCTGCGGCTCGTAGCCGGATGAGGCTGCCCGGTGCGCCCGTGGGGTGACTGGCTCAGCACCGAATCGGTGACGTTCATCGCATGACGCACCACGGCGAACTCGGCGTTCTCCACCCACTATGACGAGTCCTTGCCGCCCGGTTGACACATTGCGGCGCCTACCGCGGTGTCCGAATTACGAGACGCGCTGCATAATCATGCAGTGCTCTGCATAGAGTGCGGAACATGTCAAAGGTCATGACGAAGCTCCCCTCCGGCGAAAAGGTCGGGATTGCCTTCTCCGGCGGTCTCGACACCTCTGTGGCTGTCGCGTGGATGCGCGAGAACGGCGCTATCCCCTACACCTACACCGCTGACATCGGTCAGTATGACGAGCCCGACATCGGCTCCGTGCCCGTGCGTGCAAAAGAGTACGGTGCGCAGGAAGCACGTCTGGTCGACTGTCGAGCTGCGCTGGTCGAGGAGGGCTTCGTCGCGCTTGCCTGTGGCGCGTTCCACCTGCGCTCGGGCGGCAAGACCTATTTCAACACCACCCCGCTTGGTCGGGCCGTCACCGGCACCCTGCTCATCCGGGCCATGATGGATGACGACGTCCAGATCTGGGGCGACGGCTCCACCTTCAAGGGCAACGACATTGAGCGGTTCTACCGCTACGGCCTGCTCACCAACCCCCAACTGCGGATCTACAAGCCGTGGCTGGATGAAGACTTCGTCCGCCAGCTTGGTGGACGCGCCGAAATGAGCCAGTGGCTCTCCGAACGCAATCTGCCCTACCGGGACAGCAAAGAGAAGGCCTACTCCACCGACGCCAACATCTGGGGCGCCACCCACGAGGCCAAGGCCTTGGAGCACCTGGACGCCGGCATCGAACTCGTCGACCCGATCATGGGCGTTCGCTTCTGGGACCCAGAGGTGGAGATCCAGCCTGAGGAAGTCAGCGTCAGCTTCGAGTTCGGGCGCCCCGTTGCGATCAACGGGATTCGCTACGAGGACCCGGTGGCTCTGGTCATGGAGGCCAACACCATCGGTGGGCGGCACGGCCTCGGCATGGCCGACCAGATCGAGAACCGGGTCATCGAGGCCAAGAGTCGCGGCATCTATGAGGCGCCGGGCATGATGCTGCTCTTCCTGTGCTACGAGCGGTTGATCAACGCCGTCCACAACGAGGACACCCTGGCCAACTACCACACCGAGGGTCGCCGCCTCGGACGCCTGCTATATGAGGGTCGCTGGCTGGACCCGCAGGCCCTGATGGTGCGTGAGTCGCTGCAGCGTTGGGTGAGCACCTCCGTCACGGGCACCGTCACGCTCAAGCTTCGCCGCGGCGATGACTACTCGATCATGGATACTCAGGGCGAGAACTTCAGCTACCACCCCGACAAACTGTCGATGGAACGCAACGACGACGCGGCATTCGGTCCCACCGACCGGATCGGCCAACTAACGATGCGCAACCTCGACATCGCCGATTCCCGCAGCCGTCTCGAGCAGTACGTGAGCATGGGGATGCTTGGCGCCGGGGCCGGGGCTCGCCAACTCGGCATGGCCAGTACCCACCTGGTCGGGGAACTGAAACCAGGTGGTGCCGCAGCGATCGCCGCGCGCGTCAAGCCGGTCGGCGATGACGAAGAAGCCCTCGACTGGGCCGCAATGGAATCCGGGAACGACTGAGCCGGACCTGCTCGATTCGGGGGAAGCCAGACGCCCGCAGGCCTTTGGGCCTGCGGGCGTCAGTGCGCGCTACGGGCGCGCAAAGATGGTGCTCGGTTCAGAGTCCGCCCAGGCGGACGACGGAAATCGCCAGCAGGAGCAGGATCACGGCCAGACGCAGCATGCGTTCGGTCGTCGGGATCGCGGGCCATACCAGGGCCAGCATCACCGACAGCGTGAGCAACGCGAGCCCGAGCAAAACCGCGCCGACGGGCCCGGCGAGCATCAGCCCGACAAAGATGAGCACGAGGAGCACACCTGCCATCACCGGGGTGGGGATGCGCAGCAGCCGGTTGAGCAGAATGTCACGGGAAGAGGCGTCGGTCACGACGCCCACCCTAACTGCGAGAATGGCTGCACCATGACGACATCTCGCCCTGCTCTGCAACTCGGCCCGCTCACCGTGCCCACCCCTGTGGTGTTGGCGCCGATGGCTGGCATCACCAACCGTGCCTTCCGCCGGTTGTGCCGCGAATACGGCACTGGAGCGGGGGGCGGGGACTGCCTGTACGTGAGCGAGATGATCAC
The DNA here is from genome assembly GCF_012277275.1 of Gephyromycinifex aptenodytis. Lineage (GTDB taxonomy): Bacteria > Actinomycetota > Actinomycetes > Actinomycetales > Dermatophilaceae > Gephyromycinifex > Gephyromycinifex aptenodytis. The sequence continues at coordinate 657,748 of NZ_CP051155.1, read as the reverse complement.
TTCGCGGGCGCTGGTGGAACGCACGCCGGAATCCATGCGACTGATCACCTTCGACCCCGACGAGTCCCCGCGCAGCATCCAGCTCTACGGGGTCGATCCGGCCACGATCCGGGCGGCGGTACGGATGGTCGTCGATGAGGACCGTGCTGACCACATCGACCTCAACTTCGGATGCCCTGTCCCCAAGGTGACCCGCAAGGGTGGGGGAGCGGCTCTGCCGTGGAAGAAACAACTGTTCACCGATATCGTCACCGGCGCAGTGCAGGAGGCCGCCCGTCGGCAGATCCCGGTGACGGTCAAGATGCGCATGGGGATCGACGCCGATCACCTCACCTATCTGCAGGCGGGGCGAATAGCCAAGAGCGCCGGGGTTGCTGCGGTCGCCTTGCACGGCCGCACGGCCGCCCAGTCCTATTCCGGAACAGCCGACTGGAGTGCAATCGCGCGCTTGAAGGAAGAGCTCGCAGACCTGCCGGTGCTAGGCAACGGCGACATCTGGTCGGCTGACGACGCGGTGGCCATGATGGAGCAGACCGGCTGCGACGGTGTCGTCGTCGGTCGAGGCTGCCTGGGGCGGCCGTGGCTGTTCGCTGACCTGGCGGCGGTGCTGGCCGGATCGCAGCAACGCGTCCGGCCCAATCTGGGAGAGGTGGGCGCGGCCCTGCGGCGGCATGCGGTGTACCTCGTCGACTTCTACGACGGTGACGAACAGCGCGCCTGCCGCGACATCCGCAAACACATCGCCTGGTACCTGAAGGGTTTCCCCGCCGGGGGTCAGCTACGCAACCGCCTGGCGCTGGTGGAGGGCCTGTCCGACCTGGATGACCTCGTCGCCGATCTGGACCCCGACGTGGCCTGGCCGGGGGAACCGGCCGAAGGTCCCCGCGGCCGGGCCGGATCTGCGCGCCAGGTTGCCCTGCCCGAAGGGTGGTTGGACTCCCAAGAGCTCGACGAACGCGCCGCCGCATCGGTGGCCACCGCAGAACTGTCGGTCTCCGGCGGTTAGCTGCGGCCCTGTCGCCCGGCATCGGCCTGCTGAGCGCGACTGCGGGCTGCGCCATCCGAACGAAGCAATCCTGCGGGGCCTGCGCGCACCTGCACGACGCGCTCAGGCAGCCGGCCCGGGTTCGAGGGGGTTGCCGCGCTACCGCTTCGGCAGCGTGGCGCCCGGTGTCTACCGGGCCATCAGGCGTTGGGAGGCACCGAGTAGCCGATCGCGATGGGCCGCGAGGGGTCGGTGATCCAGTCGCTCCAGGAACCGATGTAGATCGGGACGACCTCGCCCAGGCCTGCCACCGAGATCGCCAGCGCGACATGGGAGGCCTGCACTCCCGAGCCGCAGTAGGTGGCTACCGGACGTTCCCCGTCAACCCCGACGGCCATCAGTTTCGCGCGCAACTCCTCCGTGGGCAGGAACCTGCCGAACTCGTCAGTGAGGGTGCGCGCCGGCATGCTGACCGCGCCGGGGATGTGCCCGGCGATTGGGTCGATGATTTCGTTCTCGCCGCGGAACCGGTCTGCGGGGCGGCAATCCAACAGCAGACCCTGCTCGGCGAACATCGTCGCCTGTTCAGCCTGCAGGACCTGGCTGTGGCCGCGTCGGACCGAGAAGTCGCCCTCTTCGGTCAACCGCAGCCCTGACTCGATAGGCAGCCGCTGCGCGCGCCACTGCTGCAGACCGCCATCCAGGACCTGCACGTCGTATTTGCCGAAATGGCGCAGTAGCCACCAGCAACGGGCTGCTGCCAACGAACCTGAATCGTCATAACAGACCACGGGCCGGTCGTTATCGACGCCGCATTCAGCCATGTCGATCTCGAAGTCGTCCACCGTCGGCATCGGGTGCCGCCCGCCTGTTCCGTCCTCGGCGAGCTCTCCGGACAGGTCGCGTTCGAGGTCGACGAAGACCGCTCCGGGCAGATGTCCTTGCAGGTAGGCGTCGTATCCGTCGTCGGCGCCCAACGCCCAGCGCACGTCCAGCAGGAGCGGTGTATCGCCTGCGCCTCGACGCATGAGCTCATAGAGTTCACGAGGGGAAATGAGGGCGGGACGCTCTGGCATGGCTCGACCATACGTGAGGTTGGTGGTGTCCTGCCGCAGCCGTCCCCGGCGAGGAGGAACGCATGCCTCGCGTGCGGGGCGCCCCGGACTCTACAGTGCATACGTGGAGGGGTATTCGATACATGATCGGGCGCGTTGGGTAGGGGAGGATCCTGCCCAGAAGCGCACCGACCGGCACGACTTCGCCCGTGATCGCGCCCGGGTTCTGCACTGCTCCGGCTTGCGGCGGCTGGCGGCCAAGACCCAGGTCGTGCGGCCCGACAGCGGCGACTTCGCGCGTAACCGACTCACCCACTCCCTCGAGGTGGCCCAGATCGGGCGGGAGTTCGGCGCGGCCCTGGGCTGTGACGCCGACCTGGTGGACACCGCCTGTCTCTCACACGACCTGGGACATCCGCCCTTCGGTCACAACGGCGAGTCGGCGCTGGCACTTGCCTGTGCCGACATCGGGGGCTTCGAAGGCAACGCGCAGACACTGCGCCTGCTGACCAGATTGGAGGCCAAACGCTTCCACCCCGACGGGCGTTCGGCGGGGTTGAACCTCACCAGGGCCAGCCTCGATGCAGCCACCAAGTACCCCTGGCCGGCAGCGCAAGCGCCGCAGGGTAGCGCCAAGTTCGGGGTCTACGAGGACGACCTGGAGGTCTTCACCTGGTTGCGGGACGGAGTCACCACTGCGCGCCGATGCATCGAGGCCCAGGTCATGGACTGGTCGGACGACATCGCCTACTCCGTGCACGACGTGGAGGATGCGGTCGCTTCCGGCGAGTTGGACCTGCGGGTGCTGACCTCGCCGGTCGATCTGGTGCCCGTTTTCGACACCGCCCGACGCTGGTACGTGCCGCAGGCCGAGGACGCGATGTTGGAAGCCGCCGTGGACCGTCTACTGCGTTCCGGGCAGATGGCCCAGGGTTATGACGGCAGCCGCGCCGGGCAGGCAGCACTGAAGGATATGACCAGCCGGTTGATCGGCCGGTTCGTGCTCGCCTCAGAAAAGGCGACGCGCGCCGTGCACGGACCCGGCCCCCTCATCCGACACAACGCCGACCTGGTCGTTCCCGAGCAAGCCCGCACCGAAGTTGCCGTTCTCAAAGCGCTCGCGGCGCACTTCGTCATGCTCTCCCCAGCACGGATGTCGGTGCGAGAGAACGAACATGCCGTCATCACCGGGCTGCTTGAAGCTTTCAGCGAGGTGCCCGAGCGGCTCGACCCGGTGCATCGGGCAGATCTGGCGCAAGCCCGCAGCCAGGCCGAAGCCCGGCGGGTCATCGTCGACCAGGTTGCCTCACTGTCGGATCTGCGGGCACTGTCCTTGTACGACACGTGGTGGCGTTAAAGCTCAGCCGCGCTCGCGCGTGGATACAGGTGGGTACCGGCCCGACACGATGGACTGTGCCACCTAGACTCGGGGTGACCAAGGAGGTGGCGTGGCCGGTCGAATCAAGGACGAGGACGTCACGCTCGTCAAAGAGAAAGCATCGATCGAAGCCGTCGTGGGCGAACATGTCACGCTGACGCGCGCCGGGGCGGGCCGTTTGAAAGGGTTGTGCCCCTTCCACGACGAGAAGACCCCGTCCTTCACTATCCGCCCCTCGGTCGGTCATTGGCACTGCTTCGGCTGCAATGAGGGCGGCGACGTCATCAGCTTCGTGCAGAAGGTCGATCACCTCACCTTCGTGGAGGCCGTGGAGCGGCTGGCCGCCGGCTGCGGGGTCCCGCTGCGCTACGAAGAGGGCGGCGGCCCACGCGAACATCACGGGCGACGGGGCCGCCTCGTGGAGGCACATCGGGTCGCCGAGGAGTTCTATCACGAGGCGCTGCTACGGGCGCCGGACGCACGCGCCGGCCGTGACTTCCTACGAGCTCGAGGGTTCGACAGCGCCGCCGCAGCGCACTTCGGGGTCGGGTATGCCCCCCGCGGCGGGGAGGACCTGGTGCGGCACCTGAGCGACAAAGGATTCGCCGCGGACGAGATCGTGTTGGCCGGGCTGGTCGGGCGCGGCTCGCGCGGGCTCTACGACCGCTTCCGCGGGCGCCTGGTCTGGCCGATCCGCGACATCACCGGCGACACCGTGGGATTCGGTGCCCGCCGCCTCTTCGACGAAGACCGCATCGCCGCGAAGTACCTGAACACCGCGGAAACCCCGATCTACAAGAAGACCTCCCTGCTCTACGGCTTGGACCTGGCCAAGAAACCCATCGCCTCCACCCGACGCGCCATCGTGGTCGAGGGCTACACCGACGTCATGGCGTGCCATCTGGCCGGTGTCGAGGGTGCCGTAGCTACCTGCGGGACTGCGTTCGGGCCAGACCATGTCGCGATGCTGCGCAGGATCCTGCGCGATGACGATTCGGCTGCGCCAGCCCGCACGATCTTCACCTTCGATGGTGACGCGGCAGGACAGAAGGCGGCGATGAAGGCCTTCGACCTGGACCAGAAGTGGGCCTCGCAGTGCTACGTGGCCGTGGCCGGTTCCGGCATGGACCCGTGCGAACTGCGTCAGCAAAGTGGCGACGACGCGGTGCGCGCTCTCGTTGACGACGCGGTCCCGATGTTCGAGTTCGCGGTTCGGACCACCCTGGCCCGATTCGCGCTGGACACCGCCGAGGGGCGGGTGCAGGGGATGCGTGCCGTTGCCCCCATCATCGCCGGGATCCGCGATCGGGCACTTCGTCCGGAGTACACCCGAACCGTTGCCGGTTGGATCGGTGTCGAAGTGGAGCAGCTCGCCGGTGAGGTGGCCCGTGGCGCTCAGAAGCGCCCGGCCAGGCTCAAACCGGAGCCGGTGGAGGCCTCGGAGGGATCGACCCTGCTGGCCCGGCCCGACCGTTCGGACCCGATGGTGGAGTTGGCCCACCAGTTCTTGCAGGTGCTACTGCAGTACCCGAGCGCCTTCTCGGCCGAGGAGATCGCCCAGGTCGACGCCTTGGCTTTCCGTGCACCGGCACATCGGGCGGTGTTCTCCGGCGTGCTGGCCGCCCTGCAGGACGGGGCGGCGCAGAACCCGATGAGCTGGGTGGATGCGGTCAACGCAGGCTGTCCGCAACCGGTGGACGCTCTGGTCAGCGACCTGCTGATGGCGCCGATCAAAGCGCGTCTGGACGAGAACGGGATGCCGGAGTCGCGCTACGTCCAGGACTTGTACGTGCGCATCCTGGAGGGCCCGTTGCAGGAGCGGATCGCCGACGCCGCCAGTGCGCTACAGCGTGCCGAGCATGACGATCCGCAGGCCGCGCACGAAATAGCACTGCGGCTCTATGACTTACAGCGACAACGTGTGGCACTCAGGGAGCGTCTCGAATGATCAAGTGGTTGCGACGACAGCAAGATTCAGGGCCCGAGGTGCCGGTAGAACTGGGCCCGAAAGACCGCGTGCTGGCTCGCCAGTTGGAAGCCGGGGGATGCGTGGTCGTGGCGACCCTGCATGAGCTGATCCTGCTGCACCCCGAGCGGGGAGAGCTCGCTCGGCGGCGCTGGCTGGAGGTGGACGCCGGGAGTTGGGACAGCCTCACCGCCACCATCTCGGTGACCTGGGTCGATGGTTCCCGGGCTGCCCAGTGGACCTTCCCGGAAGGGAGCGGGGTTCGCTTCGCCGAGGTCTTCCACGACCGAGTGCAGGCCAGCCTCATCATCGACGCCCCCATCCAGGGCCCGACACGCCAGTTGGGCAAAGCCGCCATCCGCAAAGACTTATGCACCGATGAGCTCGTTCCGCAGCTGATCTGGAGCCGTGGGGTTCGGCGCGGGGACTCCGAGGCGATGGCCGCGGGGCAGTCTGTGCTGCGTTCGTTGGCTGAGCTTGTCGACTTGGATCTGGGTTCTACCGGGCCGGTTTCGTGACCTGGGAGGTTCTTTGCTATCGTTTCCTCGTTGCCATTCCCCTGTAGCTCAACTGGCAGAGCATTCGGCTGTTAACCGGAGGGTTGTTGGTTCGAGTCCAACCGGGGGAGCATCCAACGAAGGGCCCGACGAAAGTCGGGCCCTTCGTCGTACCCGGTCGCGGCTAGGTCAGGCCAGCTGCCGCTCCTCTGCGGGTTTCTACCGGGAGTAGGCCCTGCTCGGGTGCCCGCGCTGGCCGGGGCCGGGCGTCCGAGCCGCCGACTGTGCATCCTGCCGAGGCGCAGCGCGCGCGACGCAGGGCGATGGACGAGAGCCGCAGTCGGGGTGCGGCTCGACCTCGGCTACCATGGCCGTTCCAGGGGCGGTAGCACAGCCGGTCAGTGCACCAGACTCATAATCTGAGGGTCGCGGGTTCGAGCCCCGCCCGCCCCACCGAGAGAACGAGCGGAGACCCACGTGGCCCCGGCGCGGCGGCAGGACCTGACCTACCGGGCCAACGTGGGTGTCGGGCGTCACGGGTGGCTGCGACTGACGCCGGCCTACGGGGTGCGTCTGGTCCGCGAACGCCTGGCTGGACTCCCGGCAGGATCGGTGGTCACAGACCCCTTCTCCGGAACCGGCACGACACCGTTGGCAGCAGCCGAGCTGGGACACCGGGGACAGAGCATCGACCTCAACCCCTTTCTCATCTGGCTCGGGCGTACCAAGACCCGCGACTACTCCCCGGCGCAGTTGACCGCCACGCAGTCGGCATGCGCGGCCGTCATCGCCGCAGCGCGAGCCGCGACAGATCAGGCTCCGTGGCTTCCGGCCCTGCACCGGATCGAGAAGTGGTGGAGTCCGCAGGCGCTACGGGCTCTCGGGCTGCTGCGGGCGGCTATCGAAGCGCGATCCGCCGCAGCTGGTGCCGGGGGCGCGCCCCATCACGCCCGCGCTGAAGCCGCCGAATTCGAGAAGGCTGTTGAACCCGCTGAGATCGCCTTGCTGCGGCTGGGGCTCTGCCGCACCCTCATCACCTGCAGCAACGCTGCCTTCAACCACCAGAGCATGTCCTTTCGCGACGCGCAGCAGTGGGAGTTCGACGCTGTTCTGGAGCTCTTCACCACTGAGCTGGAGACACTTATCAGCAGCGCCGCCGAACCGCTGCCGGGCTCGGCCATCATCCGGGCGGGGGATTCCCGAGAGGTGCCCAGCGACCTGGAGCCGGCAGACCTGGTGCTGACCTCCCCGCCTTACGTCAACCGAATGTCCTACATCCGTGAGTTGCGTCCGTACATGTACTGGTTGGGCTACCTGGATGCACCCAGCGACGCCGGTGCCCTGGACTGGGAAGCGATCGGCGGCACTTGGGGAGTGGCCACCAGCAGGTTGACCTCCTGGCAGGCGCAGGGCAGCACTCCCGTCGAGGCGGAACTGGACCAGGTGTGCGCTCGAATCGCTGCTGACGGTGGGCGCAGCGGGCCGGTCCTGGCCACCTATGTGCGCAAGTACCACCACGACATGTGGGCGCACTTCACCGGGCTGGAGCGAGTCCTGCGCCCGCAGGGCCGGGTTTGCTACATCATCGGCAACTCGACCTTCTACGATCACGAGGTCCCGGCACAGCGCTGGTTTGCGGCGATGCTGCAGGCGCTGGACTACCAGGATGTGCAGTGTTGTGTCATCCGCAAACGCAACTCCAACAAGGCGCTCTTCGAATACGCCGTGACGGCTCAGGCGAGGAAGTCGTAGAGGAGGCGATTCACAGTCTCGGGCTGGTCGCGCATCAGCAGTGGCCCGGCTTCGGGAACCACCTCGTACCGGGCGCCGGGGATACCTTCGGCCAAGGCACGTCCAGCGGCCAGGTTGGCCCGGTCCTTGCTACCTACCAACACCAAGGTGGGGGCCAGCACATCCCCGAGGTGCTCCTGCAGGCCTGCGCGTCCGGCTTCCTCGACGGCAGCGCGTAGGCGTTCTTTGTCCAGCCCGCCGAGCCGGTCTTGGGCAGCAGCCGGATGAGCAGACTCTGTAACCACATGGCGCTGCGCGGGGGATCAGCCGTAGCTCCCAGCAGAACCAGCCGGTCGACCAGCTCAGGGCGATCCAGCGCGCAGCGCAGCGCGACCAGGGCCCCTAACGAATGACCGACCAGTGCGGCGTGACCGCCTTGGTCGAATTCCACGGTGGTGGCTACTTGGCGGGCCGCAGCCTCCAAGGTGAACGTCTCGTTCTGCCCGGAACGACCCGGTCGCAGCCCGTGCAGCCAGGGGGCGTTGGCCTGCAGGTTCGCGGGCAGCGCAGCAGTTTGTGCCTCCCACGAAAGCGGAGAACCTCCAAGACCGTGGAGGAAAACAACCGAGTCGACCATGACCCCGAGGCTACGACACGGCGGGTGGAGCCCGCTCGGCTGCACCCGGCGGGTGTCAGTTCTTCCCGCGCCGGACACGTCCGGCCGCGCCTGGAACAGAGGCGGTGCAGGGTCCTAGCTGTTTGCTGAGCGCCCTCGATTACCTGTGCGAGCTGTGGGTCGCCCGGCGCCTGTGTGCTTCGCAGGAGAACACCATCGGCCGGTGTCGTCCTTGCCGTTGCCGCGACTATCCCGGAACCGGACCGTGTTCTTGTCCGTGAGGCGCTGACCATTCGTGGCCGGGTCCAGCTTCGGATGCGGCATCTTGGTCTGGCCAGGGTCGGCCTTGCTTGTCGGCATCCGGCTGGCTGGCACGCTGCTGGGTGCCGCCTTGTCGCTCGGCGCCTTGCCCAGATCCACCTTGGGCGTCAGCACCCTGCTGGGTGCCACCCCGGCCCGGTTCGCCCGGCTCGGCGCCAGCGCCTGGTGCGGCAAGGTGGTTCAGCGCCTCCCGGTAGGCCGCTGCTGACTGGGGCACCTGTCCCTCGGCCATGCTGTTGGCGATGTAGGACTCGGGCTCATCGAAGTAGAGCACCGAGTGCACAATCCCGTCCTTGCGGTGCTCGCCCGCCAGATAGTCCACGACGGTCTGCACGTAGTAGGGGTTGTCCCCACCACCGTGATCGTTACCCGGCGCGACGCCCCATTCGGGAACCGCGAACGCCTTGCCGCGGGATCGCGCGAAGTTCACCCAGAACGCCCAGCCTTGATCGCTATCGCGGTGCTGCGGCCAGGTGCTCTCGGAGTAGGCCGGCCACCAGTCGTAGGCATCTAGCCCGACGATGTCCACGACATCGTCTCCGGGCCAGGCAAGGGTGGCCTCGGGCAGTGAATCGCCCCGCCCTTTGTTGGGGTTCCACGTCACCAACAGACTGGGCCCGCCCCGTTTCAATGCAATCGAGGCGTGCCGGAAGGCGCTCTTCCACTGCTCGACGTTGGCTTCATCAGCGTGATGAGACCAGGCAGCGAGATTGAACTCCCACCCGATCCGCACGGTACTGCCCGGGTAGCGCTCGTGCAGCACCCGCCCGAGTTCCTCCCAATGCTGCTCATCCTCACCGGCTGCGGCGCTGGCCAGGTCGCCGTCCTCCTGCCACAACGGGACCGCCACATCGAGCGTCCCGACGAACCCTTCAGGGGCCCGCTCCAGCCACCAGCCGTCCATGATGCTGGCCCAGGACCCCCGCGAGGGTGCCACCCCGATGACGTCGACCTTGCGTTGCATCACCTGCTGGAAGCGTTCGGTGCGCTCCAACGAGTGCCCGAAGACGCCCGAGCGCCAGGGAAGTCCGGAGGCGTTCTGCGAAGACATGACTCCAGCAGAGCCCACCGCCGGCGCGGGCGCACCCGCAACGGCGTTTCCGGCGCCGGTTTTCGCGCCACCGGAAAATGTCGGTACCGCCGAAGGCAACACCGGCAAGCCGCCGGCGGCCACACTCGCCAGCCCGCGCAGCACCAGGGTCATCCCCTCCGGCGGCACCTGCAGGACTGCGCTGGCCCGAGGCTGCTTCTCCGAGCCGACCGCTGCCGCGCTGCCGTGGTCAGCGGGCGGTTGCGCCCCGACCGGCGGCGGCCACGCCGTCACGGTCGGCGGAGCTGGTGTAGGCCCGCACTGCCCTGGGGCAGATAAGGCCGACTCCGGCTCTGCCGGTAGGTTCTGGGCCGCCGGGGGCGCGGCGGCCGGCGACGTCGGAATCGGCCAGGACGTCGACCTGCTGGCAGGCGGTGCGGGAGTGCCCTCGGCACATGAGACCTGCCCGGTGAGCGGGGTGGCTACAACGGCCACGACCAGCGCGCAGCCGATCCGCAGGGAGCGCGAGGAGCTGAATGCGCGGCGAGGGCACGTGATCCGCTGCGGATGGGTGCACGGGGGGACGGGCGGCATGGCTTCTCTCCTGGTCTGCTGCGACGCGGCCACGTTAGGGCCGCTCGTAGTGGGGCCCGGGCGCATCCGCCAGCACTGTGGATAAGCGCGGTGGTGTCGTCACTGTTGGGGGTTCAGCGACCGAGTTGGATGACACGCGGACTCCCGCCGCGGCGAACCAACAGCGCGCGACCCGGCGGACGCGGAGCCAGGGTGGCCCGAGGCCACAACGGCCCCTCTTCGGCGTCCCCGGACAGCAGCAGGCCGGGGCACCCCAACTCCTTGATGCGGCTCAACACCGGATCGAAGAGGGCGCGGGAGGCGCCGCCGCCGTGCCGCGCCAGAATGAGGTGGAAACCGAGTTCCCGGGCGCGCGGCAGATAGCTCAGAAGTGGTTGCAAAGCCGGCGCCCCGGAGTTCAGGACAAGCTCGACGTCATCGGCCAGGCAGACAATGGCTGGCGAGTTGCGTGCGTGCTTCAGCCGGTCGGCTAGCTCCAGCGCCAGCGAATTCGCCATGTTCTGCGCGCCGGTGGAGTCAGTGGCGTAGGCCGCGATCGCTTCGGCGGGCAACGCCGCACGCAGCCCGCCACGCGGGTCGATCAGGGCGAAGACCACCTCACCCAGCGTGTCCTGGGTGCGCAGCCGGGTCGCCAGGTTGCCCAAGAAGCTTGTTCGGCCGCTGCCGTCGTCGCCGATGAGCAGCAGATGCGGATCGTTGCCGCTCAGGTCGAGTTCGACCGGGGCCAGGGTGTCCCCGGCAAGGCCGATGACGATCCGCCCTGGAGCGGGTGTCTGGCCCCCTTCAAGCTCCTCGAACAGCACCAGCCGGGGCAGTAGCCGGATCGCGCTGGCCGCGCACGAGTGCTGGGCGGCTAACTCGGCCACACTCGCCGCCTCCAATTGCGGCAGCACGCTGGCCGAGGAAACCGGCAGGGTGCTCGGCAACGCGAGTTGAGCCAGGCGGCCCGGACCGGCCACGGCACGCCCGGGATGGCGATCCGGGCGTAGCCGGGCCGATAGTTTGCGGTCCAGGACCGAGTCCAGCGGGTCCACCAACGGCAGTTCCAGGCGGGAAGCGATGCTCACCTGCAACGCCGGGCGCAGGTCGTGCCAGCGTGCTGCGCTGAGGACCACATGGATGCCGTAGGGCACCCCGCGGGTGAGCAGTTCCACGAACCGGTCATGCAGGTCCTCATGGTCCTGGCGCAGGGTCGCGTAGCCATCCAGGAGCAGCAGGATGTGTGGGGCGTGTGCGGTGCGCACCTCACCGCGGGCGTCGAAGCTGGTTTCGGACACAGCCGGTACCCCGAAAGCTTCACGCTGACGCAGAATCTCGGTGAGTTCGTGGATCACCCGGGTGACCAGGTCCGGGTTGGCTCGCCTGGCCACGGTGCCCACATGCGGCAACCCCGCCAAGGGTCGCAGCCCTTCGCCGTCCAGGTCCAGGGCGTGCATGACCACGCGCCGGGGGGAGTTACGACGCGCCACCTCCATCGCCACAGCGCGCAGCGCACTGGAGCGCCCGGAACGGGGACCGCCGAGAACAGCGAGTTGGGTCTGGGCGATGTCCAGATCCAACGGTTCCTGCTGCTGCTGTCCCGGCAGATCTACCAGGCCGATCCGGGCCGGTAGCGCGCCGACCGGCGCCGGGAACGCCGCGTCGAGGTCGGCCAGGCAGAGACGCGCCGGCAGTGGCGGCAGCCAGATCTGATTCACCGGCTGAGCCGCCTGAGCCATGCGCGAGACCAACAAGTCCAGCATCGAGGGCGTGGGTGGGGCAGCCGGCGGTACTTCCCGATGCCGGTCACCGCTGTGCTGCCGGGTTTGACGACCGGGGTTGAGCACCTCGATGCGGCGATGGACGCCGGTGCGGGGGCCGTCTTGGACGGGGGCTGAGACGTAATCGGCGAGGAATCGAACCAGCTCGCCGGAGGCGACTCGCAGGTAGCCCAGCCCGGGACGGCTCGGGAGCAGCCCGGCCTGCGGCCCGCCCAGCACCGCCCGGGACTCCTCGGTGGTGAAGGTGCGCAACGCGATCCGGAACGACAGATGCGGTTCCAGGCCGCGCAGCCGGCCGTCGTCGAGGCGTTGGGAGGCCAACAGCAGGTGGATGCCGATGGAACGACCGATCCGGCCGATGCCCTGGAACGTCTCCAGGAACTCCGGCTCGGCGGTGAGCAGTTCGGCGAACTCGTCGATGATGACGAGTAGCAGCGGCAGGGGTGGCAACTCTGGGTCAGCGCGGCGGGCCTGGGCATAGGCGAAGATGTCCGGGTGGTGCCCGTTCTCAGCCAGAACCTGTTGGCGCCGGCGCACCTCACCCAGCAGCGAATCACGCATTCTTGCGACGAGATCCACATCCAGCGCCAGGTTGGTGATGGAGCCCGCGGTGTGCGGCAGCCGTTCCAGCCCGGCGAAGGTCGCCCCGCCCTTGTAGTCCACCAACACGAAGGACAGCTCTTGCGGGCTGTGACTGCAGGCCAGAGACAGCACCAGCGTGCGGAGCAACTCCGACTTTCCAGAACCGGTGGCACCCACGATGAGCCCATGCGGCCCCATGCCGTCGCGGGCCGCGTCCTTGAGGTCGAGGATGAGGCTGCGCCCGTCGTCGGAGATGCCGACGGCGGCTCGCAGTAGCGATTTCTGGGCGGCTGGGCAATCACGCGGTCGCCAGTGCGTGTCCGGGGACCAGGCCAGCAGGTCGCGCACATCATGGGAATCGCGGGTTGCGCCGTGGGCGGGCACCTCCCGGGTGCGTACCCGGCCGGCCAGTGACCTGGCCAGGGCCTCGGCCTCCTGCGCCGAGGGTTGGTCGATCCTGAAGTCACATGACTGCGCGCCGACCCACATTCGGGCCCGTCCGGCCTCGACTTCGACGCGCACGTCCACCTTCTCGGGCTGGCGGCCTCCTGGGTGCAGGAGATGCACGACGACGCCGGGGGCGGCGAGGGACGGGTCTGCGGATCCCCATTCGTCGGCGAGGACGACGAGGTGAAAACCGGCGATGCTTCCGGCGTGCTCGCCCAGCAGCGTGGTCAAGGCCGACGCCTGAGAGGCGACAAGGAGGTTCCCACCGGCACGGGCATGCGGCAGCCAGCGCGCAAAGTCCAGCTCCGGGTCTGGGGAGCACACCGCCAGCCGCAGATCTTCGGGAGAGTGCAGGGCTGCCAACCCCATCACGATCGAACGCGCTACCCCAAGCACCTCTTGACGGTCTCGCCCGATGACGACGATGGATCGGGTGCCGTTGCACGGTAGACAGATCGGCTGATCGGCAAGTGCCCCTTGCTCGTGGGCCAGGGCCACAGCGGCGCGCCGACAGGTCGGGTCCAGGGGGGTCAACGGGTTGGGTGGGCTCGACCACCGCAGGGTGATGGGGTGGGGTAGGGCTCCCACCCCGATCCGCACCCATCCGCTGTCGGGGTCCTCTCGGCGCCGTTCGTACAACCTGCTTGAGCAGGCGAACGTGAGTAGGTCGCTAGGCGCCGGATGAATGAGGTTTTCCCGTTGCCGGTGCGCAGCCCCGGCAGTGCGCAGTTCATCACGCACCCCTTCCAAGTACTCCAGGTAGCGGGTTCGTCCCTCGCGCTGCTGTTTACGAGCGCCCGTGCGGGAGGAGAGCGCCATCGCGATGGCACCTCCCACGGTGACCAGGACCATGACGAGTCCGGCCATGATGAACAGCGGCCGTCGACCCGCCACCATGAAGAGCAACATTCCCATGCCGCCCAGGGCGGGCAACAGGGTCGGCAACAAAGCACCGGGTCCGGTGGAAGCCTGCGTCGGAGGTGCCGCGAGAACCAGATCGCGCGGTGGCGCCTTCTCCGGTGCGCGACGCGGCTGGCGGTGCACGACCGTTTCCATGGGTGGGCTCCGGAAGTTTCTAACGCGGTGGGGGGAGACGACATCCCCAACCGCTGTGTGTGGGCATCGATGCAGGTCAGCAGACCGTAGTACGGTCACGCACGCCCACATCGAGCTCATCCACCGGCGCGAGGACGACACGTGACCATCCAAGAATCCGTCATCCGGGTGCGAGTCCATGGACCGTCGGGTCAGCTCGATGTCGCTGTGCCACAAGACCTCCCGGTTGCCGATCTGGTTGTGCTCCTGGTGCAGGAGATGGCTGAACCGGGGGAGCGGCGATGGCTGCTCGAGCACCCTGTTCGCGGTCCTCTGCGCCGGGAAAGCACGCTGGGTCAGGCGCTTATCCCCGAGGGCGCCAGCCTGCTCCTGCGTTCCTACGAGCCTGCCGAGCAAGATCCGTTCGTTCATGACATCGCGCACGCAGTCAGTTCCGCCGCCATATCGGCGGGCACACCGGCGGACGGTGGCGGGTCGGGGACGGCGATTGTCCGGTGCGCGGCGCTGTCGCTGCCGCTCTTCACGGCGGTGCTGAGCTTGAGCATTCTCTCGCGCCAGGATCGGATGTTCGGGTTGCTTTTGGCCGGGGTATCGGCCGCCTTGTCGATCTGCCTGATGCGGGGGCGGGGAAAGATGGAGCAGGTACTGTCGCTGCTGGTTTTTCTGGCCGTCGTCGCGGCGAGCAGTGTTCTGCTGGCCACCCAGGTCTGTGAACGTCCGCTGGCGGCGGCCTGGTTGGTCAGCCTCGGCGTGTTTGTGGCCGCCCTCGTTGCCGTCGTGCTTTTCAACGGACGCAGTCTGTTGCTGCGTGCGGTCGGGCTGGCTGCGGGATTGGTGTGCGCCCTGACCGGGGCGGCCCTCGTCGGCCAGAACGAGGGTTTGTCTACGCCGGCGACGGCCGCCGCGCTGACCGTGGCCGCGCTCGTGCTGCACGATCGAGCACCCCGGCTGGCGCTGTGCACTTCGGGTTTGTCGCGGCTGGATGACCAGCACAGTGCGGGCACGACGGTCACCCGGACACAGGTGAGCAGGGCCGTGCACCGGGCCCGTCTCGACCTCGCCGTCTGTGCCCTGGTGTGTTCCGCAGCGGTGGCGTGCGGGGCAGTACTGGCTGCTGGCCAGGGTAGATGGGGGGTGGCGTTCGCTCTGTGCGCCACGTCGGTGGTGCTGCTGCGCAGCCGCGCCTTCGTGCATCCCGAACATGTGGCGGTCTGTCTGCTGCCCGGAGCGGGCGGGATGTTGGCGTGTGTTGCGCGCACCCCCGGCGTCGCCGAGAACGCCCTTGGCTACCTGGTGGTGCTGGCCGCACTGGCCGTTCTCCTGCCGACGATGATCACTGGCCGGCCCACGGATCAGGTCAGCCTCAGTCGGTTGCGGGTCTGGGCTGGGGTGCTGGAGAAGACGTGCACGCTGGCCTTAGTGCCTCTGGTGGTGCCGGTCACCGGTCTGGCACAGGTGATCTCCCACCTGGTGCACTAAACAGCGCAGTCACGCAGCGGGCGGACCGGGCAATGGCAGCAGCGCCCCGGTGGAGTAGGGGCGTCCGCTCAGGGCACCGAGGGCGACCCCGCAGCAGGATTCGAGGTGGACATCGAGGCTACGGGTGACTGTTCGGTTCGCAGCTGGCTCTGCGCGAAGATCACTGCTGCGTAGACGACAAGCCCCAGCACTGCCAGGGCGAAGCCGACCAGGAGCGGCCGGAGCAGGCTGCGGGCGGGCGACCAGCGGGGTTCCCCTCGGACCAGTGCTTGCACTAGGCGCGTGCGCCGCAGGGACACGTCTTCGAGGACGTCGCGGTCTTCCAGGACAGAGGGGGTGGTGGCGCTGACGCAGGTGGAGGTCACGGCGGGCTCCGTTCATCGAGGGGACTGCGACGGTAGCCCGCCTCGTGCACCGGTGGGGGCCACCCGGGCTGGGCTGTGGACGGTGCGCCGAGGTGTCGGAGACTTGTTAGCGGATGGCCCTCTCCGCCCGTGTCGACCCGTTGGCGCTCCGGGAAGCACAGCACCGCCTGCTCGCGACCGCCTGCTGGCCCAGACCGGCCTGCGGAGCGCCTTTCGTCAAGGTCAGGGCGGGTTCCGGGTACCAACCGGTAAAACGTCAGTCGATGTTTGATCACGGGGCCATCACGGAGTGGACACGGAATGGTTACGTGAGCCACTGTTCCAGGTATGACGACCACTCCGCCCCTTCGCTATCTGGCGACGGCCGCCGTGTCTTGCCTCCTGCTCGCCGGACTGAGCGCTCCAGCTGCCCAGGCACGGCCCGCCCGCTCCACAGCGAAGGCCGCCTCCTCGCATCCCTCGTGGATCGGCCCTGGGAAACTTTCCCAGGCCTGGAACTGCTCTCTGACCACCGGCCGCGGCACCACCGGACTGGCGCCCTGGCCAGCAGCAGTGCGGGGGCGAATCGGCGCCCAGTTCCAGACCAGGACGATCGGCGGCTTCCGCCCAGGCAACGGGCGTAGCGATCACCACAGTGGCCATGCCTTGGATGTCATGGTCACCGGGCGTGATGGCGACAGGATCGCCGACTGGGTGCGCGCGAACGCCCGGCAGCTCAACGTCAAGTACGTCATCTGGCAGCAGGGCTACTGGCAGCCCGGGATGAGCGGCTATCGCCCGATGGCGGACCGGGGTTCGGTCACCGCCAATCACTGGGATCACGTACATATCTCGTTCCGCACCGGACGAGGCTCCTGCCCCTCCTGATCCGCTCGACCCCGAGCGCACTCCCGCGCCCGTACCTGAGCACTGTCGCAACGTCACCAGGTAATACGCCGGCGGCCCACCTCTCCGAGAGGGGAGGTGGGCCGCCGGTGCGTTTATGGCTCAGGCGTCGGCCAGAGTCAGACCGATCGTCGAGAGCAACTCGTACGGCGGGATCTTGGTGCCCCCGGCGGCGATCGACAGCAGCGCCGAGGCCAGGCTGGCCATCGCTGAGGTGAGAATCAACGGATCCTGGCCCTCCATCTCGCTGCGCAGAATGTCGACGTACTCATTGACGGTGCAGCCGCCATCCATGCTCTGCAGACGGGCGGTCAAGATCGCCATCGCGCTTTGCATGCCCGGAGCCGGTGCCGAGATCTCGTTCATCAGTAGGTGTTCCTCCCCTAGTTGTCGGGCACTCCGCCCCCCAGCGGTGCGACGCGGTGACCGCGGCGCTCGTCCCGTTACGACCAACAGTGAACCGCACGTCTTGATCGCTTGTCCAGGTCGGGTTGCATACAACCAGGGCCGCTACCTGCGAAGCAACACGCCAGTCAGGGGTTGGCCACACGCGGCGCCTAGTGCAGAATGGGTGGCGGACAACGCGGCACGGGCCGCTTCATACGTGGGTCGCATGATCGGTCATGAGCGGCACACACATTTCCGCACATCTGCGAACGAGGCCGTTGGGGAAGACGTCCCTCATACGCAGGAGGTCCGGATGTCTGTTGTGTCATCGACTGTTATGACAGCCGGGATGGTGTACATTCACTCATCCCCGGTTGCCTTGTGCCCGCATATTGGTTGGGCGCTGGAGACGGTGCTGGGTCAGCCGGTCCGCTTGGACTGGACACCTCAGCCGCTCGGGCGCTCTCTCATGCGCGCCCAGTTTGCTTGGGGCGGTGAGTGCGGTACCGGCTCCCGTATTGCTAGTGCTCTGCGCGGCTGGGAGAACCTGCGTTACGAGGTGACCGAGGACGCCAGCCCTGGCGTCGACGGTTCGCGCTGGAGTCATACGCCAAGCCTGGGCATCCACCACACCTGGCTCTCTGCCAATGGCGACGCCGTGCTCAACGAGGACCGCGTCAAGGCAGCGTTGCAGAGCGCGGACCTCACCCTCATCCGCTCCGAGATGGACCGAATGCTCGGCACCGCCTGGGACGCCGAGTTGGATCCCTTCCGCCACGCTGGAGAAGGCGCCCCGACGCGCTGGCTCTACCGCGTCGGTTGATGCACGCGCAGCGCCTTCACTTGCGGAGGTGCTGTGCGGTCGCTGCAGCTACGGCGACGTAAGAGGTGCTCGCAGCGCCCGCTCTCGGACCAGTGGGCGTCAAGAGCGCAGTTCGGGGGAAGCGAAAGGACCGACCCACGGGGATGGGGCCGGTCCTTTCGTTATGTGCCTTCTGGACTAGCTGAGGGCGCGGAAGGCCAACGTCACGTTGTGCCCTCCGAAACCGAAGGAGTTGTCCAGGCCGACGATGTCGCCGCTGGGCAGCTCGCGCGCTGAACCGGTGACGATGTCCAGGTTGATCTGAGGGTCTGGGTTGTCCAGGTTGATCTGGGCCGGGGCCAGACGTTCCTGCAAAGCCCGAATGGTGAAGATCGCTTCCAACGCACCCGCCGCCCCGAGCAGGTGCCCGGTCATCGACTTCGTCGCGGACACCGTCACCTGCTCTGCCGCCTCGCCCAGGGCCGAGTGAACCGCCTTGCTCTCGGCGATGTCCCCAGCAGGGGTGGAGGTGGCGTGGGCGTTCAGGTGCACGATGTCTGCCGGGTCGATGTCGCCGGTCTGGATTGCCTGGCGCATAGCGGCGGCTGCTCCCACACCTTCCGGCTCGGGCGCTGCGATGTGGTGAGCATCGGAACTGACCCCGGCTGAGACAAGCTCGGCGTAGATGGTGGCGCCTCGCGCGACGGCGTCCTCGTAGCGCTCCAAGACCAACAACGCCGCCCCCTCGGCGATGAGGAACCCGTCACGGTCGACGTCGTAGGGCCGGGAAGCGCGCTCCGGTTCCTCGTTGCGCGTCGAGAGCGCTTGCATGGCTGCGAAACCGGCAATGGGCAGCGGGTGGATGGCCGCCTCGGTGCCGCCGGCGACGACCATGTCGGCTCGGTCGCTGCGCAGGATCTCGATAGCGCTGGCGATCGCCTCGGCTCCCGAAGCACAGGCGCTGACCGGGGTGTGACCGCCGGCGCGGGCGTTCAGTTCCAGGGAGACCATCGCGGTGGGGGAGTTCACCAACAGCATCGGTACCGACAGCGGGAACACCCGACGCGGACCCTTGGTGCGCAAGGCCTCCCAAGCGTCGATGAGGGTGGAGACGCCTCCGACGCCGGTACCCACCGAGACCGCGAGCCGCTCCGGCTCGATCTCGGGAGAACCCGCATCCGCCCAGGCTTCCCTGGCGGCGATGATGGCGTATTGGGCACACGGGTCTTGGCGACGCTGTTCCACCTTGGACAGTAGCTGCGAAGCCGGGGTGGTCAGGGTCGCTGCGAAGGTGACTGGAAGGTTGTACTCCTGGACCCAGGGCTGGTCCAAGGGTCGAGCTCCGGAGCGGCCCGCGAGGAGGGCGTCCCATGTGGTGGGCACGTCGCCTCCCAGCGGGGTCGTCGCGCCGAGCCCGGTGACGACGATGCGCTGGTCACGATGGGGGGACATCAGAGGCCTCCTACAGGCGCAGTAGTGACGGGACGGCGTGGCGGCGCCTTGACCCGGGTTTCCCCAGGGCAAGGACGCCGCCACAGCGTGGTTCAGGCCGCCTGTGCGGTCTTGATGAAGTCGACGGCGTCGCGGACGGTCTTGAGGTCCTTGACCGACTCGTCCGGGATCTTCACGTCGAACTTCTCTTCGGCGTTGACGACGATGGTCATCATCGACAGCGAGTCGATGTCCAGGTCCTCGGTGAAGGACTTGTCGAGCTCAACAGCTTCGGGCTCCAGGCCCGTCTCTTCGTTGATGATCTCGGCGAGGCCGGCGAGGATCTCCTGCTCGGTGGCAGCCATGCGGTTCTCCTAGTGCTTGTGCGGAACTGTTGGTCGCCCGAGAACCCGTCGGGCGGCGGGAGTCATAGAGGTCAGGGCACAACGACGACCTGGGCGGCCCACGCCAACCCGGCCCCGAAGCCCATCAGTAGCGCCAGATCACCGCTCTTGGCTTGGCCCTCGCGCACGAGCCGGGTGAAGGCCAGTGGGACCGAGGCTGCGGAGGTGTTGGCAACATCCACCACGTCTCGGGCCACGACCACCTCCGGCGGCAGCCGAAGCTGCTTGGCCAGGGCATCGATAATGCGCATGTTCGCCTGGTGTGGGACGAACACGTCGAGGTCGCTGACTTGCAGTCCGGCGGCGGCGATGGCCTGTTTGGCGACCGGGGCCATGGAGTAGACGGCCCAGCGGAAGACCGAGGGGCCTTCCATTGCGATGTAGGGCCATGCCGGTAGCTCGGTGGGGACTGCCCCTGAGCGAGCCATCTCTTCCCAGTCGCGGCGTACCTCGGTCCACGGCCGGGACTGGAAGATCTGCATGGCTCCGGAACCGTCGGCGCCCAGCACCGATGGGGAGATCCCCGGCGTCTGCGACGGACCGACGACGGCTGCTCCGGCGCCGTCACCAAAGATGAAGGCCGTCGACCGGTCTTGGGGATCGCGGAAGTCGGAGAACTTCTCGACGCCGATGACCAGGACGTATTCGGCGCTGCCTGCACGGACGGCGTCATCGGCGACAGCCAAGCCGTAGCAGAACCCGGCGCAGGCTGCGGACAGGTCGAACGCGCTGGCGTTCGTCGCCCCGATCGCGTGCGCCACCATCGGCGCGGCCGCCGGAGTCTGCCAGGGGTGGGTGACTGTGGCCAGCAGGACCAATCCGACGTCAGTGGCGCTGATCCCGGCGGCCTCGATGGCCTGGCGTGCGGCCTCGGCCGCCATATCGACGACGCTCTCCTGCGGCTCGGCCTGCAGCCGGGTGGCGATGCCGGAACGATCCTTGATCCACTCGTCGCTGCTGTCGATGAGTTCGCAGATCTCAGCATTGGTCACCACGCGTCGCGGTCGGTAGTCGCCCAGGCCGTGAATTCGGGTGAATTCGGCCCCGCGTCGCTGCGCCAGTCGGGCGGTCATGCGCCGTCCCGGTGGGCGTCGATGAAGGCGCGGGCCGCCTCCAGGGAGTCCGGCCCCTCCACAGCGAACCGGTCGACGCCCTTGAGCGCCCGCTTTGCCAGTCCCACCAGGGTTCCCGAGGGAATCAGTTCCAGGACTCCGGTGACGCCGAGCGTGGCGAACTGCTCCATGCACAGGTCCCAGCGCACCGGGCTGCAGACTTGAGCGACCAAGCGCTCCAGGGCCGTCTCGCCGTCCTCCAGCACGTTGCCGTCCGCATTGGATATCAGCGGCAACTGGGGCCGGCTGGGCTGGAGCTGGCGCGCCTCCTGCATAAGCGCCTCCTGGGCGCTTGCCATGTAGTGGGTGTGGAAAGCGCCGGCCACTGCCAGGGCGCGGACGCGGGCCTTGGCCGGTGGGTTCTCCGCCAGGGCCGCCAAGGCGTCCAGGTCACCGGCGGCGACGACCTGGCCGGCACCGTTGACGTTAGCCGGGGTGAGGCCGTGCGATTCGATGGCCGCGAAGACCTCTTCAGGTGCACCACCGAGCACTGCGCTCATCCCCGTCGGGTGAGCGGCGCTGGCCTTGGCCATCTCCCGGCCGCGCACCCCGACGAAGGACATCGCCTGTTCCGGGGTCAGGACTCCGGCCGCAGCCGCAGCCGTGATCTCGCCGACCGAGTGCCCCGAGATCGCGGCTACGCCGGGCAGCGGCGGTACCGACTCGAAGATTGCCTGCAGGGCCAACAGGCCGCTGGCGACGATAAGCGGCTGGGCGACGGCGGTGTCGCGGATGGTCTGTTCGTCCGAGGTGGTGCCGTGCGCGCGCAAGTCCGTCCCGCAAGCGGCGGCAAACGCGTCGATACGTTCGTTCATGCCGGGCAGTTCGAGCCACGGCGTTAGGAGACCTGGGACTTGGGAGCCCTGTCCTGGGCAGACGATGACGAGCACGCCTCTCACCCTGACGTATGGATCCGGGGGCGCGCCTCTCCGAAATGGCACAACAGATGCGAAGCATTTTGTAGAAACCCTCTAAAAGAGGAGGCGCTAGGACGGGAGACTCGGTCATTCGTCCGAATACTGGGACGTTCGCCAGCGACGTGAGCTGTTGAGCAGGCGCCCTAACGACAGTGCGATGGTCACGACGTGCGCATCGCGCGGGCGGGTGAGGTCATACCCGGTGACATCGGCGATACGTCCTAGGCGATAGCGGACAGTGTTGGGGTGGCAGAACAGCGCCCGAGCGGTCGCTTCGAGAGAACGCCCGGAGGCCAGATAAGCGGACGCGGTCTCCAGCAATGACCCGCCCGCGCTCGACAGCGGCGTATGAATGCGCTCGACGAGTTGGGACCGGGCTGGCCGATCGCCGATGAGGACCCGCTCAGGTAGCAAGTCGTCCGCGTGAACGATACGTGGCGCCTCGTCCCAGGCCGGGGCCGCTTGGAACCCGGTCAGTGCGGCGCGCGCGGATCGCCCGGCGGCGAACAGTCGGGGCACAGTGGGACCGACGACGACCGGCCCTTCACCGAAGTGCCCGGCGATGAGCGCGGGCGCCTGCGTGACGTTCTCGCCGCCGAGAATGGCGACCAGGCGGCTGCCCTGCACAGCGATGAGCGGTTCCCAACCGGCCCTGGTGGCGGTGCGGCGCAGCGCTTCGACTTCGACGTCAGCGCGTTCAGGGGATCGGCCGACAACCACGAGAACCGGTGAGGTCTGGGCCCATCCGAGTGCTGTGGCGCGCAGTGTCACCTCGTCGTCTGCTTCTCCGCGCAGCACAGCATCGACGACGAGCGACTCCAAGCGGGCGTCCCAGGCGCCGCGTTCCTCAGCCGCGTCGGCGTACAACTGTGCCGCAGCAAAGGCGATCTCACGCGAGTACCGAAGAACCGTAAGCGCGAGTTCGGCTTCTTCGCCAGGAGCGGCGATGTCGCCGACGCGACCTTCCACCGCGTCGACCACGCCCCGAACCAGATCCAGCGTTTGGGTCAGCGTGATCGAGCGGGTGAGGTCGCGAGGCGCGTTGCCGAAGACGTCGGCGGTGACTCGCTCCACGCGACCCTCGTCTCGGCACCAGCGAATGAAGGAGCGGATGCCAGCTTGGGCGATGAGCGAGACCCAGGAGCGGTCTTCCGGTTCGAGGTCCCGGTACCAGTCGAGGGTGGTCTCCAGATGCTGATGGGCTGCGGTGGCCAATGCGCCGGCGGAACGCTCCAGGACTTGGATGGTCGCTTCGCTCGTACGCCCTGCCATGCGCTCTCCTCGACTCGACTCCGACTCTGCCCTGACATGGTTGGCCCCCGAGATTACCGCCGACGGAGGGCTGAACGGGTCTGCTCGCCTTGTACGCCCCCCACAATGCACCTCTGTGTGCGGCGAGACTGCACCCGGGCCTGCGTGCGTATTCTTCTCGAATGCCTGCCCCGATGATCGTTGCTCACCGGGGTGCCTCCGGCTACCGCCCCGAGCACACCCTGGTCGCCTACGAGCTGGCTGTGGCGATGGGCGCCGACTACATCGAGCCGGACCTGGTGATGACGAAGGACCAGGTGCTGGTCGTCCGCCACGAACCCGAGATTTCGGGGACGACAGACGTCGCCGAGCACCACGAGTTCGCCGGCCGCAAGACGACCAAGAGGCTCGATGGGCAGGAGCTCACCGGCTGGTTCGCCGAAGACTTCACCCTCGCCGAGCTGAAGACGCTGCGCGCCAAGGAGCGCCTGCCGCAGGTGCGCCCGCAGAACACCCGCTACGACGGCCGCTACCAGGTGCCGACATACGAGGAGGTGCTCGCCCTGCGCGAGAAGCTGTCGAAGAAGCACGGCCGCACCATCGGGGTCATCCCGGAGATCAAGCACTCCACGTACTTCCACGCCGCGGGCCTCGACCCGGAGAAGCCGTTCCTCGACTTGACCAGCATGTACGGCCTCAACCGGCGCACCGCCCCGATGTGGCTGCAGTCGTTCGAGGTGAGCAACCTCAAGGCCGTCCGCACGATGGGGTACGAGGCCAACTCGACGTTCCTCGCCGGCAACGGCCGCCTCGACGGTCCGTACGACCTGATCTGCCAGGGTGACACCCGCAGGTACTCGTATTGGATGTCGCCGAAGGGGCTCACGGAGCTGACGCGGTACGTCGACGGCATCAGCCCGCCGAAGGACTTGATCCTGCCGGCCCAGGCCGACGGCACGCTCGGCAGGCCGACGTCGCTGGTGTCCGACGCACACCGCCTCGGACTCAAGGTCATCCCGTGGACGTTCCGCAACGAGAACATGTTCATGGCGAAGAACTTCTGGTCGGGCACGAACCCGGTCGACTACGGCAACGCGATCGCCGAGCAGGTTGCTTACCTCAAGACGGGGATCGACGCTCTGTTCACCGACAACCCCGACACCGGCGTCGAGGCCCGCGAGCAGTTCTGGGCCCAGGGCTGAGCGACGCCCCGCCCGACTGCGTCGAGGAGGGGTGGTCAGCTGTCAAATCGAGGCTCCAAGCCTTTTCGCTGGTGAAGCAGCCTTGCCGCGTCGCCACGAGGCCGTCGAGGGCAGCTGGTCTTGTTCACCACTGCGCGAGGTAGGTATCCACCCGCGGTGCGCCGCGAACGAGCTCGCTCTTCCAGTCGACGATGCCCTCGTGCTGGAGACGCCCGATGACGACGAGGGGGTGCACGCCCTGGCGTTGAGCCTCGGCCTGCACCCAGTT
This sequence comes from Gephyromycinifex aptenodytis, assembly GCF_012277275.1. Classification (GTDB taxonomy): domain Bacteria; phylum Actinomycetota; class Actinomycetes; order Actinomycetales; family Dermatophilaceae; genus Gephyromycinifex; species Gephyromycinifex aptenodytis. The sequence continues at coordinate 633,227 of NZ_CP051155.1, read as the reverse complement.
GCGTCGCGGCTGCGACGGCGGATTCATGACAAGCGGAAGGCACCAAGCTCCGGCGAGCTCGTTTGCGGCGTCCTCGACATCGTTCGACTCGTCCTCACCCTCGTCGACGATGATCGCACCGGGCTCGACATGGCCGAGGACGATGTGAGCGATCTCGTGCAGGAGTGTGAAGAGCACCTTGTCGAATCGTTTACCGAGCCCGGAGAGCGCGATGCAGGGCTGGCCGGGGTCGTCATCGAGTAAGAAGGAGACGCCGCTGATCTTGCTGCCGGGGAAGGCCTCCACGTACACCAGCCGCACGCCGACACGCGCCAGGAGCTCCGGGAGTGCCGCGAAGTTCTCGGGCGTCTGCACCGCTGTAGTCAAGGACTCGCCTAGGTGGCGCAGCCCGTCACGGTCGAAGGGGTCGACCGGGCGAGCGCTCGCGCCCGCTCGAGCACAGGCGAACCAAGCTCGTTGCGTCGGTGTGGGCGGTTCCTCGGTGTTGCCCCGACGCGCTGCGGCATCGAAGGGGGGAGTGCCGTCGAGGCTTTCGATATGCAGCAGGCGGCACAGGGCGTCGGCCTGTTCACTGAGGGTGCCAGCGGGGAGGTGGCCGCGCTTGCGCAGGAGGGCAACGGGCGCGAGGTCGTTCATCTCGCTGCGCAGCCGGACCTCGTCGAGCTTGCCTCGCGCAGCCGGGTCTCGCGCCATCAAGGCTAGATCGTAGGAGTCCTGCAGGTTGAGCCACATCTGGGCACTCGTGCCGAGAGCGGCAGCAATCTGCGTGGCAGTCTCGGGCGTGATCGACTTCTTGCCCGCGACGATGGCGGACACGAGCTGGGCGGGCCGGTCGATGATGTCCGCAAAGTCGGCCTGGCTCCACTCCCGCGCCTCGAGCTCCTCGGCGAGAACGTCGCCCGGTGGAACCGGCTCTACGAGCTGAGTGTTGGTCATGGTGATCACCCCTTGTGGTAGTTCAGGCCGTCGATGATGACGGTGACCCTGCCGTGGTCGTCGGTGTAGAAGCGAAGGATCAGCCGGTACTGCCGATCGAGTCGGATGGAGGACTGACCGCTGCGCTGCGGCCCTTTGAGCTGTTCCAGGTGGAGAGCGCGCAGTTCTCGCAGATCGCGCTCGTCGGTCGCCGCAGCAATGGTGGCGATGCGTCGGTGGAACAGTTTGGTGACGGTGGTCGGCCACCGCTTGAGGTTCCGGATCTCCCCGGTGGCGAGACGGCGCAGCTCGTCATCCTCGTACTCGATGCGCACGCCCACTCCTAGGTCTGCCTTGTAGGCCAACCCTAGCGCAGTTTCGGCATTAAGTCAGCAGTCGTCCATCACATGTTCACCGATATCCGCATGTGAGATCGGTCTATCCGCGACCGATCGCCGCGAACAGCGAAAATGCTGTGGCCCCCGCCGAATTTCCGGCGGGGGCCACAGCGTCGACGGGGAGCGGGTCAGCTCTCCCCACCGGCGTTGCCGGAGGAGCCGGCATTGATGTCCAGCAGGCGATACTTCTCGGCGGCCTCATCCGGCACCGACTCATCGATCACGCCCTGAGCAGCGAGCATCTGCAATGTCCGCACGACCATCGAGGGGCCGTCGATGTGCAGGAAGCGTCGCGCAGCCTGGCGGGTGTCGGAGAAGCCGAACCCGTCCGCCCCCAGCGTGGCGTAGTCGCCGGGGACCCACTGGGCGATCTGGTCCGGAACCTGGCGCATGTAGTCGCTCGTGGCCACAACCGGGCCCGGGCGATCGTGCAGGCAGCGGGTGACATACGGGGTGCGCTTGTCCGCCTCCGGGTGCAGGAACGCCTGCTCATCGCACGCCATGGCTTCACGCCGCAGTTCGTTCCAGGAGGTCACGCTCCACACATCGGCCACGACGCCCCAGTCGCTCTTGAGGAGCTGCTGGGCTTCCAGTGCCCACGGCACCCCGACCCCGGAGGCAAGGAGCTGCGCGCGAGGCGTGCCCTCCTCGGCCCCTTCACCGGCGCGGAACAGGTACATGCCGCGCTTGATGCCTTCGACGTCGACCTCATCCGGCTCAGCCGGCTGCTGGATCGGCTCGTTGTAGACGGTGATGTAGTAGATGACGTCTTCGGGGTCTTCCCCGTACATCCGCTCCAGACCGTCTTGCATGATGTGGGCGATCTCGAAGGCGAATGCCGGGTCGTAGGTGACCACGGCGGGGTTGGTGGCGGCCAGGATCGGGGAGTGCCCGTCCATGTGCTGCAGACCTTCACCGGTCAGCGTGGTCTTACCCGCCGTGGCACCGATGAGGAACCCGCGAGCCATCTGGTCGGCCGCAGCCCAGATGCCGTCGCCGGTGCGCTGGAACCCGAACATCGAGTAGAAGACGTACACCGGCAGCATGGGCTCGCCGTGGGTGGAGTAGGACGTTCCGGCAGCGGTGAAAGCCGCCACCGAGCCCGCCTCGTTGATGCCCAGGTGCAGCATCTGCCCTTGCGGGGACTCCTTGTACGCCAGCATGAGTTCGGCATCGACGCTGGTGTAGTTCTGCCCGTGCGGGTTGTAGATCTTGCTCGTCGGGAAGAACGAGTCCATGCCGAAGGTGCGGGCCTCATCCGGAATGATCGGAACGACACGCTTGCCGAATTCCTTGTCGCGCATGAGTTCCTTGAGCAGCCGCACGAATGCCATCGTCGTGGCGACCTGCTGCTTGCCGGATCCCTTTTTGATCGAGGAATAGGCGGAGTCGTCCGGCAGGTGAATGTGCTCGGCCTTGACGCGGCGTTCGGGAACGGGACCGCCGAGTTTGGCACGGCGCTCCATCATGTATTCGATGCGCTCGTCGTCCATACCCGGGTGGTAGTACGGCGGCTGATAAGGATCAGCTTCCAGCTGCTCGTCGGAGATCGGGATGTGCAGCGTGTCACGCAGCGCCTTGAGGTCCTCGATCGCCAACTTCTTCATCTGGTGGGTGGCATTGCGCCCGGCGAAGTGCTTACCGAGGGTGTAGCCCTTGATCGTGTGGGCCAGGATGACAGTCGGCTGACCGGTGTGGCGCAGGGCGCGGTCGTAGGCGGCGTGCACCTTGCGGTAGTCGTGACCGCCGCGCTTGAGCTTCCACCAGATGTCGTCGTCGGTCCAGTTCTCGACGAGCTTGAGCGCGCGACGGTCCCGACCGAAGAAGTTCTCTCGAATGAAGGCGCCGTCGTTGGCCCGGAAGGTCTGATAGTCACCATCTGGGGTGCTGTTCATCAGGTGCACGAGGGCGCCCTGGCTGTCAGCGGCCAGCAGCTCATCCCAGCCACGACCCCAGATGACCTTGATGACGTTCCAGCCGGCACCGCGGAAGAAGGCTTCGAGCTCCTGGATGATCTTGCCGTTACCGCGAACCGGCCCGTCCAAGCGCTGCAGGTTGCAGTTGACGACGAAGGTGAGGTTGTCGAGCTCTTCGAAGGCTGCCAGCTGCAACGCGCCGCGGCTTTCGACCTCATCCATCTCACCGTCGCCCAGGAAGGCCCAGACGTGCTGCTCGGAGGTGTCCTTGATGCCGCGGTTGTGCAGGTAGCGGTTGAACTGTGCCTGGTAGATGGCGTTGAGCGGGCCAAGCCCCATCGAGACCGTCGGGTACTGCCAGAAGTGCGGCATGAGCCGGGGGTGGGGGTAGCTCGGCAGCGCCAACGGCTGGCCGTCGACGATGTGGCTGTGCTCCTGGCGGAAGCCGTCGAGTTGGCCTTCGCTGATCCGGCCCTCGAGGAAGGCCCGGGCGTACATGCCGGGGGAGGCGTGCCCCTGGAAGAACACCTGGTCGCCGCCGCCGGGGTGGTCCTGACCGCGGAAGAAGTGGTTGAGGCCGACCTCGTACAGACTGGCCGCTGAGGCGTAGGTGGAGATGTGCCCGCCGACGCCGACGCCGGGGCGCTGCGCACGGTGCACGAGAACCGCTGCGTTCCAACGGTTGAGTCGGCGGAAGGCGCGTTCCATGTCCTCATCGCCGGGGAACCAGGGCTCCTGTTCGACCGGGATGGTGTTGATGTAGTCGGTCGTGGTCAGGGAGGGGACCCCCACCTGCCGCACCCGCGAATGCTCTAGCAGGCTGAGCATGATGTAGCGCGCGCGCTGCTGGCCGTGTTCGGCGATGAGCGCGTCAAGGGAGGCTCGCCACTCCTGGGTCTCTTCGGGGTCGATGTCGGGGTAGCGGCTGGGCAGGCCGTTGATAATCGGGCCGGCACTCTCAGGGCGCACGTTGGATCCTCTCTGCGGGCTATATCTCCGGCCGTCCTGTCGAGGTGCGACATTCCGGCGTCGACGTACCTATCTTTCCCGACCGGGACGGAAAAGTACGAGCGGGGCCGAAGGAGACATCCCCGGCCGATTTCGATGCATCCGTTCCGTGACAATCTACCGGGCCCGGACCGTTCGGCGCCTATCCGGGGTGTTTTGCATCACTGTCGAGTCGGTGGGGGTGGGCGTAGACGGTGAGGCGTGGTGGGCGCACGAACGCAATGAGTGTCAGCCCCGTCTCCTTAGCCAACTCCACAGCCAGGCTCGAGGGTGCCGAGACAGCCGCCATGATCGGGATGCCGGCGAGCACTGATTTCTGGACCAGTTCGAAACCAGCCCGCCCACTGACCATCAGCACGGTTTCGTCCAGGGCCCTGTCCTGGCGCCCAGCCCATCCGATCACCTTGTCGACGGCATTGTGCCGACCCACGTCTTCGCGCAGGCACAGCAGTTCCCCCTCGACGGTGAACAACCCGGCAGCGTGCAGGCCGCCGGTACGGGCGAAGACCTTCTGGGATTGCTCGAGTTGCTCCGTCATCGTGGTCAGCACCCGCACCTGGAGCATCGTGCGGTTCAGGCTCAGGTTGTGGCGCCCACCGCGAGTGATCGCCTCGATACTGGCCGATCCGCAGATGCCGCAGGCACTGCTGGTGTAACCCCGGCGTGCCGAGACCTCTGGGGACAGGCTCACCCCGGGTTGCAGCACGACGTCAACGACGTTGTAGGTGGGCGATCCGGACTCATCCGCGTCCAGGCAGTGCATCATCGTGGCCACCTGCGCCGCCCGGCTGATGACCTGCTCGGAGAGCAGCCACCCCATCGCAAGATCGAAATCGTCGCCAGGAGTGCGCATCGTCACGGTCAGTGACTGACCGTTGACCCGGATTTCCAGGGGTTCCTCGACGGCGAGTGTCTCCACCCGAGGAGATCGGGTGACTCCATCGCCCTCCGCGTGGATGCGCAATGCCTGTGATCGTGTCGTTAGTCTCCCCATGAGCACACTCGCCTCGTCTGTCCGGGTGGCTTCGCGACACCGCGTCTGGGCGTCGTGCTTGCACATTTGTACGTGAACCGCTGGACTAGAGCACAGACGGTACATGTGTCGGCAGTTTGCGCTGCCGAAGACGAGAGGTAGATACGAGTGGGTGGCACGGCGTCCAACGGGAGCCCGGTAGGAAAACTGGGATTCGCCGCAGGCCAGGTGGTCCTTGAGATCGGGTACGACGATGACGTCGACGACGAACTCCGGGCTCAGATCGAGGTGGCCGTCGACGGCGACCTTGAGGACGAAGATTACGGCGATGTGGTAGACGCGGTGCTGCTGTGGTGGCGGGATAGCGACGGGGATCTCACCGACGCCCTTGTCGACGCGCTGGCAACCCTGGAGGACCACGGATTCATAGCGCTGTTGTCTCCCAAAGTCGGGTTGCCCGGGGAAGTCGACCCCAGTGAGGTGGCTGAGGCCGCAGACACGGCCGGGCTGCACGCCTCCGCCAGCGTCAACCTCACCCCGCAGTGGTCGGCTACACGGCTGGTGGCGCCCAAGACCGCTCGTCGCTGAAACCCCAGGCGCTTCGGCTCTTCGCGGTCGAGGTGTGCTCAAGGGATCCGACGTAGACCCAACTCGTTTGGCACACTAGCTGCATGAGTGCCCCATCGGTCGGCGACGTCGCCCCGCCCTTCGCATTGACCAACCAGTTCGGCAAGGTCGTCACCCTCGATGAGTTGCGGGCCGAGCGTGCTGCGCTGGTGGTCTTCTATCCCTTCGCCTTCTCCGGCATCTGCACCGGGGAATTGCAGGAGATCCGCGACGACCTGGCTCGCTTCCAAAATGAGCACGTCAACACGGTGGCGATCAGCGCTGACCCCATGTTCGCGTTGCGGGCCTGGGACGATCAGGAAGCCTTCTTCTTCCCTTTGTTGTCGGACTTCTGGCCGCACGGGCAGGTGGCGCGCAGCTACGGCGTCTTCAACGAGCAAGGCGGGTTCGCCACGCGGGGGACCTTCCTGGTCGACCCCGACGGGGTAGTGCAGTGGAGCTTGGTCAAGGAACCTGGCGAGCGCCGCGATTTCGCAGGTTTCCACGCGCGCTTGAGTGAACTGATCGGGGACTGAGGCGCTGGGTCCATGACAGGTGGATGGGCCCCGTCCGCGCCCCGCCCCGCCCCGCCGGTTGTCTCGCCTATCGGACATTCCCAGAGGCTGTTTTCGCGTTTTTGCAGCGGGTCGCAGGCCCGCTACTGCGAGGTGGGGCGCAGCTGGGCCCACACCCCGGCGTGATCGGTTCCCGGCACTGTGAAGATTCCCTCCGCCTCGATGCTGAACCCGCGGCTGAGGACGTGGTCGATCTGCACGAACGGGGGCACCGCAGACTCGAGCGGCCAAGTGCGCGTCCACGGCCACCCCGCCCTGGGCGCCGGAGTCAGACCAGCGGTGATCCTGCGGAAGGCCGGATGGACCTGGCCGGCGTTGAAATCCCCGGCGACGATGAGCCTTGGCGCCGCCTCCTGACGCTGGAGCCAGTTCTGTAGCCGCGCCAGCCCTGCCCGCCAGGGCGCCATGCCCAGCACCAGGCTGGGCGGGAACGGGTGCGCAGCGCGCAACGGTGTCCCGTCCGCCAAATGCACGTCGACCTGGGTGAAGGGGTCCGGGTCGGAGTAGATCGCCGTAGGCGTGGCGACCTGTCTGACCGCCGGACAGGGTGAGCGCCGCGGACAATTGAGCGGCGCCGCGGCCGCCACAACCGTGCCCGAAGCGCTGGTCGAGGTGGTCCCGGTCGCATAGGGCAGCAGCTCGCGCAGGCCGTCCGACTGTAGCCGCGCCCACGCCGAGGGAGTCACCTCCAACAAGACCAACACGTCGACATGCAGGAGCCTTACCTGGTCGAGCACGGCCAACGGATCTGCCTGTCCGAACTCCATGTTGAGGCTGGCTACTCGAAGGTCTGCGGTGGTGCCCGCAGCGATGCCGGCCGTGCTGCGCGGCGCGGGCGAGGTGGGGCGAGCCGCCAGCGGCAGCACCGGTGCCAGCAGCAGGACGCAGACCACCGCCGCCACCAGGGAAGCGAGCACGTCTTTCAGCAGCAGCAATGCGGCGGCGACGGCCAACCCGACAAGCGCCACTGGTGGCAACAGCGCCTGGATCAGCGGAACCGGGCCGTCGAGATCCAGATAGGCCAACGGTGCCAGCAGCACACCCACCGCCACCAGGATCCGCAAGCACAGCAACGTGCAGCGGCGCCACCGCGGTTGCGCGGGGCTCACGCCGCCGACTCGGTTGGGAAGCCGTTGCACCCGCATCTCCTTCGCTGACCGCTCGCCCATCTTCGCGGGCCGAGATCGTGCTCTACAGGCAGTCTGGGCGGGAAGGCTGGGAGGTAGCTGATTGGTTCAGACCCCTCGACGAGGCAGGCTGAGGCCGTCTCGCCGGGGGCCTGCCGGACTCGCGGCTGGCGAAGTGCTGGATGCCTGGCACAATGGGGCACTGGCATCCGCCGCTAGTCGGCGAGCGCCTCGTGAGGGCCTGTAGCTCAGTTGGTAGAGCACCGCGTTTACACCGCGGGTGTCGTCGGTTCGAACCCGGCCGGGCCCACGTGACCGACACCATCGCTCTCGCCGACGTCCTGGACGTCCTGCGCGGGTTCTACCCCGAGGAGAGCGCCCAGTCCTGGGATCACGTGGGGCTGACCACCGGCGACCCGGCCCAGCCGGTACGTCGCATCCATTTCGCCGTCGATCCGACGCTGGCAGTCCTTGACGAGGCGATCCAGGCCGGTGCGGATCTGCTGTTCACTCACCACCCGCTGCTGCTTCGTGGGGTGCATTCGTTGGCCACGACTAGCGCCAAGGGCGCCACCGTGACTGCCGCCATCGTTGCTGATCTGGCCCTCTACAGCGCCCACACCAATGCCGATGTCGCCTGGCCGGGGGTGTGCGACGCACTGGCTGCAGCGTGCGGCTTGGGCCAGGTGGAAACGTTGACCGTTTCCGAAGGTGCTGACCTGGGCCGGGTAGGGGAACTGCCGGAATCGATTTCCCTGGGCGACCTGGCACGTCGACTCGCCACCGCGCTGCCGCCGGCGGCCGGGGGTATCCGGGTGTCAGGTCCGGCGACGGCGCCGGTACAACGGGTGGCCGTCCTCGGCGGAGCAGGCGACTCCCTCTTCGAGGCGGTTCGGGCCAAGGCAGCCGACGTCTACGTCACCGCTGACCTGCGCCACCACCCGGCGCTGGAGGCTCGCGAGGAAGCTCGCGGCGGCACTCCCTACCTCATCGACGCCGGCCACTACGCCACCGAGTGGCTGTGGCTCGACGGCGCCGCCAAACGGCTGCGGGAGGCATTGGGTGCGCGCGCCGAAGGGCTGGAGACCTACGTGAGCACCCTGTGTACCGACCCGTGGGACTTCACGGTTGGGGCCTTGGACCTCAGCCAGCTCAATGCGGAATCGCCCGCAACGATCAGTAACGGAGGCACCCGGTGAAGGCTGACGCCCACCGCCAGTGGCGGCTACTCGACCTGCAGAAGCTCGACACTCGCCTGGCTCAGATCGCTCACCGGATGGCTAATCTGCCCGAAGCTGCCGCCTATCAGCAGGCCGTTGCCGAACTCGACGAACTGGACAGCAAACTGGTCCGGGCTCGCACCCAGGACTCCGACGTGGAACGCGAACGCGCAAAGGCCGAGGCTGACGTGCAGCTTGTGCGAGACCGCGCTGCCCGCAACCAAGCGCGCCTGGACGCCGGGACCGGCAGTTCCAAAGACCTACAAGCGCTGCAGTCGGAGTTGGCCTCGCTGGCCCGTCGGCAGAGCGAACTGGAAGAGATCGAACTGGACGTGATGGAGCGGGCCGAAACGGCGCATGCCATCGTGACGAAGCTGGAACAGATGCGCCCCGAGCGGGCCGAAGCGGTGGAACTCGCCGAGACCGCGCAGGCGCAGGCCAGGTCGGCGCTGGAAGAGGAAGCTGAGAATCATCGTCGTCGTCGCACTGACGTCGCAGCCGGTGTTGGAGACGACCTGCTTGCTCTTTACGAGAAGATCCTGGCTTCCACCGGCATGGGAGCAGCCGAGCTGCGCGAACGTCGCTGCGAGGGGTGCCGCCTGGAGCTCATGCGGGCTGACCTGGACCGGTTCGCTAAGGCGCCGGAGGATGAGATTCTGCGTTGCGAGGAGTGCCAGCGGATTCTTGTGCGTACCGGCGAGTCCGGTCTGTGAGTCCGCGTCGGCTGATCGTCGAGGCCGACGGGGGATCGCGCGGTAACCCCGGCGTCGCCGGCTATGGGGCCCTGGTGCGTGACGAGACCGGCCGTGCCGTGCGCGAACTGGCCGCACCGCTGGGTAAGGCCAGTAACAACGTCGCCGAGTACACCGGGCTCATCGTGGGTCTGCAAGCTGCTCGCGAGTTCGCCGACGGGCAGGTTGTCGAGGTCGACGTGCGGCTGGACTCCAAGCTGCTCGTGGAACAGATGAGCGGTCGGTGGAAGATCAAACATGCCGACATGGCCCGGCTGGCGCAGCAGGCGCGCGAGATCGTCGCCGAGTTGAGGCAGGCCGGCGGAAGCGTCTCCTTCACCTGGATTCCACGGGCACAGAACAAGGACGCCGACGCGCTGTCCAATGAGGGCATGGATGGCCACCATGTCGACCGTCGGCCGGAGCAATCGCCATCCCCGGGCGCTGAGGATGAGGCCGACGAGGCGTCCGAACTGGTCCCGGCGCCGCAGCCGCTGCCGCGTGGTAAACGGAGCCCGGACATGGGCGAAGCGATGCGCATCGTCTTGGTTCGGCACGGGGTGACGGACTTCACCACCGCCGGGCGCCTGGACGGACGCGGCGGACGGAACCCGGAACTCAGCGCCGAGGGTCTGCGCCAGGCGCGCGCTGTCGGCGCGGGGTTGCGGGCCTTCCTCGGTGACACCGTCTCAGATGCCCGAGTGATCACCTCCCAGCTCGCTCGCGCGGCCCAGACGGGTGCCGCGATCGGCGCGGTCATCGGGCTGCGGCCAAGCGTCGACCCGGATTGGGACGAGATCGATTTCGGAGACTGGGACGGCAAACTCGTCTCTGAGCTCATGACCTCCCACGGTGCTGACCTTGCCCGGCTGCGCGAGGACGCTAACTTCCGGGCGCCCGGCGGGGAGTCCCACGCCGACCTGCGGCTGCGGGTGCAGGCCGCCTTCGATCGACTCATCACCGACGCCAGCGGCGCGGCCGAGACCATCATCGTGGTGACCCACCGTTCACCGATTGGTGAAGTTCTGGCCCAGGTGCTGGGGATGGCCCCGGTTGGGACCTGGCGGCTGGGCATTTCTCCCGCCTCCATCACCTCCATCCGACGCTGGAATGATGGGGAGATGCTGGTCGAGTTCGTCAATGACACCGCCCATCTTCGTTGAGGGTGAGCTGAAGGTTGAGGGTTGCCCAGGCGGCTGACCTGCGGTGAACGCGCGTTCGCTCGGGTACACCGCGCAGAGGGTCGCTTCGACGTCATCGCTGAGCACGTGCGAGCCCGCTTGCGCTGGAGGTATTACGTAGGCTGGTGGGCATGCCTTCCCATCGCGTGACCCTGCTGGTGCCCTCGGGTGAGTCCGCTGCTTCCGGCCAGGCGCCCCTAGCCGATCCTGCTCCGCTGCGAGCCGCCTTCGCGCGAATTCGCCAAGAGTATGAGGTCCCCAGTGACTTCCCGGCCGATGTGCTGGCCGAAGCCCGTCAGGTCGCCTCGAACCCGACCCACGATGACTTGCCGGATCTGCGCGACGTCCCCTTCTTCACCATCGACCCGGCCGGCAGCATGGACCTCGACCAGGCGATGGCACTGGAACGTCTGGACGACGGCTACCGGGTCCGCTACGCAATCGCCGATGTCCCGGCCGTGGTTCGTCTCGGAGGCGCAATCGACGCCGAGGCCAGGCGACGCGGTCAGACGATCTACCTACCGGACGGGCGTTCGCCGCTGCACCCGCCGGTGCTGAGCGAAGACGCCGCCAGCCTGCTGCCGGGCCAGGACCGGTCGGCGTTCGTGTGGGATCTGGAATTGGGCTCCGACGGTGAACCCCGGCGAGCGCAGGTGGCCCGGGCTCGGGTGCGCAGCCGACGTCGTTGGGATTACCAGGAAGCACAAGCGGCCATCGACCAACTCAGCGCGGCGGGGGAGCCGGCGCAGAGCCAGGACCTGTCCCAGTTGGCCTTGCTCCGGGAGATCGGCCAGTTGCGCATCGAAGCCGAACGAGTCCGCGGCGGCGCCAGCCTGCCGATGCCCGAGCAGGAAGTGCACGCCGAAGTCGGCGGCTACCGCCTCCGCTTCCGCCCGCCGGTGCCCGCCGAGGAATGGAACGCGCAGATCTCGTTGCTCACCGGGATGGCGGCAGCCTCGATCATGTTGGAGGGCGGTGTCGGTCTGTTGCGCACGATGCCGACGCCACAAGCCTCGGCCATCGCAACCTTCCGTCGCCAAGCCGAAGCGCTCGGGGTGTCGTGGCCTGCGGAGGTCTCCTACGGTGAACTGCTGCGCGGCCTCGACCGGGACAATCCCGCCCACCTGGCCCTGGTCCATGAGGCGACCAGCCTGTTCCGCGGCGCCGGGTACACCCCCTTCGAGGGCCAGCCACCCGAACAGCCCTTGCATGCTGCGGTTGCCGCGCCCTACGCCCATGTCACGGCCCCGCTCCGGCGTCTCGTAGATCGGTTCGGGCTTCTGGTGTGCGCCGCGTTGTGCGCCGGTGAGGAAGTCCCGGCGCAGGTGCGCGAGATACTGCCACTGCTGCCGGACCTGATGCGCACCTCCGACCAACGCGCCTCGGCAGTGGATCGGGCGTGCACCGACGCTGTCGAGGCGGCTGAACTGGCCGGCCGAGTAGGCCAGGAGTTCCCCGCGGTGGTGGTGGACGATCGCGGCGCCAAGGGTCTGCTGGTGCAAGTGCTCGACCCGGCTGTGGTCGCTCCGTGCGAGCCCGGAGCAGAGTTGGGCTCGCGGGTGCGGGTACGCCTGGAGGAGGCCGACATTCAGGCCCGTTCGGTGCGTTTCAGCGTGTCTGGTTGAGCACCTTGGCGGTCAGCTCGGCCAGAGCCTGCACCCCGGCCTTGCTCGGGTGGACGCCGTCGATGAGGAATTCATCGACGTAACTGGAGGGTTTGCGGGCGATGAGCTCGAACCAGGGCACCAGCTGCACCTGCGGTTCGCGCGCCGCGAGCCGTTCCAAGGCCAACCCGAGCAACGCGCTCGCGCGCATGTCAGCGGCGGGGGAGCGCTTGCGAGAGACATAGGGCGTCACCCAGAACACCCGGTGCCCCGCCAAAGCGGCCACGAGCTCGGCTGCATCTGCCGGGAACCGGTGCGGATCGAACACGTCGTTGCTGCCCAGGACGACCAGGATGTCGCGGGGAAGCCGGTTTTGCTGGGACAGGGTGCGCACTGTAGGGATCGCTGGAGCGGTGGGGCGGCCATTCCAGACATCCCATCCGATCGCTCGGGTCGACGGCTGGGTCAGCCCCGGCAACAGTCGGGTCCCCACTGAATCTCCCAGTACGAACAGCCCGTCGGAGGCTGCGGCGACCGCGCGATCCTGCTCGGGGGTGGAACTTCGCCCGCTGGAGTCCTGCCACCTTCCGATTCCGCCAGAGGTGTACGGCTCTCGTGCTTTCTCGCCCTTGGCCGGGGCCCGCTCCGGTAGCGGAAGCACACTCGCGGGTGGCGTTGGAGGAGTGTGGGCCACCGTCGGCGGAACCTGCCCGGGCGCACTGGCGGGTGCAGGCGCCGGGGTGGTCTTAGTGGCGGGTGTGCGGGTCGGGCTGGCGCCGGCCAATCGTGAAGGGAGCGTGCCTGCGAGGGCGGCCAAGGCAGCGGCCGAGCCGGCGAGCAACACAGAACGCCGCCGGAGGCCGGGGACGGGGTCGAGGCAATCCCCGATGTGGCGGGCGGGTGCGGGAGAGGGAGCGTTGCGCATCACTTCACGGATCGGCGTGGCGGCGCTCATCCTGAGCCAAAAGCGTCCACAAGATGACGAAAAATAATGTGCGAGAGAGAAATTGGGTCTAGGCGGAGCGGGTGAAAGCAGAAAGCAGCGGCGGGAGCAGCAGGCGCGCCAGGCGAAGCGGGTCGCTGGATTCGGGGTCCAGGAAGCTGGTCTTCATGCTGCGTTCGGAGATCCCCAGGACGGCCTCGGCAAGGTCGCGCACCTCCACGACCGGCTCCAGTCCCAGGCGTGCCATTCCGGCGCTGATCAGGGTTTCCAACCGGTCACGCAGCGCCCGGTCGGCCTCGAGGGCGGGGCGGGCCACCTCGGGTTCGCGCAACGCGTGCAAGGTCAACTCGGATTGAATGAGGTAGAACTCGCGGTCAGGCTGATGGTGGCGTAACAGCAGCTCGATGGTCTTGACCATGTCTTCGGTGATGGTCGTCAGATCGACCTGGGCCAGTTGTCGATTCCGCTGGCGTTCCAGAAGTGCCCGAGTCAGCTCTTCCTTATCGGCGAAGTTGGAGTACAGCGCACCGCGGGTGAATCCTGCTGCCTCGCAGATATCTTCAACAGAAGCCCCATGGACGCCTTTGGCAGCGAAGACTGCCTGGGCGGCATCCAGCAGCCGATCCCGGGTGGCCTGTCGTCGTGCGGATACGGGCTGACAGGTCTGGGCACAATCGGGATTGTCACTGGCCGTCTTCTCGATGGTCATCGCCCGTCCTCTCGTCGCCCGACTTACGATACAGCACTGTATCCAGTACAGTTTCGTATCGAAGGTCGCCTGACCTGATCTGCCGCCAGAGGAGTCTCATCTCGTGTCGTCTGCCCTGTTTGACCTCGGCCGGTTCTGCTACCGGCGGGGACGACTCGTTCTGCTCATGTGGCTGCTGGCCCTTGCGGTCATCGGTGGCACCGCGGGACTACTCGGTAAGGGAACTACCGAGATCTACGAGATTCCCGGCTCAGCCGGGCAGCAGGCGCTGGATGATCTAGAAGGGCGGTTCCCCGAGCTGGCAGGGGCGGCCGCGCAGGTCGTCGTGGTGACTCCGCAGGGTCAGAAGATCACCGACGCCCCGGCCCGCGCGCAGGTCGAAGCCCTCGTGGAGCGGCTCAAAGACATCGACGAGGTCACTGAGGTCGGTGATCCGTTCGATAAGAACGTCGAAGGGGCGCTGAGCGAAGACGGCCGCGCAGCACTGGTGACGGCCCAGCTCGATGTGGGTCGAACCGACGTCGATCCGGCAACGCTGACAGACATCGAAGAGGCTGCGGCTACGACACGTGCGGCCGGCTACACCGTGGAGACCGGGGGCGGCGCCTACATGGCGCCCACCCCCAAGTTGTCCCTGCTGGAAGCAGTGGGCCTGGTCATCGCGCTGTTAGTGCTGCTGGCGACGTTCCGCTCGTTGCTGGCAGCTGCGATGCCGCTGACCTCGGCGCTCGTCGGGGCCGCAGGCACCGGTGCGCTGGTGTGGCTGCTGACCGCTGCGATCGACGTTCCCGGCACCGCGCCGCTGTTGGCGCTGATGATCGGTATCGCTGTCGGTATCGACTACTCGTTGTTCCTGCTGTCCCGCCACCGCGAACAACTGGCCGAGGGGATGGAGCTGGAAGAGTCAGCCGCCCTGGCAACGGCCACTGCCGGTGGGGCCGTCGTGTTCGCCGGAATCACCGTCATCATCGCCCTGCTGGGTCTACTCATTGCCGGTTTGCCGTTCCTGTCGATCATGGGTATCGCGGCGGCAGGGGGCGTGGCCGTGGCCGTCACCGCATCCATCACCTTCCTGCCGGCGTTGATGGGGGTCGCCGGTGAGCGGCTGCTGCCCTCGAGTGCGCGCGCCTACGCAGCCACGGCACGGCGCGAACGCGCCGAAGGTGAAGCCGCCGCCCTGACGCAGAGCGAGCAGAGCGACGAAGCTGAGCTCAGTGATGAGGCGCAGCCGTCGGCTGCCGACCAGGCGGTACCGGCGCAGCGTGCCGAGGTCGGCACTGCCGCAGCACGAACGATCACCGCTCCGGCGGTACCTGCGGCCGACAACGGCACCGCTGATGAGGTCAGTGCCCAGGCCACTGCCACTGCGGCCCAAGACGGGCCGCCTCGCGACAGCCGCAGGGCGCAACTTGCCCAGCGCAAGGACAAGCGCGGTTGGGCGCGCAGCTGGGTGCGGGCAGCGATCCGGATTCCGGCCTTGACCTGCCTGCTGGTGACTGGGGCGTTGGTGGCTTTGGCCGCACCTGCCACCGACCTGCGTTTAGCGCTGCCTGACAACGGCACGATGGCCACCTCGCAAAGCGCACGCCGCACCTACGATCTCGTTTCGCAGCACTTCGGTCCCGGCGCGAACGGTCCATTGATCGTCACCGTGGATGTGGTCGCGTCCAACGACCCGGTCAAGCTCATCGACGACATCGAGGCCGAAGTCGCGGCGACCCCGGGCGTGGAACGCATCAGCCTGGCGACGCCGAACCGCAAGGTGGACACCGGCGTCATCATCGTCGTCCCGGAGGGCGGACCGACTGACGACTCCACCCGGCAGCTCGTTCGTGACCTGCGCGATCTGGCGCCTGTCCTAGAAAACAAGTACGACACCAACGTCGCTGTCACCGGGCAGACCGCCATCGAGATCGACGTCTCGGAGCGGCTGAGCAAGGTTTTGCTGCCTTTCGCCATGGTCGTCATGGGCCTGTCGCTGGTGCTGCTGATGACGGTCTTCCGCTCCTTCATCGTGCCGCTGACCGCAACGCTGGGCTTCTTGCTGTCGACGGCGGCGGCCTTCGGGGTTGTCGTCGGCGTCTTCCAGTACGGCTGGCTCGCCGACACCCTCGGGGTAACCCGCGTGGGCCCGGTGATCAGCTTCATGCCGATCATCTTGATGGGTGTGCTGTTCGGCCTGGCGATGGACTATCAGGTCTTCCTCGTCTCGCGAATGCGGGAAGAGTACGTGCGCGGCGGGGACCCTCGGGCCGCAGTCGAGCGCGGTTTCGTCTCCTCCGGGCCCGTAGTCGCAGCCGCGGCGGCCATCATGGTCGCGGTGTTCGCCGCCTTCGTGCCACACGGTGACGCCAACCTCAAACCCATCGCCCTAGGCCTGACCGTCGGTGTCTTCCTCGACGCCTTCATCGTGCGGATGATCTTCGTGCCGGCCGCGTTGACTCTGTTCGGTCACGCAACGTGGGCGTTCCCGCGGGCGCTGGACCGGCTACTGCCGCACCTGGACGTCGAAGGCGAAGTGATCCACAACCACCTGCAGCGTTCTCGCGAAGTGCGAGAGCACCCCGAGCGGGTCATCGAGACGCGCGAGTTGTCTGTCAGTGGGCCTCAGGGAGTCGTCTTCTCCGACCTCAACCTGCACGTGGATCAAGGCACCTTGTGTGTTCTGCACGGACCCGACGGCTCCGGTAAGACCGCAGCCGTGCTCACCCTGGGTGGGCGGATGCGCTTCGATTCCGGTGACGTCGAGATCGCCGGTCTGGTGCTGCCCGAACAATCGGGCGGGGTGCAACGCAAGGTCGCCTTGGCCGAGCTGCCCGGGGTGAACGACCTCGATGAGGCGCTCAGCGTCCGTGACCACATCGCCGAGCGCCTGGCAACCCGCACGTTGCTGCCCTGGGCGCGACGCCAGGATGTCCAAGGCGTACTCGCCCACATCGCGGGGGCTCTCGAAGCTGCCCAACAGGCCTCTCCGGATGAGGTGCCCCGCACCAACCTCGACCCCGAAACCCGGGTCGGCGATTTGAGCGGTATCGAGCGTTCCATCGTCGGAATCGCCTTGGCGCTGGTCGGCTCGCCGCCGATCGTCGCTATCGATGAGACGGGTGATCTTCGTTCCCGCGCGGCTCGCCGTGCCGTCATCGTGGCTGTCGGATGGTTCATCCGTACCGCGCCACAACCCTTGACCGTTATTGCAACGAGCACCGAGAGCGTCGCCCGCGACCGTCTCGCGCAGGTCGCCGGCCTGGCGAACGAGCAGGTCTGCATCGTTGCCTTGCAGCCCACGACAGCAAAGGTGGGGCTCTGATGTCCTTTCTCCCCTCAATGAGCAGCCCCGAGCTTGCCCGGTTCCGCAACGGCTGGTTCAGCCGTGTCGTTCTCATCGCCCTGATCGCGGTGCCGACGCTGTACGGCGGCCTGCTCACCTGGTCCAACCGCGATGTCACAACGCACCTGCGTGGGATGCCCGCAGCGGTGGTCAACGAAGACGAGCTGGTCAACATCACGACGGCAGACGGGAAGAAACAACCCGTCATGGTGGGGCGGTTGATCGCCGGTGAGCTGACGACCAGCACAGATCCACAAAACCTCGACTGGAACCTCACGGATGCCGAGACGGCGAAGAAGGGCCTGGAGGACGGGACCTACTACGCGGTTTTGACCATCCCCAAGGATTTCTCGGCCGCGGCCACCTCGACTGCCGACTCCGACAAGGCGCGTCCGGCCACAATGGAGTTGAAAACCAACGATGCCGTGAGTTACCTGGCCGGCAACATCGCCAAGTCGATCGGGCGGGTGACCGCCCAACAGGCAGGAAAGAGCCTGTCCTCGCAATACCTGGACCGGGTCTACCTGGGCTTGAACGACGTGAAGTCCAGCCTGGCCAAAGCGGGGGACGGCGCTGACAAACTAGCGGATGGCTCCGGCGAACTCGCTGATGGCGCCGCCCAGTTGGATGACGGCGCAGGCTCTTTGACGGTGGGTCTCTCCCAGCTGGCCAAGGGCGCTGACACCCTGGCTGACGGAACCGACAATCTTGCTGGCGGCGTCGGTGCGTTGGCAGGCGGCGCGGGACAGTTGCGCAATGGCGCGGGGCAGGTCGCCCAGGGCAACGCCGCTTTGAGCGATGGGCTTTCCACGCTGTCCTCGGCGACGGCCGCCCTGCCGAAGCAGACCGCCCAGCTGGCCGCCGGTGGTCGCTCGGTCGCCGATGGCAACAAGCAACTAGCCCAAGGCACAGCAGCCTTGGCCCAAGGCCTGCAGGCCGCCTCGGCCAGTACCGGAGAGCTGCCCCAACAGATCGCCGCGCTGGCCCAGGGCGCCACGCAGCTCAACGAGGGTGTGCAGAAGCTTGGCGGTGGCGGTAACGCTCTTGCCCCGGCCGCGGAGAAGCTCGCTACCGGCGCGGCGCAGCTGCGCACCGGCGCCGACGGACTCACCACTGGCGCTGCCGGTCTGCGCACCGGCGCGGGGGACCTGGCCGAAGGAGCGCAGCGCTTGAATGCCGCCTCCACTCAGGCGACCTCTGGGGTACGCGAGCTGGCAGCGGGCGCCGATCAGGCGCAGGCGGGGGTAGCGGCCTACGCCGCTGGGGTGGCCGAATTGGCTGCCTCCTGCGAGGCCTCCGGCGCGGCGCCGGAGTACTGCGCACGCCTGAGCGGGTTGGCCGAGAAGGGGCAGGAGGTCAGCGCAGGTCCGGCAAAGGTCGCCAGCGGCTCAGCGAAGCTGGCTGAGGGTTTGGCACCGCTGGGGGCCGGTGCTGAGGAATTAGCCCAGGGCGTCACCCGCTACGCCGCCGGCGCGCAGGAATATGCCCAGGGGGCAACGGCTTACGCCGAAGGTGTCGCCCCGTTCGCTGAAGGTGCCAGCGCTTACGCAAAAGGCGCCGGCGAACTGGCCAACGGCGCGGCCGCGCTGACCAAGGGAACGGGTCCGTTGGCTGACGGCCTCAATCGCTTGGCGCAAGGGCTGCCGCAATTGTTCGGCGGACTGCAACAGGCCTCTGATGCAGCGACCCGGCTCGCGAGCGGTTCGGCCGAACTTGCCCAAGGCTCTGGTCAGTTGAGCGGCGGTCTGGACCGGCTGGCGGCTGCTGCACCGCAGCTCGCCGGCGGGGTGTCGCAGGCCGCTGGTGCCGCCGACAAACTGGCTGATGGTTCCAGCAAGCTCTCCACGGGTGCCGATGATCTGGCAGCGGGGGCGAACAAAGCCTCGGCCGGTGCGAAGAAGCTTTCCGGCGGGGCCGACAAACTCGCCGACGGAACCCGCGATGCCCGTGGGGGAGCGGACAAGCTCTCCGACGGCGCCGGCAAACTTTCCAACGGCGCCGGGGATCTGAACAAGGGCGCCGACAAGCTGGCTAACGGTCTGCAGGATGGCGCCAAGAAGGCACCCTCCTATTCAGCGGCCGAACGCGACCGCTTGGGCAACGTCGTCGCCGAGCCGGTGCGCACCGAAGTGACCCGGATGAACCAGGTACCCACCTACGGTTACGGCTTGGCCCCCTACTTCCTCTCGATCGGGTTGTGGGTCGGTGCAATGGGCATCTTCTTCATCATCCGTCCCATGCCTCGGCGGGCCATTGCCTCGGTCGCTTCGCCCTGGCGAGTAGCGCTGGCCGGTTATGCACCGGCTGCCTTGCTCGGGGTCATCCAAGCCCTGACTGCGGTGCTCGTGCTCCACTTCTGGGTGGGGATCAAGGCGGCGCACCTGGGCGGTCTGCTAGCGATGGCGGTCCTGGTCTCGCTGGTGTTCGTGGCCATCAACCACTCGTTGGTCTCGGCACTGGGCACCAAGGGGCGGTTCATCGCCTTGATCCTGGTCGTGCTGCAGCTTTCCGCCGCGGGTGCCACGTACCCGATCGAGAGTTCGCCGCGCTTCTTCCAGGTGTTGCACTCCTGGCTGCCGATGACGCACGGCGTGAACGCTTTCCGAGCGTTGATGGCCGGCGGCGGTGTGGGCATCGGCTCGTCGGTCTCGGCGCTGCTGGCGTGGATGCTGGCGGCAGCGGTCATCACGCTGTACGCGGCCCGTTCGCAGCGCATGTGGGACATGGCCCGGCTGCGGCCTCGGCTGGCCATCTAGGCAGGGTAGGCGCGGCGGTTGGGTGTTCGGCCGCCGCGCCCCTATCCTGTCCAGGCGGAGGAGACGCCCAGGCGGTCGCGTCGACGTAGTAATCCTGACCCAGTGTCGGGCAGTGCTCGTCGCCGAGGAAAGTCCGGGCTCCGCAGGGCAGGGTGGTGGCCAACAGCCACCCGGGGTGACCCGCGGGACAGTGCCACAGAAAACAGACCGCCTGTGAACCATCCGATTGATCGGATAGGCGCAGGTAAGGGTGAAACGGTGGTGTAAGAGACCACCAGCGGTTCTGGTGACAGAACCGGCTTGGTAAACCCCACCCGGAGCAAGACCAGACAGTGTGCGTTCGAGGGCTGCCCGCCCGAGCACATGGGTAGGTCGCTGGAGACGGCTGGCAACAGCCGTCCGAGATGGATGACCGTCCACGACAGAACCCGGCTTATCGGGCGTCTCCTCCGCCTCGAATTCCACCTCGCCGCAGGTTAAGCCGCCCGTCGTAGCTGGTGCCGACGGCTGCGGTCTGCTGCCACGGCCGGTCCGCGGGCCCAGGACAGACTCGGCGTCCGGGATGCATACCCTCGCAGGCTCATTGCTGGGCAGTCGCTGAGCCTGTCTAGCTGGCCGCCACGCAAGGCCGAGTGCCTCCTAGCCCGCAATTCGGGCCAGGTGCAAAGCCCCTGTCACGTGTGGCTGCGACGGTAGTGTGCGAAGGGACCTGATGACAGATGTCGCACGACGCGATTCATGGCAGATCGGGGGCCGACATGTCGGTTCTACTTGCGGGTGCAGCCACGAGCGAAGGCGAGGCTGCTCGGGCCTTTGCTGTTGAGGAGGCACGGCGACGAGGCGAAGACCTCATCGTCTTCCACATGGAGGAGGGCGTCACCGACAGCGATGATCCCTCCCAGGTGCAGGTCCAACATGTCCGCCCTGATGCCCGGGCCAAGGACGTGACCGGAGAGTTCATCGACCTTGCCAACGAAGAGTCGACCTCGGTCGTGGTGATCGGGGTCCGTCATCGCAGCGCGGTCGGCAAGCTCATGCTCGGCAGCGCAGCACAGAAGGTGCTCCTGGAGAGTCGGGTGCCGGTCATCGCGATCAAAGCCGCGACCACGAGCTGAGAATCAAATCTGGGGTCTGAGCAACCTCAACCTAAGGTAGACCCTCCGGTTGAGGCTGTCTGCAATCAGCGGACCTGGACTCCAGGTAGACCGGCGGTGCGGGGTCCTCGGTGTGGCTACCACGAGGTCTCGCGGGGGCGCCCCTCGTCGTAACCAGCGCTGCTCTGCAGACCGACTACTGCGCGCGAGTGGAACTCGCCGATGGTGCGGGCGCCGGCGTAGGTGAAGGCGCTGCGCACCCCCGAGATGATGCGGTCGATCAAATCCTCGACTCCGGGTGCCTCCGGCGAGAGGTACATCCGCGAGGAACTGATTCCCTCCTCGAACAAGGCTGAACGGGCGCGGGCGAAAGCGGACTGGTCACGGGTTCGGGCCCGCACGGCCCGTGCCGACGCCATCCCGAAGCTTTCCTTGTACAGGCGCCCGTCGGCGTCGCGCACCATGTCCCCGGGGCTCTCGTAGGTGCCTGCGAACCAACTACCAACCATGACGCTGGCGGCACCGGCGGCCAGGCCGAGTGCCACGTCGCGGGGATACTTCACCCCACCGTCGGCCCACACACTGGCCCCGCACTCTTTGGCCGCGACTGCGCACTCCAGGACGGCCGAGAATTGCGGACGTCCGACGCCGGTCATCATCCGCGTGGTGCACATCGCCCCGGGGCCGACCCCGACCTTGATGATGTCGGCGCCCGCCTGCGCCAGATCGCGGGCACCTTCGGCCGAGACGACATTGCCTGCCGCCACCGGAACCCGGCGGCCATGTTGGTCTGCATGCGCGTCCCGCGCAGCCGTAGCCGCCTGCAACGCTTCGAGCATCTTGTCCTGATGGCCGTGGGCGGTATCGACCACGAGGACGTCTACGCCGCATCGCAGCAGTTCACCGGCCCTGCCTGCGACGTCGCCGTTGATGCCGACGGCCGCGCCCACCATGAGCCGCCCGTGCGGATCCACCGCCGGGGTGTAGATCGCCGAGCGCAGGATCCCGCGGCGGGTCAGCACCCCGACGAGCCGGCCGCCGTCAACTACCGGGGCGAGGTTGAGGTGATGAGAGTGCAACGTCTCGAAAGCCCCGTCGAGATCGACGTCGGTCGGCAAGGTCAGCATGTCGGGGGTCATCACCTCGGCCACGGTGCTGAACCGGTCGACCTCCAAGCAGTCCCGCTCGGTGATGATCCCGACCGGCCGGTCCCCATCGAGAACGACGGCGCTGCGGTGCGAACGCTTGCCGATGAGCGAGAGCACCTCAGCCACCGGAGCCTTGGGGGAAATCACGATCGGCGTCTCGTACACCGGGTGGGCAGCCTTGACCCGTGCCACAGTTCGCGCGATGGCCTCGACCTGCACGTCTTGGGGCAGGATCGCTACCGCGCCGCGGCGCGCAACCGTCTCAGCCATCCGGCGCCCGGAGACGGCCGTCATGTTCGAGACCACGATCGGCAACGTGGTGCCGACGTGGTCCGGGGTCTTCAGGTCGACGTCGAACCGGGACGCGACCGACGAGCGGGACGGCACCATGAAGACGTCGTTGTACGTCAGATCGTGCGCGGGCTGCTGACCGTTGAGGAATTCCACGCTGTTCATCGTAGGTTGCACCGCGCGAAAGGCTGGGCGCCGTGTGCAGCCCGCATGTCCTGCCCGCAGTTTTGCGCTGCGACCCGAGACTCACCCGGCGGACGCGCACGCTGAGACCATGACCTGGGGAAGGGCCGGGCCGTATGTTTGGGGCCATGTATGTGACACATCTGGGCCATTCCTGCCTTCTGGTCGAGATCGCGGACACCCGAGTGCTTCTGGACCCGGGCGGTTTCACCCCGGACTTCGAGCAGGTGCGCGATCTGGACGCGATCATCGTCACCCATCAACACCCGGACCACATCGATCACGAGCGGCTCCCGACGTTGCTGGCGGGCAACCCGCAAGCTCGCCTATATGCCGAACCGCAAACGGTGGGCACCTTGTCGGCAAGCAAAATCGAAGCCGAGAGCCTGGCCAGCGGCACCCCGTTCTTCCTTGGCGAGTTGCGGGTGGAGCCGGTAGGGAAACACCACGCGGTCATCCACGCCGATATCCCGCGCATCGACAACGTCGGCGTGGTGTTGCGTGCGCCGGGGGAGCCGTCACTGTTCCATCCCGGGGACGCCCTCGACGCCGACCCGGGGCAGGTTGACGTGCTGTGTGCGCCGGTGAATGCACCCTGGTGCGCGATGAAGGAGACCGTCGACTTCGTCCGCCGGATCGGCGCAGCCCGGGTAGTTCCGATCCACGACGGACTGCTGCAGCAGCGGGGCCGCGACCTCTACCTCACCCAGATCGGCAACCTCGCCGGGCAGAAGGTGGCGGGACTGCAGATTACCGACGCGGCCGGCCAGGGACGGATGCAGCTGGCTGTCTGAAAGCCGACCGTGACCGAGTCAGCGCAGGCCGCGTACGACTCGAAGGTCCCCCAAGAGGCCGGTGCCTGCTGGGGGACCTTCAAGTTCGGGCGGGAATACGGGTGGGTGTGCGTCGCCGCCGGACGTCGCCGAGTCTGTTCAGCGGGAAGCCTTGCCCTGCTTCACGGCCCAGGCTTGCGAGGCGGCACCGATGATGCCGGCGTCGTTGCGCAGTTTGGCCGGGATGATCGGGGTGCGCAGCTTGAGCAGTGGCAGATACTTGTCCGCCTTCTTCGAAACGCCGCCGCCTACGACGAATAGGTCCGGCCAGAACAGATCCTCGACATGAGAGAAGTAGCGTTGCAGGCGCTTAGCCCACTTCTCCCACGAAAGATCCTCGGCTTCGCGGGCGGCGGAGGAGGCGCGTTTTTCGGCGTCGTGCCCATCGATTTCCAGGTGGCCCAACTCGGTGTTCGGAACCAGGATTCCGTTGACGATGACGGCGCTGCCGATGCCGGTGCCCAAGGTGGCCACGATGACGGTTCCCTCGGCGTCTTTAGCCGCCCCGAAACGCAATTCGCCGATGCCGGCGGCGTCGGCGTCATTGAGTACCACGACTTCGCGGCCGATGGCGTCTGAAAGTAACGCTGCCGCGTCGGTGCCGACCCAACCCTTGTCGATGTTGGCAGCGCTGCGCACGATGCCGTGCGTGACCACTGCCGGGACGGTGACCCCAACCGGGGCGTCGCCGCACATGTGCTCGAATTCTCCGAAGATCTCCTTGACGACCTTGGCCACGGCCTTGGGCGTGGAAGACCCGGGGGTCTCGATTCGTACGCGGTCGGCCGCAAAGGCACCCTTGTCGAGATCGACCGGGGCGCCCTTGATGCCGCTGCCACCGATATCGATACCGAGCGGGGTGGGGGTGGAGCTCATCGTGCGTTCTCCTCAGTCCGTAACTAGGGCAATCAGCATAAGGCTGTCGCAGCATTCAACCGTGCACTCTGGGCGGCTCACAGCCCCGCGACTCGTGTCACATCAATCGGCCGGGGGAAGGGTGAGGACCTCTGCGCCACGAGCAGTAACAAGCAAGGTGTGCTCGAACTGGGCAGAGCGGGCACGATCAGCGGTGACTACTGTCCAGTCATCGTCCCAGACCTCGCAATCGGCGACGCCCAGGTTGAGCATCGGTTCGATGGTGAAGGTCATCCCTTCCTCCAGGATGGTGGCGTAACCAGGCGCCGCGTCGTAGTGCGGCACGATCAGACCGGAGTGGAAAGCGGTGCCGATGCCATGCCCGGTGTAGTCGCGCACCACGCCATAACCGAAACGCTTGGCGTAGCTTTCGATGACTCGCCCGATGACATTGAGTTCGCGGCCGGGGGCCACCGCTTTGATGCCGCGTCGCAGCGCCTCTTGAGTGCGCTCGACAAGCAGGCGGGACTCCTCGTCGACCTCGCCCACCAGGAAGGTCGCATTCGTGTCGCCGTGCACCCCGCCGATGTAGGCGGTCACGTCGATGTTGACGATGTCGCCGTCCTGTAGCGGACGCGAATCGGGGATGCCGTGGCAGACCACTTCGTTCACGCTCGTGCACACCGATTTCGGGTAGCCCCGATAGCCCAGCGTCGAGGGGTAGGCGCCCGCCTCGACCATGAATTCGTGCGCGACCCGATCGAGTTCGTCCGTCGTCACACCCACGGCCACGGCTTTGCCCGCCGCGGCCAACGCACCGGCGGCCACTGCCCCTGCTCGGCGCATCGCCTCGATGGTGTGCTCATCCTTGACCTCTGGGCCGGTGTACGGCTCCGGGGCCGGCCGGCCGACGTACTCAGGGCGGGTGATCGCGGCAGGCACCGGGCGTCGAGGGCTCAGGGTGCCGGGGGCGACCGGGTTCGTGGGCGTGGCGCGTGTGGTCATGGCCGCGAGTCTAGGTCGCAGCCCCGCACCGCCGACGAGCGGCGTCGGGCCTGCGCGCGGCCTACAGTGGGGCTGCTTGTCCTACAGGTGCCAAGGAGGCCAGCTGTGCAATACTGGTACAACATCCGAACCAAGCAGGTAGAGCCGGACAACGAGACCTCGCGCAAGGAGGATCTACTCGGCCCGTACAGCAGCGAAGAGCAGGCGCGTCAGGCGCCGCTGTCGACCGCTGCCCGCACCGAGGCCTGGGACGAAGAGAACCGGCGGCGCAAGGAAGAAGAGGCTCGCGCCGAGAACCGGGACCCCGACGAGCCCGGCTTCCTCGGTTTCTGAGGGTCTCTGGACCGGCTCCGCTGCGCCGCGCAGACACCCTGGGACGGGACCGGGTCGTCGAGGCGTCCGGCTGGGAACGCACCAGGCCCTCGGTCACCATTGCGGTGAGCGAGGGCCTGGTGGCTTAGCGTCGGTCCTTACATCTGGGTGAGTCGCTGCAGCGCTGCATCCCAACGGGCCAGGAGCGCCTCACGGTCGGCGTCTGAAGGCAGGTGCTCATGACGCAGGGTGAGGAGGGTTCCCTCGCCTTCTGGTGCCATCCGCAGGTCGACGAGCGTGGGCGGGGCATCCTCATCGGCGTGCCAGGAGACCCGGACCTGCTCTTCGGGGTGGTAACTGCGAGTCACGCCGTAGGTGCCGTCGCTGGCATGCCACGGGTCACCCTTATCGCCGAGCATCGCACCTTCACCGAGGAAGGCCTCGATGCCTTCGCGCTGCGTGAGGCGGGTCCAGACCTCGGCAACGGGACGGGGGGTGTGTTGCACGACCTCGACGGCTTCCTGTGACGGCTTTGATGCAGCCTCTGTGTCGTTCGAAAGAGTCATCCGACCTCCTCGATGCGGCCCGGTCGAGGCAGTCCCTCGACAGGGGAACTCATTCCCCCACGACACCATCATCGGCAGCCCGGCGCAATGACTTTCGGCCCTATTCCGGCAGCCGTCTGCGTGCTTCGGCTCACGTCTGTGCTTGCGGGCAGGATCCGGTGCCGTCCACGCCGAGCCCCGCCCCACCCTGCGGGCTGGGCGAGCCGTGATGAGGCAGGATGGGCTTTCATGGATCGGCAACAGGAATTCGTGCTGCGCACCGTCGAAGAACGCGACATTCGTTTCGTTCGGCTCTGGTTCACCGATGTGGTGGGCACCCTGAAATCCGTAGCCGTCGCCCCGGCCGAGTTGGAGGGCGCCTTCGAGGAGGGTCTCGGCTTTGACGGCAGCGCGATCGAGGGTTTCACCCGCATCACCGAGTCCGACATGCTCGTACGGCCCGACCCGGGCTCGTTCCAGGTGTTGCCGTGGCGGGGGAGCGCGCCGTACACGGCACGTATGTTCGCCGACATCCTCACCCCGGATGGCTCACCCAGCTATGCAGACCCGCGTTATGTGCTCAAACGCGCCTTGGCCAAAGCCTCGGACATGGGTTTCTCCTTCTACACCCATCCCGAGATCGAGTTCTTCCTCTTCGAGAGGCCGCTGGTGCCCGGGCAACCGCCGGTACCGGTGGACCAGGCGGGCTATTTCGATCATGTGGCCGCTGGCAGCGGCGCCGATTTCCGCCGCGAAGCCATCCAGATGCTGGAATCCATGGGCATCTCGGTCGAGTTCAGCCACCACGAGGGTGCCCCTGGCCAGAACGAGATCGACCTGCGCTACGCCGATGCCCTCACCACCGCTGACAACATCATGACCTTCCGCACCGTCATCAAAGAGGTCGCCGACCAGCAGGACTGCTTTGCCTCCTTCATGCCGAAACCGTTGAGTGATCACCCCGGATCTGGGATGCACACTCACCTCTCGCTGTTCGAAGGTGACCGGAACGCGTTCTTCGAGGCGGGCGCCCCCTACCAGCTCAGCAAGGTGGCGCGGCAGTTCATCGCCGGGATCCTGCGGCACGGCCGCGAGATCAGCGCGGTCACCAACCAGTGGGTCAACAGCTACAAACGTCTCTGGGGTGGGGGCGAGGCGCCGGCGCACATCTGCTGGGGTCACAACAACTCCAGCGCCATGGTGCGGGTGCCCATGTACAAACCGCGCAAGGAGAACAGCAGCCGCATCGAGGTGCGCACCCTGGACTCGGCGTGCAACCCCTACCTGGCGTTCGCGGTGCTGCTGATGGCAGGCCTGAAGGGGATCGAAGGGGAGTACCCGCTGCCCGAGGAAGCCGAAGACGATGTCTGGCTGCTCACCGACGCCGAACGGCAGGCGCTCTCCATTCGCCCGCTGCCCAATTCGCTGCATGACGCGGTCACCGCGATGGAATCTTCTGAACTGGTCGCCGAAGTACTGGGAGAGCAGGTTTTCGATGTCTTCCTGCGCAACAAGTACAGCGAGTGGGCCCAGTACCGCTCGCAGGTGACCCCCTTCGAGCTCGAGCGCCTGCTGCCGAATCTGTAAGCCATGGCCACCCGATCCCCTTCCTCCACGGGAGCGCTCGCCCGGCTGGGTTTCGATGACCCGCAGCGTGCCCTGGGGTTCATCGCAGCTGAGGTACTGGACGGGCTGCTGGACCGCGACAACGACGAGACCGGTTTGCTGCGCGCCGTCTGTGCCGGCGCCGACCCCGATCTGGCTCTGATCGGGCTGGTGCGTCTCTTGGAGGCGGCCCACGGCGAAGGACATCTGGGTCAGGCGGCGCACCGCGTCGCCGAACTGCACGACACCCTGCGCGGGCATGACCGCGAATGTGAACGCGCGTTTTTGCTGGCCCTGCTCGGCGGTTCCAGCGCGTTGGCCGATCACCTGGTACGTCATCCCGGCCATTGGGTGGAGGCGGCCCGGCCTCACCCGGCCACCCCCGCCGAGCGCACCGCGGCGATGAGGCTGGCCGTGGAGCCGACTACTCGGGGGCAACGCAGCGGTGAGGACGCCCTTCGGGTGGAGTACCGCCGCCAGATCATCGGGATCGCCGCTCGCGACCTGGCCGACCCGGACCCGCTGGGACTGTTGCCGCACACCGCCGCAGCCCTTGCCGACCTGGCCGCAGCCGCGTTGGAAGCGGCGCTGGCTGTGGCGCGCGAAGAACACCCGCAGGAAGCCACCCGCACCCGCCTGGCCGTCATCGGGATGGGCAAGTGCGGCGGACGCGAACTGAACTATGTCTCAGATGTCGACGTCATCTTCGTCGCAGAACCGGCGCCAGGGGTGAGCGAGGAAGCCTCCTTGCAGGCGGCGAGTGTGCTGGCGGCCACGTTGATGCGGGTGTGCTCCACGCCGACGGCCCAGGGGACGCTATGGCCGGTCGATGCGGCGCTGCGCCCCGAGGGCAAGCAAGGGCCCTTGGTGCGCACGGTGGCCAGTCATCGCGCCTATTACGAACGATGGGCCAAGACCTGGGAGTTCCAGGCGCTGCTCAAAGCCCGGCACGTGGCCGGTGATGAGGAGGTGGCCGCGGCCTATCTGGATGCGGTCGCTCCGATGGTGTGGGAAGCGGCCGGACGAGAGAACTTCGTCGAAGACGTGCAGAAGATGCGACGCCGTGTCGAGTCCCATGTCCCCTCCGGGGAGGCCGCCCGCCAGCTCAAACTCGGCGTCGGTGGACTGCGCGACATCGAGTTCTCGGCGCAACTGTTGCAACTGGTGCACGGCCGCACCGACCCCTCGCTTCGGGTAGGCAGCACCCTGGACGCGCTGGATGCGTTGGCAGCCGGGGGATATGTGGCCCGTGAGGACGCAGCCCAGTTGGCCGGCGCCTACCGGTTGCTGCGCGCCCTGGAGCATCGCATTCAGGTGTTTCGGATGCGCCGCACCCACCTCATGCCCACAGCTCAGGCTGACCTGCGTCGCCTCGGCCGGTCGCTGGGGGAACGTTCCCAGCCGGCAGAGGCGATCACCGAGCGTTGGCAGACCCAAGCCCGTGAAGTCCGCAGGATCCACGAGGCGCTGTTCTACCGGCCGCTACTGGCAGCGGTGGCGCGGCTGTCCACGCACGAGGCGCGACTGACCCCCGCGGCGGCCAAGGATCGGCTCGCGGCCCTGGGCTACCGCGACCCCGCGGGAGCACTTCGCCACCTGGAGGCGCTCACCGCCGGAACCAGCCGCACCGCCGCCATCCAGCGCACCCTGCTGCCGGTGATGCTCGGTTGGTTCGCCGACGAGGCCGACCCCGACGCGGGGCTGCTGGCCTTCCGTCAGGTGAGCGAATCCCTCGGGCGCACCCACTGGTACCTGAAGATGCTGCGCGACGAGGGCCGGGCCGCCGAGCGGTTGGCGCATGTCTTGGCTCGGAGCCGTTACGCAGCGGACCTGCTCGGAAAATCCCCGGAGTCGGTGCGGATCCTTGGCGAGGTCGAGGGGTTGCAGCCGCGCACCCGAGAAGCGCTGGTCGGCACGATGCGCCAAGCCGTGGGGCGGAAGGACGACGCGGACAGTGCCTTGACTGCCGTGCGGGTGGTGCGCCGCGAGGAACTCTTCCGGATCGCGCTGGCGAACCTGTGCGACAGCATCGACCTGGCCGGGGTGGGGGCTGCCTTGAGCGACCTCACCGAGGCAGTCCTGGAATCAGCTCTGTACGTCGCCACCACCTGGGTGGGTCACGAGCGGGGTGCCCCGGTACCGGCCGACATCGCCCTGATCGGGATGGGTCGTCTGGGCGGAAGGGAATGCGGGTTCGGCTCTGACGCCGACCTGATGGTTGTGCACCGTGTCCACGAGGGGGCCGACGAGCGTGAGGCCTATTCGGCCGTCGCTGCCGTGGTGCAAGAGTTGCGCCGCAGGCTGGGGCTGGCCGGCCCCGACCCCACGATCGGTATCGACATCGATCTGCGCCCCGAGGGTAAGGCCGGTCCGCTTTCTCGCACGATCGATTCCTACCGCACGTACTACGAGCGCTGGGCCGCGCATTGGGAGCGGCAGGCTTTGGTGCGGGCTCGCCCGGTAGCCGGGGATGTCCAGTTGGGGGAGGAGTTCGTGGAGCTGGCCGACCCGTTGCGCTACCCGCAGCAGGGCTGTTCGTCGGCCGCGTTGACCGAAATGCGCCGTTTGAAGGCGCGGATGGAATCCGAACGGCTTCCGCGCGGCGCAGACCCCAAGACCCATTTCAAGTTGGGTCGCGGTGGGCTATCGGATGTGGAGTGGACGGTGCAGATGTTGCAGATGCAACATGGGCACGCGATCCCAACTCTGCGCACCACCTCGACCCTGCCGGCTCTTGCCGCAGCCCAGGCCGCAGGGTTGCTCAGCGATGAGGACGCACAAGCCTTGCAGGAGGCGTGGACATTGGCCTCCCGGTTGCGCGACGCCGTCGTGCTGTGGCGCATCCGTGGGCAGGAATCGTTGCCCACCAACGTGCGTGACGCCGAAGCGGTGCACCGCATCATCGGTGGGGCGCCGGGGACCGGGGCCGATTTGTCGGAGCGGTACCGCCGCGCGAGCCGACGCGCCCGGGGCGTGACCGAGCGGGTCTTTTACGGCCGTGACGCCGCCTCCGGTACCGTCGATCACACATGATGCGTTCACCCGCGAGCGCCCTCGAACAGGAAGGACTCGGATGACGACGACCGTCTACCTGCTCGACGATCACGAGATCGTGCGCCGCGGCCTGCGGGAACTGTTGGAACTCGAAGACGACATCCAGGTGGTGGGGGAGTCCGGTTCCGCCGAGGAGGCCGTCCGGCGTATCCCCGCGCTACGTCCCCAGGTGGCCGTGCTGGACGCTCGGCTACCTGATGGCTCCGGGATCGAGGTGTGCCGGGCTATCCGCGCGGTGGACAGTGACATCGCCGGGCTCATCCTGACCTCTTTCGACGACGAACAGGCGTTGACGGCAGCGGTCCTGGCCGGCGCGGCGGGCTACCTGTTGAAGGACATCCGGGGCCAAGATCTGGTGGCTGCCGTGCGTACCGTCGCTTCAGGTGGCTGCCTGCTGGATCGCGAACGCGTCGAGCAGGTGCATTCTCGGCTCGGCAGTACCGAACCTGGCGATCCCCGGCTGCGCAGTTTGACCCCGCAGGAGCGGCGCATTCTGCTGCATGTCGCGGAGGGGCTGACGAACAGGCAGATCGGTGCCGAGCTGTTTCTGGCGGAAAAGACCGTCAAGAATTACATCACCGCAGTTTTGGCCAAGCTGGGCATGGAGCGCCGCACCCAAGCCGCGGTGTTCGCCGCGACCCATTCGGATGAGCTTTCCGAGCGCGCCGGGCGGGAACGCAGCACTCCTCGTCGATCACGCGGCCCCCACGGGACCTAGGACCCTGGCCCCCTGGTAGGGGGACGGCGACGCTTGACGCATGGTCAAGGAGCGCTGGGCGGCTGAGGCACGCACTTCTGCGGTCGTGCCCGATGTGGTCGCCGGGTTGCTTGCCGGCGCCACCACGTCAGCTGTGGCCAAGGCGGCGGTGCGTGAAGCGCTGGCGCGCGGTGCGCGCGTCCGCTTCTTGCAGGTGATGCGGTTGGGGGTCAGCGAGCAAGAACGCGCTGACAGCGAGGAGCGCACCTTCGCGGCCGCGTTGAAGGCGATTCGAGAAGCGCCTCGGGTCCCGGTGACGTTCGAAGCCGCTGAAGGCGAGCCTGGCCGGGTGCTTGTCGACCGCAGCATCGACGCGAGCGTGTTGGTCGTCGGCACCGACGACCCGTTGCTTCCTGCCTCGGTGGCCGCCTACTGCTTGGAACACGCCGCGTGCGATGTTCTGACGGTGCGCCCGAGCCGGGCCAAGATGGCTGGCTGAATCCGAACTACGATGGTGGGGTGAGCCAACCCGAGCAGAACGGGCTCCCCGCCCGAAGCGATGACCGTGGCGGCGCCGGGCAGTTGACGCCGCAGTTGCCGCGTCCGTCGGCGCTGGATCTTGAAGACCTCCTGGGTGAGATCCGGCGTCGTACCCAGGGTGCTCGCGATTCCCAGGAGCGGCTCGGAGCATTGCTGGATGCCGTCGTCGCGATCTCCAGCAATCTGGACCTGTCTGTCGTGCTGGCCCATGTGGTGGAGTCGGCGTGCACACTGCTCGGGGCCCAGTACGGAGCGCTGGGCGTGGTGGATCCGGGTGGACAGCAGCTCGCCGAATTCATCACGCACGGCATGGATAAGGAGACCGTCGAGAGTCTGGGGTCCCCGCCGCACGGCCTGGGCGTGCTCGGGCTTTTGCTGACCGAGCCGCGCCCCCGCCGCATCGACGACTTACGCGAGCACCCGGACGCGGTCGGGTTCCCGCCCGGGCACCCGGAGATGTCCTCCTTCATCGGTGCTCCGGTGCGGGTGCGCGATCAGGTCTTCGGCAATCTCTACCTGACCGAGAAACGCGGCGGCGGGACCTTCACCGAGGACGACGAAGCTGTGTTGACTGCCTTGGCGGCCGCGGCCGGTATCGCCGTTGATAACGCCCAGCTTTATCGTCGTGCTCGACGTAGCCAACAGTGGGCGCAGGCCGTGGGGGAGTTGACCCAAACCTTGCTCGAGGGACGTAACGAGCGTTCCGCGATTGCACGCATGGTCAAGCGGGCGCGTGACCTGGCCGATGCGCAGTTGTCGGTCTTTCTCGTACGCGACCCCGAGGGGGGCTTGCTGGCGCAGGCTGTCGATGTCCAACATGCCCAATCCGCAGAGCTGCTCGGCAGCGTGTTGCATGACCGGCGTTGGGAACTGCTGTTGAGCAGCCGAACCCCGGTGCTGCTGGTGACCAGCCCGGATGATCTGCACCGCGGCGAACTCACGGTGCAGCTGCGGGAGCGGGCCGGCCTGGACCCGTACGGAACGACCTCCATCGTCCCGCTGACCGTTGGTGAGGTGGAGCTGGGACTCATTGCGCTGAGCTGGGGCCTGGAGGCTCCCTCAGAGATGTTGGAGTCGGTGGAGCTGCTTTCCTCCTTCGCGGACCGAATGGGCTTGGCGGTAGAGGCGGCTCGGGCACAGCGGCAGCGTTCCCGGGCGGTGCTGCTAGAGGACCGGGACCGGATCGCGCGCGACATGCACGACCACGTCATCCAGCGGCTGTTCGCGGCGGGGCTGTCGCTGCAAGCCGTGACCCGCCAACTGGACGGCCCGCTGCGGGACCGGGTGGAGGGTGCCGTTGACGATCTGGACGCCGCTATCAAGGACATCCGGTCAGCCATTTTCGAGCTGCATCACGGCTTCCCCGAAGGTGGCCTCGGTCCTGAGCTGGAGGCGGTCGTCGAACGCGCCACTGCAGCGTTCGGGTTCGTACCCGATGTGACTTTCGAGGGGCTGCTGGGCGACGTCCCGGCCGAGCTCGAACCGGACGTGGTCGCGGTCGTACGTGAGGGTCTGTCCAACGTCGCCCGGCACGCCCACGCCACTGACGCCCAAGTCCGGGTCAGTACCGTGGACGACTTGGTGATCACGGTGCGGGACAACGGAGTCGGCGTGCGTGCCGATGCTGCCTGCAGCGGCCTGGCGAATCTGGACGAACGGGCTCGTAGCCACGGCGGTTCCTTCGACGTGCAATCCCTGGACCCCGGCACCCAGATTCGCTGGTCGGTTCCCCTAACCGGACAGGATGTGCTGGGCGTGAGTGCGCCGCAGGCCTGCGGTATCCCCGCAGGCGGCGGATCAATAAAGTCTCCCGCGCAATTGGCTTCGCCGCTCGCCAGAGCACGATCCAGCAGCGGCGCGGCCGAGGAATGAACCGGTAGACGGGTCCGTGAACTGCGCCGTGCCCGGCGAACGCCCGTTGTCGGCGGCCCCGGTTTGCACCCGCCTGGCACCCCGACTCGACGGGCCACTCGGGTATGCAGATCTAAGACCTACTGGATGCTCTGCGGGCACTCGAACGGATCGCACACGACCGACCACGTCAGGAGAGACTCAGGCTTGACGGTCACGCAGGTCCGGGAACCAAGCGGCGCGTAGGCTGGCGACATGCCGAGTCTCGATGAATCCCAGGACCCGGACGCCCAGGACACCCGCTGGCTGACAGCCGAGGAGAGAGCCGCCTGGCTGGGCCTCAACGGTGTGCTGCTCAAACTTCCCGGGCTGCTGGATGCCCAACTGCAACGTGACCGCGGCTTGACCTTCTTCGAGTACATGGTGCTGGCGATGCTCGCTGAGCAGCCTGACCATCAAGAACGGATGAGTCGACTCGCCGTTCTCACCTCCGGTTCGCTCTCGCGGCTCTCGCACGTGGCCAAACGTCTGGAGCAACAGGGGCTCATCACTCGCTCGACACACGAAGCGGACCGTCGCTCCACGAACGCCCAGCTCACCGCCGAAGGGTTGGCAGCCGTCACCGCCGCGGCTCCGGGCCACGTCGCGGCGGTTCGCCAACTCGTATTCGACGCACTGAATCCCGAGCAGATCGAGGCACTCACGCTCATCACCGACCGGATGCTCTCGCGGATCGACCCGGAGGGTTCCACCCGGCCCGCAACACCGTAGATCGCCCGATGCACACACCAGGTTGGTGTACCTTTTGGGGGTGACCGATGATGCTGCTTTCGATGCGCTGCTTGGGGTGGGTATTCAACAGATCCGCGAGTCGATGGGGCTCACTCAGGCCAGGTTGGCCGAGGCGATGGTGGCGCGTGGGCATGCCTGGCACCAGCAGACGGTCGTCAAGACCGAAAAGGGCTTACGGCCACTGCGATTCGTGGAAGCGCTGGCCTTGGCGGACATCCTGCACGTGGACGTCACCGCGCTGGATGGGCGCCGCCGAGAGGACGTCGTCGTCCAGCAGATCCGCCGCCACCTGCACGAATGCAGCGAGGCGACGGCGGCGGTCCAGAAAGCCACCCAGCGTTTGGATGCCGCCCGTGCAGGCCTGGCCGAAGCCTTGCGCCAGGGCGGATCGAAGGTACCCGAGCCGCTGCGCGAGGCTTCCCGCACGGTGCTGCACGGGCAGTTCCCGCAACCCGTCTATGGCTATGACGTACCGTCTGCCGAGCAGAGCTGACCTGTCAGCCGGTGGCGGCGACCCGGCAGGTGCCGGCTGGCCAGCGGGTGAGATACAACATCCGGTGATGCACCTATCGGGGGGAACAATCCCCGCTCCCCGAGTGTCTATCACGGTGCACGGGAGTCCTGACCCGTGTGTACTCGGGGTGAAAAGTCGGCGCCCCCGGACCGCGTCCGGGGGCGTCGACGAACCCTGACAGGCAGACCAGCTGAGGATCGCAACACGCAGAGTTACCAGCGCAATAGCGCCAACCCGGCGGCCATGCCGCCGCCGAAACCAGCCAGAAACACCGTCTCACCCGGTGCGATCGCACCCTGTCTGGCGGCCGCGTCCAAAGTGATGCCCACCGAGGCCGCGCCGGTATTCCCGTAGTCCTCCAAGGTGCGGTGCACCTGCGCGGAACCCAGCCCGAGCAGGGGGACCAGCTCATCCAGCATCACGCCGTTGGCCTGGTGCGGCACGAAGTGGTCGACCTCGTCAGGGCGTACCCCCGCCTCGGCGAAGAACGCTTCGACCAGCGGCGGAAGTTCAGTCAGGACAAAATCTTTGACGGCGCGGCCCTCCATCGTGAAATAGGCCAAACCGGTTTCGTAATGTGAATCCATCAACGGCAGACGGCTGCCGCCAGCCGGCACCATGATCTTGTCGTTAAGCGCGCCGAACGTGTGCAGCCCGGTGTGCAGAATGCCGTGGCCAGACTCCGACGGACCCAACGCCACCGCGCCCGCGCCATCACCAAACAAAATGACGGTGCGTCGATCCTCAGGGTTAAGGATCCGCGAATACACGTCGGCCCCGATAACCAGCCCTCTGCCCGGTCCACCCTGCAACATCTTCGTCACGGTGGCGGTCGCGAACACAAAGCCGCTGCACACAGCGTTCATATCGAACGCTGCCGCGTTGTGAGCCTGCAGATTGTCCTGAACATAGGCCGCAGTCGGGGGCTGCGGGTGGTCCGGTGTCGAAGTCGCCACCACGATGTAATCCAGATCGTCCGGGCGCAGACCCGCCGACTCCAGCGCAGCGCGCGCTGCCTCGGTCGCCAAGTCGGAGGTGGCCTCGTCATTGCTGACCCACCGCCGGGACCGGATACCCGTCTTACCCGAGATCCACGCATCATCGACGCCCGCCCGCGCGCCAACCTCATCATTCGAGACGACCCGGTCCGGCAGATAGGAGCCAGTACCCAGAACAGCGATGGTCACGTTAGTACTCCGTTCCCTGGAGGGCCCCTCCAACAGCGGCCCGGTCTACACCTCGAGTCTGACACCACCACCTACCCCGAAGTCTCGACCGAATGACGTGAGCATCAACACCCGCCGCCACCGCCAAAGCTGCCCGCCCGTACACAGCCACATACGCACAAGCCCGGCAGGAGCAACTCCTACCGGGCCGTACACGACCACACAGATGCCAACCTCATGCGACGTCTGAGTGCGGTTACGCCGGTGGCAGAAGGCTCGCTTCGCTCGCTCCTACCACCGGCTGCGCGCGGTTGTGTGGGTCAGATGACTGTTTTCATGCGACATCTGAGTGCGGTTACGCCGGTGGCAGAAGGCTCGCTTCGCTCGCTCCTACCACCGGCTGCGCGCGGGTGTGTGGGTCAGATGACTGTTTTCATGCGACATCTGAGTGCGGTTACGCCGGTGGCAGAAGACTCGCTTCGCTCGCTCCTACCACCGGCTGCACCTTCTCAGATGTCGTAGTACATCTGGAACTCGTACGGATGCGGCCGCATCCGCAACGGCGCCACCTCATTCTCCCGCTTCCAATCAATCCACGTCCGAATCAAATCCTCCGTGAACACATCACCCTCAAGCAAGAACTCGTAGTCCTCCTCCAGAGCATTCAACACTTCCTCCAACGTGCACGGAACCTGCTCAATATTCGCGTGCTCCTCCGGAGGCAGCTCGTACAAGTCCTTGTCAATCGGCTCCGGCGGCTCAATCCGGTTGCGGATGCCATCCAAACCAGCCATCAACTGCGCCGCAAACGACAAATACGGGTTCGCCGACGGGTCCGGGATCCGGAACTCGATCCGCTTCGCCTTCGGTGAAGCCCCCGCAACTGGGATACGGATGCACGCAGAACGGTTACGCGCCGAGTACACCAAGTTCACCGGAGCTTCAAAGCCCGGCACCAGGCGGTGATACGAGTTCGCCGACGGGTTCGTGAACGCCAACAACGCCGGGGCGTGCTTCAACAAACCGCCGATGTACCAGCGCGCCAGGTCCGACAACCCGCCGTAACCCTGCTCGTCGTAGAAGAGCGGCTCGCCGTCCTTCCACAACGACTGGTGGGTGTGCATCCCCGAACCGTTGTCCTCGAACAGTGGCTTGGGCATGAAGGTCGCGCTCTTGCCGTACTCCCAGGCCGTGTTCTTGATGACGTACTTGAACTTCATCACGTCATCACCGGCCTGCAGCAGCGAGTTGAAGCGGTAGTTGATCTCCTGCTGACCCGCCGTGCCGACCTCGTGGTGGCTGCGCTCGACCTCCAGGCCGACCTTGGCCATGTTCAGGCACATCTTGTCCCGGATGTCGGCGAAGTGGTCCACCGGCGGGACGGGGAAGTACCCGCCCTTGAAGGCCGTCTTGTAGCCGCGGTTACCGCCGACCTCCTCACGGCCGGTGTTCCACGCCGCCTCGATCGAATCCAGCTTGTAGAAGGTCGACTGAGGCGTGCACTCGAAACGGATGTCGTCGAAGACGTAGAACTCCGCCTCTGCGCCGAAGAACACCGTGTCCGCGATACCCGTCGAGGCCAAGTACGCCTCCGCCTTCGCCGCAATGTTGCGCGGGTCGCGACTGTACGGCTCGTCCGTAAACGGGTCCACGATCGAGAAGTTGATAATGAGCGTCTTCTCCACCCGGAACGGGTCCAGGTAGGCCGTCGTCACATCCGGAACCAGCTTCATGTCCGACTCGTGGATCGCCTGGAATCCGCGGATCGACGACCCGTCGAAGGCCTGCCCCTCGGTGAAGAAGTCGATATCGACCGTCTCGGCCGGAATGTTGAAGTGCTGCATGACACCCGGCAAGTCGCAGAACCGGATATCGACGAACTTGACGTCTTCGCTGGCGATGAAGTCAAGGACCTCTTGTGGGCTGGTGAACACACCGACCTCCTCATAGAAGGGCGCGCCAGGGCGGGCCCCAACACGAACTGTTGAGGACGACGTTAGTCGCCAACCGTTACCTGACCATCACCGCCATGTTTCGCGCGTGTTACGCCACCAAGCGCACCCCGGCCCCTGCGCCTACCCGATCTCGGCCATGGCCGGGGTAGCGAGACTCAGACTGAACCCTGCGCTGAGCGCCACGGCAGCGATCTGACGAGCGACCATCTGACCACACCTCTCGTTCGTCGCCGCACGCCCCGGCACCGTTGTCGGGGCACGTCACGACTCCTCCACCTCGAGGAACACGAGGAACACTGCACCGTGTGCGGCAACTCAACGGCCCTACGAAACCACACGATTCGCCGCAATGAGGGGGCGGGTCCCTCCGCCAGGAACAGCGCAGGCCTCCTGGCACTCCCTGCACGTCACGCCGACCCCGGCCTTGTGGCTGCACCCCGTCGAACGCTGGGATGCCGGACTCGCCCGCCGCACACTGCAGTGCTCGACCCACCGCTGCATGACTGAACTCGAACGCGGCATCGTGGCCTGGCGCAGAACTGGAACGCCGACCCACCACCTTCGTGTGGACCAAGGCCGCCGATGCGACCTTCGAAACGCTCGCCGGCTACTGCCAACGAATCAACGACTCACAGAAACTAGAGTGAGACACGTGGTAGACCGCTCAGACATCGGCTCCTGGCTCTCCGGGCCGCCCCGGCGAGAAGATCCAGAAGACTATCCAGGGCGCCGACTCGGCCTGCCCGAACACGGCCCCGGTTCGATGCCCACCTTCGGCCGGCGCCTCATCGCCTTCTTCGTCGACGGAGTGCTGTGCCAGATCATCGCGATGGGTCTGCTCGGCTACCGCCAGGGCGAGGGTGGCCTCGGAGTGTTCCTACCCACCCTCGCCTTTCTGGTGATGCACCTGCTCATGGTCGGCACCGGCGGGTACACGATGGGCCACCGCCTGCTCGGGATGCGCCTGGTCCGCCTGGACGGCGGCTGGCCCGGACCGCTGCGAGCGCTGGGGCGCACAGTCCTGCTCGGGTTGTTCATCCCCGCCCTCATCGCCGACCGCGATCAGCGCGGACTGCACGACCAACTCGTCGGCACCATGCTCATCCGTACTTGAACCCCACCACGCGCACCGTGAACGAAAGGGGGCCCACCGCAAGCGCGGTGGGCCCCCTTTCGACAGGTCGTGAATCAGCGCCGTTGACCGCGGCCCATCGAACGCACCTTCGCAGGGTCGATCCCGGCCGGGATCGGGGGGCGCTGGGCACCCAAGGCCCGGAGCCGACGGTCCACTTCGGTCACCTCGTGCTTGGTGATGGTGTTCTTCAACTTGCCCATCCGGCGGACCAACTCCCGGGGAGTGACAACGCCCTCGCCCTCGCCGGAGCCGATCCGGTACACCGTCACCGGCACGTTCGGGGTCAGGCGCTGAACCTTGCGACGCTCCGAAGTGAGCAGCTTGGTCGCGCGGCCCGTCGGACCCTCGCCGATCAAGACCACACCCGGGCGACCGACGGCCCGGTACACCATCGCGGCGTCGGTCATCGCAGCCGAACGGCCGCCCTCGACCGCCACCGGAGTCTCCTGATAGGCCCACCCTCGGCGCAAGCCCTGCAGGGCAGCACCGGCGGCGCCAGGGCGACCGTCAAGGGCGTTGTAGGCAGCTTTCTCGGCCCTCTTGGACAGGAAGAACGTCGCGGCCAGCAACCCCAACGGGGCGAAGACGAACATCCAGTACCAGGGGTGGCCAGTAGCCAACCCGATGAGGAAGCCGACAAAGATGACCGCGAGGAACAACCCCACCAGCCACAGTGGCAGCTTCGGGTCATCGGTCTTGGCCAGCGAATAGATCTGCCGGAGCTTCTCGAAGCGTTGCTTTTTCTGCTTCGGGGCTGCGGTAGCCCCTTTCTTGGTGCGCGCCATCGCGGGCTCGGAACTCCTTAACTGGCCTTGGTGGTCGACGACAAACGACGTTCGACGAGGGTGGACGCCTCCTGGCGGGCAGGGGTGTCAGCGCCCTGCGCCAAATGCGCGAGATTGTCGGGTAGCGGGCGTCCGGAACGGCGCATCGCCTGCGCCCAGAGCCGACCCGCGCGATAGGAGGATCGCACGAGTGGGCCTGCCATGACCCCCAAGAAGCCGATCTCTTCAGCGAAGTTCGACCACGAGACGAACTCTTGCGGCTTCACCCAACGAGCAATCGGGTGGTGCAGCGGCGATGGACGCAGGTACTGGGTGATGGTGAGGATGTCGCAGCCGGCTTCGCGCAGATCGCGGATGGCCTGCTCGATCTCCTCCTGCTCCTCACCCATCCCCAGGATGAGGTTGGATTTGGTGACCAGTTCGGCGTCGCGAGCCATCGTGATGACCCGCAGCGACTTGTCGTAGGTGAACGCGGGCCGGATCCTCTTGAAGATCCGCGGCACGGTCTCCAGGTTGTGCGCGAAGACCTCGGGACGGGCGTCGAAGACCTGCGAGACCAATTCCGGCTTGGCGCCGAAGTCAGGGGGCAGGATCTCGACGCCGGTGTTCGGGTTGAGTTCGTGAACGGCGCGAATGGTGTCGGCGTACAAACCGGCGGCGCCGTCGGGACGGTCATCACGGGCCACTCCCGTGATCGTGGCGTAGCGCAGTTCCATCGATGCGATCGACTCGGCGACGCGGCGAGGCTCATCCAGGTCGAGCTCTACGGGGCGCCCGGTGGCGATGTCGCAGAAGTCGCAGCGGCGCGTACACACATCGCCGCCGATGAGGAAGGTCGCTTCCCGGTCTTCCCAGCATTCGAAGATGTTGGGGCAGCCGGCTTCCTGGCAGACGGTGTGCAGCCCCCCGCTGCGGACCATGCTGTGCAGCTGAGCGTATTCGGGGCCCATCTTGGCAGTCGTGCGAATCCACTCGGGTTTGCGCTCGATGGGCGTCTCGGCGTTCTTAGCCTCGACGCGCAACAGCCGACGGCCCTCTGGTGCGACAGTCACGCGGGACTCCCTCGGTTGACGTTGGGCTTTCCAGGGTACCCGCCACAGACGTGGACGCCCGTCCACCCTGCCTCGGAGCGGACTCGTCGACGCTGGGCAGCCACGGCCGCAGGGTTCACGCGGAAGGGACTGCGGCGGCGTCCAGGACCTGGGCGAGATGGTTTTCTGCCAGCGGCAAGACCTCGGAGACCGGAACGGGGCGCTGCAGCTCGAAGGAAAGGTTCGTCACCCCGGCATCGGCGATGCCGCACGGCACGATGACTTGGCCCCAGGACAGGTCGCAATCGGCATTCAAGGCAAAGCCGTGCATCGTCACATCCTGGCTGACGCGGATCCCAATAGCCCCGATCTTGCGCTCCGGACCGCGATCATCGGCACTGATCCAGACCCCGCTGCGCCCCGCCACGCGCCCGGCCGAGACCCCCAGATCGGTGCACACCCGAATCATCATCTCTTCCAAGCGGCGCACGTGGGCCACAACATCGACCGGTGAGCCCAGCCGCACGATCGGGTAACCCACAAGTTGCCCCGGGCCGTGCCAGGTGATCTTGCCGCCGCGGTCGACCTCCACCACGGGGGTGCCGTCGAAGGGGCGTTCGTGCGGCTCAGTGCGCTTCCCCGCGGTGTAGGTCTGGGCGTGTTCCAGCAGCAGGGTGGTGTCAGGCAATTCTCCGGAGACAACCTGGGCGTGCACCTGCTTCTGTCGTTCCCACGCCTGGACGTAGTCGACGTAGTCAGGGGCGAAGCCGAGATGTTCGAAGCGCATGGGGTCAGCCTACGCAGTCGCCCGAGCGGCGTCGGCGAGCCAGCGCATCGCTGACTGCGGATCCGGATGAGTGAAGGTGAAACCCGAGGCGAGCAGCACCGGGGGAGTGACCCGCTGGCTACCCAGGATGTCCTCGGCGAATTCACCCAGAGCCGCGCGCAACGCGAACGCCGGGGCGGGCAGTACCGCCGGACGTCCGAGAGCCTCCCCGAGCAGGCGCATCAGTTCCCGTTGACGTTCCGGGGCAGGGGCAACGAGGTTGACCGGCCCGGTGATGCTCGGATTGTCGATGAGGTGCATCAGCGCTGCGACCTCATCGGGCAGGGTGATCCACGGCCAGTACTGTTCACCGCTGCCCAGCGGCCCACCCAGGCCTAGCTTGGACAACGGCAGCACTTTGGCCATCGCCCCGCCCTGCGGGGAGAGCACGATGCCGGTGCGGGCCAGTGCCACCGGGTGACCGGCTCGGGTAGCGCGCTCGGTCTGGGCTTCCCAGGCCTGGACCACCTCGGCGAGGAAGCCGCTCCCGGCCGCGCTGTCCTCGGTGAGAACCTCCTCGGCGCGGTCGCTGCCGTAGAAGCCCACCGCGGAACCGCTTACCAGGCGTACCGGGCGCTGGAGGCGGGCCAACGCAGCCGCGATCGTGCGGGTGCCTTCCACGCGGGAGCTCTTGATGAGTTTGCGGTACT
Organism: Gephyromycinifex aptenodytis; assembly: GCF_012277275.1. Lineage (GTDB taxonomy): Bacteria > Actinomycetota > Actinomycetes > Actinomycetales > Dermatophilaceae > Gephyromycinifex > Gephyromycinifex aptenodytis. The sequence continues at coordinate 590,370 of NZ_CP051155.1, read as the reverse complement.
GCGGCGTCCAACGTTTGTCGCCGACCCCGGCCCCGGCAAGGTGCACGACGGCATCAACATCCGCCAGCGCCGCCGGGTCGAGGTCGCTTCCGGGTTTCCACGTGATCTCTGCCGCGGTGCGCGCCGGTCGGCGAACCAGGTGCAGCACCTCGTCGCCTCGGGCGCTCAGGGCGCTGGACAGGGCGGTGCCGATGAGCCCGCTGGCTCCGGTCAGGGCGATACGTGACATGTGTACTCCTAGGGCAAAACGGTGACGACGCAAACGGTAATCGCGCAAGGCCACAGCGAGGGTGCGGTGTAGATAACCGAAGGCCAGCCCCCGGCCGGAGGATTCTCCGCTGGTCAGGGGCTGGCCTTGGTCGAGACGTCGAGATCAGACCTCGAAGGCGCCTTCCTCCAGACGCTTCTTCAGCGTCGAGAGGAACTTGCCGGCCAGCGCGCCGTCGACGACGCGGTGGTCGTAGGTCAGCACCAGGTAGCACATCGAGCGAATGGCGATGGAGTCATTGCCGTACTCGTCCTGGACGACCACCGGACGCTTGACGATCGCGCCGGTGCCCAGGATGCCGACCTGCGGCTGGTTGATGATCGGGGTGTCCAGCAGTGAGCCGTTGCTACCGATGTTGGTGATGGTGAACGTGCCACCACCCAGCTCATCTGGGGTGACCCTGTTGGTGCGGGTGCGCTCGGCAAGGTCAGCAATCTTGCGAGCGATACCGGCGATGTTGAGGTCGCCGGCGTCCTTGATGACCGGTACGAGCAGACCGCGTTCGGTGTCCACAGCGATCCCGAGGTGCTCGCCACCGTGGTAGACGATCGAGTCGCCCTCCACACTGGAGTTGAGCTGAGGGAAGGCCTTGAGCGTCTCGACCGTCGCCAACGAGATGAACGGCAGGTAGGACAGCTTGACGCCTTCGCGACGCTCGAACTCTGCCTTGTTCTTGGCCCGCAGCGCCGCCACCCGCGACATGTCGACCTCGACGACCGCGGTCAGCTGTGCTGAGACCGAGAGGGACTCGACCATGCGCTGCGCGATGACCTTGCGCAGGCGGGTCATCTTCTCGGAGGTGCCACGCTTGTCCGAAGGCGGGGGAGTGGCAGCGCTCGGCGCCGTCGCCGGGGCGCTGTCCTGCTGGGCAGCAGGAGCCTGCGGCGCGGGAGCCTTGGCGGACTCCTCAGCCGCCTTCTTCGCCTCTTCGGCTGCGCGAGCAGCGTCCAGGACGTCCTGCTTTCGGATCCGGCCACCGACACCGGTCCCCTTCAGCGTGGACAGGTCCACGTCGTTGTCAGCCGCGAGCTTGCGCACCAGCGGGGTGACGTAGGCCGATGCGTCCTGCTCCTCGGCCTGGCTCGGCGGCTGGGCAGCTTCCTTCTTGGAGGCTTCCTTGGACTCATCCGCCGGGACGGACTTCTGAGCGGAGTCCTGCTTGGGGGACTCCTCGGCGCCCTTGTCCGCAGGCGTGGTCTCGGGCTCGGGCTCGTCTTCCTTGTCCGCGGTCGAGTCGGGCTCGTCTTCCTTGTCCACGGTGGGCTCGGGAACGTCCTCCTGAGCGGAGGGCTCCTCGTGCTCCTCCTTCTCCTGCGCCTGGTCCTCATCGCCGGCAGGTTCGCCGCCGACAATGGCCAGCGCGGCTCCGACCGCGACGGTCTCGTCTTCCTCGACGAGGATCTTGGTCAGCGTGCCGGCAACCGGGGAGGGGATCTCGGTGTCGACCTTGTCGGTGGAGACCTCGAGCAGCGGCTCGTCGACCTCGACGGTGTCGCCGACCTTCTTGAGCCAGGTGGTGACGGTGCCTTCGGTGACCGACTCGCCCAGAGCCGGCATCGTGACTTCCTCGCCGCCGCTGGTGCTCGACGAAGATGAGGCTTCGGGTTTCTTCTTGGGTTCCTCGCGAGCGGCGGAGGGTTCCGTGGGGGTCTCCTCAGCCGATTCCTTGGACTCCGCCTCGGCCTCGTCGGACTCCTTCTTCGCCTCGGTGTCCGAGCCCGCCTCAGCCGAGGCCTGCTCATCCTGGGCGTCGGCGCTGTCATCGGAGTTGTCGGAGCCGCCGGAGGGCGCCCCATCGCCGATGACGGCCAAGTCGGCGCCGACCGCGACGGTCTCGTCCTCTTCGACGAGGATCTCTTGCAGGGTTCCCGCGACCGGGGAGGGGATCTCGGTGTCGACCTTGTCGGTGGAGACCTCGAGCAGCGGCTCGTCGACCTCGACCGTGTCACCGACCTTCTTGAGCCATGTAGTTACGGTGCCTTCGGTGACCGACTCACCAAGAGCCGGCATGGTCACGCGTTCTGACATATCTGGTGTCTCCTCGGTGTGCGGTGTTGACAGCGAGTCTAGAAGAGTCCGCGGGCGCGCTCAGGAGTGGGCGTGCAATGGCTTTCCTGCGAGGGCCATGTGTGCCTCGCCAAGTGACTCGTTTTGGGTGGGGTGAGCGTGGACCAGAGCAGCCACTTCTTCAGGTAGGGCTTCCCACCCGACGATGAGCTGCGCCTCGCCGACCTGCTCCCCCATGCGGGCTCCAACCATGTGGATGCCGACGACCGGGCCATCCTTCACGCGGACTACCTTGACGAAACCGGCAGTGGCAAGAATCTGGCTCTTGCCGTTGCCACCAAGGTTGTACTCGTAGGCCTCGACCTCATTGTGTACCTCTTTGGCCTTCTCCTCGGTCAGCCCGACGGAGGCGATCTCGGGGTCGCAGTAGGTGACTCGCGGGATTCCCGACTCATCGATCGGGGTGGGGTCCAACCCGGCGATGTCTTCGGCCACGAAGATGCCTTGCGCGAAACCGCGGTGTGCCAACTGCAATCCGGGGACGATGTCACCCACTGCACGCACACCCGGCACGTTCGTGCGGCAGCGCTCGTCGGCCAGGACGAAGCCGCGCTCCATGTTCAGGCCGATCTGGTCATAGCCCAGGCCCTCGGTGACCGGACCGCGCCCGACCGCGACCAGGAGCAGGTCGGCGCTGAGTTCATCCCCGGACTCCAGCGTGAGGGTGACCTCGGAGTCGTTCTGGCTCGCGCTGGCGAAGCGCGCTCCGGTCTTGACGGTGATCTTGCGTTTCTTGAAGGCGCGGGTGAGAGCCTTGGAGATCGCCTCATCCTCTGCGGCCACCAGACGCGGCAGCGCCTCGACGATGCTCACCTGGGCACCGAAGGAGCGGTAGATGGAAGCGAACTCCACGCCGATCACCCCACCGCCCAGGACAATGACGCGCTCGGGAACGCTCTCCAGACGCAGTGCCTGCTCGCTGGTGACGATCCGTCCGCCGATCTCGAGTCCGGGCAGCGACTTGGCGTACGAACCGGTGGCCAGAACAAGGTTTTTCCCGACGATTGGGCGCCCGTCAACCTCGATGGTGTCCGGTGCGACGACCTTGCCGGCACCCTCGATGTAGGTGACGTTGGCGTGCTTGACCAGGCCTTGCAGCCCCTTGTGCAGCCGGGAGACGACGCCGTCTTTGAAGGTGTGAACCCCGCTCATGTCGACCGCGTCGAGGTTGGCGCGCACGCCGAACTTCTCGCTATCGCGAACGTTGTCGGCCACTTCGGCGGCGTGCAGCATCGCCTTCGTGGGGATGCAGCCGCGGTGCAGGCAGGTACCGCCGAGCAGATCCTTTTCAATCAGCGCCACGTTCAGGCCGAGCTCACTGGCCCGAAGCGCGCACGCATAACCGCCGCTGCCGCCCCCCAAAATGACGATGTCGTACGGGGCCTGGTTTGCAGCAGTCATCGAAACGCTCCTTCGCGTGGTGCACGACCGGTCAGGGCCCGGCGTGCTGAGCACAGCGCCACCGGATCACGGGGGTGCCGGGCAACAGCAGTCATCCTGTCAGACCGGGGCCGCTGCCGCTTGTCCTCCAGCGGATGCGGCGCGTCTCAGCAGCCGCTGCCCAACCGGGTGCCCACCAGAGCCGGACGGGTGTCGCCGGGTCAGCGTCGAGAACCCGTCGCGCGGCCACCGGCGGCACCTACCGAAGGAACTGATCCTTGTTCAGTGCGGTTGCGATGCCAGCGCACGCTCCAGCAGGGCCTCAGCCACCGCCGGCATCGCGGCCTGCGAGAAGTGCGAGCCGTCGGGGCGAGCCACTCCGGAGCCGTCGGGGGCGGGGCGCTGGTCGCCCTGGCTGACGGGGAGGCGGTCATCGCACGGGTTCTCCTCGTCGCGGCAATACACATCGTCCATGGTGATCACCGAGACCCTAGGGTTGGCCGCTGCGTTCTCTCGCAGGATGCGGTTCCACTTTTCGCGCAGCTCGTTCTCATCTCGCAGCCGCAGCAGGAAGGGATCGCACGAGGTCGGGGTGCACCGAGAAGCCAAGCCGGTGCCGACCCGGTCGGTTTCGACGAACACCAAGTGCGCGCCATTGGCGGTCAGTCGCGCGATGGCGGTAGCCAGGTCCGCGCGCTGGGCCGCCCAGAACGCCGGGCTGCCGGCCCGCAAGCGGGCTCCGTTCGGCCCCAACCGATCCGCTAGTTCATAGCGCGACCACCAGATGACCAGGCCCGGGTTGGACTCCTTGACCACGCGCTCCTGCTCGCTGGGGACCACTCGGCCGCAGCGGCCTTCAGCGATCGGTGTGCCTTGGCCGTCCAGGGCGACCACCCCCAAGGCGGGGCAACCGCCGCGGGCAGCGCCCAGTACGGTCAGGCCACGCCTTTCGCCGGCGGGTGAGATAGCAGGCATCAACCGCCGAATGACACTGTCCCCGACGAGCACCACCGTGGAGGCGTCGCCCCGGTTGGCGGCGGCGGAGGCGGGGACAACTGCTGCCAGGGGAGTGCCGCCCAGCGTGGCGCAGACCCCGAGGCAGACCGCCAGCGCGCTCGCCCCGATGGGTACCACCCGCAGCGGGCGCACCCGCGCCAGCCGACCGGTGCGGATCGGGGTCTCCACCAGGTGATAGGACAGCGCAGCCAGAGCGATCGTCAACGCCACCGCCAAGGCCGCCCGGCGGGGGGAGAAACCGTGGCCGTCGACGATCCAGACCGCCAGCGGCCAATGCCACAAGTAGATCCCATAGGAGATGCGGCCCAGATAGGCCATCGGGGTCGAACCGAGGAACAGGCTCAGGCCGTGGCGGCGGTCGGCGAGCGTCGTGGCCATCACCAGCACCACAGTGCAGATCGAGAACAGCAACGCGCCGCCGCTGAAATAGAACGGATGCGGCCCGCCGAGAAAGACCACCCCGGCCACGACGCCCGCCAACCCTGCCACCATCAGTAGCTGGGCATGCCGCCCCACCTGTGCGCGCCACCGTGGCCGGATCATCAGGGCCGCCGCTGCCGCGCCCAACAGCGGCTCGAAAATCTTGGAGTCGGTGCCCATGTAGGCACGATCCGGTGAGGTGGGTTCGAACCACCAGGAGAGCAGAAAGACCGAAAGGGCCGCGAGCGCCAGGGCCAGGATTAGGGTTGCCGAAGCCATCCGGCGGCGTCGCCTCGCGTGCGCTTCGAAGCGCTCCGAGGAGTCCAACGGCCGAGCGGTGCCGGTGCTCGCGTCGATGATGTGCGCGCGGGTCCGCAGGACCACCGCCGCCACCAGGGTCAACAGCAGCGGCCAGACCAGGTAGAACTGCTCCTCCACGGCCAAGGACCACACATGCAGCAGCGGAGAACTCGTGCCATCGTCGGCGAAGTACCCCGAGGAGGAGATGAAGCGCCAGTTCCCGACATACAGCAGCGACCACAGCGCATCTGCCCCCAGAGAGGGGCGCCGGTAGGGCTCGGCAACGAACAACCCCCACAGCATCACCGAGGTGATGACCAGCAGTGACGCCGGCATCAGCCGCAGCAGTCGCCTGGTCCAGAACCGCCCGAGGTCGATCCGTCCGTGCTCATTTACTTCGCGCAGCAGCAATGAGGTGATGAGGAAACCGGACAGGACGAAGAAGACGTCCACGCCCAGGTAGCCGCCGCTCAGGCCCGGGAGGCTGACGTGGAATGCAACGACCAGCAGCACCGCGATCGTGCGCAGCCCATCCAAGGCGTCCAGCCGACGCGGGCGTGCACCCCGACGGCCGGAAGCGGTGGGCGCGGACATACTCACGGCCTGGGTGACCTCCTGCGGGCCGTGCACGACGCCGCGTCGTTGGTGCGCGGGTTCGCGCGCTGGAAGGGGAAGGCGCCGACCAGCGACGCCCCGGCGCAGGCGCCTCGCGCCCGCCACCTGTGCACCTTATCGGCAGGTGGCGGGCGCGATGAAGGCCTGGATCAGCAGTAGCCGCGAGCGAATTCGACGAGGGTAGCGACCGAGAAGCCGGTTCCGCCCTTGGGCGTGTACCCGAACGCGCTCCCGTCGTTGTAGGCCGGTCCCGCGATGTCGATGTGACCCCAGGAGATGGGCTCACCCTCTTGGCCCTTCTTGGCGAACTCGCGCAGGAAGGCCGCCGCGACCATCGAGCCACCCACCGGTTCCCCGGTGTGCTTGATGTCGGCCACCACCGAATCCATGCCGGCCCGGGTTTCTTCGGTGATCGGCATCGGCCAGACCGACTCACCGGCCACTGCAGCGGCACTGGTCAGCGAACCCTGCAACTCGTCGTCGTTGGCCATCACGGCCGCAGTGCGGTTACCCAGAGCCACGATGGCAGCACCGGTCAGGGTGGCCACGTCCACGATGGCGTCGGGGCCGGACTCGGCGGCCAGGCTGATGCCGTCGCCCAGCACCATGCGGCCCTCGGCGTCGGTGTTGATGATCTCGACCGTCATGCCGTTGCGCATCGTCACGACATCGCCGGGGCGTTGGGCGTTGGCGCTGGGCATGTTCTCGGCCAGGCACAGGTAGCCGGTGACTGCCACCGGTAGGCCCAACTCGGCCACGGCAAGGACTGCTGCGGCCACGGCGGCGGCGCCGCCCATGTCGCACTTCATCGTCACCATGCTGCCGCCGGGCTTGATGCACAGGCCGCCGGAGTCGAAGGTGATGCCCTTGCCGACCAGCGCCAGATGCGTCTTGGCCTTGCTGGGCTCGTAGGACATCGTCACGATGCGCGGGGGACGGGCGCTACCCTGCCCGACGCCGATGATGCCTCCGAAGCCGCCCTCGGCCAGCGCCGCCTCATCCAGCACGGAGATCTTCACGCCGCGGGGGGCGCGCTTCTTGACGGCTTCGGCGAAGCTCTGCGGGTACAGCTCGTTCGGGGCGAGGTTGACCAGGTCGCGGGCCCAGTTCTGCTGGCGGGCGATGACCTCGGCATTGGCGGCAGCGGCGGTGAGCCGCTTGTTGCCTGCCTTGCCCACGATGATGTCAACGCGCCCGACCGGAGCCTTGGCGTCCTTGCGGGCGGCGGCGCTGCGGTGCTGGTCGAAATGGTAGGAGCCCAGGCAGGCGCCGGAGGAGACCGCGCCCACGGTGTCCTCGTCCAGTCTCGGCGGCACGATGGCCACCCGCTGGGTGCCGTTGAGCGCCCGGACTGCAGCGCCACTGGCGCGGCGGATCGACTCCAGCGTCGGCTCTTCACCGGCCTGAGCGCCCGAACCGGCGACGAGCACGGTGGCGGCTGTGATCTTGGGGACGGCGTGCAGCTTGATGACTTCGTCGGCCTTGCCGGTGGCGCCGAAGGCGCTCAGCGCGGTGAGGATGTGCTGGGTGGCTGCTTTGGGCAGCTCTTCGGTACCCGCAAGGATGATCGGGGCCGCCGCACCCTTCTTGCCGGAGCCTTTGCCGCTGAAGATGACGAGGGCGTCGGCCTGCGCATCGGCGGGCGTGGTGTTGGCCAGGGCCAGGGTGGTCACGAGGTCCTTCTCTCTGTGGGAGGTCGGGTCTTGCGGTCAGAGGCGCCGTCATGAAGACGCGGTTGCGCGACTCACCGCAACTCCGAGAATAACGACGCATTGGCGGGCTACGGTGGCGATATGACTGAGCCCGAGCTCCTTACTTCTCCTTTGCACGAGCGTCACGTCGCGTTGGGCGCCAAGATGGCCGACTTCGGCGGCTGGTTGATGCCGATCGAGTATCCCGGTGGCGGGGTGCTCAAGGAACATGCCGCGGTACGCGAAGGCGTCGGTATCTTCGACGTCTCCCACCTGGGCAAGGCCGTCGTGCGCGGACCGGGTGCGGTGGATTTCGTGAACTCGTGCTTCACCAACGACCTGCGAAAGATCGTTCCGCCCAAGGCGCAGTACACGATGTGCTGCGACGAGAGCACCGGTGGGGTCGTCGACGACCTCATCCAGTACATCAAGAGCGAAGACGAGGTATTCCTCATCCCGAACGCGGCGAACACCACCGAGGTGGTGCGTCGGATGCGCGAACAGCTCCCGGAGGGGCTGGAACTGGTGGACCAGCACCACGAATACGCAGTCATCGCGGTGCAGGGGCCGCGCTCGGATGAGGTCCTGCAGGCTCTGGGACTTCCCACCGGGCACGAGTACATGTCCTTCGACTCCACCGAGTGGAACGGCGCCCCGCTGACGGTGTGCCGTACCGGTTATACCGGTGAGAAGGGCTACGAGCTGGTCCCGCGCTGGGAGGACGCTGCTGCGCTGTGGGACGCCCTGGTCGAGGCCATGAAGCCCTATGACGGCCTGCCGTGTGGACTCGGCGCCCGTGACACGCTGCGCACCGAAATGGGTTACGCCCTGCACGGCCACGAACTGTCCATGGACATCACCCCCAACATGGCGCGGGCCGGTTGGGCTGTGGGTTGGAAGAAGGACGCGTTCTGGGGCAAGGAAGTCCTGAGCGCGCAGCGGGCCGAGAAGAGTTGCCGACTGTCGTGGGGGCTGCTGGTTCAAGGGCGGGGGATCCCGCGCAAGGACTGCGTCGTGAAGGACAACGACGGCAACGAGATCGGAGTGGTGACCTCGGGGACGATGTCGCCGACCCTGCGCACCGGCATCGCCCTGGCGCTGCTGGATCGCGGCGTCACCGAAGGGGACGCGGTGGTCATCGACGTGCGCGGCCGCGAGGTCGTCGCCACGGTCACCAAGCCACCCTTCGTCGAGGCCGGCGTGCACGACTGAGCCGGACCGGCGCGATGCATGGGCCCGATACGTGCCCGAGCCCGCGCCATCCCGAGACGCTCAAGAACTGAATGACCTCTACCTCGGCGCCGCCGGTAGCCTGTCGCACAGGCCGCCGGCGGCGCTGTGCGCGCCCGACACATCAACCTCGACAGGTGAGGGGATCACCGCATGGAGCTGTGGTTCGTGGCCGGTTGCGCGGTACTGCTCGGTGCGGTGCTGCAGCGGCTGTCCGGAACCGGGGTGGGGCTGGTGGTGGCCCCGATTCTGTCGCTGCTGATCGGCCCAGGCCCAGGGGTGCTCGTCACCAACGCCACCACGACCGTCTCAGGGTTTCTCATCATGCTGGCGGTTCGCCATGACGTCGATTGGGCGACCTGCCGGCGCCTCTGCCTCGCCGCGGCGGTGGGTGCGGTTCCCGGCGCCTTGATCGTGCGGGAACTGGCACTGCCCTGGCTGCAGGTCGTCGTCGGCGGGGTCGTCCTGCTGGCGGTGGCCACTACGGTCGCCGTCCGGGATCTGCCCCACATCGAGGGCGCAGGGGCGACCGCCCTGGCCGGGCTCATCGGCGGGCTGCTCAACACCACGGCTGGTGTGGCAGCCCCTGCGATGGTCATCTATTCGCGGCTGCGCCGTTGGCCGCAGGAAACTTTCGCCGCGACGATGCAGCCGGTGTTTATGACGATGGGCGCGTTGTCGGTGCTGCTGAAGACGGTGCTCGGATCGGTGCCTTCTTCGCAACTGCCGCCCTGGTGGACGCCGCCGGCGATCGTGATCCTCGTGGTGGTGGGCTCCTGGGTCGGGGGTCGGTTGGCGCGCGTCGTCCCTGTAGCGGTGGCCGGCAAGCTCGCCGTCACCCTGGCCCTGCTCGGTGGCGCTTCAGCGCTGATCCGCGGCAGCCTTGCCCTGCTTGGCGGGTGAATTCAGGCCACCAGCAGCGCCGCCATCACCAGCGCGCTGGCGGCGCTGATCTCGATACCCGCCCCCAGGACGTCCCCGGTGATGCCCCCGAAGCGTTGCACGCAGCGACGCACCAGCAGTGCAGTAGCCACAGCTGCGGTGCATACGATGATCGGCGCCTGCCACCACACCCCGCCCGTGATTGATAGCGCGAACCCGCCGAGCAGACCCAACGCCATCCCGCTCAGCACGGGCGCACCCGGATGTACCGAGCCTGCAAAGGTGGCGCCCAATCCTGTCGGCCGCGCACTGGGAATACCGCGCGCGGTGCCCAGGGACAGAATCCAGCGCGAACTGAGCAACGCTAGCGCGCCGAGCACGATGCCGTGCCACGACCCGGCCAGGTAGGAAGCACCGCTCACCTGCAGACCAAGCACGATGGCGATCCCGGCTGCGCCGCTGGGCCCGACGTCACCGGTCTTCATGACCTGTAGCGCCCGTTCGCGGTCGTAACTGGCCGACAGCGCATCAGCGACGTCGGCCAGGCCGTCGAGATGCATTGCGCGGGTGGCCAACACCACGCCCGTGACGGCGATCGCCCCAGACAGGAGCGCGGGAGCGCCGATGAGCAGGGAGAACGCTCCCCAGCCCAGCCACCAGAGCACGACTGGCCAGGCCCCGATGGGCGCCAGCAGCATCGCTGCGCCGGCGACCCGGGTGTCGACCCGGGAGGGGGGAGTGACGGGGACGGCGCTGAGCATCCCGGCGGCGAGGCGCCAGGCATCCAGCAGCACCGGGGCCGGCGCGCTCACGTCAGGGCTCGGGCGCGCGCAGCGGCCTCGATACTCGGGCATGCCGTCAGGTCGAGCACGCGCCCGGCCACGACGAGCAACACCTCATCGCAGGCATCGGCGACCGCCCGGTTGGTGCGGCCGAGTTCGTCGCGGAAGAACCTGCCGGAGGCGCTGGAGGGAACAACGCCGAGACCGACCTCATTACTGACCAACACCACCGATGCATCGGTTTCCCCTAGCGCCGCCACCAGGTCCGCGCGAGCCTCGGCGAGCACGCGGGCGGCGCCGGCAAGGTCATCCCAGGCGTGGGCATCATCGACGACCCGGGTCAGCCAGGTACCCAGACAGTCCACCAACGCAGGGGTCGAACCTTGCCTGAGCACACCGGCTACATCGCCGGTTTCGTGAGTGGTCCAGGAAGCCGGGCGACGCAGACGGTGCGCGGCCACCCGCGCGGCCCACTCGGTGTCGTGCTCGTCCGGGACCGGTCCAGGGGCGATATAGCGGACCCCCTCGCGGTGGGCCACGAGCTGCTCAGCCAGCTCGCTCTTGCCGCTGCGGACGCCGCCCAGGACCAGGATGCGGCTCATGAGATCGCCGCGATGTGCTGGGTTACAAGACGGGCGGGGTGAGGCAGGGCGGTGCGCATGGATCCTCCAGCGATGGCGATAAGTGCTCGGCCGACTGTGTGCTACCACGCCAGCCGGTGTCGCGAGCGTATAGCGCGGGCAACACAGCCCGGCGCGACTACGCCGATCCCCGGCAAAGCAGACCGGTCGGAGCGCTGATTTCACCCCCCCGGGGGGGCATCGCCCGCGGGCAGGTGGTGGCGGTCGCGCAGACCTGCGCCGCCTGGATGCGCCCATCCACGCCGCCGTCGGGCCCGAGCAGGCAGACTCAGCAGCGTGAGACCTCCACGCGCCCTGACCTGCCGAACCAGCCGACCCTCCCAGCGCCGTGCCCTGGCCCGGGCCGCTGGACTGGGCGCCGGTTGGCTCATCGATCTCGCGGTGGGCGACCCGCAGCGCGGCCATCCGGTCGCGCTCTTCGGAACCCTCGCCAGCGGACTGGAGAAGCGGCTTTACGCCGACTCCCGCGTCGCTGGCACGGTCTACGCCGGGGTCCTGGTAGGCGCGGTCGCTGGTGGCGGGCTGCTCATCGAAAAACGGGCCGATGGGCCCTGGAGCACCGCAGCCGCCACCGCCGCGTCAACCTGGGTAGTCCTGGGGGGACGCAGCCTGGCCCGCGAAGGCGCGGTCATGGCGCAATTGCTGCAGGGCGACGACCTGCCCGGGGCGCGGGCCCGGCTCAGCCATCTGTGCAGCCGGGACGCCCGCGACCTCAGCCCGCAGGAGGTGGCTCGCGCCACCGTAGAGTCCTTGGCCGAGAACACTTCGGACGCCGTCGTCGCGCCGCTGTTCTGGGGGGCCATGGCCGGCGTGCCCGGGCTGCTGGGGTACCGCGCTGCAAACACCCTTGACGCCATGGTCGGGTACCGCTCCCAGCGTTATCGGCAGTTCGGCTGGGCCTGCGCCAGGCTCGATGACCTGCTCAATCTGGTTCCGGCTCGGATCGCCGCAGCCCTGACGGTGGTTCTAGCGCCGGTGGTCGGCGGCTCTCCAGCAGCGGCCCGCCGAGCCTGGCGCCGCGATGCCCCAGCCCACCCCAGCCCGAATGCCGGTCCGGTGGAGGCTGCTTTCGCGGGAGCGCTCGGGGTGGTGCTGGGCGGGGCCAACAGCTACGAGGGGGACGTGGAGGACCGAGGCCGACTCGGCGACGGAATGGCGGTACAGGTTGGCGATGTGGCGCGAACGGTTCGGTTGTCTCAGGCGGTCGGAGCCAGCTCAGCGATGTTCGCGGGGGTGGCGGCGGTGGTAGCGGAGGCACTGAAGTACGCAGCCGCAGGCTCGCCAGGGAAGAGGGTGTGGCCGACGACCCGCTCTCGGGTGCGCGAGGATGGGTGACATGGCTCGTGGACTGTTGCTCGCCGGTACGACCTCCGATGCAGGTAAAAGCCTGCTGACCGCCGGGATGTGTCGATTCTTGGCGCGGCGGGGCGTGCGGGTGGCGCCCTTCAAGAGCCAGAACATGTCGAACAATTCGATGGTCTGCCCCGGCGGCGGGGAGATCGGTCGGGCGCAGTGGGTGCAGGCCATCGCGGCCCGAGCGGTACCCGAGGTAGCGATGAATCCGGTGTTGCTCAAACCTGGCTCGGATCGACGCAGCCACGTGGTCCTGATGGGCAAACCGGCCGGGGAACTGGGCACCGGGGAATGGGCTACCGGACGCACCGAATTGGCCAAAGCCGCCTACGCCGCCTTCGACGACCTCCAGTCACGCTTCGACGTGGTCATCGCTGAAGGTGCGGGCAGCGCGGCGGAAGTCAACTTGCGCAGCGGCGACTACGTCAACCTCGGGCTGGCCCGCGCCGTCGACCTGCCGGTGGTGGTGATCGGGGACATCGACCGCGGGGGAGTGCTGGCCGCGATGTACGGCACCTGGGCGCTGCTCGAGGATGCCGATCGGGCGCATCTTTCCGGATGGATCGTCAACAAGTTCCGCGGCGATGTGGAACTGCTGCGGCCCGGACTGCAGATCATCGAAGAAAAGACCTCCCTGCCCGTTTTCGGGGTGGTTCCCTGGCTGCCGGATGCCTGGCTGGATGGGGAGGACGCGCTGACCCTGGGCGGGTGGCAACGCGGCGGAAACGAGCACGAGCAGGCACCGGACGACAGCGCCACCCTCATCGTGGCCGTCACCCGTTTCCCGCGGCTGTCCAATGCCACCGACATCGATGCGCTGGCTGCCGAGCCGGGGGTCGAAGTGGTCCTCACCGACGACCCGGCGGTCATCGACCGCGCCGACCTGGCCTTCCTGCCTGGTAGCCGTGCCACCTGTTCAGACTTGGCGTGGCTACGCCAGCGCGGCATCGAACCGGCTTTGGCTGCCAGAGCGGAACGCGGCGCGCCGATCCTCGGAGTGTGCGGCGGGTATCAGATGCTGGCCGAGCAGATCGAAGACCCCGAAGGTATCGAAAGCCGCGGGTTGCCGGACTCGGGCGGGCACACCGGCGGTCTGGGCTTGCTCTCGACCCGGGTTCGCTTCGGTGGGGACAAGAAGCTCGATACGCCGGTGGGTTCCTGGCGTGGTCATGAGGTGCGCGCGTACGAGATTCACCACGGTGTGGCCGAGTTGCACGCTGCGCCGGGAGAACTCGGGCAGGAGGATCCGCCGCCGGCCGACCCCTTCCTGGACGGTTGGCAGCAGGGGGCGGTCTTTGGCACCACCTGGCACGGTGCATTCGAAAACGATGACTTCCGCCGCGCATTCCTGGCCGAGGTCGCTGAACGCTCGGGCTCGGCCTGGCGGGCGCGCACCGACGCCCCCGGCTTCGCCGCTCGGCGCGAGTCGATGATCGAGCGCCTCGCGGATGCCGTTGAAGAGCACCTGGACATGGCCGCCCTGCTGGCGCTGATGGAGTTGTAGAAGCAAGGCCGGGCCCGCTGGTCCGGCTCACCGACAGGACAGCGTCAGAATCGGCTGACACGATGACGCCATGACTGGACTCGCTCAGCTTGAACGTGAAGCTCTCTGCTCCACCCTGGCCAAGGCCGGGCCCGACGCGCCTACCCTGTGCCCCGGATGGTCCACCCGTGACCTGGCCGCCCACCTCGTCATCCGGGAAAGGCGCCCCGACGCCTCGCCTGGCATCCTGTTGCCGGCCCTGGCCGAGCGCACCCAGCGGGTGCAGGCCACCTACGCAGCCCAAGAATGGCCGACGCTCATCGACATGGTGCGTGAGGGCCCTCCCGGCTGGAACCCCACTCGAGTCCCGACCGTCGATGACGCCATCAACCTCGCGGAGTTCTTCGTCCACCACGAAGATGTGTTGCGCGCTGACCCGGCATGGACGCCAGAGCAGGTCCGCCGACTCGGGCCGGACGAAGAGGCTGCGCTGTGGTCCCGGATCCGGCAGGTGGGCCAGTTGTCCTTCCGTCGGGCACCGGTCGGGGTGGTGCTGAACGCCCCCGGCTTCGGTCGCCGTTCGGTGAAGGGGCCGACCAAACTCGGAACCGTGGTCGTCGAAGGAAGCCCCGGAGAACTCGTGCTCTTCGGCTTCGGTCGTACCGAGGTCGCTCAAGTCCGGTTCGAGGGTGAGCCGGACTCCATTGCCGCGCTGCGCCAAGCCGAGTTCGGCGTCTGAGCTACGCCGAGGGCGACCGCTGCGCGAGGCCTCAGCCCGGCCGGTCTCAACGGCCGTGCACAATGGCGCGGTGACTCCTTCTTCGCACCAGCAATCGCCGCTGGACCCTCAGTTGGCTGCCCGGCTCAAGCGCGATGCCCACGGTCTCATCGCCGCGGTGATCCAACAGCACGACACCGGCGAAGTCCTCATGCTCGGTTGGATGGACGACGAAGCATTGCACCGGACCTGCACCAGCGGCCGGGTGACGTTCTGGTCGCGCAGCCGCCGGGAGTACTGGCGCAAGGGTGACACCTCCGGACATCGCCAGTACGTGCGCGGCGTGGCGTTGGATTGTGACGGCGACGCAGTGCTGGTGCGGGTGGATCAAGTCGGAGCCGCCTGCCACACCGGCGCCCAGTCCTGTTTTTTCACCGACCTGCAGGCCCGTCAAGGTTTCCAGAACGGCAGCGGTGGCGCCGAAGAGACCAACGGCAGCGAGGGCAACAACGGCGTCGAGCACCGCGCCGGACACGAGATGGGGGAGTTGGCATGAGCGCGACACCGCACGAGCCGGTGGCCCTGACCTACGGGCAGATCTGGCCGGATCGAGACACCTTCCTGCGCCTGGCCGCCGACCGGCGGGTCATCCCGGTGGTACGGCGGTTGCTGGCCGACTCTGAGACGCCGGTGGGTGTGTATCGCAAGCTCGCCAAGAATGCCCCCGGCACCTTCTTGTTGGAATCGGCCGAACACGGTGGAGTGTGGTCCCGCTATTCGATCATCGGGGCGGGTAGCCGGGCGATTCTGAGCGAGAGCGGCGGTGAAGCGACCTGGATCGGTACCCCGCCGGCGGGGGTCCCTACCGGCGGTGACCCGCTGGAGGTGTTGCGCCAGTGCGTGTCCACGCTGGCCACCGAGCCCATCCCCGGGCTGCCACCACTGACCAGCGGCATGGTCGGCATGATCGGCTATGACGCGGTGCGGCGTTGGGAGCAGGTGCCCGATGAGAACCCCGACGACCTGCAGTTGCCGGAACTGGCGATGATGCTCACCAGCGATCTGGCCGTCATGGATCACACCGACGCCTCGGTGCTGTTAGTGGCCAACGCGATCAACTACGACGGTTCCCCCGATCGGGTGGAGCAGGCCTGGGCTGATGCGTGCACCCGCTTGGAGCGGATGACCCAGGATCTGGCCAGCCCGGCCCCGAGCACGGTCGCCACATTGTGTCCGACAGAGGCCGACGCGGTGAGCACGATGCAGGTGCCGGAGTACCTGGCTGTGGTGGAGGCGGGTAAGGAAGCGATTCGGGCCGGAGAGGTGTTCCAGGTGGTCCTCTCCCAACGTTTCGAAGCGGACTGCCCGGCCGACGCGTTGGAGGTGTACCGGGTGCTGCGCACCACGAACCCCAGCCCGTACATGTACCTACTCCGACTCACCCGGCCTGACGGCACCCGGTTCGACGTCGTCGGCAGTAGCCCGGAGGCGCTGGTGAAGGTCAGCGGCGATCGGGTCATCACCCATCCGATTGCCGGTTCGCGCCCTCGAGGAGCGACCCCCGAGCAGGACGCAGCGCTGGAAGCCGAACTGCGTCAGGACACTAAGGAATGCGCTGAGCATGTGATGCTCGTCGACCTGTCCCGTAACGACCTGCAGCGAGTCTGTCAGGTCGGCACGGTGGAGGTCGTGGAGCTGATGAGCGTGCGGCGCTACAGCCACATCATGCACCTGGAATCTACGGTCGTCGGGCGTTTGGAGCCCGGGTGCAGCGCCTACGACGCGCTGGCGGCGACCTTCCCCGCGGGCACCCTCTCCGGGGCGCCGAAGCCGCGAGCGATGGCACTGATCGACGAGTTGGAAACCCGGCGGCGGGGGCTCTACGGCGGTGTCGTGGGCTATCTGGACCTGCACGGCGACCTCGATATGGCCATCGCCATCCGGACCGCCATCATCAGCGGTGGAAAGGCCTATGTGCAGGCCGGAGCGGGCATCGTCGCCGACTCTGTGCCTGAGAGTGAAGAAGCCGAGTGCCGCCACAAGGCGGCCGCCGTCCTCAAAGCAGTGGGGGCGGCCGCGACGCTGCGCGCATTGGAGTGAGCCGGCGTGGGCCAGGCATCACCGCCTGGCCCACGCTGGTCAATCTGGCTGCATCAGGTCCGCTCAGTCTGCGGTAGTGCTGCGCTGGGCTGAGTCGTGGCCGGCGGGCGCATCGTGCGCGCCTGCTTCGGCTATCCCAGGGTCGGCCGAGCTGGAGCCGGTGCGCTGTTCGCCGCTGCGGTTCTTATCCGCGGGGGTGAGGTCGGCTCGCTCGTAGCCAGCGGTCTCCGGTGCCGCGATCAACACGCCAGAAGACGTGGTGAAATGCGGATCCAGCACGCAGTCAGCGCTGGAAGCAGCCTCCAGGTCTCCTTCGGCGCGGCGTCGCTGCACCTCCTCCGGAGGCAGCACTTGACGCCACTGCTTGGTCTGCAGCGGAAGCAGTTCACCAGCGTCCTCACGCAGAGCGCGCAGCAACGACCAGATCATGAAGTAGCCCAGCGCGAAGAAGGGTAGCCCGATCACGGTGATCACCTGGGAGAGGGCGTCCAATCCGGTGGTGCCGGTGGCGGTGAGGATGACCGCCGCGATGGCGCCGATCCCGATCACCCAGGTCGCCCGCTGGTGCAGCGGCGCCAGCCGGTCATCGTCGTACCCGGTGCTCATCTTGTCCAGCACCAGTGCTGCCGAGTCCATGGAGGTGATGAAGAAGGTGGCGACCAGCAGGATGGAGAAGCCGGACATGAAGCTCGCGGCCGGATAGTTCTGCAGGAAGGTGAACAGGGCGCCGGGAATGTCGCCGTCATCGACGACGCTCTTGACCAATCCGCCACTGCCGTTCATTTCGATGTCGAATGAGGCGAACCCGAAGACGCCGTACCAAACGAGGCTGAACATGACCGGGGCGGCCAGCACCCCGGTGATGAAGCCGCGGATGCTGCGGCCGCGGGAGATCTTGGCGATGAAGATACCCACGAAAGGCGACCAGGTGATCGTCCACGCCCAGTAGAAGACCGTCCAGCCGTCCTGCCAGCCGGAATCGTTGAAGGTGTCGTTCCAGAAGGCGAGGTAAGGAAGGTTCCGCGCGTAGATGCCGACCGTCTCTACCGTGCCTTTCAGCAGCGTCAAGGTGGGGCCGAAGACGACGACGAAGACGAGCAGTGCCACCGCCGCGAGGATGTTGACGTTGGAGAGCACTTTGATGCCGCGGTCCAGGCCGAGGCTGACCGAGATGAATGCGGCCATCGTCACCGCAGCGATAATGGCGATCTGGGCAAACGCGCCCTGCTCGATACCGAACAACCGCGACAGCCCGCTGTTGATCTGCAAGGTTCCGAGCCCGATGGAGACGGCGACACCGAATACCGAACCGACGATCGCGATGATGTCGATGGTTCGACCGATCGGGCCGTGGATCCCATCACCCAGCAGCGGGAAGAACAGCGAGCTGACCCGAGGTGGCAGATTGCGCTGATAGATGAAGTAGGCGAAGGCAAGCGAGGGCAGCGCGAAGATGGTCCAGGTGTGCAGGCCGAAGTGGTACAGCGTGAAAGCCATCGCTTCTTGCGCAGCTGCTGCTGTGCCCGGCTCCACATCCTGCAGCGGGGGATTGGCGAAGTGTGAGATCGGCTCCGCGACGCCCCAGAACATGAGGATCGTGCCGATTCCGGCCGCGAAAAGCATGGCGAACCATGTCCCGAACGAGTGTTCGGGCTCCTCGTCGCGAGGCGACAGGCGGATCCGCCCGAACCGGCTCAGAGCCAGATAGATGAGGAAGAGCAGGAAGATCGTCACCCCGGCGATGTAGAACCAGCCGAGGTTGGTGATGATCCAACCCGAAGCTGCCGAGAACGTCCTATCGACGGCCTCAGGGAACAGCAGGGTCAGGATGACGAATAAGACCGTCGTCCCCACCGATCCGAAAAAGATGGTCGGGCTGGTGCGTAAACGGAGTGCATCGTGAAGTCGAGTGAGCATGGGATCCCCTGTGACATCGTCGACGTCGCAGCGTCATGGACCCGATGTCCGGGACGGTTTCGTGCACGGCACAACGCTCCGCGCGACCTCCGGCCGCGCGACGGCCGGCTCCCTCGTGGAGGACCGACGACGTGTTCACTTGTGGTCCGTCTGACTCGCGCCGAGCGGCGGAGAATTTCGAACGTGCTCTTTGACGGTACACAACACTTACGTCCGGTTAGAGTTCCCCCTACCGAAACCGGAATCCCCCCGCTTCCGGCGGTAAACGCTAAACCTGGCTGAACAACGTCTTGACCTGCACTGTCTGCCCCTCCTGCCATCCGGCGGTGCGCCCACGCCTGCGGGCGGCCCTGAAAGGACCCCAATGTCGGCCAACATCATCGGCTTGTCGCTCCTGCTCCTCGGCCTCATCCTGTTATTAGCCAAGGTCGTACGTATCAACGCCGGTTGGGCCCAGCGGCTTTTCTTGCCCAGTTCGATCATCGGCGGCTTCGCTGCGTTGGCCCTAGGTCCTGAGGTGTTGGGAACCATCGCCTCATCGCTGGGAAGCGACCGCTTCGCCGAGGCGGGAATCTTCACCCCTGAGATCCTGCAGGTGTGGAAGTCGCTGCCAGGTCTTCTCATCAGCATCGTCTTCGCCACCCTTTTCCTGGGTGAATCGCTGCCGACGCCCAAACGCGCAGCTCGCCTCGTCGGTCCGCAGCTGTCGGTAGGCGTCGTGTTGGCCTCGGGCCAATACGTGGTGGGTCTGCTGCTGGCACTTCTCGTGCTGGGGCCGCTGTTCGGCACCAACCCGATGGCTGGCGCCCTCATCGAGATGGGTCTGGAAGGCGGCCACGGAACGGCTGCCGGTATGCGCGGAGTGATGGAAGAACTGGGCTTCCCCGAAGGTGCCGACCTCGCCCTGGCAATGGCCACGGTCGGTGTGGTCGGCGGCATCGTCTTCGGTGTGGCCCTCATCAACTGGGGTGTGCGCACCGGCAGGACGAAATGCCTGGACGGCGCGCTGGAGCAGTCCTTGGACGAGCAGCGCGGCTTGTTCCGCGGAGATGAGCAGTACCCGGCCGCGATGATGACCACACGGCCGGCCTCCATCGAACCGTTGGCGTTGCACTTCGGGTTCGCTTCGGTGGCGGTGCTGTTCGGTGTGCTGCTGCTCAAGGGGCTGCAATGGATCGAACAGCTTTTGTGGGCTGACGTCGTGGAGATCCTGGCCTACGTGCCGCTGTTCCCGGTGGCCATGCTCGGTGGTGTCGTGGTGCAGCTGCTGCTGGACAAGACCGGTAACGGCGGCATCATCGACCAGGGCATGATGCTGCGCATCCAGGGGCTCGCCTTGGATCTGCTCATCATCTCGGCGCTGGCCACGTTGTCGCTGACAGCGATCGCGGCGAACTGGCAGCCGTTCATCATTTTGGCCGTGGCGGGTGTGGCCTGGAACGTCTTCGTCTTCCTGGTGCTCGTGCCACGCATCATCCGTAAGTACTGGTTCGAGCGCGGTATCGGTGACTTCGGGCAGTCCATGGGAGTCACCGCGACCGGCCTGATCCTGATGAAGATTGCCGACCCGGAGAACGAGAGCCCCGCGTTGGAGGCCTTCGGTTACAAGCAGCTCATCTTCGAGCCCTTCTTCGGTGGTGGCTTGATCACCGCAGCCGCCATCCCGATCATCGCCGAGTTCGGCTTGATCCCCCTTCTGATCTTCATGTCGGTGGTACTGGTCTGCTTCCTCATCCTCGGCATCTTCTACTACGGGCGCCACCCCGAGGTGGACGTCGCGGGAGACCCACAACCCTCTGTCGCCAACTGAGCATCCGGGCGCCGCGGCCGGTCCCGATATGGTGGACCAGCCGCGGCGTCCGCCTGCGGTCGCACTCGTGAAGGGGATGCCGTGGGGCTAGCGCGTCGAACCATCGTCATGGCCGGCATCCTGGGCGGCCTCGGGGCCGGAGCCGCCGCCATCCCGGTCTGGGTGAGTGGAGTCGGCCTGGACCAGATCGGCAGCGCCCGACCCGATTCGGCCACCGGAACCGTTGCCTCCGGGATGGTGATGCCCGCCGCGCTGTCGTTGGCCGCGGCAATGCTTGCCGGGATGCTGGCCCGCGGTCTGGTTCGGCGGTTGTGCGGGGCCCTGGCGGCTGGTTGCGGCGTGCTGGTCGTGGTGGCTGCGGTGAGGGTGATCACCGATCCGACTCAGGCACTCGCCACCGCCACAACGTCTTCGGTGCAGGTGCAGCAGGCCGGCCTGACGCCCTGGCCGTGGGCGGCGATCCTGTGCGCTCTGCTCGGCACCGCAGCCGGAGCGTTGATGGCTTTTGCGTCGTGGCAGGAACCGACAACCCGCTATGAGCGCTCCTCGCCTACTGCGAGCAGACCGATGAGCCAGTGGGAGCAACTATCTGCCGGTGAGGACCCCACGGTGTGAATCGGGGATGCATCGGCGTGCTCGTCACCTCGGCACGGCGAACTCCTGACACAATGAGGTCAATGATGTGCGCCGAATCAGTGCGGCGCCGCACGATCGAGACTACGGCCGGTTCACGGTTCGACAAGGAGCGCCTCCATGGCAGAGTCACACGGCAATAGCACCGCAGCTTGGACGGGCGTGGGCATCATCCTTCTCGCCACCCTGATCACCTGCATCGGTGTCATCCTCGGCTCGCCGACGCTGTGGATCCCAGGCGCCGTGCTGGTGGTTGTCGGCGTCGTTGCCTGGATTGTGCTGGACAAGGCCGGCTACGGGGAGAACGGCCACCGCAGCAAGAAGGGCACCTCTGCAGTGCGCTGAGAACTTTGTGCGGGCAGCAGACGCGGGGTCCCTCCGATCGCTCGGAGGGACCCCGCGTCGTTGCATGTTGCCTCGGCTCAGGTAGCCGGAAGCGTCGTGTCCTCTACCGACATGACACTTTCGAAGCACGCCTCTTGTTCGCTCTGCGGCAGCTGGGCACACTTCATGAAGCCGTCGAAGTCGCCGCTGTTCATCAGGCCGATCAACAACGTCCCGAGGGTGATCGTCACCATCAGGCTGATCAGGGCCGAGACGATGCCGAGCACGAGGCCTGCAATGGCCATCCCCTTGCCGGCGGCGCGTCCTTGCGTGACCCGACGCAGAGCCAGGATGCCCAACACCAGCGCCACGACACCGGCCAGGATGCCGAGCACCGGGAGCCAGCTGCCCAGCAACGCCAGGATCCCCACCACCAGAGCGGCCACGGCCAGTCCCGTGGGCAACGGGGCCGGAGCTCCGTAGGCGGCAGTAGCGTAAGCCGGTTGGTTAGGCATCCCGTACCCAGCAGCGCCGACATAGCCGGGCTCAGCGCCGGGCTGCTGATACTGGGAACCGGAGCCGTAGGGTGCCGCGTAGGGGGGCTGGGCGCCCGGGCCGGCGGCGGTGGATCCGCCGGGTCCGCCAGCGGCCGGGGTCCCATCGGCGGGCGGCCAGTTCGAGCCTGGCGAGGACTCATTCCCGGGGGGCCATGAGTTGTTGTTGTCGCTCATACATCTCCTCTGGTGAGTGCGTCCCTTTCAGGCTACGGCCCGCACCGGTATCTGCGGTGTTCCTCGGACGCACCTGCATTCCAAAGAACTTTTCTTCAGGGGGCGCCGGGCCCCCGCACGGTCCCCAGGACCTGTTCAGTGAGCCGAGCGGAGGCAGAAGCACCCTCACGAGCCGGGGCGGGTGTTGGGACAGCAGCGAGGGCGGCCGGTTCTCGGATTTCAGTCAATGCACGTAGCCTGGCCTGGTGGCTAGCGTTCTGGACCAGATCATCGTCGGTGTCCGAGAGGACATGCAGCAGCGTCAGCGTCATATGCCGCTGAGCGCGCTCAAGGAACGGGTGGATCGGGTAGCGCCCGCGCGCAACGCCGAAGCCGCTCTGCGGATGGAGGGCGTTTCGGTCATCGCTGAAGTCAAGCGTTCCAGCCCGAGCAAGGGCGCCTTGGCGATGATCGCCGATCCGGCCGCCCTGGCCACGGACTACGAAGCGGGCGGGGCGAGCGTCATCAGTGTGCTCACCGAAGGTCGCCGCTTCGGCGGGAGCCTGGCCGACCTTGCCGCGGTCCGTGCCGCCGTCGACATCCCGGTGCTTCGCAAGGACTTCATCGTCAGCGGGTATCAGGTGGTGGAGGCCCGCGCGCACGGCGCCGACATGGTGTTGCTCATCGTTGCCGCGCTGGAACAGGATGAGCTGGTGGCGCTGCACGAGCGGGTGCAGTCCCTGGGCATGGCCGCATTGGTGGAAGTCCACGACGAGGAAGAAACCCAGCGCGCCCTGGACGCCGGGGCCCAAATCATCGGGGTCAACAACCGCAATCTGAAGACTCTCGAAGTTGATCGCACCGTTTTTGCGCGTGTCGCCGCAGGCATCCCCGCCGACCGGGTGAAGATCGCCGAATCGGGAGTCCGCGGACCCCACGACGTTCTCGAATTCGCCCGGGCATCGGCGGACGCGGTGCTCGTCGGGGAGTCCTTAGTCACCGGAGGCGACCCCAAAACGGCCGTCGCTGATCTCGTGGCCGCAGGCGCCCACCCGGCGCTCCGCCACGGGTCTCGTTGACAACGGCGCCTGGCGCCACCATTCGCTAACAGAAGGGGAGTCGCCCATGACGAGCGACCCACGCGCCGGCCGCTTCGGTGACTTCGGCGGCCGTTATGTGCCCGAAGCTCTCGTTGCCGCCCTCGATGAGCTGGATGCTGCTCGACGGGCGGCCGAGACCGACCCGCAGTTCCAAGCCGAACTGGCGGAGTTGCACCGCAGCTACACCGGCCGACCCAGCCTGCTCACTGAGGTGCCGCGGTTCGCCCAACATGCTGGCAAAGCTCGGATCTTTCTCAAGCGCGAAGATCTCAACCACACCGGCTCGCACAAGATCAACAACGTCCTGGGCCAGGCCTTGCTGACAGTGCGAATGGGCAAGAAGCGCGTCATCGCCGAGACGGGCGCCGGCCAGCATGGGGTGGCCACCGCCACCGCGGCAGCGCTCATGGGTCTGGACTGCGTGGTCTACATGGGCGAGCGGGACACCGAACGACAGGCCCTGAACGTTGCGAGGATGAAGCTGCTCGGGGCCGAGGTGATCCCCGTCAAGCACGGCAGCCGCACCCTCAAAGACGCGGTCAACGAAGCGATGCGGGACTGGGTGACCAATGTGGATTCCACGCACTACGTGCTTGGCACGGTCACCGGACCGCATCCTTTCCCTGAGATGGTGCGCAACTTCCACCGCATCATCGGCGACGAAGCCCGGGCGCAGATGCTTCAGGAAGTGGGGCGCCTGCCGGATGCCGTGTGCGCCTGCGTCGGCGGCGGTTCGAACGCCATCGGTATCTTCCACGCCTTCATCGGCGACGCCGATGTGCGTTTGGTCGGGCTGGAAGCCGGGGGAGAGGGTGTCGCCTCGGGTCGGCACGCCTCCCGGTTCGCTACCGGCGTGCCCGGGGTGCTGCATGGGGCAGCGACCTACCTGCTGCAGGACGAAGACGGGCAGACGATCGAATCCCATTCGGTGTCTGCGGGGTTGGACTACCCCAGCGTCGGGCCGGAGCATGCCCACCTATACACCAGCGGTCGGGCCGAGTACCGCCCGGTGACCGACGCCGAAGCCATGGAAGCTTTTCAGCTGCTGTGCCGTACCGAAGGGATCATCCCGGCCATCGAGAGCGCGCACGCCTTGGCCGGTGCCCGTCAGGTCGGGGCGGAGCTAGGCCCCGACGGGCTGATCCTGGTCAACCTTTCCGGTCGCGGCGACAAAGACGTCGAGACGGCGGCGCGCTGGTTCGACATCCTCAGCGGTGAGGACATCGTGCGCGAGAAACAGATCAAGGCCGAGGACGAACCCCAGGACGCTGAAGGGAGCGGGTGGTGAGCAGACTCTCGGAGGTTCTCAGCTCGACCCGCGAGCAGAACCGCGCGGCTTTGGTGGCCTACCTGCCGGTGGGTTTCCCCAGCCTGGACAGGTCCCTGGAAGCGATGCGGGCGGTCGTGGAGGCCGGGGCTGACGTCGTCGAGGTCGGCCTTCCTTACAGCGACCCCCTGATGGACGGGCCGGTCATCCAGCACGCCGCCCAGGTCGCGCTAGCCGGCGGGGTGCGGGTGGCCCACGTTTTCGAGGCCGTGCGCACGGTCGTCGAGGCGGGAGCTGCCTGCGTGACGATGAGCTACTGGAACCCGATCCTGCGCTACGGCCCGGAGCGGTTCGCCGCCGACCTCGCGGCCGCAGGCGGTTCCGGGATCATCACCCCGGACCTCATCCCTGAGGAAGCCGGTGATTGGCTCAGCGCTGCCCAAGAACACGACTTGGACCCCATCTTCCTCGTCGCCCCGAGCAGCACCGATGCGCGGCTGGCGATGACCGTCCAACACTGCCGTGGATTCGTCTACGTCGCCTCCACGATGGGGGTGACCGGGGCGCGGGCACAGGTCGGTTCGGGCGCAGCGGATCTGATCGAACGCACCCGAGCTGTCACCGACCTGCCGTTGTGCGTGGGTCTGGGGGTCTCCACCGGTGAGCAAGCCGCCCAGGTGGCGGCCTACGCCGACGGGGTCATCGTCGGTTCGGCGCTGGTGGCCACGCTGAAGGATGACGAACCGGACTCCGGGTGTGAGCAGTTGCGGGCACTGACGGCCGAACTGGCGGCGGGCGTACGGGGCGGCCGCGAGTGAGCGCTGGGCACGTGGGTTCGACAGCGACGCAACAACCCCGACGAATGACTCCGTGGGTCGGGTTGGTGGCGCGGCTGATTCTCGGCGCGGCTCTCCTGGTCGCGGGCGGGATGAAGATCGGTTCGCCGCTGGTGGCAGCCCGAGCGGCGCAGGCCTACCAGATCTTGCCGTTCGACCTGGCCGGCTACGTCGGTATGGCGCTGCCGGCCATCGAGATGGCGTTGGGGCTGTTGCTCGTGCTGGGGCTTTACACCCGGTTCGCCGCCGGCGCCGGAGCTGTGCTCATGTTGGTCTTCGTGGCGGCCATTGCCTCAGCGTGGGCACGCGGGCTCTCCATCGATTGCGGTTGTTTCGGCGGGGGTGGCGCCGTCGCGCCGGAGCAGACGCAGTACGGCCTGGACATCGCCCGGGACTTCCTCTTGGCACTGTGTGGTGGGTGGCTCCTCGCCCGCCCGCACACGTCGCTCAGCCTTGATGCTGTTCTTTCGGAAAGGGTCGGCGCATGACGTCCGGCAAAGCCTCGCGCAAGGCGCGCCAAGCGACCGACAGCCCAGCAGCGCCCCAGGAGCGCAAACGCAAGTCTCGCCTGGGACTCATCCTGGCACTGGTGGTCCTGGCTGCGATTGCCGCGGCGATCTATGCCGGTAGCCGCGGCGATGACAGCCAAGGGGCGGGTCCTGTTCCCCGTGGCGCGGTCTCCGACAGTGGCGGCATCATGCTCAACAGCACCCCGCCCACGGAAGGGGTGCCGGTGCTGGATGTGTACGAGGACTTCCAATGCCACTGGTGCAAAACCTTTCACGAGATCCTCGGCCCTCGCGTGCAAGCACTGGCCGCTTCCGGTGAGGCGAAAGTCGTGCTGCATTTGAAGACCTCCCTGGACCGAGGCAAGGAGGGCGGGGAGTCGATGCGCATCGCAAACGCAGCCGCCTGCGCCTCCGATGCCGGCCCGCAGTCCCTGGCCACAGCGCACGACCTGTTGATGGCGGCCCAGCCCTCCCAAGAGAACCCGCAGCAGGGTTGGCCCAGCGATCTGGTGTCCAGCGTCGCGGACCAGGCTGGGATCAGCGGACAGGCGCGCACCACTTTCGAGGCGTGCACGGCGCAGTTGCACTACCGGGGCTACCTGACGCGCGTCGACGAGCAGAGCGCCCGGGATGGTGTGAAAGGGACCCCGACCTACCGGATCGACGGCAACGAGTTCGACCTCTCCCAGGTCTTGAGCCAGGACAACTCGCAGCACCCGGAAGCGTTGGACGCGGCTATCGCCGAAGCGGCGAAGAACTGAGCTCGCACGCCTGCGCAGAGCCCCGTCGCAACATTTCAGGGCGGGTCCCGCGTCTGGGCGCCTTCAGCATCGGCTCTCCAACGCGCCCAGCCACAGACGGCGCACCGGCACCGCGACTCGGCAGCACCGAACCCGTGCCCGGCGCGCCTCGCGCCGATACCAGTGGCTATCCCTGGGAGGATGGCGGCATGCGTTTCGGAGCTTGCTGTTGATTGCCTTCCTCCCCAGCCCGGAACAGGCCGTCTGGTATCTCGGCCCGTTCCCGCTGCGGGCCTATGCCATGTGCATCCTGCTGGGGATACTCCTGGCGCTGGTGTGGACCGATCGCCGCCTGGTGGCGCGAGGCGGTCCGAAGGATGCCATCTGGGATATCGGGATGTGGGCCATTCCGTTCGGGATCGTGGGGGGTCGGCTGTATCACGTGATCTCATCGCCGCAGGCCTACTTCGGTCAAGGCGGCAACCCCCTCGACGCGTTCAAGATCTGGCAGGGCGGCCTCGGGATCTGGGGAGCGGTAGCGCTGGGGGCGTTGGGCGTGTGGATCGGCGCCCGACAAACCGGGGTGTCTTTTCGTGAGGTCGGCACAGCCGTGGCACCACCATTGGCGGTGGCCCAGGCCGTCGGCCGGTGGGGTAACTGGTTCAACAACGAACTCTACGGTCGTCCCACGGACGCGCCCTGGGGCCTCGAGATCCACCAGTGGGACCACTCGTTGGGTCGTGCGGTGCACGACGCCTCCGGTCAAGCAGTCGTCCTAGGCACCTTCCACCCGACGTTCCTCTATGAATCGCTGTGGTGCCTGTTCATCGCCGGGCTGCTGCTGGTGTTGGAGAAGGTCCGGCGGCCCGCTTCCGGGCAACTGTTCGCGGCCTACATCATGCTGTACACCCTGGGACGCGGCGTCATCGAGACGGTGCGCATCGACGAGGCGAATCATGTTCTGGGGCTTCGCCTCAACGTGTGGACCTCGATGGCGGTGTTCGTGTTGGGAGCCGTTATCTGGTGGGTCTGGCGCGAACGCAGCCCGGCCGGCGCAACGCCGCCTGTGGCCTCCGAACCCGGCCAGGAGACCACGTAAAACGATCCAGTAAGTGAGATGCAACGTTCTTTTTGGTGAGACGCTAAACAGAGCCGCTACATTCGCTTCACTGGCCACCGTCGCCCAGTGACCCATTTCGAGATCACAAGGACGGTGCCTCATGCCTCCTGCGTACAGTGCGCTGCCCAGGGCTACCGGGCTATACGACCCAGCCAACGAACACGATGCTTGCGGTGTGGCGATGGTGGCTACCCTGCGCGGAACCCCAGGGCATGACATCGTCGAGCACGCCCTGACCGCGCTGCTCAACCTGGACCACCGCGGCGCAACGGGCGCCGACCCGATGGTCGGGGACGGCGCGGGGATCCTGACTCAGATCCCCGATGCCTTCTTGCGCGCAGTCACCGACTTCGAACTGCCCGCCAAAGGCCACTACGTCGCAGGTACGGCGTACCTGCCGGTTGAGCACGAGGAGCGCGATCAGGTTCGCGCGGCGATCACCGATCTGGCCCGCGAAGAAGGGCTGCAGGTCCTTGGCTGGCGCGAAGTGCCCATCAACACTCAAGACATCGGTGCTGCCGCGCTCGAAGCGATGCCCGCTTTCGAACAGCTCTTCCTGGCACCGGAGCAGGAGCACGTGCACGGGCTGGCCCTGGAACGCCTCGCGTTCTGTCTGCGCAAGCGCGCCGAGCGGGAACTCGAGGTGTATTTCCCCTCCTTGTCGGGTCGCACCCACGTGTACAAGGGCATGCTCACCCCGCACCAGTTGACGACATTCTTCCCCGACCTCAAAGACGAGCGCCTCGTCACCGAACTCGCGCTGGTGCATTCACGGTTCTCCACCAATACGTTCCCGGCGTGGCCGCTGGCTCACCCGTACCGCTTCATCGCTCACAACGGTGAAATCAACACGGTGCGGGGTAACCGCAACTGGATGCAGGCTCGGGAGAGCCTGCTACACAGCGACCTCATCGGCGGGGACTTGGAGCGGCTCTTTCCGATCTGCACTCCGGGCGCCTCGGACTCGGCCTCTTTCGATGAAGTGCTCGAACTACTCCACCTGGGTGGGCGTTCGCTGCCGCACGCCATGCTCATGATGATCCCAGAGGCGTGGGAGAAGCATGCCGAGATGGATCCTGCCCGCGCTGCCTTCTACGAGTACCACTCGCTGTTCATGGAACCGTGGGACGGGCCTGCTTGCGTCACCTTCACCGACGGCACCCTGATCGGCGCGGTGCTGGACCGCAACGGGTTGCGTCCCGGTCGGTACTGGATCACCGACGACGGTCTGGTGGTGCTCGGATCCGAAGCGGGCGTGCTGGACATCGACCCGGCCCGGATCAAGAAGCGCGGCCGTCTCAAGCCGGGCCACATGTTCCTGGTGGACACCGAGCACGGCCGGATCGTCGGCGACGAAGAGATCAAGGCGGGGCTGGCGGCGCAACACCCGTACAGCGAGTGGCTCCAGGAGGGCCTCATCCACCTCTGCGACCTTCCCGAGCGCGAGCACATTCTGCATACCCCCTCTAGCGTCGCCCGCCGCCAGCAGACCTTCGGGTACACCCAGGAAGAACTGCGGCTCATCCTGGCCCCCATGGCCCGCACCGGCGGCGAGGCCCTCGGTTCGATGGGCACCGACACCCCCATCGCGGTGTTGTCGGAGCGGCCGCGGCTGATCTTCGACTACTTCACCCAACTGTTCGCCCAGGTGACGAACCCGCCGTTGGACTCCATCCGCGAAGAACTCGTCACCTCCCTGGATTCGGCCATCGGCCCCGAGGGCAACGCCCTTCAAGCCGGTTCCGAGCACACCCACCAGATCGTGCTGCGTTTCCCGGTTATCGACAACGACGAACTGGCCAAGATCGTGCACATCGACGAAGACGTCTTCGGTGATGCCACCAGCGCACGCCGCACCGTGGTCGTGCAGGGCCTATATGACGTGGCCGGTGGGGCCGCCGCGATGAAGCGGCGCCTGGAAATGATCTTCAAGGAGGTCTCGGCGGCCATCTCGCGTGGGGCGAGCTACATCGTGCTGTCCGACCGCGATTCCACCCCGGACCAGGCGCCCATCCCCTCGCTGCTGCTGACCGCGGCCGTCCACCACCACCTCGTCCGCGAGAAAACCCGCACCCGGGTCGGGCTGCTGGTGGAGGCCGGCGATGTGCGCGAGGTGCACCACGTGGCCCTGCTCATCGGTTACGGCGCTGCCGCGGTCAACCCCTACTTGGCGATGGAAACCGTCGAAGACATGGTGCGCCGCGGTGCGTTGGCGGGCGTCACCGCCGAAGAAGCGGTCGCGAACCTGATCAAGGCGCTCGGCAAGGGCGTCTTGAAGGTGATGTCCAAGATGGGCATCTCGACCGTGGCCTCTTACCGGGGCGCGCAGGTTTTCGAGTGTATCGGACTGGCGCAGGACGTGGTCGACTCCTACTTCACCGGCACCACCAGTCAACTAGGTGGGGTCAGCCTGGACGTGCTGACTGCCGAGGTCGCCGCCCGACACGCGCTGGCCTACCCGCGCGACGGCATCAGCCCAAGCCACCGGGTCCTACCCGTGGGCGGGGAGTACCAGTGGCGCCGGGAGGGCGAACCGCACCTGTTCGACCCCGAGACGGTCTTCCGACTGCAGCATGCGACCCGCAACCGCCGGTTCGATGTGTTCGAGCAATACACCCAACGCGTCGATGACCAGGCGCGACGTCTGATGACGTTGCGGGGGCTCTTCGAGTTCCGCGACGGGGTGCGAGCCCCGGTCCCGTTGGATGAGGTGGAACCCGTCAGCGAAATCCTCAAGCGCTTCTCCACCGGCGCGATGAGTTACGGCTCGATCAGTCAAGAAGCCCATGAGACCTTGGCCGTGGCGATGAACCGGCTGGGTGCCAAGTCCAACACCGGCGAGGGCGGCGAGGACGTCGAGCGGCTGTTGGACCCCACACGTCGCAGCGCCATCAAGCAGGTCGCCTCGGGTCGCTTCGGGGTGACAAGCCTGTACCTGACCCACGCCGACGATATTCAGATCAAGATGGCCCAAGGCGCCAAACCGGGGGAGGGCGGTCAGCTTCCGGGCGCCAAGGTCTACCCGTGGGTGGCCAAGACCCGGCACAGCACACCCGGTATCGGCCTGATCTCCCCGCCGCCGCACCATGACATCTATTCCATCGAGGACCTGGCGCAGCTCATCCACGATTTGAAGAACGCGAACTCGCACGCCAGGGTGCACGTCAAACTGGTCTCCGAAGTGGGCATCGGCACCGTCGCGGCCGGGGTAAGCAAGGCACGCGCCGATGTGGTGCTCGTCTCCGGCCACGACGGCGGCACCGGCGCCTCGCCACTGACCTCGCTGAAGCATGCCGGCGCCCCCTGGGAGTTGGGACTGGCCGAGACCCAGCAGACCCTCATCCTCAATGGGCTGCGGGATCGGATCGTGGTACAGACCGACGGACAGTTGAAGACCGGTCGCGATGTGGTGATCGCGGCGCTGCTGGGCGCGGAGGAGTTCGGATTCGCCACCGCCCCTCTGGTCGTCTCCGGGTGCGTCATGATGCGGGTCTGTCATCAGGACACCTGCCCGGTCGGCATCGCCACCCAGAACCCCGAACTGCGGGAACGTTTCACGGGTAAGCCGGAATTCGTGGAGACCTTCTTCGAGTACATCGCGACCCAGGTGCGTCAGATCCTCGCCGATCTGGGCTTCCGCAGCATCCAGGAGGCCGTCGGACAGACCGGCGTCCTGGACGTCGACGGCGCCGTAGCGCACTGGAAGGCCAGCGGGCTGGACCTGTCCGGACTGCTCACCGAAGCCGTACCGGCACCCGGCACGACCCGGTACTGCTCAGTCGGCCAGGAGCACGGCCTGGAGCGTGCCCTGGACGTCGATCTGGTTGCCCAGGCCCGCTCGGCGATCGACGGCGGCGGCCCGGTACGTATCGAGTCGCCGATCCGTAACGTCAACCGGACCGTGGGAACCATGTTGGGCCACGAGGTTTCCCGCGCTCACCCCCACGGGCTGCCCGCGGACACGATCGAAGTAGTGCTCAACGGTCAGGCAGGGCAGTCCCTGGGGGCGTTCATCCCGGCCGGCATCACCTTGCGCCTCTTCGGTGAAGCCAACGACTACGTCGGCAAGGGCCTCTCCGGTGGGCGCGTCATCGTGCGCCCCGCGGTCGGCTCCACGGTTGCGGCCGAGGCGAACGTCATCGCCGGCAACGTGGTCGGCTACGGCGCCACCAGCGGAGAGATCTTCCTGCGCGGAATGGCAGGGGAGCGGTTCTGCGTGCGCAACTCCGGCGCCATCGCTGTGGTCGAAGGCGTGGGCGACCACGGGTGCGAGTACATGACCGGCGGCACCGTCCTGGTCCTGGGGCGCATCGGACGCAACTTCGGTGCCGGGATGTCCGGTGGACTCGCCTACGTCCTGGATCTGCTGGAACATCGCGTCAACCGCGAACTCGTCGACGTTCTGCCGCTGCGCGAGCGGGACGAAGCGATCGTTCGCGATCTGTGTCAGCGCCATGTCGACGAAACCGGTTCGGCCGTCGCGGCCGGACTCCTGGCCGACTGGCAGGCGGCTCGCGGCCGCTTCTCGCTCATCCTGCCTCGTGCCTACCAACGTGTTATCGACGTCCGCGAAGTGGCGGCGACACGGGGGCTCGAACCCGACTCTCCCCAGGTGTGGGAGCAGATTTTGGAGGTGACCCGTGGCTGACCCCCAGGGCTTTCTCAAGGTCCGTGACCGCAAGCTCCCCCAGCGGCGCCCGGTGCCGGTACGCATCAAGGACTGGAAGGAGGTCTATGAGAAGCAAGACCCCGAGGAGCTGCAGGAGCAGGCGGGGCGCTGCATGGACTGCGGTATCCCGTTTTGCCACAGCGCGTGCCCGCTGGGCAACCTCATTCCGGAGTGGAACACCTTCACCTGGAACGGCCGCTGGCCGGAGGCGATCGAGCGACTGCACGCCACCAACAACTTCCCGGAGTTCACGGGTCGGTTGTGCCCTGCGCCCTGCGAGAGCGCCTGCGTGCTCGGGATCAACCAGCCCGCGGTGACCATCAAGCAGGTAGAGGTGACGGTCGTGGACCGCGCTTTCGACGACGGGCGGGTGACCCCGGTCATCCCGGAGCGACTCTCGGGTCGCACGGTCGCCGTCGTCGGTTCCGGGCCTGCGGGCCTGGCCACGGCCCAGCAACTCACCCGAGCCGGGCATACCGTCGCCGTCTTCGAACGCGCCGACAAGGCCGGCGGGCTGCTGCGCTACGGCATCCCGGAGTTCAAGCTGGAGAAGTCGGTCATCGACCGGCGCCTGGCCCAGATGCGCGCGGAGGGAACCCGCTTCCGTACCGGCGTCAACATCGGTGTAGACGTCACCGGTGAAGACTTGCGGCGCCGTTACGACGCGGTGGTTCTGGCCATCGGCTCCACGGTGCCTCGTGACCTGCCCGTTCCGGGCCGCGAGCTGGACGGCATCGTGCAGGCCATGGATTTCCTGCCGCAGGCCAACAAGGTGGCCCTCGGCGGCGAGGTCGAGAACCAGATCGTCGCCACCGGCAAGGACGTCGTGGTCATCGGTGGTGGTGACACCGGCGCCGACTGCATCGGTACCGCACACCGCCAGGGGGCACGCTCGGTGACCTCACTGGAGATCATGCCCCGGCCCGGGCAGGAGCGCAGCCAGGCGCATCCGTGGCCGACCTACCCCATGCTGTACCGGGTGGCCAGCGCCCACGAGGAAGGCGGTGAGCGGGTCTATGCGGTGAACACCAAAGAGTTCATCGGCCAGGACGGTCACGTCAGCGGTTTGCGGTTGACCGAGGTCCGCTTCGAGAACGGAGCCCCGGTGGAGGTTTCCGGTACCGAGAAGGTGCTCCCGGCCCAACTCGTGCTGCTGGCCATGGGTTTCCTCGGACCCCAAGGCGGGGGTCTGGTCGATCAGCTCGGAGTGGAGCGAGACGCCCGCAGCAACATCGTGCGCGATGAGCACTTCATGTCCAGCGTGCCGGGGGTCTTCGTGGCCGGAGACGCCGGTCGCGGGCAATCTCTCATCGTCTGGGCTATCGCTGAGGGGCGGGCGGCGGCAGCCGGCGTCGACGCCTGGTTGAGCGGCGAATCAAACCTGCCGCAGCCGATTTCACCGACCGATCGGCCGCTGGTGGTGTAGCGATCATCTCGCTGTAGCAGACAGAGTTCACCTGCTCGACCCCCTGGCCGCCGCGGAGCGGTTCAGGGGGTCGAACTTTAGGGCTCTAGAATGGGGTTCATGCGTCGAGCCAAAATTGTCAGTACCCTCGGTCCCGCCGTGAACTCCCAGGAAGCCATTCGGGCCCTCATCGACGCGGGCCTAGATGTGGCTCGCATCAACCGCTCCCACGGCTCCCATGCCGAACACGAGCAGCAGATCAAGTGGGTTCACCAAGCAGCAGAAGAATCCGGGCGCGCTATCGCCGTCCTGGTCGACCTGCAAGGGCCCAAGATTCGCACCGGGCGTTTCTCCGGCGGGCCGGTCCACCTCGCGGTGGGCGCCGAATTCACCATCACCACCGACGAAGTAGACGGTGATGCCACCCGGGTCGGCACCACCTTCAAGGGGTTGCCGGGCGATGTCCGCCCCGGCGACACCCTGCTGATCGACGACGGCAAAATCAGCCTGCGCGCCGTCGAGGTCACCGCCACCGAGGTTCGGTGTGAGGTCCTCGAAGGCGGAATGATCAGCAATAACAAGGGCATCAACCTGCCCGGTGTGGCAGTCAGCGTGCCAGCGCTGTCCGAGAAGGACGAGGACGATCTGCGGTGGGCACTGCGCGTCGGTGCCGACTGGATCGCGCTGTCCTTCGTGCGCGACGCCCGCGACATCGACCGCCTGCACGAGATCATGGACGAAGAAGGCATTCGTCGACCGATCATCGCCAAGGTCGAGAAGCCGCAGGCCGTGGCCAATCTGGAAGAGATCGTGCGCACCTTCGACGGCATCATGGTCGCCCGTGGCGACCTGGGCGTGGAGATGCCGTTGGAAGAGGTTCCGCTGGTTCAGAAGCGGGCTGTGGATCTGGCGCGTCGCGACGCCAAGCCGGTCATCGTGGCGACCCAGGTGTTGGAGTCGATGATCGAGAACTCACGCCCGACCCGCGCCGAGGCCAGCGACTGCGCCAACGCCGTCCTGGATGGCGCTGACGCGATCATGCTCTCCGGTGAGACCAGCGTCGGCTCCTGGCCGGTGCTCGCGGTGCGCACGATGGCCCGCATCATCGAGAACACCGAGGACCACGGGTTGTCCCGGATCCCGGCGCTGGGAACCCGACCCAGCACCACCGGTGGGGCCGTCACCTGGGCAGCGGCCGAAATCGGCTCGTTGCTGCACGCAAAGTTCCTGGTGACCTTCACCACCTCGGGTGACACCGCACGGCGGATGTCTCGGGTGCGTCCCGAGCTACCCATGTTGGCCTTCTCTCAGCGCGGGGTAACCCGACGCCGACTGGCGCTCACCTGGGGCATCAACACCCTGATGCTGCCGGAGATGGACGACACCAGCGCGATGATCGCCGAAGTGGATCGTCAACTCACCGAACGGGGTTGGGCCGCCGCGGGCGATACGCTCGTCGTCGTTGCGGGCGCCCCGCACGGAGTCGAGGGATCCACGAACGCACTGCAGATTCACGAAGTCGGCGGGTCGACTTCCTGACACGCTAGACACCCGTGTTCGCACGCCCCGAGGAACCAGTACACTTTGGGGCGTGCGACACCCTCGCCGGGGTGGTGGAATGGCAGACACGGAGCACTCAAAATGCTTTGGCCGAAAGGTCGTGCGGGTTCAAGTCCCGCTCCCGGCACCAACATCCAGCTCCCTGGTCGGGGCGTCTATCCTTAGCGGGTGACTTCAGACCAGGCCGCCCCCCAGCCCCTTCCCGACACGAACAGCACCCCGAGCCCCGAAGGTGGAAAGCCGGAGAGCTTGCGCATCGTCGTCGCTGAAGACGAAGCGCTCATCCGCCTTGACCTGGCCGAGATGCTGGCCGAGGCCGGATATGAGGTCGTCGCCCAGGTCGGCGACGGGCAGCAGGCCATCGAGGCCGCCCGGGAGCACCACCCGGACCTGATCATCATGGACGTGAAGATGCCCGTCATGGACGGCATCACCGCGGCCTCGACCATCGGCCAGGAACGGTTGGCCCCGGTGGTTATGCTCACCGCCTTCAGCGACAAGGACCTCGTCGAGCGGGCTCGCGACGCCGGCGTTATGGCCTACGTGGTCAAGCCGTTCACCATCGACGACCTGCGGCCGGCCATCGACATCGCCCGTTCCCGCTGGGTGGAGTGGCACACGCTGGAGTCCGAGATCGCCGACTTGAGCGAGCGGTTGGAAACCCGCAAGGCGGTGGACCGGGCCAAGGGCGTCCTGATGTCTCAGTTGAAGCTGAGCGAACAGGAGGCGTTCCGCTGGATCCAGAAGACGGCTATGGACCGCCGACTGGGCATGCGTGAGGTCGCTGAGGCCGTCATCACCGGGCTACCCGGCAAGAAGGCCTGAACCGGCAACAGCACCGCTCTGCGGCGGATTGCCATGGGCTGCCGGGTGCTCGGCTGGCCCAGCAGCGCCCGGCAGCACCCGTGCCAGCCCCCCACTCCTGCCGTGCCGCTTCCCAGGCCCTCACCGGGGCCGTCAGAGGCAGCTGGCCGGCCATGAGCCCCGCAGCTGCGTGGTGAACCTCCCAGCCTCGGTCCCTGGCGCCTCAGCGCAGCCAGGTGACCGCTTGAACCAGCAGCGGCGCCACGAGGAGCGCCGGTAGCAGGTCACCGACGGGGATGTCGCGGATGCGCAGGAGCCGGAACGCGATCCCGAGCAGCATCAGGCCCCCGGTGGCGCTCAATGCTGCGATCTGAGCTTCTGGCATCACCGCCCCGAGCAGCACCCCGACGAGGGTGAGCGCGCCTTGGACGACCAGGACCGAACCGGCAGCCAGCAGCACGCCGACCCCGAAGGAGGCGGCGAACGCGATGGAGGCGAAGAAGTCCAGGACGGATTTCACGGCCAACTGGTCAATGCCACGGCCCAACCCATCGCTGAGGGAACCCAGGATCGTCAGGGGACCGACGCAGAACAGCAGGGTCGCGGTCAGCCACCCTTCGAGGAAACGTTCTCGGCCTTCTTCGCTGTCATCGCGGGCGAATGTGGCTTGAACGGCCCCGGCCAGAGCGTTGAGTCGGTCCTCGATGCGCAGCAGTGATCCGGCGATCCCGCCGATCAGCAAGCTGCCCAGCACGATGAGCACGGGGGCGGAGCCACCCACTGCAGCCCGCAGCGAAACGTCGTTGACGCTGGTGATGGACAACCCCGCCATGAGCAGGGTGACCAGGCCCAGACAGTCGGTCACTACGGAACGGGTGCGTTGCGGCAGCCGATGTCCAGCAGCCATACCGAGCAAAGCGCCGGCGACCACCGTCGCGCTGTTGATGAGAGTTCCGACTCCGGGGAAGGCTGCATCCACCGCCACAGCGTAGAGGTGAATTTCACAGGAACCCCGCACAGCTTCCCGCAGGAGCACTCCTGGCCTATGCTCGGCCCATCAGCACGTGCACCCCTGGCTCGTGCGGCCCCTCCTGCCTCCCTGGCGCGCTCAACGATGCGCCCGGTTCTGGGACCTAGCCCGGGGCGTGTCGTGTCCGACCGCCTCAGGAGGCTCATCGTGGCGCGTGGCCTGCCATCCGTCGTACCGCTGGAACCCGAAGATCCCGAAGCTTTCTCCCACTTCGCGCAGATCTGGGTGTCCCGACGTGTCGCCTCAGGTCTGTCTGCAGAGGGCGCGCGTCGAGCTGTTGCCGACGGCCGACTGGCTGAGGTGGCCTTCCGGGACCACGTCATCGTTCTTCTCGCCTACCACAACGGCGAGTACGCCGGCTACGCCTGGACCACCAAGCAGCCATGGAGCGCCAACCTGGACGCGCCCTCGATGTCGATCGACGACCTCTTCGTGCTGCCCGAGTACCGCGGCAACGGGGTAGGACGCTCCTTGCTGGCAGCGGCCGCCTCGACGGCTCAGCGTGGGGGCGTGGAACAGATCACGTGTTCGGTGCCCTCTCAAGCTCGGGATGCAAACCGGGCGCTGGCCCGGTTGGGTTTCGCTGCCGCTTACACCCGCCGGGTGGCTCCGACGAACGGGTTGCTGCGTCGGCTGCGCGGACCGGAGCAGCACGGCACCATCGACCAGGTGCTCATCCAGCGCCGACGCCGACTGTCAAGATCGCGGGCACTGGCCGAAGGCAGCGCGTTGGCTCGGTGAGGCCGCGCTACACCGCGTCATTCCCACGAGATGAAAGCGGCCCCGCAGCGCACGCCGCGGGGCCGTTTTCGTATCTCAGGCGCCCGGCGGGCGTTCGCGCAACAAACAGGTGAGGCGGGCCGTGCACAGTCGACGCTGCTGGTCGTCCTCGATGACGATCTCGTAGGTTGCCAGGCTCCTGCCCAGGTGAATCGCCCGGGCTTCGCCGGTGACGATCCCTTCGCGGGCGGCGCGGTGGTGGGTGCAGCTCAGCTCGATGCCGACGCTGGCGCGGTTCGCGCCGGCATGCACCGAGGCGGCGTAAGAGCCGAGCGTCTCGGCCAGGACCGCGTTCGCGCCGCCGTGCAGGATCCCGTACGGCTGGACGTTGCCCTCCACCGGCATGGTGCCGCGGGCACCCTCCGGGCCGACGTGGGTGATCTCGATCCCCATCCGCTCCATCAGGGTTCCGGCGACCCCGTCACCCTTGACGTGCTGGCCCAGTTCGGTCAGGGCGTGCAGCCCGCCGCGGGCGCCTTCGGTCGGCTTCTCAGACATCTTTCACCTTTCGACTGCGGGTTGACCGCGCTCGGGTGGGGCGCTGTCAGTAGCTGGGCCTAGGCTGCCATGCGTGAGCCGACTTCTTCTCCTCGACGGACACTCGCTGGCCTATCGCGCCTTCTTCGCCCTGCCTGCCGAGAACTTCTCGACGAGCACCGGGCAGACGACGAACGCGGTCTACGGGTTTACTGCCATGCTCATCAACCTGTTGCGTGATGAGCAGCCGACCCACTTGGCCGTCGCCTTCGACGTCTCTCGCCAGACATTCCGCACCGAGGAGTACGCCGAATACAAGGCCGGCCGGGCCACGACACCGGATGAGTTCCGCGGTCAGGTTTCGTTGCTCAAAGAGGTGCTGGACGCGCTGCGGATCACCCATCTGGAGCTGGACGGGTACGAAGCAGACGACATCCTGGCCACGCTGTCGACCCAGGCCGCCCAGCAGGGGATGGAAGTGCTCGTCGTCTCCGGTGACCGAGACGCCCTGCAACTGGTCGACGAACGAGTGACGCTGCTCTACCCCGTCAAGGGGGTCTCGGAACTCAGCCGCATGACCCCCAGTGCCGTCGAGGCCAAGTACGGCGTTCTTCCCGAGCGCTACCCCGATCTGGCAGCACTGGTCGGTGAAGCCTCTGACAACTTGCCCGGGGTGCCCGGTGTCGGGCCCAAGACGGCAGCCAAGTGGCTGGGGCAGTACGGCGACCTGACCGGGGTCGTCGCCCACGTCGACCAGATCAAAGGCAAAGCGGGCGAATCGCTGCGCGCCCACCTGGATTCAGTGCTGCGCAACCGCCGTCTCAACGCGCTGGTCCTGGATGTGCCGCTACCGCACAGCGTCGATGACCTGGAGCGCGTGAGCTGGGATCGCGACGAGGTGCACCGGGTCTTCGACGGCCTGGAGTTCCGAATCCTGCGGGACCGGCTGTTCAGCACTCTGGAGGCCCCAGAGCCTGAGGCCGAGGGGGCGGTCGCCGTCGAGGGTCAGGTGCTGGAACCGGGCCAGGTCCAGGCGTGGCTGCAGGAGCATTCCTCGGGGCGTAGCGGTGTCGAGATCGTCGGCACCTGGGCGCGGGGCACCGGCGACGTGGAATCGGTGTCGATTGCAGTCGATGGACAGGGCGCCTACATCGCCGTCGCCGACATGGACACCGCGGACGAGCGGGCCCTTGCCGACTGGTTGGCCGACCCGCAACGCCCGAAGGCGCTGCACGATGCCAAACGTCAGGTGCAGTCCGCAGCGGAGCGGGGATGGCAGGTGCACGGCATCGTCTCGGACACGGCGCTGGCCGCCTATCTAGCCCGTCCTGATCAGCGCAGTTACGACTTGGCGGACTTGGCGATGCGCCACCTGCGCCGCGAACTGACGCCGGCCTCCCAACAGCAAGGCCAGGGCACCCTGGATCTTGCTCTCGGTTGCGAAGGCGGGTCGATCCAGGCACAAACATCGATGAGCCGCGCCCAAGCCGTCCTCGACCTCTCGGCGGCACTCGATGAAGACGTCCAGAAGTCCAACGGGGCTGAGCTGCTGCGCGACATCGAACTACCCCTGACAGAAGTCCTGGCCCGGATGGAGCGGGTGGGAATCGCGGCCGATGCTGAGGCCCTGCAACATCTGGAAGGCCATTTCGCCGACCAGGTCGGGCAAGCGCAAGCCGACGCCTTCGCCGCGATCGGTCATGAGGTCAACCTCGGTTCGCCCAAACAGTTGCAGGTGGTGCTCTTCGACGAGCTCTCGATGCCCAAGACCAAGCGCACCAAGACCGGCTACACCACGGATGCCGATGCGCTGGGCGACCTGTACGCCAAGACCGAACATCCCTTCCTGGAGGCGCTGCTGCGGCACCGGGACGCGAGCCGCCTTCGGGTCACCGTCGAGGGACTGATCAAGTCGGTTGCCGACGACGGGCGCATCCACACGACCTACCAGCAGACCATCGCGGCCACCGGTCGGCTATCCTCCACGGATCCCAACCTGCAGAACATCCCGATCCGCACCGATGAAGGGCGTCGTATCCGGTCGGTCTTCGTGGTGGGCTCGGGTTACGAGACGCTCATGTCGGCCGACTACAGCCAGATCGAGATGCGGATCATGGCTCACCTCTCGGGTGACGAGGGGCTCATCGAGGCCTACCAAAGCGGGGAGGACCTGCACCGATTCGTCGGCTCCAAGGTGTTCGGCGTCGAACCGGGTGAGGTCACCCCGGCGATGCGAAGCAAGGTCAAGGCGATGTCCTACGGGCTGGCGTACGGGTTGTCCGCGTATGGGCTGTCCAAGCAGTTGGCAATCAGCACCGCCGAAGCCAAGGGCCTCATGGACGAATACTTCCTGCGGTTCGGGGGAGTGCGTGACTATCTGCAGCAGATCGTCGCCGATGCTCGCGCAGTGGGCTACACCGAGACGATGTTCGGCCGCCGCCGTTACCTGCCCGACCTCGATTCCGGCAACCGACAGCGCCGCGACATGGCTGAACGGATGGCGCTCAACGCCCCCATCCAGGGCTCGGCAGCCGACATCATCAAGATCGCTATGCTCGGCGTCGACGCGGGACTGCGCGAGGCCGGGCTCGCGTCGCGAGTGCTGCTGCAGGTACACGACGAACTCGTCCTCGAGGTCGCGCCGGGTGAGCTCGAGACCGTCACCGACCTCGTGCGCGACCGCATGGGTGCCGCCGCTGACCTTGCCGTACCCCTCGAGGTCAACATCGGGACCGGTCGCTCCTGGCAGGACGCCGAACACTGAGCCGAACCCTCAGCTGACCCCATCGTGGCCCCGGGGCTCTTTCGCCATCAGCGCCACGGTGGGGCATGGCAGGATCCGTCCCGTTGAGTGCGGGCCATCCGCGAGGGCCCGAGGACATGCTCACAGGGTCCACAGCACCCAGCCCGGCTGCATCCGCTGGCGCACCGCCAGACAGGAGCACCGGCACACTCGACTCAGAACCGACCCGCGTCAGGGCCGCGGAACAGGTGGGCGCTGAGGCAGGCACCGCAGGAGCCCCGCACCGAAATGAATCGGTGCGGGGCTCCGGTGCGCTATCGGGTGGTGCGCAGCGATCAGAACAGGCCGACGATGTTGCCGTCTGCGTCGATGTCGATGCGTTCGGCCGCGGGTGACTTCGCCAGGCCGGGCATCGTGCGCATCTCTCCGGCGATGGCGTACACGTAGCCCGCTCCGGCCGCGACGCGCACCTCACGCACCGGCAAGGTCCAGCCGGTGGGGGCGCCCTTCAAGCTCGGGTCGCTGGAGATGGACAGATGCGTCTTGGCGATGACGACAGGGAACTGGCTGTAGCCGAGGACCTCGAACCGGGCCAGGTCTCGCTCGGCCGAGGGAGCGTAGGCGACGTGGTCGGCTCCGTACACCTTGGTGGCGATGGCGTGCAGCTTGTCCTTCAGCGGCGCGTCGAGTTCGTAGGTGTACATGAAGTCGGTTGCCTCGGAGCAGGCCTTCTCCACGACGTGCGCCAATTCCCTGGCGCCGTCGCCGCCGTCGCGGACATGGGTGCTGACTGCCACGTGAGCTCCGGCGACCTGGGCGATCTGCTTGATGACCTCGTGTTCGCTGTCGAAGTCGCCGGGGAAGGCGTTGATGGCCACGACGGGGGAGACCCCGAAGCTGCGCACGATTTCGATGTGTTTGCGCAGGTTGGCGGCGCCGGCGCGAACATCGGCCGGGTTCTCCTCCAACATCTGCGGCGGCAACGGCTTACCCGCGACTACCTTGTAGCGACCTGAGTGCGCCTTGAGCGCGCGCACCGTCACGACCAGGACTGCCGCATCCGGCTGCAGCCCGGAGACCCGGCACTTGAGGTTGAAGAAACGCTCGGCGCCCATGTCCGCGCCGAAACCGGCCTCGGTGATGAGGTAGTCGCTCATGCCGATGCCGACCTTGTCGGCGATGACCGAGGAGTTACCCGTGGCGATGTTGCCGAACGGACCGGCGTGGATGAGCACCGGGGTGTGCTCGAGGGTCTGCATGAGGTTGGGCTTGATCGCGTCGCGCATGATGACGGTCATGGCGCCGCCGGCTTTGAGGTCATCCGCGCTCACCGGGCGACCGTCGAAGGTGTAGCCGACGACAATCCGTCCCAAGCGCTCACGCAGGTCGGCCAGCGAGGTCGCCAGCGCCAGCGCGACGCCGACCTCGCTGGCAGCGGTGATGTCGAAGCCGCTCTGGCGGGGCACACCGTCGACTCGGGCGCCCAAGCCGACGACGATGTTGCGCAGGGCCCGGTCGTTCATGTCGATCACGCGACGCCAGGAGATCGTGCGGGAGTCGATACCGAGCTCGTTGCCGTGGTGCAGGTGATTGTCCAGCATCGCGGCCAGCAGGTTGTGGGCTGCGGTGATGGCGTGGAAGTCGCCGGTGAGGTGCAGGTTCAGCGTCTCCATCGGGACGACCTGGCTGTAGCCGGCGCCGGCCGCGCCGCCCTTGATGCCGAAGGTCGGTCCCATCGAAGGTTGCCGTAGCGCCAGAGTGGCGGTACGCCCCTCCTTGGCCAACCCCTGGGCTAGACCGACGGCCGTGGTCGTCTTGCCCTCACCCAGCGGTGTGGGGGTGATGGCGGTGACAACAACGTACTTGGCCTTGGGTCGGCCTTTGAGTTCATCGACAGCACGCTCGCTGACCTTGGCCACATGACGTCCGTATGGCTCCAGCAGCTCTTCATGCAGGCCAGCCGCTTCAGCGACGGCGGCGATGGGCGCGAGATCAGCCGCGCGGGCGATCTCAAGGTCGGACGGGAAAGATTTACTCACGGCCGTCATCATCACTCAGGTTGACGGGTGATGCGGGCGTTTTGGGTGATGTTCTGTCGCTTCGTCACTCCCGGGTGCACACGAAGATGGCCGTTCCCGGGATTGACTGACCCCGCAGCGGACTCCACCCGCCCCAGGAGGACGTGGTCCGCTCCGGCCATTCCGGCTCCACCAGATCCACCAGTCGCAGACCGGCAGCGATGATCTCGCGGACCCGGTCGCCCAGCGTGCGGTGGTGCTCGGCGTACACCAATTCGCCGTCTGCGGTCTCGACATAGGGCGTCCGGTTGAAATACGACATGGTGGCGGTCAGGCCGTCCGGCCCAGGTGAATCCGGAAACGCCCAGCGGATCGGGTGGGTCGTAGAGAAGACGAACCGCCCGCCAGGGCGCAGCACGCGGGCGCACTCGCGCATCAACAGCGCCGAGTCCGCGACAAACGGCACCGCGCCGTAGGCCGAGAAGACCAAGTCGAACGTCTCATCGGCGAACGGCAGTGCGCAGCCGTCGGCGAGCACCAGAGGCAAT
This sequence comes from Gephyromycinifex aptenodytis, assembly GCF_012277275.1. Lineage (GTDB taxonomy): Bacteria > Actinomycetota > Actinomycetes > Actinomycetales > Dermatophilaceae > Gephyromycinifex > Gephyromycinifex aptenodytis. The sequence goes on along the minus strand of NZ_CP051155.1, from coordinate 546,423 downwards.
GGTGGCTGGCCGAGGTCGGCGTCGATCTGTCGACTCTTACCCAACATTCCACCCGAGATGTCGGAGGCGATAGCGCGCGCGCCCTGCGAGCGCACATAGCGTGATCCCTGTGCTGCGCCCGCCCCGACCTCCAGGCTGAGCGTGTCTTGCAGCTCACCGAGCAGCCCCAACTCGCGCTCGGTCCAGCCCTCCGGTCCCCAGACGAGCTCGGCGTCGCCGAGGAACTCGCCGTGCTCCTGGTAGTACGACTCGGCCTCGATGTCCCACCACTGCCGGTTCGCTTGCACCGTCGAGGTGGCGTCGACCTCATGGAATCCGGCCGCCAACGCGTCGGTGGAAACCGCCACGACTTCCTGGGGGAGCGCATCGAGTGCGGGGGCAGCGCCCTGGTGATGGTGCTCGGGTGGAGGTGATGGTACCGGCCGTGTCATCGCACCAGTCTGCCCGGCTTTACTCGGCACATATCGGCTGGGTAGTCTGAGGCTTGCGTATGGTCTACCTGTTGGACGCCGATGGCGTGCCTGCGATGGGCGTTTCACCCCGCTGGCATCAAGTCGACGCAGTGTCCTGCCGGTCAGCCAGACGCGGGTCTGCTCCTCGATACCGTCTCGAACGGCTACGAGGCACTTTGTCGGCACGTGAACGAATGAAGAGCACCTCTGGCGCGCCTCGTTCGGAAACCGTCGGCCTGGTGGCAGACGAGTACCTGTACAACGGGGTTCGAGCACCCGGTTCGGGCCCCCCGACCTACTGTCCACAATCGAAAGTCCCCACTACATGACTGTCAGCAACCCGCAGGTCGCGATTAACGACATCGGATCTGAGGAAGAGCTTCTTGCCCTCATCGACGCGACGATCAAGCACTTCAACGATGGCGACATCGTCGAAGGAATCATCGTCAAGGTCGACCGTGACGAGGTCCTCCTCGACATCGGCTACAAGACGGAGGGCGTTATCCCCTCCCGCGAGCTGTCGATCAAGCACGACGTAGACCCCAACGAGGTCGTCGGCGTCGGTGACCAGGTCGAGGCACTTGTCCTTCAGAAGGAGGATAAGGAAGGCCGACTCATCCTGAGCAAGAAGCGCGCTCAGTACGAGCGCGCGTGGGGCACCATCGAGCGGCTCAAGGAGGAAGACGGCGTCGTTACCGGTACCGTCATCGAGGTCGTCAAGGGCGGCCTCATCCTCGACATCGGGCTGCGCGGCTTCCTTCCTGCTTCCTTGGTGGAGATGCGTCGTGTCCGCGACCTCCAGCCGTACGTCGGCAAGGAGATCGAGGCCAAGATCATCGAGCTCGACAAGAACCGGAACAACGTGGTCCTGTCGCGTCGCGCATGGTTGGAGCAGACCCAGTCCGAGGTCCGCACGAGCTTCTTGAAGGAACTCGGCAAGGGCCAGGTCCGCACGGGTGTCGTTTCCTCGATCGTCAACTTCGGTGCGTTCGTCGACCTCGGCGGCGTCGACGGTCTGGTTCACGTCTCGGAGCTGTCCTGGAAGCACATCGACCACCCCTCCGAGGTTGTCGAGGTCGGCCAGGAAGTCACCGTCGAGGTTCTCGACGTCGACATGGACCGCGAGCGGGTTTCGCTCTCGCTCAAGGCGACTCAGGAAGACCCGTGGCAGCACTTCGCCCGTACCCACGCGATCGGGCAGGTCGTGCCGGGTAAGGTCACCAAGCTCGTCCCGTTCGGTGCGTTCGTTCGCGTCGACGACGGCATCGAGGGCCTGGTGCACATCTCCGAGTTGGCAGAGCGTCACGTCGAGCTGCCGGAGCAGGTCGTCACGGTCGGCACCGAGATCTTCGTCAAGGTCATCGACATCGACCTGGAGCGTCGTCGCATCTCGCTGTCGCTGAAGCAGGCCAACGATGCCGCAGTGGCCGGGGCCGAGTTCGACCCGACCCTCTACGGCATGGCTGCCGAGTACGACGAGCAGGGCAACTACAAGTACCCCGAGGGCTTCGACCCCGAGACCAACGAATGGCTCGAGGGGCACGAGGAGCAGCGCGAGAAGTGGGAGCGGCAGTACGCCGAGGCCCACGCTCGTTGGGAGTCCCACCGCACGCAGGTCGAGGAGGCCCTCAAGGCCGACGCCGAGGCAGTCGCTACCGGCGGCACCGTCGAGGCTCCGACGACCTACTCCTCCGGTGGCACCACGGAGTCCCCGGAGGCGACCAGCCACGAGGGCACCCTGGCCTCCGACGAGGCGCTGGCTGCGCTGCGCGAGAAGCTCACCGGCAACTGATTCATCCTGTTTGAGCGCGATCACGGCGGTCCGTCCCCTCACCGGGGGCGGGCCGCCGCCGCGTACCCCCACGGGATGACGCCGCTGCGCCCGTCAAGTGCGGCGCAGCAGAGCGTGATTCGCTCAGGATGCGGCATGGGAGGCCGTTGGGGTAGGAGTGAGGTCCACTCTGTGCGTTGCGCTGCTGGTAGCGGTGGCGCTCCTGGCAGGTTGCGCCACGAGGCAGCCAGACTCGCTGCCGGAGCAGCCCATCATCTACGCGGTACCGACCGAGGTGCCCGCCACGGTCATGACCGTGGCGCCCATCACAGCTCCCGTCGTCGTCAAGCCTCCAGATCTGCGCCCCCAGGACCTTCGTTCCACGTATGCGCCGTCGGTATGCGGAGCGCCGGAGCACCGGATTCGCGGTTACCGCGGGGTGGGCTTGAACGGGGTCGGTACGCATCTGCAGGTGCTGCAGGGCTACACCCCCGACACCCCACCGGTGCCACCACTGCTGGTTGACCTGGACGGTGACGGCGCCCGGGATGCGTTGGTGGTGCTCTCCTGTGAGGTGGCCGGGGTGCCGGGCCCAGACACGCTGGTGCTGTACACCGCAGGGCCTCGCCCCATCGCCGTCGCCGGCCTGGACCCGTTGCAGCGCCAACGCCATGCCGCAGTGCGTTCGTTGCGGGTGCGGGACGCTCAGATCGTTGTCGAGTGGGCGGGTTTCGATTCGGCGCAGGGCCCGGTGACTCCCTACGAGGCGGTCGTGACTTATGTGAACGGTTCGCTCGTTCTACAGCAGGCAGGACGTTCTTCAGGGCCGCACGAGGTGGTGGTCGAGACCGGCGCGTTCGTCACTCCGGACGGCAACATTCGCTGTGTCATGCAGACCGGCATGTCCTGGTGTTCGGCCCGTAAAACGACGTGGAAGCCAGCTGTTCCACCGGCCGGTTCGAGCTGTGAGCCGGCAGCCTACGGACGCACGCTGGCGATCGTGAACGGCGCAGCGCGCCGCTCCTGCGCCACTCAGGACGACAGCGCCGCTGCAGTCCTCGGCGGGGCGCTGACTGGGTGGCACCGCAGCGGTTGGGACCCCATGGTGCGGGTGGGAGCGCAACCCAGCGCAGGCCTGGCAGTCGGCTCGTCGATGCGCGCCGGGTCGGTGGTTTGTGCCGTGCGCACTGCCGACTCAGTGCATTGTCGGGATCGGCAGTCGCGATCGTCATTCATCCTCGGACGGACCTCGCACGCGCTGAGCTAGGAGATTCATCACGGGCCGTTGTGGAGCTCGCCTGGCCGAACCCTCCGGCGGGAGCGATCTTCCGCCTACAGTGAGGTCATGTTGAGCGTAGGACTGACCGGCGGTATCGGATCCGGCAAGTCGACGGCGGCACGCCGTTTGCGTGAACTCGGTGCGGTGGTGATCGACGCCGACGCGGTGGCCCGTGAGGTCCTGGCTGCGGGCTCCGAGGGCCTGGCCGAGGTGATCGACCGGTTCGGTTCACAGGTGCTCGCCGCTGACGGTGCCCTGGACCGTGCGGCGCTGGCCGGGCAGGTCTTCGGTGACGAGGTGGCCCGGCAGGACCTGGAGCGGATCACCCACCCCCGCATCGCAGCGCGTACCGACCAGCTCTTAGCGGCAGCAGGACCGGGGGACATCGTCGTCCATGATGTCCCGCTGCTGGTGGAGAAGAACATGGGCTCGCGCTATCACCTTGTCGTCGCTGTTGATGCTCGGCCGCAGACCCGGGTGGCTCGCGCGGTCGAGCGGGGGATGAACGAGAACGATGTCCGGGCTCGGATGGCACACCAGGCCTCGGACGCGGCGCGAGCCGCTGCCGCTGATGTGCTGCTGGACAACAACGGCAGCCAGGAAGACTTGGCCGCCGATGTGACGAAGCTGTGGAACGAACGGCTGCGCCCGTTCGAGGCGAACCTGTCCTCCGGGACGGTTTTCCGGCGTCCCGACACCCCGGTTCTGGTCGAGGGCAGCGACTGGGATCTGCAGGCCAACCGGTTGATCGAGCGGATCGGCCGGGCGTTGGGGGAGCGTGCGCCCGAGATCGAGCATGTGGGCTCCACGAGTGTGCCGGGGATGCGCGCCAAGGACGTCATCGACATCCAGGTCGGGGTCGGTGACCTACGTGAGGCCGACGACCCAGACTTCATTCAGGCCCTCGCCGCGGCGGGGTTCCCACGGGTGGACTCCAACCGGATGGATCACCCCACTGACGCAGTTCCGGACCCGTCGCTGTGGATCAAGCGCTTCCATGGTTCGTGCGATCCCGGGCGGGTGGCGCACGTCCACGTCCGCGAGTTGCAGAGCGCGGGGTGGCAGTATGCGCTGCTGTTCCGTGACTGGTTGCGCGCCGACGAGGACGGCCAAGCAGACTATGAGGCGGTCAAAGCGCGCCTGTCCGCCGAGACCGACTCCTCGACCGCCTATGCCGAAGCCAAAGCACCCTGGTTCAACGAGGTGTGGCCGCGAATGCAGGCCTGGGCGCAGCGCTCGGGTTGGCACGACTGAGATAGTCGGCGGTCGAGCGGCGGTAGCGGAGCAGGCCGCTGCTGCTCGCCCGCGCGAGCGGGCTCACCGCTCTGCCTGGGTTGCCTGCCAGGTCAGCGACGCCTCGCGCGGGCGGGGGGATCAAGAGACCCTCGGTTGCTGAGCTTGAGGCGCACCGCCTACCTGACCGTCCTGCGCTGGCGGCAGAGCCGCGCGTCCGCGTTGCTCCACATCACACGAAACCCGGTATGCCCCTGGCGGCCACGCGGCACCCCCCCCATGTACGGTGTGCATGTTGGTACAGCCCCGTGTGGGGTCAGGGAACCTGGTGCGAATCCAGGACTGACGCGCAGCGGTGAGGATGACACGAAGGCACGAAGCCACTGGCGAACGCTGGGAAGGCGCCTGAGCGGTTGATTCCGAGTCCGAAAACCTGCCAACACCTTCATCCGCTCGGGCCTCGCGAATGGGCCCGCTGAATTCGATCGGAGTATCGATGACGAAACACCGTGCCCTGGCGGCCTGCCTAGCACTTGCCTTGCCCCTGACGCTGAGCGCATGTGGCGGCGCTGACGAGCAGACCCCCGGCGCAGCCGAATCGTCCGCCACCGCAGTTGAATCGCCCTCTGGCGCGGCCGACTCGACTCCCAGCGCGGCCGACTCGGCCTCGGTGCCCGCCGAGCTGCAATCCCTGTCCAGTTGGAAGGGTGAGTGGAACAACATTGACAACTACCTCGACGACCCGGCCCTCGCGCCGGGGTACGAGGCAGCTGCCAAGAAGAACAACAGCACCCCCGATGAGGAGAAAGCCGCCCTGCATAAGCGTCGCGCCTCCGACTTCGGCGGTCTGGTGATCGATGGAGACAAGATCACCTTCCTGGACAACTTCCCGTCCAAGGACGGCAAGGAGATCTCGTCCTCGGAGTACACCTGGGACAAGACCTACGAGAGCGTCGTCGGTGGCAAGACCCGCACCTGGTACGCCTTCAAGGCAACCGACTCCGCGGCGAAGTACCCGACGGTGATGTTCTTCCCGATCGATCACGAGGAAGACCTGCTGCACTTCCACATGCGGTACGGCAACACCCCGGATGAGCTGTTGGCCAAGGAAGACTGGTTCCCCACCGTCGTCTCTCCGGACACCACCACCGAGCAGTTGATCGCCGAGATCTCGGAGTAGATCACCGCTACGCAACGCACCGGGTCCCCTGCCGTCACGGCAGGGGACCTGTTTCATGATGGGCGAGGGTTCGTCTGGCCGCAGACCTGGTGCAGCTCGACGGTCACGACGTGTGGGCATCGGATACCTCGGCCGAGATTCGCAGCGCTGCATCTGCCTGGCGTGCGACGACGTAGGTCGAGCAGGACCGAACCCACAAGGGGTTGTCGGGAGTGCAGCTCTACCGCTGTCGTTGTGCAATCAGTCGGTGAAGGAGGTCCTCGTCCTCGCCTCGCCCTGGCTCTGGCCGACGCAGGCCGGAGTGTCACGCTCGTGATTTCCGCCGTGTTCGCCCGGTACGCCCTGGTCATCTGCCGCCGGCCGGTGCGTTGAAGGCGCCGTCGCGGTCGCACCGATGAAGGGTTGTCGGAGGTCAGGTCTACCGTGGTCGCTATGCGGCCCATCACAGATTTGCAGCGGCGCGTCGCCCCCTTCGAGGTCGTCTCGGACTTCTCCCCCAGCGGAGACCAACCGCGTGCGATCGCCGAGCTCACCCGACGGATCGAAGCGGGGGAGCAGGACGTCGTGCTCCTCGGTGCAACCGGTACCGGTAAGTCCGCCACTGCGGCCTGGCTCATCGAGAAGGTGCAGCGCCCCACCCTGGTGATGGCGCCGAACAAGACGCTGGCCGCGCAGTTGGCCAACGAGTTCCGTGAGCTGCTGCCCAATAACGCCGTCGAGTACTTCGTCAGTTACTACGACTACTACCAGCCCGAGGCATACGTGCCGCAGACGGACACGTACATCGAGAAGGACTCCTCGATCAACGACGAGGTGGAGCGGCTGCGACACAGCGCCACCAACTCCCTGCTCACCCGGCGCGACGTCGTCGTTGTTGCCTCCGTCTCCTGCATCTACGGCCTGGGCACCCCGCAGGAGTACGTCGACCGGATGGTGCGCTTGAAAGTGGGGGATGAGCTGGGCCGCGAGGCGTTGCTGCGGCGCTTCGTGCAGATGCAGTACACCCGCAACGATCTCGCCTTCACGCGCGGCACCTTCCGGGTGCGCGGCGACACCGTGGAGATCATCCCCGTCTACGAAGAACTGGCGCTGCGGATCGAGTTCTTCGGCGATGAGATCGAACGGCTCTACACTCTGCATCCACTCAGCGGGGAGGTGATGGCTGAGGAACAGGAGATGTACGTCTTCCCCGCCACGCACTATGTGGCCGGCCCGGAACGCATGGAGCGCGCCATCACCGGCATCGAGAAGGAGCTTGAGGAGCAACTCGCCGAGTTCGAGCGACAGGGCAAACTGTTGGAGGCGCAACGGTTGCGGATGCGCACCACCTACGACATCGAGATGATGCGTCAGGTCGGGTCCTGTTCCGGCATCGAGAACTACTCGCTGCATATTGACGGCCGCCCGCGCGGGTCAGCCCCGAACTGTCTGCTGGATTACTTCCCAGAAGACTTCCTGCTGGTCATCGACGAGTCGCACGTGACTGTCTCCCAGATCGGTGCCATGTACGAGGGGGACATGAGCCGCAAACGCACCCTTGTCGACCACGGTTTCCGTCTGCCTTCCGCAATGGACAACCGGCCGCTGAAATGGGAAGAGTTTCTCGAGCGCACCGGGCAGACCATTTACCTGTCCGCCACCCCTGGGGACTATGAGATGGCCAAGTCGGACGGATTCGTGGAGCAGATCATCCGCCCGACGGGCCTGATCGACCCCGAAATCATCCTGAAACCGACCAAGGGTCAGATCGATGACCTGCTGTACGAGATCAATGAGCGCGCGTCTCGCAACGAACGGGTACTCGTCACGACGTTGACGAAGAAGATGGCCGAGGATCTCACCGATTACCTCCTCGATAAGGGGGTGCGCGTGCGCTATCTGCACTCTGAGGTCGACACACTCCGGCGGGTAGAGCTTCTGCGGGAGCTGCGTCTGGGGGAATACGACGTCCTCGTGGGGATCAACCTGCTGCGTGAAGGTCTCGACCTGCCCGAAGTGTCCCTGGTGTCGATCCTCGACGCGGATAAAGAAGGGTTCCTGCGTTCCGCGCGCAGCCTGATCCAGACGATCGGGCGCGCCGCCCGGAACGTATCCGGCCAGGTGCACATGTATGCCGATTCGATCACTCCGTCGATGGCCTCGGCGATCGAAGAGACGCGTCGGCGCCGCGAGAAGCAGGTGGCGTACAACCTGGAACACGGCATCGACCCCACGCCGCTGCGCAAGCGGATCGCCGACATCACCGATCAGCTGCGCCGCGAAGACGCCGACACCGAAGCCTTGATGGGCAGCGGCCGGACCCAATCGCGCGGCAAGGGGGCCCGCGGTCGGGCCGAAGCGGTGACACCACGGCACGCGGTTCCTTCGGCTGCGGGCGACCTGGCCAGCCTGATCCAGGACCTGACCGCACAGATGCATCAGGCAGCAGAGGACCTGCACTTCGAGCTGGCAGCACGGCTGCGGGACGAGCTTTCCGACCTCAAAAAGGAACTTCGCCAGATGAACGAAGCCACGCGCTGAGGGGAAGATGCTCTGCTCGACGCCGATATGAAAGACTGCGACGTCAACGGAGGGGAGTATCCCCACGCGGTGTGCCCGTCAACACGGTTGAGCGCTTCGCTGAGCGCGACACCCGGGGCACCGGTCCGCCCCACGGGTGGGAAAGACCTCCACTCGCAACTCGTGTGAAAGGGCGGATCTGCCTGTGAACGTCCCCCTCTGGGTATGGATAGCCACTTTGACGGTGACTGTCGCGTTTCTTCTCGTCGACGTCGTTTTCATCGCCCGCCGTCCGCATCGCCCATCGATGGGAGAGTGCGCACGTCACCTGGCTTTCTTCATCTCGGCGGCAGTCCTCTTCGGTGTCGGCGTCGGGGTGTTCAGCGGCTGGAACTACGGTAAAGAGTTCTACGCCGGCTGGCTGACTGAATACTCCTTGTCGATTGACAACCTGTTCGTGTTCATCATCATCATGGCGAAGTTCCGAGTCCCGGAGCGCTTCCAGCAGACCGCGCTGATGGTCGGCATCATCATCGCCTTGATCCTGCGCGGAATCTTCATCGGAGTCGGTGCCGCGCTCATCAACCAGTTCGCGTGGGTCTTCTATATCTTCGGCGTCTTCCTGATCTACACCGCCATCGAATTGGCCAAGGAAGGCATGGGCCAGGGTGAGGACGAGGATTTCAAGGAGAATGCGTTCCTGGCATTCGTCGAGCGTCGCTTCCCAGCCACCCAGTCCTGGGACCACGGCACCAAGCTCATCGGCCTGGAAAACGGCAAGAAGCTGATGACCCCGATGCTCATCGTCATCCTGGCCCTCGGCTCGACCGACCTCATGTTCGCGCTGGACTCCATTCCGGCAATCTTCGGATTGACGCGGGAGCCATTCCTGGTATTGACGGCGAACATCTTCGCCCTGATGGGGTTGCGACAGTTGTACTTCCTCATCGGTGGCCTGCTGAAGCGACTGGTCTACCTGTCGCTGGGGCTGTCGGTGCTGCTCGGCTTCATCGGCGTCAAACTGATCCTGCACGCCCTGCACGAGAACACGCTCCCGTTCCTCAACGGCGGCCAGGGCTTGCACGTCCCCGTTATCGGCATCGAGGCCTCGCTCATCGCGATCGTGGCCATCCTGGGCGTCACCACTATCGCCAGCCTCATCAAGTCCCGCAGCGTCCAGCGCGCTGAACTGGACTGAGGTGCGGCTGGGCGCACTAGGCAAACCAGCGCACGACAAGGGGCGGACCGCAAGCGGTCCGCCCCTTGTCAGCTACTTGTCGCCTGGGTGCCTCAGCTCGGCATCATCGTGCCCGAGGTCAGGAACCGGCGGTGCCAGGAGTGCGCCTGCTCCAGATCGTGCGGGGTGTGCTGGCCGTTGGCGACCTTGGAAGCCCGCTGCACGTACTCCTCCAGCAGGGGACGGTACGTGGGGTGGGCGCACTTCTCGATGATCACCTTGGCGCGTTTGCGAGGCGCAAGACCGCGCAGGTCCGCAAGACCCTGCTCGGTGACCAGGATGTGCGTGTCGTGCTCGGTGTGGTCGACGTGGCTGACGAACGGCACGATCGAGGAGATCGCACCACCCTTGGCCGTCGAGGGCGTCACGAATGCCGAGATGTAGGCGTTACGAGCGAAGTCGCCCGAACCGCCGATACCGTTCTGCATCCGGCTACCCATGATGTGCGTCGAGTTGACGTTGCCGTAGATGTCGGCCTCGATGAGGCCGTTCGTGGCGATGACACCCAGACGCCGGATGAGCTCGGGGTGGTTCGAGATCTCCTGCGGGCGAAGGATGATGTTTCGCCGGTACGTCTTGGCGTTCTGGTTCATGCGCTCCGCGGCATCCGGGGAGAGTGAGAACGCGGTCGCCGACGCCATCGTGACCTTGCCGGCGTCGATCAGCTCGACCATTCCGTCCTGAATGACCTCGGTGTAGGACGTGAGGTTCTCGAACGGGGAGTCCAGCAGCCCGGCCAGGACGGCGTTGGCGATGTTGCCGACACCGGACTGCAACGGAAGCAGCTCCTTGGGAAGCCGTCCCACGTTCACCTCGTGCTGAAGGAAGTCCAGCAGGTGCCCGGCAATGGCTTTGGACGTCTCGTCCAGCGGCTTGAACGGCGTGTTGCGGTCCCGCTGGTCGGTTTCGACAACCGCGATGACCTTCTCAGGGTCGACCGTCAGGTACGGCTGACCGAGCCGATCGCTGGGCTTGAGCATCTGAACCGGCTGCCGGTAAGGGGGCAGAGCGAAGCGGTCGTAGATGTCGTGCATGCCCTCGAGATCGGTGCTCTGCCACGAGTTGACCTCGAGGATGACCTTCTCTGCCTCATCCAGCCACACCTTGTTGTTACCCACCGAAGAACTGGGAACCAAACGCCCGTCTTCGGTGATGGCGGTGACCTCGATGACGGCGGTGTCCAAGGTCCCCAGGAAGCCTTCACGCACGAGCGGGCCCAGGTGCGACAGGTGAATGTCGATGTAGTCCGTCTCGCCCGAGTTGATCTTGGAGCGAGTGACCGGGTCCGACTGGTAAGGCAGACGGGTCTTCATACCGCCAGTTTCAGCGAGCGCACCATCGAGTTCAGGAGCCGTCGAGGCCCCCGTCCACACTCCGATGTCAAAGGGGCGCCCGGCTGCGGTCTCCTCGCGGATCTGCGTCGCGAGCGCAACAGGCACCGCCTTGGGGTAACCGGCCCCCGTGAAACCGCTCATGCCAACGTTGTCACCGTGCTTGATGAACGCTGCAGCATCTGCTGCGGGCATGATCTTGTTCCGCATCTGCTTGTTGCCGACGCGACTGGCCATCTTTCCTCCGTCCGATGAATGACGTGCAGGTGCATGTGCACCGCGCGACTTCGCACATTTACGGTAGCGTCCCGGCGGGCGGTCCCGGACCGGATCCCCGCTCGCCACGGCCATTGGTCCCGGTATCGGCTCAGAGTTTCGTGTCCGGGAGGGTGGGTGGAGGCTGCGCACTGCGGGTGACCGAGGCTGAAGCGCCCACGACGCACCCCATCCCGACCAGTTGTAGGGGGTCGAGTCGTTGTCCGAGAACGAAGAACCCGGCTATGGCTGCCACCGCAGGCTCCAGGCTGAGCAGGATGCCGAACACCTGGGCGCTGAGGCGGCGCAGTGCCACCAGCTCCAATGAGTAGGGCAGTACGGATGAAAGCACCGCAATCCCCAGCCCGCGGATCAGAGGTTCGGGTGTCAGCAGGGTGTCTCCCGCGGTGAGGATGCCGAACGGTGTCACCAACACCGCCGCGACCACCAGGGCCAGCGCCAAACCGTCCAGGCGCGGGAACCGTGCACCGGCACGCCCGGACAGCACGATGTAGCCGGCCCAGAAGGCCCCGGCGAGCAGCGCGAGCAGAATCCCGAGAATGTCGAGTTGGGCCCAGTTGACCTGGGCGATCTCGGCGATGAGGATGACGCCGGTCGCCGCCACGATCACGGCGATGATGTCGCGCACCCGGCGGGTCGTGGAGGCAGCGAGTACCAGAGGCCCGATGAACTCGATGGTGACAGCCACCCCGAGGGGGAGTCGAGTCAACGACGCGTAGAAAGCGGCGTTCATCCCGGCCAGGGCGACACCGAAGGCGGCCACGGTGGCCCAGTCGGCCCTGTGGTAGCCGCGCAGCCGGGGCCGGGCTATCGCCAGCATGATGACGACGGCGAAGATCAGACGCAACGACACTGACCCGGCGACACCGACCACGGGCAGCAGCGTGGCGGCGAGTGCCCCCCCGAACTGAACCGAGACGACCGCCCCGAGGACGAGCGCCACCGGGAAAGCGGAGGGAGAGGGGTAGCGGGTCACCAGCGAATCGTGACAGTTCGGCCCGACCCCCGAGAGCCCGGGGCTACCAACCGCGTTCGCGCCACTGCGGGAGGTGCGGACGTTCAGCGCCCAGGGTGGTGTCGTCCCCGTGGCCGGGATAGACCCAGGTGGCGTCGTCCAGGACATCGAAGAGGCGGGTCTCTAGATCGTCCATGAGTTGGGCGAAGTCTTCAGGGGTGGAGGTCTTGCCGGGACCCCCGGGGAACAGACTGTCGCCGCTGAACAGGTGCGCCTGTCCGTTAGGCGCGGTCCATGTCACCGCGATGGCGCCCGGGGTGTGCCCGCGCAGATGGGTGATATGCAATTGCTGTTCACCCAGGGTGATCTGCTCCCCGTGGCGGAGTCGACGATCGGGGGCCATCGGTAGATAATCAGCGTCGTATTCGCCGGCCAGAGTGGTGGCACCGGTTGCCTGGGCCAGGCCGGTCAACGCCCGAGTGTGATCAGCGTGCCGGTGGGTGGTGAGGATTGCGCTCAATTCCCCAGTGCCCTCTGCGATGAGTTGCTGCAGGCGGGGCAGGTCGTCTGCGGCGTCGATGAGCAATTGATCGCCGGTGGCGGTGCAGGTGAGCAGATAGGCGTTGTTGTCCATCGACCCCACGCTTGCCTTACGGATCGTCAGGCCGTCGAGTTGACGAACCTGGCTGGGCCCAGCGGAGGTGACGTGCCCGGTATAGGTCATGGTTGCTCCTTCGAGGTGCGAATCATCCTGGGGCCATCTTGGAGGAGAATCCCCGTTCCAGGCGAGTGAGGCTGCCCGGGCACTGCGGGCGATACGTGATCGCCCGGAGCTGTCGCTGCAACGGTTGTCAGGGGTGGCACCTACGATGTGCCGCGTGGCATCACCGACCGGCACCGACCTCTCCCGACTCCGCGACCGACTCATCGTTCGAGGCGCCCGCGAGCACAATCTCAAAGACGTCTCGATCGACATCCCGCGTGATTCGCTCGTCGTGTTCACCGGCCTGTCCGGATCGGGTAAATCCTCCCTGGCCTTCGACACGATCTTCGCGGAGGGGCAACGTCGTTACGTCGAGTCGCTCTCGGCCTACGCCCGCCAGTTCCTCGGGCAGATGGACCCACCGGATGTCGACTTCATCGAGGGGTTGTCGCCTGCGGTCTCCATCGACCAGAAGTCCACCAGCCGCAACCCGCGCTCAACGGTGGGGACGATCACCGAGGTCTACGACTATCTGCGGCTGCTCTACGCTCGCGCCGGCAGACCGCACTGCCCCACCTGCGGGGAACCGATCACTCGGCAGAGCCCCCAACAGATCGTGGATCGACTGCTGGAATTGCCGGAGAGAACCCGCTTTCAGGTGTTGGCACCGTTGGTGCGAGGGCGCAAGGGAGAGTACGTCGACCTCTTCGCCGAACTCCAGAGCAAGGGCTTCGCCCGAGCGCGGGTGGATGGCGAAGTCATCTCGCTCGCGCAGCCCCCCACGCTGGAGAAGCAGAAGAAACACACCATCGAAGTGGTCGTCGACCGGTTGGTCGCCAAGGGCGGGGACGCATCGGCCAAACAGCGGTTGACCGACTCGGTCGAGACCGCCTTGGGGCTGGCTGGGGGAGTCGTGCTCATCGACTTCGTCGATATCGCTGAGGACCCGACCCCGGAACAGTTGGCCGAAGACCCGCGCGCACTACCCTCCGAGCGGCGCTTCTCGGAGAAGATGGCCTGTCCCAATGAGCACCCGCTGAACGTCGATGAGATCGAGCCGCGATCGTTCTCGTTCAACAGCCCCTTCGGCGCCTGCCCGGTCTGTACCGGTATCGGCACCGAGCTGGAGGTGGACTCCGAACTGGTCATTCCCGATGAGGACCTCTCAATTCGCGAAGGCGCCATCGCCCCGTGGTCGCAGTCCACCGGCGTGGCTGACTACTTTCTGCGGGTACTGACCGCGCTCGCCGAAGACCTCACCTTCACCTTGGACCAGCCCTGGCACTCCCTGCCGCAACGGGCCAAGACCGCCATCCTCGAAGGTCACAAGCACAAGGTGCACGTCAAGTACCGCAACCGGTGGGGGCGGGATCGTCAGTACTCCACCGGCTTCGAAGGAGTCATCCCTTACGTGCGTCGCCGGCACGCCGAGACTGACTCGGACTCCTCGCGCGAGCGGTACGAGGGATACATGCGCGAGATCCCCTGCCCGGCGTGCAAGGGTGCACGGCTGAAACCCGAATCGTTGGCGGTGCTGCTGGGCGGGCGCAACATCGCGCAGGTGTGTGCCCTGTCCATCGGGGAATGCGCGCGCTTCCTCAAGGAGGTGGAGCTGACCTCCCGTGAAGCGGCGATCGCCGAGCGGGTCGTCAAAGAGATCGAGATGCGTCTGGGTTTCCTGCTCGACGTCGGCCTGGAGTACCTCTCGATGGATCGCCCGGCGGGCACCCTCTCCGGCGGTGAGGCCCAACGCATCCGGCTGGCCACCCAGATCGGTTCCGGCCTGGTCGGCGTCCTGTATGTGCTGGACGAGCCGTCCATCGGTCTCCACCAGCGCGACAACCATCGGCTCATCGGAACCCTGACGCGGCTGCGGGACCTGGGAAACACCCTCATCGTGGTTGAGCACGACGAAGACACCATCCACTCGGCCGATTGGATCGTCGACATCGGCCCTGGCGCGGGCGAACACGGCGGTGCCGTGGTGCATTCGGGCTCGCTGGAGGGGTTACTGAAGAACAAGGACTCCCTGACCGGCGCCTATCTGGCGGGACGGGCGAGCATTCCTGTCCCGCAGCAGCGCAGGGGAGTCGACCCGCAGCGGCAGCTGAAAGTCTTCGGGGCCCGCCAGAACAACCTGGACGGAGTCGATGTCAGCTTCCCCCTGGGCACCCTGGTCGCCGTGACCGGCGTGTCAGGTTCAGGCAAATCCACCCTGGTCAACGACATCCTGTACAACGTGCTGGCGAACAAACTCAACGGGGCACGCCGGGTCCCCGGACGGCACAAGACCGTCACCGGGCTGGAGCACCTCGACAAGGTCATCCACGTCGACCAAAGCCCGATCGGGCGTACGCCGCGCTCCAACGCGGCCACCTACACCGGCGTCTTCGACCACGTCCGTCGCCTGTTCGCCGAGACGACCGAGGCGAAGATACGCGGCTACCAGCCGGGTCGGTTCTCCTTCAACGTCAAGGGCGGCAGGTGCGACGCCTGTTCCGGCGACGGGACCTTGAAGATCGAGATGAACTTCCTGCCGGACGTGTACGTCCCCTGCGAGGTCTGCCACGGCGCGCGCTATAACCGCGAGACCTTAGAGGTGCGTTTCAAGGGCAAGACCATCGCTGAGGTTCTGGACATGCCCATCGAGGAGGCGGCCGACTTCTTCGCGGCGGTCCCGGCGATCGCACGCCACATGCGCACCCTGAACGACGTGGGCTTGGGCTATGTGCGCCTTGGGCAGCCCGCCACCACCCTCTCCGGCGGGGAGGCCCAACGGGTCAAGCTCGCCACAGAGTTGCAGAAACGCAGCAGCGGCCGGTCGGTGTACGTCCTGGACGAGCCCACGACCGGACTGCACTTCGAGGACATCCGCAAGCTGCTCGCGGTCCTGCAAGGGCTGGTCGACAAGGGCAACACCGTCATCGTCATCGAGCACAACCTTGACGTGATCAAGAACGCCGACTGGGTCATCGACATGGGCCCGGAGGGTGGCAGTGGCGGCGGCCGCGTGGTGAGCATCGGAACCCCGGAGGATATTGCGGCCGACCCTGCCAGTCACACCGGCCGCTACCTCGGGCCGGTGCTGCAGCGGGCCGACCATGTGCCGCAGGTAGGTGCACCGGCCGCGGCCGTGCTCGATCCGCGCGCGGCGCGGGCCGCTAAGGCCGGTAAGAAGGCGGCCGCGCCCCCGAAGCGGTCCCGCAAGGCCGCAGCGGCAGCGAAACGTTCCTGACAGATGCCGGCCCTCGGCTGATCCACCCAACTCGGGGGACCTTGGTCCGCGTTCGGGGTGCAGGTCCGGTCCCCGGAGTCGAAGCAATAGAGTGACAGGACGCTCCACTACGCCCGGAGCGGCCGATCCTTGGCGAAGGAGCCGAACGTGATGGAGCAGAACAAGGCACCCAGTCGCCGAATGGTCCTCAAGGTGGCAGGCGCCGCCGTGACCGTGACCTTCCTGGCCGGTTGCGGGGGGCAAGGAAACGACAGCGCTGCTGCGCCGATTGACACCGCAGAAGTGCGCGCCGCGGTCGAGAAGGCGGTCAGCGCCGGAACGGTCCCCGTCGGAGGCGCACAGTTCCTCAGCGACGCAGGCGTGGTCGTCACTCAACCGACGAAGGGCGATTACCGGGTCTTCTCCGACGTGTGCCCGCACCAGAACGGCCGAGTATCTATCGTCGACAAAGGAACTGGGCGCCTGGTGTGTGCCCTGCACGGCAGCCAGTTCAACCCGGCCACGGGCGCAGCCGAGGTGGGTCCAGCCTCAACCGGACTGACCCCGGTGGAGGTACCGGTGAGCGGAAGCACCGGCTGAGCGACCTCGAGCGCTCCTCCTCGGCCGGCTGCCGATCGGCGCCACCGGCCGCGATATTCGATACGTGACGTAGAAAGAGGTCCAGGTAATGGGCGATGTCTCTCCAGTGGTCAACCGTCGAGTGCTGCTCAAGGCGGCCGGGGTCGTGGCCACGCTGACCGTCGTCGCCGGTTGCTCTTCGCGCGGAGAAAGCAGCCCCGCCACAGAGGTCGATATCGAACAGATCCGGGCCGCTGCGGATGCTGCGGTGGCTGCGGGCGAGGTCCCGGTCGGCGGCGCCGCCTTCCTCGAGGACGTCAAGGCGGTCGTGACCCAGCCGACAGCCGGTGACTACAAGGTCTTCTCTGATGTGTGCCACCACGCGAACGGTCGCGTCAGTCGCGTCGACCCCGACACCGGGGACCTGGTCTGCGTCCTGCACGGCAGTGTCTTCGATCCGGCTACCGGCGCGGTCAAGGCCGGGCCCTCCCCGCGTGGCCTCGATTCCCTTGCACCCACAGCCACTCCGTCCCCAGCCTGAAGCACCCCGTCACTGCGGTGTGGGGCCGCGGGGCGTCCACGCCGCGGACCCGCTTGTCGGTGGGCACGTCTAGGGTTGCGTCGTGGCTGATCCCTCGACGTACCGACCTCGCCCAGGGGAGATCCCGACCGATCCGGGTGTCTACCGTTTCCTGGATCAGCAGGGGCGGGTCATCTATGTGGGCAAGGCCAAGTCGCTTCGGTCCCGGCTCTCTTCCTACTTCCAAGACGTAGCCCACCTGCACCCACGCACCCGCCGGATGGTCTTTGCCGCCTCCCGGGTGGAGTGGACGGTGGTGAGCACCGAGGTTGAGGCCCTGCAACTGGAGTACTCCTGGATCAAGGAGTACGACCCGCGTTTCAACGTCAAATATCGCGACGACAAGTCCTACCCCTATCTGGCCGTGACCATGGGGGAAGCCTTTCCCCGCGCCATGGTCCTGCGCGGCAGTAAACGAGCCGGAACGCGCTATTTCGGGCCGTACACCCACGCCTGGGCGATCCGAGAGACGCTCGATCTGTTGCTGCGGGTCTTCCCGATACGCACCTGCAGTAAGGGCGTGTTCAACCGCGCTCAGCAATCGGGGCGGCCGTGCTTGTTGGGCTACATCGACAAGTGTTCTGCGCCGTGTGTGGGTCGGGTGGATGAGTCCCAACATCGTGCGATCGCCGAGGAGTTCTGCGATTTCATGGCGGGTCAAACGGGCCGATTCGTGGCCCGGTTGGAGCGGGCGATGAAGGCCGCTGCGAGTGAATTGGACTTCGAACGGGCCGCTCGGCTGCGAGACGACCTGGGGGCCCTGCAGAAGGCGCTGGAACGCAGCGCAGTGGTGCTCCCGGATGCCACCGACGCCGACGTGTTCGCGCTGGCCGGTGACGAACTGGAGGCGGCCGTCCAGGTCTTCCACGTCCGTGGCGGGCGGATCCGCGGGCAACGAGGCTGGGTGCTGGATCGCGCCACGGCCTCCGGGGAAGACGACTCCGCCTTGATCGAGCAACTCCTCATCGGCGTGTACGGCGGTGAATCAGGCGAAGCGGTGCCCCGCGAGGTACTGCTGCCGGTACTCCCACCCGACCTGGACACCGTCTCGGCGTGGTTGAGCAAGCGACGCGGCTCGGCCGTCGATGTGCGGGTACCCCAGCGCGGAGACAAGAAAGCGCTCGCCGAGACTGTGCGTCGCAACGCCGAACAGTCCCTGGCCCGGCACAAGGTGAGCCGAGCAGGCGATCTGACAGCCCGCGGACAGGCACTCTCGGAGCTGCAGGAGGCACTGGGCCTGCCGGAGGCGCCGCTTCGGATCGAGTGTTACGACGTCTCGCATGTGCAGGGCACCAACGTCGTCGCCTCGATGGTGGTGTTCGAGGACGGGCTGCCGCGCAAGTCCGACTACCGCCGGTTCATCATCCGCGGTGAGACGGGCAAGGTCGGCGCCGCAGCAACGGAGGCGAGCGCCACCGCGAGCTCGGCCGAGGGTGAGATTCGAGTGGACGACACCGCCGCCATGCACGAGGTGCTCACCAGGCGCTTCCGGCGACACCTCGCCGACGCCGAACAGCCCTCGCCGGAGGCCGGCTCCGGTGAGGTGGAGGTTCCACTCGGCATCGACCCGCGCACCGGGCGTCCGCAGCGCTTCGCCTATCCGCCCCAGCTTGTCGTCGTCGATGGCGGGCTTCCGCAGGTGAACGCCGCCAGCGCCGCCCTGCAGGCGGTGGGGGTGCAGGACGTCGCCGTCGTCGGGCTCGCAAAGCGGTTGGAGGAGGTGTGGGTGCCCGGTGAGGACTTCCCGGTCATCCTGCCGCGCAGCAGCGAAGGTTTGTTCCTACTGCAACGGCTGCGAGACGAGGCGCACCGCTTCGCCATCACCTTCCACCGCCAGCGACGCAGTAAGGCAATGACGCTCAGCGTTTTGGACGAGGTCCCAGGCTTGGGCCCGGCCCGCCGAGCCGCTCTCCTCAAACAATTCGGCTCGGTGAAGAAGATGCGGGCCGCATCGGTCGAAGAGTTGATTGCGGTCCCGGGAATCGGCCCCGCACTCGCCCAGACTGTGCACGACCGTCTCGCCGCAGAACAGGCTCCGATCGCGGTCGACCCCGCAACAGGGGAGGTTCGGGAGTGAAACACGGCACGGGGGTGCACGATGGGTGCAAGGTAGGCGGGCATCGCCCGTTCCAGGCAGCGACAGGAGCGAAGCCATGAGCGAGCACAGCCCCGAGAATGACGAGTTCGTCGTTCTCACGGGCATGAGCGGCGCAGGCCGCAGCACGGCCGTCCACGCGATGGAGGACCTCGGTTGGTACGTGGTGGACAACCTGCCGCCGGCCATGCTGGTCCACCTCGCCGAACTCGCCCGTGAACACGGCGGGGTGCCGCGGCTGGCCGCCGTGGTCGACGTGCGTAGTCGTGGTTTCTTCGCCGCCTTCACCCAGGCCTTGGCCGACCTACATGCTGCCGGGCACGCACCGCGGGTGATTTTCGTCGATGCCAACGACGAGTCGTTGGTGCGCCGGTTCGAGAGTGTACGCCGCCCGCACCCGTTGCAGGGCGATGGGCGCCTGCTCGACGGCATCCAGCAGGAGCGGGCCATGCTCGCCGACCTGCGTTCCGACGCCGACCTGCTGGTGGACACCTCCGGTCTGAACGTGCACCAGCTCACAGCCAAGGTGCGCCAGATGTTGGGCGGGGGAGCCTCTACCCGGTTGCGGATCGCCATCGTGTCCTTCGGCTTCAAGTACGGGGTGCCGCTGGACGCGGACATCGTCTTCGACATGCGGTTTCTGCCCAACCCGTATTGGATTCCCGAGTTGCGCCCCTTCACCGGGCGGGACCCGCAGGTAGCTGCTTACGTGTTGTCCAAGCCGGAGGCGCAAGAGTTCATCGAACGCGCCCTCGACCTGATGGAGCCGATGCTGGCCGGGTATCTGCAGGAAGGGCGGCGCTACATCACCATCGCCGTCGGCTGCACCGGCGGTAAACACCGGTCCGTGGCCGTTGCCGAGCAACTCGCCAAGCGCTTGGACACCGATGCCATCGCAACCTTGCTCTTCCACCGCGACTTGGGGCGCGAGTGATCTCGCGCCCGGTCGTCGCGCTGGGGGGAGGCCACGGTCTGGCGGCTTCCCTGTCCTCGCTGCGGCTGCTCACCGAGAACGTGACGGCCATCGTCACCGTGGCCGACGACGGCGGATCCAGCGGTCGCCTGCGAGAGCAGTACGACGTGCTCCCGCCCGGGGATCTACGGATGGCGTTGGCGGCCCTGTGCGACGACTCCGAATGGGGACATCTGTGGCGAGACGTCCTGCAGCACCGCTTTCCCGGCAACGGCGAGCTCGGCGGGCACGCCTTGGGCAACCTGCTGATCCTGGGCCTGTGGGACCTGTTAGGAGACACCGTGCCCGGTCTGGAGATGGTCGGCCGCCTGCTCGGCGCCCGCGGCCGGGTGCTGCCGATGGCCTCGGTCCCGTTGGCGATCACCGCCGAGGTCAAAGGCCTGCGTCCGGAGCGGCCCAACGAGGTGGAAGTGGTGCGTGGCCAGGTCGCCGTCGCCACGACCCGCGGTGAAGTGCTCTCGGTGCGGCTAGACCCTGCCGAGCCGCCGGCCTGCCCAGACGCCTTGAGCGCCATCAGCGAGGCCGAATGGGTGGTCCTGGGCCCGGGATCCTGGTTCACCTCCGTCATGCCGCATCTTCTGGTGCCGGAGCTGAACCTGGCTTTGCAGAACACCCCGGGCAGGCGGCTGCTCACGCTCAACTTGGAGATGCACACCACCGAGACTCAGGGGTATTCGGCTGAGCGCCACCTGGAGTCCTTGCGGGCTCACGCGCCCGACCTGCATCTGGATGTGGTGCTCGCGGACCCGCAGGTCGTCGACGACCGGAAACGTCTGGAACGCTCGGCTGCCCGACTGGGGGCCGAGGTCGTGCTCGCCGAGGTTTCGCAGCCGGATCACCCGGGGCGTCATGATGCGCTGCGGCTGGCGGCCGCATACCGCGACATCTTCGGCTAGGCAGCCAGTTCCTTTGCCCGCAAGGGAATTCGGCCGCTGCCCGGTTCGCGCCAAGGATGCGGCAGGATAGGCCTATGGCGATGACCGCAAGGGTGAAGGACGAGCTGAGCCGTCTGAATGTGACCAGGCCGTGCTGCCGCAAGGCCGAGGTGTCGTCGATGCTGCGCTTCGCCGGCGGCCTGCACATAGTGGGCGGACGCATCGTCGTGGAGGCCGAACTCGATACCGCAGCCGCCGCCCGCCGCCTGCGCGCCCACATCCAGGACATGTACGGCCAACCCTCCGACCTCATGGTGCTGGCCGCGGGCGGGTTGCGCCGCACCAGCCGTTATGTCGTGCGCGTCACCCAGGACGGCGAGGCACTGGCGCGCCAGACCGGCCTTGTGGATCTGCGGGGCCGACCTGTCCGAGGTCTGCCACCGCGCGTGGTCAACGGGGCTGTGTGCGATGCCGAGGCGGCATGGAGGGGTGCCTTCCTGGCCCACGGATCCCTCACCGAACCGGGTCGATCCTGCTCGATGGAAGTCACCTGCCCCGGCCCCGAGGTGGCACTGGCGCTGGTGGGCGCCGCCCGCCGGTTGGAGCTGTCGGCCAAGGCGCGCGAGGTTCGCGGCGTAGACCGCGTCGTCATCCGCGACGGGGACGCCATCGGCGCCATGCTCACTCGACTGGGCGCGCATGACGCGGTGCTGGCCTGGGAGGAGCGCCGCGTGCGTCGCGAGGTGCGCGCCACCGCCAACCGGCTGGCCAACTTCGACGACGCCAACCTGCGCCGATCGGCGCGGGCAGCAGTGGCAGCCGGGGCGCGGGTGCAGCGCGCGCTGGAGATCCTGGGTGAGGACGTCCCCGAGCACCTGCGGGTCGCCGGAGAGCTTCGTCTGGAGCACCGGCAGGCCAGTCTGGAGGAGCTCGGCGCACTTGCCGAGGTGCCGATGACCAAGGATGCCGTCGCCGGTCGGATTCGCCGTTTGTTGGCCATGGCGGACAAGCGCGCGGCCGAACTCGGCATCCCCGGGACGGAAGCAAACCTCACCGAAGACATGCTCGACGCCTGACAACTCGGGACCCAGGTCCTGACATTGGGCACAAGCACGCGATAAAAGGCCCCCTGAGGTGCCGTTCGGTCGCGTAATCGCATAGGGTCGAAGGTGCGTACGAAGGCGTGCGCGCCCCCGATCCTCGTGGACCCGGTGGAGCCGAGCCACGAGTCGCGGGCCGTGCCGTGCCCGCTCGATCGCTGTTCATCTTCAGGAAGGCTCTCCCGTGACTGTTCGCGTAGGCATTAATGGCTTTGGCCGCATTGGCCGCAACTTTTTCCGCGCCGTGGTGGCGTCTGGCGCTGACGTCGAGATCGTCGCCGTCAACGACCTGACCGACAACAAGACCCTCGCGCACCTGCTCAAGTACGACTCGATCCTCGGCCGCTTTGATGGCGAGGTGACCTTCGACGAGGAGTCGATCACCGCTGGCGGCAAGAAGTTCGCCGCTTGGTCCGAGCGCGAGCCCGCAAAGCTTGACTGGAAGGGTGTCGGCGCCGACATCGTCGTCGAGTCCACCGGTTTCTTCACCGACGCCACCAAGGCCAAGGCGCACCTGGACGGCGGGGCCAAGAAGGTCATCATCTCCGCCCCGGCCAAGAACGAGGACATCACCATCGTCATGGGCGTCAACGACTCCCAGTACGACGGCAGCCAGAACATCATCAGCAACGCCTCCTGCACGACCAACTGCCTGGCGCCGATGGCCAAGGCCCTGAACGACGAGCTGACCATCGTCAAGGGCCTCATGACGACCATCCACGCGTACACCCAGGACCAGAACCTGCAGGACGCCCCGCACAAGGACCTGCGTCGCGCCCGCGCTGCAGCCCTGAACATCGTGCCGACCACGACCGGCGCCGCCAAGGCTGTCGCGCTCGTGCTCCCCGAGCTCAAGGGCAAGCTCGACGGCTACGCACTTCGCGTTCCCGTGCCCACAGGTTCGGCCACCGACCTCACCTTCGAGGCCGGCCGCGAGACCACCGTCGAAGAGGTCAACGAGATCGTCAAGAAGGCCGCTGAGGGCCCCATGAAGGGCCGTCTGGTCTACACCGAGGACCCGATCGTGTCCAAGGACATCGAGACCGACCCGGCTTCCTGCATCTTCGACGCCGGCCTCACCAAGGTCATCGGCAACCAGGTCAAGGTCGTCGGCTGGTACGACAACGAGTGGGGTTACTCCAACCGCCTCGTCGACTTGTGCACCCTCGTCGGCAGCAAGCTCTGATCAACACGTTCTCCCCGTACGCCGGGCGGCCGGACACCCGGCCGCCCGGCGTACGCGCTTTTCCCGCCTGAACCACCGTGTATCCCGGGCAGCTCAGCCTTTGTTTTGCGGCGCAGCGCCCAAGCGTGACCTCGACGAAGGAGCTCTTTTTTATGAAGACGACGGCCGACCTGGTTTCCGATGAAAACCTGCGTGGTAAGCGCGTACTTGTCCGTAGCGACCTGAACGTCCCGCTCGATGAGCAGCGCAACATCACCGACGACGGGCGCCTGCGCGCGTCAGCTCCCACCATCAAAGAGCTTTCTGAGGCCGGGGCGAAGGTTCTTGTTGTGGCTCACCTGGGTCGCCCCAAGGGGACCCCGGAGGAGAAGTATTCCCTGCGTCCGGTAGTCGGGCGGCTTTCGGAACTGATCGGCAAGCCGGTCGCCTTCGCCGAGGACACCGTCGGCGAATCGGCCAAGTCCGTCGTGGCGAACCTGAACGACGGCGACGTGGCTTTGCTGGAGAACTTGCGCTTCAACGCCGGTGAGACGAGCAAGGACGAGGCGGAGCGCGGCGCGTTCGCCGACCAGCTCGCTGCCCTGGCCGACTACTACGTCTCCGACGGCTTCGGGGTCGTGCACCGCAAGCAGGCCAGTGTCTACGACGTCGCCACCCGGTTGCCGCACTTCGCCGGCGCCCTTGTGGGCACCGAGGTCGAGGTGCTCAAGCGACTCACCCAGGACCCGCAGCGACCGTACGCCGTCGTTCTGGGCGGCGCCAAGGTCGCCGACAAGCTCGCCGTGATCGCGAACCTGATGACGGCCGCCGACCGGCTCATCATCGGGGGCGGGATGGCTTACACCTTCCTCGCGGCCAAGGGCTACGAGGTCGGCACGTCGCTGTTGGACCAGGAAAAGATCGACACCTGCGCCCAGTACCTCAAGGAGGCCGAGGCCAAGGGCGTCGAGATCATCCTGCCGGTCGACACCGTGATCGCCCCGGAGTTCTCCGACAAGGTCGAGACCAAGGTGGTGGCCTCCGATGCCATCCCCAGTGACCAGATGGGCCTGGACATCGGCCCCGAATCCGCAAAGCTCTTCGCCGACAAGATCAGCGAGTGCAAGACGGTCTTCTGGAACGGTCCGATGGGTGCCTTCGAGATGGCCCCCTACTCCGCCGGCACCAAGGCCGTCGCCGCGGCGCTGGTGGACGCCACCAGCAAGGGCGCTCTGACCGTGGTCGGTGGCGGCGACTCGGCTGCTGCCGTGCGTCAGTTGGGCTTCACCGACGACCAGTTCGGCCACATCAGCACCGGTGGCGGAGCGAGCCTGGAGTACCTGGAGGGCAAGACCCTCCCGGGCATCGAAATCCTCGACGCCTGAACCTGAACCTGCTCACCTAGACGACGGAGAACAAATCGTGGCTGAGACCCGCACCCCGCTCATGGCGGGGAACTGGAAGATGAACCTGGACCACCTCCAGGCGACGCACCTGGTGCAGAAGCTGGACTGGACGCTGAAAGACGCCAAGCACGACTACGCCTCGGTCGAGGTCGCAGTCCTGCCTCCCTTCACCGATCTGCGCACCGTGCAGACGCTCGTAGAGGGCGACAAGCTCGACCTGCGCTACGGCGCCCAGGACCTGTCCGTGCACGACGACGGGGCCTACACCGGGGAGATCTCCGGGGCATTCCTGGCCAAGCTCGGGTGCACCTACGTGGCTGTCGGGCACAGCGAGCGCCGTGAGTACCACCAGGAGAGCGACGAGCTGCTCAATGCCAAGGTGCAGGCGGCCTACCGGCACGGGCTGACCCCGATCCTGTGCTGCGGCGAAGGGCTCGAGGTCCGTAAGGCGGGCAAGCAGGTCGAGCACGTCCTGGCCCAGATCGAGGCCGACCTCGCGGGCATCCCGCAAGAGCAGGTCGCCAGCATCGTCATCGCCTACGAGCCCATCTGGGCCATCGGCACCGGCGAGGTAGCGACCCCGGAGGACGCCCAGGAGGTCTGTGGCGCGATTCGCGGCAAGCTCGCCGAGCTGTACGACCAGGCGACCGCCGACGGCATCCGCATCCTCTACGGGGGTTCGGTGAAGTCCAGCAACGTCGCCGACCTCATGACTAAGCCTGATGTCGATGGGGCACTGGTGGGTGGGGCCTCCCTGAAGCCCGAGGAGTTCGCGGGCATCGCGCGCTACAAGGAGTCAGCCGCTTCCTGATCTACCGGCTGGGCGACGGCCCGGGACCGCTTCTCACGCGGTCCCGGGCCGTCCTGCTGCGGTGAGCAGGCCTGGGTCCGCCGCGCCGTTCGTGCCCGGCCAAGAGTCTCCGGTACTGTGGAAAGTCGTGCGTACCGTGCCGGTTCGCACCTTTTGCAGATCTCGCGCGGCGACCACGTTGAGACGACCACGCTGGAAGGCGGCCCCCAGTAGTGAACATCATTCAGATCGTGCTGCAGGTTCTGCTGG
Organism: Gephyromycinifex aptenodytis; assembly: GCF_012277275.1. GTDB lineage: Bacteria > Actinomycetota > Actinomycetes > Actinomycetales > Dermatophilaceae > Gephyromycinifex > Gephyromycinifex aptenodytis. Next base: position 520,460 of record NZ_CP051155.1, on the reverse strand, counting down.
TCATGTCCGGCCTGTTCCTAGTGCTGCTCATCCTCATGCACAAGGGCAAGGGCGGTGGCATGTCCGACATGTTCGGCGGAAGTATGTCGAGCACAATGGGCGGTTCTTCGGTTGCAGAGCGTAACCTCAACCGCATCACCATCACGGTTGCGCTCGTGTGGTTCATCTGCATCGTCGGGCTCGGGCTCGTCGTTCGCTTCACGAGCTGACCGGGCTCGTGCTCGGCGACAACTGTGTCGCCCATCTCGCAGGGGAGACCTCATGGCAGGAACGAGCGTCATCAAAGGCAGCCGCGTCGGCGCTGGACCGATGGGGGAGGCTGAGCGGGGTCAGCCCGCTGATCGCGTCACTGTGCAGTACTGGTGCGCCAACGGGCACGTGAGTTCACCGCAATTCTCCGCCGAGGGTGTGGTGCCGGAGTTGTGGGAGTGCCCTCGCTGCGGTTCGCCCGCAGGGCAGGACTCAGCGAACCCGCCGCCGGCCCATCGTCACGAGCCGTACAAGACGCACTTGGCTTACGTGAAGGAACGCCGCACCGAAGAGGACGGCGAGGCTCTGCTGGATGAGGCGTTGAGTTCGCTGCGTAGCCGCGGCGTCATCCGCTGACACCAGCGCCCGGCAGGATCGCGCACGCTCCAAAGCACCGAAACTGCCCCGCAGCCTCCCTCTGGAGTCTGCGGGGCAGTTCTGTGTCCTGCGGCGCTCAGCGGCGCCGGGTGAGCTCGCTCTGGACTGAGTCGAGCAACTCGCCCCAGGCGGCTTCGAACTTGCTCACGCCTTCGCGTTCGAGCTTGTCCACGACTTCCTGGTAGCCGATACCCAGCCGCTCCAAGTCATCGAGGATGTCGCTGGAGGTCGCGTCAGTGGCGGTGACGGTGTCGCCTTGCACCTCACCGTGGTCGGCGAAGGCTTCCAGGGTGGACGGCGGCATGGTGTTGACCGAGTCCTGAACCACCAGGCCGGTGACGTACAGGGTGTCCGGGTAGGCCGGATCCTTCACGCCGGTGGAGGCCCACAACGGACGCTGCGGGTGCGCCCCACCGTCAGCGAGGTTGGCCCAGCGCGGGGTGTCGAACACCTCGGTGAACGCGTGGTAGGCCAGACGGGCGTTGGCGAGCCCCGCCTTGCCGCGCAACGCACTGGACTCCTCGCCGTCGATCTGGTTCAGGCGTCCGTCGACCTCGCTGTCCACCCGTGAGACGAAGAAGGACGCCACCGAGTGAATCTGGGACAGGTCCAAGCCTGCCTCGCGGGCCTGCTCGAGACCGGTGAGGTAGGCGTTCATCACGCCGCGGTAGCGGTCCAGGGAGAAGATAAGCGTGACATTGACGCTGATCCCCTCGGCGATGACGCGGGTGATCGCGGGCAGCCCCTCGGTGGTGGCCGGGATCTTGATGAGGCAGTTCGGCCGGTCCACGGTCTGCCACAGAATGCGGGCCGCCTCCACCGTCGCCTCGGTGTCGTGGGCCATCCGGGGGTCGACCTCGATGGAGACCCGGCCGTCCTTGCCATTGGTGCGCTCATATACCGGAAGCAGGACGTCGCAGGCCGTTCGCACGTCATCGGTCGTCACAGCCAGCACCGCGTCCTCCACGCTGGCACCGTCCGCGGCGAGCTTGTCCATCTGTTCGTCGTAGGCGCTGCCCTCAGACAACGCTGCCGCGAAGATAGAGGGGTTGGTGGTCACGCCGACCACGCCCATTTCGCGCACCAGACGCTCCAGGTCACCCGAGGTGAGCATCGCGCGGTTGAGATCGTCCAGCCAGATGGAGACTCCGGCCGCAGCCAGCGAGTCGAGACGGGGGTTTGTTGCCACGGTGATCAGCCCTTCCGAACGGTGGCGAGTGAGGCCTTGGCCTCGGAGGCAACATCCTCCGGGGTGAAACCGAACTCGGTGAACAGTGTGGTGGCGTCCGCGGAGGCGCCGAAGTGATCGAGACCCACGACGCGGCCGGCGTCGCCGACATAGCGGTACCAGGTCATCGGGTGGGCAGCCTCCACGGCGACACGGGCCCGCACCTGCGGCGGTAGGACCTCGTGGCGGTAGGACTCGTCCTGTTCTTCGAACCACTCCAGGCACGGCATCGAGACAACTCGCGCGGCTACGTCTTCGGCCGCGAGTTGCTCACGGGCCTCGAGTGCGAGTGAGACTTCGGAACCGGTGGCGATGATGATCACGTCAGGGGTTCCCTCGGTGTCAGCCAGGACATATCCACCCTTGGCCACGTGCTCCGCGGGGGCGTAGACCGAGCGGTCCAAGACGGGCAGGTTCTGCCGGCTGAGCGCCAATGCGGCCGGGCGGTTGTGACGCTCCAGAATGGTGCGCCACGCGATGGCCGTCTCATTGGCGTCCGCCGGCCGGACGACGTCCAGGTCAGGGATCGCCCGCAGCGAGGGCAGGTGCTCGATCGGCTGGTGTGTGGGGCCGTCTTCGCCGAGCCCGATCGAGTCGTGGGTCCAGACGAAGGTCACCCCGAGCTCTTGGATGGCGGCCAGGCGTACGGCCGGGCGCATGTAGTCCGAGAACACCAGGAAGGTCCCGCCGTAGGGTCGGGTGAGCCCCTCCAACGCCATCCCGTTCAGCGCCATGCCCATCGCGTTCTCGCGGATCCCGAAGTGCAGGACGCGGCCGTAGGGGCCACCGGACCACATGTCGGTCTGGCGCTCCTGCGGGATGAAGCTGGGCTCACCCTTCATCGTGGTGTTGTTCGATCCGGCCAGATCTGCCGAACCGCCCCACAACTCGGGCATCACCGGGGCCAGTGCGCTGAGAACCTCGCCGCTGGCGGTGCGGGTGGCCATCCCCTTGGGGTCGGCCGGGAACTGGGGGAGCGCCTCGTCCAGACCTGCGGGCAGCTTGTGCTCACGCACCCGGTCCAGGAGTTCGGCCTGCTCGGGGTTGGCTTCGCGCCAGGCCGTGAAGCGGGTCTCCCACTCGGCGCGCGCTTGCGCGCCGCGGTCGGCCACTCGGCGGGCGTGGGCCAGCACTTCGGGCTCCTGGGGGAAGGAGACCTCCGGGTCGAAACCGAGCAGCTTCTTGGTAGCGGCGACTTCGTCGGCGCCCAGCGCCGAACCGTGCGATTTTCCGGTGTCGCGCAGGGTCGGTGCGGGCCAGGCGATGATCGTCCTGAGCACCACCAGGGTGGGCTTGTCGGTGATCTCCTCGCCCCGCTTCAGGGCCGCGTAGAGGGCGTCGATGTCCTCGACGTACTCCTGTCCGGCGCGCCAGTCCACGACCTCGACATGCCAGCCGTAGGCCTTGTAGCGCGCGACGACATCCTCGCTGAACGAGATCTCGGTGTCGTCCTCGATCGAGATGAAGTTCTGGTCGTAGATGGCGGTGAGGTTTCCGAGCTGCTGGTGCCCCGCGAGTGAGCTGGCCTCGGAGGTCACACCCTCCATGAGGTCACCGTCGGAGGCGATCACGTACACGTGGTGATCGAAGGGGCTCTGCCCGGCCGGTGCCTGCGGGTCGAACATTCCGCGCTGGCGCCGTTGGGCCATTGCCATGCCGACCGCGCTGGCGAATCCGGAGCCGAGCGGTCCGGTGGTGATCTCCACGCCGGTCGTGTGGTGCACCTCGGGGTGGCCAGGGGTCTGGGATCCGAAGGTGCGCAAAGCCTTGAGGTCGTCCAGTTCCATGCCGTAGCCGGACAGGTAGAGCTGCAGGTACTGGGTGAGGCTGCTGTGGCCCGCTGACAGAACGAAGCGGTCGCGTCCGAGCCAGTGCTGGTCACCGGGGTCGATACGCATGACATTTTGGAAGAGCAGGTAGGCCAGTGGGGCCAGGCTCATCGCGGTCCCTGGGTGGCCGTTGCCGGCCTTCTGCACCGCGTCGGCGGCGAGCACCCGCGCCAGATCGACGGCGCGTACGTCCAGCTCGCTCCACCCGACCTTTTCGCAGATGGGTGCGGCGAGGGAGGCATCCCGCGGTGTTGGCTGATTGGTCATGGGCGTTCTCCTCGAAAGTTCTCGCTACGTCGGCATCTCCGCCGACCGGTCACCCGATCTCATCGATCGCCCCTAAAGAGCAGGGCCCTGTGACGGTATGAGCCTATCTGTCCGCGTTCTGGACGCGACTTCGCCTCGGGCCTGAGCGGGCCCAGGGCCCCGGGCCTGCCGATCGGCACCCTGGGCGCTTAGACTGGTGTCCATATCGGCATCTTCGGGTGCTGGCAGGACGTCAAGCACTCAGCCCATGCAGGATCCGACGCGAAGGACAACGTGACTGCTCTCCAGCCTCGCCGGGCCGGCCTTCACACGCCCGGTCATCTCGACCGTCGGGCGGGAGTCCGTGATTACGTCGCCCTGGTGAAGCCGCGCATCATCGAACTGTTGCTCATCACGACGTTTCCGGTGATGTTCCTTGCTCAGCGCGGTTTTCCGCCGCCTGGTCTGATCATTGCCACCCTGGTGGGTGGCACCTTGTCGGCTGCGAGCGCGAACGCCTTCAATTGCATCCTGGATCGTGACATCGACCGGTTGATGCATCGCACCCAAGATCGACCGCTGGTGACCGGCATCATCACCGTCCGGCGGGCGGTCATCTTCGCCACCCTGCTGTGTGTGGCCTCGGTGCTGGTCCTGCAGGTGTTCGTCAACACCCTGGCCGCAAGCCTGTCCCTGGGCGCTGTCGCGCTGTACGTGATCTTTTACACGATCATCTTGAAACGTCGCACCGCTCAGAACATCGTCTGGGGCGGCGCTGCCGGCTGTATGCCGGTGCTCATCGGCTGGGCAGCCGTGACTGAGTCTTTGGCCTGGGCGCCCGTGGTGTTGTTCCTCGTTGTGTTCTTCTGGACACCGCCGCACTACTGGCCGCTGTCGATGCGGTTCAAGGACGATTACGCCGCCGCTGGAATCCCAATGTTGCCCGTGGTCGCCGAGGACACTGCCGTTGCTCGGCGCATCGTGATCTACTCCTGGGCCACCGCGGCAACCTCGCTGGCCCTGGTGCCTGCGGCGGACATGGGGTGGATCTACACCATCGTGGCCCTGCTCGCGGGCGGCGTCTTCGTGTACGAGGCACACCAGTTGTCGCGGCGGGCCAAGGATCCAGCCAACTCGACTCTTGCCTCGCTGAAGCCGATGCGGTTGTTCCACTATTCGATCAGCTACCTGACGATCTTGTTCGTCGCCGTGGCGATCGACCCACTGGTCCACCTGCCGTTGCCGTTCTGAGTTCTGGCCAGGGGAGAGCTGACTGATGCCGACTGCCCATATCCGAGCCGAGCGGGGCGACATCGCACCGGCCGTAATCCTTCCCGGGGACCCTCGTCGTGCTGAGCGGATGGCGCACGCCCTGATGCCGGACGCACGCTTGGTCACCGACGTCCGCGGGATGTTGGGATTCACCGGAACCCATGAGGGCAAACCGTTGAGCGTCATGGGCTCCGGAATGGGGATGCCCTCGGCCACCATCTACGCCACCGAGCTCTACCGCGAGTACGGCGTGCAACGGATCGTGCGGGTGGGCACTGCCGGTGGCATCGCACCGCAGGTGCAGATCGGCGATGTCGTCGTGGCCACCGGCGCGCACACCGATTCGGGGATGAACCAGCAGCGACTTCCCGGCTATTTCTTCTCGGCGATCGCAAGTTTCGATCTGGCCCGCGCGGCGGTGGAGGCTCACGATCAACGATGCGCACTGCACGTTGGGACGATCGTGTCCAAGGACCACTTCTATCTCGAGCGCAGCGCTGATGACGTGCAACGCCTGGGTTCCTACGGTGTCCTGGCTGTTGAGATGGAGGCGGCCGCGCTTTATGGCTGCGCCGCCGAATTCTCGGCAGAGGCGCTAGCGGTGCTCACCGTCTCCAACCACCTGCTTCGGCCTCAGGTCGAGATGGACAGCCAGCAGCGAGAGCAGCACTTCGGCGACGCTCTGCGCCTGGCGGTTGCTGCAGCCCTGCACTAGGCCAGGAGCCGATGTACGCGTCGGGATCCCATCGAAGATGTCAGCGTGCCAGGCGCACTTGATCTCAGCAGTGTCTGATCCTTCAGCAGCGTCATGAAGGGCGAGTAGCCGCTCTCAGCGCGGTACGAGCGCTCGTCCGGTTGAGGGCTGGAACGTCAGCGTCTGGGGAGTCGCCAGCCCCACTGCCACGGCCATAGGAAGTCTCGGCCGTGGTGGGCCAGCGGGTCATAGGGGAAGGCCGCGACGCGCGCGCGGCAGGACTCGATCGTCCTCAGGTACGCGTCCAGGTCGAAGACGAAGTCCAGCCCGGGATGCTGCGGCACTGGCTCGTCGTCGTCGTTCTCCCAGGCGAAGTCCGACCAGGTGAGGGCTTGGGCTGTGATGTCCAGCCGGGCGGTGATGGCGCCGCAGCCGAGATCACCGCAGTCGGCGCACCGCAGCAGGGGGATGCGTCCGGCAGGCAGGCGGGGGTCGGGGCGGCGACCGGTGAGCTCAGCGATGCCCTCGTCGAGCATGTGGAGCCAGGGGCGGTTCAGCGCCGTGATGACGCTGTCGGGGTGGTCGAACCAGTCGCGTAGCGGGCGACCGTCGACGTGGAAGTCTAGATAGTGCGACTGATGCTGCCGCACGATCTTGCCGTCGATGAGCTCGCTCTCGTAGACGGCGTGGTGAAGGCTCAAAACGTTCATCGTCCCCACTCCATTCTCGCCTTCGTGGGATTGAGGCTACGTGCGCGATGTGCGGCAGCTGCAACCTTCGAATCAACGCCGCTGAGCGCCGTCAGTGGCGATCGGCCTCGTCCTGCACGACTGCGCCTGCCGACGTCGTCGGCACGACCTCACGGTGGCGCAACGAGAGCGTGGCCCAGGTGATCGTGGCCACCAACAGCGAGGCCAGCAGCATGTGTGCGAGCACGAGGACCTCGTACAGCCCCAGTGCGTACTGCACGAACCCGAGTGCCCCTTGGGTCACCGAGAGGAAGAAGACCACCCGCCAGGCGTGGGCGCCCTTCTGCGCACCCTCGACGAGGTGGCAGGCGATCCACAGGGCGACGACGAGACCGACGAAGACCATCACCGAGTCGGCGTGGAGCCAGGAGACGACGCGCAGGTCCAGTCCGTATCGGACCGGCATGTCAGCGTCTCCGGAGTGCGGACCCGCCCCGGTGACGATGGTGCCGAGCACGAGAACGACGGCGAACAGGGCCGCCGTGGCCTTCGACAGGTGCATGACGATCGGGGGAGCGAGCGCCCGGGCGGGACCGTCGCCCTCATCGAGGCGGACCAGCAGATAGGTGGACAGTGCGACCAGGAACGCTGAAGCGAGGAAATGCAGCGAGACGGTCACCGGGTTCAGCGCCATCCGCACCGTGATGCCGCCGAGAACTGCTTGGAAGAGGATGCCGCCCAGCACGCCCCACGCCGGAAGGCGAAGCGCACGACGGTGCGGGATCTTCTTGTACACCGCCCACAGCAGCGCGATCGCGGCTGCCGCCACCACGAAACTCAACGTGCGGTTACCGAACTCGATGACCTTGTGAATGCCCTCGGCCTGATCTCCGGTAGGAACGAAGGATCCCGGGACGCACTGCGGCCAGGTGGGGCAACCCAGCCCGGACTTGGTGAGGCGGACCAGCCCACCGGTGACGATGATCCCGATCTCCACCACGAGGTTGACGATGAAGATCGACCGCACCTTGCGGGGCACATTCCCCGACGGGAGTGCGGTTCCAGGAACGGCGTGAGCAGCGGGCCTTGCGGAGGAGTCGGTCACGCCTCTGATGCTATCCACTGGCTCAATCGCTCCACCGGAAGACCCGCGCGGCGAGCAGGGTGGCCAAGACCGCCCAGACGGTCAGTACCAGCAATGCCCCGAGGTCCAGCGTTCCGGTCGTCAGGGCCGTCCGTAAACCGTCGCCGAGAGCCCCCGAGGGCAGGAACGTGGTGATCTTGGACAGCGGGGCGGGCATCGTCGAAGTGGGCAGGATCACCCCGCCCGCGCCCAACAGCAGCACCCAGATCAGGTTTGCCAGCGCCAGGACCGCCTCCGCGCGCATCGTGCCGGCCAGTAAGAGCGCTAACGCGACGAACGCCCACGTGCCCAAGAGGATCAGCGGAAGACTGCTGAGCAGGCCGAGCAGGTTCGGTCGCCAACCCAGGATGAGGCCGAGTCCGCCGAGCACCAGCACCTGGATCGCCTCGACCACCAGCACTGCCAAGCCCTTGGCTGCGAGCAATCCGTCGCGTCCCAGCGGGGTCGTGCCGAGCAGCCGAAGGACTCCGTAGCGACGGTCGAAGCCGACCGAGATCGCCTGCCCGGTGAAGGCGGTGGAGATCACCGCCAGGGCAAGGATGCCCGGCATCGCCAGGTCGATCCGGCGGCTGCCGGTGAAGCCTGGTACCGGCGCGTAGAGCAGTGCGAACAGGGCCAGCGCTGGGAGCACGATCGCCACAAGCAGTTGCTCACCGTTTCGCAGCAGAACCCCGGTCTCGAAACGGGCGTGTGAGCCGATCCGGCGAGCCGGCGGTGCGGCCCAGGCGTTGTCCGCGGCGTTGGCGCCTCGCGGCGCGGTCCTAGCAGTCACGAGCGTCTTCCCGAAGTGAGATCGAAGTACACGGATTCGAGGTTGGAACCCCGGGAGACCTGTTCCAGGCTCCCTTCTGCCACAGCCCGCCCACCGGCGACGACGACGATGCGGTCGGCCAGCCGCTCGGCTTCCTCGAAGGAATGGGTGGTGACGACCAGAGTGCGTCCGCGTTCCCGCGTTTCCCGAATGAGGTCCCAGACCTCGCGGCGGGCGTGCGGGTCGAGTCCGGCGGAGGGCTCATCCAGGAACAGGACTTCGGGATCGCCGATGAGTGCAGCTGCCAGCGCCACGCGTTGGCGCTGGCCGCCGGAGAGCCGGCGGACCGGTGTCCGTTCGAATGAGTCGATGCCCAAGCGGGTCACCAAGGCGGGCAGATCGAGTGGGCGCGCATACAGATCGACCAGGTGCGCGAGCAGCCGCCGGGGCGTGCTCGTGGTGGGCAGTCCGCCGTCTTGCAGCATGACACCCACCCGTGCTCGATGTGTTGCGTCCGCCCGCCAGGGATTCGTGCCGAGTACCCGCACCTCTCCGGCATCCGGGCGCAGGAGGCCTTCCAGGCAGGCGATGGTGGTGGTCTTTCCGGCGCCGTTCGGGCCGAGGACTGCCGTGATCTGGCCCGCATTCGCCGACCACGACATATCGCTGACAGCCTCGACCGCGCCGAAGCGCCGGGTCAAGGCCCGCACCTGGACGGTGCTTTCGGGTGAGGCCATGTGCGCGAGTCTACGAAGGCCGCGTTCCGGCCCGCAGCGGACCCCGTTCGCGCAACCCCAGATGAATTAGGTAAGATTTGTGTTGTGTTTATAGAACCGTCGTCTTCCGCCGAAGGTCGAGCCACCGGCTCGGCTGAGACGAGCGACGCGCGAACACGCGACCGCGTGCTTCGGAACATCTCCGAGAACGGTCCGGTCACGGCTGCCAACCTGGCCGATGCCCTCGGATTGACGCCCACCGCGGTACGGCGACATCTGGACGCGCTGGAGGAAGCCGAAGACATCGCGGCGGCCCCGGTCGCTGCCGGGCCGCGCCGGCGAGGGCGCCCAGCACGCGCCTTCGTGGTGACCCAGCGTGGGCACCGGCGCCTATCCAGTCGGTACGACGACATTGCGACAGCTGCCTTGGAATTCGTTGCCGAACATCTCGGTGACAAAGCCGTGGAGCTCTTCGCTGCCGACCGACTGGAGCCGTTAGAGGCGAGGTATGCGGCGGTTGTGGAAGCGGCGGGCCCCGACGTTGAGGCGCGGGCCTACGCCCTTGCGGCAGCATTGGCGGCCGACGGTTATGCTGCCTCGGCGCGTCCTGTTGCTGCAGGTGGCGCTTCGGCCCCCGGTCTTGGCTTGCAGCTATGTCAGGGGCACTGCCCGATGCACGACGTGGCGGTGCGCTTCCCGCAGTTCTGTGAAGCCGAGACGGCCATGTTCGCCCGACTTCTCGGCGTGCGCGTTCAACGGCTGGCAACGCTGGCCGGCGGCGAGCACGTCTGCACGACATTTGTACCTAAAAGCAACTTGGCCGGGGCCTCCGACCAGAAGCGATCACCCAGACGAGAGGACACCGAGATGAGCGCACACATCGAAGAGCTCAACCCGGGCCTGAAAGACATTGGCCACTACGCCTACGGCTGGGCGGACAGCGACGTCGCCGGCTCCACGGCCCGCCGAGGACTCAATCAGGAAGTCGTGGAGGACATCTCCGCGCGCAAGAGCGAGCCGGAATGGATGAAGGAAACCCGGCTCAAGGCGCTGAAGCTGTTCCGCAAGAAGCCCATGCCGCACTGGGGTAGCGACCTGACCGGAATCGACTTCGAGAACATCAAGTACTTCGTGAAGTCGACCGAGAAACAGGCCACGAGCTGGGACGAGCTGCCCGAGGAGATCAAAACCACCTACGACAAGCTCGGCATCCCGGAGGCGGAGAAGCAGCGTCTGGTCGCCGGGGTCGCGGCGCAGTACGAATCTGAGGTGGTCTACCACCAGATCCGGGAGGACCTGGAGGAGAAGGGTGTCATCTTCGTCGACACTGATACCGGTCTGCGCGAGCACGAGGATCTGTTCCGTGAGTACTTCGCCACCGTCATCCCGGCGGGCGACAACAAGTTCGCGGCGCTGAACACAGCGGTGTGGTCCGGTGGCAGTTTCATCTACGTCCCGCCGGGCGTGCACGTGGACATCCCGCTGCAGGCCTACTTCCGGATCAACACCGAGAACATGGGCCAGTTCGAGCGAACCCTGATCATCGCCGACGAGGGTTCCTACGTTCACTACGTCGAGGGCTGCACCGCCCCGATCTACAAGTCGGACTCGTTGCACTCTGCTGTGGTCGAGATCGTCGTGAAGAAGGGCGCCCGAGTGCGTTACACGACGATCCAGAACTGGTCGAACAACGTCTACAACCTGGTGACCAAGCGCGCGATGTGCGACGCCGGAGCCACGATGGAGTGGGTCGATGGCAACATCGGCTCCAAGGTGACGATGAAGTACCCGGCCGTCTTCCTCATGGGGGAGCACGCTCGCGGTGAGACCCTGTCCATCGCCTTCGCCGGCGAAGGCCAGCACCAGGACGCCGGCGCCAAGATGGTGCACAACGCCCCGAACACATCGAGCTCGATCGTGAGCAAGTCGGTGGCTCGAGGCGGCGGACGTACCTCATACCGCGGGTTGGTCCAGGTGGCCGAGGGTGCGAAGAACAGCAAGAGTTCAGTCGTCTGCGATGCCCTGCTGGTCGACACCATCAGCCGTTCTGACACCTACCCCTACGTTGACGTGCGTGAAGATGACGTGCAGCTCGGCCACGAGGCCACCGTCTCTAAGGTGAGTGATGACCAGCTGTTCTACCTCATGTCGCGCGGGCTTACCGAAGAGGAGGCCATGGCGATGATCGTCCGTGGCTTCGTCGAACCGATCGCACGTGAGCTGCCGATGGAGTATGCGCTGGAACTCAATCGCCTCATCGAGCTGCAGATGGAAGGAGCCGTCGGCTGATGCCGCTTATCGATAAAACCGCCAGCCATACCGCAACCGGGCTACCGGTCAGTGCCGATGACCAGGCGCTGCTCGGCACCCCCGGTAAGGGTGTCGCCGCCGAGAACGTCAGGGCAGCTGTCGAGCAGACCATTCCAGAGCAGTCCCGCGGACAGTGGTCGACCTCGTTCGACGTTGATGACTTCACCGTCCCGGGTGGACGCGAGGAAGCCTGGCGTTTCACCCCCGTGAACAAGCTGCAGCATCTTTTTGAGGATGCTCCGGGCCGGGGGGCGCTGCAGATCGACGCCCAGCTACCGCCAGGTGTGGTCTGCAGGTCGATAAGTCGCGACGAATGGCGCGCGGCAGGTGTCCTGGCCCCGGCGGACCGTTCAGCCGCGGTCACCTCGGCCAACAGCGAGCAGATCGACTTGGTTGACATTCCGGCCGAAGCCGTCCTGACCGAGCCGGTGCGCATCCGTTTGACCGGCCAGGGAGGGGTCGCCCACTCGACCCGCCTGGTACGGGTGGGGGCCTTCGCCAAGGCGACCATCCTGCTCGAGCACGACGGCCTGGGCGACGTGGGTGAGTTCCTGACCGTCATCGCCGGTGACAGCTCCGACGTCACCATCGTCTCGGCCCAGGAATGGGAACACGGCGCCGTGCACGTGGGCCAGCACGATGTGGTTGTCGGACGCGACGCTTCGGTGCGCCACGTGGCCGTCTCCCTGGGCGGTGAACTGGTTCGTCTCTCGATCAACGCCACCTACGCGGGTCCGGGCGGAAGCTTCGAGGCACTCGGTGTCTACTTCGCCGACGCGGGCCAACACCTGGAACACCGACTGTTCGTGGACCACGAGGCGACGAACTGCCGGTCCAACGTCTTGTACAAGGGCGCGCTGCAGGGTCAGGGTGCGCACACCGTCTGGGTGGGCGATGTGCTCATCCGCGCGGTGGCCGAAGGCACTGACACCTACGAGCTGAACCGGAACCTGCTCCTGACCGAGGGCGCCCGCGCCGACTCGGTGCCCAACCTGGAGATCGAGACCGGTGAAATCGCCGGTGCCGGTCACGCCAGTGCTACGGGGCGTTTCGATGACGAGCAGCTGTTTTACCTGCAGGCTCGCGGCATCCCCGAGGACGAGGCTCGCCGCCTCGTGGTTCGTGGCTTCTTCGCTGACATCGTCGGCCGCATCGGCGTGAAGGACATCACCGACCGCCTGATGACCGCCATCGAGGCCGAGCTCACCCTGACCGAGAGCTTCGCCGATGGTTCGCCACGGGCGGTTGATCAGCAGGAAGACGCATGAGCGCCGAACTCGTCTGTGCGCTGGACGACCTTGTGGAAGGCCAAGCCGCCCTGGCCGAAGTGGGCGGGAAGAAGGTGGCGATGGTTCGCCTCTCGGACGGCAGCGTCCACGCAGTGGAGGACGAGTGCAGCCACGGTTCCGTCAGCCTCTCCGAAGGTGAGGTCTCCGGGTGTTCGCTCGAATGCTGGCTGCACGGCTCCAAGTTCGATCTGCTGACCGGCGCTCCACTCACTCCTCCGGCGACGGCCGCCATCCTCGTCTATCCCGTGACTATCGAAGCCGGTGACGTCTACGTGGACGTGACCGCTCCGACCAACGTCTGACCCCGACCGAAACGAGAACTTCCCATGGCTATGGAACCCTCGACGCTGCAGATCACAGACCTGCACGTCACTGTCGACACCGAGAACGGCGCCAAGGAGATCCTTCGTGGGGTCAACCTGGTCATCCGCTCGGGTGAGACACACGCCATCATGGGGCCGAACGGCTCCGGCAAGTCCACCCTCGCGTACAGCATCGCGGGCCACCCGAAGTACACCGTGACCTCGGGCAGCGTGACCCTGGACGGGGAGGACGTGCTCGCGATGAGCGTCGACGAGCGCGCCCGCGCCGGCATCTTCCTGGCGATGCAGTACCCCGTCGAAGTGACCGGTGTCTCGGTCAGCAACTTCCTGCGTACCGCCAAGACCGCCGTGGATGGGCAGGCGCCCAAGCTGCGCACCTGGGTCAAGGACGTCAAGAAGGCAATGACCAACCTCAAGATGGATCCGGTGTTCGCCGAGCGTGACGTCAACGCAGGGTTCTCCGGTGGCGAGAAGAAGCGCCACGAGATCCTGCAGTTGGAACTGCTCCAGCCGCGCTTCGCGGTGCTCGATGAGACCGACTCCGGTCTGGACGTCGACGCACTGCGCGTCGTCTCCGAAGGCGTCAACCGCGCCAAGGAGACCAACGACATGGGCGTTCTGCTCATCACTCACTACACCCGGATCCTTCGCTACATCCGTCCCGATTTCGTGCACGTCTTCGTGGATGGACGGATCGCCGAGCAGGGTGGCCCCGAGCTCGCCGACCGTCTGGAGGACGAGGGCTACGACCGGTTCCTGCCGGGCGCAGGTCCGGCCGCCAAGGCCACGAGCGAGACCACCAACGCGGGAGCCTGAATATGGTCAGCACCACCGACACCCGGCCTGCGGAGGGCGCCGGCATCGACGATGCAGAACTCCGCCGAATTCGCGCCGACTTCCCCATTCTGAGCAGGACGGTGCGCGGTGGTGCTCCGTTGGTCTACCTCGATTCGGGAGCGACATCGCAGAAACCGCGATGTGTACTCGACGCCGAGCGTGATTACTACGAGAACCACAACGCGGCCGTGCATCGCGGCGCGCACCAACTCGCCGAAGAGGCCACGGACGCCTTCGAAAGCGCCCGGGCTCGCATCGGTCAGTTCGTCGGGGTGCCGGCCCGTGAGGTGATCTTCACCCGCAACGGGACCGAAGCCTTCAACCTCCTCGCCTACGCCTTGTCGAACGCGAACGCACCCGGCGCTCTGGACGGGGTGGACCCGCAGTTGGCCGAGCGTTTCACCCTCGGCCCAGGCGACGAGATCTGCGTGACCGAGATGGAACACCACGCAAATCTGGTGCCGTGGCAAGAGCTGGCACGGCGGACCGGGGCGAGCCTGCGGTGGATCGCTCTGACGCCGGAAGGTCAGCTGAGTCAGGACCTGTCCGTCATCACCGAACGCACCAAGGTGCTGGCGTTCACGCACGTCTCCAATGTGCTCGGAACGCTCAACGACGTGCCGACCTTGGTTGCGGCCGCCCGCAAAGTGGGTGCGTTGACGGTGCTGGATGCCTGCCAGTCCGTGCCGCACATTCCGGTCGACTTCACTCAGCTCGGGGTGGATTTTGCCGCCTTCACCGGCCACAAGGTGCTCGGTCCCTCCGGGATCGGTGTGCTGTGGGGCCGTTATGAACTCCTCGAAGCACTACCGCCGTACGTGACCGGCGGATCCATGATCGAACTGGTCCGGATGGAGGGCTCCACGTTTGCCCCGCCGCCGCAGCGTTTCGAGGCCGGCGTGCCGATGACGGCTCAGGCGGTCGGCTTGGCCGCAGCCTGTGATTACCTCGATGCGATCGGAATGGATCGGGTTGCCGCCCACGACCGTTCGCTGGTCGCCTACACCTTGGAGCAGCTGGCCCAGCGCCCGTGGGTGAGCGTCCTGGGCCCCACCGACCCACAGCGTCGGGTCGGGGCCGTGTCGTTCACCGTGGACGGGGTGCACCCCCATGATGTGGGGCAGGTGTTGGACGACTCCGGGGTCGCGGTGCGCACCGGCCATCACTGCGCCTGGCCGCTGCACCGATGTCTGCGTGTCCCCTCCAGCACTCGGGTCAGTTTTGCGGTGTACTCGACCCAGGAGGAGATCGATCTCTTCATCAAAGCGCTCGACCGGGTGCCGGCGATCTTCGGAATGGGAGCGGCCTGATGGATCTGTACGCTGAACTCATCCTCGACCACAGCAAGCACCCGCAACATGCCGGTCTGCGCGAGCCCTTCGACGCCGAAGTTCATCACGTGAACACCAGCTGCGGGGATGAGCTGACTTTGCGCGTGCGACTAGCCAACCCGCAGGCCGGCTCGGAAGCGGTTCTGGAAGACATCTCCTACGACGCTCTGGGCTGCTCCATCTCGATGGCCTCCACCTCGATCCTGGCTCAGGAATGTCGGGGACGCTCCCTCGCGGAGACGATGGCAACCTACGATGCGATGAAGAGCATGCTTACCAGCCGAGGCACCGACCCCGGCGATGAGGAAGTCATCGGCGATGGTGTGGCGCTGGCCGGTGTGGCGCAGTACCCCGCGCGGGTGAAGTGCGCGCTGCTCGGCTGGTCGGCCTTGCTCGATGCCCTGGCCCGATCCGGTGCTGACACCTCGACAGACGCCGAGACCAGCCCCCCTAGTCCTGCCCTGGTGGGCAACCACCTCGACAAAGCGGAGAAGTGATGAGCGAGACCGAGACCCAGACTCCTCCGAACGTCGCCGACGTAGAAGAAGCGTTGCGCGACGTGGTGGACCCCGAACTCGGGATCAATGTTGTCGACCTCGGACTCGTCTACGGAGTGACGGTTGATTCAAGTAACCACGCCGTCATCGACATGACGCTGACCAGCGCGGCTTGCCCGCTGACAGATGTGATCGAGGATCAGGTGGGGCAAAGCCTGGAAGGTCTGGTCGTCTCACACCGGATCAACTGGGTGTGGATGCCCCCGTGGGGTCCCGACAAGATCACCGACGACGGACGCGAGCAGCTACGCGCTCTCGGCTTCAACATCTGAGCGCCGCCATCTTGGTCGTCCCCGACGTCGACGGCTCCGGGCCTGCCCGCATTGCGGGCAGGCCCTGCGTCGTCCCCGTTCCCTGCCGGGGCCACTCGTGAGCGCCCATTCCCGTACCGGACGCGACCTGGGCGAGGACGTGCAGGCGGTCCTTCGGCTAGGAACGATGCTCGCCGGCGCAGGCACCGGCACCTACCGAGTCAAACGCGCGATGCAGCACCTCGCGCGTCGAGTCGGGATAGATGAGTTGCACGCAGCGGTCACCATGACCTCGATCACGATGACCGCCCGGCGAGGAAACGAATTTCGTACCGTCGTTCGAGAAATCTCCAGCTTCGGGGTGGACGCGGGGCGGATCGCAGCGTTGGAACGGCTCGCCAAGGCGCTGCCGCGCGGGGTATCGACGGAGGAGATCAAACGACGGCTGAACTCTGTCGATCAGGTGCAACGCCGTTGGCCGGATGCGCAACGTGCCGTGGCCGCCGGTCTGGGCTGCGCAGCCTTCGCGATCCTCAATGGTTTCAGCATCGTCGCCGCCATTGCGGTGGTCATCGCGGCGGGGTTGGGTCAACTGTGCCGCGGCCGGTTGGCAAGAGCCCATGTTTCTCCGTTGTTCGTGGTGGCAGCCTGCTCGGCGGTTTCCTGCCTGCTCTATCTGGGTCTCATCGCGGTCTCCTCGACGCTACCGATGCTGGGACCCAGCACCAGCACCCTGGAAGCGGGTTTCGTGGCCGCGGTGCTCTACCTGATCCCTGGCTTCCCGTTGTTCACGGCGCTGCTGGATATAGCCCATCTGGACGTGGTCTCCGGCTCGGGGCGCCTCATCTACTCCCTTGCCGTCATCGGCACCTCGACCGGTGTGGTGTGGATGCTCTCTTCGTTCGCGGGGGTGGTTCCCGTTGTGCCGCCCCAGACGAGCGCGCCACTGTGGATGAACGCTGCCATCTGGGGGTTGGCGTCCTTGATCGGGGTGGGCGGCTTCGCCATCCTCTTCGACGCCCGGTTGAAGATGGTCGGTCTGGCCGCGATGATCGGCGCCGTGGCCAACCTGCTGCGGTTGGCTCTGCTCTCGGGAGATGTACCTGCACAGACGGCGAGCTTCGCGGCCGGTCTGAGCATTGGTCTGCTCGCCACCCTGGCCGCCCGGTGGGGAAACATCCCGCGGATCACGGTGTCGGTTCCGGCCTCGATCATCATGGTCCCGGGTACGGCCCTGTACCGAGCCATGTACTACCTGAACGCGGGCTCCATCAACATCTTCCTCGCCGAGACGACCCGTGCGTCCCTGTTGATGGTGGCGATCGGGGGCGGGTTGGCCCTAGCACGCTTCATCACAGACCCCAGCTGGGCCTTCCATCGGCCGCTGGGAAGCGGCGTTCTACAGTGCAATGAGACCCCCCGGTAACGGCCACCGGGCCTGAACGGTCCTAATTAGCTAGTTACGGCCCGTGATCCCGGCAATCCCAGGACATAACGCGAGGCCGGGACCTACCGTGGGGGCAGGGGCCGCGATTCTTCATCGTGGCCCTGGTCTGCGAAAACGTCGTCAACAGGAGAACCGGATATGGCATCGGTGCGGGTTGTTCAGTGGGGTCTCGGCGCGATGGGCAGCGGAATGGCGCGCCTCATCGACAGCAAGGAGGGTCTGCAACTCGTCGGCGGTATTGATAACCGCCCGGAGTACGTGGGCAAACCGCTGCACGAGGTCATCGGCACCGACACCGATTTGGGCGTGAACGTCACCGACGACCCCGCCTCGGTCCTGGACCCCTCGCAGGTGGACTGCGTGGTCATAGCCACCACCTCGTGGGTCAAGGAGCAGATGGAAGACCTGCGCACAATTCTGCGTGCCGGTATCAACTGCGTGTCCATCGCCGAGGAGATGGCCTCCCCGGAGGCGCAATCGCCCGAGCTGGCAGCGGAGCTGGACGCCTTGGCCAAGGAGCACGGCGTTTCGATCATCGGTACCGGTGTCAACCCCGGACTGTCGATGGACATGCTCGTGGTCGCCCTCACCGCGGGTTGTCACGAGGTCACCTCGATCGAGGCCACCCGGGTCAACGACCTCTCTCCGTACGGCCCGACCGTGATGCGTACCCAGGGCGTGGGCCTGTCCGAGCAAGAGTTTCTTGCCGGGGTCGAGGACGGCAGCGTCGACGGCCACATCGGGTTCCCCGAGTCGGCGCAGATGATCTCCGACGCCCTCGGTTTGGGGATCGACCGCATCGAGCAGAAGCGTGAGCCGATCATTTCCAGCGTGCGCCGGGAGACCCCGCACATCGTCATCGAACCCGGCATGGTCGCCGGCTGCAAGCAGACCCTTCTCGGCTACCGCGGTGACGAGGTCGTACTCACCCTCGTGCACCCCCAGCAGGTTCTGCCCGAACTTGAAGGCCAGGGCACCGGGGACTACATCACCATCAACGGCACTCCGCAGATCTCGATGCAGATCACCCCCGAGTACGCAGGCGGAACGGCCACCAAGGGGATCGCGGTCAACTGCGTGCCGCGGATCGTCGAGGCCAGCCCGGGCTTGAAGAACATGCTCGACATCCCGTTGCCCGGCGCGCTCATGGGCCCCAGCGCCTACACCCGTCGGGTTTGAAGGCCCACGATGAGCCAGACTTCGCATGGGGCAGCGGGCACCTTGGTCGCGGCCGGCACCTGGGTGGAGATCCAGAAGGTCTTGCTTCAGCCGCAGGAGCGCGCGAGCAACGTTCCCGATGACACCCGGGCCACCCCGTTCGTCATGCGGGTGCGCGGTTTCCTGGACGCTGACGGGATCGTCGGCGAACAGGTGAGCGTGACCTCGCTGATCGGCCGGGTGCATGAGGGCATCCTCATCGACGCCAGCCCTGCATATGAGCACAGCTTCGGGCCGGTGGTGCCGGAGTTGCTGCACATCGGGCGGATCACGGAGCGGGAGGACGCCCGATGAGTGGACGCGATATGTCCTACGAGGCTGTCATGGCCCGGCGCAACGAGATCATGATGGCTTCGCTTGGCATCGACTACGACGAGTTCGAGCTGACCGACCTGGCGTTCGACTACGAGAAGATGATGGGCCGCACCGGTTACTCCTTGGAGGACGTGGCGCGGATCCAGCACGAGACCAAGGTCGGCAGCACACCGTTGTTCGAGCTACGTAATCTCACCAATGCGGTGCGGCGATACGCAGAGCCAGGCAAGGGTGCGCGCATCTTCGTCAAGGACGAAGCGGCGAATGCCTCCGGTTCGTACAAAGCCCGCCGGGCCTCCATCGCCTGTTACGAAGCCGCGGCCAAGGGCTATCGGGGAGTCGCGACGGCCACTTCGGGTAACTACGGAGCCGGCGTCGCCTCGCAGGCCGCCATGCGCTCGCTGGCCTGCGTGGTGGTGCAAGAGGTGTACGACTCGCGTTTCGTCGGGCAGCCGGAGATCGTGGAGAAGTCCCGGGCCTGCGAGGCCTACGGCGCTGAGGTCCTCAAACTCACCGTCGGGCCCGAACTGTTCTGGCAGATGCTGGTCGTCCTGGAGGAAACCGGCTTCTTCAACGCCTCGCTCTACACCCCATTCGGTATTCGCGGTGTGGAGACCCTGGGGGTGGAGATTGCCCAGCAGTGCCGCGATCAAGCCGGCCGTGAACCGGACGTCGTCATCGCTACGAACGCCGGCGGCGGCAACCTGACCGGTACCGCCCGCGGCCTGCTCGCTGCCGGGGCGCAGGACACCCGCGTTGTGGCCTGCTCGGTCGACCTCAGCGGTCTCTCGATGGCCTCTGACCACGACTTCAACCGCAAATCCTTCACCACCGGTCACACCGGTTTCGGTGTCCCTTTCACCACCGAGCCCGATCGTGCCGACGTGCCGCGTAATGCGGCCCGGCCGCTGCGGTACATGGACGAGTACCAACTCGTCTCCCAGGGCGAAGTCTTCTATGTCACCGAGCTGCTCACGAAACTCGAGGGCATGGAGCGGGGTCCGGCCGGAAACACCTCGGTGACCGCGGCTGTGACCTTGGCTGCGCAGATGGCTGAGGACCAGATCGTCGTGGTCCAGGAGACCGAGTACACCGGCGCTGGCAAGCATCACAACCGGCAGCTGTCGTTCGCTCGCGAGAACGGCATCGAGGTGCGTGTCGGTGACCCGGCCCAGAATGTCCCGGGTCGCAGCATCGTCATCCCGGAACGGCTGGAACAGGTGCGGGGCCGGGTACAGGATCTGGACCGGTTGCGCCGCTCCCGGATCAAGAACTGCCTCAAGCAGCTGCCTGCTGCGCAGTGGAGCGACGTGGACTACGAGTACGTGGCTGCGGAGACCCGTAGCGACCGCGCTTTTGTCGAGTCCGTCTTGGCGGACATGAACGCGTGAACGATGGGGGAGCAGTCGTCGCCGGCGGCTGTTTCCCCCCACGCAGACCTATCCACCCCATGTGATCTGGAGCCAGCGTTTTCGTACCTGCTCCAGTACGAGAAAGAAGGAGTAACCGATGGCACCGGAAGCGGGTGCAGACCGCCTCACGCAGGCGTCTTTGCGCGTCGAGGAGCTGTCGAAGCTCTCCGACGAGGACCTCAAGACGAGGTTCTGGGAATTGAGCCACCAGATGATGCGCCCTGTTGTCGAACTCGCACGCACGCACACCAGCCCATCCATTGAACGGGCGGTCCTGCTGCGAATGGGTATCGACTCGGTGAGCAGCCACGGTGTAGTCGACAAGATCTACGAGAAGGGCCTGTTGGGCAAGGGCGCCGGCCACGTCGTACTCAAGCTGTCGCACGAGCGCGGTCTGAGCCTGCGTGAGGCGGCCGCCCTCATCGTGACGGACGAGACCGTCCTGGATGGGTTGTTCGAGATCAAGGAGGCCCAGTCATGAGCGCGAAGATGCCGCCGCTGGAGCGCAACGTCAAGCTCGATATCGACGAGATCATGAAGGATCTCGACAAGTACGAGCCGCGCCGCAAGGGGTGGACCTGGCGTGAGGTGCCCGAGGGTGGCGTCGACATGGGTCCGTTCCATTTCCGTGACATGTCGGCCCCGCTGAAGAACTCCTACGGTCTGCCCGCCAGCGAGTACTTCGAGGACATCGACCCCCAGCCCAAGCCGGTCGTCACCACCGAGATCGCCTCAGGGCACTTCGAGGACGACATTCGCCGGATGCGGATGGCAGCCTGGCACGGCGCCGACCACCTGATGGTCATTCGCACCACAGGCCAGTCCCACATCGACGGGCTGCTGGAGGGAACCCCGGAGGGCGTCGGCGGTGTGCCGATCACCCGCAAGCAGATCCGCGCCTCCCGCAAGGCCCTGGACGCCATCGAAGACGAGGTCGGTCGCCCGATCAACTTCCACTCCTACGTTTCTGGGGTGGCCGGGCCTGAGGTCGCGGTGCTCTTCGCGGAGGAGGGCATCAACGGCGCGCACCAGGACCCGCAGTACAACGTGCTGTACCGCAACGTGAACATGTACCGCTCGTTCGTGGACGCAGCCGAGGCCAAGGTCGTCATGAACGCGGCCGGGATCTTCCAGATCGACGGTGCACACAACGCCAACGCGACGGCGAAGGCGGGCTGGTTGGTCATGCCGGAGTTGATGGTGCAGCACGCCATCAACACGGCCTTCTCGACCGATGTGGGTATGGAACCCAGCTTGGTGGGGCTCTCTACCGTCCCGCCGAACTCCCCGCCTGCGCCGAAGCTCTGGTACGACCTGCCGTACGCGATCGCGCTGCGAGACTTCTTCAGCGACTACAAGTTCCGTGCGCAGCAGAACACGCGTTACATCGAGGCCAGCATCGAAGAGGCTGTCCGTACCCACACCATCGACACCCTGATCTCGATGCTCACGCATGCGGACATCCAGTCCACGATCACTCCTGACGAGGGCCGTAACGTCCCTTGGCACTACAACAACATCCGTGGTCTGCAGACCGTCAAGCAGACCTGGGCGGGCTTGGACGGCATTAACGAACTGTTGTCCCTGAACCTCGCCGGGCCGTTGGGTGAGATGGTGCACGACCTGAAGGTGCGCTCGGTCGCTTTCCTCGAAGAGTGCATCTCGGTGGGCGGCTACTTTGCTGCTGTCGAGGCGGGTTTCTTCGTCGACTCAGCCAAGTACCCCGAGCGCAGCGGCGATGGCATCGCCCGTGACGGCGCCGGCGGCGTGGGCGCCGGGTCCATCGTGGAACGGCACGATGACTACTTCGCCCCGGTCAGCGCGCACTTCGGTAACAGCACCATCCCGCAGTGGCTCATCGACGCCGAAGCAGCCCAGGGCCGCACCATCGACACGCCTGAGGATGCGATCGGAGGCGACAGCTTCACCGACCGCAGCAAGATCGTCTGGATCGGTGAACTCGACCCCAGCGACAGCGTCGAGACGCGGCTGGAGAAGACCCGGCCCTACCGCACCGGTGGCCAGATCAAGCCCGAAGCGGAGTGGGCCGGCGACGGAACGGTGCTGGTGCAGCTGTTCGTGCCGGAGAACGCCGACATCGCTCCGGTCTATGCCGAGGAGATGGCCAAGCGGATGGGGCTGGCCGATCCGGTGGTGGTCAACGTCGAGGTCATGCACGAGGCCGAGGGCACCTTCGTCGAGGTCAAGGGCAAGGTCGCCTTCGACATCCAGCGGGACACGCTACACATCCCGGAGAAGGAGATCATCCTGCCCGAGGAGGAACTCCGAGCAGAGGCCAAGGCGCGCGGTCTGCGCGTGGTCGCCGGCACCGTGGGCGAGGACGAGCACAGCGTCGGGCTGCGAGAGATCCTCGACATCAAACACGGCGGTATCGAAAAGTACGGGGTCAAGTACGACTACCTCGGCACCTCGGTCCCGCTGGGCAAACTGGTGGACGCAGCCATCGAAACGGGCGCCCACGCCATCCTCATCTCCACGATCATCAGCCACAACGACGTCCACCGCACGATGATGCGGCGCTTGGCTGAGCTGTGCGTGGAAAAGGGTGTTCGAGACCGGTTCGTCCTCATCGCCGGCGGCACCCAGGTCAACCGGGACATGGCCGCCGAGACCGGCCTGGATGCCACCTTCGGGCGCGGTACGAAGGGCATTCAGGTTGTGGACGCGATGGTGAAGACGCTGCGAGCGCGGGCGTGAGCATGGCAGACGTCCTCACCGTCGAGATCGGCAGCACGATCACGAAGGTCAACGCGTTCTCCCTGGGCGGCGGGGTCTTCACCCACGTCGCCCAGGGGTTCGCCCCGACCTCGGTCGCCCAGGGGGACGTCGGAATCGGGGTCGACGCCGCCCTGCGGGAGGTCGGAACGGCGTTGGGGGAGGACCCGACCGGGTTGGAGACCTTCGTCAACTCTTCCGCCGCCGGTGGTCTGCGCATGACGGTGCACGGCTTGACGGCCAGCATGACCGCTCGCGCGGCGCGGGAGGCCTCGCTGGGGGCCGGCGCTATCGTCACCGCGGTCACCGCGGGTCCGCTGGAGTCCTACGACCTTGACGATGTCCGTGAGATCGCGCCGAACATGGTGTTGCTCGCCGGCGGGGTGGATCACGGTGAGACGCGAATCGTGCTGCGCAACGCCGAGCTTCTGGCCGAACTGCTGTCCAAGGGTCTGGGCGCGGAGGCCCGCATGGTGCCGGTCGTGTACGCCGGGAACAAGGCCATCGTTCGCCCTATCACCCGTATCTTCGAGCAGGCCGGGGTGGAGATTCTCCTGGCCGACAATGTCTTCCCGGATGTGGACGTGCTCAACGTCGGTCCGCTGCGCAACCTCATTCATGAGGTCTTCAGCCGTCACATCGTGCACGCGCCCGGCATGTCGCGCCTGGCTGGGCTGACCCACGCTGAGATCCTGCCGACCCCCGGGGCTGTTCTGCGGGCAGCGGAACTGTTCAGCGAGGCGGTCGGTGATGCCGTCATCATCGATGTCGGGGGAGCCACCACCGATGTGCACTCGGTGACCGACGGCAGCATCGAGTTGTCGGCCAAGATGCTCGAGCCGGAGCCGAGGTCGAAGCGCACGGTCGAGGGTGACCTCGGGGTCTTCGTCAATGCCGAGAACATCGCCCGCGCGGTCGGCGACGAGACGTGGAGTGCGCGGTTGGCAGATCTGCGTGCGATGCCGAGCGCCGAGCGCGAGATCGAGCTCACTCAGTGGTTGTGCACGAAGGCGGTGGAGATCGGTGTCCGGCGCCATGCAGGCACCTTGGACGACATCTACACCCCCACGGGTAAAAAGCAGGTCGTGCGTGGCAAGGACCTCACCGCGGTCGAATGGGTGGTGGCTACCGGGGGAGCGTTGACGAAGGTTGCCGGTGGGGAGAAGGCGCTGCAGGCAATCTGTCTGGGCGCGCAACCCAGCACCGGCCCGACGCACTTGCTCCCACCCCCGGAGGCGAGGGTCTTCATGGATCGCAAATACCTGTTCTCGGCGCTGGGCACCCTGGCGCACGCCTACCCGGATGAGGTTCGTGAGACCTTCCGACGTCGAGTGCAAGAGTCGCAGAACGAGGAGCCCTGATGCATCACCGCACGCCGCGGCTCGAGATCTACCCAGATCGGATCGCCGAGAACGCCCGCACGGTCTACGCCCTGGTCCATGGACATGGCGCACAGGTTGCGGCGGTCGGCAAGGTCACCTGCGCCCACCCGGCTGTCATCACGGCGATGGCCTCGGCCGGAGCCGACATGGTCGCGGACTCTCGGATCACCAACCTCATGGAGTCCAGCCACCTCGGCACCGGGTTGCCGCAGATGCTCCTGCGGATTCCGGCGCCCTCGGCGGCGCACGATGTGGTGCGTTGGGCTGACATCACCTTGAACTCGAGTTTGCAGAGCCTGCAGGTGCTCTCCCAGGCTGCGCAGATGGCGGGCACGACGCACCAGGCGATTCTCATGATCGACATCGGTGACCTGCGCGAAGGCGTGTGGCCGGATATGGCGGTCGATGTCGTCGTGGCCGCGGCCAAACTGCCGAACCTGGAGCTCATCGGCGTGGGGGCGAACCTGGCGTGTTACGGGGGAGTCATTCCCTCACCGGAGAACATGCAGATGCTCATCGACGTGCGCGATGCAGCCCGCGATGCCAGTGGATTGGCGCTGGAACTCATTTCGGGTGGCAATAGTTCGAGTCTGCCGATGATCGCCAACGATCAGATGCCCGCGGAGATCAACCACTTCCGCATCGGCGAGACGGTCGCCCTGGGGCGTAACGTCCTCGACCGCAGCGCCTGGCCCGGCACTCGGCAGGACACCTTCACCCTGGTGACCGAGATTGTCGAATTGGAACGCAAACCTTCGGTTCCTATCGGCTTACGCGCTCAGAATGCCTTCGGTGAGACGGTGGAGTTCGACGATCGCGGACGACGTCTGCGGGCGATCTGCAACCTCGGGCGCCAGGACACGAATGTGGACGGAATCGTTCCGCTAGACCCCGGCATCTCGGTGATCGGCGCCAGCAGCGACCACCTCATCCTGGACGTCGAGGATGCGGTGTACCCGGTGGCTCTGGGCGCGGAGGTGTCCTTCGTCCCCAACTACGGTGCGTTGCTGGGCCTGTCGACCTCCGCCTATGTCGACAAGGTCGTCCGGCGCGGCTGAGAGGAACACAGGATGCTGTACAAGACCCATGCGCGCGTCGATCTGGAAGCGATTCGTCACAACCTACGCGGCATCCGCGCTGCGGTCGGCGCGAGTCGCAAAGTTCTGATGGCCGTCAAAGCGAACGCTTACGGGCACGGCGCAGTACCCGTATGCCGGGCGGTCGAAGCCGCCGGCCTTGCGGACTGGTTCGGGGTGGCCACCGTGCCCGAAGCCATTGAGTTGCGCCGGGGTGGGATCCACGCGCCGATCCTGAAGTTGTCGCATGCCTTCGACGACGAGCTCGATGCAGCCATCGCGGCTGAGGTGACGTTGAGCCTCGTCAGCGAGCCCACCGCGCTGGCCGCGGAAGCTGCGGCTGCGCGGATGGGGGGCACCCCCGTCCCGGTGCACCTGAAGATCGACACCGGAATGGGCAGGATCGGGGTGGCACCCCAGGACGCGGCAGCGGTGGCGCGGCTGATCGAAAGCGAATGTCCGCACCTGCACCTGCAGGGGATCTTCACGCACTTCCCGGCCAGCGACACCCCGGAGCAGGCTGAGTTCACCGCCAATCAGATAGCGCGTTTCGCCGCCAGCCTCGAACAGGTCCAGGCGGCGATCGGGCGCGAGGTGGAGTTGGTGCACGCCGCCAATTCCGGCGGTGTGCTGGCCCACGAAGAGTCCTGGTTCACCATGGTGCGCCCCGGAATCATGGCCTACGGCTATTACCCCGATGAGAGCACGCCGCGCACCATCGACCTGCAACCTGCGCTGACCTGGGCTACCCAGGTGTCTTTCCTGAAGCGGGTCGAGGCGGGAACCTCCGTCGGGTACGGGCGCACCTGGGCACCACGTAGACCCACCTGGATAGCCACGATCCCCGTCGGTTACGCAGACGGCTTCGACCGGCACCTGTCCAACCGCGGTCAGGTGTTGATCGGCGGCCGGGCCTACCCCGTGGTTGGGCGGGTATGCATGGACCAGACGATGATCGATGTCGGCGCCGACCCGCAGGTGCAGGTAGGGGATGAGGCTGTACTGCTGGGGGTCAGCGGCTCGCAGCGTTACACCGCTCAGGACATGGCGCAGGACCTGGGCACCATCTCCTACGAGATCACCTGCTCGCTGGCTCCGCGTGTGAGACGTCTCTATATCTGACGCGGAACGCCGCATCGCGACCACAGCACCGTACTCTGCAGTAACCCAGTTCCCTCGACGCGGAGGAATCGATGACGAACCTCGCCTGCAACCTCGCTGAATCAGCCCGTTCACGGCCGGAGAGCATCGCTCTCATACAGGGGGAGGAGAGCTGGACCTACGCACGTCTCAACGACGCTGCTGCTCGTTTTGGCGCCTACCTCCACTCCAAAGGCATCGAGCCTGGTGATCGGGTGGCGGTGAGCTTGCCGAATATCCCGGCGTTCGCGGTCACCTACTACGGGGCTCTCTACGGCGGAGTCATCGTGGTTCCGATGAACCCGCTGCTGCGCCCCCGGGAGGTGAGCTACTACCTCACGGACAGCGGCACCCGTCTGATGATCGGCCTGCCTGATTCTGATGCCATGCGCGGCGCAGCCGAGGCCGGTGTGGACTTCCTCGCCGTCACAGACTTGCCCGCGGTCTTGGGCACGGTGCAGCCGTTGGCACAGATCGTCGAGCGTGACGATGAGGACACTGCCGTGCTGCTGTACACCTCAGGCACCACCGGCTCGCCCAAGGGCGCTGAACTGCGGCACCGCAACCTGCGCACCAACCAGCGCACCACCGGGGAGACCTTGCTGTCCCTGGAGCCCGACGACGTCGTTATGGGGGCTTTGCCGCTGTTTCACGTCTTCGGGATGACCTGCGGGCTGAACGTGGCGATCGCCAACGGGGTCACCCTTGCGCTCATTCCCCGCTTCCAGCCGGCTGCGGTGCTCGATCTCATCGCTTCCGAGAAGGTCACCATCTTCCTCGGCGTGCCGACGATGTACGGCGCCCTGCTCAATGTCGACCACGAGGCCGACACCTCCTCGCTGCGATTGTGTATCAGCGGTGGGGCCTCCATGCCGGTGGAGCTCATGCGTGCTTTCGAGGAGAAGTTCCACTGCGTGATCCTGGAGGGCTATGGGCTGTCGGAGACCTCGCCGGTGACCTCCTTCAACCACCCCGACGCCGAGCGCAAACCCGGCTCCATCGGAACGCCCATCCGCGGCGTGGAGATGAAGCTCATGCGGGTTGATGGCCAGCCCGGCGACGTCGAACCCGGCGGGGTGGGCGAGATCGCGATCCGCGGCGAGAACATCATGCGCGGGTACTGGAATCGCCCCGAAGCCACCGCGGAGGCGATTCGCGACGGCTGGTTCTATACCGGCGACCTGGCGCGGGTCGACGAGGATGGTTACTACTTCATCGTCGACCGCACCAAGGACCTCATCATCCGCGGCGGGTACAACGTCTACCCGCGCGAGGTCGAAGAGGTACTGCACTTGTTCCCCGGCGTTGCCGAGGCTGCTGTCGTGGGAATCCCGCACGACCACTTCGGCGAGGAAGTGGCGGCCTATGTCGCCCCCAAGCCCGGGATGAGCATCGACCCCGAGGAGCTCGCGGCGTTCGTGAAGGAGCGGGTGGCTGCGTACAAGTACCCGCGTGAGATCCGGGTGATCCCGGAGCTTCCCAAGGGCGCCACCGGGAAGATCCTCAAGCGGGAGTTGCCACGCGACCTCTGAGAGGTCACGCAACGGACATAAAAGCGTCGCGGGGCGATCCCGGAGTACCGGGGTCGGCCCGCGACGTATGTGCTGGGTTGCTCAGCGCACGCGGCCGTAGGAGGCGTTACCGCGCACCTTGGCGAGCTTGACGACGTCACCCGTGCGGGGGGCGTGCCACATGCGACCGTTACCGGCGTAGATGCCGACGTGGTACTTGCGCTTGCCACCGTAGAAGACGAGGTCGCCCGGGCGGGCAGAGCGACGGCTGATCTTCATGCTGGCGCGGTACTGCTGGTGGGCAGTGCGCGGGATGCTCTTGCCGAGACGCTTGAAGGTCCAGCTGGTGAACCCGGAGCAGTCGAAAGAGCGGGGGCCTGTGGCGCCCCAACGGTAGGGGGTTCCCCGCTTGGTGCTGGCGATGCTTACCGCCTGGCGACCTTTGGACGCGC
The DNA here is from genome assembly GCF_012277275.1 of Gephyromycinifex aptenodytis. Lineage (GTDB taxonomy): Bacteria > Actinomycetota > Actinomycetes > Actinomycetales > Dermatophilaceae > Gephyromycinifex > Gephyromycinifex aptenodytis. Next base: position 491,677 of record NZ_CP051155.1, on the reverse strand, counting down.
TGATGGCGGCGTCGGAGGAGGGTGCGGCGGCCACATTGAGGCCACCAGAGAGAACGAGAGCGAGGGTGCCAGCCGCAGCTAAACGCGTACGAGTGCCTGAGAACGATCGCAACATGAGTGGTTAGTGTCCAGGAGGCGCTTACGAGGCATGACCTGTCGGGTTCGGGAACCTGGGCGTTCCCGGCTGAACTTCGACTTTCGTCGTTGGTCAGCTTTACCCCAAGGGGGCGAATTTTCCGCTCCCATACTGCTGGGTGCACCGCTCCTGCCACCATCACGAATCTGTGTGCGTTGACCGCCCTCGGTGGCAGGATTCAGCGTCGAGGTCGGTAGTGCCGTACAGGGGGCCGGCACCGGGTTGAACATAACGACTTGGCAACGGACGAGGCAAACCAAGCGGCATATAAGTGAGATAGATCATATTTACCGCTTGTCGAGTTGGGGAACAATCCGCCACCGCTGAACGTCCTCAGGACGACCGCGCACCAGCCGTGCACGGAAGGGCATCGCCACCCACGCACGCCGGCACCCCACCGCGAAGATTGCCTCGATCAGGCGCATCTTCGCTGATCAGAGCCGTTACAGGCGCGGCGCGTCGAAAGTGTTGCAGGCGTTGATGTCGCTGCTCTGATACCCCGTCATGAACCAGCGCTGCCGCTGTTCGGACGAGCCGTGCGTGAAGTTCTCCGGGCTAACCCGACCCTGGGTGCGTTTCATGATGCGGTCATCTCCGACGGCCTCGGCCGCCGAGAGCGCGTCGTTGATCTGGGACTGGGTTATCGGCTCGAGGAAGGTGTTGCCGCGGTCATCTTTGGTCGTTGCGGCGTGGCGCGCCCACATTCCGGCGAAGCAGTCGGCCATCAGCTCGACCCGGACACCACCGCTTTCGGCACCTTTCGGGTCCTGCTGGGCCCGGCCGAGCAGGCCGAGCTGATCCTGCAGCGCGTGCCCGTACTCGTGGGCCACCACGTACTCCTGCGCGAGGGCGCCCTTGGAGGAGCCGAACTGGTCGTGCAGGATGTCGAAGAAGCTGGCGTCCAGGTAGACGCTCTTGTCCAGAGGGCAGTAGAAGGGACCGACATCGTTGGAGGCGGTGCCGCACTGTGACTGCGTCGGCTCGTTGTAGATCACCAGACGGGTGTCCTGCCACTGGCGCTGCCCGCCGGACTGCTCGGCCAGCTTCTCGCGCCAGAACGCCTCGACGCTGTTCTGGGTGCCGATGATGCGGCATTCGGCGTACTTGTTGGCGTCGGCACCGGTCTTGCACTTCTGCACCAGATCGCCCGCGTCCTGCCCCTGGGCGCCGGCCGGTTGTTGAGCCACCGGCTGTTGTTGCAGGTCGGCCGGATTGCCGCCGAGCAGCATGTAGATGATGAGACCGACCACCCCGAGGATCCCGCCGCCACCACCGAGCACGGCCCCGCGGCCCGGTCCGCTACCGCCGCCGCCTCGCGACACATTCGACGTGTTGAGCTGCGCATCGTTGTTGAACACCATCGCTTGGCCTCCCGCCCCATCGTGGCCGCGGACACCCGCGACGAACTGCTCAATTAGACTACCTGCTGGGCTCTTGTGCCCGACCTCGCGCGAGAGGGGCTGGGTCAGGCTCGATGCCGCCTCCCATGCGCAGGTCACCCACGTGGTTGTGCCCGCACGGACACCTCTTCGTTACTGTCCGGGTGCTCTGTTGCGCCCAAGGGTGGCGCCGACGCCATCACCACGAACCACCGTCTATCTACGAAGGAGCCGCGTGTGATCTCCGCGACTGGAATCGAGTTGCGTGCCGGGTCACGACTGCTCATCGACAACGCCACTTTTCGGGTCGCCCCCGGTGACCGCATCGGCTTGGTGGGACGCAACGGTGCTGGAAAGACGACGCTGACGAAGGTGCTTGCCGGTTGGAGCGAGCCCGCGGGCGGTTCCTTGAGTCGTTCCGGCGACATCGGTTACCTGCCGCAGGACCCTCGTGACGGCAATCTCGAAGTCGTGGCGCGCCACCACATCCTCTCGGCACGCGGCTTGGATGAGATTGTGCGCAAGATGCACGACACCGAAGGCGCCATGGCCAGCGCCGACGTAGAGACCCACGAGCGGGCGATGGAGCGCTACCCCAAACTCCAGGCGCGCTTCGAAGCTGCCGGGGGCTACGCCGCCGAGTCCGAAGCCGCGTCCATCGCCTCGGCCCTCGGCCTGGACGACCGCGTGCTCTCCCAAGAGCTGCGGCACCTTTCCGGCGGACAGCGCCGACGGGTCGAACTCACCCGCATCTTGTACTCGGGGGCGCAGACGCTGCTGCTCGACGAGCCGACCAACCACCTCGATGCGGACTCCATCACCTGGCTGCGGGACTACCTCAAGACCTACAGGGGTGGCCTCATCGTGATCTCCCACGATGTCGCGCTGCTGGATGAGGTCGTGAATCGCGTCTTCCACCTCGACGCGAACCGAGCCGAGCTCGATCTGTACAACGTGGGCTGGCGGGCTTACCTGCAACAGCGCGAGACCGACGAGAAGCGCCGCAAGCGCGAGCGATTGAACGCGGAGAAGAAGGCCGGCGCCCTGATGTTGCAGGCCGACAAGATGCGCGCCAAGGCAACCAAGGCGGTCGCCGCTCAGAACATGGCCCGCCGCGCCGAACGGCTGCTTGCGGGTTTGGAGGGGGAGCGCGCCCAGGAGAAGGTCGCCAAGCTGCGATTCCCGAAGCCGGCCCCGTGCGGGCGCACCCCGTTGACTGCATCGGGTTTGTCGCGCTCCTACGGTTCCCTGGAGGTCTTCACCGACGTGGACCTGGCCATCGACCGTGGCAGCCGGGTGGTCGTCCTGGGACTCAACGGTGCCGGCAAGACCACGCTGCTACGGATCCTGGCGGGGATCGACAAACCGGACACCGGCCGAGTCGAGCCCGGGCACGGGCTCAAGCTGGGCTATTACGCCCAGGAACACGAGAACCTCGACGTGGAGCGCACGGTCCTGGAGAACATGAAGACGGCCGCGCCCGACCTGGGCGAGACCGACGTGCGCAAGGTTCTCGGCAGCTTCCTGTTCTCCGGCGACGACGTGGAGAAACCGGCTCGGGTGCTCTCCGGCGGGGAGAAGACTCGGCTGTCGCTGGCCACCCTGGTGGTCAGCAGCGCAAACGTGTTGCTGCTCGATGAGCCGACGAACAACCTCGACCCGGCAAGCCGGGAGGAGATCCTGGGAGCGCTGCGAAGTTACGAAGGCGCCGTCGTGCTCGTCAGCCACGACGAGGGCGCAGTCGAGGCACTGGAACCGGAGCGTGTTCTGCTGCTGCCGGACGGGGTCGAAGACCTGTGGGGTCGCGACTACCTCGACCTCATCTCGTTGGCCTGAGCGGGGGAGTCGCGCCCGCAGTGAGTGGGCTCACCAACCCGATTCCGTGCGGCCGGGGTCCGGCCACCGTAATCTGCCCGCATGCCCACCACGCGCCCGCATCCGCATCTGTGCCTCACCCGAGAAGGGGCGGTCCTGCAGGTCCGCCTGGACAATCCGGCTCGCCGCAACGCCCAGACGCCGACCTTGTGGTTGGCGCTGGCGCAGATCGCCGAGAACCTTGACCCCGAGGTGCGTGTCGTCATCCTCTCCGGTGAGGGGCCCTCGTTCTCGGCAGGGTTGGATCGGGCGATGTTGAGCCCGGGCGGGATAGCCGGTGAACCCGACATGCTCGGGCCGGCCGTTGCCGGGGATGCTGCCGGGCTCGCCGACCAGATCGCCCCTTATCAGCGGGGTTTCACCGCATGGCGCGAGTGCAGCGCCCTGGTTGTGGCCGCAGTCCACGGCCACGCGATAGGTGCCGGCTTCCAGCTTGCCCTCGGCGCCGACCTGCGGGTCCTGGCCGAGGATGCGCAGTTGGCGATGGCCGAGGTCACTCTCGGCCTCATCCCGGACCTGGGCGGCACGAGGGCCTTGACCCGGCTCGTCGGGCCGGAGCGCGCCATGGAGATCTGCGTGACCGGGCGCACCGTGGGGGCGCAGGAAGCCGTGGCGATGGGCCTGGCCACGCTGGCGGTGCCCGCGGACAGGCTGCAGGAGACCGTGCAGGACCTCACCGCCGCCGTGCTGCAAGCCCCGGCCGCAACGGTGCGCGAACTGCTGCCGCTGATGCGCGGTGCTCTGGATCGCAGCGCAGATGAACAGCTCGCTGCGGAACGGCAAGCCCAGTCACGGCTGCTGGTCGGCCTGGCCCAGGCCAGCAGGTCGGCGCGCTAGCGCTGTTCAGAGCCGGCGTCGTCGCTGTCGCGGCTCAACTCTGTCGCTCGGCGCGCGGGCGGGTACCGCCAGCAGACCTCTGTCGTACTACGGGGGGGGCGACGTCGGCCCCCCAGGGTCGTCATGCCCGGGGACCGCAGGGAAGGAGTCCGGGTGAACCAGTGTTGCCCATCTGGTTACCGGCAGCAGGACAGGAGATCGGCGAATGACGATGGGCGCAGCGGGCGGCGGGTGGACCACGATGAGGTCCTACTCTCGCGACAACCTCAAAGGCGCCCGACTGGCCCCCGGCACCGCGCGACGAGTCGCCTCCTACGGGCGGCCCTACCTGGGCAAGATCGCCCTGTTCATGGTGATCGTCTGCGCCTCGGCGGGGCTGGTCGTCGCTACGCCTCTTCTGCTGCGCAGCATCGTCGATCAGGGTGTCTTGGAAGGCGATCGGCGACATGTCGTCAACCTGGCCCTCATCGTGGCCGCGCTGGCGGTGCTGGACGCCGTCCTCGGGGTCGTTCAGCGTTGGACCTCAGCCACGATCGGTGAGGGCCTTATCTTCGATCTGCGATCGCACGTCTTCGAGCACGTCATGGCCCAACCAGTCGCCTTCTTCACCCGGACCCAGACCGGGGCACTGGTCAGCCGACTGAACACCGACGTGATCGGAGCTCAGCAGGCCTTCACCTCCACGCTGTCCGGAGTGCTGAGTAACGTCGTCTCGCTGGTGGTCGTGCTGGGCGCAATGCTGCTGCTGTCCTGGCAATTGACCTTGGCAGCTCTGGCGCTGGTGCCGCTCTTCCTCATCCCGGCCCGGTTCATGGGACGCCGGCTGTCGGCGCTGACCCGTGAGTCGATGATGCTCAATGCCGACCTGGGCAGCCGAATGACCGAGCGATTCAACGTTGCCGGGGCGCTACTGGTCAAGCTCTTCGGGCGCCCCGCTCAGGAGACCCAGGAGTACGCCGAGCGCGCCGGGCGGGTCCGCGACGTCGGAATCAACATCGCGCTGAACCGTTCCATCTTCCTCACGGCACTGACCCTGGTCGCGGCCTTGGCCACCGCTCTGGTCTACGGCGTCGGTGGGTTGCTCGCCATCGAAGGTGGATTGACAGTCGGCACCCTCCTCGCGCTGACCGCATTGCTGGCCCGGCTCTACGGACCGCTGACGGCGCTGTCGAACGTGCGCGTCGACGTGATGACCGCCCTGGTCTCCTTCGAACGGGTCTTCGAGGTTCTCGATCTACGACCGCTCATCACCGACCGGCCAGGGGCTGTGGACCTGCCGACCGGGCCGCTGTCGGTGGAACTGGATCACGTCACCTTCGCCTACCCCGGCGCCGATGAAATCTCGTTGGCGTCGCTGGAATCAACGGCATCAGGGGATCGGGGCCGCGGCGAGGTCGTCCTGCACGAGCTGTCCTTACGGGCCGAACCCGGCCAACTGGTTGCCCTGGTGGGGCCCAGCGGGGCCGGAAAGACCACCGTGAGCAGTCTCGTGGCTCGGCTGTACGACGTCAGCTCCGGCGCGGTACGCATCGGCGAAGTTGACGTCCGCGATGTTTCCACGAGCTCGCTGCGTGATCGGGTCGGCATTGTCACCCAGGATCCGCACCTGTTCCACGACACGATCCGCGCCAACCTGCGCTACGCACGCCCAGGCGCCAGCGATGAAGAGATCGTCAACGCGCTACGGGCCGCTCACATCTGGGAACTCATCGAGAGACTGCCCGCGGGCCTGGACACCGTCGTCGGCGACCGAGGGCATCGCCTCTCCGGCGGGGAGAAGCAACGGCTCGCTATCGCCCGGCTGTTGCTGAAGAGTCCCGGAGTGGTCGTCCTGGACGAGGCCACCGCCCACCTGGACAGCGAATCTGAGGCTGCAGTCCAGCGCGCTTTGGATACCGCACTGGCCGGGCGTACCGCACTGGTGATCGCGCACCGGCTCTCCACCGTGCGCCATGCCGAACAGATTCTCGTCGTGGACGAGGGCCGCGTCGTGCAGGCCGGACGGCATGAGCAGCTACTCGCCCAGGGCGGGCTCTACGCCGACCTGCACGCCACACAGTTCGCCGGGCAGTCTGAAGCCGCCAGCCTGCCCGGCGAAAACTGATGGCTGCGCAGACCCCTCAGGCGCTCGGGTGCGTCATGTCGATCGGCACCACCCAGGCATCGAACTCTTCCGGCGTCACGTACTCAAGCGCGAGTGCGGCCTCCCGCAACGAGCTCCCGTCGGCGTGCGCCGTCTTGGCGATCTTGGCGGCCTTGTCGTAGCCGATGTGCCGGTTGAGGGCCGTCACCTGCATGAGGTTCGACTCGAGGTTGGCCGTGATGCGTTCGTGGTTCGGCTCGATGCCGACGGCGCAGTGTTCGGTGAACGCTGCACAGGCGTCCCCGAGCAGGCGGATGGACTCCAGAACCGCGTGCGCCATCACCGGTTTGTAGACGTTGAGCTCGAAGTTGCCCTGGCTGCCGGCGAATCCGACGGTGGCGTCGTTACCGAAGACCCGGGTCGTCACCATCGTCAGCGCTTCGCACTGGGTCGGGTTGACCTTGCCCGGCATGATGCTGGAGCCCGGCTCATTCTCCGGGATGGTGATCTCGCCGATGCCGTTACGCGGCCCCGAAGCCAACCAACGCACGTCGTTGGCGATCTTCATCAGCGCCATCGCCAGCACCCGTAGCGAGCCGCTGACGGCCACCAATGCGTCGTGGGCGGCGAGCGCCGCAAAGGTGTTCTCTGCCTGGCGGAAGTCATGGCCGGTCTCGGCGGCGATCTTGGCTGCAGCGGTCTTCCCGAACTCGGGATGGGCGTTCAAGCCCGTTCCCACTGCCGTGCCACCGATCGCCAGGTCGAGCAGGCCGATCTCACTGTGCCGCACCGCATCCAAGGCGAAGTCCAGTTGCGCGACCCAGCCGGAGATCTCCTGTCCCAGCGTGATGGGGGTGGCGTCCTGCAGGTGAGTGCGACCCACCTTCACCACGTCGCTGAAGGCTTCGGATTTCTCAGCCAAGGTCTCGCGCAACCGGCTCACCTGGTTGTACAGGAATTCATGCAGGTCCAGCACGACGGCGATGTGCATCGCGGTGGGGAAGGTGTCGTTGCTGCTCTGGCCCCGGTTGACGTGGTCGTTGGGGTGGGTCGGCGTCTTGCTGCCCAACTCGCCGCCGAGGATCTCGATCGCCCGGTTAGAGATCACCTCGTTGGCGTTCATGTTGGATTGGGTGCCACTGCCCGTTTGGAAGACGACCAACGGAAATTCCTTGTCGAGGTCACCACGCACAACCTCATCAGCGGCCTGCACCATAGCTGCGATCTCGTTCTCGGCCAGAGGCAATTGTCCCAGCTCGGCGTTGGCCAGGGCCGCACCCTTCTTCAGCAACCCCAGCGCCCGGACCATCGAGCGGCCCCAGACGAAGGTGTCGCGTCCGATCGGGAAGTTGCCGATGCTGCGTTGCGTTTGGGCACCCCAGTAGTGGTCCGTGGGCACCTGTACGGCGCCCATGCTGTCGGTCTCGTTCCGGTATGAGCACATACCGCCACCGTATCCAGCCAGCCCTGAAAGCGCAGTAGCTAAGGCTTGCCTATTCGTCTTCCTCGTCCCAGATCCGCTTCTTCTTCGGCGCCTGTTCTCGGCGGGCGCGCTCCAACCGACGCGGATCCTCCTCAGGCAGGGAATCGATGAACTCCCGTCGGGCGTACACCCCGACGAGCACAAAGCCGAGGGGAGCGCCGAACCACCACTGCAGGGCGTAGGCGAAGTGCGGCCCCAGGTCGGTGTCCGGCTCGATCAGGGCCTGCGGACGCGGCGGAGTAGCCCCGGAGGGCACCTGTTCCTGGCCCAGCACCAGGTAGGCGGGGCGCAATCGGTAACCGGTGGCGCGTTCGGCAGCTGCCAGATCGATGGATGCCAACTGGCCGGTCGGCATGTCGCGGTCCAAGGACTCCTCGCCCTGACGCAGCCAGCCGGTCACCCGCACCGAGCCTTGGGGCGCAGGCGGCACCTCTGGAGTGACATCGGCGCGTTCGGCGTTGGGCACCCAGCCGCGATCGACCAGCAGCGCGCTGCCGTCCTGCAGGACCAGGGGTACGAGCACTTCATACCCGTAGGTGACCTTCTGTGGCCGGTTGCGAACGAGTTGCTGTTTGGCGGGGTCGTATCGACCATCGACCACGACCCGGGTCCACACCTGGCGTTCATTCAGCGGCGGCGCCCCGGCCGGCAGTGCCGAGTCCAGCGGGACAGGGTCGGCGGCGTAGGAGGTGCGCACGAGTTCAGCGCGCAACGACTTGTCCTCATATCGCCCCCACTGCCAAAAACCGAGGGCGACACAGGCAGCAGCGAAGAACGCGGCGAGCACAAGGGCACCCAGCCAGCGCGGCGACAGCAAGACCCGGAGCACGCCCCCGACGGTACTCGGCCTAGGCTGGCACGATGCACCCAGCATCGGAGTCACCTGTACAGGAACCCGCAGACCGCGACGAACCCGCGGTTGCGGATGAGACCCGACGCGGTCTACAAGACACCTTTGGGCGCGTGGCCAAGGACTTGCGAGTCTCTCTGACCGATCACTGCAATCTGCGCTGCACCTACTGCATGCCTGCCGAGGGCCTGCCTTGGATGGCCAAGCCGCAAATGCTGACCGATGAAGAGTTGCTCCGTCTCGTCGGCATCTTTGTTGACCTCGGGATCGAACAGGTTCGCCTCACCGGCGGCGAACCGCTGCTGCGTCGCAGCCTGCCCGATCTGGTGGCCGGTATCGCCCAGTTGCGGCCGCGGCCCCGGATCGCGATGACGAGCAACGGGATCGGCCTGGCACGGTCGGCTCAGGCGCTGGCGGAGGCCGGTTTGGACCGGGTCAACATCAGCCTGGACACGATCGAGCGTGAGACCTTCAAGACGCTGTCCAGACGGGACCGCCTTGATGACGTCATCGCGGGGCTAGCCGCGGCCGCCGAGGCGGGGCTCACCCCGGTGAAGGTCAACGCGGTCGCCATGCGGGATGTGAATGACTCCGGAGTCGCCGACCTCCTCGGGTGGTGCCTGGAGCGCGGTTATGAGCTGCGCTTCATCGAGCAGATGCCGCTGGATGCTCAGCACCAGTGGCAGCGGGGTGCCATGGTCAGCGCCACCGAGCTCAAAGAGAAACTTGAAGAACGGTTCACGCTCACACCGGTGGGCCAGCGCGGTAGCGCCCCGGCCGAGCGCTTCCTCGTCGATGGCGGCCCTGGCACGGTGGGCATCATCGCCAGCGTGTCCGCACCCTTCTGCGGCGCCTGCGACCGGGTGCGGCTGACAGCCGATGGGATGGTGCGCAACTGTCTCTTCTCGCGCGGAGAGGTCGATCTGCGCGGGCCGCTTCGAGAGGGCGCCGACGATAAGGATCTGGTGCGTCTCATTCGGGGAGAGATGTGGCGCAAGGCCAGCGGGCACGGAATCGGACTGCCCGATTTCACTCAACCGGCCCGACCGATGTCGGCAATCGGCGGATGATCCTCAGTCAGTGCTCGGCGGCGGTGGCGGCGGCATCAGCATCTGCGGGGTGACAGCCTCGAATTCGATGTCCTGGGTGCGCTTGTTGGTGGCGTTGGCGAACACCACTGCGGGGTAGGGAAGAACCACGGCGGCAATGGCGCAGATCCAGGCGCCCGGCGGCCAGGGCAGGATCGTGACGAACACCCCGACCAGAGCGAAGCTCACGGTACGGATCGTCATCGAGATCAGGTACGAACGCATCCGGTGGTCGCGATCGGCTTTCGCCGACGGGGGCGCCGCAGAGACCGAGTACACCCGCGTCTCCAGCTCCTCGGACCGTCTCATGATTGCCAGCTTACGCACCTTCCACGGACTCGGCGCGGCCAGCCACCGCGGCCCAGCGGGATACCTCACGACCCGGGATGACCGCTACCGGTCGGTAGTGGGTTACTTTCGCACAAGCCCGATCCCACCTGCCAAGGAGAGAGCACATGAGCACACCGACGTCCGGCGCCGGCACCCCGCGCCCGGTCCTGGTCACCGGCGGCAACCGGGGGATCGGTCTGGCCACAGCCCTGGCGCTGCGCGAGGCCGGACATCAGGTGGTGGTCGGATCACGATCCGGGGACGCTCCGGAGGACCTGGCCGCCGTGCGGCTGGATGTCACCGACACGGACAGCGTCGACGCCGGTTTCAGCGCTGCGGAGAAGATCGTCGGCGGCCCCATCGGGGTGCTCGTCGCCAATGCCGGCATCACCCGCGACCAACTGCTCATGCGGATGTCCGACGAAGACATCGACACGGTCTTGCAGACCAACCTCGTCGGGGCCATTCGCTGCGCCCGACGGGCCAGCAAGGGCATGCTGCGACTCAAAGGCGGGCGCATCATCCTCATCTCCAGCGTGGTAGGCCTCTACGGTGCCCCCGGGCAGGTCAACTACGCCGCGAGCAAAGCCGGCCTGGTCGGCGTGGCACGTTCGCTGGCTCGGGAGTTGGGGTCTCGAGCGATCACCGCCAACGTGGTCGCACCGGGGTATATCGACACCGAGATGACCCAGGCGCTCCCCGCAGACCTGGCAGCCACCTATACCAAGCTCATCCCAGCCGCTCGTTTCGGTGCCCCGGAAGAGGTCGCCAAGGCCGTTGCCTTCCTCGCCTCGGACGCGGCCTCCTACATCAACGGGGCTGTCCTGCCCGTCGATGGCGGTCTGGGCATGGGCCACTGACACCGCTGGCTGCACTCACCCTTCACCACCTCGCCACCCACAGGAGACAACCGACATGGCCTTGCTCGATGGAAAGACGATCCTCGTCACCGGCGTCCTTACCGAGTCCTCGATCGCCTTTCACGTGGCCCGCCTCGCGCAGGAGCAGGGCGCCTCGGTGGTGCTGACAGCCTTCGGGCGCGCAGCCAAGATCACCAGCGCCATCGCGCGTCGTCTCCCGCAGGCCGCCCCGGTCATCGAACTGGATGCCTCCAACCAGGAGGACTTCGACGCCTTGTCGACCCGCGTGGGCGAACACACCGACCAGCTCGACGGGGTGCTGCACTCGATCGGGTTCGCCCCCCGGGGTGCGTTCGACTTCATGAACGCCAGTTGGGAAGACGTAGCCCCGGCCTTGCAGATCTCGGCCTACTCCCTCAAAGCGCTGGCCAAGGGCGCTGAACCGCTGATGAAGCCGGGCGGAGCGCTCGTCGGGCTCACCCTCGATGCCAGCATCGCCTGGCCCGGTTATGACTGGATGGGCGTGGCCAAGGCGGCCTTCGAATCGACGAACCGGTACTGCGCTCGCGACCTGGGCCCCAAGGGGATTCGCTGCAACCTGGTAGCGGCCGGTCCGATTCGTACCACCGCGGCCAAGAGCATCCCGGCCTTCGACAGGTTCGCCCAGTGGGGAGAGCACTCCCCACTCGGCTGGGACATCAGCGACCCGTCTCCGGCCGCCAAGGCATGCGTGGCCTTGATGTCGGACTGGTTCCCGGCCACCACCGGAGAAATCGTGCACGTCGACGGGGGCTTTCACGCCGTCGGCGACTGAGCTGCTGCTCTGGTTGACAGCACGGGGCGCTGGGCGAGTCGTTGCCTGCACGGATTGACTACATAGGCAGCGCGGTTCGCCGATGAGACGGGCAGAACCCCGCCTCGAAACAGCAGCTTAGGACCCGCCGATGACTACCGATTCGCCGATCTGGACCCCCGCCAGGCACCCGCTGGCGAGATTCCTGCGCGAGCTGGCCACCGGCAACCGGCCCCCGACCGACGGCGGGTGGCTACGGGTGACCCCGTGGGCGCCGCATGTGCAGGGCATCCTGAGTTTCCCGGGCCATGCGGTGTTAGCTGTCTCCTACGATCACACCGAGGTCGAGCTGAGCGACCTCGGTGTCGACGGGTGCGGCGGCGCCCACCATCCTCGGGTGGTGACCGCGCTGGCCAAGGACGGTTGGATCGACTCCCTGGATCTGTTGTTCCTGGGGGCTGGGCTCGGGGAGCAACCAGGCACTGAACCCCTGGTCACCCGACATGATCTGGCACGCATCCCACTCGTGGAGCACGCCCGCCGGGTATGCAGCGAGGTCCAGGTCTTCGGCCGACCCGATCCGGGCAGTGAAGACGTGGTCGTGCTCTCGCGCGGCATCGGCGGGTTGCGCGAGCTGTTCTTCCACCTGGCGCCGCAGCGGCGCGGCCACGGCCACGGCGTCGAGCTGGTGCGTGCCGCGCTACGGGCCGTGCCAGAGAACGAACTCGTCGTCGCCTGCAGCGCACCGGCGAACCGACCTGCGGTTCTCACCCTGGAGCGCGCCGGACTAGCTCCTGTGGGCTCGGTGCAACTGTTCAGTGACCGCCCCGAGCGGCGCAGTTAGCCGCTACGCCCGGGCCGCATCCACGGCGTCGCTGTCAATGCCGATGAGGGCCAACACGGCATCGAGGTAGGGGACATTCACCGCGGCGTCTGCCTGCTGCTGCACCAACGGTTTGGCGTTGAACGCCACGCCCAGCCCCGCGGTGGCCAACATGTCCAGGTCGTTGGCGCCGTCACCGACGGCCACCGTGCGCTCCAGCGGCACCCCTTCCAGCTCGGCGAAGCGGCGCAGCGCCGCCGCTTTGCCGGCCCGGTCCACGATCGGCCCGGCCACCTCACCGGTGAGGCGCCCGTCGGCCACCGCCAACCGGTTGGCATGCACGTGCTCGATCCCCAGCTCGGCCGCCAGCGGCTCGACGATCTCGGCGAAACCGCCAGAGACCAGCGCGACGCTGTGCCCGAAGCGGCGCAGTGTGCGCACCAGGGTGCGCGCGCCCGGAGTGAGCCGTACCGCGTGGCGGACGTCAGCGAGCACCGAAACCTCGAGTCCAGCCAGGGTGGCCACCCGCTCCCGCAGGCTTTCTGCGAAGTCCAGCTCACCGCGCATCGCCCGCTGCGTGACCGCGGCCACTTCCTCCTCGCGCCCGGCATGCGCGGCTAGCAACTCGATGACTTCGTCCTGGATGAGCGTGGAATCTACGTCCATCACCACCAGGAGACGCCCGTGGCGGGCCAACCCGGCGGGGGCAACCGCGACATCAACTCCGTGTTCTGCGGCGGCCCCCGACAGCGCCGGCCGCAGCGAATCCACTTGCGCTCCAGAGACATCCAGCTCGATCGCGGTGACCGGGCGACGTGCGAGACGGCGCATCCGATCCACGTTCGCTCCCTGCGCGGCGATCTCGTGGAAGACCGCTCCCAGCGAGCGAGCCGTCAGCGGCGCCCCTACGACAACGACGACCACCCTGCCGCTGGGCCGCTGGACATTGTCGCCCTGACCGAGGGTCACGCTGGTGCTCATCCCCAGTCGCGCACCCGCCCGCTGAAGCTGCGCAGCCACACCTTCGGTCCCCGCCTCCGGGGCCTCGCCCGGGCAGGCAATGAGCACGTCGAGCTTGAGTTGGCCTCGCAGTACTTGCTGTTCCACGTCCAAGACGGTGGCCTCCGCCGCAGCGAGAACATCGAAGACCGTCACAGAGACCCCGGGGGAGTCGGGTCCGGTGAAGGTGGCAAGCAGGGTCGGCATGGCATCGGTGGTCACGCCTCAACGCTAGCGAACGGCCCGCCCCAAGACGGTCATCGTCTTAGCGGGCGGGCCGTTGGCGAGACGCGGGTGTGTTCGGGGACGCCTTACCGATCAGGCGGTGACGACAGTGCCCTTGGGCACGACGACGATGCCGCCCTCGCTGATGTGGAATCCGCGGGCCCGGTCCATGTCCAGGTCGACCCCGACCTCTGCTCCGTCATGGAGCACGACGTTCTTGTCGAGGATCGCCTTGTCGACGACGCATTTACGACCGATGGTCACGTTGTCCAGCAGGACACTGTCGTTGACCTGGGCGTAGCTGTTCACGCGCACCTGCGGCGAGACCACGCAACCTTCGAGTCGGGCCCCGCTGATGACCGCCCCGGCGGAGACGGCCGAGTTGATGGCCTCGCCGAGACGCCCGGTCTCGTTGTGCACGAACTTGGCCGGCGGGTGCCCGCCCTCGCTGGTGTAGATCGGCCAGTCGTAGTTGTACAGGTTGAAGATCGGGTGGATGGCGATGAGGTCCATGTTGGCGTCGTAGTAGGAATCGATCGTTCCTACGTCCCGCCAGTAGGCACGGTCCCGATCGCTGGCGCCGGGGATGACGTTGTTCTTGAAGTCGTAGACATAGCCGTCGCCGCGGTTGACGAAGAACGGAACGATGTCGCCGCCCATGTCGTGCTTGCTGTCGGGGTTGTCGGCGTCCTGGGTGACGATTTCACGCAGGACATCGGCGTTGAAGACGTAGTTGCCCATGGAGGCGAGCACTTCGTTGGGGGAGTCCGGCAGCCCCTTGGCATCCGTGGGCTTCTCACGCCAGCGCCCGATACGGCGCACGTCGCTCTCATCGACCTCGATCACGCCGAACTGGTCGGACAAGGAGATCGGCTGGCGGATCGCCGCGACGGTGATCCCAGCCTCGGTCTCGATGTGCTGATCGACCATCTGTGAGAAGTCCATGCGGTACACGTGGTCAGCGCCCACCACGACGACGATGTCGGGACGTTCGTCGTCCATGGTGTTCAGGCTTTGGTAGATCGCGTCAGCACTGCCCATGTACCACTGCTTGCCCATGCGCTGCTGGGCCGGGATGGGTGCGATGTAGTTGCCAAGCAACGTGGACATCCGCCAGGTACGGGTGATGTGGCGGTCCAGGCTGTGGGACTTGTACTGGGTGAGGACGACGACCTTGAGGTAGCCGGAGTTGACGACGTTGCTCAACGCAAAGTCGATCAACCGGTAGATACCACCGAACGGGACCGCTGGCTTGGCTCGGTCAGCGGTAAGCGGCATGAGCCGTTTACCCTCACCACCTGCCAGGACGATAGCCAGCACTTTGGGGTTGCGAGAGTGACGCCTCATGCTCGGCAACTTACCCTGCTGCCAGCCCTGGCGGAGCCCGGTCGGCTACGTGATTTAGACGGCCTTTAATCCTGTGCTTCAAGCGCCCTGGTCGCGCCGTGCGGGCTAGGGTGGCGACGTGCGCGTCGACATCTTGTCCAAGGAATATCCACCTCATATCTACGGCGGAGCCGGAGTCCATGTGGCCGAGCTCGTCAAGGCTCTGCGAGGCCGAGGTGATGTCGATGCCCGGGTGCGTTGCTTCGGCGGCCCGCGGGATGAGCAGGGCACCACGGGGTATGCCGACATCGCCGAACTCGCCCAGGCCAATGCCACGGTGCAGACCCTCGGTGTCGACCTGGCGATGGCCTCCGATTGCCTGGGTGCCGACCTGGTGCACTCCCATACCTGGTACGCCAACATGGCAGGCCATGTCGCCTCGCTGTTGGCCGACGTGCCGCATGTGATTTCGGCGCACAGCCTGGAGCCGTTGCGTCCGTGGAAGGCCGAGCAGCTCGGTGGCGGCTATCGGGTCTCCAGCTGGGTGGAGAAGACCGCCTACGAGGCAGCTGCGGCAGTCATTGCGGTCAGCCACGGGATGCGGGCAGACATCCTGTCCTGTTACCCCGATATCGACCCCGACAAGGTGCGGGTGGTGCACAACGGGATCGACTCCCAGGAGTGGATGCCGGATCGCTCGGACAACGGCAAGGACATCTGCCGCCGACACGGGGTGGACCCTGATGCCCGCTCGGTGATCTTCGTTGGGCGCCAGACCCGCCAGAAGGGCCTGCCGTACATGCTGCGCGCGGCTCGCGAGCTGCCACCGGATGTGCAACTCGTCCTGTGCGCAGGTGCACCCGACACCCCGCAGATCGGAGCGGAGATCGCCGCTCTCATCGATGAGCTCAAGCAGACCAGGAACGGCGTGGTCTACATCCCCGAGATGTTGCCGCGCGAGGAAGTCATTGCGTTGGAGAGCAACGCAACCGTCTTCGCCTGCCCCTCGATCTACGAACCGCTCGGGATCGTCAACCTCGAAGCGATGGCCTGCGAGGCGGCAGTGGTAGCCACCGCTACCGGCGGCATTCCTGAGGTCGTCGTGGACGGCGAGACCGGCTGGTTGGTTCCGATCGAACAGGTGCAGGACGGCACCGGAACCCCTCTAGACGTTCAGCGCTGGGTCTCCGATCTGGCTGCGGCCATGAACGAGGCGGTCAGCGATCCGGAGCGGGCCCAACGCTTCGGTCGCGCCGGTCGGCAACGGGCGGTCCAGGAGTTCTCGTGGCACACGATCGGGGACCGCACCATGGAGGTCTACCAGGACGTCTTGGACTGACCTGCTCGTCGCGCGCTCGACAGAGCGGCAGCGCAGGTCGCTGTCGCCAGCGCCGAGCGCGCGGCGCGCCGGATCTCACGCAAGACCTGGCTACGGCGTTGTGCCCTGGCCGCGGTGTCGGCATCGTGCAGATGCTCGATGGCGGTCGCGGCGATCGTCTCCAGCACGGCTGCCTGGCGCAGCACCTCGGCAGCATCCGGATCGACATCGTCCGGCAGCCCCCACCTTCCGTCTTCCAGCCGTGCGTCGATGAGCTGGCGCGGAGCATCGTTCATCGGCGCCAGATCCAGGGCCTCGGCCGCCTCTGCCGCTTCGACCAGCGCAATCCGCAGCTGACGACGGGCGTCCCGCGCCGCGATGGCCTGCACCATGTGCGGATCTGGGGGAGCGCACTCGAACGGCTCCCAGGTCACGCTCAACCCCTCGTCCCCAGGCGGACCAAAGGTTTCTACCCTCGGGACGAGTGCGCCGCCGAGCCCGGGCGCGTAGACGCATTCACCGGCCTCCAGTGCTGCCGCCGTGAAATCCGCCGCGCCCCTCGGCAGCCCTGTCAGATCTCCGGGAGCAGGAAGCGCCACCAGCAGACTTCGCTCACCGAGTTCACGCCACAAGGACAGCTGCCGCACCCCGCCGCACACCTCATCGGCATCCGGTACCGCCCGGCCAAGTGCGGCCTGGGCGTCGCCGTGGGCCACGTGGGGCGCGAGAAGGTAGCGCGTGCCCCACAAGGACAGGCGCACAGAGGCGGGTAACTCCGGCATCGCTCCATGCTAAAGACTTCCATCTGGAGGCTTACGAGGTGTCGGGCATCCGCCAGGTCCACACGTGCCCTAGGGTCGGAGTCATGAGCGACGTGCTGGAATTCGCCGGGGTCAGCGTCGTCCGGGGTGACACCACGCTCCTGGACGGCGTCGATTGGGAGATCGAGGAGGGTCAACGGTGGGTCGTACTGGGGCCCAACGGCGCCGGCAAGACGACTCTGCTGCAGTTGGCTGCGGCCCGGATGCACCCCACCAGCGGGGTCGCCGGGGTCCTCGGTGAGGTCCTTGGCACCGTCGATGTGTTCGAGCTTCGTCCTCGGATCGGTCTTGCCAGCGCCTCCATCGCGGAACGCATCCCCGAAGGGGAACGTGTCCGAGACGTCGTCGTGACCGCCTCGTACGGCATCGTGGGGCGTTGGCGCGAGGAATACGACCGGATGGATGAGTCCCGGGCGATGAGTCTGCTTTCTGCGCTGGGAGTTCGCCACCTGGCCGACCGACGCTACGGCACCCTCAGCGAGGGCGAGCGCAAGCGGGTCCAGATCGCCCGCGCGCTGATGACCGACCCGGAACTGATGCTCTTAGACGAACCAGCAGCCGGTCTGGATCTGGGCGGTCGAGAAGACCTTTTGGCGCGGCTGACGACGCTGGCCGAGGACGTAGAGGCTCCCGCTCTGGTCTTGGTCACTCACCACGTGGAAGAAATCCCGCCCGGCTTCACCGATGTCATCCTGCTGCGCGAGGGCAGGGTTGTTGCGGCCGGACCGATCGAGATCACGCTGACCCAGGCCAATCTAGAGGCCACTTTCGGAATGCCGTTGGTCCTTGAGCGTCACGGGCGGCGGTATAGCGCACGTGCAGCCCAGGTTGAACCCTGAACGAGGCAAGCCTCGTTCTTGGCCAACCGACGAATGAGCAGGAAAGGCCCAGCCCATGGACTGGTTCATCGATAACAGTTGGGCAATCTGGCTAGCTCTCGCCCTCACGCTGGGCGCGGTCGAGGCGGCCACTGTCGACTTCGTCTTCCTCATGCTGGCAGGGGGTGCTCTCGCCGGCGCTGTCGCCGGTGGGCTGCATGCCCCGGTCGAGGTGCAGTTGATCCTCGCCTCGGTGGTGGCGGTGTTACTGCTGGTGGGGGTACGACCAGTGGTCAAACGCAAAATGTTGGACAACCTTCCGGACGCCGGTCTGGGCGTTGCCGCCTACGAGGGAAAGGTCGCCCGGGTCACTGCCCCGGTCGATCAAACCGACGGCCGGGTGTACTTCGAAGGCGAGGAGTGGTCAGCCCGCACCGAGGAGTCTCACCTTGCCCCATTGCCCGTCCACAGCCGTGTCCGCGTGGTGCGCGTTGACGGTGCAACACTCATCGTGCTTCCCACGCCTCCTATCCAAGATGTGACCCGCGAGAACACAAATCCAGCCTGAGCATCCGCAAAGGGTGTTCCAGGCCGCCCGCCTTCATTGTTAGGGGCTTGACTATGCCGTCGATCGCAACCCTGCTCATGCTTCTGCTTGTGGTGTTCGTGGTGATCGTCGTCGTGCGATCCGTGCGAATCGTCCCGCAGCAGACCTCGCTCATCATCGAGCGACTCGGTAAGTACTCTCGGACCCTGGACGCGGGCATCCACGTCATCGTTCCGTTCGTAGACAAGGTCCGCGCGAACATCGATCAGCGCGAACAAGTTGTTTCTTTCCCGCCGCAGCCGGTCATCACCAGCGACAACCTCGTCGTCAGCATCGACACCGTCATCTACTACGCGGTGACCGACCCCAAGGGCGCCGTCTATGGGATCGCCAACTTCATCCAAGGCATCGAGCAGCTGACGGTCACCACCTTGCGTAACGTCATCGGTTCGCTCGACCTGGAACAAACACTGACCAGCCGCGACCAGATCAACGGCCAGCTTCGTGGAGTGCTGGACGAGGCCACCGGTAAGTGGGGCATCCGGGTATCGCGGGTGGAGCTGAAGGCTATCGACCCACCGCACAGCGTGCAGGACTCGATGGAGAAGCAGATGCGCGCCGAGCGAGACCGCCGCGCCGCGATCCTGACCGCAGAAGGCGTCAAGCAGTCCGCCATCCTCACCGCAGAAGGTGAGAAGCAGAGCCAGATTCTGCGCGCGGAGGGTTCCGCGCAGGCGAGCATCCTAGAAGCTCAGGGTCAAGCGCGCGCGATCAAGCAGGTCTTCGAGGCCATCCACAAGGGCAAGCCCGATCAAAAGCTCCTCGCTTACCAGTACCTGCAGGTCCTACCGGAACTGGCCCGTGGCGATTCCAACAAGATGTGGATCGTGCCCAGCGAACTCACCGAAGCGATGAAGGGCTTCGGGAAGGCCTTCGGCGCCAGTGCCGACGAGAGCCCCTTCCCCCAGGGCCCGGATGCCGAAGTGGACAGCGACTTCGACAGCCGCGATGCTTTCGAGGACACCACGCTGGAGGACCCGATGGAGGCGTTGGCCCGAGCGCGGGAAGAAGCTGCCCGTACCTCCGCCGAGGCCGAAGGCGCATCGGCGCGCGCGCAGGGACGCAACCGCGGCGTCGGCGGACCCAACAACCCGGCGATCGCCCCCTCCACCGCAGCCATGCCCGCCATCGGTGGGATGACCCCCGGTGAGGTCCCGGCTGCGACACAGGACCCCGCGACCGGTGGTTCGACGGTGGCCCCGCCCCAGGACTGAACGCGACCCGACGTGAACTGGCCCCCGAGCTGGGGGCGACGAAGGCACCCCGCTGCGTAAAGTGGCGGGGTGCCTTTGTGGGAATTGATTATCGTGCTGCTGGCTGGCGTGGCGGCCGGCACGATTAACACGATTGTTGGTTCGGGATCTCTCATCACGTTCCCGACCCTACTTTTCTTTGGTTATCCGCCGGTTGTGGCGAATATGTCGAACAACGTCGGCCTTTTGCCTAGAGGCCTCACCGGGGTACACGGTTACCGACGCGAATTGGCTGGACAAGGGCGCGTCTTGCGCCGACTGTTACCGGCCTCGGCACTGGGTGGTATCACCGGCGCGCTGCTACTTCTCGTTCTGCCACCGCAGGTATTCGAGGTCGTAGTTCCGCTGCTGATCGGGATCGGCGTCGCCCTGGTCGCGTTCGGCCCGGCATTACAGAAGCGCGCGGCCGCGGCTCACGACGACGTCGTCCATCCCGCCCGGGCCGCCGCCCTGCCCGTAGGAATCTTCCTTGCGGGCGTCTATGGCGGCTATTTCGGCGCCGCGCAAGGTGTGATCCTCGTGGGCATCATGAGTGTGCTCATGGCCCAGGACCTCCAGGTCGTCAACGGCATCAAGAATGTTCTTGGTTTGTGCGTGAACACCATCGCCGCGCTCGTCTTCATCACCGTCGCCGGGCGCGACATCGACTGGCTGGTCGCCGCCGTCATCGGGGTGGGCACTCTCATCGGCGGTGTCATCGGGGCGCGGGTAGGGCGCAGGCTGCCG
Source organism: Gephyromycinifex aptenodytis (assembly GCF_012277275.1). GTDB lineage: Bacteria > Actinomycetota > Actinomycetes > Actinomycetales > Dermatophilaceae > Gephyromycinifex > Gephyromycinifex aptenodytis. Next base: position 471,047 of record NZ_CP051155.1, on the reverse strand, counting down.
CGGCCCATCCTGCGGGCGATCATCGTCTTGATCGGCGTTACGGCCATCATCCGGATGACCCTCTTCGCCTGAGGACCAGCCCCACCGAACCGGCCCCGGGCAGGGTTGGCGCGGCCTGATGGCTGCTCCTCGAGGGACCTCGGCGAGGTTCGACCGGCCCTGCGCAGGAGCGGCCCGGCGCGCAGCGCAGAATGTCGGCATGCCCATCCAGATCACCGACTCCGACGACGAGCGCGTCCGCGACTATTTCAGCCTCACCGACGTCTCGCTTAGGCGCCGCCTAGAACCCGAGCGCGGGATCTACCTGGCCGAGAGCGAGAAGGTGATCCGGCGCGCGCTGGCGGCCGGCCATCGGCCGCTGTCCTTCCTTATGGCACCGCGCTGGCTGGAGGACATGGCCGAGGTCGTCGCTCATGCCGAGCATGATGGGGTTCCGGTCTATGTCGCCGAGCATGAGGTGATCGAGTCGATGACGGGCTTTCACCTGCACCGGGGTGCCATCGCGGCAATGCAACGCCCGGAATTGCCGCCCGTGGATGCCGTCCTGGACCGGGCGCGGCGAGTGGTGGTGTTGGAGGACATCGTCGACCACACGAACGTCGGGGCTATCTTCCGCTCTGCGGCAGCGTTGGGAGTGGATGCGGTTCTGGTGACGCCGCGCTGTGCGGATCCGTTGTACCGACGCAGCATTCGCGTCTCGATGGGCACCGTGTTCCAGGTTCCGTGGACCCGGATCGGTCCGTGGCCGCAGGGGGTGGAGTATTTGGGCTCGCTCGGGTTCAGCGTGGCGGCCTTCGCGTTGCGCGAGGACGCCATCAGCTTGGATGCGCTGGCTGACGACCCTCCAGATCGGCTTGCGCTGGTGATGGGGGCTGAGGGGGATGGGCTGTCGCATTCGACCGTCGATGGCGCAGACATTGTGGTGCGGATCCCGATGGCAGGAGATGTGGACTCGCTGAACGTGGCTGCCGCTTCGGCGGTTGCGATGTGGGCGCTGCGGCGCTGACCAGCTCAGCAGTCACGCCGGGAAACAGTGCCGCCCACATGAAGATCCGGCCGGAAACAGCCTTACCCGCGGCTCGCCAGCTGGGAGGTGGAAGGCTGCCGCCACCTGCCCGCAGGATGCAGCCGATGTGCGCTGGAACGGCGCACCCGTGGTGATCCAGTGCGGGTGCGCCGGCGAGCTGTCAGCACCACGCGAACGCGAAGGGCCCCCGCATCACAGCTCGGGGGCCCTTCAATACTGGCGTGGCGGATGCTCAGTCCTGCACGGCAAACATGCCGGTCAGGGTGGCACGGGCGATCACGTGCTCCAGCATGGCGAACGATGCCTTGGCGGGGCTGGTGTCTGCGTCCAGGCCGAGGTCGGCTACGTCCAGGGCGTGCACCGCGAACATGTACCGATGCGCGCGGTCCCCGGGCGGGGGAGCGGCACCACCGAAGTCGCGGGTACCGAAGTCGTTCTTCAACTGCAGCGCGGGGCGCGGTAGCGAACCTCCGCCGATATGCCCAGCGCCCTCTTCGACGCTGGTGGCCTCCGCGGGGATTCCCGCCACGAACCAGTGCCAGAAGCCGGAGGGGGTGGGGGCGTCGGGGTCGTAGCAGGAGAGCACATACTGCTTGGTGCCGGCCGGCGCACCTGACCACGCCAGCGCGGGGGAGAGGTTCTCTGCGCCGAAGGAGTGCTTCTCCGGCAGGTCCTCACCGTCGGAGAACCCCGGACTGGTCAGCTCGAACGATCCGGTTGACGGCAGCAGCTCGTAGGGATCGGGGGCGATCGGTCGTTGCAGGTTCATGTGGCCGATCCTAGTGAGCCAGCAGCGCCTAAGCGAGCCCCTACCGGGCGCTATGGCGGTTCCGGGCCGACAGGTGCAGGCGAGTCGGAAACACGAATCGAGTCGTCAGGGTCGAGCAGGTGGCAGCACTGTTGCGGGCCTGCGGGGCCTTCGTGGTCACCCGGACCACGCTGCGGCATGTTCGCGGCACCCATGTTTCGTGGTTAAAGTCAGGCCCATGGAGCCGGTCTATACCCCCGTCATCGGGTTCGCCCGCATCGTGTTCGCGGCCCAAGGCCTGAACTTCAAAGTGACCGGTGCCGAGCACATCCCGACCACCGGGGGCGCCGTGATCGTCATGAACCATTTGTCTTACTTCGACTTCGCTTACGCGGGGTTGGCTGCTCGCCCCTCCGGGCGGGTCATCCGGTTCATGTGCAAGGACTCGATCTTCGAGCACCCGGTGGCCGGGCCCTTGATGCGCGGAATGAAACACATCTCGGTGGACCGGGATAACGGCTCGCAGTCATTCCGCGATGCCCTACGCGCATTGAAGTCCGGTGAGCTTGTCGGGGTATTCCCCGAAGCAACCATCTCGCGCAGCTTCGAGGTCAAGGCCTTGAAATCGGGCGCCATTCGGATGGCGCAGGCTGCGCGGGTGCCCCTGATCCCGTTGGTGCTGTGGGGTTCCCAGCGGGTGTGGACCAAGGGTCAGCCCAAGCACCTGGGGCGGACCCGCACCCCGATCTCCTTGGACGTGGGTGAACCTCACCAGGTCGAGCGCCGCGCGGACATCGAGCAGGAGACGTTGCGACTGCGTGAGCAGATGACGGCCATGGTGCGAGCGGCCCAAGAGGCCTATCCGCCGATGAGCGGGGAGGACCTGATCTACGTCCCGGCTCGCATGGGCGGGCTGGCACCCACATTGGAGGCAGCGAACGCGATGGACGTCGAAGATGCTCGGCGACGTCGACTCGAGCGGGCGGCGCGGGCCGGTCGCACTGCCCCCGCCGAGCCGGTCGCGCACGACCCCTCGGATCCGATCGCCCCGGCCTGAGCACACCGAAGCGCAGGCAGCTGGGCCGAGCCAGAAACCGGCTTCAGCCGGCTGCACGTGGCGCAGGGTTGTCAGCGGCGACCAGTACGGTTCAAACGTGACCTCCCCTGTGACTCCTCTCTCGCAGCAACGGCTCGCTGTTGCCCAGAACGTCATCACCGCCCTGGCCGGACCGGAGGCGAGGCTGCGCGAGGATCAGCTCGCCGCGGTATGCGCCTTGCTGGAGCCGCAGGCGAAGGTGCTCGTGGTGCAGGCCACTGGGTGGGGAAAGTCGGCCGTGTACTGGGCGGCGACTGCTATCCGGCGAGCGGAGGGCGCGGGCGTGACCTTGGTCGTTTCGCCGTTGCTATCGCTGATGGGGGATCAGGTGGTGGCCGCGCAACGCGCCGGGCTGGCGGCGGCCACGATCAACTCCGGGAACCTCGAGGACTGGGGACAGATCGAGGCCCAGCTGGCCTCCGACGAGTTGGATGTGCTGCTCGTCTCGCCCGAACGTCTGGCCAACCCCGGTTTCGGGCGGCGAGTTCTGGAACGCTTGCGCGGCAGGCTGGGGCTGCTCGTAGTGGATGAAGCCCATTCGATCTCCGACTGGGGACACGATTTTCGGCCCGACTACCGCCGCGTGGCCGACACGCTCATGGAGCTCGACCCCAGCTGCCCCGTGCTGGCGACAACGGCAACCGCCAACGCCCGCGTCACCCGCGATGTGGCCCACCAGCTCGGACAGGCCACGACCGTCCTGCGTGGCCCGTTGGGCCGCGACAGCCTGCAACTTGCGGTCTTGCCGCCACTTTCGGCCCTGCAGCGCTACGCCTGGGTTGTGGACCACCTGCCGCTGCTACCGGGCTCCGGCATCATCTACACCTTGACGGTGGCTGATGCACAGCGCCTCGCGGAGGCCGTGACTGCAGCGCACGGGCCGATAGCGCCGGCCTATTCGGGCCGGTTGGAGCCCAGCGAGCGGGCCCGCTTGGAAGCAGCGCTGCGCCGCAATGAGGTGAAAGCGCTCATTGCCACTTCCGCGCTCGGGATGGGCTTCGACAAGCCGGACCTGGGTTTTGTCGTCCATGTCGGTTCTCCACCCTCACCTGTTTCCTATTACCAACAGGTCGGACGTGCCGGTCGAGGCATCGACCACGCTCTTGTTGCGCTCCTGCCCTCTGCCTCCGATGAGGGGGTCTGGCGCTACTTCGCCACCGCCACCTTGCCCGACCCGGCACAGATTCGGGCGATCCTCGACGTCCTGGGCGGCGAGCCCAGATCGGTACCGGCGATTGAAGCAGCCACGGGAGTGCGCCGGGGACGGGTCGAACTGCAGCTGAAACAGCTGGCGGTGGACAACGTCGTGGAGCGAGTAGAAGGCGGATGGGTAGCCACCGGCCGGGAATGGCACCACGATGCCGAGCACGTGGCTGCCATCCTGGCCCAGCGCGAGGGTGAGGCCGCGATCATGCGCGACTACCTGGCCGGTCGCGAGTGTCTGATGAGTTTGCTGCGTAGGTCACTGGATGACCCGGACGCACCGCCGTGCGGGAGGTGTTCGGTGTGTCTGGGGGCGCTACCCGCACCGCTACAGGCCGAGCCGCAGCCGGACACCGTCACCAACGTCTCGGTTCTGTTGCGGCGCGGCTTTCACGAGTTGGAGCCCCGCCGGATGTGGCCGGGCGGGGCGTTCGGCCGTAAAGGTCGCATTTCCGCGGCTGAGTCCGCCGAGGCCGGTCGAGTGCTGATCCACGCCGACGCCCCTGAATGGGAGGAGGCGCTGCGGCTGTTCGCCGCCGACCAGCTGGACCCGCACCTGCGCCAGCATGCAGTCGGAGTGCTGGCCAGGTGGAAGGAGCAGTGGCCCAGTCGTCCTGAACTGGTCATCGACCTGGACGCCGAGGGCCACCCCGGTGCGCTCGCCGCACTCAGTGACCACCTGGCCGAGGTGGGCAGACTGCAACGGGCCACGATCAGGGTGTCCGGCGTGAGCGGATCCGGGGACGAGGGTGGGGGAGCCGAGGCCGCCAACTGGGCCGCCCGATGCATGCCGGTCGAGCCCGCAGTTGTGGCCGACCGCTGTGTGCTGCTGGTGGTGGATGCCACCTCCACCGGCTGGGTCGTGACCGTGGCTGCCTCCATGTTGCGCTCGGCAGGGGCCACCCACGTCCTTCCGCTGCTGGTGCACCGTCGGGCCTGACCGCCAAGCCACCCCCCTGACCTGCATAAACGTCGTTCATCCGGCGTTCATTTAATTTCGGTGTTTAGGAACGGGAACTGGGGGGCATAGGGAGGACGTATGACGTTGTGGCGGGATCCACCAGGGTCTCAGCTACAGTCGACACAGCCGAAGGGACCGAGTGCTACGCGCTCTCCGGTGGGGTTTGATCCCCGCCGGCTCCCTCGACAAACATTTGAGAGGAACACAGGATGTTCGGGAACGACATGACGAACGATGAGATCACCCGCCTGCACGACAGCAATGTCGTAGACCAGAACGGTGACAAGGTCGGCTCCGTCGGCCAGATCTACCTCGACGACCAGACCAACCGTCCCACGTGGGCCACGGTCAAGACGGGCCTCCTCGGTTCCAAGGAGACCTTCGTCCCGCTCGCTGAGGCGACGATGAGCAACGACGAGATCCGGGTTCCCTACACCAAGGACTTCATCAAGGACGCGCCGAACATGGACGCGGACCACCACATCTCTGAGCAGGAAGAGGAAGACCTCTACCGCTACTACAACCTCTCCGCGTCTGGCGTAGCCACCGATGTGGACCAGACCGCTGGCGTGGCCAACACCGCTGGTGTGGCCAACACCGCTGGTGTGGACAAGGACGTTCGCGTCGACACCGAGCGTCGTGGCGACGCCGGCGTGAACCGCGACGACGAGGGCTCCGTGGTGCGCCACGAGGAAGAGCTCACGGTTGGCAAGGAGAGTGTCGAGACCGGCCGCGTCCGCCTCCGCAAGCACGTCGTGAGCGAGCAGGAGACGGTCAGCGTCCCCCTCGACCGCGAAGAGGTCCACGTGACGCGTGAGCCGATCCGCGATGGCGACACCGGTGGCCGTATCGGTGACGACGCGGATGTCAGCGTCACCCTGCACGCCGAGCGCGCCGTCATCGGCAAGGAGACCGTTGCCAAGGAGCGCGTCGGCCTTGACAAGGACGTCGTGAGCGAGAACAAGGAGTTCACGGAGACCGTCCGCAAGGAGCAGGTCGACGTGGAGCGCGATGGCAAGGTCGACCCCAAGGGTCACTGAGCATCTTTTGCTCGCGGTGAGCTGAGGCCCACCACATAGCGCCGGGCGGCGCATGACGAAAGTCGTGCGCCGCCCGTTTGCATGCCCTGACTGCTTCTCGGCTGGCCCGCCACTCCTCCCGCCGTCCCCGTGGAGATCCCCAGCCCCCACCCCACGGACTGAGCGACTCCAAAGGGACACACCAATCTCCTACCGCCCCCCTGTGTCCTGGAGCTGATGAGCACCGTCTGGCGGGTCATACGCCTGGACAGGAAGCCGAGGTGTGAGGCTATCCGTCCGACTGCTGTCAACACGTCGTTGGCCGGCTGCCCGTGCTGAACTCCCCAAAGGTCGCCCATCGTCGGAGGCGGTCAGCGAACGCCAACCGGGAGCGAGGGAGAAGTTCCGTGAATCCTGGTGTGGAAAGCGCATCTAGACGGATTACGTCCGGTTGTTTTTGCCTTTCTAGGTCCACGTCCCAGGAATAGAGATTCTCCCGAATGGGGATGTATGCAAGTGATCTGACGTTCGCATACTGGGAATCTGGATCTGAATGCGTGCCACGATTTTGTCTGAGGTTGGGTTTCGCGGACTCGGACCACAGGCGAAATCGTATGAAACCTCTGAAACTCCCTCACCTGCCGGACTCCACTGCAAGCGCAAGGGCGATGACACCTGTCACCCCCGTCGCATCGGGGTGTCCGGCCGAGGGAATCAGCGGGGCCGCAGGCTCCGCCGTTGGCCGCGCCGCGGCCCAGTTACGGGTAGACCCTTTCCGATGCGGGTTCCCCAGTCTTGGAGTCAGCATGCCTTACGGTCTGTCACCGGCCTGACCCACGCTCCGTACTGCGGGTTTCTGATCGAGTCCACGGCCCATGCGCTCAATATGGCTGACACCCTGGGTGATGTGGGGGAGTTGCATCTCTGGCCGGGTTGGGAGCAATCGGGATGGGTATTGATGCGGTCATGTCTTCCTATCCACCTCAGGGGCCCTTCGACGGCCCACAAGACGCTCCGCGCCCTGAGCCCATCGAACCGATCGGTCGCCCCGACCCCTTCGGCCCGCAAGACGAAGTTCCCTCGGCACAGCAGCCTTCCCGAGGCGGCTTCAGCACCTTTCCATTCCCGCACTACACGACGCGCACGCGCAGCGGCATGCAGGTCTCCGTGGGTGGATGCTGCCTGCCTCTGCCCTTGGGCTGCCTCACCGGCTTGGTGGCCGCCGCCGGGATCGGTGTTGCCACTTGGGCTCGTCGAGGCTGAGCCCCCAAGCAACAAAACATGTGGGCCTGGCCGGAGCCGACCGGTACAGGCCCACGCGTGTCGCAACGAGTCAGAGGCAGCGCCAAGGGCGCGGATGTCTGATCAGAGGTTCATGAAGGCCCAGGCATCGGCGACGATGTCGTTCAGTTTGCGCTGTGGCGCCCAACCCAGCTGCGACTTCGCCTTCTCCGACGAAGCGACCAGGGTCGTCGGGTCACCTGCCCGGCGAGGCTTCACCTGAGCCGGGATGGGGTGGCCGGTGACGGCGCGCGCGCTGTCCAGCACCTCCATCACCGAATATCCCTGTCCGCTGCCCAAGTTGAAGATGCGGTGCTGACCGGGCTCGGATGAGTCCAGAGCGAGCAGGTGCGCTTCCCCCAGATCCAGCACGTGCAGGTAATCGCGGATGCAAGTGCCGTCCGGGGTGTCGTAGTCGTCGCCGAAGACGAAGATCTTCTCCCGGGTACCGGCTGGAACCGCGAGCACGTTTGGGATGAGGTGCGTCTCGACCGCGTGCCGCTCGCCGAAGTGGTCTCGGGCTCCACCCACGTTGAAGTAGCGCAGCGAGGTGGCGCCGAAGCCGTAGGCCTTTGCGTAGTCACTCAGCAGCATGTCGATCGCCAGCTTGGAGTGCCCGTAGGGGTTGATGGGGCGAGGCGGTACGTCCTCGGTGATGGGGGAGACGTCAGGCTCTCCGTAGGTGGCCGCGGTCGAGGAAAAGACCACCCGCGGGATCTGCGCGTCCCGTACCGCCTCGAAGAGGCGGTAGGAGCCGACGACATTGTTTTCCCAGTACAGCTGCGGCTTCTCTACGGACTCCCCGACAAGGGATTTGGCGGCGAAGTGCAACACCCCGTCGAATCCGCCGCCCTTCAGGACGGGGGCGATGTCGTGCACCCTGCACTCGATGAGGTTTGCAGCCTGCGGCACCGCGTCTGCGTGCCCTGTCGACAGATCATCAACCACGGTCACCTCATGACCGGCATCGAGCAACTGCGAGGTGACGACCGATCCGATATAGCCGGCGCCGCCGGTGACAACGAGCTTCATAGCTGACCTCCCCAACGTGTGTGTGCCCCGTATGTCGGGACTCCCCGACGTAACTCTAGGCCTCAGCTGCACACCCGGTGGCAGCGGACCTCAACCCTGGTCATGACCAGCCGATGAGCATCCGTCAGTGCCACCCAGCCAGGAGGTTCGCATGCGTCGGCCGCCACGAAGTTCCGCGTTGAGCAGACGAGATCTGGGCGTCCTGGCAATCGAACGGACCTGGGGGACTGCACCTACGGCGCTGGAGCAGAAGCTGATCGACGCCGACCGCGAGCTCGGCCTGGACGCACGCGGGTACGCCTTGGTGGTCAACGGACTGATCGACGACCCGGCCGCCTTCGCTCACGATCCGCACACCGTCGCCCAGCTTCGGGCCACGCGCGACCAACGACGTGGCGGTAGCCAACGCTGCTGAGGCCCTGCGGATTGCCCTGCCGGGCCGGTGGGCGCCGCATCCTGGGTCGGCAAGCCGCGGCAGCCGCCCCCGGCAGGGTGGTGCTTGCGCGTTTCCGCCGGAAAGTCAGGACGGTGAAAAAAGATGACCAGGCCTTCGACAGGCCCGGTCAGCTTCGGTTCGTTCGTGTGTGGTGTCCGGAGGGGGACTTGAACCCCCACGCCCGATAAAGGGCACTAGCACCTCAAGCTAGCGCGTCTGCCATTCCGCCACCCGGACAGGTGTTTCGCCGCCGACGCATCGCGACCGCAACGACACGGAACATTAGCACGGCGCGTTGGCCTGCGCGAAACCGTGACTCAGCATCCAGACGAGGCGGCAGATCGGCGTGGAACCCGGATGATTTTGCGCCGGAGCCAGACCCGCCGCCGCCCGTTGAAGGAGTACCGGACGCGGGCCAGTTCCCACTGTCCGTACTCGGCCTCGTCGGTCAACATCCGACGGGTCTCGTTGGTCCCCATCCATGGGGGGATCGTCAGCTCGCGGTACTCGTATTCGACCATCGATACCCATTGTGCACGGCGTCTTTGTGTTGGCCGACAACCCGAACTGAGGCGGCGCGCAACCGGAAAATGTCTCTAGGTGTCAGGTGGGGGCTGGACGCGGTAGCGTCATGGCATGAGCGCAGACCCACGGGCCGCCCTGGCCACCTTCGTTACCGCCCTGGAACGGCACTTGGAAGCCGCATCCTCCCGGCACGGGGAGAACGATCCCGCCGTCGTGGCGGCCTATCAGGACGTCGCTGAGGCCTTCGATCGCTACGAAGATGCGCTCATGGACGCCTTCGAGGAGGTCACCCCGCTGGAGATCTTCAGCGACGACGACTTCGATGACGACATCGACGGCTTCGACGATGACGACGACTCCGACGACGATGACTCGGATGACGACGATGACGATGACTCGGATGACGAATCGGATGACGACGATGACGATGACTCGGATGACGACTCCGACGACTGAGTCACGGTAGCGGCTTCCGTTCGCGCCGCCCCAGCAGAACTCACCGCCCGCCAGCTCACTCAGCCATGAGTGAGCCCGATGGGGCCCCACACGCAGACAGCGTGCGGGGCCTCATCGCCGTTCCCGGGCAGTCGCGGCCTGACCGAGAACCAGCGCACACGCCGAGAAGCGGCTGCGGATTCCCGCCGATTCTGCGGACTGTCGCCCAGGCGTGCCGGGCGGGGATCGCTCACGTCCTACGCTGAGAGCGTGGGGCACCCCCTGGGCGCTCTGCACTGTCGCTTGTTCACTCTGAAAGGCCTCGCGTGGAGCTCACCTATCTGCATGCCCTCATCCTCGGAATCGTCGAGGGGGTGACCGAGTATCTGCCGGTGTCCTCCACGGGGCACCTGACCATCACCGAACAGTTGCTCGGGCTGCCCATCGACAACCCCGCGGTCACCGGCTACACGGCGACAATCCAGATCGGTGCCATTGCGGCGACGCTGGTCTACTTCTGGAAAGACATCACGCGGCTGTTCCTGGCCTGGGTGCGGGGGCTTCGCGATTCAGCGGCCCGCGACCACGACTACACCCTGGCGTGGGCCGTCATCGTCGGTTCGCTCCCGGTGGGTTTCGTCGGGTTCTTCGGACGCCACATCATCACCGGCCCGTTGCGCAGCCTCTGGGTGGTCGCCGCCGCGCTGATCCTGTGGAGTGCGGTCATGTGGTTCGCCGAGGCCAAGTTCGCCAGTTCGGTAAAAGCCGGCACGCAGCGAAGTGAAACCGATGTGACGATCAAGGATGGGCTGGTCCTGGGTCTGGTTCAGTGCTTCTCTCTCATCCCCGGCGTCTCCCGCTCTGGAGCGACCATCTCGGCCGGTCTCATCTCGGGCATCAACCGAGTGGTCGCAACTCGGCTCTCGTTCTTCATGGCGATTCCGGCATTGACCGCGGCTGGGTTGTTCGGCCTCAAGGACGTGGACACCGCGATCCTGCCCATCGGGCCGATGATCGTAGGAGTGCTCGTCTCGTTCGTCGTCGCCTACGCCTCCATTGCCTGGTTGCTGAAGTTCGTGGCGTCCAACTCCCTGCGTGCTTTCGTGTACTACCGCGTCGCCCTCGGAGTGCTGCTCATGGGTCTGCTCTCCGCAGGCCTGATGACCCACGTCTGAGTTCTACAACCAGCCACTCCTGCGGAACGCGGCATACATGGCGAGACAGACCGCAACCATCAGCGCCAGAACGACGAAGTAGCTGTATTCCCAGTGCAGCTCGGGCATGTTGTCGAAGTTCATGCCGTACACGCCGGCGATCATCGTCGGCACGGCAGCAATAGCGACCCAGGCGGAGATTCGGCGCATGTCGTCATTCTGCCGCAGCGACACCTGGGACAGGTGAGCGTTGAGGATGTCGGACAGCAGCCGGTCATAGGACTCCAGATGGTCGGTGACCTGCAACAGGTGGTCGAGCACGTCCCGGAAGAAGGGCCGCATCTTCTTATCCACGAAGGCTGCTTCCCCCTGGATGAGTCGCCGCAGCGGCGCCACCATGGGTACCGCCGCCCGTTTGAACTCCAGCACCTCCCGCTTGAGCCGGTAGATGTCGGTGCCTTGTACGGACCGGTCGTCTCGAAAAACCAGATCTTCGATCTCGGACAGGTCTGAGGCGATCTCCACGTCGATGCTGCTGTAGGTGTCGACGACGAGGTCGAGTACTGCGTGCACCACAGCAACCGGGCCTCGTCGCAGATGCGCCGGCTTCGTCTCCAGTTGCCGTCGGACCCCGGCCAACGGATTGGCTTCGCCGCCACGCACCGTGAGCACGAACCGATCGCCGGCGAACAGCATCACTTCGCCGGTCTCCACGTCGGACGTCGCATCCACATAGCGGAGGGTCTTCACCACGATGAACACGAGGTTTTCGTAGACCTCGATCTTTGCGCGTTGGTTACCGGTGACCGCGTCCTCCACCGCCAGCGGGTGCAGCGCCAGCTCGGCATTGATCGCAGCGAACTCCTCCGGCTCAGGGTCTTTCAGACCGATCCACAAGAATCCCGTGCCCTCGGTACGGCACCGTTCGAGTTCGCTGGAGGGATCCCCACAGTCCTGACGTACCCCGTCGCGGTACACAGCCTTGTCAACAATCACGGTCCATAGTGTGCATCCGCTTCGCGGGAACCACGGAGTCCCCCGCGAAGCTGCCCACCGGGCGCCTACAGTGGGCCGGGTGTCGACCTGTCTCCTCGTCCGCCACGGACGAACAACTGCCAACAGCTCCGGCGTCCTCGCCGGCTGGACCCCAGGTGTCGAGCTCGACGAAACCGGACGCGCCGCCGTCGGCGATCTGAGTCGTCGCTTGTCGGGGCTGCCGATCGCCCGCATCGTCAGCAGCCCCCTCACCCGCTGCCTGCAGACCGCCGACATCTTGCGTTCGCAGGCCTTTCCACAGATCCAGGTCCAGGAGCTGGACGCGTTGGGGGAGTGTTGGTACGGGGCATGGACCGGTCGCGCCTTGAGCGAACTCGCCCAGGAACCCCTCTGGCGCACCGTGCAAGACCACCCCAGCGCGGCTCGCTTCCCCGAGGACCCGAAGCACCGTGGCGAGTCGATCGCTGAGATGTCGGCCCGGGCTGTTGCTGGGGTCCGGGCCATCGACGCCGAGGTCGAGGCCGAGCACGGCCCGAACGCGCTGTGGCTGGCGGTCTCGCACGGCGACGTCATCAAAGCGATCCTCGCCGATGCCGCCGGATCTCACCTCGACCAATTCCAGCGTTTCATGGTCGCACCCGCCTCGCTACAGGTCGTGCGTTACACCCAACGCCGCCCGTTCCTGCTTCGGCTGGGAGACACCGGGGCGGATCTATCTGCACTCATGCCGCCTGCGGAAACGGCCGCTAACGCGGACGCCGCCGTCGGGGGAGGCGCCTGAGCGGGTTCCAACCAGCGCCTGGATCGAGGATCTCGGCGCCCGCGCATTCCTGCCCTGAAGTCCGTCCTGAGCACCCTGCGTCTGGCGCGATCAGGCGAGCAGTAGCCGCACAAAAGCGATACCACCGCCCACTCTGCTGGCGCCTGCCCCAGCCTGCGATCTCACTCATCATCGAGATCGCAGTCAAGCGCCGGCAAAGAACTGCTTCTGACTTCCCCAACAGCCAGTCCCTCTTGCGCGCCGTCGCGCCTGGCCCAGGTCCCGGCGGGCAATGCTTACCACCGGGGACCAACTGAGCAAGACACTTTCGGGGACGTGAGGGGTTTTCCATGCATTGCGCAGCTTTACGTACCATCACGGTCGGCGCGCTGGTCGCGACCATGGCTGGCGCCGGTTCGGTTGCGACCGCACGGCCGATAACCTCGGACGCGGCACGTAAACAGCCCCGCTATCTGTGTAGCAACCTCGAATTCGGAAACCCGACCGAGGACGTGCTCAAGGACGTGTACCGCTGGGGAATCTACGCCGACAAGGTCGGCAACGGTCGCGGAGACATCGACTGGAACCTCGATCCGCACAAACAGGTGAGCTGGCGCATGTGGTTGAACGCACTGCGCTGGCTGGGCAAAGCCGTGGACGCGGCGGGCAAGGGCAACGCCCAAGCCCGGGCACACGCCCTGGCCATCACCCGTGACTGGATGAACGATCACCAGAAGGATTGGACCGGCGACGACACCGTCACCGAGGGTGCCATGCACCGCACCAACATGCTGCTGTGCCTGCGCCAAGCCGTGGCTTCCCCCAACGGCAAACTCAGCCCGGACCTGGCCTGGATAGATGCCGCCATCGAGCGGCACGGTAAGTGGCTCACCGCGCACTACTCGGGTGTCGGCAACCACGGAACCAACGAATCGATCACCCTGGTCGGCGTCGGAGTGACACTGCACCGGCGCGAGTTCACTGATCTGGGTGTTCGTCGCCTGCGAGAAGCGCTGCCGCTGACGATCGACGCCCAAGGCGCCACCGACGAACAGTCCACCGGGTATGTCCTGCTCAACTACGACCTGTGGATGCGCGCCCGGGACACCTTGCGTGAGGCGCAGGTCGCCGCAGACCTGCAGCGACAGATCGACGTCTCGCTGGCGCGCCTGGCCACCTTCTTCGCCCACGCCACCAACTCCCTGGGCTATCACCATCAGATCGGTGACAGTGAGCGTCGCCGGCTGCGCCCCCTGGTCGGGACGCCGCACGAATACATCGCCACCGGCGGCCGCTCGGGTAAACCGTTGTCGAACCGGGTGGCGATCTATCGAGCTGGATACGTCTTCGGTCGTTCCGGGTGGGGGACCGCAAGCACCCCGCTCATCGACGAGTCCTCGTATTCGCTGCGTTTCGGACGCGCCAAGCGGGCCCACGGTCACGATGACAAAACCTCGATCACCTACCAGGCGCGGCGCCGAGACGTGCTCATCGACCCCGGTCTCGGCGAATTGAACCGCGACGCCTGGCGTGAATATCAGACCGGCTTCGCCGCCCACAACGCTCTCGTCGCCCCCGGGATGTCGCGGGCACCCGCCGCGCTGACCTCCAGTTCACTCAGCCCCAAGGCCGACACTTTCGTGGTCACAGACACCCCCGGAAAGGGATTCCAGCGATCCCGCACCGCAATGTTCCTGCGCGGCCCGGAGGCACTCCTGGTCGTGGACGCCGCAACCGCACCGAAGGTGACCACCTTCTCCCAACACTGGCATCTGCCCACCGACGCCTCCGTGCGAATCGCTCGCAACGCCGCAACCGCGTTGGTGGGTTCCAAACGCACCGAGAAGACCATGGTCATCCCGCTGGTGGTGGGGGCTAAGGGCGATATCCCTCGGCTGCGCACCGTCACCGGATCGACCAACCCCATCCAGGGCTGGCACTGGCACACCATTTTCGAGAAGAAGCCTGCCCCGACGGTCAGCGGGCAGATCAAGGCCCGCTCGGTGCGCGTCGGTGCGCTCGTGGTGCCGGCCGGGGCTAAGGACGCGGTGCGGGTGCGCACCACGGTCTCAGCCGGTGGCACCACGACCTGGACCATCCGCGTCGGCGGTAACACCGCCATCGTTGGACACCGCGCAGACGGGACACTCATCCGGGTGCGCTAAGCAGGCACCGGCCGGTTATCGTCGGAAGCATGGCCCTCTTCGAATACGACCCGCCCGAGCGCTTTGTCGCGGGCACCGTCGGCCCGGCGGGGCAGCGCCAATTCTTCCTGCAAGCCACCGGCGGCGGTCGCACCACTACTGTGTCGCTGGAGAAGCTGCAGGTGAACGCGCTAGCGGACCGGATCAACGACATGTTGGACGAGTTCGCCGCCGGTGAGGCCAGCGAACAGGCAGCCGAGGCGTTGCTGGACAACGCACCCCTGGACACCCCCATCGAGGAGGAGTTCCGGGTAGGGACGATGCGCCTGGACTGGGAACCAGCCTCACGGCGTCTGATCGTGGAATGTCACGCCGCCGGCGACGCCTTCGACGAGGCAGACGAAGCCCTCGCCGAGACCCTGGCCGACCCGGCGCTGGACCCCAGCCAAATCGTGCTTCGAGTGGCCATGTCACCGGCCGGCGCCCGGGCCTTCGCTCGCCGCAGCGTCAAGGTCGTGGCCGCCGGGCGTCCGCCGTGCCCGTTCTGCGCCGCTCCGCTGGACCCTGCCGGACATGTCTGTCCCCGGGCCAACGGCTACAAACGGTGAGGCTGTTCATCTGCACGCGAGCCGTCTGCGGGAGTCGCGGGTGAAGTCTCAGGACATCATCGATGTGCTCGAGAACGGCTCACTGCGGGTGCGTGCCCAGCTGCTCGACGCCTCCAACGCGGCATTCCTGGTCGAAGTGCTCCCACGAGCCGAGGCCGATCCCGCCAGCGCGCCCGGCCCTGAGCTGTACGGGGTCTACAAGCCCATCCGTGGCGAAGAACCACTGTGGGACTTCCCGACCGGCCATCTGGCGCATCGAGAGGTGGCTTGCTTCCTCATCGACGAGGCCGGCGGTTGGGGGTTGGTGCCCCCCACCGCGCTCATCACCGGGCCGCTGGGACCGGGATCACTGCAGCGCTGGGTCACCGACGCAAAGCGCGTGCTGGAACAGGCCGGTGATCCCACCTCGGCAGCCCGCGAGCCTGAGGCTGGGGCGGTCAGGCCCACCGGCATCGACACCGCAGACCTCGAGGCCGGTGGGCAAGAGGCCGGAGCTGAGGCCGACATCGTGCGCCTCCTGCAGCCGGGCACCGACCTGCCCGGCTGGCTTCCGGTGTTCACCGGAGAACTCCCCAACGGCGGGCAGGTCCTCGTCGCCCACGCAGACAACCCCAGGTTGCGTTCCCTGGCGGTGCTGGATGCGGTCGTGAACAACAGCGACCGCAAGGCTTCGCATGTGCTGCGGGGCAGCGACGCCCAGTTGTGGGGGATCGACCACGGGGTGACCCTGCACTCCCAAGCCAAGCTGCGCACCGTCTTGTGGGGGTGGGCCGGGGAGCCCCTGCCCGAGCAGGACCTGCATCGTTTGGAGCAGCTGGCCGCAGCGCTGACGGGCGGTGAACTGCCGCACCGACTCGCGCAGTTACTCACCGCCGAAGAGATCACCGCGCTGCGAGGGCGGGTCGCGCACCTTCGTCGCACCCGACGCCACCCCCTGCCTGCACCCGGGTGGCCGGCGCTGCCCTGGCCGCCGCTGTGACCCAAACACGGCCGTCAGCGGAACCGACTCAAGGGTTGCCGGTGAACGCGTCTAAGATCACGCCGTGATTGCCTGGCCCAGCCCGCATGTTCCCGAACTCGCCTCCTACGGTCGGGGGCCGCTGCCCTGCGTCCACGACGACGCTCGCGGGGAGAAGGTGCTACTGCAGCCCGGCCCGGTGGCCACCGTCTATGTCTGCGGCATCACCCCCTACGACGCCACGCACCTGGGCCACGCGGCGACCTACGTGACTTTCGACGTGCTCAATCGGGTGCTTCGCGACGCGGGTCATCAGGTGTTGTACGCCCAGAACGTCACCGACGTCGACGACCCGCTCCTGGAACGCGCCAAGCGCGACGGGATGGACTGGCGTGACCTGGCAACCCGGGAGATCCAGCTCTTCCGCGACGACATGAGCGCATTGGCCGTCATCCCTCCCCAGCACTACGTCGGCGTCGTGGAGAGCGTTGCGGAGATCGGCCGCTCTGTGCTGGAGCTGCTGGCCAGCGGAGCCGCTTACCGCATCGGACAACCCGAGGCGGGCGGTGAGGGCGTCGAGGACATCTACCTTGATCTTGCCAAGCAGCCGCAGTTCGGGAAGGTCAGCGGCTGGAGCGAGGACGAAATGCTCGCCGTCTTCGCTGATCGCGGCGGCGACCCGGAACGCGCCGGCAAACGTGGCGTCTTCGACCCGTTGTTGTGGCGAGCTGCGCGAGCGGGGGAGCCGTCTTGGCAGGTGGCCGGGCTGGTTCCGGGCCGACCCGGTTGGCACATCGAATGTACGAGTATCGCCACCCGAGCGCTGGGCACGAGCTTCGATGTTCAAGGCGGCGGCAGCGACCTGGTCTTCCCGCACCACGAGATGAGCGCCGTCCAGGCCAAGGCCGCGCACGGCCCCGACGCTTTCGCCTCGGTGTACCTGCATCAAGCCATGGTCGGTTTGGACGGCGAGAAGATGAGCAAGTCCAAGGGCAACCTGGTGCTGGTCTCGGTGCTGCGGCGTGCGGGCGTCGACCCGATGGCCATCCGGTTGGGGCTGCTGGCTCACCACTACCGAACCCCGTGGGACTGGACCGATGAGGTTCTGGACCAAGCACGGCACCGCTTGCAGACCTGGCGGGCGGCCGCAGCCAATTGCCCGCGTGCCGACCAGCGCCTGGTGGACGCGGTGCGCAACAGGTTGGCTGATGACCTGGACACCCCCGGCGCGCTCGCTGTTCTCGACGATTGGGCAGCCGCTGTCGGTGCTGCCGAGACCGCAGCAGCGCAACCGAGCAACGAGATGCCGGTCGCGGCAGTCCTGGACGCGCTCCTCGGGGTGCAGCTTTAGGTAACTGCGCGCCTAGCGGTTGTCGTCTTCGCGTCGGCGCAGGTAACGCTCGAACTCCTTGGCAATGGCATCGCCGCTGGCCTGCGGGTGCTCAGCGGTGTCCTGAGCCTCTTCCAACGCCTGGACATACTCGGCGATCTCTTCGTCAGAACCGGAGAGTTCGTCCACTCCGCGTTCCCACGCTCTGGCCAACTCCTCCAGTTCACCGTGCGGCAGAGCCAGATCGAGCAATTCCTCGACGCGGCTGAGCAGGGCCAGGGCCGCCTTGGGGGAGGTGTGGCCACCGGCATAGTGCGGCACCGAAACCCAACACGAAAGGGTCGGCAGGTCGGACTGATGCGCCGCGTCGGCCACCACGCCGACGATGCCCACGTGCCCGTCGTAGGTGCTCGGTTCGAGGTCGTAGCGGTGCGCCAGACGGCGGTCCTCAGAGGTGACCATCACCGGGCAGGGGCGGGTGTGCGGGACGTCCGCCAGCAGCGCTCCGAGCAGGACGAGGATCTCGGCGTCGACCTCATGGGCGAGGCCGAGCAGTTCAATGACGAAGGAGCGCCAACGCATCGAGGGTTCGATGCCCTGGATGAGCAGCACGTCGTGGCCCAGACCGGTCTGGCGCGCCAACAGAATCCGGGTGGTGGGCCAGGTGACTCGACGCTCGCCCTCGACGGTAGAGATCCGTGGCCGGTTCACCTGGAAGTCGTAGTAGTCATCGGGGTCGATCGCAGCGACCGGCTCAGCGCCCCAAACCTGCGCCAGGTGCGAGATGACGGTCGTGGCAGCTTCCCCGGCGTCGTTCCAGCCCTCGAACGCGGCGATGACGATCGGCCGGTTCAGTTCGGGTAGTTCCTCGGCCTCGATCATGAAGTGACCTTCGCGCTGGTAGGGGCCATCCCACTGGGGCGCACACGGAACTCACTCATCCCCCCAGCCTACGTACCCGGGGGGAGGCATTGGCTGCTCAGGCAGCCCTTGCCGACAAATCGGGGCTGGTAGGTGGCGGCTCGGGGCATCCGCGGACGCCAACAAAGGCCGTCAGCGGGCAGCTCTAAGATGAATACGAAAAGTTCTCTGCCAGTAATGAGGTTAATTCTGTGAGCAGCCGCTCCGATCGTTTCCGCGCCCTGCTGTCCGAACGTGTGATCATCGCCGACGGCGCGATGGGCACGATGCTGCAGGACGCGAACCCCTCGATGGAGGACTTCGATCAGCTCGAGGGCTGCAACGAGATTCTCAACGTGACGCGCCCCGACATCGTGCGCAGCGTCCACGAGGCCTATCTGCAGGTCGGGGTCGATGCGATCGAGACCAACACTTTCGGTGCGAACTTCGCCAACCTGGCCGAGTACGACATTCCCGAACGCGTGGAAGAGCTGGCCCACGCCGGAGCCGCCGTGGCCCGCGAGGCGGCGGATGCCTGGTCCAGCGATGACAAGCCGCGCTTCGTGCTGGGTTCGATGGGGCCGGGCACCAAATTGCCCTCGTTGCTGCACGCACCGTTCGCGACCTTGCGGGATGCCTACCAGCAGTGCGCGCGGGGTCTGATCCGCGGCGGCGCGGACGCTCTGCTCATCGAAACCAGCCAGGACCTGTTGCAGGCCAAGGCGGCGATCATCGGCTGCAAGCGGGCGATGGGCGAGCTGGAGGAGAACGTACCGATCATCGCCCAGGTCACCGTGGAGACCACAGGCACGATGCTCATGGGTAGCGAGATCGGTGCGGCGTTGACGACGCTGGAGCCGCTGGGCATCGATGTGATCGGTCTGAACTGCGCCACCGGCCCGGCCGAGATGAGCGAACACCTGCGCCACCTGTCCAAGAACGCGCGCGTGGCCATCTCGGTCATGCCCAACGCGGGGCTGCCGCAGCTGGGCAAGCACGGCGCGGTCTACCCGTTGTCCCCGCAGGAACTCGCCCAGGCGCATGCCGGCTTCGTTCGCGAGTACGGCGTCAGCCTCGTCGGCGGCTGCTGCGGCACCACCCCCGAGCACCTGGCCGCGGTTGTGCAAGCCGTCGGGGGGATGCCCATCCCGGCCCGCGAGCCCAATCCGGAACCCGGGGTCGCCTCGTTGTACACCGCCGTGCCCTTCCGGCAGGACGCCAGCTTCCTGTCCATCGGGGAGCGGACCAACGCCAACGGTTCCAAGGCCTTCCGTGAGGCGATGCTTGCCGAGAAGTGGGACGACTGCGTCGAGATCGCCAAGAATCAAACCCGCGACGGGGCGCACCTGCTAGACGTGTGCGCGGACTATGTGGGCCGCAACGGCGCCGGCGACATGGCCGAGATCGTCTCGCGCTTCAACACCTCCAGCACGCTGCCGCTTGTTCTGGACTCCACCGAACCCGATGTGGTCCAGGCCGGTCTGGAACGCGTCGGTGGTCGGGCCGTCATCAACTCGGTGAACTACGAAGACGGCGAGGGGCCCGGTTCACGTTTTGAGCGGGTCATGCGGATGGTCTCCGAGCACGGTGCCGCCGTGGTGGCACTCACGATCGACGAGCAGGGTCAGGCACGCACCCGCGAACACAAGGTCGCCGTGGCCACCCGCCTGATCGAGGCGCTCACTGGGCAGTGGGGGATGCGCGTCGAGGACATCATCGTCGACACCCTGACCTTCCCGATCGCCACCGGGCAGGAGGAGACCCGCCGCGACGGCATCGAAACCATCGAGGCGATCCGGGAGATCACTCGGCGCTACCCCGGTGTGCAGACCACGTTGGGTGTCTCCAATGTCAGCTTCGGATTGAAACCGGCTGCGCGAGTGGTCCTGAACTCGGTTTTCCTGGATGAGTGTGTCAAGGCCGGTCTGAGCAGCGCCATCGTCAACTCGGCGAAGATCCTGCCGATCGCGCGCATCCCCGAAGACCAGTACAAGGTCGCCTTCGACCTGGTGCACGACCGCCGGGAGTGGGCGGGGGAGCCGGGTACCAGCGAGTGCACCTACGACCCGCTGTCGTTGATGCTGGAACTGTTCGAGGGCGTCGACTCAGCATCACTGAAAGCCTCCCGGGCAGAGGAGCTCGCGGCGATGCCGCTGGATGAGCGCCTCGCCCAGCGCATCATCGACGGGGAACGCCAAGGGCTGGAGCCGGACCTGCAGGAAGCCGTCGACTCCGGCAAGCCCGCCCTGGCAATCATCAACGACCACCTGCTCGAAGGTATGAAGATCGTCGGTGAGCGGTTCGGCGCGGGCACGATGCAGCTCCCGTTCGTGTTGCAGAGCGCCGAGACGATGAAGGCCGCGGTGGCCTACCTGGAACCCATCATCGAAGAGCAGGTCGCGGCCGGTGGCGGCACCCGCCAGGCCAAGGCGAAGGTGCTGTTGGCCACGGTCAAAGGCGACGTTCACGACATCGGCAAGAACCTGGTCGACATCATCCTGTCGAACAACGGTTATGAGGTCGTCAACCTCGGCATCAAGAAGACTGCCAACGAAATCATCGAGGCCGCGACCACCCACGGCGTCGACGCCATCGGCATGAGCGGACTGCTCGTGAAGTCCACGGTGGTGATGAAGGAGAACCTCGAGGAGCTCAACACCCGGGACCTCGCTCAACGTTTCCCGGTGATGCTCGGCGGCGCCGCGCTGACCCGCGCCTACGTGGAGCAGGATCTCGCCGAGGTGTACCAGGGCCATGTGCGTTACGCCCGGGACGCGTTCGAGGGCCTGCGCCTGATGGACGCTGTCGCCAAGGCCAAGGACGACCCCTCGGTGGATCTCGCAGAAGTCTTGCCGGAGCTGCGCAAGCGTCGAGTCCGGCCCAACGCCGCCGCCAAGGACGACCTGCCCGATGTCAATGACACGACGCCTGCGGACATCAGCCGCGACCACAGCATCCCGACCCCGCCGTTCTGGGGGACGCGCGTGGTCAAGGGCATCGCGCTGGCCGAGTACGCGGCCTACCTCGATGAACGTGCGACGTTCCTGGGCCAATGGGGTCTGCGTCCGACCCGCGGGCAGGACGGCCCCAGCTATGAAGACCTGGTCGAGACCGAAGGGCGCCCCCGGCTGCGGATGTGGCTGGACCGGATCGCCACCGAGGAGATCATGAACCCGGCCGTCGTCTACGGCTACTTCCCGTGCTACTCCGAAGGCAACGACCTGGTCGTGCTGTGGCACGAAGACGGTCAGGACGAGGACGGCTCGCACACCACCGGCGACGTTCGGGCGCGATTCACCTTCCCGCGGCAGCGTCGCGACCGGCGGCAGTGCCTGGCCGACTTCTTCCGCACCAAGCAGGCCTACGAGGCCGATGGGCGCCCCGATGTCATCCCCTTCCAGTTGGTGACGATGGGCGCTCACGTCAGCGATGTGACGGCGCAGATCTACGCCGAGAACAAGTACCGCGATTACCTGGAGCTGCACGGGCTCTCGGTGCAGCTCACCGAGGCGTTGGCCGAACTGTGGCACGCCCGGGTGCGCGAGGAGCTGGGGATCGACGAGGCACTACCGCTCTCGGACATCCTGGACGTGAAGTTCCGCGGTTGCCGGTATTCCTTCGGCTACCCGGCCTGCCCGCAGATGGAAGACCGGGTCACCTTGGTGAAGCTGTTGGAACCTGAACGGATCGGCGTCGAATTGTCCGAGGAACTGCAGTTGCACCCTGAGCAGTCCACCGACGCACTCGTCGTGCACCACCCCGACGCCTCCTACTTCAAGGTCTGAGCATGAACATGCAGCTTCCCGCGGCGGTCCTATGGGACATGGACGGCACCCTCATCGACACCGAGCCGTACTGGATGGCCGCCGAAACTGAGCTGGTCGAACGCTTCGGCGGGACGTGGTCCCACCAGGACGGCCTGGCCATGGTCGGCAACCCCTTGGATGTTTCGGCGCAGATCCTGCGCGAACGCACCCCGGTGGATCTGCCGATCCGGGCGATCGTGGAGGAACTCCAGTCGGGGGTGATCGAAGCCATGCGAAAGGAGATGCCCTGGCGCCCCGGCGCGCGCGAACTGCTGCTGGCGCTGCGGGAGGCGGATGTTCCGTGTGCGCTGGTGACCATGTCGTGGCGGCCGATGGCGCAGGTGCTGCTGGCTGCGTTGCCGCGCGACACCTTCGGCGCGGTTGTCACCGGTGATGAGGTCACGGTAGGTAAACCGGACCCGGAGGCCTACCTCACCGGCGCGGCCCAGCTGGGGGTGGCTATCGGTGACTGTGTGGCCATCGAGGATTCACCTTCGGGGGTGCGTTCGGCGCTGGCCTCTGGCGCGCGCACCCTGGGCATTCCCCACATGGTCGAGTTGCCCGAGCTGGCAGGCCTGTTCCGGGTGGACTCGCTGGAGCGGGTGCAACCCGGTGACCTACTGGCCCTGACCACGGCATGATCCCGGCGCCTGATCCGGAGGCGGACCGGCTGAGTGTGCGTCGGGCCGTCCCCGACGGTCTACGTGATGTCGTCGGCGTGGTACTCAGCCAGGACGAAGAAGCGCTGACCTTGCTCCCGGAGGCAGGCGGCCCGGTGCGCATCCCCCGCGCGCATATCACCGCCTCGCGGGTGGCACCGCCTCGCGCGGTGCGCCCCAGCTCATCCCCGGCCGACCTGCACCGAGTGATGGCGGGACATCTGCCCGCACCGGAACGGATGCGGCTGGGAGGATGGTTGCTGCAGGCGGCCCATGGCTGGTCCTGGGAGGCCAACGCGGCGCTGGTAGTGGGTGACCCCGGAACGGACCCACGTATCGCGCTGGCCTCGGTCGAGGACTTCTACCGTCGCCGCGGGTTGACGCCCCGGGTTCAGGTGCCGCTGCGAGCGGCGAGCGCCGACAGTCACCGCGCCCGGCCGGACGGCGATGCCTCGGCGCTGGTACCGCTGCTGGACGAACTCGGTTGGACGAGCTTGGCGAGCACGAACGTGTTGGTGGCCGACCTGCGCGCGAGCCGCAGCGGCGGCGAGCCGCGCTCGGAGGCCACCGCGTCTGCAGAGACGGTGATCGGGTGGGCCCGCGAGCCGGATGCCGACTGGTACTCACTCTGGCTCGCGGGCCGAGCCCCCGCGGCGGCCCGCGAGGAGATCCGCACGGGGCCGGCCTACTATCTGACGCTGCGGCAAGCGGCCGCCCCGGTCGCGATCGGGAGGCTGGCCCTCTCACGCGGTTGGGCTGGGTTGTCCCAGATAAGCGTGACCCCGCGATTGCGTCGTCGCGGACTCGGGCGGCAGGCCAGCGCCCAGATGCTCGCCCAGGCCGCTTCGCTGGGGGCACGGTTCGCCGTCGTACAGGTGCCGGAAACCGATTCGGCGGCGCTTGGACTCGGCGCGGCTGCGGGCTTCACGCTCCATCACCAGGTGCACTACCGCTGCCTAGCGCGGTGAACGGAACCGCTCGGGGTTGAGGATGGCGCTCGCGCCCACCGGCGCCGCCGCCGGCGGCCCCGTACCCTCGACTGCATGAACCCCACCTTCCCGGAGCGCACCGTGACCGGCTGGCGGATCACGGGGCCCGGCGGGGTTCCGGTCATCATCACACCCAGCTGGCTGGTCTTGGCTGTACTCATCGTCATGTACTTCGGCCCGCAACTGAGGCTGTCCCTGCCGGGGCCGCAGGCCTACCTCGTCGCGTTCGCCTATGCGGTGCTGCTGCTGCTGTCGGTGCTGGTCCACGAGGCCGCGCATGCCTTGGCGGCCAGCGCCTTCGGCTATCCGGTGGAACGAATCGTGGTGAACCTCTTCGGGGGCCACACCGCATACAAGACCTGCGATGTCTCCCCGGGACGGCTGGCAATCGTCTCCGCGGTGGGCCCGTTGGCCAATGGCGCGCTCGCTGCCGTCAGCTTCGGGTTGCTCAACCTGGCTCACGGGCAGGTTTCGTGGTGGCTGCTTGCTGCTGCGGTGGCCACCAACGCGCTGATCGGCGCGTTCAATCTGCTGCCGGGGTTGCCGTTGGACGGCGGCTTCGTCCTGGACGCGCTCATCTGGAAACTCACCGGTAAGCGTCACTTGGGGCTTCGATTCGCGGGCTGGGCCGGGCGAGTGCTGGTGGCCCTGCTGCTGGTGTGGGCAATCGTGTTGCCCTTGAGCAGTGGGCGTACGCCGTCGTTTTTCGTCATCGCCTGGGCTGGTCTGATCGGGGCTGTGTTGTGGTCCGGGGCTTCCTCGGCAATCGACAGGGCGCGCACTGTGCAAGCGCTGGAGCGAGTGCTGCTGGAGCCGCTGCTACACCCCGCGATCTGCGTTCCGGGCCGGATGCCGCTAGCCGAGGCGCTGGCGCACGCCGAAACTGGCGCGCGCACCGTGGTCGTCTTGTCCACGAACGGCAGCCCGCAGGGTGTGCTCGCCCCGCTCGAGCTGGACGAATTGCCGGCGGAGGGCCGCCACGATCTGCTCAGCGCACCCGTATCCGCCTTCTGCCTGCGCCAGCCGCCAGGCTGGGTGCTGGAGGCGGGGGAGCGTGCCTGGGGCCCGGCCAGGATCCTCGAAGCGATGCGCAGCGCCCAGACGCCCATGGTTCTGCTGCGCGGCGAACACGGAGATTCGGTGGTGCTGGCCAGCGACCTGCAGCAGGCTCACGACCTGGAGCAGAGCGGGGTGCAGACGACTCGGGCGAGGCGGGGGTAGCTGGCAGCGTGCAGCGCCCTAGACTTGGCGCCCATGGACTCCTCCCTCCCCGAACCCACCGGCGTCACCTTGCGTCGCGGCCCCTTCCAGGTTGGAGACAGGGTCCAACTCACCGACCCCAAGGGTCGCCTACACACCATCACTCTGCAGGCCGGCGGACAGTTCTTCACCCACCGCGGCAGCCTGGCCCACGACGACATCATCGGCGCCCCCGACGGCTCGACCACGACGAACACCTCGGGTGTTGAGTACCTTGCGCTGCGGCCCCTGCTGTCGGACTACGTCATGTCCATGCCGCGCGGCGCAGCCGTGGTGTACCCCAAGGACGCCGGTCAGATCGTGGCCATGGCTGACATCTTCCCCGGAGCCCGCGTCGTGGAAGCGGGGGTGGGTTCGGGTGCATTGTCGATGTCACTGCTGCGGGCCGTCGGGGATGCCGGATCCCTGCATTCCTTCGAGCGCCGCGAAGACTTCGCCGAGATCGCCAAATCCAACGTTGCCGCCTTCTTCGGCGCACCGCATCCCGCCTGGCAGGTGACGGTCGGGGACCTGGTGGAGTCCTTGCCGGCAGCCGTGGAGCCGGGCAGCGTAGACCGGGTCGTCCTGGACATGCTGGCCCCCTGGGAGTGCCTGGACGTGGTGGGGGACGCGCTGACTCCCGGCGGTGTCCTCATCTGTTATGTCGCCACCGCGACCCAGTTGTCTCGGGTCGCAGAGGACATCCGCGAACACGGCGGGTTCACCGAACCCTCGGCGTGGGAGTCCCTGGTGCGCGGGTGGCACCTGGAGGGCCTGGCAGTCCGGCCGGAGCATCGGATGCACGGTCACACCGGTTTCCTCATCACCACCCGGCGGTTGGCCCCCGGGGTGACGCCCCCGCTGCGTAAACGGCGCCCGGCGAAGGGTGCCTACGGCGAAGACGCAGCCGACATGCCCTCCCGCGAGAACGACTGGAGCACCGAAGCGATCGGCGAGCGGCAGATCTCGGACAAGAAGGTCCGCAGACTGCGCCGAGCGGCTGACGCGGCAGCTGAGGCCGGCAGCACGCAGGAACGAGAGAACCGCGCCGAGCAGGCTGCCGAGGCCGTCGACGTTACCGACACCGCTGAGGGCAGGCCCGTCTGCAGCGCCGATGAGATCGTTGAGCAAGGTGAGGTGACATGAGCTCCGAGGCTACTGACCCGCAGGTGCAGATCGCTCGTTTGGAAGCCGGCCTGAGCACCCTTCGGCGCCGCAACGAGGAACTCACCCGGACGCTGTCCTACGCCCGCGATCAACTGTCGGGGCTCAAGGCGCAGGTCGCGGCCCTGGGGGGCCCGCCCTCCACCTACGGCCAGGTGCTCGCCCCACCCGCCCAGGACACGGTCGATGTGTTGACCGGCGGGCGCAGGATGCGGGTCCAGATCTCACCCGATGTGGATCAGGGCAGCCTCGTCCTGGGCCGTGAGGTGCGCCTCAACGACACCCTGGCCGTGGTGGACGTCGGACAGTTCGAGGACCTCGGGCAGGTTGTCACCGTGCATGAGACCCTCGACGACGACCGGGTGGTCGTGGTCATCCACGGTGAGGACCAACGCATTGCCCGCCGGGCTGCGCCGATGGCACAGACGCCGCTGCGTGGTGGGGACCTGGTTCTGCTCGATACCCGCAGCAACTTCGTCTACGAGGTCGTCCCCAAAGCCGAGGTCGAAGATCTCGTACTGGAGGAGGTCCCCGACATCTCCTATTCCGACATCGGCGGGCTCTCCGGGCAGATCGAAGCGATCCGGGACGCCATCGAGCTGCCGTATCTGCACCCCGAGCTCTTCCGGGAGCACCACTTGCGCCCGCCCAAGGGTCTGCTGCTGTACGGCCCTCCCGGCTGCGGGAAGACACTCATCGCCAAGGCGGTCGCGGCTTCGTTGGCCCGCCAGAGCTCCCAGCTGAAGGGGGAGGCCGGCACTAAGAGCTACTTCCTGAACGTCAAGGGCCCAGAGCTGTTGAACAAGTACGTCGGCGAGACCGAGCGCCAGATCCGGTTGATCTTCCAACGCGCCCGTGAGCACGCCAGCGGGGGAGCGCCGGTGGTCGTGTTCTTCGACGAGATGGACTCGCTGTTCCGCACCCGCGGTTCGGGTTTGTCCTCCGATGTGGAGACCACGATCGTGCCGCAGCTGTTGGCCGAGATCGACGGCGTGGAACGCCTGGACAATGTCATCATCATCGGCGCCAGCAACCGCGAGGACATGATCGACCCGGCCATTCTGCGCCCGGGGCGCCTTGACGCCAAGATCCGCATCGACCGCCCCGACGAGGAATCCGCGCGCGACATCTTCGGCAAGTACCTCACCGCTGACCTGCCGCTGCACGATGAGGAACTGGCTGCACACGGTGGCGACGCCCAAGCCACGATCGCGGCGATGATCGACGCTGTGGTCCAGCAGATGTATGCCCGCACAACGCGCAACCGCTACCTGGAGTTGGTGTACGCCAATGGGCACAGCGAGGTGCTGTACTTCGCCGACTTCACCTCCGGGGCGATGATCCAGAACGTCGTCGACCGCGCCAAACGCAGCGCCATCAAGGACCTGCTGAGCGGCGGCGGTCGAGGCCTGACCACGGCTCATCTGGTGCAGGCCTGCTTGGATGAGTTCACCGAGAACGAAGACCTGCCCAACACCAGCAACCCTGACGACTGGGCACGGGTTTCGGGACGCAAGGGTGAACGCGTCATCGAGATGCGGCGCCTGGCCGCCCAACCCGTTCAGGCAGAGCCCGAACCAGTCCGAGCTGTTGAAGGCGTTAAGACCCCAGGGCAATACCTGTAGCTCGACATCGCCGGCAACGTGCGCGAAAGCACGTCGGTGCAGCGCGACGTGGGGCTCGATCAGCACGGCGATACGGCCTAGCCTGACCGGAAGGTAACTTCGTGGACAGGAAGGTTCGATCATGCAGGCGGACAGGATCGTCGTGCTCGATGGAGCACGGACCCCGATCGGTAGTTTCGGTGGGGTCTTCAAAGATGTGCCGGCGCACGTGTTGGGCGCGCACGCCGCCCGCGAAGCCCTCCGCCGCAGCGGTGTCCCCGGACAGGACATCGCCGAGGTCGTCATGGGGTGTATCGGCCAGGTCGGGCCGGATGCGTACAACGCGCGCCGGGTCGGTATCGAAGCCGGACTGCCCGAGAGCGTGCCGGCGTTCACCGTCAACCGGCTCTGTGGCAGCGGCTTGCAGGCGGTCTGGTCAGCGGCCCAGGAGATGCGCTGGAACGGCCTGGACTTCACCCTGGCCGGTGGTGACGAGAGCATGACCCGGATGCCGTTCTACGACTTCGGAGCCCGCAACGGCTACCGGTTGGGGGATCGGGCACTGGTCGATGGCACCATGCTGATGCTGACCGACCCCTTCCACGGCATCGGGATGGGCGTCACGGCCGAGAACGTCGCCACGCGGTACGGGGTCTCCCGGGAACAGCAGGACGAGTTCGCGCTTCGTTCCCAGCAGCGCTGCGCCAGCGCGGCGGCCCAAGCGGCGTTCGCTGAAGAGATCGTGGCGGTGCAGACCGGTGGGCGTAAGCCGGTGACCGTGTCGCAGGACGAACACCCCAAGCCCGACACCACGAGGGAAGTCCTGGCGGGGTTACGCCCCGCCTTCGCCAAGGACGGCACCGTCACCGCCGGGAACTCCTCCGGCATCAACGACGGGGGCGCAGCCGTGGTGCTTGCCCGCGAGCAGGCTGCCCGTGAGCGGGGCCTGACCCCGATGGTGGAACTCACCGCCGTCGCCACGGCCGCGATGGAGCCTGAATACATGGGGTACGCACCCACGCCTGCGCTGAAGAAGCTGTTCGCCATGACCGGAACCAGCCCGAGCAGCGTCGACGTGGTGGAACTCAACGAGGCCTTCGCCTCCCAGGCGGTAGCGGTCATCCGCGACGCGGGGCTGGATGAGGAGAAGACAAACCCGTACGGAGGGGCCATCGCGCTGGGCCACCCGGTCGGGGCCACCGGCGCAATCCTAACCCTGCGCGTTGCCAAGCACCTGGTGCGCCGCGACCTGGAGACCGGCATCGTGACGATGTGCATCGGGGGCGGCCAAGCCCTTGCCGCCCTGTTCACCCGCGTCTGAGAACCGCACGCGCACAGCAGGGGCCGCCGACCCACTCGGGTCGGCGGCCCCGCTGCGTTGACTTGAGGTTGCCGGGTGATCGAGCGCCTCTCGGCGCTGATTGATCGCCGGTCTCAGGCGTGCGGCGCCGCGCTGCGCCGGGCCAGGATCGCCCTGGCCACCGCGCGCCAGCCGAGCAGGATGAGCGCTGTGACCGCTGTGGTGACCAGGATGAAGGACACGGCGGTGCCGGCCCCGCTCAGCGCCCGCAACAACATCCCGCCCGCGACCGTGGCGAGCCACACCACCACCCCGCCGGCCAGATCCGTGGGGGCGTGGCGTCGCCACAGCCACACGATCACCCAGCCGAGCCCGGCGCCGGCGAGAAAGGGCCAGGCCGTTGTGAGCACACCGACCAGGCCACCCGATTCGGCGTGCGACCGACGCCCGATCGCTGCGAAAACCAGCACACCCAAAGCGTCCACAAGGGCGGCAACAGGTGCCGAGATTCGTCCTGTGATCCGGTCAGTCATCAGGTAGCGCTCCGATCTGTCTGCGGTGAGCTTCAGCCAAAGTTCAAAGACAGCTGCGGTGAACCGTGTCGCGGATCGACCCCGTCGAAGAGGCTGCTGACCGATTCACCGATGTGGATACGGGCGATCGCCTCCGCGAAGAGGTCGGCCACCGAGCGCACGATGAGTTTGTCGAGTCCCTCGGGGGCCGGAACGGTGTCGGTGGTGACGATCTCGGTGATGAGTTCGTGGGCGTTCAGCCGCTCCACGGCTTTGCCGGCGAACAAACCGTGCGTGCACACCACCGAAGCGCCGGGGCAGCCCTCCTCAGCGAGCTTGTCCAGAAGTTCGATCATGGAGCCGCCGGTAGCGATCTCGTCGTCCAGGACGATGGCGCGTTTGCCGCTGACGTCACCGACGATGGAGTCGATGACGACCCGGTCGTCAGCCAGCCGTTGCTTGTTGCCGGCAGCCACCGGAAGCCCCAACAGGCGAGCGAAGAGAGTGGCGGTCTTGGCGTTGCCCAGGTCGGGGGAGACGACGATGTGTTCGCTCAGGTCGCGCTCGTTGTCTTGGAAATGCGCAGCGAGCGCGCCGATAGCCGTCAGATGGTCCACCGGGCAGGAGAAGAAACCGTGTACCTGCGGGGCATGCAGCGCCATCGTGATGACCCGATCTGCGCCTGCGGTGACGAGCATGTCGGCGACCAGACGCCCGCCCAGAGAGATCCGGGAGGCGTCCTTTTTGTCCGAGCGGGCATACGAGTAATGCGGCATGACGGCGGTGACATGCGCCGCTGAGGCGCCCCGGGCGGCGTCGATCATCATGAGCAGCTCCATGAGGTGCTCCTGTGTCGGGGGTACCAGCGGCTGCACGATGAAAACGTCGCGTTGGCGACAGTTGACGAGCAACTGCGCTTGCAGACAGTCGTTGCTGAACCGGGCGATATCCACCGGCGACAGCGGAACTCCGAGATGCTCGCAGATTCGCCGGGCGAGGGGTTCGTGGGCCGATCCGGAGAAGACGATGACGTCACGCACGTGGAGATTCCTCGCAGGGCAGAACGAGTGGGGCATTTGCAGCCTAACCCCCTGCGGGGCCGGCACCGGCGGGTGCTGGTTCGGCAAGCTCGAATCCGACGGGCAAGGCCGCAGCTGAGGCTCACTCAAGCGAACCTGGGGCGCGCGGCGTCTCCGGGGTTAACGGAATGGTTGCGCTGAGAACCCACCGCGCATCGACCGGTCCCGCGCTGCAGGTCCCGGAGCTGTCCCAGGCAGATGAGGCGTTGCTGCAGTCGCGGGCGCGTGGACTGCAGCACTGCGGAGATGGCCGCCGAACTCGGATTGGTCCAGCCCCGTTTCGATCAGGAAATGACCTGCCCCCCGGCCAGGTGGCGGCGGATCTCGTCCCGGATTTCGCTGCGATGGGCCCAGGTCGAGGGCGCTAGGGCGGGCATGCTGGCGAATCCGTGCGCCGCGTTGGGATAGTCCGTGGCGAGCACCTGAACCCCGCTTCGGCGCAGTTTGTCGGCGTACGCCCGGCCCTCATCACGCAGCGGATCCAGCGCAGCGGTCTGAATGAGGGCAGGCGGCAGGCCGCGCAGGTCGCCCTGCAGGGGAGAGATGCGTGGGTCAGCCGGGTCGAGAGCGTCGGCGCCGCTGCCACGGTAGAGGCGGAAGAAGGTGTCGGTGTCGCGGCGCGTGATGAGCGGCCCGCGGGCATGCTCAATCTTGCTACGCCGCAGACACGTGGAATCCACGCTGGGGTAGATGAGCACCTGGTGGCGCAGGGTGGGACCGCCCTCATCCCGGACCTGCTGGGTCACCACGGCAGCCAGGTTCCCGCCCGCGCTGTCGCCCATCACGCCCAGCCGCTCAGGATCCCCGCCCAGTCTGGCCACGTGCTCACCGATCCAGCGGGTCGCGTCCAACGCATCCTGCAGCCCGGCCGGGGCGACGTGTTCGGGTGCCAGCCGGTAGTCGATGCTGACGATGAGAACCTCCGCCGCATCGGCCAGCCACGAGCAGAACGGGTCGTATTCGCTGGGTGCACCAAAGACCCAACCGCCGCCGTGGAAGAAGATGACCGTTGCCACCGGCGCGCGCCCATCGGCCGCGGCCGGGCGATAGACCCGCGCGGCGATGGTCCCGTGCCGACCGGGGATCTGCAGCGGCTCAATCCGTACCCGGGGCACCACCGGCCCGCTCATCAGCCGCCACAACGCCGACTGCACCGGATGGGCGGCCGCGCTGCGGCGCCGCGCGATACCCGCAGAATCCAGGTCGGTAACCCCCGGACCGCCGAGGCGGACCACGAAATCGGCAATGCGCAGTCGCCACGGCAGGGGATTCATGAGCAGCATCTTTGCTCGCACCAATCCGCTCGGTCCACTCGAGAGTGCCCCGCCGAGTCGGTGCCCGCCCGTAGGCTGGTGCGCATGACGGTGCGACGGGCGATGGGTATCGAGACCGAATACGGCATCAGCGTCCCTGGCCGGCCGGCGCTGAACCCCATCCTGCTGTCCGGTCGGGTCGTGACGAGCTATGCCGACGCCGGGCACGGGCAGGCACATCGCACGAAGTGGGATTACGCCGGGGAATCACCGCTGGCCGACGCGCGCGGCTTCACGATGAGCCGAGCGGTGGCGCACAGTAGCCAGCTCACCGACGAATGGGCCGATGACCCGGCCGTGGCGAACGTGTGCCTACCCAACGGGGCACGCTTGTACGTCGATCACGCCCACCCCGAATATTCCTCCCCGGAGGTGGCCACCCCGCGGGAGGCGCTGATCTGGGACCGTGCCGGCGAAGTAGTGATGGCCGAGGCCGCCCGCCTGGCCGCCTCCGACATCGAACCGCCGATCGACCTGTACAAGAACAACACCGACGGCAAGGGTGCCTCCTACGGCACTCACGAGAACTACCTGGTCTCCCGGCACACCCCGTTCGAGGACATCGTTGCCGGGATCACCCCGTTCTTTGTGGCCCGCCAGATCATGTGTGGCGCGGGCCGGGTGGGAATCGGGCAGAACTCCGAAGAGCCCGGTTATCAAATCTCCTCGCGGGCGGACTTCTTCGAGGCCGAGGTGGGCCTGGAGACGACCTACCGCCGTCCCATCGTCAACACCCGCGACGAGCCGCACGCCTACCGGGATAAATACCGGCGCCTGCACGTGATCATCGGCGATGCCAACCTGTGCGACGTCGCCAACCTGCTCAAGATTGGCACCACGAGCCTGGTCCTGGGCCTTATCGAAGCCGGCAGGGTGCCCAGCGAACTGCAACTGGCAGACCCGTTGCGGGCGCTGCGGACGATCTCTCACGATCCCGACCTGGGCGCCACCGTGGAAACCCGCGACGGGCGTCGCCTCACCGCTGTGGACCTGATGTGGTCCTACTACGAACTGGCGGCCGAGCACTGCAGTGAGCTTGCCGGTGGCCGCCTCGAAGACGCCGACGCCGACACCCGGGAGGTGCTGGATATCTGGGAAACGCTGCTCAGCGACCTGGGCACCGATCCCGCAACCTGCGCCGACCGCGTGGACTGGATCGCCAAACGGCAACTGTTGGAGGGCTACCGGGCCCGGGACGGGCTTACCTGGCAGGACTCGCGGCTATCCCTCATCGACATTCAATGGTCGGACCTGCGAGCAGGCAAAGGGCTCGCGCGCAGGCTCGAGGCGCGCGGGCGAATGCAGCGTCTGGTCAGCGACGACGAGATTGAACACGCCGTGACCCATCCACCTGAGAGCACCCGGGCCTACTTCCGCGGGCAGTGTGTGCGCCGGTACCCGGGCAACGTCGTGGCAGCCTCATGGGAGACCGTCCTGTTCGATCTACCCGGTCAGCGAGCACTGCAGCGGTTGTCGATGGGGGAGCCCTTCCGGGGCAGCGCTGCCCTCACCCGGGAGCTGTTCGAACGACACAGCGAGGCCGCCGATTTGTTGCGTGAACTCAGCGACGACATCTGAGGCACTGTCGCCCTCGCCTCATTGCACGGCGACCAGGCACTAAGCGCTACCTGCGGCGTCTATGTTGGGAGCCAACCGATCCGCCCACGAGAGGTACACCAGGCATGGAATTCATCGACAGTCTCGTTGAGAAGGCTCTGCAACGGCAGCCGATCACCCGTGAGGAGGCGCTCGCCGTGTTGCGCACGCACGACGCCGACATCCTCGACGTCGTTGCCGGTGCCTACCGGGTGCGACGTGAGTTCTTCGGGCGGCGGGTCAAGCTGAACTACCTGGTCAACATCAAGTCGGGTCTGTGCCCCGAGGACTGCTCTTACTGCAGCCAACGTCTCGGCAGCCAAGCCGAGATTCTCAAGTACTCCCTGGCCAAGCCGGACGCAGTGCTCACCATGGCCAAAGCCGGCGTCAACGGCGGCGCCAAACGGGTTTGCCTGGTCTCCAGCGGACGCGGGCCCAGCGACCGCGACATCACCAAGGTCACCGACGCCATTGAGGCACTCAAGGGGGAGCATCCGGACGTCGAGGTGTGCGCCTGCCTCGGGCTGCTGAAGGAAGGTCAGGCCGCGCGGCTCGCCGAGGCCGGCGCCGATGCCTACAACCACAACCTCAACACCGCCTCCGAGCGCTATGACGACATCTGCTCCACGCACACCTTCGAGGACCGCGTCGACACGGTCGTCAAGGCCCACGCCGCAGGGATGTCCGCCTGCTCGGGGCTCATCGCCGGCACCGGCGAAAGCGATGCGGATCTGGTCTCGGTCGTGTTCAGCCTCAAGGAGCTCGGCGCCGACTCGATCCCGGTCAACTTCCTCATCCCCTTCGACGGGACGCCGCTGGGTGAGACCTGGAACCTCACACCGCAGCAGTGTCTGCGCATTCTGGCCATGGTTCGCTTCGTCTGCCCCGACTCCGAGGTGCGGATCGCCGGTGGGCGTGAGATTCACCTGCGCACCCTGCAGCCGCTGGGGTTGCACATCGCCAACTCGATCTTCCTGGGTGACTACCTCACCAGCGAAGGACAGGCGGCCATCGCCGACCTGGAGATGATTCGAGACGCGGGCTTCATCGTCGAGGACAAGGAGAGCGAGCCCGGCCAACTTCTGGCGCACGCGGGCGGCGGCATCGAAGTAGAGACTGTGGAAGCCGGCTGCGGCGGGCAGAGCGGGTGCGGCGCAGACAGCGGCTGCGGTAGCCAGGGTTCCTGCGCAGGCGAGCCCGGGACGGTGGCGCAGACCGGGATCGACGAAGATGCCGCCGATCGAGTTCTTGCCGGGATGCTTTCCGGGGTCGGTTCCGAAGAGGTCCGGATCCGCCAGCGCGGTATCGGTACGGACGTCTCACCGAACGCCTGAACCTACCCAGCGGCCGCGTCCACGCTCCTGCGGGCGGGTGCGACGCGGCCGCTGCGCAGGGGTGTGCGGCGACACGGGGTTTGGCGGGCCGGGCAGGATCGCTCGTCTCGTAGGGTTGAGCGTGCCCCCGCCTGTTGGCGGGAAAATCTCAGACGAGGAGTGGTCATGGCCGGTCAGGAGCAGATCCGTGCGCAGCGACGCGATGGGGATGAAGCACCGACGCCTCCGCCTGCCCCCACAGGTGAGCGGGTGGCCGCAGTGAACGCGGACATCGACAGCGTGCTGGACGAGATCGATTCGGTCCTGGAATCGGATGCCGAAGAGTTCGTCCGCGGCTTTGTGCAGAAGGGCGGCCAGTGACCCCGTCCGGGCACGCCGGTCTACCCGCGGCATATCTCCAGTCGGGGACCTCTTCCTTCACGGACTTCGTGGCCGACCTCAGCCCAGAGCTGCTCCCCGGGCGCCGGGTGCTTCCAGGCGCGGTTCCCGAGGCGCTGGCACCGCATGGCACAACCATCGTCGCCGCCAGCTACCAAGGCGGTGTGGTCATGGCGGGGGACCGGCGCGCCACGCTGGGCAACATCATCGCCAACCGCGACATCGACAAAGTGTTCGTCACCGACGAGCACTCGGCCGTTGGTATCGCTGGTACAGCCGGGATCGCCGTGGAACTGGTCAAGCTGTTCCAGGTCGAACTGGAGCACTTCGAGAAGATCGAAGGCGTCCGGCTCTCCCTGGAAGGTAAAGCCAACCGGCTGGCCACGATGATCCGCGGCAACCTCGCCCTGGCGTTGCAGGGGCTGCCGGTTGTGCCGCTGTTCGCCGGCTATGACGCCCACGCGGGCCTGGGCCGTATCTTCAGTTACGACGTCGCGGGCGGGTGTTACGAGCAGCACGACCACCACGGGGTGGGCTCCGGGGCCATCTTCGCCCGGGGGTCGTTGAAGAAGCTGTGGCGCCCTGACCTGGAGCTGGAGGATGCCTTGCGGATCGTGGTGGAGGCCCTCTACGACGCAGCCGACGACGACTCGGCCACCGGCGGGCCCGACCTGGGCCGGCGGCTGTGGCCGACCTGCGCGGTCGTGCAGGCTGACGGCGCCTACCTGGTACCCGATCAGCGGCTTGCCGAGGTGGTTCAGCAGATCGTTGCGGCCCGTGACGGTAACCCCGGAGGTGCCCGATGAGCATGCCCTTCTACGTTTCACCCGAGCAGCTCATGAAGGACCGTGCTGACTACGCCCGCAAGGGGATCGCCCGGGGGCGTTCGGTGGTGGTGCTGGCCTATAGCGGCGGCATCGCCTTCGTGGCGGAGAACCCCTCGCGCGCGCTGCACAAGATCAGTGAGATCTATGACCGCATCGGCTTCGCGGCCGTGGGCAAATACAACGAATTCGAGAACCTGCGGGTGGCCGGCGTCCGTTATGCCGACCTTCGCGGCTACTCCTACGACCGTGCCGACGTCACCGCCAGGGGTCTGGCCAATGCGTACGCCCAAACCCTCGGCACCGTCTTCACCCAGGAATCGAAACCTTATGAGGTGGAGATCGTGGTGGCAGAGGTCGGCAGTACCGATGAACAGGACCAGATCTACCGGCTGACCTACGACGGGTCGGTCGCCGACGAGTACGGATTCGTGGCGATGGGCGGGGCCGCGCAACCGGTCAGCGCGACGTTGTCCCCGCGGTGGCGCCCCGGGCTGACACTGGCTGAAGCGTTACACCTGGCCGTGGACGCCTTGGCCACCGACCCCGCAGGCGGGGCGGCACGGGAGTTGGGAGCCGAACAGCTGGAGGTTGCCGTTCTCGATCGCGCCCTGCCGCGTCGGGCCTTCCGTCGCATCCCGGCCGCGCCCCTGGCCGAGTTGCTCGACCAGCCCCGACCGGCAGGCGGCGGGCAGGCACGGGCCACCTCTTCGGCGCAATCGAAGGGCTCGCGAAGCACCACCGAACCGGTCGCCCCCACCAGCAACCCCCAGACCCAGCACCCCGATCACAGCGAACGCGACGGCGGGTCACCCCAGCGCGGCTGACCGTCCCGGCCCGGCGCGCCGTAGAGTCTGGTTATGGACAGGCGTATCTACGGTCTTGAGACGGAGTTCGGCCTCACCTGCACCCAGGAGGGGAAGCGGCGGCTGGCACCCGATGAGGTCGCGCGCTATATGTTCCGCAGCATCGTGGCCTGGGGGCGCAGCTCAAACGTCTTCCTCGGCAATGGCGCCCGCCTCTACTTGGATGTCGGCAACCACCCCGAGTACGCCAGTGCCGAATGCGACACCCTGCCGGACCTGCTCGCCCAAGACCGGGCGGGGGAACAGATCGTGCAGTCCCTGGTTCAGGAGGCAACCGCCCGGCTCGCCGAAGACGGGGTGGACGGCCGGATCTACCTCTTCAAGAACAACCTGGACTCGGCCGGGACCTCGTACGGCTGCCACGAGAACTACCTGGTGCCGCGCACCCAAGATCTGAACCGACTTTCGCGGGCCCTGTTGCCCTTCCTCATCACCCGCCAAGTGATCGTGGGCGCCGGGCACATTCTCACCGAACCGGATGGGAGTTCGCGTTACTGCCTCTCCCAGCGCGCCGACGTCATGTGGGAGGGCGCCAGCAGCGCCACCACGCGCTCCCGGCCCATGATCAACACCCGGGACGAACCGCATGCCGATGCCGACCGGTTCCGCCGGTTGCACGTCATCGTCGGCGACTCCAACATGAGCGAGACGACCACCCTGCTCAAAGTGGGAGCCACCGACCTGGTGCTGCGGCTACTGGAGGCAGGCGTCGAGATTCCTGACCTGACCTTGGGTAGCGAATCCAAAGCGATCCGTGCCATCAACCGCGACCTGACCGGTTCGATCCCTGTGCCGCTGGCCACCGGCATCACGATGACGCCGGTGCAGATCCAGCGTGAGTACCAGCAGCGCGCCGCGGATTACCTCGCCCAGCACGGACCGGCGCGCCCGCTGGATGAACAAGTCCTGGATCTGTGGGATCGCACCTTGAGTGCGGTGGAGACCGGCCGTTGGGAACTGGTCGACACCGAGATCGACTGGATCATCAAGCATCGGCTGTTGACCCGTTACGCCCAGCTACACGATCTTGAACTGGGCGATATGCGGATCCGCCAGCTGGAGCTCAGCTACCACGACGTGGACCCGAGCCGGGGCCTGTTCGCCCGACTGCGCGAGCGAGGCGGCGTGACGTGTGTGGTGGATCAGGCTGCAATCGATGCGGCCCGCACTTACCCACCGAGCACGACGAGGGCCCACCTGCGGGGCATGTTCGTGCGCGAAGCCGACCGGCGCGGCCGCGACTACACAGTCGACTGGTCACACCTGCGCCTGAACGACCAGGCGCAGCGCACCGTTCTGTGCAAGGACCCTTTCCTGGCCCAGGACGACCGCGTGGAGCACCTCATGGAGCTGTTGGCCGACCCCGCTGCGGATCTTCCGCCGCGGTGAGGCGCTGATCGGCGCAGACCTCAGGGCATTCATCGCATGGCGCAGTACCGGCAAAGGTCACGGACGGCCAACGATCCGCCTAGTTTCCACAACTCGCCAGGGGAGCGTGCTGGCTCAGGCAACGCGAGCGTTATGGTGAATCTCGCTGTCCCATGTCCATATAACGAAGGTCATCGAGTGAAATCTCTACGTCTGCGCCTCACTGTGGCGGCTCTTCCAGTGGCCCTCGTGCTTGCCGGATGCGGTTCAGAATCCTCTACGCCGGAGGCGACCGGTTCAGGCTCGTCCAGCCCGAGCGCCACGAGCGCCCCGAGCGCCACGAGCGCCACTGCGGCCAGTACGCCTGCCCTGGACGGGATCAAGGTCAGCGGCGCCAAGGGCGCCAAGCCGAGCATCAAACTGCCCACGACACCGTTCACGGTCGCCGAGTCCGGGCACCGCGTCATCGACGAGGGCAGTGGTCAAACCATCATCGAAGAACATTCGGTGACGGCCAACTTCCTCTTGCTCAACGGCAAGAACGGCAAGGAACTCCAGTCCAGCTTCGGCCAGCAGGTCGTGGGCCTGTCGATGTCGGATAAAGCGCTGCAGCCGGCTATCCGGGCCGCTCTGCTGGGCCAGAAGGTCGGCTCGCGGGTGCTCGTCGCGGTACCGGCGCGCGAAGCGATCGGTGAGCAGGGCAACCCGCAGATGGATGTCGCCCCCGACGACACGCTGCTGTACTTCTTCGAGATCACCGACGCCAAGACTCCGCTGAAGGAGGCCACGGGCACACCGGTTCCGCCCAAGGAGGGCCTGCCCAAGGTCACGATGGGCAAGACACCGGCTGATCCCGCGACCTTCACGATGCCCGCCGGGGACCCGCCGAAGGAGACGGTCATGCAGCCGCTCATCATCGGCAAGGGCGCCAAAGTTCAGCCTGGGCAGACCGTGCGAGTCACCTACACCGGTGTCACCTGGCGCGACCCGAAGAACCCCTTCGACTACTCCGGTAGGACCCCCCAGGGCTACGCCGAGTTCCGCGTCGGCGCTGGCCAGCTCATCAAAGCCTGGGACGAGAAGATCCCGGGCAACACGGTCGGTTCGCGGCTGTTGCTGGTCGTCCCAC
This sequence comes from Gephyromycinifex aptenodytis, assembly GCF_012277275.1. Classification (GTDB taxonomy): domain Bacteria; phylum Actinomycetota; class Actinomycetes; order Actinomycetales; family Dermatophilaceae; genus Gephyromycinifex; species Gephyromycinifex aptenodytis. The sequence goes on along the minus strand of NZ_CP051155.1, from coordinate 431,274 downwards.
CCAAGGACGGCTACGGCGAGAAGGGGCAGGGGGAGCAAATCAAGGGCGACGACACTCTCGTCTTCGTACTGGACATCCTCGACGCCAGCTGAGCACGGCTTCGAATCGAACGTGTGTCGGGTAGCGTTCGGCTCATGAGGTCTACGCCCATGGCTGCGGCCAAAACCGAACGCCTCCTCAACCTGGTCATCTGTCTGCTGTACACCCGTCGGCCCCTGACGAAGTCCCAGATTCGTCAGGCGGTCGAGGCGTACGCACGTACCAGCAGCGACGAAGCGTTCGACCGTATGTTCGAACGAGATAAAGACGAACTTCGCGCCCTGGGCATACCGCTGCTCACCGAGCCGGTGGAGGAGTTCTTCGAGGACGAACCGGGGTACCGGATCGACCGACGCGAGTACGCGCTACCCCGCATCGACTTCGCACCGGATGAGTTGGCCTTGCTCGCCCTGGCGGGACGTACCTGGGCGCAGGCGTCCTTGGCGGGACCGGCTGCCCAGGCGCTGCGCAAACTGCGCGCCGACGGGGTCGAGCGGGACAGCGATTCCTTGATCGGAGTCGAACCCCGGGTCCGCACCACCGAGCCGGCTTTCGACGCGGTACGTCGCGCGGTCGTGGAGGCCTACCCGATCCGCTTTGATTACCGCGCTGCGCGAACCGGGGAGGTGACTCGCCGACATGTTCAGCCGTGGGGGATCGCCGCCTGGCACGGCCGCTGGTATCTGACTGCGTTCGACCTCGACCGGGACGACACTCGGGTGTTCCGGCTGGGGCGCATCGAAGGCGCCGTGCACAAAGCCGGGCCGGCGGGCAGCTACGACATCCCGCAGGATCACGAGCCCCGCAAGCTGCTGGCTCGTCAGGCCCGTGACGGCGAGTCCATCACCGCCCGGCTGCGGCTACGGCCCGGTTCGGGGCATGCCCTGCGCCGCCGCGGGGAGGTGGTGCGCTCATCAGCAGCGGCTCCGGACCTGCCATCGGCGCTCGCCGACTGGGACTGCATCGAGTTCGCTGCTCACGACATCGAGATCCTCGCCGACGAGCTGGCCGGCTTCGGGCCCGATATCTTCATCGAGGCACCGGCCGCGCTTCGCGACGCGGTGCTTCGCCGATGGCAGGGCGCCTGGGACGCGCACCGGAAGCAGGCATCATGAGCCCGGCACGAAAAGGCGCGGGCGGCTCCGGGCAAGAGTCCGCGACGGCCCGCCTGACCCGGCTGCTGACGATGGTGCCGTGGCTGCTGAACCGTCAAGGCGTGGACATCAGCGAGGCGGCCGCGGAGTTCGGCGTCAGCGCGCAGCAGATCGAATCCGACCTGGCGCTGCTGTTCGTCTGCGGCCTGCCCGGGGGCATGCCCGATGACCTCATCGAAGCCGAGTGGGAAAGCGGCCGGGTCTACCTCGGCAACGCCGACACCATCGCCCGTCCGCTGCGGTTGGGCATGGACGAGGCGCTCACTCTCATCGTCGGGTTGCGCACGCTCGCCCAGGTCCCCGGCATCGTGGACCGTGAGGCGATAGAGCGCACGCTCGCCAAGTTGGAGCAGGCCATGGGCCAGGGGCAGGCGGCGAGTGCGGATGCGGCCAGCGCCCGCATCCACGTCGACATCGCTGCCGAAGCACCTCCGGAGCATCTGGCCGCCCTGCGCACCGCCCTGGATCAGCACCGCAGGGTGCACCTGCGTTACCTGGTCCCCTCTCGGGATGAGAGCACCGAACGCGACGTCGACCCGATGCGGCTGACGAATGTCGATGGCCGCTGGTACCTGGAGGGATGGTGCCATCGCTCCAACGGCACTCGGTTCTTCCGAGCCGACCGCATCGAGGCGGTGCAGGTGCTGGATGTGGACGGCACCCCGCCACCGCAGGCGCGACCTCGGGACCTGGACGCGGGGCTGTTCCAGCCCCGTCAGGACGATCTCCTCGTGACTTTGCGCCTCGAACCGCAAGCGTTGTGGGTTGCCGACTACTACCCCCACGAAGGGGTGGAGTACAGCAGCGACGGCGGCGCCGTGGTCCACCTGAAGACGCCTGACACCACCTGGCTTCGACGCCTGCTGTGGCGGCTGGGCGGCTCGGCTCATGTGGTGCAGCCGGCAGCCTTGGCCCGCGAGGTCGAGACCGGCGCAGCTCAGGCGCTGCAGTTGCACCGCAGCGACGTGAACGAAGGATGACTTCCCACCAACTTCTGGGCCCTGCGCCACAGGAGGGTCCCGTTGCGTTCCAGGCGAGGCCGTAGACTGCCTGGCACGCCTGCTATTCAGCCTGATGAAAGGTCTTCACGATGCCCGCATGGCTCGGCGGTCCCGAGGTAGTCGTTCTTGTCCTCGTCATCGTCATCGTTTTCGGTTGGAAGAGGCTTCCTGACGCCGCGCGCAGCCTGGGCCGCTCGATGCGCATCTTCAAGGCCGAGGTCGAAGAAATGAAGGAAAAGCCCAGCGCAGCCAGCCGCGACACCGTCCGGGGCGAGGCCCGCGAAGGCTACCGCGAGGACGGCTACCGCGAGGAGACCTACCGCGCCGCCGAGCAGGACGCGGTTCACCGTGAGGAACCTCGCCCGGCCACTGGCGACAGCACGCAGACCCCGCCGCCTGTGCACTGAAAGCATGCCCCGACTGCCTCGCCGCAAGAGCCGCGACCCGCAGGGCCGCATGGCCCTGGGGGATCACCTGCGAGAGTTGCGCAATCGCGTCCTCGTCGCAGCGATCGCCATCGTTATCGCGGCCGTACCCGGATGGATCTGGTACAAGGACCTGCTGTCGATCCTCACCGCTCCGATGCGCAGCGCCGGCGGTCGTATCAACTACCCGAACCTGACCGACCCGTTCACGGTCCAGTTCAGTGTGGCGTTGTTCGTCGCCTTCTTGCTCAGCAGCCCGGTGTGGCTCTACCAGATTTGGGCGTTCATCGTCCCGGGCCTGACGAAGAAAGAAAAACGCACCGCGATTGCCTTCATTTTCTGTGCAGTCCCGTTGTTTCTCAGTGGTTGCTGGCTCGCCTATGAGACCTTGCCGAAGGCGGTAGTCATTCTGCTGGGGTTCACCCCGGAGGACGCCAGCGCGATGAACATCATGCCGGCCAGCGACTACCTGCGATTCGTGACCCGTTTCATTCTTGCCTTCGGAGCTGCTTTCCTGCTGCCGGTCTTCCTGGTGGCACTGAACCTGGCGCACGTACTGTCTGCCGAACTCATGCTTAAAGGGTGGCGAGTCGCGGTCATCGGGCTGTTCTTCTTCGCTGCGATCATGACTCCGACCCCGGACCCGTGGACGATGTTTTCGCTGGCGCTGCCGATGATCGGCTTGTATTACCTCGCGTGTGGCATCGCCTGGCTGATCGACCGGCGCCGGGCCAAGGACCGCCCGGATTGGTCGCAGGTGTCTGACGACCAGGCCAGCCCGCTCTGATCGGGGACGAACCGCACCGGTGGGGCACTAGGCGGCGGCGAGCTCACGGGCTGCGGCCTCTGCAGCGACCCGCCGAGGTCCGCGCGCGCCACTAAGGGCGGCCTCACGTAGCCTGGCGTCATGGCTTCTCCGGCGCAGCGTTACGCACAGGCCCGGCGGCGGGAAGCCGCCCGCGGCACCCAACTGGCCGCCTTCGACGAGATCCTGCCGTTCGGGCTGGACCCGTTTCAGCGGCGGGCCTGCGAGGCCTTGGAGGCCGGCTCGGGCGTCTTGGTAGCGGCACCCACCGGTGCGGGTAAAACGGTCGTCGGCGAGTTCGCGGTACATCTGGCTCTGGCCACGGGCCGCAAAGCGTTTTACACCACACCGATCAAGGCTTTGTCGAACCAGAAATACAACGACCTGGTGCGTCGGCACGGAAACGCAAACGTGGGCCTGCTGACGGGCGATTCCTCGATCAACGGTGAAGCGCCGGTCGTGGTTATGACGACTGAGGTTCTGCGAAACATGATGTACGCAGACTCGCCCACGCTGGCCGGTTTGGGGTTTGTCGTCATGGACGAAGTGCATTACCTCGCCGACCGTTTCCGGGGTGCCGTCTGGGAAGAGGTCATCATCCACCTGCCCGCCCATGTGCAGGTCGCTTCATTGTCGGCGACGGTGAGTAACGCCGAAGAGTTCGGTGCGTGGCTGGGAGAGGTTCGCGGCAGCACCGAGGTGATCGTGGAAGAGCACCGCCCGGTGCCGCTGTGGCAACACATGATGGTGGGCCGTGACCTGTACGACCTGTTCGTCCAGGAGAGCGACACCCCCAAATCTGCTCGGGCTGCTCGCGGGCGTGAGCAACGTGGTAGCGACGTGCAGGTGAACCCGGACCTGCTGGAAGCGATTCAGGCGATGGCTCGCACCACCGACCGCCGGGGCCGGCTGCAGGACGCCGGCGCGCCCCGCGGACGACGCGGGAAGGCCCGTCGGGCTGGTGCGGTACCGGCTCAGGCGCGCGGCTCCCGCGAACAGGTCAGCGCCCAGCTGCCCCAGCAGGGCACGCGGCGTGCCGGGCTGCCCAGTCGCGCCGAGGTGATCGCGCGCCTGGATCGCGAGGGGCTGCTACCGGCCATCACTTTCATCTTCAGCCGGGCCGGCTGCGACGGCGCGGTGAGCCAGCTCATCACCGCGGATGTGCGCCTCATCCCACCTCGTGAGGGGGAGCAGATCCGCCGTCATGTGGAGGAGCGGGTTGCGGCGCTCAGCGACCAGGACCTGGCGGTCCTGGGGTATTGGGAGTTCCTTGAAGGCCTCACCCGAGGCTTCGCGGCCCACCACGCCGGGATGCTGCCGACCTTCCGCGAGATCGTGGAGGAGATGTTCACCTCGGGGCGTATCGCGGCGGTGTTTGCCACCGAGACGTTGGCGCTGGGCATCAACATGCCGGCTCGCAGCGTCGTGTTGGAGAAGCTGGTGAAGTTCAACGGCGAGACCCATGCCGACATCACCCCCGCGGAGTACACCCAACTCACCGGACGGGCTGGGCGGCGCGGCATCGATATCGAGGGTCACGCCGTGGTGCTGTGGAACCCGCGCCTGGATCCGATCGCCGTTGGTGGGTTGGCCTCCACCCGGACCTACCCGCTGCGCAGCAGCTTCCGCCCGACGTACACGATGGCCGTGAACCTCGTTGCCCAACATGGCCGCTCGCGCGCCCGCGCGATCCTGGAAACCTCCTTTGCCCAGTTCCAGGCCGACCGTGCCGTGGTGGGGATGACCCGAGCGATCCGCGAGCAGCAAGAAGCGATGCGTGGGTACGCCGAGTCGATGACCTGTGAGCTGGGGGACTTCACCGAATACGCGGGGATCCGACGCCGGATCACGGACTTGGAGAAGGAAGCGGGCCGGGCCCGAGCAGCGACCCAGCGGGCGGCGATCCACGCCAGCCTTGATGAGCTGACCCCCGGCGACGTGGTGTGGTACGCCGCAGGCCGCTATGAGGGGCGGGCTCTGGTGGTCGCCGCGGCCAAGGGACGCAAGGGGCAAGCCGCCGCGCCGGCGCTACTGACCGACGATGCACGGTTGCGCCGCGTGGACGCTGCCGACCTCACCGGCGCCCTGGTCCCTTACGACCGACTGCCCGTGCCTGCCTCCTTCAACCCCCGCAACGCCACCGCACGCCGCGACCTGGCCGCGACCTTGCGGGTGAAGATCCCCGACGAACCGCCTCGCGCCGCTGCAACCTCGGGCGGAGTCGCGCCCTCAGCTGTTGAGCACACCATCGATGAACTGCGGCGCAAGATGAAGGAACATCCCTGCCACCGCTGCCCCGATCGGGAGCAGCACGCCCGCTGGGCCGAACGGTGGTGGCGTCTGGAGCGGGAGACGGCGGGCTTGCAACGCAAGGTGGACGGGCGCACCGGCTCCATCGCCCGCATCTTCGACCGGGTCTGTGATCTGCTCCTGGAGTTCGATTACCTCAGCGCTGGGGGAGAACAGGTCACACCGCTGGGCCAGCGGCTGCGCCATCTGTACACCGAGCGGGATCTGCTGACCTCAGAGTGCCTGCGCCATGGTGTGTGGGCAGGGCTGGAACCGGCGGAGTTGGCTGCCGTGGTGACGAGCCTGATCTACGAGCCGCGCCGGGACGAAGCCGACCCGATGCCCGCGCTGCCGACACTGCGCTGCGAGGAGGCGCACAGTCACATGGTGCGGTTGTGGAGCCGCCTGGAGGATGCCGAACATGAGCGTTCGTTGCCCTTGACGGGCTACCCGGACCCAGGGCTCATGAAGGTGATGTACCGGTGGGCCAGCGGACGTTCCTTGGATGCGGTGCTGCGAGACTCCGAGCTCGCGGCTGGTGACTTCGTCCGCCGGTGCAAACAGATCGTCGACCTGCTGGACCAGATCGCTGTCGCGGCTGAGGACCCGGGGGTGCGTAGCGCGGCCCGCACGGCCGTCGACCTGGTGATGCGCGGCGTGGTAGCTGCCGACCGGGTCGACTGAGGCCGCTCAGGGCTGGGTGCCCAGAGCGGTCAGCACCCGGTTGACCGAGGTTCCGATGCCCAGCCGCTCGATGAGTTCGCCCAGGGCGGCAGGGTCGTGCACCCGGGCAGGGATTGCCCCGGAGACCGGCGCGATGGGGCAATCCCGCACGACACGGACCACCTCTACGGCCGTTCCGAGGTACTCGCGTGCCGCTACCAAGCGAGACCCGACCGCCCCGGTAGGGCCCTCGCCCCGCTCCAGAGCGCTGCGCAGGTTGGTCAGGCTGGTGTATTCCTGCATGAGTTTGACCCCCGTTTTGGCGCCTACACCCTTCACCCCGGGCAGGCCGTCGCTGGGGTCTCCGCGCAGTACCGCCAGGTCGAGGTACTGCTGCCCGCTGGTGACGCCGTGCTGTTGCTGCAGGTAGGCCTGGTCGACCAGGTCGGCCCCGCGCACACCGCCTCGTGCGGTGTACACCACGACGACATCCGCTTCGTCATCCACGAGTTGGAACAGGTCACGATCGCCGGTGACGATCCGCACCGGCACGCCGCGGGCCACCGCGCGGGTGGTCAGGGTTCCGATGACGTCGTCGGCTTCGTATCCAGGGCAGCCGATGCGTTCGATCCCGATCGCGGCCAGCACTTCTTGGATGAGCGGCACCTGCACCGACAGTTCGGGGGGCACCTGTTCGCCGTCGGCGCCGCCGTCAGCGAGGCGGTGCTCCTTGTAGGTGGGGATGGCCTGCACCCGAAACGCTGGGCGCCAATCGTCGTCCCAGCAGGCGACCATGCCGCTGGGGCGATGCGTGAGGGCCAGGGAGGCGATCATGTCGAGCAAGCCGCGGATGGCGTTCGTCGGGGTCTTTTCGGGGCTGCTGCGACGCTCAGGCACCCCGTAGAACGCACGAAAGTACAGCGACGCGGAGTCGAGGAGCAGCAGCGGCGCGATGCTGCGAGGGGCCTGGGACATGAGCGGCCTTTACGGTCGGCGGGTCGGGGGGGTCAGCGGGTCAAGTTGGCGGTGGCGGCGTTCAGGACCCTCACCAGGTCTACGGGTGCGACCTCGAGATCCAGCCCGCGTTTGCCGCCGGAGACGAAGATCGTCTCGTGGGCGCGGGCGCTCTCGTCCAGCACTGTAGGCAGCCGGCGGCGTTGCCCGAAGGGGCTGATGCCCCCGAGCACGTAGCCGGTGCTGCGCTGGGCCAGTTGCGGGTCGGCCAGGGATGCTTTCTTGCCGGACAGTGCGGCGGCGGCGGCTTTGAGGTCCAGGCGCCGGTCCACGGGCAGGATCGTGACGCCGAGTTTGCCGTCCACCTCCACCAGCAAGGTCTTGAAGACCTGCTCGGCGGCTACGCCTAGCTCCTGCGCAGCCTCCATCCCGAAAGATTCTGCGTCAGGGGAATGGGCGTACTCATGCTGGCGAAAGCTCACCCCCGCCTCGGTGAGTTGAATCACTGCGGGAGTCGAACCGGACTGCGCTCGTCTCTTGGACATGACGGCAGTCTGCCACGGGCGCAATGTCTCTCTCGGCGCTCTCACCTGCTGCATCAACAGACCTCCCGGCGCTCTTGACCTTCTCCTTACCATGTCTTGTACAGGCGTCTGACCTGGGGGTACAGGATGTTGTGCCAGGTCAGACGCCAGTTGACTGTGGGCCACAGGCCAGTAGCGTGGAGCCGTTGTCACCGAAGGTCCCGCCAGGGGCAAGGTGGCTCGGGGTGCACCTGCCAGGCAGCCCGGTGACGTGCGCGCGCTGTCGCCGACCTTCTAGCCGGTCCCCGAGTCCTCGCTCGGACCACAGGTGACTCCGAGGCCCGCACGCCAAGTAGAAAACAGGCTCGTCGGCGCGTCTGGCGTCGCGCCGGGTCTGGCCCCAACGGCGTGCGGGCCTTGTCAATTCTTCGCACGGCTTCCCGCGATGACCTCGCGTTCTGCACACGCAGGCGTACGCACCGGGCAGCACCGGGGTGTCCCCGCCCACAGAGGCGAAGCGCGCGCTCCGGTGCCTGTCTTCGGGTGTGGGTGTCCTAGGCTTGCGCTCATGCTTCGCCGACTCCCGCTCGCTGTGGCCGGGGGAGCGGCCCTCTGGCTCTCATTTCCCGACATCAACCTGTGGCTCATGGCCCCGCTGGGGATAGCTCTGCTCGCTCTGAGCGCCGTTGGAACCGGCCTCGGTCGTGGTTTCCTGCTCGGCTTCCTCGGGGGAGCGGCCTGGTTCATCCCCTACGTGTCCTGGACCGGGCTTCATGTCGGATGGCTGCCGTGGTTCGCGCTGGCATTCGCGCTGGCATTCTTCGTGGGGGTCTTCACCATGTCGGTCGCGGCGCTGCACCGCCGACAGGTGCTGCTGCGGCCGGTGGCGACGGCGCTGGTCTGGACGGGGCTGGAGTGGGTGCGCAGCGTCGCGCCCTTCGGCGGTTTCCCTTGGGGTCGGGTGGCATTCAGCCAAGCAGACTCTCCGCTGGCGGGGCTGGCTGCCCTGGGCGGTCCGGCGGCGGTCGGGTTCGCGGTCGCGCTCATCGGCGCCCTGCTGGGCCGTGCTGGCCATGCCATGTATCGCCTACGCCCACCGCGCGCTGTCGCCGTGCCGGCCGTAACCGCAGTGCTGCTGCTGATGGCGCCGCTGCTCATCCCGCTACCCACCGATGGGCCCTCGGGTCAATTCATGGCGATCCAAGGCAATGCCCCCCAGACTGGCCTGGACTTCAACGCCAAACGACGCCAGATCCTGGATAACCACGGTCGGGTCAGTGAACTCGCCGCCGCACAGATCGCTTCGGGCGCGCGGCCCGCTCCAGATCTGGTTGTCTGGCCGGAGAACGCCAGCGACATCGACCCGTTCCTCAACCCGGACGCGGGCGCGGTCATCGACCGGGCCGTGGCGGACCTGGACGCCCCACTGTTGGTGGGCGCGGTCTTGGCCGGGCCGGGGGAGTACGTCTCGAACACAAGCCTGCTGTACCTGCCGGGGCACGGCCCTACGCAGCGCTACGTGAAGCGGCGCCCGGTCCCGTTCGCGGAGTTCATGCCGTATCGGGACTTCTTCCGGGCGATCACCCGCAAGGTCGACCTGCTGGAGCGCGACTTCGTCGCCGGCGACAAGGTCGGTCTGATGCGCATCCCCAACAGCCAGGGACCCACGATCGCGGCCGGTCTAGGGATCTGCTTCGAGGTGGCCATCGAGGATGTGCTGCAGGAGGCCGTGCATTCGGGGGCCAACGTGCTGATCATCCAGACGAACAACGCGATGTTCGACCTGTCCGCAGAGTCCGCGCAGCAGCTTGCGATCTCCCGCATCCGCGCCATCGAGTTCGGTCGCAGCGTGGTGCATTCCTCCAACGTCGGGATCAGCGCCCTGATCACCCCGGACGGGGTCGCCCACCAAGCCACCCAGATGTTCGAGCCGGCCATCATCCAGGGGAGGCTGCCACTACGTTCTGAGCTGACTCTCGCCGCCCGTCTGGGTCCGTGGCCGGATCGGTTGACGGCGCTGGTCGCACTGGTTCTCGTGGCCGCTGCCCTGCGGCCGACGCGCAGGCGAGGATCCAGGCAGGCCCCCCGGTAGACTCGAGGTCCGCCATCGACAAGGGGATCTTCATCGTGCCTGTGACCACCCCTGCCGGCGTCCACTATTCGACCGACCCGGTCGAACGGATCGTCGTCTGCATCCCGACCTACAACGAGCGCGAAAACCTGCCGATCGTGGTGCAGGGGGTTCGTCAATACGCCCCGCAAGCGCACGTGCTCATCCTGGACGACTCCTCACCGGATGGCACGGGCCAGGTCGCCGACGCGCTGGCCCAGGACGACCCGTTCGTGCAGGTCCTGCACCGTGCCGGTAAGGAGGGGCTGGGAGCTGCCTACTTGGCCGGCTTCCGGTGGGCTCTGCAAGCCGGCTACGACACGATCGTGGAGATGGACGCGGACGGTTCGCACCGGCCACAAGATCTACCGCGGTTGCTGCAAGCTGCATCACAAGCAGACCTAGTCATCGGCTCACGGTGGATCCCAGGCGGAAAAATCGTCAACTGGCCGTGGCATCGCAAGTTGCTCTCGGTCGGCGGTAACCAGTACACCCGCCTGCTGCTGGGGATGCCAGTGGCCGACGCAACGGCCGGCTTCCGGGTCTATCGCGCGCAGACATTGCAGCGCATCGGGTTAGACGCGGTGGCTTCCCAGGGCTATTGCTTCCAGACGGACCTGACCTGGCGCGTGGTGCGGGCGGGACTGCGGGTCGTGGAGGTTCCGATCACGTTCGTGGAGCGCACAGCCGGGGATTCCAAGATGAGCAAGGCCATCGTGCGGGAATCACTGTGGAACGTAACAGCCTGGGGCGGGCGTTATCGATACGAACAGGTGCGCCGCGCTTTACGCCCGGGCCACCCGCCGAACTCGGAGGATTGATGACCCAGCTACCACCCCAGCGTCCCTACTCAGCAGGACCTGCCACATCCCGCCGCCGTGGCGTCGGGTTTTTCGGTCTGCTCGCCGTGGTCTTTTTCGTCATGCCCTTGGTGGAGGTCGCCGCGCTGATCGGAGCAGGCCGGGTCATCGGTCTGTGGCCGACCATCGGACTGCTGATCCTGATGTCGCTGCTCGGTGCCTGGCTGATGAAACGAGAAGGCTCACACGCCTGGCACGCGCTACGTGAGGCGCTCTCGGCCGGGAAGATGCCGGCCCGCGAACTCACCGACGCAGCACTGGTGCTCGTCGGGGGCGCCTTGTTGCTCACACCCGGGTTCGTTACCGACGCCGCCGGTCTCTTCCTGGTTCTGCCGGTGACACGTCCCATCACCCGCGGCTGGTTGCAGAGCATCGCCGAACGCCAACTACTTGCACGCACCGGCATCGTACGCGGGGTACGACTTCGCTGATCAGCCTCGCCCTGGACCAAATCGCAGTTCCGCCCCCGGACCAGCTGCTGGTCCGGGGGCGGATGAGACGATGACGTCGAGGTCTGCTCAGGCGGTCTTGGAGGGTTTCTCGCCCCGGGACCGACGCAGCAGTTCCAAACGTTCTTTCAGTAGCTCTTCCAGTTCAGGGATCGAACGGCGTTCCAAAAGCATGTCCCAATGGGTGCGTGCTGCCTTGGTCGGCTTGCCCTCGACTTCAGGGCCGTCCACGAGCTTGGCCTCCAGGCCACACCGGCACTCCCACACAGGGGGGATGTCGGCTTCGATGGAGAACGGAAGCTCGCTGACGTGGTTGTTCGAGCACACGTAGCGCGTGATCTGGCGCTCGCTGAGCACGACGTTCTCGTCGGTCTCCATGCTGAGGGCGCTGAGATTGGTCCCTCGCAGCGATCGCTCTGCCATACCTGTTTCCTCCATCACCACGGTTAACATTCGCCCGCTGTCGGGCAGTAACACACGTAGGGCAACGTTCGGGTGCTGCCCTATGTTCCGAGACGGGCCAGTTCACCCGTCTTGACTCAGGAGGCGAACTCCCAATGCCAGGGTTCTGGCTTGGAGCCGCCGGCCTGCGCCCAGGACGGGTGGAAGTACCCGAACAGGGGCGCGTGCTGCTTCATCCACTCATGTTGCGGCGTACCGAAATTCTCGATACCTCCGCATAGATCGACCGCAAGGCCGAGGCCGTGATTACTCGTTCCAGGCGTTGCGGCCAGGCGCGGCTTACGTCGCTTCACATCTACCTGGGCCGCATAGCTGCGGTAGGAGTCCGTCATGCACATCTGCTGGCCGAACGCTTGGGCATAGGCCTCACGCAGGGCACTCAAGGCTCGAGCCGCCTCCGGGCGCATCATGTGGCCGGGGGCACCTGAGATGGGGCACAACGCACTTCCGGGAATCATCCCGTTGGCGTACACCCCATTCTGCTGGGTACACAACGGGGTCGTCGACACTTCGCTCAGCGTCGCCATATCGATTCCGGCGAAGCGACCTTGGGCATCAACCCCGAGGTCCGCCAAGGCTGCGCGCGTGTTGCCGGCAACCTGTTGCATCTCGATCAGTGCCTTCTGCTGGGCAGCCACCGCCGCCGCGGAGGCCTGCTGCGCCCGAACGGCTTTAGCGGTCGCAGCCTCGCGCTCGGCACTGGCTTTTGCGGCCTGCTGGGCAACCTGCTGTTGGGCTTTGGTCAAGGCAGCGTAGCGACTCTCGTCTGCTGCGCGTTCCCCGCTGAGGTAGTCGGTGGTACCGACCGCAACACCCTCCTCACCGCCGGAAACCAGATCCACCAGCGCTGCGACTTCGCGCAGCGAACCCGGACCGTTGACGTAGGCGTCGTAAGCCATCCGCTCCAGGTCGCGCCTGGCGGCGGCGGTCTCGGCCGCCAACTTCTTTAGCTTCGCTTTCTGCCGCGCCTCGTTGCGCTCAGCGACCTTCTGTGCGCTCCGGGCCGCTGTCACTTCGTCCATCAACAAGTTGGAGCGGGCTGCCAGCGCGGCGAGTTTGGCATTGGCCGCAGCCAGCTTCGCGTCGGTGGCTTCCAGCTTCTTCTGCATGCGTTCGGCTTCGGCGACCTGTTCGCGTACCTGCGCCGGCGTCAACGGTTCCCGCTCTTGCCCAGGTCGCGTGCTGGCAACCGGGGACGACCCGTCGGTGCTGGGGGAGGCCTGTGCCACGGAGTGGGGGAGGAGGAGACCGAGGCCTGTCATCAACGCCGCCGCGCACATGGCGGCGCGGTTGCGGGCAGGCAACGACATCAGGACCCCAATCAATGAGTCGAACACTTACCCCCCGGAGCGACCGCGAAGCGGACTCAACTACGGTAGCGAGCCCAGCCGGGCCGCGCCAATCCGACAAGCGCAACAACGGTTACGCACACTTGTTGCCCGGCGAGGCCAGGCTGGTCCTGGTCGGTTCTCCCCGGGTGGGTTTACTGTGAGTGCACCTGGGTAACAGGGAAGCACTATCCGTTCTAGAGCTAGGAGTGCTCATGGGCATCGGCGACAAGATCAGCAACGCAGCCGAGGACATGGCTGGCAAGGCCAAAGAAGCCGCAGGCAAGGCCTCCGACGACAAGGACCTTCAGGCCGAGGGCAAGGGCGACCAGGCCAAGGCCGAATTCAAGAAGGCCGGCGAGAGCGTCAAGGACGCCTTCAAGAACTGAGCACCATCCAGCGTTGAGCGGGCCCGGATCGATCCTCGATCCGGGCCCGTTGCTGTGCCCAGCTCCACCCCGTGCGGGTCAGGCGAGCGGCCACGGACGAGGGGAAAGGGCCCCAGACTGTAAACATGCACTTCGACCTGCACCGCATCGGCGCCCAGCTGAGCTTCAGCGCGGTGCTGCCCCAGTTGGAGGCGCACCTGGCCCGGCCCGGCGCGGTGGTCGTGCAGGCCCCACCCGGTACCGGAAAGACGACTCTGGTGCCACCGGCTGTGGCCAACGCCGTGCTGGGCGAGGCGGAGGTCCGCAACGTCGGCGTGGCCGGCAAGATCGTGGTGACTCAACCGCGCCGTGTCGCCGCTCGCGCTGCCGCTCGGCGGTTGGCCTACCTCACCGGAGGCCAGATCGGCGAGCTCGTCGGCTACACGGTGCGCGGTGAGCGCACCTGCGGCACCGAGACGATCATCGAGTTCTGCACCCCCGGTGTGCTGTTAAATCGCCTGCTCAGCGCCCCCGACCTACCGGGAACCAGCGCCGTAGTCATCGACGAAGTGCACGAGCGCGGCCTGGAGACCGACCTGTTGGTCGGCATGCTGGCCGAAGTGCGCACGTTACGCGAGGACCTTCGGCTGGTGACGATGTCGGCCACCCTGGACGCGCCTCGCTTCGCAGCCCTCCTCGGCGATCCGGGCCACCCCGCCCCGATCGTGACGTGTGATGCGGCCACTCACCCGCTGCAGGTCCGCTGGCAGCCGGCGAGTGCGCCGCGACTCGGCCCGCGCGGCATCGAGCGATCTTTCCTAGATCACGTGGCGGTGGTGGCCGTAGCAGCCCGGGAACAAGCCGAAGGCGACGCACTCGTTTTCGTCCCTGGCGCCCTCGAAGTCGATCACGTCGTCGCTAGGATCCGTCAACACGCCCCGGCCGTGGAGGTTCTGCCTCTGCACGGCCGCCTCTCGGCGCGCGAGCAGGATGTGGCCACTTCCGCCAGTAGCAGCCGAAGGCCCCGCATCGTCGTGTCTACCTCGCTGGCCGAGTCCTCCTTGACCGTGCCGGGGGTGCGGCTGGTGGTAGACGCGGGGCTGTCCCGCGAACCCCGGCGCGACAGCGGTCGCGCCATGGGCGGTCTGGTGACCCGGGCCTGCTCACGGGACTCCGCTATCCAACGGGCCGGCCGCGCCGCCCGGCTCGGCCCCGGCACCGTGGTGCGCTGCTACGACGAAGCGACCTTTGCCGCGATGGCGCCGCACAGCACCCCGCAGATCGCCGCAGCCGACCTCACCGGCGCCGCGCTCGCGCTCGCCTGCTGGGGGACACCGGCAGGTGCGGGCCTACCGCTGCCAGATCCGCCCCCCACCAACGCCATTGAGGAAGCAGTGCAGACCCTGCACGGTCTCGGCGCCGTCGACGAGCTCGGGCAGGCAACCCCTTACGGGCGAGAACTGGCCCGAGCCCCAGTCGATCCTCGCCTGGCGCGGGCACTTTTCGACGGTACCCAGCTTTGGGGTGCCGAGCTCGCCGCGCAGGTCGTGGCCATGGTCAGCAGTGATCTTCGGGCGCCGGATGCCAATCTGGTGCGGCTCTTGCGCGAACTGCGCGCCGGGCGGGGAGCCGCAGCACAAACGTGGGCCGCTGAGACCCGCCGACTCACCCAGCTGGCCCGGCGTGCGCCGAAGGCAAGAACGGTCGCCTCCGATCAGGCGTCAGGCGCCAACATCCCCCTACCGGCGAGCGACAGCCAGGACTACCTGGTGGGTGCACTTCTCGGACTGGCCTTCCCTACCCGGATCGCCCGCCTGGTCGGGGAGACCTACCTGCTGGCCTCCGGCACCCGAGCTGCGCTGCCTGGCTCGAGCTCGCTGACCGGTCACGAGTGGTTGGCCATCGCGGAGGTGACCGTGGCACCCGGGCGGGCAGGAGCCGGGACCGGTGCCCTCATTCGAGCTGCCGCGCCGTTGAGCGAAGAACTCGCTATCTGCGTTGCCGCGCCACTGCTGAGCGACGAGGTTCGAACGCAGGTACAGCAGCGCGTCACCGCGCGGCGGGTCAAGGCGTTGGGGGCCATCGAAATCACCAGCGCCCCCGTCACGCCCTCGCCCCCGCAGGCTCGGCAAGCGCTCGCGGCGGCGATCAGCACCGACCCGAGCATGCTCGCCTGGTCGCAGTCGGGCACCGAACTTCGGCGGCGGTTGGCGATGCTGCATCACTACCTGGGGCAGCCGTGGCCAGATGTCAGCGACGACGCGCTTGCAGCACGCCTTGAGCAGTGGCTCGCGCCGGAACTGGACGCGCTGGCGGGGGGCTCGTTCGGTGGGCGACCAGATCGCCTCGAATTGAGCGATCCGCTGCGTCGGCTACTTCCGTGGCCGGCAGCAACGCGGTTGGAGGAGCTGGCACCGCAGCGTTTGAAGGTGCCCAGCGGCTCGAGCGTACGCATCACCTACCCGCAGGACCCACGGGATCGACCCGTTGTGGCCGTCAAGTTGCAGGAATGCTTCGGGTGGGCGGACACGCCACGCATTCTCGACGGCGCCGTTCCGTTGCTCTTCCACCTGCTCTCGCCGGCGCAACGACCGCTGGCGGTCACCGATGATCTGGCCTCGTTCTGGTCCGGTCCTTATGCCCAGGTGCGCTCGGAGATGCGCGGGCGCTACCCCAAGCACCCCTGGCCGGTGGACCCGTGGAGTGCTACCCCGACGGCGCGGGCCCGGCGCCGACCCTGAAGCCCTGGTCACTGCCGGCGGTCGGCAGGCCAGACACACGCGCGCGGCGCACGCCGTCGGGCATGCGCCGCGCGTCCATGGTGCGGGACCGGGGTGTCTCAGTGCTCGTTCGGGTCGGCGTCCGCGTCAGCCTTGGTGACGTGCACCGTGCCGTGAACGTGCTCCGGAGGCGCGTACAGGGAGTACAGCTTGAGCGGCTCGTCACCGATGTTGGTGACGTTGTGCCACGACCCGGCCGGAACCAGCACGGCCCAGTCGTCGCCGACCTCCTGGTCAAGGGTGAAGTTGTCCTTGGCCGGGCCCATCTGGGCACGCCCCCGACCGGACTCGATACGCAGGAACTGGTCGTGGTCCTCGTGCACCTCAAGGCCGACGTCGTCACCAGGCGCGATGGCCATCAGGGTGAGTTGGAGGTTCTTACCCGTCCAAAGCGTGGTGCGGTAGGTGTCGTTCCCGAGGGTCTCTTCCTCGATGTTCACGACGTAGGGAGCCGGGCCGTGGTCGGTTTGGTCTGTCATGTTTTCGCTCCTTCTCACTCGAGATTCGGGGCGGCTTCGCCGCACCCATCGCCTTCTCGACGAAGGCGTCAACTCAGCCTATGCCTCCCCTGTGACAGGGGGGTCAGTGACGCCTGGACGCATGGCGCGCAGACGCCTCGAGATGGCTTTGCCACCGGCTCCCCGTGTGCTTCGGAGGCGGTGGGGTTCCTTGCCGACTCAGTAGGTTTCGTCGCGGGCCAGCGCGATCAGCCGGTCTAAAACCTTTGCCCCGTCGAAGCGAAGGCCGTTGTGTTCGTACTCGCTGGTCACCCAGGCGCGCATCCGCGGCAGCAGAGCTGCGGTCTCCTCGGAGAAGGCGCGGGTGACGTAGGCGTCGTCGGAGTAGATGGCGGCGGCGACGGGTACGTCGGCCTGGCGCAACGCGTCGGCGTCGTAGAGCCGTGGCCAATCGTGTTCGGCGAGTAGGCGCGTGACCTCGGCGTAGGGCGCCAGTTCGCTGCGGTCCTCCAAGTGCCAGTCGAAGACGTGTTCGGCCGTGAACAGGGTCAGGTCTTCCTGGAAGTCCGCCGGCATCACTCGCTGCGCGCTCCACCGGGTGGCCCCGCCGTTGCAGCAGGAGGATTCGTGCAGCACGTAGTACAGCGGGTTGCGCCCGCCGAAGGGCAGCAGCGCCTCCAGGTCGTACCGGAAGCGTGCGGAGCAGTGATCGGCTTCCAGCAGGTAGTGGACCGCCTCGAGGCCTCCGATGGCGCCGAGGTTGAGTCCGATCGTGCGTAGTAGCCGGGGGGTGACCACGTCCCCGTTCGGCAACACCACCTCACCGGCGTTGCAGGCCGCCAGAAGAGCGCGCATCCGGTCGCGGTCGCCAGGGAAGCGCCGGTAGTAGGCCAGCGATTTACGGCGCATGGTCTCGTAGGTGGAGGCGTACACCTCGTCGGCGCTGTGGTCGACGGCCGCGAGGCCGCCGGTGATGTACACCTCGGCCAGGCTGTGCGGGTAGCGGCACAGGTAGGCCAGTGAGGTGAACCCGCCGAAGGACTGTCCGAGCAGGCTCCAGGTCTGCACACCGAGGTGGGCGCGCAGCAGTTCTGCGTCTTCGACGATGGAGTCGGCGCGAAAGTGGGTCAGCCGCGCGGCGACCTGTTCGGGGGTCCCTGTTTTGAGGTCGTCGAGCCCGAACGGGGTGGAGGCGCCGGTGCCACGCTGATCGAGCATGAGTACCCGGTAGTCGGCCAGGGCTCGGGCCAACCACGGGGGAGAGGAGGGGACCCCGCTGGGGCGGGGGGCCTCGGAGCCGGGACCACCTTGCAGAAAGACGAGGTACGGCTTGTCGCTGCTGTCCCGGGTGGCGACCTCACGTGCGTATAGCGTGATCTGTTCACCTTCGGGCTCACTGTGGTCCAGGGGGACCTGGATCGTGTGGTCGGTGAGCAGTAGTCCGGGCACATGGGTCGCAGTCATGTCCTCACCTTAGGAGTCCGCCGCAGTGGAGGGTTCCCAACCCAGATCCGGTGTTCCTGGGCGCGCACCCAGCAAGGGCAGCATGATGGTGGCATCGAGGTAGCCGCGCACACATACACATGGAGTAATTAATGAGCGACCAGAGGCATGCTGTCCAGGTAATCCGTACCGGGCCGGGAACGTTCGAGGCAGTCAACGAGCGCGGGGCACGAATGAGCATGGGATCGGGAGACAGTGCCGACTTCACACCTGTGGAGTTGCTGCTGGCCGCCGCCGCGGGCTGCGCAGGGATCGACGTCGACCTCATCACTGCGCGCCGCGCCGAACCGGAGGAGTTTTCGATGCAGGCCTCGGGGGAGAAGGTCCACGACGAGGAGGGCAGCCACCTCACAGATGTGCGGGTGGCATTCACGGTGCGTTTCCCCTCAGATGAAGGCGGAGATGAGGCCAGGCAGCGGCTGCCGCGCGCCATCGAGCAGTCCCGGGACCGACTGTGCACCGTCTCGCGCACCATTGCCCTACCAACTTCGGTAACGATGCTGGACGCCACGACCTGATCCGGGGCAGTCATGAGTTCGGCGTTAGTCCTGGGCGCCAGCGGCTATCTGGGTCGCTACCTGGTCAACGAGGTGGACGCTCGCGGTCACCGGGTGCGGCCCCAGCCCAGCCCAGGCGGCGCCGGTGACGCGGTCGGCTGGGTGCATTAGCACCCAATCGACCGCAAGCGCGAAGGCCCACGCAGGCACACCCTGGACGGGTCGGGGGAGTGGAAACGATCTTCGGTAGCACGCACGAAACGACCGGGGGCGGCCGTAATCAGGTGACTGCGCGACCGGTACGCCTCACGGCTAGGTGGTACGTGACTACTTTCGGCGGGGGCGAAAGATCTGCGACAACCCGCTTGGGTAATGTCGTCCTAGCGGGCCTGCAGTCCGCAGCATTTCGAAGGAAGGAAATCGCAGCCTCATGCGTCGTAAATATGTGCCCGTTCTATCTATCGTTGCAACTCTCGGTTTAATGACCGCCTGCAGTTCAGGTGCCGATTCCGACACCGCGCCACCGGCGCAGTCCCCGTCGCCAGTTGCAGCCTCAACCCCGGCGACGGCCCAAGATTCTTCGTCGAACGCCACCGATGAGGACGTCGTGGCCAACCCGCCAGCCAAGGGATGGCAGGACGCACTCAAAGCGGCGCAGGAAGAATTCGATGGCCAGGTGAGTAAAATCGAGCTCGAGCGCCGGGAAAACGGTGGACTGGAGTACAAGATCGAACTCCTTTCCGCCGCGGATAAGTTTGCTGTCCAATACGACGCGAACACTTTGTCCAAGCTCTCCGAGAAGCGGGATGACCTGGGCGACGACGCCACGAAGAAGCGCGCCAAGATCTTCGATCCCGACTCGCTCATCGATGTGCAGCAGGCCGCCGATGCCGCGCGCAAGCAGCAGGACGGCAGCATTCGAGAATGGAAGATGGAGGGCAAGGACAGCGGACTGGTTAAGTACGAATTTGATATTCAACCCGCTGGTGCATCCGACGACGTTGAGGTGGAGATCAACGCTGACGACGGATCGGTGATTCAAGACTCCTGACCTTACAGGCGTGCTTGCAGCCGAACCTGAGCAACACGGCGCCACCGGCTACGGGGGCACCTGCGGATCAGCGAACCAGCCTCGCGGGACGCCGACGACCCAACCTGCAGCGCGCCGATAATCTACATTATGTCATTTCGGTGTTATCGCGACCTCATCGCGCCGCTTGCGGGTGTCCCCTCTCACTCCAGACGAGACTTATCGCGAGTTCGTCGCTTGGCCGGGTAGGCGCACAGCTGTTGTGGTCCTCCACGACGACGCGCCGCACACCGGGCCGAAAGCCTGCTGGAGCGGCGGTACCTCCTGAGCGCAGATCATGGCCCTGAGGTCGTAGGCATCTCATCCCAGCCCGCTGGGGGTCCTATGTGACCAAGGCACGAACGACGCAGAGGGCCGACCACTCCGGCGATCACGTCCCCGATTTCTTCGTGCGGCTAAGCAACGGCGACGGACGGTTGGTGGACGTGCAGTGACTCCGCCCGTCGGCGTGATGGATGGCCATCTGGCCATCGGCCGGGTTCGCCACCGAGGATCGCAAGATCGCCCGACAGATCGCAGAGCGCACTCGCACGGGCAAGCCAGAACCCCCCACGGGCAGTTAAAATTGCGAAGGCTTCGCGGACCGCGGCTGTGTCGACCCCGATAAATGGCACGGACGGCTCAGCCTGTTGGTGGCACCCTGTCCGACGAAACGACATGTCGGGAATCTGCGACACGCTCAGACACGCCCAGCGACTGCGCACCTCCGGTGCTTCACTGGGCTTGAAGGCTTGTTCACTAAGCTAGCCCTCGTTCCCGAGCAGGGTGGAAGAGCGAGACCACGATGCGCATATCCAGGGTGACTATAAAAAACCACAGCCGGGTCCGGGACCTGGACCTTGAACTGAGGAGACACGCCGTCATCGTTGGCGCCAACGACGTCGGAAAGTCGTCGATCCTCCGAATGCTGAATCTAGCGCTCGGTTCGTCAACGGCCAGCCTGTACCAGGCCCTGTCCCCAAGCGATCTGCGGGACCCCCAGCAGCCTCTGCTGGTCGATGTCATTTGGACCGACTTCAGCGACAAGGACCGAGCGCCGTTCCCCGCTGAGATCAGTGTGGCTGAGGACCAAGAGAGTGAGTCGCTCTGGGTTCAGATGCGCGTCGAGGCTCACCCCGAGGATGACGAGGCAGTCACGGTGCGGCGGTGGTTCCCCGAAAGCGGACACGAGCGGGTGCCGAGCCGCGAGCAACTGGAAGCCTTCGGCTGGCGCTATCTCAGAGCAACGAGGGGGGCTTCGATCATGGAGGGTCCGATGAGCCCGGTGAGGACGCTCCTCGACGCTGCCGACCTCGGCGACAACGAGAAGACTCTGAAGAACCTGTTGACCCAGTTCAATGAAGAACTGGATGCGAACGAGTCGGTGGGTGACCTCCTAACAACGGTTGCGACCCATCTCAGCCGTGCGATGCCACGCCAAGTGGAGCGGGAGGAGTTCGCCATCCGCAGCGTCGCTGACCCAGAGAAGGACATGCTCGGCAACGTCGCGCTTTTCCTGAACCGTGACGAGCACCAGGTCTCCCTCCATGAGCAGTCGGACGGTGTGCGCCAACTGATGGCGATGACGCTCTTCGACCTCGCGGAAGGGGCTGCGAACGTCATCGCTATTGACGAGCCGGAACTGCACCTTCATCCGACCAGCCAGCGAACGATCGCAGACTTGCTCAGCGGCGAGGGAAACCAGAAGATTCTCGTGACCCACTCGCCCTACATCCTGCACCGCTTTGAGCCGGCCGAAATTATTGCGATAGATCGGTACGGGACCGCCCGCCAGATTGGTTCCAGCACACTATCGAAAGTCGAGAAGGTGCGAGCGCACTGGTGGTCGCCGCGCCTGCTAGAGGCATTAGCAGCGCGGTTCGTGATCCTGGTCGAGGGAGCCGCAGACCGTGTGATCGTGGAGGCTGTTGCGCGCGCCCTGGAAATCGATCTAGACCGGCTGGGGGCGGTCGTAGTGGACCTGGACGGCGCGGAGAAGTTCAGGAATGTCTTCCCACTGCTCGGGCCCGATGGCTTTGGCCCCACCCTTCTTGGCCTGGTGGACCGGCAGGAGAGCGGAAGTTGGATCGGCGCCTTCGGGGGTAAGGCTGCCACCATCGTGGACAAGTGCGTGTTCGTCTCGGATGCAGACTTGGAGGATGAGTATGCCGAGGCGCTGGGCGGTCCGGGCACTGCGCGAGCCCTGATCAGCGGCGGGCACTGCCGGGAAGCCGCTGTAATCCAGACCGCCGGAGTCAAGGTCATCGAGGACATCACTCCAGAAGTGATCGCCGCGTACTGCCGTAAGGACAAGGTATCGGCGGCGGTGTGCGTCGGTGAATCGCTCACCAAGGAATCGGCGGAGAGAATCGGCAGCGTCGCGCGGCTTCTCCACACTCTAGAAGGCCTGGACCTTCTATGAAGGTCGAGGCGCTCAGCGGGGAGCATTCCGCCGCCGCAAAGGCAAAAGCGCGGCACGCCATGATCATCGCGCCCCCGGGTTGCGGCAAGACCGAAGTTCTAGCGCATCGCGCCGACCACCTGATCCAGTTCCTCGGGCCGAACCAACGCATCCTTGCGCTCACTTTCACCAACCGCGCTAAGACGAATCTCCATGAGCGGCTGCGCAACGTACTCGGCTACGCACGGATGCGCCGCTACGTGACTGTGCGCAACTTCCACGGGCACGCTACCGAAGTCGTCCTCGCCCATGGTCGGACCATCGGTCTGGACCCTGGCGGTCTCCTGCTACCCACGACCAGCAGGCTGCGCAAGGCATTGGAGGCGACGGGGACGAATGTGGAGAGGAGAAGGGCCGCCGAGGACCTTCTTGATGAGGTCAAGCGGGCGCCCCTCTCCGACGATGAAGTCATCGACGCCCTCACGAAGAAGAGGGATTGCGTCGGTGCTGATCTGGCGCTCCGTGTCGAAAAGGAACGCCAGACAGCCAAGCAACTTCACTACCAGGACCTGCTTCGGCACGCCCAGCGATTGCTGCGAATCCCGGCTGTCGGCCATTTGTATCGCTGTCACTTCGGCGCTGTTCTGGTCGATGAGTTCCAAGACCTATCGCTCCAGCAACTTGACCTCGTACGCCTCAGCTGCACAGCGCGGCAGACCTACGCCGGGGACCCGATGCAAGGCATCTTCTCGTGGGCCGGAGCCGCGCCCGAGCAGGTCGAGCGAGAAGTGCGGGACTCGTGTGCCGAGCCCATCATGCTCCGAGAGTCATACCGCGCCTCGCCGGGTGTACTGGCCACCGTCAACTCCGTGAGCAGATCTCTCGCCTCGACAACGCAACTGATCTCCGCAAGACCCGAGCGCTGGCCCATGGGTGGCTGCTCCGCCGCGCTCGTAGTGCAAGACCGGGCCGCTGAGGCTCGTCTTGTGGTCGGCCTGACGCAACAGATCATCGAACGTGACCCAACCGCTTCAGTAGGAGTGATTAGCAGGGCCGGATGGCGTCGCGAGGATATTGACAGGGCGTTCACCTCGCTGCCTGACATCCCCGTGCGAAGGTGGGACCTGGCGCTGGAGGACCCTCGTGTAGTCGCCCTTATCCGGGAGATGGTCGCGTCGCTGCCTCGTGGCGCAACACTCGATGTTGCGCGCGAAGCGGTGCTCGACGCCGTCGATCCTTCTGACGTGGACACCTTGGAACAGGTCAATGATGCCTTCGCCGCCTTGGAGCAAGGCCGGTCCAGCACTGCCCGAGAAGCGCTGAGTTCGATCCGCGTGTCCGACCCGAATCAGGCGGTCGGTCCTGGAGTGCACCTTCTCAATGCTCATGCCGGTAAGGGACAAGAGTTCGACTGGGTGTTCGTCATCGGCCTGGAGGAGGGGCACATGCCCCACAAGAAGAGCAGCCACGGCGAAGCGCTGATCGAGGAACATCGCGTTCTGCTCGTCATGCTTTCGCGGGCCCGGCATGGACTCGTCGTCTCGCGAGCGCAAATGAACTATGGCCGGTATGGCACCTACGCGGCAACGCAGAGCAGGTGGTGGGACACCATCGAAAGCGAGTGCACCACCTTGGCTGAGGTTGAGGCCCACATCGGTGCGCTACCTCCGAAAGGCTCAACCTGAGTCTCACCGCACTCGGACCGTAGCTCTCCTGTGTGACGGCGCGAAGAGGGCTGGGTTAGAGGTTGGGAATGCCGCCGACTGCTTCGTCCACGAAGCGCACGCGCGCAGTCTCACGGATGTCCGCGTCGATGTGAATCCGACCGAACGGCTGGGTCATCTGGGTCGAGGCGTCACTGCATCAGCTAGGTCAGCGTCCACCGTCTGAAGCCACCCTCGGAATCGATGACCTGCCCGACAATCCACCGCCCCGCATCAGAGACCAAAAACTCGACGAG
Source organism: Gephyromycinifex aptenodytis (assembly GCF_012277275.1). GTDB lineage: Bacteria > Actinomycetota > Actinomycetes > Actinomycetales > Dermatophilaceae > Gephyromycinifex > Gephyromycinifex aptenodytis. The sequence continues at coordinate 407,175 of NZ_CP051155.1, read as the reverse complement.
GCGAGCTGGGTCGTCCGGTTCACCGAACCTACCCAGCGGGAACCGCTGCAACAGGTCTTCGCACAACTCCCGGCTGTAGATGGTCTCGGGATCCAGATAACCGGTATTAACCGGCCCGGGATTAACGGCGTTGAGCAGAATCCCCCGGTCGATCAATTCATCAGCCACCGTCGGAACCAGCCCCGCCAACATTGCCTTGGTACCCGCGTACCCCACCTCGCCGGGCATCGGGCCCAGCGCCTGCCCGGACGTCATCCAGATGACGCGGCCCGACTCCCCCACACATTGCTGTGCAAATCCTTGAGTGAGCAACAACACCGATTGCGCATTCACCCGCCAATGCGACTCCAACTCCCCCGCGGTGATGTGCGCCAGGCTACTGTCGCCACCAGAACGGGCATGGTTGGCCACAAGAATGTCGACCGGCTGGTCCAACCAGTCGATCACTCTCGACGCCTCGGCTGGGTCCTCGAAGTCCGCGTGCGTATGCCGCAGCACCGCGCCATCATGCAGCTGCGCTGACAGTTCGGCCATCACTGAATAGATGTCTTGCCCACCCCATGGCTGGGCTTGATCGTGGCCGACGTTGTGGGTGAGATACAGACTCGCACCCGCCCGCGCAAACCGCGATGCCACCGAGAAACCGATGCCGCGTGCGCGACTCACACCCGTGATCAGAGCTGCTCTGCCTGACAAACCCTTTGACGTCACCACACATACCCTTCACGGAGACTGCTGCACTCACCACGAATTCATAAGGTAAAGCTAGAGTTCCTGTCCTCATCAACGCAGCACCAGACGACGACATCATCGAAGCCGAAGCCCTGGCCGCCACCGTGTTCGGCGACAGCGCTGAGCGATCTGCCCAGCGCGCCGGGGAACTCATCGACCGGGTGCGCACCGCACCTGGTTCGCTCCAGATCTGGTTCATACGCGGACCCGCCGGGCGGATCGTGCGCTCCGGGCGAATCGACTTCGTCGACGGCACCGACTTCGCTGGTCTGTGGGGCGGCGCCTGCGACACGGCCCACCGCGGGCTCGGGCTGTACCGCGCGCTCACCGCCGCCCGAGCCAGGTCGGCGGCGGCGCGCGGCAGGTCCTACCTACGCGCTGACTGCACGCACCTGTCCCAACCCATCCTGGCGCGCGCCGGTCTCGTGCCGATCACCACGACCACGCCCGCGCTGTGGACGCGAGGCGGGGCCGAAGCGTGAGCTGCTCTCAGTCGGACCCCAGCACCTCGTTCGGGACGTCGTCCCAGGACTCCTGGGTGAACGCCATCTGCCAGAACCGGATCTCGTGGTAGCAGCTCAGTTCGAACGCGCGCGCCATCCGGGCGCGTTCGGCCGGCCCTGCCTGCGCGGCGAGCTGATCGCAGCGCTCCAGGAGGTCCGAAAGCAGCTGTTGCGAGTCGGGCGAACCGTAGAACGTCCACCACTCGTGGAACGGGTTGTTCTCAGCCGTGGCCGGATCGACCTGTTGCAGGTAGCGCTCCCCCGCCCAGATGTAGGTCCACGGGCACGGCAGCAACGCGAACGACAACACACCCAGGCTGTCGTGGCCGCTGACCATCATGTGGTCGATGTAGGCCTGTGATGAAGGCGCCAGCCGAGCGTGCTGCACCTGCTCGTAATCCACCCCGAACGCGCGGCACATGACGTGGTGCGGGTGGGTTTCGTCATTGAGCAGGAACAGCGACGAGTCGACGAAGTGCTCCATCCAGGCCCGGTCGGGCGAGGCCGCCATCCCCAGCCCATAGCAACGCAGATACGCCGACAGGTACTGGTGGTCCTGCCCGACATAGAACAGGGTGGCTTCCCTGCTCAGAGAGCCATCGCGCAGCCCCGCCAGGAACGGGTGCGCCCAGAACGCCTCGAAGAGACGATCGTGGTCCCGTCGCAGGGCAGCGGTGAAGCCCTCACCTGCGGGGACATTCGTTTGGGTGTCGAGATTGTGGTCGAGAGTGGTCATCAAGTCCTCCCGAGCGCGTGGGAGCCCACCAGGGGTGAGCTGCCGCGTTCCCTCCGCTCGCGTGATCGAGATCAGGTTCCACGGGTCCGGGCCGGTCTGCCCATCTCAGTCCTGGTGCCCAGGACGCCCCGCGCGGCGCCTTGAGCCTAGTGAGGCGCCCGGCGCTTGCCAAGACTCGTGGTCCAGTCAGGCGAGCTCCTTTCCTGCGATAGCCGAGGAGGAGCCGATCGGCGCCCGCCCCGATAGTCGACAGCGGGTTTGTCTGCCCAACGTGCCGCCACGCCCCAGTAAGCCGTCGCGTGCGCTGCGCCAACCGCTCAGGCGCGGGCCTGGGCGGCCGACGTGGCCTGCGTCGCAGCAGCGTTCACGGCCGACGCTCGTGCGCGACCCCTGCGCAGCCAGCCCGCAACAGGCAGGCCTGGAGTACCACGCAGAACCCTTCCTGCGGCAGTGCGTCCCTCACCCCTTCAGCGTCCAAGAATCCCGGCGACGGCGTACGAGCGTGAGCAGAGCTGCCCCGAGCAGGAGCAGCATCACCCCAGTGCCGGTCAACGTCCAGATGGCAGCCCCGGTGAAGGGCAGCGTCCCGGACCCGTCCTTGCCGTCGCCCGGGTAGTCAGTGGACCCGGTCCGCCCCCGGCTGGCGCCTGTTTCAGGCGAAACACCCGAGGTGTCCTTGGACGATGGCCGGTGGGTGTTGCGAGCGTTGGTGGGTTTTTTGGGGTGGACCTTCGCGTTCGTACCTCCCGAACCGGCCGTGCTCGACGGTCCGGGTTTCACAGGTGCGCGGGTGGGCGAGACGGATGGAGCGGCCGTCGGATCCCCGGTCGGGTCGCCGGTCGGGTCGCCGGTCGGGTCGCCGGTCGGGTCGCCGGTCGGATTGACCGTCGGGTCACCGGTCGGGTCGCCGGTCGGGGCGCCAGTTGGATCACCAGTCGGGCCGCCAGTCGGGTTGGCCGTCGGGTCATTTGGCTCTCCGGTCGGGCTGACCGTGGTGGGCGGCGTGGGTCGCGGTGGTGCCGGCAGCTGCCTGAGCGCGAAATCGACGTCCAGATCCTCTTGCCCCTGGGCAAGGGTGAGAAGGGTTTCGGCCGGATCGGCACCGTCACGGTCCTGTTGCGGAGTCCAACCCGCCGGTACCTGTGAGATGCGGACCAGGTAGCGGCCGTAGGGCATATCCCCGAAGAGGTATCGCCCATCCGCTCCGGTGCGCGTCGTGAAGGTGATGTCATCGCCGGAGACCGCCTTGCGACCTCCGGGCAGAGTCTCCCCGTCGAGAAGACCGTCGAATCCTGCCCACGTCGCCCTCACCAGAACGTTCGGGGCTGGCGGCTCTGCCGGGTCGAGAACGTAGTCGCGGTTGTCATCGCGCCAGACGGTGTCACCGAAAGCGGCAACGTCGCTGAACGTGACGCCGGCAGGTAGCTCAGTGCGCCCGCCTACCGGAGTGTTCCCGGACTGGGAGGTGGTGTTGGCACCTGCCGGCAAGGACGAGGTCACGGTGGCGGTCACCGGACCCGCGGGCGGGTCGACGACACTCCAGGTGCCGTCCGCGCCAGTCGTGACCACCTCGCAGCGCCCGTTTGCGAAGCACACGTTCACCCTGATGCCCGGCATGCCGCTTTCGCCGGGGCCCTGCGACCCGTCACCATCGCGATCCAGGAAGATCACTCCGGTCACGCTCTGGGCCGTTCCGATCAGGGCGAAATCTACGGCGTCATTCGGGTGTTCGCTGGCCGCGGGTTTCTGCGGGTTCCCAGTACGCACCGTGACAACTCCCTGCGGGACGAGCCGACCGTCGGCGTCGGTCGGAGCCAGCGTGAGATTGGTGGCGCTGAAGTCCACACCGTCCAGATCCCAGGATGGAGTCAGCGATGAGGCGTCCTGGCCCTGCGGAGCGATCGACACGGTGTACTCCCCCGGTGGCAGACCGGTGAGCGTGTAACCGCCCTGTCCATCGGTTGTCGTGGTGAAGGTGTGATCGTCACCTGGGTCTTCCTGCGATCCGAACACGCCGTCAGGTCCGGCCCAGGTGGCTCGCACCAGCACGCCGGCGACCCCCGGTTCGCTCGGGCCGCTCGCGGAGACATCGCGCTCGCCGTCCCTGTCGTAGTCGAGCCAGACGAGATCCCCGATTTGCAGGTCGGCCTTGACGAAGCCGAAATCGACCTCGGTGGCCGCGATACCGTCCGCGTCCGGGCCTTCAGCGGTAGTAGTCACCGTTCCCACGCCGGTCTCCGATTGGCTCAGGCTCAGTTCGACGCGAGCCCGCTGGAGGGCACTGCCTGAGCTGGCGGAGCCCGAGTACGGTCCTGAGTCCACGTCCCAGGTGGGTACGTCCCAGGCTGAGGCGCCGGTAGCGTCCGTTGTTGCCGTGGTGAGCCGATAGCGGCCCGCGGGCAGGTGGTCGATGAGGTAGGCGCCGTCGGTGGTGGTAGCCACGGTCCACCTCTGGTCGTCACCCGGCTCGGTGGCGGTGCCGAACACATTGTCGAACCCCGCCCAGACGGCGGTCACAGCAGCGCCGACGATGCCGGCTTCTCCCGAGTCCTGAACGCCGTCGCGGTTCGCGTCCCACCACACGCGGTCACCGAGGGAAAGTGTTCCGACGAGCCCGATGTCCAGACCGTCGACGCGCTTGCCCTCGCTCTCGGTGAAGGTCATCGCCGCGCCGTCCGGCAGCCTGTCGTGCCGGAAGGAATCGATCCTTGTGCCGGCGAGGGGGCCGTTGGCGAGAACTACTTGGTACTCCCCCGTCGGCAGGTGGCCCTTCCAGCTCCACACACCGTTGGCTTCGGTGATGACCTTTTTGTCGAAGCCCTGCGGCCCGGTGATGCGCACCGTGGCATCAGGGACACGTGCCTCATCGGCGTCGGCCTTCCCATCGGTGTTCCGGTCGAGCCACACCATGCCCGAGAGGCCACCGGGTAGGTCGATTTCGACGCCTGTGCCTGCTGGGGCGACATCGTCGTACAGAGCTCGTTGCGGTGTCCCTTTCGGCTGGGAGGCGTACGTGGCGTCGACGAAGTTGACGAAGTCGTAGCCTCCGCGATCCACGATCTGTTCCGCATCAGCGGGGATCCTGACGCAGTATGAGAACGAGAGTTCCTCATCCCGCTGCAGTGCGTCGATCGTGAAGAACTGGCGCGTCAATCCCGAGCCCGGCGTCGTTGTCTCCGCGCCGAGTTTGACCCGTGGCGGTAACCGCCGGTCGCAGTCCTTGACGAAGGTGAGCCCTTCGGTTCGGTCATCGAACACCATGACGTCGTGCGCCGTGGCTGTTCCGGTGTTCTTGACCGTGAGGGTGTAGCGCAGCAGTTCATCCGGTGACGCATGCCGATGCTGGACCTCCGTCTGCCCGTCGGCGACGCTCTTGGCGACGGCAATGAACGGAACCGACACGGTGAAGTCGGCGCGCGCTGGTTCGGAGCCGTACGTCGTGGTCCAGTCCGTGTCCGGGGCGGGGTTGGCGCGGATCACGTCGGTGCCGTTCCAGCCGGCGCTGACGATGTTCGACGTCGCGCTCGAGGCTGCCGCGGCCGAGGTCACCCGTGCTGTGTAGGTGATGGAGATGGTCCGTGCCTGAGGCACGGCGTCAATATCGCCGACGAACCAGTGCAACTCGTCCGCGTCCTTGGTCGGGCTGACCTGGGGCGCTAGGTCGCAGGCGCCGGTGCCGCCGTCGAAGTTCACGTAGGTACAGGCCGATCCGGTCGTCTCCTCGTAACTCAGATACGGCGAAGGTGTGTCGGTGATCGTCAGGTCATAGACGCGCACCCCGGACGGGATCGTTGCCGTCACGGTGTAGGTCTGCACACCACCGGGGGCGAGCTGATCGTAAGCGCGGGCTTTCGTCACGGTGATCACCTGCGGGCCGACGGAATCGCTCGTCGCTGCTCGGTAGGTGCTCCGCTCGGAGCTACTCGCCCCCGGCAACGAACTGGCGGTAGCAACAACGGAGTTCCGCAACGGTTGGTTGGGGTCGATTCCGGTGAGGACCGTCGCCGGATAGGTGATGGTGAGGTTGCCCTGTGAGGCGATCTGGGGCACCGTCCACGTCACGGTGCGCGCTTGCTCATCCCAGACACCCGTCACATCCTGGCCGCCGATCTTCCCTTTGGCGCGGCCCTGCTCATCAAGCTCTGGACGCAGCACCAGCGGGAGGGTGTCGACGACCTTGACGTCGTGGGCGACGGAGGCGGCTGGCGAGTTTTGGTTGGTCACCGTGACGGTGTAGTCGATGGTGTTGCCCGCGCTGACGCGCAGGTTGCTACCGCCCTGGTGACTCTTGCTGATGGCCAGCCGGGGTTCACGCAGCCCGAGGTTGGCATCCACGTCCTCCCACACGGCGTAGCCCTGGGCGGCGGCGCGAGTACCGCCGTCGACGGGGATGGGCGGCGCGGCATCGAGCCGGTCCGTGGTGGAACCGACCACGTACGCCCAGTTCTTCAGGGTGTACCCGTGTTTGGTGTCCTGGGTGTTCTCAACCCTTGCCTGGACCGTCATGGTGCACTCGTACGGGACATTCATATTCGTTCGGGTAGCGGCCGCTTCGTCCAGCCACCACACGAGCCGCTTCTTGTCCTCGCTGACGGACACCGTTCCGGCGCCGCTGCTACCGGCGCACGAACGGGTGTCGGTGTTTTCGATGCTCAAACCGGTAGGCATCTCGTCCAGCACTGTCAGGTCGTGCAGGGTGGCGTGGGCCGGCACGCGCGCGGTGATGGTGTAGTCCACGAGCTCACCGATGGTCGCAGTCGGCACCGAGGTCTTAGCGATACTCGGCCAGGGGCGACCTGCAACGCGGCTCTCCGATTCGATGTACCGGTCCGTGTTGACCAAGGCGCTGGGGGTGCGTTCACCCGCAAGTGTATCGGCCAAGCTGCTCGTCTCCACGGTGGTCGTCACCGTGTAGCTGGCACCGACGACAAGAGGGTCGGGCACACCCAGCTCGACGGTTGCCTGCACGCTTGAGCCGGGTGCGAGCGTCGGGATCGTCCATTCGATGATCCTCGAGCGACCGTCGGTTTCGGTGCACGCTCCCTCGGCCTCTCCCATCGGTGGCACGCTGGCGGGGCATCGCAGCACGTCGGGAACCTGCACCCGCACAACGGTCCCGTGAGCCGTCGACGAACCGTCCATATTGGTGGCGGTGATGGTCAACGGGACCGTCCCACCTGCGGTGAGCGTGGAACCCATCTGCATGTTGAGGTCGATGTCGGGTTCGACGACGGGGGTCTGCGTGGAGGCCTGTAGGTGGATCGCTTGCGGATTCGGCCCCGGTGAGCGGTAGTCCAGGTTCGCCGTGTTCTGCAGGGCGACCCCGTGCACGGCATCGGAGTTGTTCGCGACCCGCGCGGAGTAGGTCAGCACGAGTGAGCGTGCGGCATCATCGGGATTGCTCATCGGACTGGTGGTCGTCCACGTGACCGAGCCGTTATCGGCGGTCGAGGCTTCCGGCGCGGCCAGGCCGGTGAAGGTGGGACTCGTCATCGCCGGCGCGGGATCGGTCAAGAGCACCAAGCCGGGGGCAAGAACATCCCGGATGACCGTGCCGGTCGGCAAGGTGGTCTTGGCGGGCACCGTCACGGTGACCTTGTAGTCGATGCGCTCACCGATCGTGGCCTGAGCCTGGGTGTTACCCGATTCGGTCACCGCCGTCGTGTGCGTCTTGTCCATGGTTGCCGGCGACACGGTGACGGCGAGCTCGGCCCGACCCTGCAGGGGCTCCGTGTTGCTCGTCAGCGACGGGTCAGGTCCGCGCTCGGGGACGAAGATGAACGGTTTGCCGCTCTGGTTGGTGTCTGTCTGGAACTGGGTGACGTAGGCGGTGTTGGTGTAGGTCTCACCGGGTGCCGGGTCCTGTGGGACCGCTAGCTGGTAGGTCAGGAGCACCTGTTTGTTAGCGGGTATGTCGGCGATGGTGACCTTGGCGAAGCCGCCCTCGCAGCTCGTTTCCAAAGAGGTCTGGACACCGTTCAGGGTGCTGGTCATGGCCTCGGGACAGCTCATTCGGGCGGGGTAGCGATCCCAGACGACGACCTGCTTGGCGTCGAGGTTGCCGTCGTTTTTGACGGTGACGGTGTACTCGATGCTGTCCCCGGCGCTGTTGGCCGCGTCGGCGACGTCAGCGTTCTTCGTCACGTTTCGCGCCGACTTCGACATCGACAGGGCTGGCTCGTTCCACTTCACGCCGACACTGGCACGACCCTGGTAGGTCGCACCGCTGGTGTCCTGGTAGCTGAGCTTTGCGAGGTTGTCGGTCAGATCCTCCGGTTGGGCGCCCTTGGGGTCGATGATCTGGCTCTCCAGGTAGATGACCAGCGGATCGTTCTGCGGGATCTCGTAACGGGGCTCGACGGTGATCGATCGTTGCGTTCCATCGGGGCTGCTCGGCGTCCAGGCTTCGCCACCTGGTCGAGTGCCGGCTCCCTGCACCCACTTGTCTGTCCAGACGTGGCCCTGCGGCAGGGTGTCGGTGATCCGAACGGAGGCGGTACTCAGCGTTTCGGGCAGGGTGAGGGTGATGCGCCAACACACCTTGTCGCCGGGGCCGAACGGCAACGAGGGCGACGCGTCGGACCTCCATGCCCGCAGGGCGATCCCGGCCGGGTCGCAGGACCCGTTGTCGGCCGGAGCGGCGACCTGCTTAGCGAATTCGACTGCCCCGGCATGCTGCACCGCGCTGCTCTGATCCCCCAGTCGGCGACTGCCGACGCTCGTATCCCGATCCGTCAGCTCCCCGGTTGTCGTGACGGTGTTGCTCCAGGAGTCGTTGGCGAGCACGCGCCCGTTGTCGGCGACGCGGTAGTTCTCCATCGTCTTGGTGGTGAAGCTCAACGTGGCGCGTTTGCCCTGCAACCCAGGGCCGCTGGCAGTACCCGCGGCAATACCCGGAGACCAGGTCAGCGTGATCGTTCCGTCGTCGGTGTTGTAGGACCCCGTCGGGGCGGCGACCGCCGGGTCTGAAACCGGCGGCGCTTCGTTGTCTGGGCACGGCTCACCCGGAGACGTGCCGCTGAGGATCACTCCTTGCGGGCACAACCCGTCGGGAAGGACGTCGGTGATCTGCACGCCGTCCCAGCTCGTGGCGTACTCACTGATCTGAGCGTTGATGGTCCACGTGGATGTCCCGCCGACCTTGATCGTCTCGGCGTTGGTGCTCTTCTGGACGGCCAGGTCCTCGATGGTCACGGTCTCGGTATCGCGGGCCGTGCTTGAGCGACCGAGGTAGCTACCGGTGACCAGCGCTGCGCCGATGGCGCTGCGCTCCCCCGCCGGCTCGGCGGTCACGGCGCCCGTGTTGTTGTCCAGGTTCGCCGCTTGCGTACCACCTGTTGCAGGGGCATTACCGGGCCACATGGCGTTGGCCCGCTGCGGCGCCCCCACCAGATAGGAGTAGGTTTTCTTCGCGTTCGCGGCCAGTTCTCCGACGTCATTCCACGTCAGCTTGGTGTAGACACCGGCAGGCAGTGAAGCCGTCGCTTCTGCCTGCGAGATCTCCACCGTCTCAACCCGGTCAGCAGGGGTACACCCGGACAGCGCTGTCCCCACCAGAGTCCCGGACCCCTCATACTCGGGTGTCTGATTCGTGGTGTTGTCGACGTCCCCGCAGCCCAGGTATTCCAGCTCGGCAGGGATGTAGTCGACGACCTGCCCCAAGGTGGATCGGCCGATGCCGTTATTGGTGATGGTCACGCTCGTGGGGTACCGGTTGTCGTGGATGCCACGTACGACCTCGTGCTCGGGGGCGTCGATGTCCTTCTCGATGAGGAACGGAACGATGTTGAGGCTGCCCGTGGTGCTCATCGCTCCGGTCGCGGAGGTCGAGGCGGTGACGCCATCGACGGGCGTCCCGGGTTTGAGGTCGCCTGCCTTGATGACAGGGTCCGGTTTGGGCGTTGCAGCGTTGGCCGTCGCTGCTTCGTCTTCGGTGTAGAAGTCCGGAACGTAGTTGGGTGAGGTGTTGACGTAGACCACACCCGGAACGTCCACGGGGCCGGTCTCGGTGAAGGTGGCCTGAACGTCCAGGACCGTCGCGACACCGGCGAGCAGGTCGGATGCGTTCTCCCAGATGTAGACCGTGTTGGTGCCCTGCGCGTAGGTGTACGTGGCTGCACCGAGCGGATTCCTCGACGCCCAGGATTCGGTGGACCCGCGTAGCGTCGCGGTCACGTCTTTGGCTGTGGACGGCAGAACGATCCGGAAGGTCGCGTTGTACTGCGGTGTATTCGAGTCGTTCTTGGCGACGAAACGCACCGTCTCGGGACGACCGAGCAGGAGGTCTGCGCCCTGGTGCGGCGGGGAGAACGTAAGGGTGGCACCTGGAATGGGCGCAGGCGAGGGTTCGGCCGCGGCTGCAACTCGGGGCGCCAGAGAGCCCAGAAGCGGCTCAATGGGGACCAACGCCCCGGTGGCCACCAGAAGGAAGACCAGGCTCGCGCGGATCATCATTACGGGACGGCACCATCGGGACACGGGTCCGCTCCTGCCCGTTGCTATCGATACTGACCGCGTCCTTATCGGCGGCCGATTTCACAGCGTGAGCAAAAGAACGTCTCGATTCGGGTGAAAACCCTTACCCGTCAACGGTTTGCGCCACTGACCACCGGTTCGTCCAGGCCAGCGAGCAGCTCAGCCCACCAAGGAAAAAGCCAGGTCAGGCAGGTCCAGACCACGAGCGCGCACAACAGGATCGCCAGCAGTAGTCGAACCCACCACGGGCCGGGCAACAGACGCCACAGGGCCGCATACATTAGTGACCACCCTCCCTTCGCACTGCGCGATCGGCGGCAGCGTAGGCGCCAACCGGGCCGGACGTACCGGCCCGAGCGCCTGCAGCCGCACGGGGTGCGTCGGCCGACAGTTCCGCCGGGGGACCTTGCGAGCGCGGTACCTGCCGCTCCAGCAGGGCGTACCCGACATACCGCAAGCGGGCGCTGAAGGGCGGATGGCAAGCCACGAGCGTCATCCACGCCTGAGTGGGTTGAGCGCCTGGCTGGTCGGGGACGGGAGCGAGCACCTGCGTGGCGCCAGGTTCCACAATCTGGTGCCGGACAAACCGGTACACCGACCAGCCGGGAGCCGTCTCCACAATGATTGGGTCCCCCGGCTGGAGTCGGTCGATATGCCGGTAGGGGCGACCGTAGGTCACCCGATGCCCCGCGGTCGCGAAGTTACCGACCTCACCCGGCAGAGCCGAATCTGGGACATGGCCGATCCCCCGCTTCAATACGGAAAGGTCGGTGCCCTCGACAACCGGCACCGGTTTTTCCTCGAAGCGAGGCACCGTGATGACGGCGAACTCACGGCCAGACTCAGGGACCGGCAGCTGCTTGTGGGGCAGCGCTGGCGTTTCGAACCTGGAGTGCAGGCGCGCGACGGATTTATCGTGCTCGGGTGCTGCGGCAGCGTCGGTGCCCCACACGAACCACGCCGCGAAGCCGAGGACGATCACGCCAGCGGTGAGCAGAAGTTCCCCGATAACGCTGATGACGCGCCAGAACAGACGTGAGCCCATGCGCACCTCCCCGTCCGGTTCCTTTCGCAGGTTGCTCTCCTCGAAGCGCTCCACCTTTACGGGGTGCGCGAGCCGGTGGTGATGAGCGCGACGTCTTGAGGACGCCACCTGCGCGGCATGCCGAGTCTAGTCAGAGAGGGTGAGAAGCGTTCCGATTGCTGCGCTCCGACTCCACTCAGCCCGCGGCATTCGCCGCCGATGAAGAAACAGACATCCCACCCGTCTGAGGAGATCGACAATGGCCCTGTTCCGCCGTACTGCACCGGAGGCCGCACCGGTGCTGGGATCCGTTTCTACGGCGCCAATCGACGACGGGCGGGACGCCCGGATCGCTGAGCTCGAAGCGCAAGTGGCTGCAGCCCAAGCGGAGCAGGTGTTCATCACCCAGCGGTTCGACCTCATGGTGAAAGCCTCGGACATCGGACTGTGGGACATGAGCGTCGAGGCCGGCGACCCGGTCAACCCGAACAACGAATTCTGGTGGAGCCAAGAATTCCGGCACATGATCGGCTTCACCGATGAGCGGGACTTCCCCAACGTTCTGGACAGTTGGGCATCCCGCCTGCACCCGGAAGATTCCGAACGCACCCTGACCGCGTTCGCAAATCACCTCAACGACTATTCAGGTAGGACTCCCTACGACCTGGAGTACCGCCTGCAGTTGAAGAACGGCGACTACAAATGGTTCCGGGCCAGCGGGGCCACGTTGCGCGACAGCAAGGGCATGCCGCTTCGAGTAGCTGGGGCTTTGCACGATATCCACCGCACCAAGCTTTTGGTGACTAGCGCCGAAGACACCGCCGAGCGGCTGCGTGATTCCTCCGCTTCCCTTGCTGCGGTGAGCAATGAGATGGCGGCTGCCTCACACCGAGCGATCGCAGCAGTCACTAGTTCTGCGGAACGGATGCGCAAACTCGACGACTCCAGCAACAAGATCGGTCAGGTCGTCGAGCTCATCACCAAGATCGCGCAGCAGACGAACCTGCTGGCCCTGAACGCCACCATCGAAGCCGCCCGCGCAGGCGATTCCGGTAAGGGATTCGCGGTCGTCGCCGGAGAGGTCAAGGAACTCGCAACCGAAACCTCCGACGCCACCAGCGACATCGCTGCCCAGGTGGAAACGATCCGCCAGGACGCCCAGAGCGCAATCTCCGGCATTCAAGAGATCAGCGAGATCATGGGTGACCTGGACCGCTACCAGCAGTCCATCAGTGACGTCGTCGAGCAGCAGCGCATGGTCGCCGAGAGTTCGCGTCACTGAAGCTGACGCTGAACGCGAGCGCGACTGGTGAACGGGTCCCGGCCTGAGCGGAAGATCGGACCCGGACATCGAGGGCTCGCTCAAGACCGAGCGGCGACTGCGTTTCGTCGCTCAGCAAGCACCAGGGTCGTTCGCCCTCGCCTCGGCGAATGCTGTCGTTGGAGGGCTTCAACGCTGCAACCGGCTGGCGACCGCGTCCCCTGCGGCCGCCTCGATGACAGCAGGGTCGCCGACGACGGCCAACTCATCGGTGGCGCGGGACAGCCCGACGTACAGCTTTTCCTTGGCCCGTTCTTTGGCTTGCGCGTCGTTGACGCACAGCACGACGACGCGACGCTCCAACCCTTTGCAGCCGAGCACATGCCCGTAGAAGACGTCATCGTCTTCCCAGAACGCCCGCCAATACTCTTGCGGGTCGCTCTCATCGAAGCGCTCCACCTGCACGGGATGCCGTGAACCGGTCGTGATGAGGGCGACGTCCTGAGGGCGCCACCCGCGTTCGAGCAGCTCCTCGACGATCTCGTCGGCGCGTTCTACCGCCTCTTCGGCCTGGCAGGAAACGAGCCGGACTGCCGGACCATCACCGCCCATCGGACGCATCTTCATCGGGGTCAGCGGGGCGAACACGTCGGCGATCTGGCGGGTGTTGCGCAGGTTGTGATCCAGCACCAACGGCACCAGCGGTACCGGGGGCCGTCCGAAACGGGCGAAGACGCGCTGATTCTCGTCGGTGTAGACGAACAATCCCCCGGTCTCCTCATCCCGCAGTGCGGCCAGCAACGGCATCCACCAGCCGTCGGCGAAGTCTTGCGCCTCATCGACGATGATCGCGTCGAACCGGTCCTGCACCGGCAGTTCGGCCGCCAGGCTCGCCATCTGCGCCGGGAGGCGATGCTCCCAGAAGTCACTGTCCTGGCGGGTGCCGCCCGGCGCGCCCCACGAGCGACCCAACTCCTCGAAGGTGCCGACGAACGCTGGCCTCTTCTTGCGGCTCAGACCACGCAGCTCGCGCCGGAAGTACTCGGCCAGCCCGATCGAATAACACAGCAGCGCCACTCGCTGTGGCGGCCGGTCGTGGCGACCACGGGTCAAGTCCTTCGCTTGAGCCAACGCCAACACGGTCTTGCCACTGCCGGCTCCCCCACGCACCTCGACGCGGTTCAACAACCGGGTCACCCCGAGCAGGGTCGCCTGTTCCAGGGTGAGTCGGTCCGCCCGGGAGGCCCGCTCATCGGCCACGGCGACGACGTCCTCGGTCGGCAACCTCCGGCCGTGCAGGATCTGCAGCATCAACTCGACATCGTCGTGGCTGGGCGCCCGGTGATCCCGCTCGCGTTCTGGGATCTGCCTCAGCCGCGTCGCCAGGTCCGCCTGGTCACTTCGCCCGTGGATCAGCCAGCGGGGGCAATCCGGGGTGGCGAAGTCCCCAGCGATATCGGTGTATGGCATGACAACGGCGTGCGCCCACCGGATCCGGCTGCGTGAGGAGTCACGCCAGCGCGGGTCGGACTCGACGTAGTCCCGAATCGCATACCGGGTTCGCCGAGCCTGATCGACCGGATGGATCCGACGCTTGCCGTGCCCAGAGGTGCTCCACCACTGGCCGGTGGGATCAAGGGAGCAACTGCCCCCTTTGACCTCGACGACGACGACCCCCACCTCGGGCAGCAGCAGCACGAGGTCCGCCTCGTGATCCTTGTTCTCATCGGTCAGTCGCAGGCTGGACAGCACGACGGCCTCCGGCGGCAGGTCGGCTACCAGCCGCTCCCACACCTGCTGCTCCGAGTGCGTGTTGTGCTGAGGATCCGCCGGTACTGCGCGTGCGCCCATACTCCAGCGTCACACGGATCGGGTCCATCAGAGCAGTCCCGACGCCGACAACCCTCGAGCACGACGCCCGATACAAGCAGTTGGGGTCCTCGGCTCCAGGTCGGTGCTCAGGCCCTCCAATCTGGGTAGGAGTCCTGCGCTCCGGCGTGCTGGACCGCGTGCGCCGCGAAATCGTTTGCGCGATGAGCCGACTGGAGCAAGGTGGACCCGGCGGCCAGACCTTGCGCGAGCGCACCGGCGAAGGCGTCGCCCGCGCCGGTGGTGTCGACCACCGGTACGGCGTCTGCCGGCACTGCGTCGATGGAGTCACCAGCGCCGATGAGCGCCCCGTCACCGCCCAGGGTCATCGCCACCGTGGGCACCCCCGCCGCTAGCAGCGCCACCATGAGCGCGCGCGGGTCGCCCGCGTCGGTACCGGACCCGCCGAGCAATTCCAGCGCCCCTAGCCCCTCGTGCTCGTTGACGATGAGCGGGTCCGCGCAGCGCAGCACCTCCGCCGGGTAGTCCACGACCGGGGCGAGGTTGATGACGATGCGCGCGCCGCGCCCGTGGGCGGCCTGTGCCGCCTGCGCCGCAATCTCGACGGGTACCTCTCCTTGCAAGACGCACACATCCCCAGTGCCCAAGTCGGCCAGGGCAGACACCTCGATTTCGTTCAGCGCCGCGTTGGCGCCCGGGATGACGATGATCGAGTTCTCGCCGTCCGCGGAGACCGTGATGAGGGCGATTCCGGTCGGTCCCTCGACGACGCGCACGCCGCTGACATCGACCCCTGCGCGACGCAGCCCCGCCAGCGCGACCTGGGCGTTGGCGTCCGAACCGACACAGCCGATCATCGTCACGTTCGCCCCGGCCAGGGCCGCCGCCACCGCCTGATTAGCGCCTTTGCCACCTGAGCGGGTCTCACCGCCCTGGCCCAGCACTGTCTCACCGGGCAACGGATGTCGCTGCACCCGCGCGAACAGGTCGACGTTCAAAGAACCCAGCACCACGACCCGGCCAGCCCGATGAGCTGCCTGAGTCGCAGCATTGGTGTTGTGTTCGTTCATATTTCCAACTCCCCGAGGTTCTCACCGGTCGCAGTTCTGGCCCGCACGTAGATCGCTGACAACAGCTCTCCCATGCTGTCAACCATCGTTACGTTCTCATCATCGTTTCAGCGGTGAGTTCGGAGGCGCACAACCGTCAAAGCGGGGACGCCTCGAACCTGCGACGACGCGGTCTGGACCCGATGTGCCCACCGGGGGCAGACACCCACCCGCACTCCCGGTTAGGCTCGCCTAAGTACGGACCATGGACCGGGGGAGCCTGCTTATGACGCGGTACGGCAAAGTGGAACGCGGAATCGTCGCCTCCTACACAGCGGTGGCATCCAGGGCTATGGCCCTGCCACCCCAGCGTGAGCACTACCCGCAGTTCCCGACACAGGTAGTGGACGTCGTCGACCTCTCCCCCGCATTTCGCCGAGTTGTGTTGCAGGCACCGGAGCTACACACCCTGGAGCGGATGGGACCCGATGAGTACGTCGGGGTTTTCATGCCGCGACCTGGAATAGAGCTGGTCTTGCCGGAGAACGTATTCAACCCGCGGTCGGCGCTGGGTCGGATCCCCGAGCACGTGCGGCCGGAGTTACGTTGGTACACGATCCGGGCACACCGGCCAGATGAGGGGCGACTCGATCTCGACATCATCTCCCGCGGCCACGACGGACCGGGGGCGCAGTGGATCAACTCGGTGGCTCCCGGTGACCACGTGGGCCTGCGCGTACAGACAGCCCTGTACGCATCGGCGCCCCCGACCGGGCACCACCTTCTGCTGGCAGACGAGACGGGCCTGCCCGGGATTCTCTCCATCCTTGATGAGCACGCTCAGCGCAGCGCGGACACCTCCCCGATGCCGCGGCTGACCACGCTGGCCGAGGTCCCGGGTGCCGATCACATCTACGACGAAGTGCGGATGTCGGGCGTCGATGTACGTTTCCGCGGCGATTCAGCACCAGGTAGCGCGCTTCTCCCGGCGCTGCGCGAGCTGACCCTGGGCCGGATCGATTACGCCTGGATCTGCGCAGAAGGCTCCACCGTGGCAGCCGCGAAGAAGTACCTCACCAAGGAACTCGGCGTGCCGCGTCGCGCGATCACGAGCTCCGGGTTCTGGCGCCTCGGCCGGGCCCGTCCCTGAGCTGACCCCGCAGAGCCCGACGCGGTCTCGTCCCGCAGTGGGGACGAGACCGCGTCGGTGTGCTCCTCAATCCGAAGCCGGGTTTGAAACCCTGCGCACCTCAGCGGACGCTCACGATGGGCGGGTGGCCCCGGGCTTCTTAACTTTCAGTCCCAGCGCATGGGCGATGGCGAAGAAGACCTCAGTGTTGTCCAGGACTCCGTTGAAGCGCTCGGAGCCGTGCCCCGAAGCGACGATGCTGACGTCCTCGACGGTGTGTACACAGTTGCTCTGCTTGTAAGGCAGGTTGCCGACCTGCACCAAGGCGCCGGGATCCCGCTTGGGGTTGTCCACAGCCCTGCCCCTGGCGTCCGCGAGCGCAGGCTGGGCGAACGTCTCGTTGTGCTGGAAGTCATCCGAGTGGTCCGGGTGGTTGGACCAGCCGTAGAAGAGCTGCACATCGGGGTCGGGGCTGTCCGGGAAGCCGTCACCGTCGCTGTCCACATAGGTGGGGAATCCCGCGTCGCCGTACACGCCATTACCTTCGCGGTCCGGAGAAGGCTTGCCGCGGCGGTCGTGGGTGCCCACAATGCTCATTGCATGGTTGTGGTCAGCCGTGACGACGATGAGCGTGTCACCGTGCTTGGCTGCCCATTCCTTGGCGATCCCCACGCACTTGTCCAACTCGATGCAGTCGTAGACGGCCCGCGGCCCATCCAGGGGGTGTTCCATCTTGTCGATCGAGGCAGCCTCGACCATCAGGAAGAAGCCTTCCTTGCGCTTCTCCAGAATGGACAACGCTGACCGCGTCATCTCCATCAGGGTGGGCTGATCGTTCCACTCCTTGAGGACCTCGGCCTTCTTGTGGTGCTCGCGGTCCAGGTACACGTTGAGGTGACCGGTGTGGAAAGTGCCCAGCAGCTTGCCCGGGTTCTTCTTCATGGCGCGCTTGAGCTCAGCGCGGGTCGTCACATGTGTGAAGCCCTTGGCTTTGAACTCCTTGCGCAGGTCGCGGTTGTCCTCCCGCTCCGAGCCCTTCTCGGTCTTGGGCAAGAGTGCGGCCAGTCCCCCACCGAGGTACACATCAGGCATCTGACCGGGTTGCAAGGCCTGGTCCATGATCGAGGCGTACTCCGAGCGTCGGCGCGTGTGCGCGAAGACTGCCGCCGGAGTGGCGTCCTGGATCTCGGCGGTGGTGACGATGCCGACCGCCATACCCCGCGAGCGCTTGACGATCTCGGCCAGGGTCTCCACCCGGGGATGCGCGGCAGGATCAGCGGCGTTGCCCTCGTAGACGCCCATGGCGTTCACCGAGCTCTTGTGCCCGGTCATGTACGCAGACATGGAGTTGGCCGAGTCGGTGGCGATCGAGTCGTAGCCGGAAGTTGTCACCAGACCGCGGTGGTCCATGACATCCATCTCGAGCAGGCTGTGGTATTTCCCCTCGGTCATCCCCTTGGACAGGATGCGGGCCGCGGTGACCGCGGGTTGCCCCATACCGTCGCCGAGGAAGAAGATGACGTTCTTCACTCCCCTGCCGCGGGTGTGCGTCGTGACGGCTTCGTGGTGCACCTTCGCCGTAGCCTTGCTGGCCCCGCTCGTCACCGTCGCGGTGATGGTGATCTTCCCGGCCGAAGGGTAATAGACGTCCTGGTAGGTGACCTCCAAGCTGCCCGGCTCCGAACTAGTCCGCAGCGGCGTGCCCCGCAGTAGGTGCAGCGGCCCAGATTCGTTCTCGACGGTGATTTCGATACGGGCCGTCATCGGGTCGATTCCGGTAGCTTCGACCCGCAGATCGAACAGCGCGTTCACCAAGAACTTGGCTCGATCAATCGGCAGGATCCGCACCGAAGGCCGAGGAGAAGCCGCTTCGCTCAAACCAGGGTGGCGAGCCACGCCGATACTGCTGCGGGTGGTGAACGTGTGCGGGTCCAAGGTGCGCAGGTTGGCAGCTGAAGCTGGGGTCGTGAGGCCGGTGTGGGCGGCCGAACCTGCGGCGCGGCTCTGCTCCGGCGCCGCTAGGCCGACGACGACCGCGCCAGCGGCAGCACCACCGCCGCGCAAGACAGAGCGCCTGGTGGGGGCGTTGGAGGGGGAAGGAGCATGACTTTCGGGCATGACGGTCCTCGTGGCAGTTGTGGGGTGTAGTTCGCTCGGCATCAGGTGGTTCGCAGATACACCAGTGCCACCCTGTCTGCTCAAGCGAGGCGATACAGGTTCTCGCCACCGAACCGTGGGCGAACTTCCCCCAAACACAAGGTTTCAGTCGACCGGCAGCGCTACCTCGGTTTCGAAATCCGAGTAGGAGCGCGGATCCTCGCGCGGTTCAAGGTGGGTCGAGATGGTCACGCCCTCGAACGCCTCCCGGATGGCCGTCTCCATCTCCTCGACAAGGTCGTGCGCCTGCTGCACGTTCCATGCGCCCGGTACCAGGATGTGGAACTCTACATACCGCCTATGCCCTGCCTCACGTGTGCGCAAGGCATGCACGTCGACATCCTGGGTCGTGTGCTCGCGGATGAGCCGGGCGAGTCGGGCGTTGTCCTCCTTGGGCCAGGAGACGTCCATCAGCCCGGACATCGATTCCGTCAGCAGCCTCCAGCCGACGATGATGATGTTGATTCCGACTGCCAGCGCGACGATCGGGTCAAGAATGTGCCATCCCGTCAGCGCGACCACACCGACCCCCAGCACCACCCCGACGGTGGTCCACACGTCGGTGAGCAGATGCTTGCCGTCCCCGATCAAGGTATGGGAGCGGTATTTTCGCCCGGCGCGCAGGAGGACGAAGGCCACCGCCGCGTTGATCACCGAGGCGATCACCGAGATGACCAGCCCGATCTCGATGTTGTCCACCGGGGCCGGATGGATCACCCGTTCCAGGGCGGCACCGATGATGAACAGCGCTGCCACGAAGATCATGATGCCTTCGGAAGCGGCCGAGAAATACTCTGCCTTCGCGTGCCCGAACTGGTGATTCTTGTCTGCCGGCAGCGCCGCCACCTGCAAAGCCACCAGCGCAACGACGGCTGCCACTAGGTTCACCAGGGATTCGGCCGCGTCTGAGAGCAGACCCACCGATCCTGTGACGTACCACGCCCCGGTCTTCAACGCGATGGTCGCGATCGCGGCAGCAATCGCGAGCCAGGCGAAGCGAGCAAGGTTACGGGCAGCAGTCGGAGGGCTTGTCACAAGTTCGAGTATCGCCCCGCCCCCGGGATGGGACGAAACGCGCACAGCGAAGGGGCCGACCGACTGCTGCGGTCGACCCCTTGGCCGTATCGATTGCGCTGTGACGCTCGAGCTCAACCGCTGTAGACGTTGAGGCCGCGGAAGTGCGGAGCGACCTTGGAGACCCGCAGTGAACGGGTGCTGATGTCGCTGATGAGCGTTCCAGTGCCCGATCCGTCAACCGCGAGAAGGCTCTGCGAGCCGGTCAGTGCCGTCAGGCTGTTATAGCCATAGCTGCCCTTCAACCGCACCGGCTTGCCGAAGCCGCCACGGCCGTTACCCGGGTACAGATACCCGTGCCCGTGGCCGTTGACGGCGAAGAGGTCGACCTTGCGGTCACCGTTCCAATCCCCGGCGGCGAGCACGTAGCGGAAGCCGGACCAGCCGTGGCCGATCTTGCGCCCAGCGCCGAATCCGCCCTCACCCACACCGGGGTAAAGCAGCAGGTTGCCCGTAGAAGCCTGCACAGCCAGCAGATCGGCCTTGCCGTCGCCGTTCCAGTCCCCGGGGGTGACCAGGTGGGACATCGCGTTCCAACCTCGGCCAAGACGCATTGGGGTGCCGACGCCGGTGCTGGTTCCGGGGGCAACGAACAGCGCCCCGGTGCTGTTCTGACGTGCTACCAGGTCGGGGTATCGGTCACCGGTCAGATCGGTGGAGACCAGGACCCGGTCGAAGCTGCGCCAGTCCGAACCGGAGAGTTTACGAGCGTAGGAGATCCCGGAGGCGGTCGGTGAGACGCCCAGCAGCGCCCCGGTGGATCCGCGCATGACGGCATCTGCGCTGTTCAACCCCGACGAGGTGGTGTTGACCGGCGGGTTGACCCCCGGCACGGCATTCCCGCCGCTGCTTCCGGTGTTGCCGCTGCTTCCGGTGTTGCCGCTGCTTCCGGTGCTACTGCTTCCAGCGAGCTTGCGGGCCCGCGCGGCGATCCCGCTCAGGTGGTCCCTGACCAGACCGGGGCAACTGGTCGAGCCGACATCGCGGTGACCGACGACGGCCCGGTAGGTCTTGCCCTGGTGGGTGAAGCTGCCCTGCGGGTTGAATCTGTGAATGGAGGCCTTCCAGGCGATGATCCGGGTGACCGCGTCCATGGCGGCCCAGCTGGGTTGCACCTTGCGGTAGTCGCCCATCACCGAGATGCCCATGGTGACGCCGTTGAAGCCTGTGGCGTGCGCACCGCTGACCGCGGCTGAGGTGCCGCCCGCGCGCCCTTCCCAGACCCGGCCCCACTTGTCTACGAGGAAGTTGTAGCCGATGTCGTTCCAGCCGCGGTCCTTGACGTGGAAGGCATAGATCCCGCGCATGATGGCCGGCACTTGCGCTTGGGAGTAGTTGTTCGTGCCTGCGGTGTGATGTACGACCACGCCGCGTACCTGTCCATAAGACGGGGAACCACGGCGCAGCGACTCATCCGCGCCCCACTGTGCGCGGGAGCGAATCGCCGGCCGCGCAGCCGCTGCGTGGGCGGCTCCGGGTGCCTGGCTGTCCGCGGCGGCGTCTGCGGCAGACTCCCCCGGGTCGATGATCGACAGGCTCGGGTCGACCGGGTCGGCGCCCACTGCACCGAGCAGGCGGACCTGCACCTGGCCGCCTCCGGTGATGACGATGGGGTCGGAGCCGTCGCGGGCCGTCGCAGCGTCGGCTTCGACGCCCGCATCAGCCCCGACGTCTTCGCCCTGGTCGGCCTCCACGCTCTGCCAGTCGCCCCACTGGCCGGCTTGCCGAGTTCGATACTGCACAGCAAGCGGGGAGTCGCTATCCGCCCAGGTCACCCCGATGACAGCCAATTCGCTGGGCAGCGGCTTGGGCACACTCACGCCCACGACGTGCGGGGCGCCCTTCACGGCCATCTGGGGGGTTTGGTTCTTGGCCATTCGCACATCGCGTGCGGAAACCACATCACCATCCCCGACCGCGGGGGTGGCCGGATCGAGCAGAGGTACCTCTTTGGTCGAGGAGGCTACGGGGACGGGCTTGGGTGCTGCCTCGCTGGGCGCTGGCAAAACCAAGATGGCAGGCGCGAAAAGCGTGACAGCAGCAATTCTCGACAGGCGTCGCAAACGCACGGTGTGTTTTCTCCCTGTTGGCATCTATTCACACGAACGCGTTCGGCACGTGCGTGGCCCCCGGACACGTCACCGCTCATCGGTCCCTGCGCCACGGCATGCAGCGGCCGGACCACGGGTAACGCCTGCACCTCACATCGACGTCAGGCCTTCAGAACTGAGTCGAACGACGAAAAAGTCACAAGTTCGCGACGATTCGTCGATTGGACGCCCGACCCGGAAACTGCACAGGTCGGCGGTTCACACACCGCCGGTGAACCGCTGTGAGCGCGGAGCGGGAACGACTCAGGCCGCCCCCCACGAACGGGGAGCGGCCTGAGAACAGGGTGGGAAGTCGGCGGGTCACTGACCGCCGAGGTGCTGGCCCTCGGGCCAGCCCTGGCCGATGTCCTTCAGCATGTCGATGAACCACTGCTGCTTGTAGTCGAAGGCCTTGTGGCCGGCGATCCGGTCGAATTCGATGGCGCGCAGTTCATCCCCGCGGTCCTCGTCGTGTCCGATGACGCCCGGAGTGCCCTCCAGCGCCCGGTCGACCGCCATCGTGGTCATTTCCTTGATCAACGCCAGGTCGGTCTGGTTCGCGGGGGCCGAACGGGAGAAGTAGCCGGACTTCTGCACCAGAACCTTCTCGGCGCCGATCTTCTCGGCGAACTGCTTGCCGAACCAGGCTCCGGGGTTGATCTCGTTCAGACGCACGTGACCGAAGGCGTCACGGGGCACCTCTTCACCGTTCTTCTCCATCAGGTCGACGATGTCAGAGACGCCTGCACCCTCGGACAAGAAGATCGTCGCGTTGCCGACCTCGTCCATGACCGACTTCAGGCGCTCGGCCTCGGCGTCGATGTGGATCTCGACCTCGGGCACATACACCCCGTGTACATCCCAGGCGCGCCGGTCCAGACCGATCTCCGGCAGCCACTCCTGCTGGTCCAGCCAGGAACGGTACTCGCGGGCCGCGGCAGCAGTCAGCCAGCCGCAGTTGCGCCCCATCACCTCGTGCACGATGAGCATCCGCGAACCGGAGTTGTGCTCGGCAACCACGTTGCTGGCGAACATAGCGGCCTGCTGAGCCGCGGTCTGCGCACCGAGGGACTGCCGGATCGGGACGATGTCGTTGTCGATGGTCTTGGGCAGGCCCACCACCACCAGGTGATGACCGGTCTTCTCCAGATGCGCGGCCAGGTCAGCGGCGGTGGTGTTGGTGTCATCCCCGCCGATCGTGTGCAGCACGTCGACGCCGTCCTCGGTGAGGCGCTCGGCCGCATAGTGCAGCGGATCGATCCCCTCGGGGACCAGGCCTCGCTTGACCAGGTCCTTAGCGTTGGTGAGCTTCACCCGGGAGTTACCGATCGGCGAGCCACCGTAGCGGTGCAACAGCGCCGCCTTCTCGCGAACGGTTTCATTCACAGTGATGTAGTCACCGGTAAGCAGACCCTGGTAGCCGTGCTTGTAAGCAATGATCTCCACGTCTGGGGCGACCTGGGTGTAACGCTCGATCAGCCCCCCGACGGCAGAGGACAAACAGGGAGCAAAACCACCAGCAGTCAACAGAGCAACGCGACGAACGGTCATGACACCAGCCTTCATATCTCGAGAAAAGTCCTGGTCGAGCCCACCCTATCGGCCCGCTCAGCGTGCCGGCAGCGCCCAGGTGTGTACGGCCTGCCCGGAGGCGGCGTTGTCCAGGTAGCGGGCCAGCATCTCGTGCAGGGCGTCGGCCCGATCCAAGCCCTTGTCCTGCAACACTCGCACCGTCTCGATCTGCCAGGTGGCGCCGTTCTGCCTGCTCTTGGCTCGCCCTTCGATCACCGACAAGTAGCGATCGCGCGCTTCGCGCCCGACCCCCCAGGTGCTCAAACCCTCCTCGGCCATCGGCAACAAGGTTCGCAGGACGAGCTCATCCGGTGACACCGAGGAATGTGAAGGCCAATACAACCGTGCCTGCATGCCGTCGCGGGCGCCGTCGCGGAAGTTCGTCTTGGCCGCAGAGAAACTCATCTGGGTCCAGACCGGACGATCCTCGGTGGCCAAGAAACGCAAGGCACCGTAGTAGAAGGCTGCGTTCGCCACCACGTCCACCACCGAAGGACCCGCGGGCAGTACCCGGTTCTCCACCCGCAGGTGAGGGCGTCCCCCCGCGGTGTCGTAGATCGGGCGGTTCCACCGGTAGATCGTCCCGTTGTGTAGCCGCAGCTCGGCCAACTCCGGCGGGGCACCCGACTCCAGCACCGCCACCGGATCCTCGTCCGAGACCTCCGGCAGCAGCGCCGGGTAGTAGCGCACGTTGTCCTCGAACAGGTCGAAGATCGAGGTGATCCAACGATCCCCGAACCCCACCCGGGGCCGAACACCCTGGTTCACCAACTCGATCGACCGGGTGTCGGCCGACTGGGTGTACAGCGGGATGCGCGTCTCGTGCCACAACTGCTTACCGCACACGAACGGGGAGTTGGCTCCCAGTGCCACTTGCGGCCCGGCCAATGCCTGGGCTGCGTTCCAGTAGGCGGCGAACTCGTGCGGAGCCACCTGCAGATGCAGTTGGGTTGAGGTGCAGGCTGATTCCGGTGCGATGGAGTCGGCGTACATCGTCAGCCGTTCCCCGGTCACGCCGTGGATGTCAATGAACATGTCTTCGCCGCGCGCCCGCATGATGGCGTCGTTCAGAGCGGTGTATCGGCGCGCCTCCGAGAAGGAATCGCGCCCGAAATCCTGCTGCATGATCGTCGGGCAGGTCCCCACGGCCAGCAAGCGGCATCCCTGAGTGCCGGCGGCGGCGTCGGCCCGCTGCAAGGCCGCGGTGAGGTCGCGCTCCAAACGCTGCAATTCATCGCCTTCGATGGAGCGTGGGTCGACGTTCAATTCCAGGTTGAACTTGGCCAACTCGCTCTGGAAGGACTCATCGCCGATCGCTTCGAGAACCTCTTTGTTGCGGATGCTGGGATGTAGCCCCTCATCCAGCAGGTACAGCTCCATCTCCATGCCCGTGGTCATGTCACCGGCGTCGAAGCTCGCCACCGACAGCATGCGCTCAAAGACGTCGAGGTTCTGGCTCACCTTTTCGCGGTACTGCTGGCGCTGCTGGTTGCTCCACTCGCCGCCGCCGACTTCCTGGCCCATGACTGTCGCCCTTTGTTCGCCTGTCGAGGTCGGGGCAACTTTACGGGTACAACTTGCGAACCGCGCCCCGGAGCGTCCGTGGCGCGGTTCGCAACTGCTGACTGTTTCGACCCTGGGCGCTATTCGGCGTCCTCGAGCTCCTCCGGCGAGGGGCAGGAACACACCAGGTTGCGGTCGCCGTAGGCGCCGTCGATGCGGCGCACCGGCGGCCAGTACTTGGCCCGCGGGTCCACCCCGGCCGGGTAGGCGGCACTCATCCGGTCATAGGGAGCGTCCCAGTCCTGAGCCAGGCAGTGGGCCGTGTGCGGAGCCCCGCGCAGCGCGCTGGTGGCCACCTCGACCTTGCCGTCCAGGACGTCCTGGATCTCTTCGCGGATGGCGATCATGGCCTCGCAGAAGCGGTCGAGTTCGCCGAGGTCCTCGCTCTCGGTCGGTTCCACCATGAGGGTGCCCGAGACCGGGAAGCTCATCGTCGGTGCGTGGAAGCCGTAGTCGATGAGGCGCTTGGCAACATCGTCGACGGTGACGCCGCTGCGCTTGGTCAGGTCACGCAGGTCCAGGATGCACTCGTGGGCGATGAGCCCGTTCTCGCCGGTGTACAGCACCGGGTAGTGCTCGCCGAGGCGCTTGGCGATGTAGTTCGCGCCAAGCACCGCCACCTGGGTGGCCGCAGTGAGACCGGCCGAGCCCATCAACCGGATGTAGGCCCAGGTGATCGGCAGGATACTGGCCGATCCGAACGGCGCCGAGGAGATCGGACCAACTCCGGACTCTGGCCCGGCTTCGGGTGCCAACGGGTGGTTGGGCAGGTGCGGGGCAAGATGGGCGCCGACTCCCACCGGGCCGACCCCGGGACCACCGCCACCATGGGGGATTGTGAACGTCTTGTGCAGGTTGAGGTGGCTGACGTCGGCACCGAACCGGCCCGGGCGGGCCACCCCGACCAGGGCGTTCATGTTCGCCCCGTCCACGTAGACCTGACCGCCGGCGTCGTGCACCAAGGCGCACAGTTCGGTGATCGTGTCTTCATACACGCCGTGCGTGGAGGGGTAGGTGACCATGATCCCCGCGAGACGTTCGCGGTGCTTCTCCACCTTGTCGCGCAGGTCGTCCATGTCGACCGAGCCGTCCGACGCGGACTTGACGACGACGACCTTCAGGCCGGCCATCACGGCGCTGGCCGCGTTGGTGCCGTGGGCGCTGCTGGGGATGAGGCACACGTCCCGCTCGGTGTCGCCGTTGGCCACGTGGTAGGCGCGGATGGCCATCAACCCGGCCAGTTCACCTTGGGAGCCTGCGTTGGGCTGCAGGCTGATCGCGTCGTACCCGGTGATCTCGATGAGGAACGTGCTCAGCTGCTCGACGAGCTCGCGAATACCGACCGTCTGATCCGCCGGGGCGAAGGGGTGCAGCGCCGCGAACTCGGGCCAGGTGATCGCCTCCATCTCGGTGGTGGCGTTGAGCTTCATCGTGCACGAGCCGAGCGGGATCATGCCCCGGTCCAACGCGTAGTCGCGGTCGGCCAACCGGCGCAGGTAGCGCAGCATCAAGGTCTCGCTGCGGTAGGAGTGGAACACCGGGTGCGTCAGGAAGTCTGAGGTGCGGGAGAATTCCTGCCCCCAGATCGGGTCGGCATCGCCCACATGCTCCGGCGCCTCGACACCGAAAGCGGCGCACACTGCGTGCAGGTGCTCCTCACGAGTCGTCTCATCGGTGCTGACCGACAGGGTGTCCTCGTCGACGAAGCACAGGTTGACGCCGCTGTCGCGGGCCGCGTCCGAGATCGCTCGCGCCCGGCCGGGCACCGAGACGGTAATCGTGTCGAAGAAGACACTGGTGGGCACCTGCACACCACCGGCACGCAGCGCATCGGCCAGCGCCTGCGCGTAGCCGTGGGTGCGCCGGGCGATCTCGCGCAGCCCGTCCGGGCCGTGCCAGACGGCGTACATCGAGGCCATCACGGCCAGGAGGACCTGCGCGGTACAGATGTTGCTGGTGGCCTTCTCGCGGCGGATGTGCTGCTCGCGGGTCTGCAGGGCCAGGCGGTAGGCGGGGGCGCCTTCAGAGTCGACGCTGACACCCACCAAACGGCCCGGCATGGTGCGGGCCAGCTTCTGCTGCACGCTCATGTAGCCCGCGTGCGGCCCACCGAAGCCCATCGGAACCCCGAACCGCTGGGTGGTTCCCACCGCGATATCGGCGCCCCACTCCCCCGGCGGTGTCAGCAGCGTCAACGCGAGCAGGTCCGCCGCCGCCGTGACCAGAGCACCCAGACCGTGTGCCGCCTGCGTCAAGGCGCTGAAGTCGCGGATCTGACCGTCGGCACCCGGGTACTGCACAACGACGCCGAAAACCGGCTTGCCATCCACTGCGAAGGACAGCGCATCCGAGGTGGTGATGTCCTCCAGATCCAGGACGTGCACCTCGATACCCAGCGGCACCGCGCGGGTGCGCACCACACCAATGGTCTGCGGCAGCAGGTGGGCGTCCAGGATGAGCACGGCGCCGTCCTTGGCCCGTGCGCCGCGGCGCATCAGGGTCATGGCTTCGGCGACCGCGGTGCCTTCATCCAGCAGGGAAGAGTTCGAGACGGGAAGACCCGTGAGGTCAGCCACCATCGTCTGGAAGTTCAGCAGCGCCTCAAGACGGCCCTGGGAGATCTCCGGCTGATACGGGGTGTAGGCGGTGTACCAGGCCGGGTTCTCCAGGATGTTCCGCTTGATCACCGGCGGGGTGTAGGTGCCGTAGTAGCCCAACCCGATCATCGAGGTCAGCACGGTGTTCTTGGAGGCGAAGCCGCGCAGCTCGTCAATGACGGCTGCCTCGTCGGAGGCGGGCTCGATGTCCAGCGGGCCGTCGGTGCGGATTCCGCCAGGGATCGCAGCTTCGATAAGGGCCTGGAGGCTCGGCTGCCCCACGACCTCCAACATCGCGGTGATGTCGTGCTCACCGGGGCCGATGTGGCGGGCGGCGAATGCGGGCATCTGGGTCACGTGAGATCTCCTTGTGGGCCGGGGCGCGTTCGCGCAACGCCGGATGGCGACCTCCCCCCCTGTCACCGCAGCGGTGCGGTTTCACGGTGCCGATCTCGCGGGTTCCTGTGGGCCTGAGAGGTTCTGGGGAGGTTTGCCCCTTCGGCGCCCCGTTGCAAAACGGGGACTCTCACTCGCGAGTTGAACGGCGTGAGCAGCCTAACATCGCAGGCCACGCCGAGCCTGCCGGTCGGGGACAGCCGAGCCCGTTTCCGAACCGATTTCTCAGCCGGTGCGGCGCACGCGGCGGCGGGCGCTGAGCTCATCAGTGCCGTCAGTGAGGGGCGCCACGGCCTCCTCCGAGGGTTCCTGTCCGAGCCGCTCGTTGGGAAGGTGGGACAGCTCGCCCTCTACCTCGCGCCAGACCCGACCGACGGCGATACCGAAAACGCCTTGGCCGCCGTGCAGCAAGTCGATGACCTCGTCATCGGAAGTGCACTCGTACACGCTGGCGCCATCGCTCATCAAGGTGATCTGGGCCAGATCTTCCACGCCGCGCTCCCGCAGATGGGTGACGGCGACGCGGATCTGCTGCAGTGTCACACCGGTCTCCAAGAGGCGCTTGACCACCTTGAGGACCAGAACGTCACGAAAGCTGTACAACCGCTGCGTGCCAGAACCGGTGGCCGATCGCAGTGAAGGTTCGACGAGCCCGGTGCGGGCCCAGTAATCCAGTTGCCGATACGTGATGCCGGCGGCGCGGCACGCCACGGGGCCCCGGAAGCCGGTGTCTTCGCTGATGGACTCGGCCGGGGTGAACAGAACTCCCTGGGTGACCTGCGAGAAGGCCGGGGTGGCTGCCGTGGGCGGTCTCGCCTGGTCCGTCGGATTCACGCTGTCCTCCCCTGCCCGTAGAGCTGCACGTCGAGCCCGATGGTCAACGCGAAATACTCGCTTGCGGGCATGTTCGACGGTACGGGGGCAGATGCCCCTTGGCAACGACTCGGCCCGGCGTGCCGTCGGCTCGCCTCACACATCTGGGGTTTCATCGGGGTCTGGACCCGGCGGCGCTTCGAAATCCTCGGCGGAGACCTGGTCGAGGAATTCGCGGAAACGCTCCACCTCGTCATCCTCGTCCTCAGAGACGACGACCCCGGCTTCGTCCATCACAGCCTCAGCCGCGCGAATCGGAGCCTGGGTACGCAACGCCAACGCGATGGCATCCGAGGTACGCGAACTGACCTCTACGCCACCGCGGAAGTGCAGCGTGGCGTAGAAGATATTGGCGCGCATCTCCACGATGCGGACCTCTTCCAGCTCTGAGCCGAGTGCCTGCACCACATCTCGCAGCAGGTCATGGGTCAGCGGGCGAGGCGGGACGACGCCCTGTTGGGCGTAGGCAATGGCAGCGGCTTCGGCTGCACCGATCCATACCGGCAGATACCGGTCGCCATCGGACTCTCGCAGTAACACGATCGGATGGTTGGTAGGCAGTTCTACCCGGACTCCGAGCACGTCGAGGTTAATCACACCCCAACGCTACCGCCGGGGACTGCGATCGTCCTCCAGGCCCGCCCGGACGAGTGCGGTGTGCAAGGCGATGCAGTGACGCAGGAATCGGGCCCTCGTCCGCGCCGCAGCCCCGTCAGCGCGGCCCTTCAGCGGCGCGATCACCTGCTCCACCAGGCCGATTTCCCGGTCGGCGGCGGTCCGGAACGCTCGCAGGTGTCGAGGCTCCACTCCGAAGGCGGCCAGATCTGCTGCAGCCGAAGCGACCGGCAAGGCTGAGGCGGAAAAGTGCCCCTCCCGGTCCGGGCGCAGCAGGCCGTAGGTGACCAGGGCATCGAGCAACTCCATCTGCAGCCCGGAGGCCTGGGACAGTTCCCGCCGGGTGAGCCGTAGTGCCGGGCCGCCGGGGGTGAGCTGGTCCTCGCTCGGCAGATCAGGGTCGGGTAGCGAGGCGGGGGCGCGCGGGGAAACCGATTCCGGCGTCGGGACCTCCAAACCGCGATCCTGGGCATCCAGGGCCTCCCGGATGACCCGAAGCGGCCAGAATCGGTCCCGCTGTGCCTGCAGGATGTAACGCAGCCGCTCGACATCGCTTTCGTTGAACGAGCGGTAGCCCGACGGAGTTCGGTCAGGCTTGATGAGCCCCTCGGCCTCCAGGAACCGGATTTTAGAAATGCTGACGTCCGGGAAGTCGGGGCGGAGCCGCTCGAGCACGGCGCCGATCGTCAGGCGCCCACGGGGTCGTGAACCGGGCACGTGGGCGTCTCAGCCCGCCGCGGGACGCGAGGTGTGGAACACCAGTCGGAACTTGCCGATCTGAACCTCATCCCCTGCGCGCAGGGTGGCCGAGTCGATGCGTTCCCGATTGACATAGGTGCCGTTGAGCGAGCCGACGTCGCGCACCACGAAGGTGTCGCCGTCCTGCTGGAACACGGCGTGCTTGCGTGAGACGGTCACATCGTCCAGGAAGATGTCGCTGTCCGGGTGCCGTCCAGTGGTTGTCAGTGGGGAGTCCAGCAAGAAGCGGGCTCCGGTGTTGGGACCGCGCAGGACCAGCAGCAAGGCTGTCCCGGGACGGAGCGCCTCGATGGTGGTCTGGTCCTCCGGGGCGAGCCGGGTGTCGGGGGCGAGCGGCGCCTCCGGCTCCACGATGCCCGTGTACCGCATCGTGGCGGGATCCGGCCGAGACTCGGTCCCGTTGGGGGTCGTGTCACTCACGACGGCTCACCTGTCCTTTCAAAGACTCTTGGCACAACCCTAGACCACCACTGGAGCGTCCGGGAACTCCTGATCACGCAACCGGCGCCCTGGCCACGTTTGTGGGCCGGGGCGCCGGATCGTGTTGGGCTCGACTAAAGCTCAGCCCAGGGACTCCGTGTACGTGTCGACGTCCTGAAGTTCCTCGATGTCGGCGACGTCGTCGACCTTCATCTCGAACATCCAGCCCTCGCCGTACGGGTCGTTGTTGACCAGCTGCGGGGAGGATTCCAGCGCCTCGTTGACGGTGACGATCTCACCGGTGAGCGGGCTGTACAGGTCGCTGACCGACTTGGTGGATTCGATCTCGCCGCAACCCTCACCGGCAGCGACGCGGTCGCCGACAGCAGGCAGGTCGACGTAGACGACATCGCCGAGGGCGTCCTGGGCGTACGACGTGATGCCGATGCGGACGTGGCCGTCTTCACCAACACGCACCCACTCGTGTTCTGCGGTGTATCGCAGTGCCTCGGGGTAATCCAGCTCGCTCATGACGCTCCTTGCGTGAGATGAAAAGGCCGCGGTTCGCGGTCAGGATGCACTGTCCCCGCCAGCAGCGGGTACTGGATGAGCGTAACGAGCCGGGCTCGGCGCGTGCAACGCGTTCACCAGGACTGAGTCCTCGATCTTCACCTCGACCTTGGCCCCGGCCTGGCGCAGGCTTTCGTTGACACCACCGGGAATGTCCAGCGCAGAGGCAAGAGTCTGGGCCTCCCCCACCGCCAGCAGACGGTAAGGCGGGTTCAGGGCCTTGCCCGCCACGAGGATTCGGCCGGCGTCGTCCTGGGTGAAAGCGGTGGAGGCCACGACGCGCACATCACCGATCTGGATGGCCTCGGCTCCAGCGTCGCGCAACTCCTGCACCCCGTCCAGGAGGGTCTCGGAACCCACCGCGCCCGGCGAGGCCTTGATCTCCGCCACGATGCCGGGGCCTTCGGCAGGAGCAGTACCCGCCAGCACGGCGAGGGCGTCGACCCGGGCATCGGCGCGGCGCAACGCCTCAGTCCCACCAGAATCACGAGCCAGTTCAGCGCGTTCCAGTTCCAGTTCGCGCAGTTCTCGGTCCAGGCGTTCCCGGCGCTCGGTGATGTTGTCGAGGATGCCGATGAGTTCCGGTTCGCGCAGCGACTCCAGACCCTGCTGTTGGGTCTGGTGGATCTGCGTCGACAGCGCCAGCCCCAACGCAGCGGTGAGGGCGCCGCCGAGCAGGGTGGATCGGGTCAGCCGCAGCCGCAGCAGCCCACGCCCCCGGCCGTCCTCGGGGCGGGCGGGGGCGGGCTGCGGGTCGCTCACGGGGGTGCTCATGCTTTGAAGATGTGGCGCCGGATCGCGGCCACGTTGGAGAAGATCCGGATGCCCAGAACCACGATGACCCCGGTGGACAGTTGCGCCCCGACCCCCAACTGGTCGCCGAGGAAGACGATGAGCGCGGCCACGACGACATTGGACAGGAACGAGACGACGAAGACCTTGTCGTCGAAGATCCCGTCCAGACTCGCGCGCAGCCCGCCGAAGACGGCGTCGAGCGCAGCGACGATGGCGATGGGTAGGTAGGGCTGCAGCCCGATCGGCACGGTCGGCTGCAGCACCAACCCCACGACGAGGCCGACGAGCAGTCCGATGAGGGGGATCATTGCGAGGACTCCCGGGTTGGGTTGGACATGGACGGGGACGCCGCTGGCGGCGTCACGCCCGGCGTGGACGGCACGTGGGCCTGACGCAAGGTCAACACCTCCCCTGCGGGCAGACTGAGGTCGTTCACCGGGCGGGAGGCGGCTCGCAATTGGTAGCTGTTGCGCAGTTCGGCCAGGTACTGCCCCCCGGCGCCGGTTGTGAACTGGGTGCTGGACTGCGGCCCCAGAACCGCTTCGATGACGTAGGGGCGACTCAACGGTCGAAAACCGACCGTGATGGCTTGTCCGGCAGCGCGGATCGCGGTGCCGGAGGTGAGGCGATGCCCGTTCACCGCCACCGCTTCGGCTCCCGCCTGCCACAGCGCGTTGGTGAGGTAGACGACGTCCCTGGCCACCACCCGCCCGGTGTCGTCGGCCCCGTTCTCGCGGGGTTGGGATCCGGGGGCCACGTCAGTGTCGCCTTGGTCATCCAGGGTGATCCGCAAGCCCGGCCCGCTGACGGCGGTCGAGCCGGCTACAGCGCTGAGGTCACGCAGCCGGTCGGCTTCGGCGCCACCCATGGTGGAGCTTTGCAGTTGCTGCACATCGCTTTGCAGCCGCGTGATCTGAGCCGATCGGGCAGCGACCTGCGCTTCGCCGTCGCTGATGCGGGAGATGAGTTCGGCGCGGCTGGCGGCGCGCTCAGCGGGGCGGGCCAGCGCACCGATATTGACCACGGATACCCCCAGCAGCAGCCCCGTCAGGACCAACACCGCGAGCACCCAGGGCGAGGTCCAGGTCCGATCGGGCTGCCGCCCTTCGCTTCGGCGGCGCTGCGCGGCAGCGGCATACGAGGGGTCCAGAGGCCGTTCCAACATCTCGTTCAGGAGGGTCATCGACTCATCGACACGACGCGTCATCCTTGCTCCCTCCTTCGCAGTTGTAGGGCTTGCACGCCGTAGAGCAGACCGGAGACCCAGTACAGGAACAGCCCCCACCATGCCAGGGCCCAGCCGGCCGCCAGCGCCGCTGCTTCGCCGGATCCCCCCGCCAGCCAATCCGATAGCAGCAGTGTCGGGAACGCGATGAGCAGGCAGAAGGTTCCGGCCTTGCCTGCCAGGTGCACCGGCAGCCCCCGATAGTTGCGGCGTCGCACGGCCCACACAACCAACGATCCGAACGCGTCTCGGGCCAGCAGCGCGAGCACGAACCAACCGGGGAGCGTACCGAACCACCACAGTCCCAGGATCGTAGCCAGGATGTAGAGCCGGTCGGCGACCGGATCCAGCACCTGTCCGAGTCGGCTCACCTGATGCCATCGTCGAGCGATCGCACCGTCGGCATAGTCGGTCAGGCCGGAGACGACGAGTAACAGGACCGCCCAGCCGCTCTCCCCGCGTGTCAGCAGCCATAGGAACACCGGGACCCCGGCCAGGCGCAGCATGGTGAGCATATTCGGGACGGTGAACACCCGGTCGGGAACAGCGTGAGCGGACGGCTCCTGATGTGCAGCGCGCGATCCCGTCATGTCCTTGCCCTCGGTCATCCAGGCCAGCCTACCCAGGCCCCCACCAGCCCTGGCGCAGCCGCGCAGTGATGCTCTGCCCAGGCTCCTCTCAGGAGGGCGATCGCATAGTGGGAGCGTGAAGAGCAACCCCGGGTGCCAGGCTGCACCCACCTGCTTACGCTTCGCCGCACGGGGAGCACGCGCATGGGCCTGAGTACGTTCTCACTCGCGAGTCCGGCGTTGGTGTGGGGGCTGCGGCTCCTGCTGCTGCTGGCGGTCAGTTGGATCGTGCTGCGGTGGGCAAAAGCGGCCGATCCCGGGATCTGGTCGTATCTGCGGCGCCTGCTCAGCGTCGTGGTCCTCATCGTGCTGGGCACGCTGAACGTCATCGCCCCCGTGAACGCGCAGTACGGCTGGTACGACACCGTGGGTGATCTGCTCTCCACCGTGCGCGACCCGGTGGTTCTACCGCCTCAGACCCACCGAGGCAGCCCCGCTTCCCAGTCGAGCCAGGCCCAGGTCGGGCCTCAGCCCTTCGCCACGATGTCCACCGCCGGGCGGGCGAGCACGAAACTGCATCTGAAGCCGACTGCCAGCGGCGGCTACCAGGAGTTCACCGTGCCCGGTCCGGTAAGCGGCTACACCGGGAAGGTCACCGTCTGGTTCCCGCCCTCCTACCAGGACCCGGCTGCGCGGAACCGTCAATACCCCGTCCTGGAGACCTACCACGGTTATCTACCTTCGCCACTGGCCTACTTCTCGGTCTTCCACATTGACTCGGTCATCGCCCAGAACGTGGCGGCGCACAAGATGCGTGAGCCGGTGGTCCTCATCCCCCATTGGGGGCCGAACCGGCTGGACACCGAATGCGTCAACGGTGGCCCCGGGCACATCCAGATGGAGGATTGGCTTACCCGCGATGTCCCGGCCTGGGCGTACACGCATCTGCGCGTGGCGGCGGGGCGTCAGTCGTGGGCAACGCTCGGCGCCAGCGCGGGTGGCTGGTGTGCGTTGATGAGCACGATGTTGCACCCCAGCACCTATAGCGCCGCCATCTCTTTGGGTGGGTACGCCAAACCCGAGTTCGACCCCTCGTATGTGCCGTTCACTCCAGGCAGTCTTTCCGGGCGCCGCTACGACCTGGTTCAGCTGGCCCGGACCCAGCCCCCCGCCGTTGCACTGTGGGTGCTCAGTTCAGTCCCGGACAAGCTGGCCAATCCACAAAGCACGGCTTTGACGGCGGCGACGCGCCCGCCGGCGTCGGTGACGGCGACGGTGTTGCCCACCGGTGGCCATCGTTCCGAGGTCTGGACGCCGTACTTCCCGTCGGCCCTTGCTTGGCTGGGTAGCAACGCCAGCGGTTTCGCGCCGCTGTAGCGGCCGCTCGGTGCTCGGTCACACTGTTCGCGCCTTGCCCGGCCGGGCAAGGCGGATTGTCTCGGGGGTGTGTCCCCGATGTCGCCATACCGAGGCGGCCGCCCCACCGGAGTGCTGCGGCGGCTGTGTCAGGAACTGTTCGGCCAGGCTGCTCGGGCGGCGCTGACACCCCCTGGGCAACCGTGTGTGGCGAGTTCGGCGCTGCCCCGCCGGGGTCTGCACCGCTCACCCGCGTCGGAGTCGTAACCGCTGCCCGGGCCGGGCCTGTGCGGCCCGATCCACATCGGCGGGAACCACGATCCCGGCGACCGGATAGCCGCCGGTCACGGGATGATCGGCCAGAAAGATGACCGGCTCTCCCCCGCTGGGCACCTGGATCGAACCGCGCACGACTCCTTCGCTGGCCAGCTCCACGCCCTCTTTGTCGGGATGGCGAGCCAGGGTGATTCCATCTGGATTCTCCAGCCGGATGCCAACCCGGTCGCTGCGGTTGGAGACCCGCCAGGACGTTTCGGCCAGCGCACCCGGCTGCGCCAGCCAGTCCGCGCGGGGGCCCGGTTCGTAGGTCAGGACGACTTCGCCTGCTTCCGGCAGGCCCGCCGGGGCGGTTGGCGCGGCGTCGATGCTCGGGACGACCTTTCCGGCGGTGCCGATCGGCAGGAGGGTTCCGGGCAGGACAGGTTCGGGCCCCAGTCCGCACAGCGTGTCGTGTGATCGAGAACCCAGGACCGGTTTCACGTCGATGCCGCCGCGCACCGCAAGGTAGACCCGCAGCCCCCGTTCGGCCATGCCGAGGCTGATCTCCTGTCCGTGTGCCACGTACTGCAAGGCAGCATGGCCGATGGGGCGCCCGGCCACCTGCAGCGGTGCGTCTGCTCCGGTGAGCGCGACCAGGCAGTCGCCGTGTGCTCGGGCGCGGAATCCGCCCAAGGTGATTTCCAATCCGGCGCTCTCGCCTGGGTTGCCGAGAAGCCGCTGGGCCAGGAGGTGGCTGGCGCGGTCCGCGGCGCCGCTGCGCCCGACCCCCAGGTGGGCCAGCCCGGGGCGGCCGAGATCCTGGATGAGGGTGCGCGGCCCGGTTGCCAACACCTCCAGGTAGGTCGAAGTCATGACAGGTCCGCATCGGTGAAGCGCACGCGCATACCTGGGCGCAGCAACGCCGGTGGGGAGGCGCTGGTGTCCCACATGACGGTGTCGGTGCGGCCGAGCAACTGCCAACCCCCTGGCGATGAGCGAGGGTAGACGGCGCTGAACCCCCCGGCCAGGGCTACCGCCCCGTCCGGGACTGTGGTGCGAGGTTCGCGTCGCCGTGGCACCACCAGGCGGTGGTCCCCGCCGAGGAGGTAGAAGAAGCCCGGAGCGAAGCCTCCGAAAGCGACCTGCCACGGTGTGCCGGTGTGTACCTCGATGACCCCGCGGCGGCCGAGGCCCGTGATGTCAGCAACCTCCTCCAGATCGGGACCGTCGTAGTACACGGGGATCTCGATACTGTCGCCGGCCGCGTACTCCCCCGTGTCCAGGTCTGTGGTGCCTACAAGCGCGCGTACCGCCTCCTCGACGGAGCAGAGCTGTGCCGGTGAAGCCACGGTGAGCATGAGGGTGCGCGCTGCCGGCACCACATCGACTACGGCGCCCAGCGCCACTGAAGGATCTGCGGGCGGCAGGGACTGCGTGGCGGTGACCGCCTGTGCGCTTGACTCCCGCGCCGCCCGCAGCGCCGCATCAAGGGCGAGCACCTGCGCTAGCCCGGGTAATTCGATCAGCAGGCCCTCCTGCCCCAGCCGGTGCACGGATATTGACATGTCGCGGCTGTTCGCTTGGCCACCTGGGCCATCAGTTGCTGATCGTGGTTCGTTCACGCCGACACCGCCATCAGGGAAGGAACGGGGCGATCTGCACACCCGCCTCGGTCAGGGCCTGTCGCACCGCCGTAGCCATCGCCAGCGCGCCCGGGGAATCGCCGTGGATACACAGCGAATCGGCGTGAACCTGCAGGTCTGTGCCGTCCAGCGACGCCACGGTGCCCTCGGTGACCAGGCGGACCATCCGCTGCGCCACCACCCGCGGGTCGTGCAGCACCGCGCCGGGCTGCGAGCGAGGCGCCAGCGTACCGTCCGGCAGGTAACCGCGGTCGGCGAACGCTTCGACGGCGGTGCGGATGCCGTTCTCCTGCGCCAGCCGCGTGACGACCCCGCCGGGCAGTCCCAGCAGCACCAGTTGGGGGTTGTATTCCCCGATAGCGCGGACAACAGCGGCGGCTTGCGCTTCATGGTGGACGATGGCGTTGTACAGCGCCCCGTGGGGTTTGACGTAACCGATTGTGGCGCCGGCGACTTGGGCCATCGCTTGCAGAGCGCCGAGTTGATAGATCACGTCGGCAGTCAGTTCGGCGGGTGCCACGTCCATGAAGCGCCGCCCGAACCCGGCCAGGTCGCGGTAGGCCACGTGCGCACCGATGACGACGCCGCGCGAGGCGGCTGCGGCGCACGTGGCTCGGGCCACGCTCGGGTCACCGGCGTGGAAACCGCAGGCGATGTTGGCGCTGCTGACCACCTCGAGCATGGCTTCGTCGTCGCCCATCTGCCAGGCGCCGAAAGACTCGCCAAGGTCAGCGTTGAGGTCGATTCTCATCTCCCCACCTCCGCTGCGGCCGCGATGCCGGCGCCGGTACCAGCCTCAGCGGCAGACCGGCGTCGCCTCAGTGCGCAGTTGAGATCACGCAGCCGCTGAGAGCGAAGTCCCGCGCGGCTGTCCGGATGGACGCCCGCGACAGCCAGACACCGGAGGCAGCCTAGCCATGATGGGTCAATCATGATGTTCCGTATCGACGAAGGTCTGGCCAGCCTAGAACCCGCCGACCTGGTCGCCAGATGGAAAGCCCACCCCGATGGCTGCACCGAGCTCTGTCCGCTCCGCGAGGTCCAGGCATGAGAGTGCTCGTTGTGGCTCCACCGGTGAGGGTCGTTCCTCGCATCACGGCCTCGCCCGGCTGAATTGAGCGGCCTACAGCCGGCGCCGCGAGCGACCCGCGACAGGAGGTCGGGCAGGCCAGGCAGCACACTTCGATTGCTCATCCATTCACCTGGCACACCGGATGCGCCCTGGGTTCGGCGCGCAAGGTTCTCCTGGTCGCGAGCACGGCGCTGCGCTACCAGCCGCCCACGAGCGCCGGCGCACAATGGGCCACGCAGTCCCACCTGACACGAAGGAGACTCCGGTGCCACGAGGCGAGGGTTGGAGCCTGCGGCGTCGCATCCTGCTGTGGTCGGGGGCGATCCTCACCGTGGGGATCCTGGTCGCAGGGCTCGTTTTCGTCGCGGCTCTGGATCGGGTGCTCTACCGAGCTGCTCTCGATGGGGCCCAGACAATCGCCGACCAGGTGGCCTCCGGCATCACCAGCGGCGAACTCACCCCCGGTGGCGCCGCAGCCAAGGACCCCGCCCGGGCAGTGCGCATCCAGATCCTCGACGACGCGGGTCGCGTGGTCGCGGACTCCACCGCGGCGGGCGAGGCCGCCGCCATCAGCAAGGCGGCACCCCGACCTGGCGAATTCGTGAGCCGGCAAGAGGTGGGGGTTGCCGGTCGCCCGGATGAACCGTACGCGGTGGCCGCCCGCGGGGTTCGCGACCCGGCCGGCAGCGCGTACGTGGTGGTGGTGGCCTCACCCCTTGCCGTGGAAGCGTCCACCACCCGCGCGGCTGCCTTACTTCTCGCGCTCGGTTCGGTTGTTCTGCTCCTCGGTCTGCTGCTGCTCATCTGGCGGATCGTTGATCGGGCGCTGGAACCGGTGGAGCAGATCCGCAGTGATGTCGCGGCCATCCAGCGTCTCGGGGTCAACGAACGTGTCGTGGTGCCCGCCTCGGGTGATGAGATCGCTCGCCTCGCCCAGACGATGAACGACCTTCTTGCTCGACTCGAGGGGAAGGAGAGCACGATGAGGCGTTTCATCTCCGACGCCTCCCACGAGTTGCGCAGCCCGCTGACCTCTATCCGGGCCGTGTTGGAGACCTTTGAACACACGGGCGAGTCCCAGAACGAGCGGGACCGGGTGCTCCTGGACGAGGTCGTCCGCATGCAACGGCTCGTGGACAACCTGCTGACCCTGGCAAAAGCGGACGACAACGGTCTTGTCATGGCCCGGCAGGACGTGGACCTGGATGACCTGCTCGATCAAGAAGCCCGCCGTATTCGTGCGTCGAGCAAGGTTCCGGTCCTTACGGAAATCGAGCCGGCCCGGGTGGTGGGAGACCAGGGGCGCCTGGCCCAGTTGCTGCGCAACCTCACCGACAATGCCTTGCGACACACCACCGATGGCATCTACCTGGGCGTCGGGATCCGTGGCGCGCAGGCGATTCTCACCGTCGACAACGACGGGCCGCCCATCGCCGAGGCGGACCGAGAGGCCGTGTTCGAGCGGTTCACCAGGTTGCAGGCTTCTCGAGAACGGGACAGCGGCGGCAGCGGGCTGGGCTTGGCGATCGTGCGCACCATCGCCCGCGCCCACGGCGGGGAGGCCGTGGCCACGCACGACCCGCACGGGCGGTGTCGGTTCGAGGTTCGGTTCCCAGCGCCCTGACCGACGCCCGCGTCGGCGAAGCAGCTGCCGCGGGCGGCGAGCACTCAACGCTGCGGCTAGCTGGCCCCCATCTCACCGGAGCTCGCCCCGGCGACGCCGGGCGACTGGATCATTCGGCCCCGCCATCACGGGGAAGGTACGGGTTGCGTCGCAGCGCTGAGGGCAGCCGAGCGGGAGATGCGTGCCGTGGCGAACACCGCCAACCCCACGGCCAGCAGGGCCGGAATGGCCCAGCCGGGCCGCACCTGGTCGCCCAACACCACAATTCCGATGATCGAGGGCACGACCATCTCGGTGACCCACAGCCAGGCCGAGGCCTCGTTGACCGCATCGCGGCGAGTCTCCAGGGCGCGAGCGAACATCACCGTCCCCACCAGCGAAAACCCGACGATCAGAGCGACCAGTGGCTCGCTGAACACCATCCCCAAAGACAGGCTCGGTAACGCCCGGGCCGCTACCGCCGAACCCGAGTAGGCCAGACCGGCGATCAGCGCGCAGCCGGCTGTGCTCGGATGCCGGTACCCGTACACGGCGAGAATGACCGCCAGAGCTAACCCGGCACCGGCAACGAACGGCAGACCGGCAGGGCTGTGCGTGGGCGGACCGGGTAAGGAAGCGGCCACCACGACGGCACAGGCCAGACAGACGAGGATGACGGCCATCCAGATGCTGGGTGCCGGTCTCACCCCCAGCACCACCGAGCTGAGCACCACGGTCAAGGCCAGCGAAGCGGCCAGCACGGTCTGTACCGCGAGCAGGGGCAGATGCTGCATGGCCAGCAGTGACAGACCCCATCCCGCAAGATCGAGAGCGCCGCCGGTGAGGTACCACGGGTGTAGGACGACCCTCAGTCCTGCTGTGCGCCGGGCCGCTACGGCTTGGGCCACAGCGGCGGCGCCCATGGCCGCGGAGGCCAGCAGCGCAGCGAGGACGGAAAGGAGCATCACTGCACCTCGCTGGCATCGTCGGGGGCCTGTCTGCGGGCCACGACCGTGATCTGCCGCAGGCTCACGTTGATGTCCCTCAGCGTGCGGTCCGAGGCGGACCGAGGCAGTATCACGCGGCAACTCTAGGCAACTGTCGAAGCGGCGCTGCGGCCGCGGGGACGCAGGCACCGGATAGCCGTGACGAGTCGCCCTCACCAGCGGCAGGTCGATCCGAGTGAGCGCCTCCGAGCGTTGCCGACGACGAGGGTGTCGAGCCGAACTGGTTTGGATGGCTGCTGATCACAGTTGCCCGCCGAAGGTGATGTCCAGGTCTCGTGCACCGCCACCGGCGTGTGCCACGGACAGCCGCGCGGTGCTGCCGGGGCGGAGCGCCCGTACCGCCCCGACCAGAGCGTCAGAGCTGGACACCGGCCTGCCGTCGATGGCCGTGACGATATCCCCGGAACGTAGCTTGGCCTGCGCTGCTGGACTGTCGGGTGCTACCTGCAGGATCCCCGCGCCGCTGATCGTGCGGTTGTCCTGCTGGTAACTCGCGTCCTGCAGACGAACGCCAAGCGTTGCGTGCTCGGCGTGGCCGTTCTGAATGATCTGGGTCGTGACGTTCTCGACTTCACCGATCGGGATGGCGAAGCCGATGCCGATGCTGCCACCCTGCCCGCCGCCGGCGCTGAGGGAAGCGATCGCCGAATTGATGCCGATGAGCCGACCGTAGGAATCGACCAGGGCTCCCCCGCTGTTGCCCGGGTTGATGGCGGCGCTGGTCTGGATGGCATCTGTCACGACAGGGGTGAGCGCATCCGCCGCCGACGCGCCCTCCGGCGTCGGTGCGCGGGTGAGGACGGGACGGCCCAGCGCACTGACAATGCCGGTGGTGGCGGTGCCGGATAGACCCAACGGATTGCCCAACGCCATGACGGGGTCCCCGACCTTCACCCCGGTCGCGTTGGCCCGTGGCAGTGGCCTCAGACTCTGCGGCGGGTGGGTCAGGCGCAGTACGGCCAGGTCGGTGGTGGGGTCGGCCCCCAGAACCGTGGCCGGGTAGCTTTCCTGGGCGCCGATTCGAACAGTGATATGAGCCCCGGGCGCGGCGACGACGTGATCGTTGGTGACGATGTCTCCGCGGGTGTCCCACAGCACGCCGGAACCCTCGTCAGCTTGGTCGGGGGTGCTGACCGAGATGGCCACGACTCCAGGCGTGGTCTTCGCCGCCACGGCCGCCCAACTGGGTGTGGCGGCTGGATTGCTCTGAGCGGGTGTGACACTGGCCAGCGGCGTCCACGCGGCGCTGCGGTCAAGGGTGGAGGTGGCGGCCATGGTCAAGGCGGACGCCGCGACCGCGCTGAGCACGGACACGGTGACGATCTCACCCCAGCGGCGCTGACCCGAGGCTCGCCGAGCGTTGACGGGCAGCGCCCCCGCCTGATCTTCATAGGTGGCCGCGGGGGCGACATTCTCTGGTTCGTGCATGCCGGGCTCCGTCTCGGGTGGATCTCTGCTGGTGATCATCACGGTCCGCCCCTGATGCGAAGAACAACCTGAGAAGGACGCGTGGCCGCACGATCACGGCAGCGGTGCGACCCCCCTCGCGTCCCGGTCACTACTCTCCCGGGTCATTGCGCGGACGGCGCCGAGAGCAGGCGGTAGCCCATTCCGCGAACCGTTTGCAGGGTGTGCACCCCGAAGGCGACGTCGATCTTCTTGCGTAGATAGCCGATGTAGACCTCGACGATGTTCTCGCTGCCCTCGAAGGCCGGATCCCAGACGTTGTCCAGGATCTCCGCTTTAGAGAGCACATCGTCCGGGTGGCGCATGAGGTAGTGCAGCAGCGCGAACTCTTTCGCGGTCAAGGCCACGGGTTCCCCGTCCCGCGTGACCGTGCGCCGGTTGGGGTCGAGTTGCAGGTCCCCGACGCTCAACACGACGGGGCGTTGCGGCCCCCCGCGGCGGATGAGCGCTCGCAGTCGTGCCACCAGGACGATGAAACTGAACGGTTTGGTCAGGTAGTCATCAGCGCCCAGGTCGAATGCGTCGGTCTGGTCGTATTCCCCGTCCTTGGCCGTCAGCATGAGGGCCGGCGTCCATATCTTGCGTTCCCGGACGTTGCGCAGTACGTCGTAGCCGTTACGCCCGGGCAGCATGATGTCCAGCACCAGCACGTCATAGGGGTTTTCGCTCGCCAGCCATTCGCCGGTGACCCCGTCATGTGCGACGTCGACGACGAACCCTTCCCGGCTCAATCCCTGCCGTAGCGATTCGGCGAGCACCTTCTCGTCCTCGACCAGCAACACCCGCATCGGTCTACCCCCTCGCTGCTGCTCACTACTCGACGAGCGTGTCGTCGCCGGTACGGGTACCGAGTTCGGGGAACGGGTCTGCACCGGCCAGGTAGCGTCCCGTGGCGTTGAGGAAGGCCAGTACCGGGACGGCGAACAACGCACCGGAGATCCCGTATAGATAGGCGCCCACGGCGACGACCACGATGACCGCCAGCGGATGCAGCGCGACCGCGTGACCCATTAGGAATGGTTGCAGGACATGCGCCTCCAGGAAGTGAACGCACACCACGACGCCGAGCATGATGAGTGCGCTCACCGGGCCGAGCGCGACGAGGGC
Organism: Gephyromycinifex aptenodytis; assembly: GCF_012277275.1. GTDB lineage: Bacteria > Actinomycetota > Actinomycetes > Actinomycetales > Dermatophilaceae > Gephyromycinifex > Gephyromycinifex aptenodytis. Next base: position 363,648 of record NZ_CP051155.1, on the reverse strand, counting down.
GATCAGGGTGGGCACGATGCCCGCCACGATCACGCCGACGATCGGCACAAAGGCACTGAGAAAGACGAGCATGACGATGGATCCCAACAGGGGCAGCCCCAACGCGAACGCGCCCAGCGCGATCCCTAGTGAATCGACTGCCGCCACCACGACCTGCGTGCGCGCGTAGGCACTCACGCTTACCCAACCTCGACGGGTCGCTTCGAAGAGCGGACGGCGGGTCGCGCGGGGCAGGAATGAGACGAGAAAGGCCCAGATCTTCGCCCCGTCACAGAGGAAGAAGAATGTGGCGATGAGGCAGATGAAGGTGCCCGCGATCATCTCCACCGCCCGGCTCCCGACATCGAAGAAACCTGTCGACAGCTCACTGATGTGGGCTTTGAGCGCCAGCTGTGCCTGGGTGAGGTAGGCGGCCAGTTGCCCGCCGGTGACGTGCAGCGGGCCGGTGCGCAACCACGAGGTAATCGCTGCGACACCAGATTGCACGCCCTCGGTCATCTTAGGCGCCCCCGCCGCGATCTGGCTGATCGCCACCGTTGACCCCGCCACGATGAAGCAGAGCAGGAGCAACAACGCCAGGAGAGCCGTCACCGGCCGAGGCAGCGGGCTGTGCTGATCCAGCCAACTAACCAACGGATGCAGCAGCGCCGCGAGAAGGACGGCCACGGCCAACGGCACCACGACGATGCTGACCGCCGCGACGACCTGGGCGAGCAGATAGCTGGCTGCCGCCAGCAGGATCAGGATCCCCGACCAGGCGCCGGCGACGAGAACGGGATACGGCAGGTGCCGGCGACTGATCAGCGGCGCGGCATCCCGAGTCGAACCGAGGCTCGGCTCCGGTACGAGAGGCATCGCGAGCTGGGGGGCCGTCTCGTGAAGGGGTGCGTGGACCTTGTGAGGGGCTGGGCGAGCACGTCGCATGGCTGTCTCCTTAGGTTGCTCGGCCCACCAGCGATGGACGCGGCAAGGATAGAGCCCGTGTCCTGAGCGCTGCCTGAGGCCACCGGTTCCCCGCTTCGCCGACCGTTGCCGAGCCCCGCGCCGGACGTCGTGCAGTTTCGCGCCTCCTACCGCGGGATGAGGCGCCTGCCGCGGGCGAAACCTACGATGGTTCGGGTGCGACGCCCCCCTGTGATCGACCTGGTGCTCGGTGGCCTGGCGCTGTGTGTCAGCGCCATGGAGGCCACTTTCATCCTCGAGTACGGGCCGTATTGGGCTTACCTGGCCAATCTAGCGATTCACCTGGTGTTGAGCGTGGCGTTGCTGCTTCGCCGCACAAAACCGCGCACGGCGTTCATCGTGACCTTCGCGGCGATGGCGGCACTGGCGCTGGTGGTCTTCACCAGCCCGGTCAACCTCGGGGTCACTCCCCTGCTGTTCTGCGCCCCGATCAGCCTGTGGACCGTGACGCGCTGGGTGCCCAACCCGTGGTGGGGGCTGGCCGGGCTGCTGTTGACCCTGGTGGGCTCGTTCGGCAGCCCGGTGGTGCAGATGTGGACTCGCGCCAGCCTGCTGCTGCATGTGCTGTTGTGCGTCATCACCTACTTGTGGGCAGCGACCTTGGCGCGCAATGACGCTGCGCATCGACGTGCCGTGGCACGTCAGCAGCGCCAAGCCCGGCAAGCTGCCCAGGAGGCCGCGCAGTCGGCGGCCGCCCAGGAGCGGATTCGGATCGCCCGGGAGTTGCACGACATCGTCGCGCACAGCCTCACCGTCGTGCAGGTGCAGGCCACCTCCGGGCTGGCCATCGGCACTCCCGAGGCTGTGCGCTCAGCGCTGGAGAACACCCGGGACGCCTCCCGGGACGCCCTGGCCGAGGTGCGCTCCCTGGTGGGGGTGCTGCGGGCGCAGGACCAGACGCCGGTCGGTGACGTGACGACGATCCCGTACCTGGTGCATCAAGCTCGCGCCAACGGTGTGGCGATAACCACGGAGCTGCCCGACCCGGACACCTTGCGCGCCTGGCAGAGCAGTTGGCCGACACCGGCCCGCCTGGCGATGGTGCGTGCTGTTCAAGAGGCACTGACCAACGTCGTCAAACACGGCGGCCCCAACCCGCAGGCTCACCTTCGGGTCTCCCAGGAAGGCCAGGACGTCCTCATGCATCTCAGCAACCCCATCCCAGCCTCGGATGGGTCGCAGGTAGCGCCGTCCGAACGAGGCGCGGGACATGACCTGCTCGGTTTACGAGAACGCGCCAACCTGGTGGGCGGCCGGTTCTCGGCCGAGAGGGTCGAGGACGAGTTCGTCGTGAGGTTCAGCGCGCCACTGTCATCAGCGACGACAACTGGGCTGCAGACCTCCTAGGTCGGGGCTCCCGCGACCTCACGGCTGATGGTGGGCTGGTGCCGCCGGCCACAACAGAGCTGAGGCGGCAGGAAGCAATCAGCTACGACGCACTTCGCGGTCAGGACCTCGTGTCCGCAGCCCCCTTGCAGGCGGCCGACACGCGGGGGTAGCCTCCATGCAATTCCTTACGGATGTCGAGCTTGTTACTCGAAAGAGGCAATACTCGGGGCCGGAGTGCGCGTCATTACTCTGCCTGCGATGTGTTGCCTCTTTTTCGTATCGGCACTGCGGCCCGCGGCGAAACACCAATCGTTCCCGTAGAACTTCATTCGTCGACACGGTAGTCGGCGCCGCAGGAAGGGCTTCTCATGGCTGAGCCGGTACGTGACTATCCAAAACTCGCCCACGACATCCTCGACGCCGTCGGGGGAACGGACAACGTCGTGAACGCCACGCGATGCGCCACCCGACTGCGTCTGGTCCTGCGGACCACTCCAGCGGGCGCCAGGGCCGCGGTGACGCAGATGCCAGGAGTTATCACCGTGGTTGAAAACGGGGGGCAATTCCAGGTCGTCATCGGCGCCCACGTCGGTGAGGTTCACGACGCGTTCATTGACGCCGCTCACCTGGATGGCGCTCGACACGAGGGCGACGCGCCCAAGCAATCAGTGCTCAATCGGGTCATCGCCACGATGTCCGCAGTGTTCGCGCCCTTCATCTACATCCTCGCCGCTGCCGGCATCCTTCAGGGTTCTCTCATCTTGACCACGATGGCGTGGCCTGACTTTGAAAAGACGGGCGCCTTCGAGGTTCTCTCTTTCATGTCGTGGACGCCGTTCACGTTCCTGCCCATCTTCATCGCCATCACCGCGGCCAGGCACTTCAAGGTCAACACCTTCATCGCTGTCCTGTGCTGCGCCGCAATCATGAATCCCACGTGGGGCGAGATTGCAGCCCGCATCGGCGAAGGCGAACACGTCACCTTCTTCGGACTTCCCCTCACGCAGACCGTGTACACGAGTTCGGTCCTGCCGCCGTTGTTCCTGGTGTGGGTGCTGTCCTACCTCGAGCGCGGACTCTCCCGGGTGCTGCGCGGCACAGCCAAGCAGCTTTTCGAACCGTTCATCTGCCTGATCGTCATGGTGCCGCTGACCCTGTTGCTCATTGGTCCGCTCAGCGCCGGCGCCGCTAGCGGCCTCGCCAACGGTTACAACGCGCTCGTCGCGGCTGCGCCGCCCGTCGCCGCCGCCCTCATCGGAGGCTTCTGGCAGGTGGCGGTCATCTTCGGCATCCACTGGGGTGTCACCCCGATGGTGCTGGAGAACTTCGACAAGTACGGCCAGGATTCCTTCCAAGCCTTCCAAACCGCCGCGGTAATCGGTCAGGTCGGCGCGGCATTCGGTGTCTTCCTTCGGTCGCGCAACCGGCAGATGAAGGGCGTCGCCGCTTCCGCGGCCGCCACCGGATTCTTCGGCATCACCGAACCCGCGATCTACGGCGTGACGCTTCGCCTCAAAAAGCCGTTCGTCATGGGCTGCATCGGCGGCGCGGTGGGAGCCGTCATCATCGCGATCTTCGGTGCCCGCCAATACGTGTATGCGGGTCTGCCCGGTCCACTCACCATCGTCAACGCCCACAAGGCCGGGACATCCTCGCTGCTGTGGGTATCGGTAGGCGCCCTGGTGGCGTTCCTCCTGGCAGCAGTCCTGGTCATCGTCACCGGCTTCGACGATCCCGCAGAGGACCTCGGCACCGACGTCGAAGCCGCCGGCAACTCAACGACCGAGGCTGCAAGCGCGACCGCTGTCCTGGCCGCGGGTGAAGACACCATCGCGGTGAGCGCCCCGGTCAGCGGCCACCTGCTGCCCCTCGGCGAGGTACCCGACCCCGTTTTCGCCTCCGGCGCGATGGGACGCGGCGTGGCCATCGAACCCTCCGATTCCACGGTGTACGCGCCCTGCGACGGGGAGGTCGTCGCGCTCATGCCGCACGCGATCGGACTGCGTTCGAACCGCGGCCTTGAACTTCTCATCCACGTCGGAATCGACACCGTTCGACTCCAGGGTCGTGGCTTCACCGCCCGCGTGAGCTCAGGTGAGCGCGTCCGCGCCGGTGACGCCCTCATGGACTTCGATCGCGGCGTCATCGCCGAGGCGGGCTTTGCCGCGACCACCCTCCTGGTCGTCACCAACACCGCGGCCTACGCCGACGTCGTTCCCGAGGAGCGCACTGACGTCGAGCATGGTGACCCGGTACTCACCGCCATCCGGCGGCCGAGCGAGGTTCCTGACCCGTCCGCCACCACCGCGTGATACCTGAGAGGCCTGTATGAGCACATCATCGGTTTTTCCTGACGGCTTCCTTTGGGGCGGCGCCGTCGCGGCCCACCAGCTCGAGGGCGGATGGGATGCCGGAGGTAAGGGACCCAGTGTCGTGGACGTCCTCACCGCCGGCGCCCACGGAGTGCCACGCCGCGTCACCGAGACCGTGGAACCGGGCGAGTTCTACCCCAACCACGAAGCCGTCGACTTCTACCACCGGTTTCGTGAGGACATCGCGCTCTTTGCCGAGATGGGCCTGCGATGCTTCCGCACCTCCATCGCCTGGTCGCGCATCTTTCCCAGAGGCGACGAGAGTGAGCCGAACCAGGAGGGGCTGGCGTTCTACGACGATCTGTTCGATGAGCTCCTGGCCCGCGGCATCGAACCCGTCGTCACGCTGTCGCATTTCGAGATGCCGCTGTACCTAGCCCGCGAGTACGGCGGCTTCCGCTCTCGTGAACTGGTCGATTTCTTTGAGCGGTTCGCCCGAGTCTGCATCGAGCGATATCACTCCAAGGTTCGGTACTGGATGACGTTCAACGAGATCAACAACCAGATGAACACGGAGTCGCCCCTATTCCTGTGGACGAACTCGGGCGTCACCGTCGCGGCTGGAGAAGACGCTCAAGAGGTCATGTACCGGGCAGGTCATCACGAACTTCTCGCCAGCGCCCGGGCGGTGGCCGTCGGTCGCGAGATCGACCCCGACCTGCAGATCGGCTGCATGATCTCCAGCGCGACGATCTACCCCTATTCATGTGACCCGGCGGACATGATGGCCTACCAAAGGGCTAACCACGACCGCTTCTTCTTCCCCGACGTGCACGTGCGAGGACGCTACCCCCGGTACGCCCTGAAAGAGTTCGAACGCCAGGGTTGGGATGTCGGCATCCGGGACGGCGACGAGGCCATCCTTGCGGCCGGCACCGTCGACTACATCGGTTTCAGCTACTACATGTCGGTCGTCGTACGTGCCACCGAAGACACAGACCTCGACGAGGCCAACGTCGTCTCCGGCGGACTCAAGGGTGCGGTGGCGAACCCCTATATCAGCACCACCGAATGGGGTTGGCCGATTGATCCGGTCGGCCTGCGCTTCACTCTCAACGTGCTGCAAGAGCGCTACGACCTACCGCTGTTCATTGTCGAGAACGGCTTCGGCGCCGTCGACGAGGTGGCGCCGGACGGGGCCGTTCACGACCAAGCACGTATCGCCTACCTGCGAGAGCACATCGAGCAGATGCGCCTCGCGGTGACCGAGGACGGGGTGAACCTCATCGGGTACACGCCGTGGGGGATCATCGATCTGGTCTCGTTCACCACCGGCGAGATGAAGAAGCGCTACGGGATGATCTACGTCGACCGAGACAACGAAGGCAACGGGACACTAGAACGGCGACCCAAGGATTCGTTCGCCTGGTACAAGCACGTCATCAGCAGCAATGGCGCGGACCTCTGAAGCGACGTCGGGTCTCGGGCGATGTCGTCGCCCCCCGCCCGCACCACACCACCAGTAGGAGGAGCCCTGTGCAGGTTGTTCGGGTGCTCAACAACAACGCCGTTCTGGCTCAGCGGAACGACGGCACCCGGGTTGTCCTCATGGGCAAGGGACTCGGTTTCGGACGCCATCTCGGTGACCCGGTGGACGTCGCCTCCGTGACGCAGACGTTCGTGCCTGACGGCGAGCATTCGATCGGTCGGCTGGCCGGCCTGCTCGGTGATCTCCCCTTGGAGATCACCGAAACCGCAGGCCGCATCGTTGGCGCCTATCGCAGGCGCACCGGGCTGGAACCGACCCAGGCACTCCTGCTCGCGGTGGCGGATCATCTCAGCGTGGCGGTGCGCCACCGTGATCACGAGGCGGCAGCGTACCCGCTGGCGTGGGAGGTGGCTCAACTCTTCCCGGAGGAGCTGGCCGCCGGTCGTGAGGCCCTGGACATCATTGCCAGCGACCATGATGTGCGGCTGCCGCCGGAGGAGGCCACCGCTTTCGCTCTGCACTTCGTCAACGCCCAGGTGGCGGGGCGCAACATGGCCCATACCGTGGCCATGACTCACCGGATCCGACAGGTGCTTTCGGTCGTAGCTGCGGCGTTCGATACCGCGCTGGACGACCAATCGATGTCGGTAGCTCGTTTCGTCACCCATCTGCGATACCTCTTCGTCCGCCTGGCCCAACAGGGACAGGTGACCCAGGCGCCCGCGCTCCTGATCGAGTCGATACGTACTGCTCACCCGAACTCCTGGCGGGTGGCCGAGCGGTTGCAGGGGGTGCTGGTGATGGACGGGCACCACCTCAACGAGGCTGAACTCTCTTATCTGACTCTGCATGTGGCTCGCCTGGCCACCGATGTGGGAGTCGCAACGTGACCCGGTGCCCGCCTTCGTCGATCATGTCGACGACAACCTGGTGAGCAGCCGGTTCCGGGCCGAAAGGTCGAGGACGAGTTCGTCGTGAGGTTCAGTGCGCCGCTGTCATCGGCGAGGACAACAACTGGGCAGGGAGAAACGCTGTGAGCGAGACGATCCGGGTGGCGATCACCGACGACCAGCCGTTGCTGGTCTCGGCGTTCAGCGCGCTCATCGACGCCCAACCCGACATGTGCGTCGCGGCCCAAGCCGGCAACGGCTACGAAGCCGTCGAAGCGGTGTTGGCCGGCGAAGAAGCCATCGACGTCATCCTCATGGACATTCGGATGCCGGGCCTGGATGGCATCAAGGCCACCGAGCGCATCGTGGCGGCCGGAGGCCGGCCCCGCGTACTGGTGTTGACGACCTTCAACCTGGATGAATTGGTGCTCGGGGCGCTCGCGGCCGGCGCCCGCGGGTTCCTCCTGAAGGATGCCGACCCAGCAGTGCTGCTCGATTCGATCCGGGCGGTGCATCGAGGTGAAGCCGTCATCGACCCGCAGGCGGCTCCGGCCGTCTTGGAAGCGCTACGCGAGCCTGCAGGTCTACAGCCAGCGCAGCAACGACAGGCCGCGGCACCAATACTCGCGGAGTTGACCCCGCGCGAGTTGGAGGTGCTGTGCCTGATCGCGCGGGGGCACACCAATACCGAGATCGGTACCGAGCTGTTCATCGCCGAGACGACCGTGAAGACCCACGTGGGCAACCTGCTGATGAAGTTGCACGCCCGCGACCGGGTGGCGCTGGTCGTCTTGGCGCACGCCGCCGGACTGGTGTCCGGGGACGGCCCGATCCTGCTGCCCTGAGACCGGTTCCGGACTGCCTGGGCTCGCTGCAGCACCAGAGAGCCGGGGGTTCTCCTACCTGGGGAGGAGAACCCCATTCCGCCCGGGGCAGGATCCGCGATCTCGCCTGGCGCAACAGCATGGATGGCATGACCTCACACTCCTCCCCCAGCCCGCAGCCCACCCCGAACCTCGGCCCAAGCGCGTCACAGTTCTCGTGCCGCGGGCTGGTCATGAGCTTCCGCGGCCAGCAGGTTCTTCGCGGAGTGTCGCTGCGGACAACCCCGGGGCGGGTGTACGCCCTGCTCGGGCGCAACGGCGCCGGAAAGTCCACCACTTTGAAGATCATGCTCGGGTTGGTGAAACCGGACGCCGGCCAGGTCGACGTTCTCGGTCAGGGGGCGGCTCGGGCGGCGTTGGCCGACGTGGGCGCCTCCATCGACGGGCCGGCGCTCTACCAGCACCTGTCCGCCCGGCAGAACCTCATGGTCCACGCCCGACTGATGGGGGTGCCGGGTTCGCGTGTCGACGACGTTCTGGCTCTGGTCGGGCTCTCGAGTAGTGACCGCAAACCCGCCGCGAAGTTCTCAACCGGGATGAAGGCCCGGCTCGCGTTGGCGATCGCGTTGCTCACCGACCCGGCGGTGCTCGTGCTCGACGAACCACAGAACGGCCTGGACCCTGAGGGCATCATCGAATTGCGTCGGCTGATCCGCGACCTCGCCGAGCAGGGCCGCACCGTCCTCATCAGCAGCCACCAGCTCGGTGAGGTACGCCACCTGGCCGACGACATCGGCATTCTGTCCCAAGGCCGCCTCGTCTACCAGGGGCCGCTGGCCGATCTGGCCCCGGATGGGGATTTGGAGGCCGCCTACCTGCGCGCCACCCACCAGCTCGACGGACACCTTGACGGGCAGGGCGCAGCATGAATGCCACGAACGTCTCTGAGCACACCCTGATCGGCACGCCGCAGCCCGGATTCGCAGCTGCGCTGCGCGCCGAACTCCTCCGTTCCCGGCGCAGTTCCACGCTGCGGATCCCGATGTTGGGCCTGCTGATCGCCATCCTGCAGGGCCTGGGCTGGTGGGTCGTGGCAACCCAGGAGCTGAGCTCATGGCACCAGTTGTACTTCTGGACGGTCATCTACGCCACCGCCATGCAAGGCCCACTGATCGGGCTCGTCGTCGGCCTGCACATCGGCCGCGAGTCCCGCGCCCGCGAAGGCGGGACTCTATGGCGTCCGGTCTCGCCGCGAACCATCTCCCTGGCCCGCGCCGCGGTGTTGTACCTGGCAGTGCTCTTCTTCGACCTGGCGATCACCGTGCCCATGTTGGGCTTCGGCCTGGCTGCCGGTCTGCCAGAGCCGCCGCTGGGAATGGCACTGCAGACCGGTTTCCTCTTGTGGGCAGCCAGCGGGCTGTGGATCGCGCTGGCGATCCTCCTCTCCCGACTGACCTCCATGGGCTTCGCACTCGGCGCGGGGCTGGTGTGGCAGCTGGCGGGCACGCTCATGGCCGAGAAAGCCTCCTGGTGGTGGCAGCCGTGGACGTGGATGGTGCGCCCGATGCTCCCGGTCTTGGGAGTGCACGCCAACGGGGTCGCGCTGGAAGCGGGCTCGCCGGTGTGGGAGTACCCGGTCTGGCCGCTGGCGTTCGCGAATCTGGCGCTGGGGCTGATAGTCGTGGCAGCCACTGCGACCTGGGGGCCGGTCAGGCTGCGCCTGTGGCGCCACGGCGCCGCAAACCCGGCCCCGACGGCGGCCAATCCTGCCGTGCGCACCGAAGGCTCGTGGCATACCGGGCGGCCACACCGGGTGCTGGCCATGTCCGGCTCGCTTCGGCGTACCCCGATCGATGCCCTGACGATCACGGCCGCAGCGCTGCTGGTGGCGGTCGCGCTGCTGTGGGAGGGCCAGGGCGTCATGGCGTTCACCGGCGGCGTGCTGCTGCCGTTCGGCACCTGCCTGCTGGCATGCTTGGTCTGGAACGCTCAACAGCCCGCGCTGCGCGCCCTGGCCGTCCGTACCCGCACATCGGTTGTGGCGGGGGCCCTGGCCGTGGATGTGCTGGCCCGGCTGGCTGCCATGTGGCTGTGGTGCGCCGCTCTGCTCCTGTTCACCGGCTCCTGGTCGACGCTGTTCCTAGTGGCGTTGGCGGCCTGCGCGGTGACGCTGAGCACCCTCAACCTGTGGCTGGCGGCCAGATTCGGTACCGGCACGGCTATCGCGACCACGATCCTGGGCACCGCGATGGGCCTGGTGTTCGCCGCTCCCCAAATCGTCGAGGTGACCTGGGTGGCCACCGGCTACGTCTTCCCCCTGGTCAGCACCGACCCGTTCCGGGTCCTCCTCGGCATCCTCGCCTCGAGCCTGGTCACCGCGAGCGCCGGGGCGCTCTGGCTGCGGGCGCTCAGCCGAGCCGCCGGGCAGTGACGAACTCAGCCCACGCACCGGGCGCAAGACACCACGAACGGGACCGCCCGGCTCTGTGAGAGCTAGCCGATTAATGCCGTCGGCCCCGGGCCGGGGACGTCCCGTCGAAGGTTTGACGCTGACCGGCGCCAGCAAGCAGCGGGCGGGTGAGCCAGCCCACCTTTCTCCGAATGACCATAGGAGTTAGGGTTGGCACACCTAATAGCTACGCCCGTAAGGAATTGCTGATGAGCCTCGAACCGAATGCGCCTGTCAGCGCTTGCGTCGTGCAGATCGGGACGCCGTGATCGTGGGAGCCACGTCAGCCACCTCCACGAATGGTGGACCGGAGCGCCGGCGCGAACGCGGCAGCGCGCGAGTCGCATCTCGTCCCGGATCGGCGGTGACACCGGCCGGCGCAGCCCAGCCCGGTCTCCCGCTCCCACCGAGCGGCCGGGGGACCCCGCTGTGAGGGGACCTCAGAGACCGGTCATCGACGTGCACGATGTCTGCTTCCGCTATCAGGGCGGCGAGTACGGCCTGGACGAGGTGAGCTTCACCGCGGATGCCGGCACCGTGAGCCTGCTGTGCGGGCCGAGCGGTTCGGGCAAAACCACGGCCCTGCGACTGCTGAACGGACTGGTCCCCCACTTCCACGAGGGACGCATCACCGGATCCGTCACCGTCGCCGGAGTCGATGTGCCTTCCCGTCCGTTGCACGAGGCCGGCCTCACCAGCGCGACGGTCTTTCAGAACCCCCGCACCCAGTTCTTCACCGACGAAGTCGGCTCCGAGCTGGCCTTCGGAAACGAGAACCTGGGGGTTGCCCGGGCCGAGACGCTGCGGCGCCTCCAGCATGCTGCAGCCGTCACCAACACCACTGCGCTGCTTGATCGCCGACTGTCCCAGTTGTCAGGAGGGCAGATCCAACGGGTCGCCTGCGCCGCGGCTATTGCCGCCACCACCCCGGTGTTGTTGTTCGACGAACCCTCCTCGAATCTGTCCAGTGACACCATCGGGCAGTTGCGCGAGATCCTCGCGCAGCAGAAAGCCGCGGGCCGCACCATCGTGGTCGCCGAACACCGGCTGTACTACCTGCGCGAGCTTGTCGACCAGGTCTTCTACTTCGACCGCGGACGCTTGCGGTACCGCTTCGAGGGCGCGGAGTTCTTCGCCCTGAGCGAGCAGACGCGCTGCGACCTCGGGCTGCGCCGCCTGACTCCCCCATCCGGTCGACGACCTGCTCCCCCCGTCCCCCCCCGCGAACCAGGCGCGTGGCCTCGAGCTGGAGCAGATTCGCTTCTCGTATCGAGACCGGAAGATCCTCGACATCGAGTCCGCTTACTTCCCCAGCGGCACCATCACCGCCATCACCGGCCCCAACGGATGCGGCAAGACCACCCTGGCTAGGATCCTGTGCGGACTCGCGACGCCGCAACGCGGCGGGACGATCCGACTTGATGGCCGGGTGCTGAGCGAGGCGGCACGCACCCGCGAGAGCTACGTCGTCATGCAAGACGTCGGCCGTCAACTCTTCTCAGAGTCCGTGCTCGACGAGGTCACGCTGGGTTTAGACGCCAAGGACCGCGCCGAGGTCGACGTCGCCGCGCTGCTGGCCGGGGTGCAACTGACCGGCATGGAGCAGCGCCATCCCCAGTCACTGTCGGGCGGTCAGCGACAGCGCCTCGTCATCGCCTCCGCCATGGCCCAACCCTCTCGCGTGACCATCTTCGACGAGCCCACCTCTGGCGTGGGCCGTGCCCACCTGCAGGCCATCGCCGGGCAGATGCGAGCGCTCGCCGAAGCGGGCCACGTCGTCATCGTCATCACCCATGACGAAGAACTCATCGACTCCTGCGCGGATGCAGCCCTCCATCTACCAGACATCAACCACGCTCGAGAGGACAGCGAAACCAGATGACCGATACCCCGACCCCGGACGCCGCCGCCGACAAGAGGGCCCGCGCCAAGGACGCCCTCAAGTGGATACTTGCCCCCATTCGCGGGCGCATTCTGCTGGCCCAGATCCTGGCCGGACTCTCCGGAGCCCTGGCCGTCGCTCCCTATGTCGCGCTGGTGCGACTCGGCGAAGTGCTGCTGCGTGCCCACGCCGAGAATGCGACACCCGACGCCGAGCAGGTCCACACCATCAGCATGTGGCTGATCGGCACCTTCCTCACCCAGCTGTCCCTGTACTTCCTGGCCCTGGCGGTCACCCACTTCGCCGACCTCAAGCTCGGCCGGGTGATCCGCGAGCGCGTCATCGACCGGCTCGCGCACGCACCCCTGGCCTGGTTCACCGACACCAACTCCGGGCGGGTTCGCAAGGCCGTCCAGGACGATGTGAAGACCCTGCACACCCTCGTCGCCCACGCCCCCGTCGAGTCGACCGCGGCGGCAATCATCCCGCTGGCGCTGGTCGTCTACGCCTTCACCGTCGACTGGCGGTTGGGCCTGCTCAGCGTCGCGACCCTGCCCGTCTATGCCGGTATCCAGGCCTTCGGCATGCGCGACATGGGCACCAAGACCGCACAGATGGACAGCCATCTGGGAAACGTCTCAGCCACCGCAGTCGAGTTCGCTGACGGCATCGCCGTGGTCAAGGCGTTCGGTCGCGTCGGAGAGGCACACCGTCGCTTCAGCGACGCCGCCCGCACCTTCTCCGATTTCTACTCCGCCTGGGTCACGCCCCTCTTGCGCATCAGCGCCTTCGGCGATGCGACGGTCAGCGTCCCGGTGCTCGTGCTCATCAACATGGCGGGCGGGGCGGCGCTGGTGCGCGCGGGCGTGGTGACGCCGGCCGATGCGCTGACCACCACCCTGATCGCGCTGGTGGTGCCGGCCTCGATCCTGACGATCGGCCGGACCGCCTGGTCCTACCAGCTCGCCGGCAACGCTGCGCTTCGCGTCGATGAGGTCCTGAACGGACCGACCCTTGCCGAACCGACCGAGACGGCCACCCCCGAAGGAACCCGGATCGAACTCAAGGACGTCTCCTTCTCCTACGGTCACACGCGTGCCCTCGACGGGGTAGACCTCACCCTCGAGCCCGGCTCAGTGACCGCTCTGGTCGGCCCCTCGGGGTCGGGCAAGTCCACGCTGGCCACGATGACCGCCCGATTCCAGGATCCCCAGTCCGGATCGATCCTGCTCGGCGGCGTCGACCTGCGCCAGCTGCCGTCTGAGGAGCTGTACCGCACCGTCTCCTTCGTGCTGCAGGATCCGCAGCTGCCACGGCTGAGCATCCGGGAGAACATCCGACTGGCGCGTCCGGATGCAAGCGACGAACAGGTGATGCAGGCAGCAGCCGACGCCCAGATCACCGCCGACATCGCCCAGCTTCCCGAGGGGCTGGACACGATCGTGGGCGATGGGTCGAACCTGTCCGGCGGTCAGCGACAGCGCATCGCGATCGCCCGGGCGCTGCTGGCTGATGCGCCGGTCCTCGTCCTGGACGAGGCCACCGCTGCCACCGACGCCGACTGCGAGGCCGAGATCCAAGAGGCGCTCAACCGACTCGTCAAGGGCCGGACGGTGCTGGTCATCGGCCACCGTCCCGAGTCAGTTCTCGGGGCCGACCGGGTGGTGCGTCTCGATCTGGGGCGTGTCACCGGCGACCTCCAGGGTGAACAGGTCACGGCCGAGGCCGTGCACGCCCTGATGACCGCCACCGCCCTCACCCCCAGCAACTGAAAGGCACCGGACAATGAGTGATTCCACCTCCACCGCCGCAGTCATCAGGGACCCCCTCATGCTGCGATCGATCCGATCACTGCTGGGGACCAAAGCCCGCAACCAGGTGACGACGCTCACCACCCTCAACCTCGTCATCGGCGCCATGGACGGCTTCGCGATGCTGGTCCTGCTGCCACTGTCCACCTCGTTGACCACACACCAGCGGGAATGGGGATTGACCACCTCCGGATGGCTGCTCACCCTGGCAGCGTTCGCCCTCGTCGGCGCCGTGCTGCGCTACGCCGCTGCGATGAACGGCTACGGGGTCGCCCTCGGCATCATCCGCGCCGGTCATGTGGCCATCGGCGACGCGCTCGCCTCCCTCCCGCTGGGCTGGTTCCGATCCTCCCGGACCGGCAGTTTGTCCCGGCTCGTCTCCGACGGCTTCATATCGATCGGGGAGATGGTGGCGCACCTGGTCAGTCAGGTCCAGATGCTCTCGGCCACTCTCATCGTCATCGTCGTCGGCTCGTGGGTGTGGAATCCCACCCTGGGGCTCACGCTGACCCTCATCGCGCCCATCGCCGTCGTGGTCATGGTGATCGCGCAGTCGATCCGGCGTTCCGCCTCCGAAAGCGTGGTTCCCTCCACGGTCGAGCTGTCTCAGCGCATCGTTGAGTTCTCCGCCTGCCAGCCCGCGCTGCGCGCCGCGGGGCGAGCCGAGGACTTTGAACCGTTGGTGGCTGCCGGGCGCGAGAACGACCGTGCCCGAGGCCGGGAACTGTGGATCAGCATCATCCCGCAGGTGCTCAACGGCATCGTCATGCAGGCGATGGCTGTCACGGTCATCCTGATCACCGCAGGTCTGGCTACCAGAGGCGCCCTCGGGCCGTTGGAGGCCATCGCGCTGATCGGTCTCACCCTGCGCTACGCCCACCTTCTGAACGACCTCGGGGGGTTGTTCATCAGCATGGACCTGGCCCGTTCACCGATGGACGAGATCATGGCCATCCTCGAGGCACCCAAGCTCCCCGAGCCCTGCACCAAGGCCCCGCTGCCTTCACCCGGGCGGGTCGAGCTGGACGGGGTGACCTTCGGCTACGCCGCGGATCGCCCCGTGGTGAAGGACGTCACCTTCAGCGCCGAGCCGGGCATGATGCTGGCCCTGGTCGGCCCGTCGGGCTCAGGCAAGACAACCATCGCCCGATTGATCGCCCGGTTCTGGGACGTCGACGCCGGGGCGGTTCGGGTGGGCGGTACCGACGTTCGCAAACAGAGCACCGAACAGTTGATGGCCCAGCTGTCCATGGTCTTCCAGGACGTCTACCTTTTCGACGACACCCTTATGGAGAACATTCGCATCGGCCGGGAGAACGCCAGCGACGAGGAGGTCCACGCGGTGGCGGACCTGGCCGGGGTCACTTCCATCGCCGAGCGGCTGCCCGATGGCTGGCAGACCCGTGTCGGTGAGGGCGGGCGTTCCCTGTCCGGTGGCGAGCGTCAGCGGGTGTCGGTGGCTCGCGCGCTTCTCAAGCAAGCACCCATCGTCCTGCTCGACGAGGCCACCAGCGCTCTGGACGCCGAGAACGAGGACAACATCGTCGCCAGCGTCGCTGCCTTGCGTGAGCACGCCACCGTGCTGGTCATCGCGCACAAGCTCGATACCGTTCGCGCCGCCGACCAGATCCTCGTCCTGGACGAGGACGGCCGGGTCGCCGAACGCGGCACCCACGACGAATTGTTCTGCGCAGATGGGGCTTACCGGCGCTTCTGGGAGCGACGCGAGGCTGCCCGTGGGTGGCAGATCGCCAGCTGAGGGTGCGTGGCCCCCCTAGGATGAACGCCATGTCGCCCTCCCTGCCCGGCCGCCGCAAGACCGGCCCGAAGCCGACCTTCTCACTAGCGGACGTAGTGGCGGCCGCCGTCAAGATCGGTCTGGACCGGATGACACTGGCTGCGGTCGCCCAAGAGCTAGGGGTGGCCGCGCCCAGTCTCTACCGGGTGGTCTCCTCCCGCGAGGATTTGCTGGACCGCTGCATGGCCCGGGCGGCACAGGATCTGGTTCTGCCCGACCCGGGTCTGCCCTGGCAGCAGCAGTTGCGCGACTATGCCAACGCCTGTTGGGACCTACACAGCCGGTATCCCGGTCTCACCACTGCTCTCATTCAGGTGCCGGGGGCTCATGCCCACATTCAGGATTACCTCGACAAGCTCATTGCGGGATTACGCCAGGTCGACATACCCGCCAACGACGAGCGCATACACTTCACGATCGATTTCATCGCCGACACCGTCCTGATCACCCATCTGTTCGTGCAGACCATGCGCAGCCAAACCGCAGCGGGCGACCCAGCTCTGCAGGTGGCCAGAGAACGATTGGCGGCCCAGCGCCCCGACGGCGACGTGCACTTTCCCGCCGAGGAGTGCTGGTTGGACCGAGGCTTCCTGGACGAAAAGATCGACTTCATCATCGCCGGGATCGAAGCGGGACACTGAGGCGATGAAGGTTGGCGGCTGCCCAGGTTCGGCGACAGCATCGCCGAGCCTGGGCCAAGAGGGTTTCCACCCCGCCGCGGATCCAGCCGATGCCAGCGCAGGCAGTGCCGCATGGTTGCGCTGCACACACCGCTATACGGCCTAGAAACGGCGCTCCGGCTCGCGCTCGGTCAGTTACCCCGACGGTGTGAGCGTCGATAGCGAGCCGGGGACTCTCCCATGTGTCGCGCGAAGGCCGTGCTGAAGGCCGAAACCGTACTGTAGCCACACTTGCGGGAAGCCACCGAGACTTCGGTGCCCTCCACCAGTAGCCGCGCGGCACGCTCCATCCGCACCGCTGTGCGCCATTGGGAGAACACCATGCCGGTCTCCCCCTGGAACAGCCTGCTCAACGTGCGGGACGAAATGTGCTCCGAGGCTGCCCAGGCCTCTCTTGATCGAGGATCGCCCGGATCGCGCAACACCTGTTCAGCCACCCGCCTGGCCCTGGGATCCCGCGGCAGGCGGGGCACTCCAGACACGCCGGCCACACTGGCCACCTCGGTTGCCAACTCCCGCTGAGTGCGACGGATATCCAGCGGTCGTAGCGCTTGCGGCTGCAACAGCGAACGCGCCAGGCTCTCCAGCCGGGACGTCCTGCGAACCAGACAGGGGCGACTCGGCGTGTGGGCCACCTGCTCCGGCGGAATCCACAGCGGCATCACCAGAGATTCCACGCTAGAGCGCACACGGTGGGGATGGGCGGCGGGAATCCACACCGCGTGGACGCGGTCAGCTACCAGCTCACCATCCTCCACAGCGAAAACCGCACTCCCTGCTAAGGCAATGGCGAGTTCATCGCCGCGGTGACGCAGCACGATGTCGCAAACGGGCACAAGGATGTCCTTTTCCCGAAACTACTGGAAGGAAGCAGAGCCTAACCTAAACCTCTGGCCCCGGACGGGGCCATCCCCAGATGATCGCCTGCCAGAAAGACACCATGACGAAGTCCTTACGCAGTTTCCTCGCTCTGCTGACGTGCGTTCTGGTCCTGTTCGCATCGGCCTGTTCCTCGGGCAAGACCGAGCCCGCCGCCCCCGCGCCCTCCAGCGCGGGCGCCTGGCCACGCACCATCACCGGCGCCAAGGGCGAGACAACGCTGGAGAAACAACCCACCCGCATCGTCTCCACCTCCGTCGTCCTGACCGGTTCGCTGCTGGCCATCGACGCACCCGTGATCGGCACCGGGGCAGCCAAGCCGAACGACCGCGGACTGGACAACCAGGGGCTGTTCGCCCACTGGTCCCCCATCGCCAAGGAGCACGGGGTGAAGGTGCTCTACAACAACCAGGAGGTGGACCTGGAAGCCGTTGCCTCAGCAGACCCGGATCTGATCCTGGTCGCGGCCACCGGCGGAGACTCCGCAATGGATGCCTACGACCAGCTCACCAAGCTGGCCCCCGTGGTGGTTATCGACTACAACAAGATCGGCTGGGAAGAGGTCACCAAGCAGCTGGGTACGATCACCGGGCTGGAGGAGAACGCCTCCAAGGTCTTGGAGGATTACTCCACGAAGATCTCGGAGTTGAAGGCCTCCATGCAGGCCCCCTCCGATCCGGTCCAAATGATCGTCCACATGGGTGAGAAGGGCGCGGCCTTCGCAAAGCCCGGTGGCCCCCACGACAAGGTGATCAGCGAACTCGGGTTCAAGCTGGACACGACGGACCTCACCAAGGCCAACAAGGGGCAGGGCGCTGGCCAGGACCGCGGCGATTTCGTCTTCCTCTCCCAGGAGAATGCCGTGGCTGCCTTGACGGCCAAGGACGTATTGATCGTCGGTGGTGACGACAAGATCGTCGACCGCCTCAAGAGCGACCCGGCCTACGGAACTATCCCCGCCGCCAGAAGCGGAAAGCTGGTGCCGCTGGGCGTCGCCTCCTACAAGCTCGACTACTACAGCGCACTGGACATGGCCGAGCACCTGGCGGCTGCCTACAAGAAGTGAGGCATCTGCTCCTCGGTGCAGTGTTGGGGCTCGTCATCCTCGTTCTGGGGATGACGAGCCTCTTCCTCGGATCGCACGGCACCCATCCCGGCGAGGTGATCGCCTCCCTCAACCACTTCGATCCGCAGAACTCCACCCACGTCATCGTCTGGCGACTGCGGTTGCCTCGATTCGCAACGGCGGTGGTGGCCGGACTCGGGCTGGGGGCGGCCACCGCCGTCATCCAGAGCATGACCCGCAACCCCCTGGCCGAGCCCGGTCTGCTGGGTATCAACTCCGGGGCAGCCCTCTTCGTCACCCTGGGGCTGGTCTTCTGGCAGGCAGATTCGGCTGCCGCCATGATGGTGATGGCCATGCTCGGAGCCGCGGCGGCCGGGGCAGTGGTCCTCATGGTGGGGGGCGCTTTCTCAGGCACGGCGGATCCGATCCGGCTCGTGCTGGCCGGTGCCGCGTTCTCGGCTGTCATCGCTGCCTTCACCATCATGCTGCTGCTGAACTACCCCTCGGTCTTCGTCGCTTTCCGCTATTGGGACGCCGGCGGCGTCGCGCCCAGGCCGTGGCCGCTCATCCTGCTGGGCGCAGCCATGGTGGGGTTGGGAGCCTTGGTGGCCGCTGCGGCTGCCCGGTCCTTGGACGCCCTCGCGTTGGGTCAGGACCTCGGCAAAGCCATGGGCGCCTCAACCCGCCGGGCCTGGGGGCTGGGTTCGGTGTCGGTGGTGATCCTGTGCGGGTCGGCCACCGCGCTGGTGGGCCCGATCGGTTTCCTCGGCTTGGCCGCTGCCGTGGCCAGCCGTCGACTGTGTCGTGGCGGGCTGATGACGGTGGCCCCCATAGCCGCCCTATTCGCCAGCGCCGTGCTGTTGGCCGCCGACCTGATCGGGCGCAGGCTGGCGTCACCGGCGGAGATGCAGGCCGGTCTGGTGTGCGGTTTGCTGGGCGCGCCGGTATTCGTGGCGATCGCCCGACGCTCCCGGGTGGTGACGGCATGACCTCCAACCAGTCGGTCGAGAACCTACTCAGCTTCAAGGTGCTGCGGTTCGGGGACAGAAGCGTGGTGTTCCATCCGCGCGCCGTTGTCGTCAGCGTACTGCTGTTGGCAGCCCTGCTGGGAACAGCATTCCTGGGCCTGCACACCGGTTCCTCATCCTTGAGCACCTCCGAGGTGCTCACCGGGCTGAGCGGCGGGGAGAAGGCAACCATCGTTCAACAGATGCGGCTGCCCCGAGTGCTGTGCGGTGCAGTGGTCGGAGCGAGTTTGGGGATGGCGGGTTCGGTCTTCCAATCGCTGACCCGCAACGTGTTGGGTTCCCCCGACATCATCGGGGTCACCTCCGGGGCTGCGATGGGCGCGGTGACGGCCATCGTCCTGTTCCGGCTCGACGCCTGGGCCGTTGCCCTGGCCGCCCTGGCCGGATGCCTGGGAGCCTCAGCCCTGACCTGGGCCATCAGTCATCTCGGGGTGCACAGCCCCGGCCAACGCCTCGTCCTGGTCGGCATCGGCGTGGGCGCGTTCTGTCAGTCCGTCACAGCCGTCATCCTGACTCAAGGCAATCCCGCCACCACCATCATGGGACAGAGCTGGTTGGCCGGGACGCTGAATGCCCGGACCTGGCCGGACCTGCTGCCGGCCACCATCGGAATCGTTCTTACGCTCCCGGTCCTGATCGGGTGCGCCCGTCACCTCAACACCTTGGAGGCCGGCGAAGACATGGCCCTGCAACTCGGGGTGGCCGTCCCCCGACTGCGCAGCGTGACCGTGACCGCCGGCGTGGTCCTGTGCGCCCTGGCCGTCTGCTCCGTCGGGCCGATCGCTTTCATCGCGCTCGCATCGCCCCACATCGCCCGCAGCCTGACCCGCAGCGGCACGGTCCCCATCGTGCCCGCTGCCCTGACGGGGTCCACCACGCTGCTGGCAGCCGACATCCTCGGCCAGAGCCTGCCGGAGAACCTGCGGATGCCCGTCGGCCTGGCGAGCAGCCTGCTGGGTGGGGCGTACATGTTGTTCATCCTGACCAGGAGAAGCCGATGACGACCCCCGAACTATCCGCCGAGTCGCTCTGCGTGGGGTACGAAAAGCGCTGCGTGATCGACGGATTCGACCTCGAGGTCGCCAGCGGCGAATTCACCGCCATCATCGGCCCGAATGCCTGCGGCAAGTCCACCCTGCTGAAGGCGCTGGCCCGGTTGCTGCCGGCCAGCGCAGGCCGGGTTGTTCTCGACGGACGACCCATCCACGACCACAAGACCGTCGAGGTGGCCAAGGTCCTGGGCCTGCTGCCCCAGCACACCACGGTGGCTGAGGGGATCCGCGTTGCCGACCTGGTCTCCCGAGGCCGTTTCGCCCACCAGCGCTTCCTGCGTCGCTGGAACGAGAAGGACACCCTCGCCGTCGAGGAGGCCATGCGAGACGCCAAGGTGAGCGACCTGGCCACGCGCGTGGTCGACGAGCTCTCCGGGGGGCAACGCCAACGTGTCTGGCTGGCAACCGTCCTGGCACAGCAAACGCCCCTGCTGCTGCTGGATGAGCCCACGACCTACCTGGACATCAACCACCAACTCGAGGTGATGGAACTGTGCTCTCAGCTGAACCGCCGCGGTCGCACCGTGGTGACGGTCTTGCACGACCTGAACCATGCCGCTCGTTTCGCCACGCACGTCGTGGCCATGCGTGAGGGACGCCTCGTCGCTCAAGGGCCGCCAGCAGAGGTTCTCACCCCCGATCTGCTGGCCGAGGTCTTCGCCATCGAGGCCCAAGTGCTCACCGATCCCGTCACCGGCGGGCCGCTGGTGGTGGCGATCCGCCCCCTGCCCAAGAAGGAGAACCTGTGATGGAGCGACTTCTGCCGACCCTGTGCTCCTCGCACGGGGCGCCGCCGGCCGCCGACCCTGGGTGGTGGCAGGAACTCGAGAACGCCGGACCCGAACAGGTCATGCGCTGGTGGGATCAGGGCGTGCAAACCCCGGTGACCGGCGAGCCGTTCTGGTTCGACGGCCAACAAGTCTGTGAGGTGACGTTCGTTGTCGAGCAGGCGGACCCGCGCACGGAGGTCATGGTGCACCTCAACGGCCTCACCGACCGCCACCGGGAGGACATCACGCCAGCCCTCATGCATCCGGTTCCGGGCACTCCCCTGCGCCGGCTCAGCTACCTGCTCAGCGCCGATGGCAGCTACGGATATCGCCTGGTGTCCGACTCACCCATCGACCGTCATGCCGGCCGCAGCAGGCCGGGATGGTTGGCGATCCACCAAGCAGGCCAGCCCGATCCCGGTAATCCGCGCCGTCTACCGCACGCCCGCGGCGGGACCTCCAGCATCTGGTCGGGCCCCCTGGCCGTGTCGACGCCCGGGTGGGATGAGCGCGACGGCGTAGCCGAAACAGGCTGGCTGGACCTGGAGGTAGTACACACCGACGGTCTGCATAGAAGGCTGTGGCTGCACCGACCAGACTCCGCGGAGAAGACCACCGACACCCTGCTGGTGGTCCACGACGGCGCCATGTGGCGCAGGCTCGGTCTTCGGCGGGCACTGGCCGCCAACGGGTTCGGGCACGTGCCGGTGGTGCTGATCGACAGCATCAGCCTCGACCAACGGGCGGCCGATCTACCGGTCCCCGAGCGGATCGGCACGATCACCGCAGACGTCCTGAACGCGGTGGCCGACCGGCTCGGCCACCGGCCGAACCCGGCGCACACGCTCATCGCCGGGCAGTCCTTCGGAGGGCTAGCGGCGGCAGCGACGCTGGCCCGCTACTCGCACCTGGCCCGGTCGGCCATCGTCCAGTCAGGCTCCTTCTGGTGGCATCCCGAGGGCGGAGAACGTCTTGTGGACCAGCAGGCGGGTGATCTGAGCGGAGCTCGCGTGGTGTTGCAGGCCGGTACCGATGAGCCGAACATGATCGCCTTGGCCGAGGAGGCTGCCGCGTGGTTGGGCACTCACGGAGCCACCACGTCCGTGACGCCCTGGCGCGGAGGCCACGATTACGCGTGGTGGCGCCACGGACTCATCCAGGGGCTGCGGGAGCTGCTGGGCTGAGTCGCCCGTGGGCCCCTCGCAGGTCGCGCGAGGAGGCTCCGGAGCCGTGACCGCGCCGCCGCAGCACTGCCGTTGCAGCCAGGACACCACCTGTTCTCACTGTTCTTTCCTCGGCGCGGCCTCGGGTCCGGTCCTGCCCAGTCGCGCTTCGTCGATGTCGCTGCCCGCCCCTTCACCAGCTATCGCCGTCGGTCTTGCCCAGCCGATGACTGCAGCGGGTTATCGGAGGGGGGTCGTGCTGTGCCGTTTCGACGCCCACGCGCGGCTACCGGCGGGCCCTTGACCTCAGAGGGCTGTGACTGGTTCAGCTACCTTCGCCACGGTCTGCAACTTGGGATTTGTGTAAGCGAACGCCACAACGAGAACCAGCAGAACTACGCAGACCACGAGAGGGAGCGTGGGGTGTAGGCCGTATAGAGCTGTCGAGCCGATCGGTGCCACGGCAAACGCCGCACCGTTATTGGAGTTGATCAGCCCCGCAAGACTTCCTTGTTCTTGCCGCGACAGCTCCATCGTCGGCCCCGCGTTGTAACCCGGCATGGCCAAACCGGTTCCCAGACCGAATAGCGAAATGGCAACACCGAACAGGACGAACGAGTGGCTGGGAATGAACAGCACCATCGCCACTGCAGCGATCAGCAGTCCGCGTCGCAGCAACTGCACCGAGTTCCATCCCAACTTGGGCGCGAATACCGCCTGGGCGGCGATCAACATGACCGACATCATCACCATGTACAGCGCGGTGACCCCGGCGGTCCCCTCCGGGGACAACGCGAATCGATCTTGCAGGATGAAGCCAGTCAGAGTCGCCAGCGAAGAGAAGACGATGTACATCAACAAGCCTGAGATGAGGAACGGGAAGGCCCGTGGATCGCGGTAAGACACTGTCAACGGCTGCTCGTCTACACGCAGCGAGCCCTCTGATGTGAACCGGACCGCGAGCACCACGATGCCGATCAGCATCAGGAACGGCATCACGATCAGCGGAAGCATCAACCCACCTATCGCGGCCAACGCCCCACCGATAAAGGCACCGAGAATGCTGGACAAGCCGGTGACGGCGCCGATCCCTCCGACCGCCTTGACGCGCTGGGCTTCGGTATCGGTGTGGGTCACCAGATGCGTCTGAACGGTCGGGGAGACGGCGGAGATTGCGGAGCCATAGACAAGACCGCGGGCCACCATGAAACCAATGACCATCGAGGAGCCCACCCAGATCCCGTTCATTCCCAGGTAGGCGATGCACACGACGCCGAACAGCGCCGTCATGGCAATACCCATCGCTGTCACCAATGTCCGCTTCGCACCGTGACGCTGGGACGCTTTCCCCCAATAAGGACTAGTGAGGGCCAACATCACTGCCGCTATCGAGATGGTGGCACCCATATGCCATTCCTTCATCCCCATCTCCCGGGACAGCGGCGCAATGAGCGGATTGAGAAGCATCTGCCCCATGAAGGCCAGCATCAAGGTGGCGTACAAGACGGGCGCCTGCGCCCCGGGTGGTAGACGGACCTGGCCGATGCCCTCGGAAGCACCCATAACGACCCCTCTCTAGAACACCGATCTACTGGCACAGCCGATACTAGATCGGCGTTCTACTAGTGTCAACGCTGCTAGCGTGGCCTGGTGAGTACGAGCAGGGGCTCAACGGGCAAGCGCGCGGGCCTCAGTCGGGGGGCCATCGTGGCCAAGGCCGTTGAGCTGTCCGAACGGCAAGGCATCGACGGGTGGTCGATGCGTCAGCTGGCGGGAGAACTCGATGTGGTGGGTTCCGTGCTCTACCACTACTTCTCGTCTAAGGACGAGGTGTGTGACGCCGTGGTAGACACCGTCATGCGTGACATCGTGATGCCGGACCCCACCCTGGAGTGGAAGGAGTGGTTCACGGCGGTCCTGCAGGCCGCGCGGCCGGTCCTCATCAAGTACCACGGTGTGACGGAGCGACTCAAGACGGGGCGATTCACCGAGATCGCGCTTCCCGCCCTTGACCTCGCCATGGAGAAACTGCACCGGGCCGGCTTTGGAACCCTTTCCCCCCTGGCCTACTCGATGATCGTGAACGTCGCGATCAACACCATCAGTGCTCGCAACATGCGGGCCTTGGATCGTCCTGGACCCCATCACGATATTCGCGAGATGATGAGCCGCCTCGATCCGATGGCCCAAAGATCCCCCGGCCTTCGCCTCATGACACACGGTCTCTTCGAGCATTTTCTGGACCCTGAAGAGGGAGAGGCCGTGAGTCAGACCTACTACGACTTGATCCTCGCCTCCGTTCTCGACGGGATCGAGAACGTCGTTCTTCCCCTAGCCGACAAAGCCTCCGATGAGTACGCCTGTTGTCAGGAACAGCTCGAAGGTCCGGACACTCCCCCGTTCTCCGGCTGAGTCCACCAGCGCCTGCAACCAGGTGCACGCACTCGTGAATGTCAAAGACCAACGTTGACGCCGAGGTATTTCCAACCCAGCGGGTCTGACGGCGCGAGTCGCGATGCGGCCGCTCGTCCGACGGCGGCACCCGCGCGGGCTGGTGTCCCTGGTCCAGTCCCGCGGGCCCACCCTCGCCGGTGAACGGGACACGGAGCTGACAACGGCTCCCCTGCCCCCACCCGAGCAGATCGGCCACGCCTGTCTGCCCAGCCACGGGAACGAGCCGCAACCCCACAGCAGGCCCACCCGCAGCCCCGGAACACGACGAAGCCCTGGTGGGAGCCAAGCTCCCACCAGGGCTTTTCTGTCGGGATGACAGGATTTGAACCTGCGACCCCTTGACCCCCAGTCAAGTGCGCTACCAAGCTGCGCCACATCCCGTTGTGCAGTTGTCCGGTCAGCCGACTGAGCCCTTGGTTGCGAGTGCTCAGCCTCAGGGGCGATCAAGCTCCATCTGCCTCCCGGTTACCCCGCCGACGTTACCGTGCCGGGGCGAATGAGAGATTACCGCACGAGCACCGCGGACACCCAATCGGGGCCCGAACCGGTGCGGCTCAGGCCCCTTCGAGGGTCAGCGGCCCCGGCGACGCTTCTCCCGCACCCGGACCGAGATCTCGATCGGGGAACCCGCGAAGCCGAACTCCTCGCGGAGCCGACGCTCGATGAAGCGGCGATAACCAGCCTCGAGGAATCCGCTGGCGAACAGCACGAATCGAGGCGGGCGGGTGCTGGCTTGGGTGCCGAAGAGGATTCTGGGCTGCTTAGCGCCCCGCACCGGGTGCGGGTGGGAAGCCACGATCTGGCCGAGGAAGCTGTTCAGACGCCCGGTGGGCACCCGGGAGTCCCACGACTCCAGCGCCAGCTCCAACGCAGGAACAAGCTTGTCGGTGTGGCGCCCGGTACGCGCCGAGATATTTGCCCGAGGGGCCCAGGCCACCTGCCCGAGTTCCTTCTCGATCTCGCGCTCCAGGTAGTAGCGGCGCTCCTCATCCAGGGTGTCCCACTTGTTGAACGCGATCACCAGCGCTCGTCCAGCGTCCACCACCTGCTGCACCACTCGGACGTCCTGCTCAGTGATCGACTCGTGGGCATCGATGAGCACGACACCCACCTCAGCCTTCTCCAGAGCGGTCGTGGTGCGCAGCGAGGCGTAGAAATCGGCGCCGCGCGACTGGTGGACGCGGCGTCGAATACCTGCGGTGTCCACGAAGCGCCACTGTTTGCCGCCCAACTCGATGAGCTCGTCCACCGGGTCGCGGGTGGTGCCGGCGACATCATCGACGACCACTCGCTCTTCACCGGCCAGCTGGTTGAGCAAGCTGGATTTGCCGACATTCGGCCGCCCGATGAGCGCGACCCGACGCGGACCGCCCCGAGCGTAAGCCCCGACCGCCGACTTGTCCGGAAGCACCTCGAGCAGGGCATCCAGCACATCGCCGCTGCCGCGCCCGTGCAGTGCCGACACCGGCCATGGCTGCCCCAGGCCCAAAGACCACAACATGGCCGCGTCGGCCTCGGTACGGTTGTCATCGACCTTGTTCGCCACCAGCACGACCGGTTTGCCGCTGCGTCGCAGCAACTTCACCACCGCCTCGTCGGTGTCGGTCGCCCCGACCGTGGCATCGACGATGAACATCACGGCGTCAGCCAGCTCTACCGCGACCTCGGCCTGTTCGGCGACGCGCAGGTGGATCCCTGAGGCGTCGACCTCCCAGCCGCCGGTGTCGACCAGGGTGAACTGCTTACCGGACCATTCGGCGTCGTAGGCCACCCGGTCGCGGGTGACGCCGGGCACGTCCTCCACGACTGCTTCGCGGCGTCCCAGGATCCGGTTGACCAGGGTCGACTTGCCGACGTTCGGACGGCCGACGACAGCCACCACCGGACGGGCTTCTTCCTCTTCGTCTTCGTCGAGGATGAGGTCGCGTCCCTCGATCAGGGCGCGGTCCTCCTCTTCGAGCTCGAACTCCTCCAGTCCTGCCAGGAGGGTGTTCTCCATCGCGTTCTCGGCTGCTGCCTCAACGGGCGCAGCGGGCTCCTCGTGCGGGGTGTCGATAGGCGCGAGATCGTCCGACTCTGGCTCGTGTGGGGTGGGCATCAGGTCATTCTCCCTCATCCGAGCCGGTGCTCGGCGCACGCTCGGTGTGATCGGTCGGGCTGTCGGGGGCAATCGGCCCACTACGGGAGGCGATCAAGGCCAGCACAGCATCGACGGTGGCGGCGAAATCCAGGTGCGAGGTGTCCAGGAGAGACACCCCGTCGGCAGGGGCCAAGAACTGCGCCACAGCCGAATCGTCGCGGTCCCTGCGCACCACCTCGTCGCGGGTGGCTTCGATGGAGGCTGTCGCCGCGTTGCCGTGGACATCTTTGGCGCGCCGGGCGAGCCGGGCCTCTTCGCTGGCGCTCAGCAACAGCCGAACCTGGGCGTCGGGGGCGACCACCGTGGTCAGGTCACGGCCCTCAGCCACGATGCCCGGCCCCTCGGCGGCGGCCGCGCGAATGTGCTCGCGTTGCAGCTCGATGAGCACCGCTCGGGTGGGCAGGTGTCGCGCAACCCGTGACACCTGTCCGGAAATACCGGAATCACGCACCGCCGCGGTGACGTCGTCCTCGCCGACGTGCACCATCGGGGCGCCCGGGTCGGTCCCCATTCGCAGCGGGAAAGTTCTCGCGGCAGCGCTCACAGCCGCCTCATCATCCAAATCGATCCCGTTGCGCAGACACCACCAGGTCAACGCCCGATACATCGCCCCGGTGTCGAGGTAGGCAAGCCCCAACGTGGCCGCCACCTGGCGCGACACGCTGGATTTCCCCGACCCTGAGGGCCCATCGATCGCTACCACCAGCCCGTTGCCGCGGCCGTGGATTGAGTTGCTGCCTGAAGATGAGGAAGACACCACGCTGGGAGCCTATCGGGGGCGAGCGCATCGCACCTGTCATCGGCGAACGCGAGAGTTCGCGGTTGAGGTCAAGGCGACCCCTGCCCGGTCGATGAGGGAAGCGATACCGCTCCGGCCACTGCCATCAGCCAGCCGTATCGCCCTGCCCGTCGATCTGAGGACCCGCCATGCCCCCGTCGTCCGACCTGCCCACGCCCACTCCCGCGCAGGCGTGGCGGCTGCTCGCCTCCGGCAACACTCGCTTCGTGAGCGACCGTCCCCGCCACCCGCACAACAGCATGTGGCGTCGTAGCGAACTGCGCACCGCCCAGCACCCCTTCGCCACCATCTTCGGATGCTCAGACTCGCGTGTTCCGCCCGAGATCATCTTCGACCGCGGCCTGGGGGATCTGTTCACGGTGCGCACTGCCGGGCATGTGCTCGACGGCGCGGCCCTGGGGACACTGGAGTACGGGGTCTCCCAGTGCGGCACCCCCCTGCTGGCCGTCATCGGGCATGAGGAATGCGGCGCCGTCGCTGCCACCCTCAAGGCGGTATCCACCGGCAACATCCCGACGGGTCACATCGGCACCCTCGTGGAGGCGATCGCGCCCAGCGTGGCTTCGTGCGCCGACGCCGGCGTGACCTGCTTCGGTGAAGTCATGGAAGAGAACATTCGCTTCACCCTGCGCCAGCTGCTGGCGGAATCGCCTGTGGTCGCGGACGCGGTGGAAGCGGGAACGCTCGGCGTCGTCGGACTGTCCTACCTGTTACAGGACGGCCGGGTGCGGATGGTCGACTGGTTGGGTGACCTGGGTCCGGACCCGGCTGCTCAACTGCGCCAGGAAGCCTCGCCTGAAGCGGCCATCATGGCCCAGCAGGCGGCCGCCGCGGCCGTGGAACGCGCCGCGGTGCTCGTCACGGAGCCGGTGAGCTGAGCCCCGCCAGGTGGGCTGCCTGCGCCTAACGCACCTACTCCGAAAGGGTCCAGCCGCGTGCGCTCAGGCCCGCCCGCAGCGGGTCGGCGTCGGCGGGGCGAACCAGCAGCTCCACCACGCCCATCAGCCGTCCCATCGCGTGATCGATATGCAGGTCCTCGAGGTTGATCCCCTCTTGGCCCATGTCGGTGAACAGCCGACCGAGCTGGCCAGGTTCGTCCGGTACCAGCACCGTCACGGTGGCGTACGTCGTCGGGGGGGCGCCGTGCTTGCCGGGGATACGCGCCTGACCGGCGTTGCCCTCGGCGATGAGCCGGGCCAGCACGGAGCGCGCGCCGGGAGCATCGCTATCCGGGTCCTCACCGAGGGCACTGAGTGCCTCCAGCACCGTGTCGAGGTCCTCTCGGAGGTGGCGCAGGATCTGCGCGACTGCTGCGGCGTTGCCGACGAGGATCTGGGTCCACAGCGTGGGGTCGCTGGCTGCGATGCGGGTGACATCGCGAACCCCTTGGCCGGACAAGCCGATCGCCTCGGTCGGTAGGTCGCGCAACTGGCTGGCCACCAAGCTCGCAGCCACCTGCGGCACATGGGAGACCGCAGCTACCGCCGCATCGTGTTCGCGGGCGGGCATGGTTGCTGCGACCGCTCCGACGGCGCGCACCAACTCGGTCACCAGTTCGCGGGCCCGCGCTGAGGTGCTCTCATGTGGCACCAGCACCCACGGCCGACCGCTGAACAGGTCGGCGCGCCCGGCCACGGCACCGCTGCGCTCTCGCCCGGCCATCGGGTGCGAGCCGATGTAGCGGGACAGGTCAGCCCCACTGGCGCGGAGTTCCTTCAGGATCGCCGACTTCACCGAGGCGACGTCGCTGACCACAGCGTTCGGGTGCGCGGTCAGTTCGGCCGCCACCACCTGCGCCACGACATCCGGCGGGCAGGCCACCAGCACCAGATCCACGTCCGGTTCCACCTGTTCGGCCAGCCGGCCGGCGCCGAGGTCACGCGCCAGTGTGCACGCCGTCGGCGAAGGGTCAGCCAAGCTCACATCGACGTCGCTGCCGCGCAGCGCCAACCCGAGGCTGGTACCGATCAGGCCGGTGCCGACGATGCGCAGCCGACGCAGACCGCTCATCTCACAGCTCCGCCGCCGCGTACAGCAGCTCGACCTCGCGACTGTTGAGAGGACGCATCCGCCCGGGTTTGGTCTCGCCCAGCATGACCGGTCCGACCTGCACGCGGGTCAGCGTCAGCACGGGGTGCCCGACCGCCTCGAGAAGTCGGCGGACGACGTGTTTACGCCCCTCATGCAGCACGACCTCGACGATGGCCTTACCTGGTGCCGAGTCCAACAGTTTGAACGAATCCACCGCCACGGTGCCGTCTTCGAGTTCCACCCCGGCACGTAGCGTCTTGCCGACGTCACGACCGACCGGTCCCGGCACGCTGGCGATGTACACCTTCGGCACCCCGTACTTGGGGTGTTGCAGTCGGTTGGCCAGCTCGCCATCGTTGGTCAGCAGCAGCAGACCGTCGGTGTCGGCATCAAGCCGGCCCACGTGGAAAAGCCGTTCGCTGCGCTGCCCGACGATGTCGGACAGGCAGGGGCGTCCCAGCTCGTCGTCCATGGTGGAAACCACCCCCAGCGGCTTGTTCAGGGCGAAGTACACCCGCGAGGCGTCGAGCTGGACCCGGACGCCGTCAACATGCACGACCTGGCGGGAGGGGTCGATGCGGACCCCCAGTTCACGCACCACATGGCCATCCACCTCGACGCGGCCCTGGGTGATCAGCACCTCACAGGCCCGCCGGCTGCCGACTCCGGCGGAGGCCAGCAGCTTCTGCAACCGCACCCCGTCCGGGTCGTGGGCGTCGTAGTTGTCTGACTGTTGCGGCTGCTTGCGCGCCTGCGCCTTGGCAGGTGGACGCATTCGGGTGCTGCGGGCCGGACCACCGGGGGCTGGCGGACGCCCTTGGCGGCGACCTGCTCCCCCGGCCCCGGATCCTTGGCGCGGGCGGGAAGGTCGTTCGTTCATGCCCCGGTCCTTTCGATGTCTTCGAGTTGGTGTGCATCTGGCAGATACGGCGCCAGCGGTGGCAGTTCCTCTAAAGAGCCGAGGCCCAACCGCACGAGAAAGTCGTCCGTGGTTCCGTAGAGAACCGCGCCATGCTCGCCGTCGGTGCCGCTCTCTTCGATGAGACCGCGGGTGAGCAGGGTGCGGACAACGCCGTCGACGTTGACCCCGCGCACCGCTCCCACGCGAGCTCGGGAGATGGGTTGACGGTAGGCGATGACGGCCAGGGTCTCCAATGCGGCCCGCGACAGCTTGGCGCGGCGACCCTCCAGCAGGAAGCGTTCTACCACCGGGGCGTACTCGTGTCGGGAGTAGACCCGCCAACCGGCTTCGGTGCGCCGCAAGGTGAAACCGCGCTCCTGCCGGTCGTACTCGGCCACCAGGGCGGCGATCTGTTCGCATACCTCCTCGACGGGCAATTCCAGCGCCTCGGCCAGGGCCTGCTCACTCACGGGCTCCTCGATGACCATGAGCACCGCCTCGATGGCGCCGCGCACTCCCCCGGGCAGGTCCGTCAGGATGATCTCTTGCGGGGGCTCGGGCACGGGCCTGGGTTCAGCCCCGGCGTCGGCGGGCTCCTGCAGCGGCGCGGCCGGCGCAGTCGGCTCGACGGGCTGAGTCATGACGTCTTCTCCTGCGTGGGTTTGCGTTCGGGTTCTTCCTCATCGAAGTCTGCCCCGGCCTCGATCGCGCCGGTTTCGGTGCCGGTCCAGCGGACGGTCAGCTCGCCGAGTGCCTCTGGCTGGTCGAAGGCGACGGCGGCTTCGCGAAACAGGTCAAGCAGAGCCAGGAACCGTGCCACCACGACGAGGGTCTCCGCCGCGTCGCTGACGAGCTCGGCAAAGGTCACGGTGCGCGCGGCCCGCAGCCTGGTCACGACGATGCGGGCCTGCTCCCGCACGCTGACCAGAGGTGCGTGCAAGTGCTCCACGTCCACCGAGGGCGGTCGCCGGGTGAGCGCCTCAGCAGCCATCATCGCCAGCCGTTCCGGGGTGACGTTCAGCACCAATTCCGGCAGCAGCGCCAGGTGCTGTGGTTCCAGGCCCGCCTGGCGGGCGCCGGCCCGCCCGTACAGTTCCATCCGCTGCTCGCACCAGGAGGCCACGTCCTTGAAGGCCCGGTACTGCAGCAACCGCGCGAAGAGCAGATCGCGGGCTTCGATGAGCTCCAGGTCCTCTTCGGCGTCGGGGTTGAGGTCGGGCAGCAGCCGGGCCGCCTTCAGGTCCAGCAAGGTGGCCGCCACGAGCAGAAACTCCGAGGTCTGAGACAGGTCCCAGGACTCCTCGGTTTCCTGTTGGGCCCGGATATGGGCGATGAACTCGTCGGTGACCTGGGCCAAAGCGATCTCGGTCAGGTCCAGGCGGTGTTTGGCGATGAGTCCGAGCAGGAGGTCGAACGGCCCGGAGAAGACGTCCAGGTGAACCTCGAAGACCGAATGCCCCGCACGGCGGGTGATGACACCACCGGGGGTGACCCCGGCCCCTGCCGGGGAGTCCGCTGCCGCATCCACTCGCGACGCTGACACCGACCCCTCGGGAAGAGCCTCGGTGCAGACCTGCGTCGCAGGATCTTCCGGTGCGGTGGACGGGTGCTTGCACGCCGAGTCTGCGCTCAGCTCGGCGGCAGCGGGATCGAGCGCAACTGGGGAGCTCTCCGGCGCGGCCGCCGCCTGGCCCTCCCCACCGGCTGAGGAGGCAGCACCGGCGGGCATGGCTGAGGCAAGGCCGGCTTCGACATGCCCCGACGAGGGCGCTGGCACTACCGACTCGTTCAGGCTGCTCCCCCGCGGGCGATGAGCTCGCGGGCGAGCTGGCGGTAGGCCTCAGCGGCACCGTGGGAAGGCGCGTAGGCGGTGATGGGTTCGGCCGCCAGCGTGGCGTCGGGGAACTTCACCGTGCGCGTGATGACGGTGTGGAACACCCGGTCGCCGAAGTGGTCCACGACGCTACGGACGACCTCACGACTGTGCAGGGTGCGCCCGTCGTACATGGTGGCCAGGATGCCGTCGATCTCCAGCCGCGGGTTCAACCGGTCGCAGACCTTGTCGATGGTTTCCACCAGCAAGGCCACACCGCGCATCGCGAAGAACTCGCATTCGAGCGGGATGAGGACCCCGTGCGCTGCGGTGAGCGCGTTCACCGTCAGCAGACCGAGGGAGGGCTGACAGTCGATGAGGATCGCATCGTATTCATCCAGTACCGGTCGCAGCACTCGGGCCAGCACCATCTCGCGGGCCACTTCACCGACGAGTTGAACCTCGGCGGCGGACAGGTCGATGTTGGCCGGCAGCAGGTCCAGGTTCGGGGTTCGGGTGGTACGGATCGCGTCGTGGACGTCGTTGCCGCGCTCGACGAGCAGGTTGTAGATCGTCAGATCGAGATCGTTGGCTCGCACGCCCAGCCCTACCGACAGCGCGCCCTGGGGGTCGAAGTCGACCAGGAGCACCTTGCGTCCCAGCTCAGCCAGCGCCGCACCGAGGTTGATCGTCGTCGTTGTCTTGCCGACGCCACCCTTCTGGTTGCACATCGCGATGACCCGGGCCGGGCCGTGCGAGGTCAGCGGCTCTGGCTGCGGAAAGTTCGGAAGCGGGCGGCCGGTGATGCCCATCTGACCCGCGCCGGCAGCCTCGGTGCCGGGCAGGTGATCGGGACGTCCACCCGCGGCGGCAGCCGACGGCGCCCCGCGACCGGTCCGCGACGTCTCCGAGAGTCCTTCTGCCGCAGCTACTTCCGGCCCCGGCGTCGTTCCCTCGAAGCTCATCGATGAACCTGCCTTCCTGCGCTGGATTCAACGCCGGCCCGGCGCCGAACGCTGCGCACGACCTTATCAGCGCGCCCGGGGGTGAGCTTGGGCATAGACCTCACGGAGGTGTTGAGCACTGACGAGGGTGTAGATCTGTGTCGTCGAGACGCTGGCATGGCCGAGGAGTTCCTGGACCACCCGCACGTCTGCGCCGCCGTCGAGCAGGTGCGTTGCGAATGAATGGCGCAGCGTGTGCGGGCCGATGTCGCCCGCGATCCCGGCGCGCCGGGCAGCAGCGCGAATCACTGCCCAGGCGCTCTGGCGAGACAGCGGCCCACCGCGGGCATGCAGGAACACTTCGGGCGTGCCCGTACCCCGTGCCGCCAGAATGGGCCGCCCCCGCACCAGATAGTCATCTAGCGCGCGCGAGGCATACCGTCCCAGCGGCACGATCCGCTGCTTGTTTCCCTTGCCGAGCAGGCGCACCTGGCCTGATTCCAGGTCGAGGTCATCCACGTCCAGGCCGATCGCTTCGCTGATGCGGGCGCCGGTGCCGTAGAGCAACTCGATCAGCGCCCGATCTCGCAACGGCATCGGGCCCTCTCCGAAGGCGGTCGCGTCGATCAAACGCTCCACCGCGTCGATGGTGATCGCCTTGGGCAGCCGCTGGACGGGTCGTGGCGGGGTGATGTCAGCCGCCGGATCCTGCTCGGTCTCCCCTTCCAGCAGCAAGAAGCGATGGAAGCCGCGGACGGCGATGAGGGCGCGACCCGCCGAGGCGATCGACAACGGGCGGTGCTGTTCGTCGCCCTGGCGCAAAGCCTGGAGGAAGTCGCTGACATGGTTCGAGCGCACATCAGCCAGCCGGTCGATGCCGACCTCGTCCAGGTAGGCCGCGTACCGGGCCAGATCGCGGGTGTAGGACAGGACCGTGTTGTGGGCGATTCCGCGCTCGACCTGCTGCTGACTCAGCCACGCGCGCATCGCCGCACCGATACCGCTGTTTGGCAACTCGCCCATAGTTACTCCTCGCTCAGACCTGGGGAGTCTACGAAGCCGAACGCGCCGGCAGGCGCAGACGTGCGCGGGTCCGCCCGCTCTCATCGAGGCTGCAACACGAACTTGGTCGCGTCGCTGGCTTTTTCGCCGAGTTCTGGCGCGTAGGGCGGCACCGGGCCTCGCAGCGGCGTGTCCCACGACAACCTGGGCGTGCCGCTGCGGCAGCTGACCCCACGACGGGACCCGCGCCCATACCGCGGCTGTCGTCCCTGGTGAAGGTCCACTGGTCGGTGCGAGCACGACCTAGACCCGCGCTGCGCGCACGTCGCTGGTTGAGCGGATCGGCGATGCGTGGCCCCCTCATCGCGCCACACGCCCGCCTCCGGGGGAAGATGGGTGGGTGATGTATGCCCAGACCTCGGCCCGACGCGCTCGCCAGGTGAGCGGTGACGTCTTCGTCCTCGCCTGGGTGGTGGCGTGGTGTTACGTGGCAACAGTCGTGCACCGGCTCGTTTCCGCCCTGGCCGAGCCGGCTCGCGCGCTCGCGAGTAGCGGCACCGAGTTCAACCAGACGATCCGCGACACCGGCGACAAGCTGGGGAGCATCCCGTGGGCTGGCGCGGACTTACAGGGAGCGATCAACCAGCTCGGCGGCCTTGGTTCCCAAGCAGCCAGCACCGGGACCGCGGCCGCTGCCACCATCGAACAATTAGCGTTCGTGCTGGCCTTCGTCGTGGCTGCAGCGCCCGCGCTCGGGCTGGCCATCCCTTGGATCAACCTGCGCCTGCGCTTCATCCGCCGCGCCGCAGCGGCGCGCCGATTCATCGACGCCGACTCCGACCTGGATCTGTTCGCGCTGCGGGCGCTGGCGCACCAGCCCATGCCGAAGCTGGCCCGCATCAGCGATGACCCGACCGGGGCCTGGCGACGGGGCGATCCTGAGATCACCCGGGCCCTGGCCGAATTGGAGCTGTTCGACGCAGGTCTGGTGCCGCCGCCGCGCCAGAGCTCACCTCAGGCCCGGCGCCCTCACCGCGAGTAGACCCGGATCTGGCGGTCCTGCTCGTCAGGCGTCCAGGTGGCCGCATCAGCAGGCACCTGTTCACCGCTTCGGATGTCCTTGACCGAGTCGGCGCCGCGCACCCCGTCCTCGCCCAGCGAGCCCGGGAACCATACGAAGGGGATGCCCCGGCGGTCGGCGAACTTGATCTGCTTACCGAACTTGGCCGCCGAGGGCGCCACCTCGCAGGCGATTCCGCGGGCCCGTAACGCGGCCGCGATACGCATGCACTCGGGGCGGTCCGTTTCAGCCGCGACGGAGATCAGGACCACGCTGGGGCTGGTGCGCGTGGCTTGCAGCGTCGGCATCAATCTGGCCACCAGCCGAGAGACCCCGATGGAGATCCCGACGCCGGGGTAGGTGGTGCGGTGGTCGCTGGCCAGGGAGTCATACCGCCCGCCCGAGCAGATCGAACCGTAGGACTCCTGGCCGATCAGTTGGGTCTCGTACACGGTGCCGGTGTAGTAATCCAGGCCACGGGCGACCTTCAGGTCGGCCACAAGAAGCCCCGGGGCGTGCTCGGCTGCCGCGTCCATCACCTGACACAGCGCGGCCAAGCCTTCATCCAGGGTCGGGTGCTGCACGCCCAGGGCGCGCACCTGGTCGGCGAAGCCGGAGTCGGCGGCGTTGATGCCGGCCAACGCCAGGCAGGAAGCTGCCTGGGAGTCATCCAACCCCGCCTCCATCAGCATCGTCGTCACGGCCGGCGCGCCGACCTTGTCCAGCTTGTCCACGATCCGCAACACCGGCACGATCATCTGCTCGTCGATGCCCAGACCGAGGTAGAAGCCCTCGGGGATCTTGCGGTTGTTGACCTGAATGCGGAACGGACCGATCGGCAGTTTGGCGAAGGCATCCGCGATGACCAGCGGCAACTCCACCTCGTAGTGGAAGGGCAACTGCCCGGCGTCGACGATGTCGATATCGGCCTGGATGAATTCGCGGTAGCGGCCCTCTTGCGGGCGTTCCCCGCGCCAGACCTTTTGAATCTGGTAGCGCCGGAAGGGGAAGGTGAGCTTGCCCGAGTTCTCCAAGACGTACCGGGCGAAGGGCACCGTCAAGTCGAAGTGCAGGCCGAGGTCGGCCTCCGCGCGAGCGGTCCGTGACCCCTCCTCCTCATCGCGCCCGGCCAGGCGGGAGATCGCGTAGATCTCCTTATCGGCGTCGCCGCCCTTGCCCAGCAGACGCTCGACGGGTTCCACGGCGCGGGTTTCGATCCCGGCGAAGCCATGCAACTCGAAGGTCTCGCGGATGACGTCGAGGAAGTGCTGCTCCACGGCGCGTTGCCCGGGTAGCCACTCGGGGAAGCCGCTGATGGGGGTGATCTTGGTCTGGTTCACGGGATGCGTCCTCGAGTCGTGCGGTGTGGGTGCGGCAGGGCGGGGCGGATACTCAGCGCAGATGCTGCAGGTAGGGGTTGGTGGCGCGCTCGCGCGCGATCGTCGTCGCGGGACCGTGTCCGGGGAAGACGATGGAATCGTCTGCTTCGGTGAGGATGACATCGCGCAGACTGCGCGTCATCGCCGCATCGTCCCCACCAGGCAGGTCGGTACGTCCGATGCCTCCCGCGAACAGGACATCACCGGCGAAGACGGTGCGCGTCAGCCCAGAGTCGGCGGGTAGCGCGCTGGGGATGTCTTCCACCGAGAAGATCACCGAGCCCTCGGTATGCCCCGGGGCATGGCGCACATGCACATCTAGGCCGCCCAGGTGCAGGTTGGCGGAGTCGGCGAAGGTGACGACGTCGTCCGGTTCCTTCCAGGCCAGCGCGGAACCGAACTGTGCCACCAGCATGGCGCGCAATTCCTCCCCCAACTGGTCCACGGGGTTCTCCAGCCGATAGGCATCGTCGTGATGAATATGGGCCGCCACCTGGTGGGCACCGCACACGGGCGTCACGGAGAAGGTGTGGTCGAGGTGGCCGTGCGTGAGTAACACAGCCGCCGGACGGAGCCGGTGGGCGCGTAAAACCTCCCCCAGGCGGTCGATCACCCCGACCCCGGGGTCGATGATGAGGCATTCTTCGCCTTCGGCGGGGGCGACGACAAAGCAGTTCGTCGCGAAGGCGGCGGCAGGAAATCCAAGCAAGAACACGCACCCAGCGTAGTCGGGTGTCCCGTTCGGGCCGCTCGCCAGTATCGTTAAGGGGGACGGCACCCTGACAGAACCGGCCGGAATCCCTCGCTGGACGAGAGAAACCCGGTCGGTGTCCCCCGACACGAAGGCCAACGCTGTGTCTGAGCACACCCCCACCCCGCAGGATCCGCAGCACGCTCCCCCTACCGAGCAGACCCCGGAACCGCCAGAGTTGAACGTGGCTGGCGAGGCGCAGTCTTCTCCTGAGGTGAACGGTGAGCTCCTGCCCCAACAAGGGGAAAACCCCGGCCCGGTCCAGGATGCGGCGGCAGCAGCGGCGACAGCCCCCTCCCCGACAATCCTGGCAGGTGACCCTCAGGGCGCCCACACCGATGCGGCGGCCGCCGCGCTGAGTAGCGAGCCCAGCTCCGAGGAACAGCCACAGGACCAGGCTCAAGACCAGGACCAGGACCAGAACGTGACGGCAGCCCCCGGCTCGCCGGATGCAGACGACCCCGCGCCACAGATCGCCGCTGCGCGCACCGTTCCCTCCCCGGGCGGGATGCCTGCTGCCGCGCAACAGCGCGCGCCGGCGCCGGTTCCCTCACCAGCACAGTTGGCCGCGCCCTCCCCGGCGTCGGTGCCCAGCGCGGCAGCCACCCCGACGCCGGTCCCCCCGGCGGTAGCCCCCTCCACCAGCGGAGCTGCAGCGTTCGGCCGGGTCGCCGAGGACGGCACGGTCTTCGTGCGCACCCCCGAGGGGGAACGCGAAGTCGGTTCCTATCCGGGCGCCAGCCCTGAAGAAGCTCTCGGCTACTTCGCCCGCAAGTTCGATGAGGTCGTCGCGCTAGCCGAGCTGCTGCACCAGCGCGTCACTCAGACCGATCTGTCCGCAAAAGACGCCACCGAGGGCCTGACCCGGCTGCGCGAGACGCTGGCCGACCTGCGCGCCGTCGGCGACCTGGCCGCCTTGCAAGCCAAGGTCGATTCGATTGCTGCCGCCGTTGAGCAGCGACGCGCCACCGAGGCCACCGCCCGGGCTGCTGCGCGCGAGGAGGCGCTTGCCAAACGGGAGCGGATCGTCAGCGAGGCCGAGACCATCGCTGCGCAGCCGGAACAGAAGGTGCAGTGGAAGGCCAGCAGCGGGCGCATGCGTGCCCTGCTGGATGAGTGGAAGGCCGCCCAGCGCGAGGGGCCGAAGCTTGAGCGCGACAGCGAGCAGGCACTGTGGCACCGACTCTCGGCCGCCCGCAACTCTTTCGACAAGATGCGCCGCGTGCACTTCGCTCAGCTCGGGCACAGCCAGGCCGAGGCCAAGGCTGCCAAGGAAGAACTGGTCGCCGAGGCAGAGCAGCTTGCCGACAGCGACGACTGGGGCGCCACTGCAGGGGCGTTCAAACGCTTGATGGATCGATGGCGCCAAGCAGGTCGCGCGGCGCGCGCCGACGATGACGCCTTGTGGGAGCGATTCAAGGCTGCGCAGGACCGTTTCTTCGCCGCCAAGGACGCCGTGGTCGCTGCCGAGAACGAAGAGTTCACGGCCAACCTGGCCGTCAAGGAGCAGCTGCTGGCCGAAGGCCAGGCCATCATTTCGATGACCGACCTGGAGGCCGCCAAGAAGGCCCTGCGCGCGCTGCAGGAGAAATGGGACGCTGCCGGGAAGGTGCCCCGCTCCGATATGGAACGGGTCGAGAAGGGCATGCGCCGAATCGAACAGTCCGTTCGGGACGCCGAAGATCGCAAGTGGAAGAAGAGTGACCCTGAGGTCGTCGCCCGCGCACGTAGCCTCGCCACCCAGCTCGAAGCTGCCGTAGCGGGTCTGCGCGAGGATCTGGCCAAGGCGCAGGAGAAGGGCAATGAGCGAGCCATCGCCAAGGCCCGCGAAGCCTTGGAGGCCCGCGAGGCGTGGTTGGCGCAGGCACGCGCCGGCCTCGAAGAATTCGGCGGCTGAGGACTCATCCGTTGCTTCTCGGGGGCGTTCCGCAAATGCGGGACGCCCCCGCTGGCGTAGCTGGCCCGGTCTGTATCCGCACCAGCTCCACGGCACCAGCTGCGCTCAGTGCCGGTTGCTCGGTGCTGGTTCCTGGCTGCCGCGCTGCTTTCAGAGCCGGGAAAGGAACTGTCGCGTCGCTTCGGTGCGCGGGGCATCGAAGATCTGCTGCGGAGGTCCCGATTCCACGATCACTCCGCCGTCCAGGTAAGCGACCGTGTTGGCCACCTGCCGCGCGAAACTCATCTCGTGGGTGGACAGGATCATCGTCATACCCTCAGCGGACAACTCCCGCAGCAGGTCGAGAACCTCCCCGACCAGCTCCGGGTCCAGGGCTGAGGTCACTTCGTCCAGCAGCATCAGCACCGGGTCGTTGACCAGCGCCCGCGCGATCGCCGCCCGCTGCTGCTGGCCGCCGGAGAGTTCATCCGGGCGAGCGTGGGCCTTGTCGGCCAAACCCACCCGGTCCAGCATCTCCATGGCGCGCTTGCGCGCAGTGGCAGCCGGGACCCCGTGCACCCGGCGCGGCGCCAAGGTGACGTTGTCCAGCACCGACAGGTGCGGGAACAAGTTGTAGGCCTGGAAGACCAAACCGATCTTGGAGCGCACGTCATCCACCCGCGCCCGAGGGTCGGTGATCTCCTCGCCCTGCAAGGTGATGATGCCGTCGTCGACCTGCTCCAGCAGGTTGATGCAGCGCAACAGTGTCGATTTGCCGGAGCCGGAGCGGCCGATGAGCACCACGCACTCCCCCGCTGCCACGTCCAGGTCGATGTCGTGCAGGACCACATGCTCATCGAAGGAGCACCGCACACCCTGCAGAGACAGCAGCGGCCCCTCGGCCTGCCGGGCCGGGCCGGACGCGGCCACAGCTTCGATGTCTTGGCTCGTCACACCATGCCTCCGGCGCCGTGGAACCCCTGGCGACGCCCCATCCAATCGGTGAAGCGGGCCATCGGGATCGTCAAACAGATGAACAACACCCCTGCCACCACGTACGGGGTGTAGTTGAAATCGGATGCCGTCTCGATCTGCGCGGCCCGCACCGCATCGACGACACCCAGGATGGAGATCAGACCGGAGTCCTTCTGCAGCGAGACCAGGTCGTTCATCAGCGGAGGCATCACCCGGCGCACCGCCTGCGGCAACACCACGAAGCGCAGCGTCTGCCCGTGGGTGAGGCCCAGGGAGCGGGCCGCGGCGCGCTGGGAGGGGTGCACCGACTCGATCCCGGCCCGGAACACCTCAGCGACGTAGGCGGTGTAGGAGAGCACCAACGCCACGCAGCCCCAGAACAGGAAGCTTGTCGGTAGACCCTGCAACCGCAAGGCGGG
The DNA here is from genome assembly GCF_012277275.1 of Gephyromycinifex aptenodytis. Lineage (GTDB taxonomy): Bacteria > Actinomycetota > Actinomycetes > Actinomycetales > Dermatophilaceae > Gephyromycinifex > Gephyromycinifex aptenodytis. The sequence goes on along the minus strand of NZ_CP051155.1, from coordinate 322,719 downwards.
CGCGCCGTAGCCCAGCAGCAGCAACACCAGGATCAAGGGCAGGCCACGGAAGAGATCGACGTAGATCGTGGCCGCCAGACGCAACGGGAAGAAGACGGGTCCGCGCAGGGTGCGCGCGACTGCCACCAGCAGGCCCAGCACGGCGATGATCGCCCCGCAGACCACCATGATGCGCACGTTGAGCCACAGCCCCGCCAACACAGCCGGGAAGGACTCGACGGCCTTGTCCCAGTTGAAGTACGTCCAGCGAACCCGGGGCCAGCCGGGTGAACTCACTAGGAGCCAGGAGACCAGCGCAGCGAAGGCCAGCGTACTCAGCGCCGACAGCAGGACCGAGCGCCTCGCCTTGGACTTGCGGTACGCCGCGCGCCGCTGCTCATGCTGCGAAGGTGACCATTCCCGCGCACGAGTGTGCGCCGTCTGGCTACTCACCGTAGTTCGGGAGCGCCCTGGCCCTGAAGCCACTGCTGCTCCAGCTTGGAAAGCGTGCCATCCTCGCGCAACGCGTCCACCGCAGCGGAGACGCACGCAGTCAACGAGGAACCCTTGTCGAGCACGGCACCGAGCTGCTCGGTGTCGCCGCCGCTGGCGGGCAGCTGGCCCACGATGACGCCGTTGTCGAGTTGGGCGCCGATCATGTAGAACGCCGTCGGTAGATCCACGACCACGCCATCGATCTGTTTGTTCTTCAGCGCCTGCACGGCCAGGTCGTTGCTGTCGAAGACAGCCGGGGCCGTAGTGGGTTTGATCTGCTCGGTGATGGCGTTGTAGGAGGTGGTGCCAACCTGGGCGCCGAGCTTGGCACCGCTCAACTCCGAAACCTGTTTCTTCTGCGCGATGGGCGAGCCGGAGTAGGTCACCACGGCCTGACGTACGTCGTAGTAGCCGGAGGAGAAGTCCACCGCCTGACGTCGCTCGTCATTGATGGAGATCTGGTTCAGATCCAGGTCGAAGCTCTTGGGCCCCGGGGCGACCGCGGAGTTGAAGGGCACTGCCACCCAGTCGACCTCAGACTTTTCGAAGCCGAGCTGTTCAGCCACGGCGTAACCCACGGCCGATTCGTAGCCCTTGCCGTTGGCAGGGTCGTCATCGACGAACCACGGCGGGTAGGCGGGTTTGTCGGTACCGATCGTCATCCGCCCGGGTTTGACCAGCTTTAGAGACTCCTTGGCGCAGTCCGCGCCGGAGGTGAGCGCCGAAGGCGTCTCGGGGGCGCCTGCCTCCTCGACGGGCGCTGAGCAGCCGCCGATCAGGGTGACGCCAGCAGCCAGAGCGGTGAGAAGAAAGCGACGCGAACCCATGAGCGCACTCCACAAGACAGTGAGGGCGCGTCGTAGGTGCACGGCCCCCGCGGCGGGATTCTCCGGGGGGCGTCCCGGAGGGGCACCACCCTACTGCAGAGCCGGAGCGCTCCGGTCTGCCCGCCACACCCGAGTGGGCGGCTTGTCCCCCTACCCGGGTCGCACGGTCAGAGCCTGCGGTCTGCCTTACCTCCCGTGGTGCGGTACACGTCGAAGACGCCGTCGATGCGGCGCACCGCCTTGATCACGTGGTCCAGGTGACCCGGGTCGCCCATCTCGAACTGGAACTTGGACTGTGCCACGCGATCTCGTGAGGTCTTCACCGAGGCCGACAGGATGTTCACGTGGTGATCCGAGAGCACTCGGGTGACATCGGACAGCAACCTGCTGCGGTCCAACGCCTCCACCTGCAGTTGCACCAGGAACAGGCTGGAAGCCGAGGGTGCCCACTCAACCTCGATGATTCGTTCGGGGTGGCCTTGCAACCCGTCCACGTTGGTGCAGTCCGTCCGGTGCACCGAGACGCCGGTGCCCCGGGTGGTGAAGCCGATGATCTCGTCCGGGGGCATGGGAGCGCAGCAACGCGCCAACCGGGTGTAGACGTTCGAGACGCCCTTGACCACCACGCCGGGATCGGTGGCGCTGCCTCGGGTGCGCCGCTGCGGGGCGAAGCCGGGCAGCGTCGCCTCAGCGAGGTCCTCTTCGGCGCCGTCCTCGCCGCCGTGCGTGGCCACGACCCGCTCCACGATGCTCTGCGCCGAGACGGTGTTCTGACCGACTGCGGCATACAGCGCGTCGATGTCGGCAAAACGTAGCTCGCTGGCCAGGGTTTGCAGCGTTTCGGCCGTGATGAGGCGTTGCAGTGGCAGGTTGCGCTTCTTCATCGCCTGCGCGATCGCAGTCTTGCCCTGCTCGATCGCTTCCTCGCGGCGCTCCTTGGAGAACCACTGCCGGATCTTGTTGCGGGCCCGCGGCGACTTCACGAACGTCAGCCAGTCCTGGGAAGGCCCGGCGCCGTCGGTCTTGCTGGTGAGGATCTCGACGACGTCGCCGTTCTCCAGCTGGCTCTCCAACGGGACCAGTCGCCCGTTGACCCGCCCACCGATGCAGTGGTGGCCGACCTCGGTGTGCACGGCGTAGGCGAAGTCGACCGGGGTCGAACCCAAGGGCAGCGCAATCACACCGCCCTTGGGCGTGAAGACGTACACCTCGCGAGCGTTGATCTCATACCGCAGGGAGTCCAGGAACTCGCCCGGGTCGGCCGTCTCCCGCTGCCAGTCAAGCAACTGACGCAGCCAGGCCATGTCGGTCATCGAATCGCCGGGGGCATCCCCCGGCTGGGGGGTGCCTGCAGCGACCGTCCCGCTGACTTCCTTGTACTTCCAATGCGCAGCCACGCCGTATTCGGCCCGGCGGTGCATGGTGTGGGTGCGGATCTGGATCTCCACCGGTTTGCCTTCAGGCCCGATCACCGTCGTGTGCAACGACTGGTACATGTTGAACTTGGGCATCGCGATGTAGTCCTTGAACCGCCCCGGCATCGGCTTCCATCGGGCATGCATCGCCCCCAGTGCCGCGTAGCAGTCGCGCACCGTCTCCACCAGCACCCGCACGGCCACGAGGTCGTAGATGTCTTCGAAGTCCCGGCCGCGCACGACTATCTTCTGGTACACGGAGTAGTAGTGCTTGGGGCGCCCCGTCACGGTCGCGGCGATCCGCGAGACCCGCAGGTCCTCAGCCACCTGGTCCTTGACGCTGGCCAGGTATTCCTCACGGGCCGGGGCCCGCTCCGCCACCATCCGCACGATCTCGTCGTACACCTTGGGGTACAGCGTGGCGAACGCCAGGTCCTCGAGTTCCCATTTGATGGTGTTCATGCCCAGCCGGTGAGCAAGCGGCGCGTAGATCTCCAGCGTCTCGCGGGCCTTTTTCTCGGCGGAGGAGCGTGAGACATAACGCCAGGTCCGGGCGTTATGCAGCCGGTCGGCGAGCTTGATGACCAGAACCCGGATGTCGCGGGCCATGGCGATGACCATCTTGCGCACAGTCTCGGCCTGGGCCGCGTCGCCGTAGCGCACCTTGTCCAGTTTGGTGACGCCATCGACGAGCATCGCGATCTCTTCGCCGAACTCTGCGCGCAGGTCGTCCAGGGAGTACGAGGTGTCCTCGACCGTGTCGTGCAACAACGCGGCCGCCAGCGTCACCGGTGTCATCCCGAGCTCGGCCAGGATCGTTGTCACCGCCAACGGATGCGTGATGTAGGGGTCGCCGTTCGCCCGCTCCTGGCCTTCGTGGGAGCGCTCAGCCACCTCGTAGGCGCGTTCGATGACCGAGACATCCGCTTTGGGGTGGGTGGCCCGCACGGTGCGTAGCAACGGCTCCAGAACCGGGTGGGCGTGGTGGCGAGAGCCCAGCCGCGCGATACGGGCGCGCAGCGAGGACGACGAGCCGGTCGTCGTAGGAGCAGCCGTAGCGCCCTCAGGGCCGCCAGCTGCGGCGGGACGCTCGCTGGCTGTGGTCGACCCTGAGGTGTCAGTCATGCAGAAAGTGTAGGTCTCAGCGGCTACAGGACCAGGACCGACGCCAACTCGCGTCCGTTCAACGCGGCGCGGCCGCCCAATGCCGCGATCTCCACGACGACGTCGACACCGACGACGGTGCCGCCCAGCCGCTCGACCAGGTCGCAGGCCGCAGCCGCGGTCCCCCCGGTGGCGAGCACATCGTCCATGATCAGTACCCGGGTTCCGGGAACGAACGCATCCGCGTGGATCTCGATGGTGGCCTGCCCGTACTCCAGGGCGTAGCTGGCCGCGTGGACCCGGGAGGGCAGCTTGCCCGCCTTACGGATGGGAACGAACCCCACGCCCATCGCGTAGGCCGTGGCGGCCCCCATCATGAAGCCGCGGGCTTCGATACCGACCACCGCGTCCACCCGCCCCGAGAAGCGGGCGACTGCGTCGTCGACCACGGCCGAGAATGCGACGTGGTCGGCCAACAGCGGCGTGAAGTCCTTGAAGGAGACCCCCGGTTTAGGAAAGTCCGGGATGTCGCGCAGACGAGAGGAAACGAGTTCGGCGAGTTGACTTTGAGGCACGATGGTTGAATCTACCGCTTGGACCTGGGTGGGCGCTTGGGCTGGTTGCGCGGACCTCGTTGGGCGTAAGGATGTACGGGGCGCCCGGAGAGCGTCCGCTCCTGACTGGGACCATCGGCGAGGCCGGCCGAGCCGGTGCGTGCACCGGGCTGGAAAGCGGTGGCACCGCCGGTTGCTGCGACTCCCCCACGCTTCGCGCCGGCGGCCACCGGCGCGGCGACCTGGGGCTGGACGGCCTGGTGCCGTTCCACTCGCTGGCGCAGCTTGATCATCGCCGGCTCGCGCTCGCGCAGCTGCGCCAGCATCGGGGTGGCGATGAAGATCGAGCTGTACGTGCCGACGATGATGCCCACGAACAGCGCCAACGCCAGGTCCAACAGCGTGCCCGGGCCGATGATCGTCGCGCCGACGATGAGGATCGCCGCGACCGGCAACAGCGCCACCACCGAGGTGTTGATGGAACGGACCAACGTCTGGTTGACGGCCTGGTTGGCTGCCTGGGAGTAGGTCTGGTGGCCGCGGCGCAAGGCGTCGGTGGTGTTCTCACGGACCTTGTCGAACACGACGACCGTGTCGTACAGCGAGTAGCCCAGGATCGTCAGGAAGCCGATCATCGAGGCCGGGGTGACTTCGAAACCGGCCAGGGAATAGATCCCGACCGTGAGGATGATGTCGTGGGCAAGTGCCACCAGTGCCGCCAGTGACATCTTCCAGGTGCGGAAGTAGACCGCGAGCACGATGGAGACCAGTCCCAGGAACCACAGCAGAGCCTGCAGCGCCTGCTTGGAGACCGACTGGCCCCAGGAGGGGCCGATCACGGAGGATTGCACGTCGGTCGGGGTTACCTTGAACTCTTTGGCCAGGCCCGCCCGCACGTCCTGAGCCCGACGGTCGTCGAATCGTTCGGTCTGAATGCGCACGTCGTCACCGCCCACGCGGGTGACCGACACCTTTTCGACCTTACCGACGTCAGTGACCACCTTGGCGGCACGCGACTCGTAGTCCGGGAGCTGTCCGACGTTGGCGATCCGGAAGTCCGAGCCACCGGTGAACTCGATTCCGAAGTTGATCCCCCGCATCATTAGCCCGGCGACCATGATGGCCAGCAGCACGGCGGAGATGAGGTACCAGCGCTTGACGCGGCCGACGAACTCGATGGAGCGCCGACCCGTGTACAGGTCATTGCCGAAGTTGCTGAAGCGGCTCATGCGAGGCTCTCCTCGGGCTGGACAGGACCGTGAGCTGCGGAGTCACGAGCAAAACGACCCCGGCCCCGGTAGCGGGTTCCGGAAACCCCGAGGGTCTCGGCAGAGAAGCCGGACCATGGGTGGCCGCTGCTGAAGAAGTCAGTTCGAGACAGGATCGACAGCAACGGATGCGTGAACAGGAAGACGACGATGAGGTCGAGCACCGTGGTCAGAATCAGCACGAAGGCGAAACCGCGAACGTTGCTGGCGGCCAACACGTACAGCACGACGGCTGCAAGCAGGTTGACCCCGTCGGAGATCAAGATCGTGCGTTTGGCGCGATCCCAGCCGGCTTCCACAGCCGAGGGCAAGGAGCGGCCGTCACGCACTTCATCTCGGACACGTTCGAAGTACACGATGAAGGAGTCCGCAGTGGTTCCGATGGCAACGATCGCACCGGTGACCCCAGCCATCGTCAAGCGCAGGTTGTACCCCCACCCGAACAAGGTCAGCGCCAGGTAGGTCAGGATGGCCACGATGATCAACGAGGAGACCGTCACCAGCCCCAGTGCGCGGTACTGCGCCAGCGAGTACAGGACGACCAGGAACAATCCGATCGCCCCGGCGATGAGACCCTTCTGGAGCTGATCGCCACCCACGGTCGGGCTGATCTGCTCGGCACTCTGGACCGTGAACGAGATCGGCAAGGCGCCGAACTTGAGCTGGTCGGCGAGCATCTGGGATTCCTCGACGGTGAAGTCACCGCTGATTTCCGCCCGGCCGTCCCGGATTGCGTTGGAGAAGTAGGGCGCAGAGATGACCTTGTTGTCCAGGACGACTGCGAGCTGGTTACGCGGCCGGTCCAGGCCGACCATGTAAGCACTGATAGCGCCGTAGTCATCCCGCGCCTCGGGCGTGGTGGCCAGATCGACCTTGTAGCCGCCGGTGGGCTGGCCCTGGTCGTTGGTCGCCGGGCCGGAGGTGGCATCGGCAAGCTGGTCACCGTTCAGGACCGACGGACCGAGTAGGTACTTCACCGGCCTGCTCGCGTCACAGACCGCGGCCGGGACGGTGGTGTCTTCCTCGGCCGGGTTGTAGATCTGCTGTGACTTGCAGTCCAACGTCATGATCTGTTCCACGTACTGAGGCGCGGAGAGCCAGGCTTCACTCGTGGCGTATTCGACCCGCTTCTTCGGGTCTTTCCACTGTTCAGGGGTCAGCGCGGCCAGCCCGGGCGCGACCTCTTTGGTCTTGGGCGCCTTGAGCACCTCGGTCGGGGCCGGCGTCGGGGCACCGGTGGCGGCGGGTACGGGGGCCTTCTTCAAGGCTTGAGGAGCCACACCGTTAGCGCTGGTCCTGTTCGCCGTGGGGGTGGCAGCCGCACTCGGCTTGGCCGCGCCTGGCTTGGCCGCACCCGGCTTAGCCGAGGCCGCACCGCTGGGAACAGCATTCGGCGAACCGCTGGGGGCCCCACTGGGGGCTGCGCTGGGGGAACCGGAGGGTGTCGGCGCGGGCGCCTCTTCAGTGGGCAGCTCAGCCAGCACCGGACGGAAACGCATCTGCGAAGACTGCCGCAGCGCATCTTCCTGCGCCTTGGACATCGCCCCGGGGACGGCCACCACGACATTGCTTCCCAACGTGGCGACTTCGGCCTCGGCTACGCCTTGACCATCCACACGAGCCCGCATGATGTCCACGGCCTGAGCCAATTGTTCAGCGCTGACGGTCTCACCTTCGCGGACCTGCGGGGCGAGCACCATCTGGGTGCCGCCTTCCAGGTCCAAACCGAGTTTGACCGTCCACTGTGCTCCAGCCCAGGTGACGGCTGAGGCAAGACCGATGATCATCGCCAAGGCGATGGCCATCAATACGCTCAACGATCGCCACGCCGCCCGGTTGTGCGGGTTGCGCGCCACGTTCAACTCCTGTCGTTCAGGTCGGGAAACTCGGTCTGCTCGACCCCGGGAGTGCTGTCCGCGGCCGGGGCGCGCGTCTGCAGCGCCGGCACGTCCGCGGTGCGACCGGAGACAGTGCGCCGGTCGATACGAATAACGACGCCACGGCTGACTTCCAGCTGGAGGACGGGACCCTCGGCGCCGACGAGTCGACCGATGACGCCTCCGACAGTCACCACTTCGTCGCCGACAGCCAGCGAAGACTGCATAGAAGACACCTCCCGCTGGCGGCGGCGCTGGGATACAAGCATCCAGACCATGAGCGCCATGAGCAGCAGCAGGGGAAACATCCCCAAAATGGAATCGTTCATGCAGACAGCATCCTCACCGATGGTGACGTCGTGCGCGTCGGTTACGGTGCGTCCCCCCGCACCGTATGTCGCGTGGCCCATACCGGGCACCCGCTCGAGTTTAGGTGACGCTCAGGCATGCACGCCAACAAGCCGCGCCGAACACGCTTTTCCTGAACCATTCCTGACCTTTGCCGGGCCGAAAACCCGCGCAGCGAGCACCGGACAGCTGGGGTCACTCACGGGGCGAAGCGCCCCGTCTCTGTCGACAACGGCAGCGCCTCCTGACCTTCGTCGAGTTGCCCGCCGCCGAACATCGCCATCCCGGGCGGTGCCGCCAAACCCAGATGCTGCCAGGCCAGGGCGCTGGGGACCCGACCGCGGGGGGTGCGCACCATGAATCCTTCGCGCACCAGATACGGCTCGGCGACAGTCTCCACAGTGTCGGGTTCTTCTCCGACCGCCACCGCTAAGGTCGACAGCCCGACGGGGCCACCGGCAAATCTTCGACAGAGCGCATCCAGGACGGCCCGGTCGAGACGGTCCAGTCCGCGGGCGTCCACGTCGAACAGTTTCAGCGCAGCTTGGGCAGCTTCCAGGTCGACCACCGACTGCCCGTGAACCTGGGCGTAGTCGCGCACTCGGCGCAGCAACCGGTTGGCGATCCGGGGTGTGCCTCGTGAGCGCCGCGCGATCTCCAGGATGCCTGCCGGTTCCGAGTCCACCTGCAGCAAACGTGCCGAACGGGTCACGATGGCGACCAGGTCCTCGACGTCGTAATAGTCCAGATGCGCGGTGAACCCGAAGCGATCCCGCAGCGGGGCCGGCAACAGACCGGCGCGAGTGGTCGCCCCGATCACCGTGAAGGGCGCCAACTCCAGCGGGATCGCAGTCGCCCCAGGCCCCTTCCCGACGACGATATCGACCCGGAAATCCTCCATCGCCAGATACAGCATCTCTTCCGCTGCCCGGCTCATCCGGTGGATCTCGTCCAGGAAGAGCACCTCGCCTTCGCTGAGCGACGACAGGATCGAGGCGAGGTCACCCGCATGTTGAATCGCCGGGCCGCTGGTGACCCGGATCGGCGCTTCCAGTTCGGTGGCCGCAATCATCGCCAGAGTCGTCTTGCCCAGCCCGGGAGGGCCCGAGAGCAGAATGTGGTCCGGCACCCTGCCGCGGCGCCGGGCGGCCTCAAGGATGAGGGCCAACTGTTCCCGTACCCGGGGCTGGCCGGGGAACTGCGAGAGTCGCCGCGGACGAAGCGCCGCTTCGACGCGGCCGTCATCATCCTCATCCAGCGAGCCCGGGTCGACGATGCGAGCGGTGGCATCGATGGACCCGTCCTGATATTCCTGCGCCCCGTAGGAACCGGCCTGAGTCATCGTGCCTCTTCCCGTCTGCGCGGCGTCGCAACTGCGAACCACATGTCAGCGCCCCAATTCCCGAAGTGCCGCTTTGAGCAGCGTCGGCACGTCAGGCCCGCCGACTCCGCTGACGACCTCACCGCGGGAAAGCACCGCTTCGATCCCGGTTTCGGCCTGCTTGGCGTTCCAACCGAGCCCGACCAGCGCGTCGCGGACCTGATCGCGCCACGGCCCTTGGGCGGCGGGGGTCTCGATGTTCGTGGGCGACTGCCCTGGCGAGTCAGCAAGACCCAGGAGTTTGTCGCGCAGTTCCAAGACGAGCCGTTCGGCCCCTTTCTTGCCGATGCCGGGGACGCGGGTCAACACCGCGATGTCGCCGCCGCTGACCGCCGCCGCCACCTCCCCCGGTGACAGCACCGCCAGCATGGCAAGGGCCAAACGTGGTCCCACACCGGAGACCGTCTGCACGATCTCGAACACGGAACGCTCGTCGGCGGAGGCGAAGCCGTACAGGGTCAGGGAGTCCTCGCGCACGACGAGGCTGGTCGCCAGCATCGTCTGGCTGCCGAGGCGTTGCGCGGCGGCCGTCCCGGGTGTGGTGTGGACGAGCACGCCCACCCCGCCGAGCTGAACGACGACCCGATCAAGGCCGACATCGAGAACGGTTCCTTCTACGGATGCGATCATCTGTTCCCCTCCGAGCCGGTTGCGCCCCGTGCCGTCCTGGTCGCCTCCACATCCTTGCCCATCCCGGTGACAACCCGGCACGAAGCCGTGGCAAGCCGGCTGGTCATCGCCGCGACGCCGCTACGGCAGCCTCGATGCGCGCCTGGGCTCCCCCGCGCCAGATGTGGCAGACAGCCAGCGCCAAGGCATCGGCCGCATCTGCCGGCTTGGGTGGAGTGTCCAAACGCAGGATGCGGGTGATCATCGCGGTGACCTGGGCCTTGTCCGCACGGCCGTTACCGCTCACCGCAGCCTTGACCTCGCTGGGGGTGTGCAGCGCCAGCGGCAGGCCCGCGCGCGCGGCCGCCAGCATCGCCACTGCGCTGGCCTGGGCAGTACCCATGATGGTGCTGACATCGCCACGGGCGAAGACCCGTTCGACGGCCACAGCGTCAGGCTGGTGGTGCGCCACCCAGGATTCGATCTCATCAGACAACGCAAGCAGGCGCTGCGGGGTGGGATCGGCGCTGGGGGTGCGCGCCACCCCCACCGCGATCATCCGCAAAGGTTGACCGACTCCTCCTTCGACCACACCCAACCCGCAGCGGGTCAGACCGGGGTCGACCCCGAGTACGCGCATGGCCGCACCTTCCATCAGACACCTGTTCGATAGCGAGGCTAGCGGACGCGTCTCGGGCCCGCGGGAGCGACCCGCGGGCCCGAGAAGGGGATGTGCAATCAGGAGCGCTTACGTGACCGATCCGCCCGAAGGGTGCGTGCCGCGTCAGCCGCTTCGCGGCGCATGTCCTCGATGTCGGCCATCTTGTTCTGCGTCCACGGCACCAGCAGCAACAGCACCACAGCAACGACCAGGGTGATGCCGCCCAGGGCGTAGTAGTAGGTGGCGTCGGTGAAGTCCGACATCGCCTTGATCAGCAGTGCCGCCACACCCTGGCCAGCAGCCGAGGTCAGCAGCCACAGGGCCATCGCTTGGCTGGCGAAGGCGCGCGGGGCAAGCATCGTGGTAGCGGACAGTCCGACCGGGGAGATGAACAGCTCGGCGACCGTCTGCAGCACGAAGACCGCGCCCAGGAACCAGAACGGAGCCAAGGCGGAACCGCCGGGCCACGTCTGGAATCCCCAGCCCATCAGCAACGCCGACAGCCCGACGAGGAACACCGCCAGGGAGAACTTCATCGCGGTCTGCGGGAAACGACCGGCGCGGCGGGTGAAGTACCAGCCCAGCAACGGCGCCAGGAGCACGATAGCGGCCGGGTTGATCGACTGGTACCACTCCGGCGGGATCATGAACGAGCCCACGGTCAAGTCAGTGTTCTTGTCCGCGAACGTGGCCATCTTGCCGGCAGCCTGCTCGAAGATCATGAAGAACAGGGCGCCACCCATCCACAACGGGATGTAGGCCCACAGGTGCGAGCGCTCCACGTCGTTGACCTTGGGGCTGCGGAACATGATGAGGAAGTACGCCACCGCGGAGCCGATGGAGATCGCCGAGACGGTGTCAATGATCGCGGCCGGGGCATTGCCTTCGATGAGATTGAAGATGAGGAACAGCACGTAGGCACCGATGAGGATGCCCACCAGGTAGATGCCGAGGCGCTTCTTCTCAGCAGCGTTCATCGGGTTCGGCACCTGGGCGCCGATGCCCTTCAAAGTGCGGCGACCACCGACGAAGGCGACTAGCGCCAGAGCCATACCGACCGCGGCGGCAGCGAAGCCCGCGTGGTAGCCCCAGGTGTTCTTCAGCCAGGCCACCAGCAACGGGGACAGGAACGCGCCGATGTTGATCGACATGTAGAAGATCTGGAAGCCGGCGTCGCGACGAGGGTCGTCCCGGTCATACAGCGCCCCGACCATCGTCGAAAGGTTGGGTTTGATGAAGCCGGTACCGACGGCGACCAGGCAGATACCGACCCAGGCGGTAGCGGTGGCCGGCACTGCCAGGCAGATGTGGCCGGCCATAATGACGATGCCGCCCCAGAACACGCAGTGCCAGGGGCCCAGGATCCGGTCCGCTACGTAACCACCGGGGATCGCCAGCAGGTAGACGGCCGCCCCGTAGGTCGCCAGGATCGCTTCACCGGTGTTCTGCGCAATGCCAAGACCACCGTTGGCGATCGTGTCGACGATGAAGTAGAGCAGGATGGCGCGCATTCCGTAATACGAGAAGCGCTCCCAAAACTCGACCTGGAACATCCATGCCAGCCCGCCTGGGTGTCCTATAAAGCGCCGGTCGTCCAGGCTGCTCGGCCGGGATCCTGGCGGGACCGCCTCCGGCTCGTGTGTGACGGACACAGTTCGCTCCTTCTGGTTGTCGGCTGCAACGGGGGGTGCGGTTTTGGCATCCTGCTCGTAAAGGGGTGCATCAGGCGGGCAATTCGCCCAACTGCACGGCGAAACACTACGCCCGGGAATAGCTAATGTCCCGCTTTTACGAACTCTGGCGATCAGCTGATTTTCACATCGCACCGACGACAAGCGGCCCGGAAATGAAGGCTGGGGCCGCTGCCCGTGGCAGCGACCCCAGCATTCCTACACGTGTTCGGACAACAGCGGTCCGCGCGAAATCAGTCCTCGTCCTCATCCAGCGCGGCGGCGACCTCTTCGGACATGTCTCCGTTGACGTAGACGTTCTGCACATCGTCGCTGTCTTCCAGAGCGTCCACGACTCGCAGCATCTTGCGGGCGCCGTCCACGTCCAGGGGGACTACCAGGTTGGGGACGAACTCGGCCTCGGCCGAGTCGTAATCGACGCCGGCTTCCTGCAGGGCGGTGCGCACCGCAACGAAGTCGGTGGCCTCGGACAGAATGCGGAAGCTGTCACCGTAGTCTTCGACGTCTTCAGCCCCTGCGTCCAGAACGACCTCGAGCAGGGCGTCCTCACTCGTCTGGCCGTCCTTCTGTTCTTTGGGCACCATGACGACGCCCTTGCGGGCGAAGTTGTAAGCGACGCTGCCGGGGTCGGCCAACGAGCCGCCGTTACGGCTCAGCGCGACTCGTACCTCGGTCGCGGCGCGGTTGCGGTTGTCGGTGAGGCACTCGATGAGCACGGCCACACCACCGGGGGCATAGCCCTCGTACATGATCGTCTGCCAGTCCGCGCCGCCGGCCTCTGCGCCGGAGCCACGTTTGACGGCGCGATCGATGTTGTCGTTGGGTACGGAGGACTTCTTCGCCTTCTGCACCGCGTCGAACAACGTCGGGTTGCCGTTGATGTCGCCGCCGCCCGTGCGGGCCGCCACTTCGATGTTCTTGATGAGCTTCGCGAAGAGCTTGCCCCGCTTGGCGTCAATCGCAGCCTTCTTGTGCTTGGTCGTCGCCCACTTGGAGTGACCACTCATCGCAATCTCCTACCTGCAGTTTTCTGTGTGCCCGCATCCAGCGGGCCGACGGCCCACCGCTGGCGGCGCCGCTAGGAATCAAGCGCAGCAACGCATGCAGTGTCCGAGGTCCTCAGCGATCCTACCGAGCCTGCGCCTCAGGTCCGAAACCTGCGGGGCGCGGCGCCCGATCAGCCCCGGTCGACAGTGCGTACCAGGTCCACGAAATAGCGGTGTACGCGCAGATCGCCGGTGACTTCGGGGTGAAAAGCGGTGGCCAGGGCGTTGCCTTGCCGGACCGCCACGATTGCGCCGCGTCGCGCGCCGCAGGGCACCCGAGCCAGCACCTGAACCTGCTCGCCGACCTCTTGCACCCACGGGGCGCGGATGAATACGGCCCGCATGAGGCCGGGCGAATCAGCCGTTCCAGCGATGCCCTGCACCGGCAGGTCCGCTTCGAAGGAGTCGACTTGGCGGCCGAAAGCATTGCGCTGCACGAGCATGTCGATACCGCCGAGGGTCTGTTGGCCGCGATGGGCGTCCACGAGTCGTTGGGCCAGCAGGATCATCCCGGCGCACGATCCGTACACGGGTAGGCCGCCGCTGATGCGTTCCCGCAGCGGTTCGGCCAGCTCGAAGGCACGCAGCAGTTTGTCGATGGTGGTGGACTCCCCGCCGGGAAGGACCAAGCCCTGCACCCGGGTCAGTTCACTTGCGCGACGGACCGGTTCGGCGCGGGCTCCGCATGCGGCCAGCGCCTGAAGATGTTCGCGGGCATCCCCTTGGACAGCGAGGACTCCGATCACGGGTGCTGAGGTCACTGCCGAAGCGTAGACGCTGTCGGACCAGACCGGCTCCGCGATCAGCGACTCTCACCCCGGATCCCTGATGCTCGATGCGGGTTGCACGGTCAGGGCCTCAGGACGGCGCGACCGGGTCAGTCGGGCAGTCGTCGCGCCATGAGGTATTTGCGCGATCCGGAGACGGAAACCACGTCGGCGTCGGTGTCCTGCAGTTCGGCCACGACCCACGGGTGCTGTTGATGCACGATGTCGGACTCGCGCACGACACGCCATCCCAGTACGCCCTGTTCGTTGAGCAACGCCATCGCATTGCCCTTGACGCCGACGTCCAGTTGGTGCCCGTTCGCGCTCAAGGTGCGTCGAAAGCTCACCGGCCCCGAGCGGCGGTGGGCGATACCGACGATGAGCTCTTGGTACTCGTACTTCTCGGCATCGTGGGTCATGCCCCCCTCATCGGCCGAAATCCCCTCGCGCAAAGCCCCTTGACCTCAGGGCTGCGCCTGCGCCTGCCGGGGCGGCCGCACCGGCAGGGAACCAGGCTCGGTCCCGGGCCGGGTCGACCTCACCAGCCGCGTTCGGAGAGCCGATGCGGCTGGGGGATCTCGTCGACGTTGATGCCGACCATGGCCTCGCCCAGGCCGCGCGAGACCGAGGCGATGGTGTCGGGGTCGTCGTAGAAGGTGGTGGCCTTCACGATCGCGGCAGCACGCTGGGCCGGGTTGCCGGCCTTGAAGATGCCCGAGCCGACGAAGACACCTTCGGCGCCGAGCTGCATCATCATGGCCGCGTCAGCCGGGGTGGCGATGCCGCCCGCGGTGAACAGCACGACGGGCAGCTTGCCGGCCTGGGCGACCTCGCACACCAGGTCGTAAGGAGCCTGGAGTTCCTTGGCGGCAACGTACAGCTCGTCGGGGCTCATCGAGCAGAGGCGGTTGATCTGGCTGCGGATGCTGCGCATGTGCATGGTGGCGTTGGAGACGTCGCCGGTGCCGGCCTCACCTTTGGAACGGATCATCGCCGCGCCTTCGGTGATGCGGCGCAACGCCTCGCCCAGGTTGGTCGCCCCGCACACGAAGGGCACGGTGAACTTCCACTTGTCGATGTGATTGGCGTAGTCCGCCGGCGTGAGCACCTCGGACTCGTCGATGTAATCCACGCCGAGGCTCTGCAGCACCTGCGCCTCGACGAAGTGCCCGATGCGCGCTTTGGCCATGACGGGAATCGAGACAGCTTCGATGATCCCGTCGATCATGTCGGGGTCGCTCATCCGCGAGACGCCGCCCTGGGCCCGAATGTCAGCCGGCACCCGCTCCAGCGCCATGACGGCCACGGCGCCCGCGTCCTCGGCGATCTTGGCCTGGTCGGGGGTGACGACATCCATGATGACGCCGCCCTTGAGCATCTCGGCCATGCCGCGTTTGACGCGGGAGGTGCCGGTGAGGGGCGTGGGGTTCTTTTCAGACACGATGAGGGCTCTTTTCACCGGGGCGCCAGAACGAAACCGGCGCCTTGACTGGGATGCCGTGGCAGTCTACGGCCTGGCTGTGCCGTGCCCGGTGACGTTCGCTGAACTGTCCGCGAGCGACGTCTGCCGCTTGACGCTGGCCATTCGCTGCACAACGGTGACGGCGCTGGCCACCGCCAGGATCGCCAGCACGACCGTCAGCACGATCTCTGGCAGGTCGAATAAACCGGTGAGGCCGGTGGCGACCAGAACCACGACGAGCCGATCGGCTCGCTCGGCGATCCCGCCCTTGGCATCAACCCCCAGCCCTTCGGCCCGGGCCCGGGCGTAGCTGACCATGAACCCGAACACGAGACAGGCCAGGGCGAACCAGGCGGTCAGATGCCCGTCGGGTTGCGCTGCGAAGTACATGAGGATGCCGCCGAGAACCGAGGCGTCCCCGATCCGATCCAGCGTCGAGTCGAGAAAGGCGCCCCACGGGCTGGCTCGCCCGGAAAGGCGGGCCATCGTGCCATCGAGCGTGTCAGAGAAGACGAAGAGAGTGACGACCAGAGTTCCCCACCCGAACTCCCCGCGTGGGAAGAACCAGAGTGCGCCCCCGATGACCCCGATTGCGCCAATGATCGTCACGGCGTCAGGGCTGAACCCTAACTTCAGCAACGCTTTGGCAAATGGTGTGAGAAGGCGGCGAACGAACGCCTGCGCGAGACGGCTCAGCATGGTGGGTACAGACTACCGGGCAGCCGATCCGCGGCGTACGCGAGCGGGGGCTGCTCGGCAACTCGTCGTGGCGGCGCCCCACATCGGTGCCCGGCGGCGTTCACCGCCGGCGCTAGTCACGCTACGGGTGCGGCTCGGATGTGGTTTGCCCCATCGGCCACCCTAACCTTTCGGCGCTGGTCGTTGCGGGGCGTCACGGTGTGGTTTATCAGTCAACCGAGCAGGGTTGTCCGTGCCCGCGAAGCGGACGCACAGTTGAGCATGGGCAGACAAGACACCACCACCACGTCCCCGGTCCCGGCTTCGCCTGAGGTCCTGCGTAACGTCGTTCTCGTAGGACCCAGCGGCTCGGGCAAGACCCGGCTCTTCGACCATCTGTTGGCCAAGACCACTGCGGGGTATCGCCCACCAAATCGTGGTGATGACCGTTCCACCCAGCTCCAAGTCGCGTCGGTGACCAGTGGGGACATCGTCCTGAACCTCATCGACACCCCCGGCTATCCCGACTTCGTCGGTGAGTTGCGCGCTGGTCTGCGCGCCGCTGATGCCGCCCTCTTCGTCATCTCCGCTTCCGAAGGTATTGACGCTGCCACCCGGGCGCTCTGGCACGAGTGCAAGCAGGCCGGCGCGCCGCTGGCGGTGGCCTTGACCAAACTGGACACCGGCACCGCTGACTTCGACGACGCGATCGTCGCCTGCCAGGACGCCTTCGGTGAGGGCGTCATGCCGCTGGGTGTCCCCCAGTTGGCTCCCGGTGGCGACTTGAGCGCCATCGTCGACCTCGTCCTGGGTGAGGTGCACGACTACACCGGCGCGGAACGCGTGGTGCGCCCGACGACCAACGACCACATAGGCATCTTCGATACCTACCACGGGCCGCTGATGGAGGGGATCATCCAGGAGGCTGAGGACGACTCGCTACTGGAGCGCTACCTGGGAGGCGAGCAGATCGGCTTCGAGATCGTCGAGGAAGCCCTACTGACCGCAGTCGCTCGCGGATCCTTCCACCCGGTGGTGCCGGTTTCGGTCGGGACCGGAGCGGGCATCGACGTGGTCCTGCACCTGATCAAGGCGGCTTTCCCGGCGCCCTCGCAGGCGATCCGACCCACGGCGTTCCGCACCAATGGCGGCGACACCCCGCCGTTGGAGGCCGACCCGGCCCAGCCGTTGGTCGCCCAGGTCATCAAGACCACCAGCGATGCTTACGTGGGCCACATCGCGCTGGTGCGGGTCTTCCGTGGGACCTTGCAAGCAGATCAGACCGTTCACGTCTCCGGGCATCTGGGCAGCTTCACCACCCAGGACGCCGCTGAACACCAGGACCACGACGAAGAGGTCCGGGTCGGCCCGTTGGCCTCCCCGTTGGGCGATGAACTGCGACCCAAGGCCAAGGCCATTGCCGGGGACTTGGCCATCGTGCAGAAACTGCCGGCGGCGGCCACCTCGGACACGTTGAGCGACAAAGACACTCCCCTGCTCGTGCAACCGTGGACGATGCCGGAGGCACTGTTGCCGGCCGCTATCAAGCCCGCAACGCGCGGAGACGAGGACAAACTCCCCAACGCCCTACAACGCCTGGCCGGATCCGACCCCTCGCTGCGTGTGGAGCACAACTCCGAAACCAGCCAGATCGTGCTGTGGACCATGGGCCAGACCCACCTCGACCTCGTCCTGAACCGGCTCAAGGACGAGCTCAACGTGGCGGTCGAAGTCGAACCGATGCGGATCGCGCTGCGGGAGACGTTCGTAGCCAACGCCAGCGCCAAGGGACGGCACGTGAAGCAGAGCGGCGGCCACGGCCAGTACGCCATCTGCGACATCGAAGTCGAACCGCTGGAGCGCGGCGCCGGCTTCGAGTTCGTCGACAAGGTCGTTGGAGGTGCGGTACCGCGTCAGTTCATCCCCAGCGTCGAAAAGGGTGTCCGGGCCCAATTGGAGAAGGGCGTCGTGGCCGGGTACCCGATGGTCGACGTGCGGGTCACGCTCTTCGACGGCAAGGCACACTCGGTGGATTCCTCCGATGCCGCCTTCCAGATGGCGGGTGCACTGGCGCTGAAGGAGGCCGCCGCATCCCCGGGCGCGGTCTCGCTGTTGGAGCCCGTCGACCTGCTGACGGTGACGGTCGCAGATGACTACGTAGGTGCGGTGATGACCGATGCCCAGGGCCGGCGCGGACGTATCCAGGGCAGCGAACCGGCCGAGCAGGACGGGTTCTCGGTCATCAAGGCCGAGGTGCCTCAGCTGGAGTTGTCGCGTTATGCCATCGACCTGCGCTCCATCAGCCACGGGTCGGGATACTTCGAGCGTCAGATGATCGGCTACGAGGCCATGCCGCCCCACTTGGCCGAGGAGCATCTGACCAAGAACTGAGGTTTCACTCTGCCCAACTGCCTGTCCGGGCGCGCTCGCGACCGGGCAGGCAGTTGCCATGCCAAGCTGAGCCGTGTGCGTCTCCTGCTGATCCGTCATGCCCAGTCGAGCAATAACGCCGTCATCAAAGCCGAGGGTGACCGCGGCAACCGGGTGCCCGAACCGGAACTGACCGATCTGGGAATCGAACAGGCACACCACGTGGCTGCAGCCCTACCGGCCCTAGTCACCGGGTCGGTACGGGTGAGCAGCAGTTTGATGACCCGCGCGCTGCAGACCGGTTCGATCCTGGCCGACGCGCTGAACGTGCCCGTGCACACCTGCCCAGATCTGCACGAAGCGGGCGGCATTTATGACGGCGGCCCCGATGGCAGCGCACGCCACTCCGTCGCCGCGCCATCGCTGGCCCAGCTACGTCGCATTTCTCCGCGGATCCACATCGGCCAAAAGACCCCTGACCCTTGGTGGGTCGGCCCCTACGAGCCTGCAGAACAGCGCGACGCGCGTGCTCGTACGGTTCTCGCCGAACTGGTAGCGATGCCCGTGGACACCCACGTGGTCGTCATTCATCAACATTTCGGCCAGCACCTCATCCGGGCGCTCCTTGGCGCGGAGTCGATGAGCGGCTATCTGCGCATCGACAACACCGGCACCTCACTGTTCGAGCGCCCCCAGAACCACCACCATTTCCTGGCGCGGTGGATCAACCGAACTGAGCACCTGCCCGCCCACCTGATCACGGACTGAGTGCGTTCGTAGGCTGGCCGGGCGGGCCTACTCGCCGGGCCAAGCCTCAATCAGCTGCTGGCGGGTGTCTTCGAGAAGCACCGGCAACGCCTTGGTCTGTCCGATGATCGGCAGGAAGTTCATGTCTCCGCCCCAGCGCGGGACGACATGCTGGTGCAGGTGCGCTTCTACTCCCGCACCCGCAACCGCGCCCTGGTTCATGCCGAGGTTGAAACCCATCGGCGCTGCGGCGGCTTCCAGCGCCCGGATCGCCTGCTTGGTCAGGCTGGTGAACTCCAGCGTCTCCTCGTCGGTGAGGTCGAGGTAGCGCGGGACGTGCCGGTAGGGGCAGATGAGCAGATGCCCGGGGTTGTACGGGAAGAGGTTGAGCACCACGAAACAGCTCTCCCCGCGGCGCACGACGAGCCCTTCGGCGTCACTACGTTCGGTGACGTCGCAGAAGGGGCAGCCAGGCCCCTGCTTCGGGGAGGGCCTCTCGCCCCTGATGTAAGCCATCCGGTGCGGGGTCCACAACCGTTGGAACCCGTCTTTGACCCGGACGAACTTGCTGGCCTCCTCGGGGGCTTCGGGCGTCTGCATGCCTTGATCGTAGGCCCTGCTTGCGGATGCGGACCTCTCTCGGCCGCGACGGCAGCCCCACACTGCCACTCCGGCGGGCGTGAGCGGCATCGCCTCACCTCGTAGAGGTCGACCGGAGCGGATCGGTGTTGACTTCTCCCATGGCCGAAGAACTTCCCCTCTCGTCTGCCCCCGCGCGGCTGAACCTTGCTGGCTACTGTTTGGGCGGCCACGACGAGCAGGTCCGCGCCCGGGACGGGCTCATCGTCGTCACCGATGCCGAGGCGAGCCCCCAGCAGGCGCAGCGTTGGTCCTTCGCCGATTTAGACCGAGCGGTACGCTGCGTCGCCGCGGGCCTGCTGAGTTTGGGGCTGGCTCGCGGCGACCGAGTAATGATCCGTCTAGGCAACACCAGCGAGTACGCCTTGCTGCACTTCGGGGCGATGGCGGCCGGGCTGGTCTCAGTGCCGTCCTCGCCGCAACTGACCCCGGGCGAGGCGCAGTTCCTGCTGCAGGATTGCGGCGCGGCGGCGCTCGCGTTGGCTGAGGACCTTCCGGTGGAGGCCGACCCAAGGGTGTTAATCATCCGAGCCCGCGATGTGGCCAGGTGGCTGGCCCAGGAGGAGCCGGTGGACTACGCGGACACCGCCGCGCAGGATCCGGCCTTTCTCGTCTACACCTCGGGAACCACCAGCAAACCCAAAGGCGTGCTGCATGCGCACCGCTCGGTCTGGGGACGCCGCCCGATGTACGACGGTTGGTACGGGATCAGCGATGCGGACGTGATGTTGCACGCGGGCGCCTTCAACTGGACTTACACCTTGGGCGTGGGTCTGTGCGACCCGTGGGCGGTGGGTGCCAGCGCCATCGTCTACGCCGGTCCCCCGGCGCGCAGCGTCTGGCCGCGACTGATCCAGGAGTACCGCCCGACGCTGTTCGCTGCGGTACCCGGGCTGTTCCGGCAGATCCTGGACGATTTCGAAACCGGACCGGATGCCGCCGACTCCGCCGCGGCGGCGCCGCTGCCACAGTTCGCGAGCCTGCGCCACGGCCTGGTCGCCGGCGAGGCGCTGCCTTCGGCGCTGCGCACCCGTTGGGAGAAAGCGAGCGGCAAGCCGTTGTTCGAAGCGCTCGGGATGAGTGAATGTTCGACCTTCGTCTCCAGCTCACCGAGCGTGCCGGTCAAGGACGGTTCCCCGGGGCGGCCTCAGCAAGGTCGGCGGATCGCGGCATTGCCGCTGCAGGGCGGGACCCAACCGGTGCCGACCGGACAGGCCGGGTTGTTGTCGATCCACCGCAGCGACCCCGGGCTCATGCTCGGCTACTGGCGGCGACCGGCCGAAGAAGCGGCGACGACCCGAGACGAGTGGTTCGTCAGCGGCGACCTCGTCAGCTTCGACGAGGACGGCTACCTGCGCTATCTGGGCCGTCACGATGACCTGATGACCGCCGGTGGCTACCGGGTCAGCCCTGCCGAAGTCGAAGAGGTACTGGCGGCGGTGCCCGGGGTGCGGGAGGTGGCGGTGACCCAGATCGTGGTGCGCGCCGACGTCAGTGTCATCGCAGCATTCGTCGTCCCCGAGGACGGCGCAGACCAGGAACACCTGCGGGCGGCGTTGGGCGAGGCTGCCGAAGAGCGCTTGGCGCGCTACAAACGACCCCGTCAGATCGTCTTTCTGGGGTCCCTGCCCCGCACTAGGAACGGCAAGCTACTGCGGCGGGATTTGGGGTTGTCCGGCTGAGCGCTTCCCTGCCGGTGCCGTTCTGCGAAGCAGGTCCTCCCCGCAGGGAGCGAACCCGACTCGTTGCAGTAGGGACTGCGCGCTCTGGCTGGGCAGCAGTGTGATCCACAGCAGGGATCGCGAATCAGCCCATTCCACAGCTTCATCAAGCAACCGCGTACCCAAGCCCATCCGCCGCGCTTCGGGGCGCACATAGAAGTTAGTCATGTGCCCCCACGGACGCGGGATACGGCCCGGGCGTGGCAACGATTGGCCGAGGGTGATGGTCAGCGCCCCCAGCGGGTTTCCGTCCAGTGAGCTGGCGATCCAGCTGGGATAGCGGTCGCGATCGCGCAGCCAGGCATCGGTATAGCGGTCCAGGAAGCCCTCTTCGGGCGGCCTGCCCTGTTCTCGATTGAGCGCCAACTCCAGGGCGGCAAGCGCAAAGGCGTCGTCGGCCTCGGCCCGGGCGACGCGGGTGAGCTGAGCTCTCAACCCTTTCATGTTGGCAGTGTGCCATTCATCGGCTCGTTGACCAGCGTGAACGACATGAACAGCGGCGCCGCCGCGGGTGCTGAGCCTACGGCGGCGCCTCGGAGTCTCACGTTCAGGCGGGGGCGCTGGTCACTTGCGCCTTAGCCTCGATCGCCGCTGTGATCTGAGCGATCGCGTCTGCGACCGGGACCCCGTTGAGCTGGGAACCGTCGCGGTACCGGAACGACACCGCGCCTGCAGCCCGGTCTTCCTCACCGGCGATGAGGACGTAGGGCACCTTGCTCTTGCTGGCGTTGCGGATCTTCTTCGGGAAGCGGTCGTCGCTGCGGTCGACCTCGACGCGGACCCCGACGCTACGAAGCTGGGCGGCGACCCCGTCCAGATACTCCTCGTACTCTTCGGCCACCGGGATGGCAGTCACCTGAACCGGCGCGAGCCAGACCGGGAACGCGCCGGCGTAGTGCTCGACGAGCACACCCATGAACCGCTCGATGGAGCCGAACTTGGCCGAGTGGATCATCACCGGGCGCTGACGAGACCCGTCGGAGGCCTGGTATTCCAGTTCGAATCGCTCGGGCTGGTTGAAGTCGTACTGGATGGTGCTCATCTGCCAGGTGCGACCAATGGCGTCCCGCGCTTGCACGCTGACCTTGGGACCGTAGTAAGCGGCGCCGCCCGGGTCGGGTACGAGTTCCAGTCCGGTGGAGGTGCAGGCCTCTTCCAGGATGCGGGTCGCTTCTTCCCAGTCCTCATCGGAGCCGATGAACTTGCTCGCCTTCGGCCCGCTGGTGGCGCGCGTCGACAGTTCCAGATAGAAGTCGTCGAGCCCGAAGTCGCGCAACAGACCGAGCACGAAGTCCAGCAGGTGGCGGATCTCCTGCCCCGACTGCTCCTTGGTGACGTAGCTGTGCGAGTCGTCCTGGGCGAAGCCGCGCACCCGGGTGAGCCCGTGGATCACACCGGACTTCTCGTAGCGGTACACCGAGCCGAACTCGAACAACCGCATCGGCAGGTCGCGGTAGCTGCGGCCGCGACTGCGGTAGATGAGGTTGTGCATCGGGCAGTTCATGGCCTTGAGGTAGTAGTCCTGTCCAGCCTTGGTGATCTCGCCGTCGGCATTGCGTTCTTCGTCGACGTGCATCGGCGGGAACATCGTGTCGGCGTAGTACGGCAGGTGCCCGGAGGTGTGGAACAGCCCCTCCTTGGCGATGTGCGGGGTACCGACGTACAGGAAGCCCTCTTCGATGTGGCGGTCTCGGACGTAGTCCTCCATCACCCGCTTGATGACGCCGCCCTTGGCGTGGAAGACCGGCAGCCCCGAGCCGATCTCATCAGGGAAGGAGTACAGGTCGAGCTCGGTACCGAGCTTGCGGTGGTCGCGTTTCTCGGCTTCTTCCAGGCGGGTCAGGTAGGCCTTGAGGTCGTCTTTGCTCGCCCAGGCGGTGCCGTAGAGGCGCTGTAGTTGTGCGTTGGACTGGTCACCGCGCCAGTAGGCGGCCGAGCTGCGCATCAGTTTGAACGCGTTGGAGATGAGTTTGGTGGTGGGGATGTGCGGTCCACGACACAGGTCGCCCCAGGCGCGGGTGCCGTCGCGGCGCACATTGTCGTAGATGGTGATCTCGCCGCCGCCGACCTCGACGCTGGCACCTTCGGCGTTCTCCTCCAGCGCCTGGGAGGACTCGGCACTTTCGGCGCCGCCGCTGCCGGGGCCGTGGGCCAAACCGATGAGTTCACACTTGTACGGCTCATCCTTGAGCTCGGCCAGCGCTTCTTCGGCGGAGACGACTCGTCGCTGGAAGCTCTGCCCCTCGTTGACGATCTTCTGCATCGCCTTCTCCAGGGCCTTCAGGTCCTCTGGGGTGAACGGCTCGTCGACGTCGAAGTCGTAGTAGAAACCGTCGGTGATGTAGGGGCCGATTCCCAGTTTGGCCTCGGGACGAAGCTGCTGCACGGCTTGGGCCATCACGTGGGTGCAGGAGTGCCGCAACACGTCCAGGCCGTCCGGGGAGGCGATGTCGACGCCCTCGACGTCATCACCCTCATTCAGCACGTAAGTGAGGTCTTTGAGTTCGCCCCCGACGCGGGCGACGACGATGTTCTTCTGTCCCTCGAAGAGGTCTGCGGCGGTCGTGCCCGCTGGCACCGATCGCTCGCTCCCGGCGATGGACACGGTGATCTGGGCTGACACAGCTGACTCCTTGGAATGTGCATCGACAATGGCACGAACGGCAACGGCCCACAGTTGTAGGCCTGTTTGATGGTATCTGCCCTGCTCGGGTGGCTGGTTCAGGCTCCGGGCTCCAGCGCGTCACCGGTGTTGACTACGCCCACTCGGACAACGCTGGCGTACACGCCGGGGCAGGCCGAAGGGACCTCGGTGATTTCCAACATGGCGGTCCCGAGCCGGACCCGTCGACCAACGGCGCGCTGCAGTTCCGCGTCCGGCATGTCGAGAAAGATGTTGGCCCGGGTGCTCTCGGGGTCCTCTTCGCGGCCCACCAGGTGCACAGGGCGCTTCTTACGACGGTCGCCCTGCAGGCCTTCGGTCTCGATCCGGGCCTCGGTCAGCAATCGCCCGGGCGCCTGCTTCTCCGGGTAGATCGCCAGGGTGAGCACGCGGCCGGCAACATCCTGTTCGAGCAAAGTCATGCGCACACTGTGCCACCGCCTTCGCCTGGGCGGCAGTCCCCGTCCACGCTCTAGCGATCCGCACTGGTGAGAGGGCGCGAATAGGTGCCGGTTCACCGACGGGCCTAGCCTGCCAGTTGTGACGTCGGCACTTTCTCGCGCTTTGCCGCTATTGGCATGCCCGCACGACGGCGAACCGTTGGACGCCGAGGACGGCAGCCTGGTGTGCACTGCCGGCCACCGGTTCGACATCGCACGTCAGGGCTATGTCAGCTTGCTGCGCGGCGGCAGGGCCTACCGCAGCGACACCGCAGCGATGGTTGCGGCCCGGGAGAACATCCAGTCCGCGCAGGTGTACGCACCGATCAGGCAGGCGTTGCTGGCCGCCCTGGAGCGCACGCTCCCTGCCGAGCACGTCGAGTCGATCCTGGATCTGGGCGCGGGTACCGGCTACTACACCGCCGGAGCACTCGAGGCAGCCCCGCAGGCGCTCGGTGTGGGGATCGATCTGTCGAAGTACGCGGCCCGCCGCGCAGCGAAGGCCCATCCCAGGCTGGCCTCGGTCGTGGCCGAC
The DNA here is from genome assembly GCF_012277275.1 of Gephyromycinifex aptenodytis. Lineage (GTDB taxonomy): Bacteria > Actinomycetota > Actinomycetes > Actinomycetales > Dermatophilaceae > Gephyromycinifex > Gephyromycinifex aptenodytis. The sequence goes on along the minus strand of NZ_CP051155.1, from coordinate 297,443 downwards.
GTGTGGGCGCCCCTGCCGCTGGCCGATCACGGGTTCGACGTCGTCCTGTGCGTATTCGCCCCCCGCAACATCCCGGAGATCCACCGGGTGCTGCGCCCGGGCGGCGTGCTGCTCCTGGTCACCCCGCTGGCCAACCATCTGGCTGAGTTGATGACGGCAGTGGGCGGGGTCTCGGTGGAGCGGGACAAACAGCAACGTCTGCGCCAATCCCTCGCCGACGGTTTCTGCGCGGCCGATGAAAAGCGCGTCTGCCAGGTGCTGTCGCTGTCCCACGCTCAGGCTCGCGACCTCGTGATGATGGGACCCAGCGCCTTTCACACCGACGCCGACGCGGTGAGCCAAGCCCTCGCGCCGCTCCCCGACCCGCTGCCGATCACCCTCGCCATCACAGTCCAGGCGTTCACCAGGCGCGAAGCCGAAAGCGACAGTCCCGGCTAGCTCACATCACCGGGTCTACAGCACAGGACGAACAAACGACTCTGCCGGGAACAGAGGCCCTTGCGGGATGGACCTGGCTGCCCGCTTGTCGAAACTTGCCCCGCAATTGAGCCACCTGGCGCAGGCGCATCGGCCCATCCACGCTCGACGGCGCCGAGCACAACACCCCGCTCCGAGATAGTCACCTTTTGTTCGAGTGCATCACTTGGTCAACTGAATGATGTACTCACGGGTCCACCCTTCGCGTTCGAGGTAAGGTGAGCCTAAGTGGCGTCAGGCTAACCGCGATGCTGGGGAGAACACATGTGGGTCACCCTGTCGATTATCTCGCTGCTGATTAGCGCGATCTGCTGGATTATCGGCGACGCGCTCATCGTCGGTCTCCCGAAGCCCGATAAGACAAAATATCGCCAGTTCATCGAGCGGATGGGTGACGACGCCTATGCGTTTTACGTGGGGGCGGACGAGCGGAGGCTGCGCGTCGGCGCACTGATCGCCGACTACAGCGTCCCGTTCATGCTGTTCGGTGTCTACGCGCACTACATGCTGGTGCGCGACTCCACCCTGGGCGTGGTCGGCGTCGTGCTCATGGCGGTGGGCATCTCGCTGTCCCCGCTGGCGCACGCAGCCTTCTATCCGCTAGCGCTCACCTCTCAACTGGCGCACCGCGATTTCGCGGCGGGCGAGAAGGATGATTCGAATATCCGAACCGCCAGGCAGATGTTCACTTTCTTGAAGTACGCATGGCTTCCGGCGGTGGGCCTGACCTACGCGGGGAGCCTGCTGTTCTGCATCCCCCTGGTCTTGGGCTGGACGGCATTCCCCTGGTGGGCAATACTCTTCACGCCGCTGGTTTTGATGTTCCCGACCGTCGCTTTGTTGAAGCTTCCCTATCCGGGTAAACCTCTCCTGGACGGCGCAGTATTCAACATCATCTTGGCTATCTGGGCGGTCGCGATGCTCGTGTTGTCCCAGTTTTATCCGATCGGGTAGCCGACCCGCCCACGTACACGAGGGACGTCGCCCTCCGCCGGTACTTCTTCCGAAGCCAGGACGCCACGACCCGTTTCACTCGCATAGCTCGCACCCGGGGCGACAACACGATTACGAGGTCGCGCAGCTTCAACGCATTGAGAGCATCAGGCCGGTGGTCGCCACGACGACGCGAGGCCCCAGCTGCTCCCGCTCAGCGTTTCTCGCCATCACCCGAGGACAGCCCTTGTCTCACACCATCCGTGTGATGGGTCGAAGGTTGCGTCCACTGCTCAGCGGATGCCGACGCAGGGATATGGCTAGAATCTTCCGCATGTGGATCTGAAACCTGTCGACCGTCCCAACTAACGCTCGAGGTTTCCCCGTATGTCCACACCCACATCCAGCACTGCCTTGGTCCGCGGCGCCCACCTGCGCCTAGACGGGATCAGCAAGTCCTATCCCGACCGCCGCGTCCTTACTGACATCACGCTGACCGTCAGCCAAGGCGAGCGGCTGGCGCTGATCGGCGAGAACGGGACCGGAAAGTCCACCCTGCTGAGAATCGTCGCCGGTGTTGAGCCTGCCGACAGCGGCTCGGTGGCGCTCCCCGGCCGCGTCGGCCTGTTGTGGCAGCAGCCTGCCTTCGCCCTGAGCGACACGGTCGTCGATGTGATCGAGCAGGCCCTCGCTGCACCCCGAGGCATTCTGCGCGATTTCGAGGAGGCAACAGCCGCCCTCGAACAGGGCACTACTTCGGCCGCCGATCGGTACGACCATGCCCTGGAGGAAGCCACCCGCCACGACGTGTGGAACCTGGACCGGCGCGCCGACATCATTCTCGACGGCGTCGGCCTGCCGAATCTGGACCGGGGGCGCCGCGCGGGCGAGCTGTCGGGCGGACAACGCGCTCGTCTCCAGCTCGCCTGGCTACTGCTGAGCCAGCCCGACACACTGCTGCTCGACGAACCCACCAACCACCTCGACGACGACGGCATCGACTTCCTCACCCGGTCGCTGCGCGACTGGCCCGGCCCGGTCTTGTTCGCCAGCCACGACCGCGCCTTCATGGACGCCACAGCCACCGGGATCATCGACCTCGATCCGGCGCCGCTGCCCAGTTCGCTGGTGAACTCGGTGAGCCCTGATGGACCGATCAGCGGTATCGGAATCACCCGACACACCGGCACCTTCACGGAATACCTGCTGGCTAGAGCCGCCCAACGGGAACGCTGGCAGCAGCAATACGAAACCGAACAGGCCCAACTCAAAGAACTCGAACGCCGGGTTCGCGACAGCCATACCGTCGGGCACCCGGGGGCCGCGCCCCGGTCCGAGTCGCGAGTGGCCAAGAAGTTCTACGCCGACCGTAACGCCACTGTGGTGTCTCGCCGCGTGAACGACTTCGCGCGGCGGCTCGAAGAACTCAACGCTGACCAGATCCGCAAGCCTCCGGCCACCCTCGATTTCTGCGGTCTCACCGTGGGACATCGCGATGGCCACGCCGTCCCCCAGGTGATCGCAGCGCTGTCGGAGGCTGGGGTGGATGGTCGGCTGCGCCCCACCTCCCTCACGATCGGACGCCAGGACAAGTGGCTGATCACCGGCCCCAACGGCGCCGGCAAGTCAACCCTGATCGCACTGATCACCGGGCGACTACAACCAGATACCGGCACCGTCACCATCGCCCGAACCGCAACCATCGACGCCCTCACCCAAGAAGTGGCGCTCAACCCCGACCCGACCGTGGAAGGGCTCTACACCACCACGGTCGGCGCTGAACTCGCCGAGAAGATTCCACTGACCAGCTTCGGACTCGTGGCACCACGAGACCTGACGCGCCCCGTCGGCACACTCAGCATCGGCCAACAACGTCGGCTCGCGCTCGCCATGGTGCTAGCCAGCCCACCCGACCTTCTCATCCTCGATGAACCCACCAACCACCTCTCACTGACCCTGGCAACAGCGCTCGAGGAACACCTGCCCCAATACCCGGGCGCAGTCGTGATAGCAAGCCACGACCGCTGGCTGCGACGGTCCTGGCCGGGCCAGCGCCTCCATCTCGGTCCCGAACACGCAAGCACCAGGGGTGAGAGACCCTCCCCGAAGCCATCTGGGTGAGTTGATGTCGGCAGTGGGCGGGGTCTCGGTGACCCCGTCCACGCTCTATCGATCGGCACTGGTGAGAAGGCGGAGTAGATTTTCCCTGTTAGAGCGAAGTCATGCGCACACTGTCCCATCGCCTTCGCCTTCGCCCGGGCGGCAGTCAGCCAATGAATGTGAGTGTTGCCGTGCGAGTCCAGGCCTTCCGCCGCAGTTTGCCCGACGTCGAGCCCCCTAAGCTCGCTGCCGGAGGTTCAACAGGTGCACACCGGTAACTGTCCCGATCTGACCGGCCAAACCGGCATCGGCCCCGGAGCAGGGGGCCGAGACACGCCTCAGGTGGGCTCCCCGCGATGTCCATCAGGTTCGAGCGCGACCTAACGTACGGCACCGCATTGAGCCTCCAATGGGGCTGCGCTCTTCCACCGATATCCGGTACAGATCCGAGCGGTACCCCTCAGGAGAGAATGGATGCGCATGGATCCTCGATCACTCTGGCCAGCACTCCGAAGGCGGCCCCAGTGGCAGCCGAGGCCGCATCCAACTCGGTGGGCATGAGATCGGGCCTGCCAAAGGGCGAGGACAGCAACCGCTCATCCAGCTCAGCCATCGCATGGAGGCACAACTGCTCCTGCAGCTGACCGAGATGACCACCCAATACCACCGTCGAAACGTCCAACAGGTTCAGGGCGTTCGCCAGTGCGATACCCAGGGCCCTCCCAGCTTCAGCGATAACCTCGCGCGCCCGCACATCGCCCTGATCGAGGAGTGACTGCAGCGCGGGTAAGCCGTTGACGGAGCATGCATCACACATCGCTAACTGACCCGCGTACACCTCCAGACATCCCCGTGCCCCGCAACCGCATCGAGGACCGTTCGGATCAATGCACATGTGCCCGATCTCGCCGGCCCACCCGTGCCGCCCAAGCCTCACCTCTCCACCCCACACGAGCGCAGAGCCGATGCCTATCTCGCCGGAGATGTAGAGGAAGTCACGAAGCGTTGACGGCCGACCCGGGGCCTCATGGGCGACCACGACAGCGGAGCAGTCAGCCTCATTGGCTACGCGCACCGCCATTGCCGGGGGAAGCAGTTGGGTGGCAGCAAACGCACCTGCCGTCTCAACGTCCTGCCACCCCAGGTTGGGGGCGCGCAGGATCACGCCGGAGTCACCGTCTACGAGTCCCGGGACAGCAAGGGCCGCCCCCACAATCTGCACCGAGGTGCCCGCCTCATCTAGGCAGGAGCGTGCGAGGAGGGCCAGCTCTCGCAGAACTGCAGCTGGCTCGGATTGACGATAGTCGCCCGTGACGATTCGTTGCGCCAAGACCTGACCGCTCAGGTCGATCACCCTGGCGCAAATCAACCCGACGTTGACCTCAAGCCCGAGCGCCGCAACTGTTCCCTGCGGGGCAACCAAAGGCGTGGCCGGCCGACCACGGCGCCCATCGGTGACGACCTCGAGCTCGGCCACCAGACCCGCAGCTACGAGCTCGTCGACGAGACGGCCGACGGTGGACCGCGTCATTCCAGTGGACTGAGCGATGTGGGCTCGCGAAACCGGCGTGGATGAGGTGAGGACTTCGTGGAGCACCACGGCAAGGTTCAGCGACCTGAGCGTTCCCTGCCGCACACTGGAAAGTTTGGTCTCCATGGCTCTTGACTCTACCGGTCCCCCCCATTAAGTTTTTTGGTACAACAAACTTCAAGAGGAGCAGTCATGGTGCGGAAGCCAACGGCAGAAGACAAGTTCTCGTTCGGTCTGTGGACCGTCGGATGGACAGGCGTCGACCCCTTCGGCTCCAACACCCGCGACAGCCTCGATCCGTGGCAGTACTCCGACAAGCTCGCCGAGCTCGGCGCTTGGGGCATCACTTTCCACGACAACGACGTGTTCCCCTTCGATGCCGACGACTCGACACGCGAGCGCATCGTCAAGCAGCTGAAGGACGCGGCCGACAAGGCCGGTCTGGTCATCGAGATGGTGACCACCAACACGTTCACCCACCCAGTCTTCAAAGACGGCGGCCTGACCTCCAACGATCGCTCGGTGCGTCGCTTCGGCCTGCGCAAGATTCTCAAGAATGTCGACCTGGCTGCCGAGATGGGTGCTTCCACATTCGTCATGTGGGGTGGTCGCGAGGGGGCCGAATACGACTCGTCCAAGGACCTTATGGCTGCGCACCGCCGCTACGCGGAGGGCTTGGACGTCGTCGCAGGCTACGTCAAGTCCCAGGGGTATGACATGAGGATAGCTCTGGAGCCCAAGCCCAACGAGCCCCGCGGCGATATTTTCCTACCTTCTATCGGACATGCATTAGCGCTGATCTCGCAGCTCGACAACGGCGACATTGTGGGCCTCAACCCCGAGGTTGGCCACGAACAGATGGCCAACCTGAACTACACCCACGGTCTGGCGCTGGCGCTGATGTGCAACAAGCTGTTCCACATCGATCTGAACGGCCAAAAGGGTCTCAAGTACGACCAAGACCTGGTGTTCGGTCATGGCGACCTGTTGAGCGCCTTCTTCACTGTGGATCTACTCGTCAACGGCTTCGCGGCCAGCCCGGACGCTCCCCGCTACGACGGACCCATCCACTTCGACTACAAGCCGAGCCGTACCGAGGGAATGGAAGGGGTGTGGGAGTCCGCCCAGGCGAACATGGACTCTTACCTCATGTTGGCCGACAAGGCCCGCGCCTTCCGTAAGGATCCCGAGGTGCAGGAAGTCATGAAGAAGGCCTCGATCTTTGAGCTGGGCGAGCCAACGCTGGCTGAGGGCGAAAATGTGGCCGACTTCCTGGCCGCCGAGGAGCCCTTCGACGCCAAGGCATTGGGTGAGCGTGAATACCACTTCGTCAAGCTGCACCAGATGGCACTGCAGCACCTGATCGGCTGATTGTCGCGGTTGGGGTCCCGGGCACTCCCGGGCCCCCAACCTTTTTTGCCTCTCCCCTTCTTTTCCGGCAGCGCAGCCGAGGTCCTAAGGACACCACCATGAGCAAAGTTCTGGGCATTGACTCGTCCACGCAATCCACCAAGGCCGTCCTGGTGGACGCTGATGATGGAACGATCCTGGCCGAACAACGCTTTCTCCATCCCGCCGGTACGGAGGTAGATCCCGCGGCCTGGTTGCGGGCGCTTACCCAGAGCACCACCGGGTTGCTCGAACAGGCCGATGCCGTGGCCGTGGGTGGCCAGCAGCACGGCATGGTCGCCCTCGATAGCCAAGATCGCGTCGTGCGTCCGGCACTGCTGTGGAATGACACACGTTCGAGTTCCGCGGCCGAGGACCTCGTCGCCGAGCTAGGCGGCCCCGCTGAGGCTGCGCGGCGTACGGGCAGTGTCCACGTGGCTTCGATCACCTCCACCAAGATGCGGTGGATGCGCGACAACGAGGCGGACAACGCCCGTCGAACCCATCGTGTGGTCCTGCCCCACGACTACGTCTCGCATGCCTTGGCGGTAGGGGGTGAATGGTTCACCGACCGCGGCGATGCGTCGGGTACAGGGTACTTCTGCCCCACCAGCAACGCCTGGGCGCCTGAGCTGGCAGCCCAGGCGATCGGGCACGACATCGAGCTACCCACCATCGCCGACCATCCGGCAGCGGTCATGGGACACACCGCCACTGGAGCAATCGTCGCCGCGGGGACCGGCGACAACATGGCGGCGGCCCTGGGGCTGAACATGTCCAGCGGCGATATATCGCTGTCCATCGGCACATCAGGTGTCGCAGCCATGGTCTCCGACCATCCTGCAATGGATCCCACCGGCCTGGTCACGGGTTTCGCCGATGCAACAGGTCGCTGGCTTCCCCTGGTGTGCACCATCAATGCGGCCAAGATTCTAGACCTGGCTTGCACCTTGCTGGCTGTTGACCATGACGAATTGTCCCGCTTGTCATTACAGGCTCCGGCTGGGGCCAACGGTGCAGTTCTTCTGCCCTACTTGGATGGCGAGCGCACCCCCAACCGGCCGTTGGCCAGCGGCACCCTACACGGCATCACCTCAAGCACCACGCGCGCGGACATTGCACGCGCCCATGTGGAGGCGCTGGCCTGTTCCTTGACCGATGCTGTGGAGTTTCTAGGGCAGTCGACTGGCCAAAACCCGCAACGCATCCTGCTGATTGGCGGCGCCGCGCGAAGCAGCGCGGTGCGCCAGATCCTTCCTGCCGTCTTGGGCCGTGAGGTCTCCTGCCCTGCCCCCCGCGAATACGTGGCATTGGGCGCCGCAGCACAGGCCGCGTGGGCACTCGCCGGTGGCGATACTCCGCCTCAATGGTCGCAAACGCAGCTTGAGGTTGTCGGGGCTGCACCCACCCCCCAGGTACTGGATGCCTACCGCAGCTTGAGGGATCGCACCGGCAGCTGGACCTGAACCATCTTCGGTGGAGACCCGTCGTCTCCGTGACAAAGGAGTCAATCGATGCAGACCAAACCTCTATTCGCCGCCTTCATGGCGATACTGATCAGCCTCGCCCTGAGTGGTTGCGTCTCGCAACGCCCCACCCAAACTGCTGCCACCATCGATCCGTCGAACGCCACCGTCGGAGTATCCATGCCCACCAAGTCTCTGGAGCGCTGGAATCGTGATGGCGCCCACCTATCCGAAAAGCTGACGGGGATGGGCTACAAGACCACGGTGCAGTATGCCGATAACAAAACCGATGTTCAGATCAGCCAGCTCCAGAACATGATTACCCAGAACGTCGACGTCTTGGTCATCGCCCCCATCGATGGGACCGTACTCGGGCCGGTGATCGCACAGGCGAAGGCGAAGCACATCCCCGTCCTCGCCTACGACCGCCTCATCGAGAACACCGACGGCCTGTCCTACTATGTGTCCTTCGACAATTTCCACGTCGGTGAACTGCAAGGCGAGTATATCGTCGAGAACCTGGGCCTCGACAAAGGCAAGGGCCCGTTCAACATCGAGATCTTCGGTGGTTCGCCTGACGATCCCAACGCGGCGCAGTTCTTCGCTGGCGCGTGGAGCAAGCTGCAGCCCTACGTGGCCGCTGGAAAGCTCGTGTCTCCGTCTGGCAAGGTTCCGGCCAGCCCAACCGACTGGAAGAAGATCGGAATCCTGGGCTGGGATTCCTCAAAAGCCCAGTCGGAGATGCAGACCCGCCTCAACTCCTTCTATATCGGCTCCACCAAGCTGGACGTGGTTCTTTCCCCCAACGACTCCTTAGCCCTGGGCATTGAGCAGGCCATCGGCGCGCGTGGTTTCAAACCGGGTAGCAACTGGCCCCTGATCACCGGACAGGACGCAGACAAGGCCAACACTCTCAACATCCTGGCCGGTAAGCAGGCCATGACGGTGTGGAAGGACACCCGGCTGTTGGGCGACCGTGCCGCACTGATGGTGGACCAACTAGTCAAGGGCCAGACCGTTGAGATCACTCCAGGCAAGGAGTACGACAACGGCAAAGTGAAGGTCCCCACCTTCCTGCTCACCCCTACTGTGGTCACCGCCGACAATGTGCGCAGCACCGTGGTCGAAGGCGGCTTCTACTCAGCAGCCGAACTGGGACTGAAGTGATCGCCATGAACGACACCACCCAGGGCCCGGTCATCCTGGAGATGAAGGGCATCGAGAAGTCCTTCGGCCCCGTCCACGCCCTTAAACGGGTCGACCTGGCGGTACGCCGCGGCGAAGTCCATGCCATCTGCGGGGAGAACGGCGCCGGAAAGTCGACCTTGATGAAGGTGTTGTCAGGGGTCTATCCCCACGGCAGCTTCGGCGGCGAGATCATCTACGACGCCACCCCGGCGAAGTTCAGGACCGTACGAGACTCCGAAGCGGTGGGGATCGTGATCATCCACCAGGAACTTGCGCTGTGTCCAAACCTGTCGATCCTGGAGAATATCTACCTGGGCCAGCAGCCCACCAAGCATGGCCGCATCCAGTGGGGCGCCATGCGCACTGAAGCTGAGCGTCTCCTTGCCAAGGTTGGCCTTGATGAGGATCCCTCCACCCTGGTGGGTTCCATCGGGGTGGGCAAGCAGCAGCTCGTGGAGATCGCCAAGGCCCTGTCTAAGCGTGTGAAGCTGCTGATCCTGGACGAACCCACCGCCGCACTGAACGATGACGACTCTGCACAGCTCCTAGAACTCGTGCGCCAGCTACGCGCTGAGGGAGTGACATGCGTGATCATCTCCCACAAGCTCAACGAGATCGCTGACATCGCTGATGTCACCACCATTATTCGTGATGGGGAAACCATCGAGACCCTGCCCATGCATGGACCAGAGGCCGCAAACGAGGACCGCATCATCCGCGGCATGGTGGGCCGCAGCCTTGACAATCGCTACCCCGACCACACACCAGACATCGGCGCTGAGCTCCTGCGTGTCGAAGAGTGGAGCGTGGAGCACCCCCACATCCCAGGACGGCTGTCCTCCGACAACATCTCCATCTCCCTGCACCGCGGAGAAATCGTCGGGATCGCCGGCCTGATGGGAGCGGGACGCACCGAACTGGCCATGAGCATCTTCGGGCATTCTTTTGGCCGCTACCGCGGCGGTAGGGTCCTGCTCGAGGGTCACGAAGTAGACACTTCCAGCGTGCCCAAGGCCATCGCCAACGGCATCGCCTACGTCTCTGAAGACCGCAAGGACCTTGGACTAAATCTCATCGGTCCGATCCGGGAGAACGTCTCTGCCTCCGGTCTGGGCAAGCTGACACGCCACGGAATCCTGGACCTGCACGGCGAAAGAGAAGTCGCCAACACATACCGCCGAGACCTCAACATCAAGACCCGCAGCGTGGAGACAACGGTCGCAAACCTGTCGGGCGGAAACCAGCAGAAGGTGTCCTTGGCGCGGTGGATGTACACCGACCCTCAAGTGCTAATCCTGGACGAGCCCACCCGCGGAATCGACGTCGGTGCGAAGTTCGAGATCTACACGATCATCAACGAGCTGGCCGACAGCGGCCGCGGAGTACTGGTCATTTCCTCGGAAATGCCTGAGCTGATCGGTCTGTGTGATCGCATCTACACCCTTAATGAAGGCCGCCTTACCGGCGAAGTCGCCCGACCCGATTTCAGTCAGGAGACGCTGATGCGTCTTATGACCGCGACCAAGGAAGTTGCAGCATGAGCACCCCCATCACGCCTCCGGCCTCCCCCGACAACCACCCCACTCTTGGCCAACGGTTCGCCAGCCTCAACCTGCGCGAGTCCGGGCTCATCATCGCCCTGCTCGGGCTCATCGTGCTGTTCCAAGTCCTCACCGGCGGTCGACTACTCGCCCCCGACAACATTGCGTCCCTGGTGCAGCAGAACGCCTACGTCATGATCTTGTCGATCGGTATGATGCTCGTCATCATCGCTGGCCATATCGACCTGTCCGTCGGCTCCACGGTCGCCATGATCGGTGGTGTTGTCGGTATTGCAATTGCCCAGTGGCACGTCTCGTGGCCCCTCGCCATTCTCCTGGCCCTGGCCGTCGGTGCCTTAGTTGGCGTTTGGCAGGGGTTTTGGATCGCCTACATCGGCATCCCTGCCTTCATCGTCACCTTGGGCGGCATGCTCGTCTTCCGCGGCTTCGCCCAGCTGTTGGTCGGGCAGACAATCTCGGGTTTCCCCGGCGCCTTCATCAACATCGGCAACGGGGCCCTGCCTAACTTTCTGGGCTTCACCAACACCCCAAGCCTCGGCTACATAGACGGTGTCACCCTGCTCATCGGCACCCTGGCTGCAGGAGCAACCCTGTTCACTGCTCAGCGCCAGCGGCGCATCGCTGCTTCCCGCAACATCCCGCTAGAGAGCCCAGCCCTATTCTGGGGACGCACTATCGGCATCGTCGTCCTGCTGCTGCTGCTGGCCTACCGGTTGGGCCTGTCCACGGATGGCTTCCCTGTCGTCCTGGTCATCATCGCCATCCTGATAGCCATCTTCACGTTTGTGCTCCGCAGCACCCGCTTCGGACGGAACATCTACGCCATCGGTGGGAACTACCGCGCCGCGGAACTGTCGGGCGTCAACGTCAAGCGCGACACCTTCCGGGTCTTTGTCCTCATGGGCACGCTCGCCGCCCTCGCCGGGGTGGTTGTCACATCGAGGGCTGGGGCTGCCGTGGCCGCCGCTGGCACCAGCTACGAACTCGACGCTATCGCCGCCTGCTTTATCGGAGGCGCCGCCGTGACGGGCGGCGTCGGTAGGATCTCCGGCGCCATCCTTGGCGCCCTGATCATGGGTGTGCTCAACATCGGCCTGTCCATTCTCGCCGTCGACCCCGCATGGCAGATGGCAATCAAGGGCCTGGTCCTTATCGTCGCCGTCGCGTTCGACCTTCTCAACAAGCGCAAGTCAGGGTCTCTCAGCTGATACCTGACTGAGCCATCAGGAGCGGCTCGTCCCCGACCACAGCCTGAATACTGCAGTCGAAAGTCGGGGGCGAGCAACGCCCACACCGTCTCGGCCATCTGCCGCAGTCAGGCGCTGGCCCGCCGGGCTAGGCGTTCTTGCTATCAACGGCGGGCCAGAGGTGAGAAAAGCGACCAAAGATGGCAGGGGGCAGACCACGGCCAACGCCCGGACCTATGAGGGGCGATCCAGGATCCCCACCGAGGCGGTGAGGCGCGCTGACCCGCCAATTCACGATTGCCGCAGCAGTCCCGCCATGCCGGGCGCGCCATCCGCGCCGACGGACATGGCACCAGCGCCCACAGCCGCCCCCCGAATGCGCCAGTGCGCCAAGGCCTGCATCGGCGTCGGCCCGCGCTCTGAGACACAAGAAATCGTTGCTCTCGGCTAGGGCTGCGCCCGGCAGCTGATCGCCATTTTGACAGCCTCTCAATACGCGCTGGAAGAAATTCCGATTTGTCTCGACCCCGCTACCGCTGCCGATTCAACCTCCCCGCTCAGCTGAGGCAGCGCGGCAGTTGCGCCCTGAATCGAGTTTTTTGGAACTCTTGACATACGGAATAGCGGGTCATAGTGTGAACGAATCGAAGCGGTTCGATGGCACAAGGGGGTGCAGATCGATCATGGTGAACATCAGCGACGTTGCCCAGCGGTTGGGCGTCAGCCGGTCAACCGTGTCCTACGCCTTGAGCGGGAAGCGCCCGATATCGGAAGAGACAAAAGAGCGAGTCCATGCCGCTATCCGCGAGATGGACTTCTGGCCCTCTGCAGCTGGTCGCGCGCTTGCCACTGCAAGCACCCAGATCCTTGCGGTGCTCGCCCCTATGGCAGCCAATGCCACCCCAGAAGTCGCCCTCCAGTTCGTGAACGGTGTTGTCCAGGCTTCGCGCGCATGCGGCTATGACGTCCTCCTGGTGACCGGGGACGAATCGTTCCGCAGTGTGCAGCGACTAGTTCGAGCGAAGCAAGTGGATGGATTTATCGTCCTCGACGTCGAAGAGCATGATCCCCGGACCAAGGCACTACAGGATGCGGGGGCCGTGGCGACGCTCGTCGGAATGCCTCCCGAGGCGGGTGACCTGGATCGTGTGGACGTCGACTGGGGTGAGGCAGGCGCACTACTGATAGCGGAGTTGGCCAAACTCGGCCACCGTTCGATCTGCTTGTTAGGAGCGCCCGAGGCCGCTCACAAACTTGGCATGACCTACGCCGCCAGATTTCGCAACGGTGTGCGTGATGCCGCTGACAGCTCGGACGTACGAGTGGTCGAAGTTGCTGCCGTCAACGATTTCTTCGAAACCGTCCGAACTGTTGAGTCGTTGATGGCTAGACATCCTGAGATGACCGCGTTCGTCGTGCAGCACGAAGCGGCCACGGCCCCCCTGTTCTCTGCGCTGAGCAATGCAGGCGCACAGGTTCCCCTGGACTACTCCGTCGTGGGTGTTTCCATCGACAAGCTCGGACTCAACTTTGCCCCTCCTGTCTCCGGAGTACGAAATCCGTCATCGGAGATGACACGTGCGGCCGTGGAGATGCTGGTGGATCGACTGCAGCACCCGGCCAGGGATGCGCAAACTCTTTTGCTGCGTCCCGAGTATGCCGACCACGGCACAACTGCACCATCCCGCACCACGTAAACGGATCTCAACTACCGCGGATGAGGACCATCGGAATATTCGTTTACACCTAAATCGAACCGGTTCGACAGCAGAATTGAGATAAGAACGATGAAGTTCACAGATGGTTACTGGATTAAGAAACCGGGCTACGTGGTCGAGCACCCACGCCAGATCCAGGAAATTCTTGCTACAGATACCGGTCTGGTGGCGTATGCCCCGACTCGGGTGGTCCGCCGCCATGGTGACGAGTTGGACTCACCAATACTCACCACCACTATCGATGCTCTGGCGCCAGACGTGGTGAGAGTACGCCTGGAACATTTCCAGGGTGAGCCTGACTTGACGCCGTGCTTTGAGCTCGCCGACCTGGATGCGACACCGCAGGCCACAGTCGAGGGATGCACGGCAATTTTGCGCACCGGGGATCTCCAGGTGCATGTTTCGGGGGCTGATCAGTACATGGTCTCCTTCCGCGCAAAAGGCAAGGAACTGACTTCCGCAATTCCCCGCAGCACCGGGCTGGTTACCATCCCGGATGGCCAGACGTTTGTACACGAGCAGTTGACGCTCGCTGTAGGAGAAGCGGTCTACGGGTTGGGCGAGCGATTTGGCCCGGCCGTCCGTAACGGGCAAAGCGTCGACATCTGGAATGACGACGGTGGAACCGCCACGGAACACGCCTACAAGAATGTCCCCTTCTATCTCACCAACGCTGGGTACGGAGTTTTCGTCAACCACACCGAGCGAGTGTCGCTGGAGGTGGGCTCGGAAATCAACACGAGAGTCCAATTCTCGGTGCCTGGTCAGAAGCTCGAATACATCCTGATCTACGGACCCACCCCCAAGGACATCCTTCGCAAGTACACGGCCCTAACCGGACGGGCACCACAGGTGCCGGCATGGTCCTACGGGTTGTGGCTCTCCACTTCGTTCACTACCGACTACAGCGAGGAGACGGTCAACGGCTTCGTGGACAAGATGGAGGAGCTGGAACTCCCCCTCAGCGTCCTCCACTTCGACTGCTACTGGATGCGGCCCTCGCATTGGTGTGACTTCACCTGGGATCCGGCAAAATTCCCAGATCCTGAAGGGATGCTGTCCCGTTACCACGAGCGGGGCCTCAAGGTGTGCGTGTGGATCAATCCGTACATCGGTCAGCGTTCCCATTTGTTCGCAGAGGGTAAACGACGTGGATACCTGCTCAAACGCCCCGATGGCGCCGTGCGCCAATGGGACCACTGGCAGTCCGGCATGGCCTGGGTCGACTTCACGAATCCGGACGCTACTGCCTGGTGGAAGGGCGAACTGAAGAAGCTCCTCGCCCAGGGAGTCGACTCCTTCAAAACCGACTTTGGTGAGCGCGTGCCTACAGATGTGGTCTGGCACGACGGCTCCGATCCCCACAAGATGCATAACTTCTACTCCTACCTCTACAACAAAGCCGCCTTCGAGGCGATCGCTGAAGTCAAGGGTGAGGACGAGGCCCTCGTGTTCGCTCGAGCCGCCACGACAGGCGGACAGTCCTTCCCCGTTCACTGGGGTGGCGATTCGGAACCCACCTTTGTGTCCATGGCCGAGACCCTTCGAGGCGGGCTCTCCCTGGGATTGTCCGGTTTCGGATATTGGAGCCACGACATGGGCGGATTCGAGGGCACGCCGACAGACGACGTGTTCATCCGATGGTTCCCGTTTGGAATGTTGTCCTCCCACAGCCGTCTTCACGGGTCCCACTCCTACCGAGTTCCGTGGAACTACGGAGATAAGGCGGTGGAGGTGGCCAGACGCTTCATAGCGCTGAAGAACAGGCTGATGCCCTACCTGCTCACCCACGCCCAAGAGATCACGGACGCCGGGACGCCCTTGATGCGTCACATGGTGCTGGAGTACCCGAATGATCGCGGCGCTACACATGTCGATACCCAGTACCTATTGGGTCCGGATATCTTGGTGGCTCCCGTTTTTACGGCCTCAGGTGAAGTTGACGTCTACCTTCCCACTGACGGGTGGACCGACATTCTCTCGGGCGAGCACTTCACGCGGCGCGGATGGGTACATCAGACCCATGGTTTGGAGACCCTCCCGCTCCTTGTTGCCGACGGAACAGTATTACCGCTCGGAGCAGTGACAGACCGTCCAGAGTACGACTGGTGCAACGAGCTGTTGCTGTACATCGTCAACCCGACCGAGGGGACAAAAATTGTGAGGGCTCCCCACCCCGATGGAACTTGGGCCGAGTTCACGGTCTCCCGCAAGGGTGCAGATATGACCGTGAGCGCCGCTGGCACCTCCCAGCCGTGGAAAGCCGCCATCGTCGGTGCCTCCATCGAGAACCTAGTTACGGGACGGAGCGCAAAGGACGTTCCCGCATCGGAGATTATCGGCGGAACTGTGCTGGAACCTCAGGACAACGTCCTCGTGTTTCGCCTGGCCTGAGAACGCAACAATCCCTACCCACCCACCAGAAGCACGACGAAAGTAGAGAACCCACATGCGAAACACGTCCTCCACCCCCCGGCGTCCCAAGCTTGCCATCGCCACGATCGCCACCATCGCCGCGGGCACACTCGCATTGTCCGCCTGCGGAACCAGTAATGCCCCTGGCACCTCCGACGGGACCGCATCGGGCCCTGTCGTCCTGGAGGTCTGGGACTACCTCGGTCAAGGGGCCAGCCACACTGCCATGGAGAGCGCGGTGGCGGCCTTCGAGTCAGCCAACCCCGGAGTCACTATCAAACGGACTTCATTCGCTTACTCCGATCTCGCGAAGGCCATCGTCCAGGGAGGCGTGGGCGGATCGGTTCCCGACGTTGCTGTAGTCGACGTCGTCGACACCCAGAACTTCGCATCGCTGGGCCTCCTCAAGGACATCACCCCCATCGCCGGCAGCAAGGCAAACGAGTTCTTCCCCGGCCCTTGGCAAAGTACGCAGGTGGACGGCAAGACGTTTGGCCTGCCACTCAACAGCAACAACCTTGCACTTTATTACAGCAAGGACAAGTTCAAGAACGCTGGCGTCGAAGTCCCCACCAACTGGGAGGAACTTCGTTCCACGGCGAAAAAGCTAAGCTCTGGCGAGGAGCAAGGTATCGCGATGAGCGGGGTCAAGAACGAACAGGGAACCTTCCAGTTCCTGCCTTTCCTATGGCAGACCGGTGGCGACCTAGACAGCTTCGCAACCGACGGCGCGACCGCCCTGCAGTTCATGAAGGACCTTATCGACGACGGTTCGATGTCAAGTTCAGTGGCCAACTACTCCCAGGAAGATGCGCGGACCCAGTTCCTCAACGGTAAGGCCGCCATGATGATCAACGGTCCGTGGGAACTCCAGAACCTCAAGGATGCTAACGTCAATTACGGTGTTGCCAAGCTGCCTGCAGGCAAGGTGGCTGCTACCGGCCTCGGCGGCGAGAACGTCGTCGCCTTTGATCAGGCCAAGCAGCCTGCAGCGGCTGTTGAATTCCTGGAGTACCTGACCGGCAAGGAAGGTGCGAAGACATTCTGCGATGAGTCTGGACAGCTCTCCAGCCGGGTAGACCTGAAGGGCGAACTCAAACTTTCGAGCGATCCCGACATGCAGGTTTTCGAATCTCAGCTTGATGTTGCGCATGCCCGCGCCTATGGCGCCAAGTACAACGAGATTTCTGCAGGTATTCAGGAGGCGCTACAAAAGGTCCTCACCGGAGCAGCCACGGCCACGGACGCTGCTGCCTCTGCCGCCCAGACCATCACGCCGCTCCTTCCCTGATCATGTCCACCCGCTCCGCACACAGAGCGGCCAACACGCCACCCAAACGTCGGTCTACACATCAGATGCAGATCCGACGTTTGGGCCTGGCGTTGGCAGCCCCGGCCGTAATCTACATCGCGATATTCCTCGCGTTCCCGCTGCTGTACAACATGTACTTGAGCGTCACTGATGCGTCAGGCGCGAATCTGATCTCAGGGTCCCTTCCCTTTGTGGGGTCGGAGAACTACGCCAAGGTACTTGGCAACCCAGATTTCTGGGACTCCGCCCTACTCAGTCTGATTTTCACGGTTTCGTGCTTGGCGCTTCAGTATCTATTCGGATTCGTCCTAGCTCTGTTCTTCCGCAAACCCTTCCCAGGCAACGGGCCAATTCGGGCTCTACTGCTGGTGGGTTGGATCCTACCGCCCGTCGTCACAGCGACTATCTTCAGGTGGATGTTTGACAGCGACTACGGCGTTCTCAACTACTTCATGATGAGCCTCGGTCTAACCGATGAACCCGTCCGCTGGCTGTCGCAGGGCAGCACCGCCATGCTGGCTGTCATCATCGCTAACCTGTGGGTAGGGATCCCGTTCAACATGCTTTTGCTGCTATCCGGGCTGCACCTCATTGATGAAACGCTCTACGAAGCTGCCGCAGTCGATGGCGCTTCCCGGTGGCAACAATTCACGAACATCACTTTCCCTATCATGAGGCCTGTATCCATCTCAGTCCTCCTGCTCGGTGTCATTAATACCTATAAGGTCTTCGACCTCATTTACACCATGACACGCGGCGGCCCCGTCAATTCCACAACCACACTGCCCATCTACACCTACTTGGAGACTTTCAGCTTCTTCCAGTTCGGAACCGGCGCTGCTGCGTCAGCCGTGACGCTGATCCTCCCCTTGACCCTGTCCTACTTCTACGTCAAGAGCCTCAACGAGGAGGAGAGATGAGCAGTATCGCTATGCCCGCCGACCACGTCCAGTCGGCGAAGCGCAGCCGGGTTTCGATTAAGCGGCGCCAGACCGTGGTCAAGTCGACCGTCGCGTGGCTTATCGCAGCCGCATATCTCTTCCCGGTGTACTGGATGGTGAACACCTCATTCAAAACGGGCAAAGATATGTTTTCCGTACCTCCCCAGATGTTCCCTGCAGACCCATACCTCGGGTCCTATAAAGCAGTTTTCTCCACGACGTACGGCATCCCGCAGGCTTTCCTGAACAGCACGATAATTGCCTCGTCCGTCTTGATCCTGACGCTGTGTATTGCTATACCGGCATCCTATGCAGTCGCAAGATTGCGTAGCGGCATTACAACATCGATGATGATCATGCTGACGGTGGTTCAACTCCTGCCTGCGATTGCAATCTCCGTACCGCTCTTCGTCATGTTCCGACAAATGGGTCTCACCAACTCTTACATCTCCGTCATCCTCGCGGACATCTCGGTAACACTGCCTTTTGCCGTCATCTTGCTGAGACCCTATTTTAAGATGTTTCCGGTGGAAGTAGAGGAGGCCGCTAGACTGGACGGACTGGGGGTAGTTAGCACGATCATCCGAATCATAATCCCCACGATCAGGCCCGGGATCATTATGATCGGTTCGTTCGCCTTCCTTATGGCGTGGGGAGAATTCACCTTCGCCCTTACGCTCACGACTGAACAGACCATTCAACCACTCACGGTGGCGCTGAACAGGATCATCGGCCAATACGGCACGGCCTGGAACGACCTCATGGCTACTGCCGGGATTATTGCGGCCCCAGTCCTGGTGATCTTCGTCGTCATGCAGCGATACATCGTGGCGGGGCTAGCGGGCGGCGCCACCAAGGGCTAAGACGAGGCCTTAACCGGGGACCTCCGAACGGCAGGCCGCAACCGCCGATCTCACCGGTCAGGACCGCGGCAGTAGGACCCGTCGCTGAGGTGCGCGAATGTACGGACATCAGGTCTGTCAGCGCGCACCTCAGCTCGACCTGTGGCGGGCCACTTGGCCGACGCCTGCTACCTACCACTCCGAAACGCACTAGGAGATCTTCGTGCCGGAACAGGGGCTGACCAAGGCTCACACACGTCCCCTCGTCCGATTCACCCACTGTCCGGAGCGAACCGGTCAATAGCGCAGGGTCATAACGTCGAGGCGCACCAAAGGTCTCAGGGGTCAACAGCAGTGCCCACCAGAATTTTCGCGTATTTCGAGTCGACACCGAGAAGGTGTGTCAAGTCTTTTCTCAAATCAGGCAAACCTTTAAAAGCCTCTGCGACCGTTACACGACTGGAACTAGGCGCTTGCAGCACCGGCACCCCCGCTGAGCGGGACCCTAGTACAAACACTCGACGGCGACTTTGCGGGACACCAAAACCGGCAGCATTAACAGCATCGCCAAAACCAGTAAAGAGATACCGCCGTTGACTGTAAGTCGGCGGACCTTGACCATTTTGGTTCGTTCGGTCAACCCCCCCCCGGTCCGAGTCGCGAGTGGCCAAGAAGTTCTACGCCGACCGTAACGCCACTATGGTGTCTCGCCGCGTGAACGACTTCGCGCGGCAGCTCGAAGAACTCAACGCTGACCAGATCCGCAAGCCTCTTGTCTGAGAGCACCTGGGTCGCCACCTCACCGTTTGGGGTGCGAGTCCACCCCATCACCGGGGAACACAAGCTCCACACCGGCACGGGCTAGTCCGCCCCGATAGCACCCAGATCTTCGCGGCCGTCGACGGGGTGGTCGCTCACACCTCGATGTCCGGCGGGTAGGGCGGGCTGATCATCATCGAACACACCATCGGCGGACAGAAGGTCGCCACCGCCTACGTCCACCTGTGGGAGACCGGCCTTCACGTCAACGTCGGTGACCAGGTCACCGCCTGGCAACAGATCGGCGATGTCGGCTCCGCCGGCTACTCCACCGGTCCCTTCTGCTGGTCGCGATCGTATTCGCACCCCTCGCCTTCTCGGGTTCCTCATGGGACGCCACCCGCGGATGGGTCAGCAAGTGGGCCATGTTCGTCGTCGACATCCGCAAGAAGAAGTCGAACACATCTCCGACCAAGCCCAACGCGCCGAAGTCGAACAAATCGAAGACGCCTCCCAGACCGCCGGATACCACGACGTCCTCCAACAAGAAGCCGACCTCACCGCTGGCACGGCATCCTGCGCTACACCGGCTGATCACCATCACCGCCACCACGATCGAAGACCTCGACGCCCACGTCACCGCCCTCGAACAAGCCGCCATCCAAGCCAAATGCGAAACCCGACTCCTCGCCGGACAACAAGCCCAAGCCTTCACCGCCGCAGCCCTACCCCTCTGCCGACAGGTCTGACGACGAGGAACGGTGGGGTCATTCGGGCACTTTGACGAGGCAAAAGCGATGGCCTGCGGGGTCAGCGTAGATGCGCCAGGCTTTCGGGCCGGGGTCCAACACGTCAGTCAGTGGGTGGCCACCTGCGGCTTCGACGGCGGCACCCGCCTCCGAGAGGTCATCGACCAGCAGGTCAAGGTGAACCTGCAGCTCCCCTCTATGACCCGCCCACTGCAGGGGTTCGTAATCGGAGACACGATGGAAGGAGAGGCGTCCGACCGACTCCCAGTCCAGCGTCAACCACTGGTCATCACCGGTGGCCGGTACAAAAAACGAGTTGGGTAAGGCCGTCGGACTGCTGACATCTTCACGCTAGGACGCATCACTTGACCAGCCGAACGCTCTTATCGGGGTGCAGGGTGCTCGCCGCGTGCTGCCTGATCAAGCGCATGGGCAAAGCGGGAGTTCATCGGGTCGTGCAGGTCGAACCACTCGATCGCTGCGAGTTCGTCGACATGCACTCGATACAGCTCAGGCCACACTTCCCCAAGAACTTCGGTGTTGGTCGGTGTCGCGTATCCCAATGCGTCGCCGGCGAGGGGAACCAGCCGATCGCCAAAGTGCGTCAACGTGTTCCAGAGCCGGTGCCGCCCGTTAATGATGGGCTCGAACCAGGGGTCGACACAGACTGCTTCGGCGGCAGAGAACCAAGAGTTCACGATGTGCCGCTCAGCCTTCGTCAGAGTTTCTGGTGCCGGGATCGTCACCATCCCGTAGTACGTGTCGTCATCTTCATCGATGGTCCACCGCCCCGCGGCAAGCTCGTCCCCGACGAGGGCAACGGCATAGGCAATCAGTCTCCAGCGCTGCTCGGAGGTGTCACTCCAACGAGGTTCACGGTGATCCTCCTGATCCGGGTCTTCGAGCACCCATTCTCGAACGTGCTGCGCTGCGCCTCTCCACCAGAACCCGGGCATCCACACAGGAACTGACAACTCCATGAGCACCTCGCATCCGTCGACATCGACTGTCCTCCATCACAGCCATTGGAGGACACCATCGCACAGCTCTCTCCTAGGCAAAATCCGCCGCTGCGTAGAGAGGACTGTTGGGATGTCGACGTTTGTTGATCCGGTTGCTGATGCTGCTGAGGCCTATGAGGGGTTGCGCGGGTTGGCGCACGCGCTACCAGCGCAACTCCCTCAGCCAGGCCCAAGCCGTGCACGTCCGGAAGGTCCTCAACGATCTCTTCGACCAGCACGAAGGATTCTGCGAGGACGAACGCAAGCCCCTGACCGCCCAGCGCGACAAGCTCGAAGCCGAACGCCTCAAACTTGTCCAAGCCCACTACGCCGACGCGATCCCCCTCGACCTCCTCGATATCGAACAAGACCGCATTCGCGCCAGCCTGGACCAGCTCACCGAACTCCTCGACGACCTCTACAACAAGTGCGAACCGGCCGAACGACGCATCCTCAACCGTGCCCTGTTCACCCGCACCACCATCGACGACGACGAGAACGCCACCTACACACCCGACGAGCGCACCGCCATCGACCTCGCCCACACCGATGTCCCGGCCCAAGTCAGCGCAAGAACAAAAAAGCCCCGCCAGCAGGCGGGGCAGATTTGGATTATCAGGTCCTGCGTGGACGTAAAGGGACTCGAACCCCTGGCCTTTCGCGTGTGAAGCGAACGCTCTAACCAACTGAGCTATACGTCCGTTCGGCGCTGCGAGCTGCGCGGCGCCCCGTCACCTTACCTGGCGATCAGCCTCGTTACCAACTCAGGTTGACGCCGCCGAAGGCAGCCGTCTGAAAAGCGCCGTGCCGGCTACTGGGCGTCATTGACGCTCTACAGCGCGAGATGGGCGTGCGCGAACGAGGCAACGTCTTGGGGTACCCAGTCGGGGATGCCCATCAGCTTGAGCATCGTCCACAGCACGGCGTTGACGAACAGGCAGGTCAGCAGAAACAGACCCCCGCGAACCAGCAGACCCTGGGCCATCACCCAGTCGTTCCAGGTGCGCAGCTTGCCCATCCCGTACAGGTGCAGGCGCCGCGCCCAATGGAACTCCGAGGCCCAGATGCTCACCCCGATGAAGACCACCAACCAGCCGGGACCGGGGAACGGGACCATCAGCAAACCGGCCACGACGATCACGAAGCCCAGCCCGCCGACCACCCAGCGATAGATCTGCCGAGAGCGCGGGTTGGCCCTGATCCGCCGACGCCAAGCCCAATCACGGCCTCGCAGCAGGTGGTGCTCCTCAGCCGTGGCGCGGGCCGCAGGGGACGGCGCAGCACTGGCCTCGTCGCGCGTCACATCCATCCTCTGCCTGCTTCCGATCACGTGATGGCTTCACCCTGCGAACGCCATCATGCCCGCTGTGGTTCCCTAGCGAGGCGATTGCCGCACGGCCCAGCAGAGGACATCGCAGGGCCTACGGCACCTGGGCAAGCGGGCAGCAGATCAGTGCCAGGCGAGCCCCAGACATTCGACCGCCGCCACTCGCGCCCGGGTAGCCCACTCCGGGGTCTCATCACCCCACCACGGTTCCCGCATCGCGTGACGCATCGCCTCAACGACGTTGTCAGCGGCGATCGTCAACCAGGTGCCGGGTGAGTCGTCGTCATCGGTGAGGAGGACGCTGTACAAGCGTGAGCGGTCCTCGCTCGTCGTGGCGGTCATGATCCTGCCTTCCAGGGTGGTAATTGTCCTTCCATCTCGTCGGCCGGTGCAGCCGGAATCGAAGGTTTCAGCGGCACCGTTCTTGGACGGTTGCTGCTTAACGATTCCGAGACTGGCGGGGCCCACGCACACGACGAGACCCCCGGTCGTTTCGACCAGGGGCCTCGTCATTGGTGGTGGGCGATACTGGGTTTGAACCAGTGACCTCTTCCGTGTCAAGGAAGCGCGCTACCGCTGCGCCAATCGCCCGTAGATAGTCTCGACGGTATCGAGGTATCTCGAGGTGGAGACGGGATTTGAACCCGTGTACACGGCTTTGCAGGCCGTTGCCTCGCCTCTCGGCCACTCCACCGTGAAGGCGCCGTGAACTCCCCCGAAGGGGAGACGCTCTCCGAGCGGACGACGGGACTCGAACCCGCGACCCTCACCTTGGCAAGGTGATGCTCTACCAACTGAGCTACGTCCGCATGCTTGCCGCTGAGGTTTCGTACCCCTTGCGGCGTGCTGGAAGACAGTAACCGATTCGGAGGCCCAGAGTCCAACCGGCGCGTCGTGCGCCTCGCCCATGGCGACGCCGCGACGATCGCCTCGCCCGGTCAGCACGCCTCGCTCGCAGGAGGAAGTCCCGCTGCGCGGCCCGAATGGAACACCACACGGGCACGGCGTCACCGGTGCCCGGAGCAGACAACGGTAGGTTGGGGTCAAGCTCCGGTATAGCGCGGGCTTGACCTGCCCCGGTTGGGCAAGCGGCAGCGCAGGCCGCACAATGTTCCGCTATCGACCACGCGCACGCTGAACCGGCGGGCGTCAAGACGGGGTCATCCGCCCCGGCACGACAGAGAAGGACCCATGGAAATCTGGCCAGGCAGCGCTTACCCCCTCGGCGCCACCTACGACGGTAGGGGTGTCAACTTCACCCTGTTCTCGGAGATTGCCGACCGCGTGGAGCTGTGTCTCATCAGCGAAGACGGCACCGAGACCCGCTTTGAACTCACCGAGGTCGACGGTTACGTCTGGCACGGTTACGTGCCGAACGTGCAGCCGGGACAGCGGTACGGCTTCCGCGTCCACGGTCCGTACGACCCGGCCAACGGGCATCGCTGCAACCCGAACAAGCTCCTCATGGACCCCTACGCCAAGGCCATCGACGGCCAGGTCACCGGGGACGAGGCGCTGTTCTCGTACAAGTTCGGCGATGTCACCAGCTACAACGACGCCGACTCCCTGGGGCACACCATGCTCTCGGTGGTCATCAATCCCTTCTTCGACTGGGGCCACGACCGACCGCCGCGTCACGAGTACCACGACAGCGTGATCTACGAAGCCCACGTCAAGGGTCTGACGATGACCCACCCGGACGTGCCCGAAGAGATCCGCGGCACCTACGCGGCCATCGCGCACCCGGCGATCATCGAGCACCTCACCGAGCTGGGCATCACCGCGATCGAACTGCTGCCGGTGCACCAGTTCGTGCAGGACACCCACCTGCAGGAGAAAGACCTCGTCAACTACTGGGGTTACAACACCATCGGATTCCTGGCCCCGCACAACGCCTACGCCGCCACCGGCACCGGTGGACAGCAGGTCACCGAGTTCAAGTCCATGGTCAAGGCCCTGCACGAGGCCGACATCGAGGTCATCCTCGACGTGGTCTACAACCACACCGCCGAGGGAAACGAGTACGGCCCCACCCTGTGCTTCCGCGGCATCGACAACGCGGCGTACTACCGCCTCGTCGACGATTCCAAGGACCACTACTACGACACGACGGGCACCGGCAACAGCCTGCTCATGCGTAACCCGCACGTCCTGCAACTCATCATGGACTCGCTGCGGTACTGGGTCACTGAGATGCACGTCGACGGCTTCCGCTTCGACCTGGCGGCCACCCTGGCCCGCCAGTTCCACGAGGTCGACAAGCTGTCGGCATTCTTCGACCTCATCCAGCAGGACCCGATCATCAGCCAGGTCAAGCTCATCGCCGAGCCGTGGGACCTTGGCGACGGCGGATATCAGGTGGGTAACTTCCCGCCGCTGTGGACCGAGTGGAACGGCCGTTACCGCGACACCGTGCGCGACTTCTGGCGCGGCGAGGCCGCAGCGCTGTCCGAGTTCGCCTCCCGGCTCACCGGCAGCTCGGACCTGTACGCCCATTCCGGACGTCGGCCGATCGCCTCGATCAACTTCATCATCGCCCACGACGGCTTCACGTTGCGCGACCTGGTCTCCTACAACGAGAAACACAATGACGCCAACGGTGAAGGCGGCAACGACGGCGAGAGCCACAACCGCAGTTGGAACTGCGGCGCCGAAGGCCCCACCGACGACCCCGAGATCCGGGCGTTGCGGCTGCGTCAGGTCCGCAACTTCCTCACCACGCTGCTGGTCAGCCAGGGTGTGCCGATGATCGCGCACGGTGATGAGTTGGGGCGCACCCAGGGCGGGAACAACAACGTCTACTGCCAGGACAACGAAATCTCCTGGATCGACTGGAACCTGGGCCGCGAACAGCAGGGCCTGCTGGAGTTCGCCAGTCACGTCATCGGCCTGCGGATGAACCACCCGGTGTTCCGGCGTCGGCGCTTCTTCCAAGGCAGCGCCGACCACGGCGGCGCTTCGGACGTGCGCGACATCGTCTGGATCAGCGTCACCGGCGAGGAGATGCACGAACAGGACTGGCAGACCGGCTACGCCCGGACCCTGTCTGTGCTGCTCAACGGCGACGCCATCATGGAGCCGGGCCCGCTTGGACAGCGGCTACGGGACGACGACTTCCTGCTCATGTTCAACGCCCACAGTGAGCCGGTGGACTTCACGATCCCCAGCATCATCGAGGGCGTGGAATGGCTCGACGTGGTCGACACCGCCAGCCCCACCGGCATCCCGGACCCGGCTGCACCGGCGCATTCCAACGGCGCGGTGCGTTCCGTTCCCGGTCGCTCGGTGCTCATCCTACGCAGCCGTCTGCTGCCTGAGGACATCCTCAAGGAAGACGCTGCCGAGGCCGAACGGGAGGCCACCGAACTCGCCAACGCTGCGCAGGCGGCCGGTAAGGATGTCGAGCCCTCCCCTGAGCACGAAGAGCGCGAGGCCGAACGCGCTGCCCGGCTCAAGCAGGCCGAGCAGGGCGAGGAACCCGACCTCGGGGTTTCCCCTCCGGCCTGAGGCCACCTGATCACGACGGGAAGGGCCCGCCACCGCGAAGGTGGCGGGCCCTTCCCATGTCGCAGCCTGCTCCGGGCAGGGCGTAGTGCGCTGTGAGTCATCGGCCAGTTTCAGCCGGTCGCACCGACCCAAACGGTTCAGCTGTCAGCCAGGCGCTTCTTCTCGGCTGCCACATCCAGATCGACTGCGGGCCACTGCGGGTCCATCTCGCGCAGCGTTTCCAGGAGGATCTGTTGAACGGCGAGCCGGGCGAACCATTTACGGTCAGCCGGTACGACGAACCACGGCGCCTGATCGGTCGAGGTCTTGACCAACGCCTCCTGGTAAGCCTCCTGGTAGGCCTCCCACTTGCGACGTTCGTCGATGTCACCCGGGTTGTACTTCCAGTGCTTGTCCGGTCGGTCCAGACGCTCAGCCAAACGTTCGCCCTGCTCTTCCTTACTGACGTGCAGCATCACCTTCACGATGCGGGTCCCCGAGTCGGCGAGTTTGGACTCGAAACTGCGGATCTGGCCGAAGCGTCGTTTCCACGTCGAAGCCGGCACCAGGTCGTTCACCCGCACGACCAGGACGTCCTCGTAATGGGAACGATCGAACACCCCGATCTGGCCGGGACGGGGCAGCGCCTTGCGGATGCGCCACAGGAACGGGTGGCGTTTCTCCTCGGCGGTGGGCTGCTTGAACGCCGTCAGATCCACGCCCTGGGGATCCAGTAACCCAACGACATGGCGCATGATGCCGCCCTTACCCGAGGTGTCCATCCCCTGGATGACCAGCAGCAGACTGCGCGGGTTCTCTCCGCGAGCTTCGGCGTAGAGACGCTCCTGCAGCTCGGAAATCTCGTCGGCGGACTCAGCCAGCAACTCGGTCCCCAGAGCTTTGTCCCCGGCGAATCCCGGAGTGCCGTGCGGGTCGACGTCAGCAAGCTTGAAGTCATCGCCGACGCGGGTAGCCTCAACGATCGATTCCGGCAGAGCGGCTGCGGCTTTGTGCGCTTTTTTTGAAGAAGGCATACCCCATGGTGTCACCCGTCACCCCGGCGTAGTGCAAGCACACTGGCGACCCGGCCCGGGGAGCCAACGAAATCGGCCACCACTTCTTCCCAGCGCTGCGGGTCCACGTTCCACTCCTTGACATGCCGGGCGTGCTGCCATGCCTCGAATCGCACCAGGTCAGGACGTGCCACCGCCAGCTCCAGGGACGGACCGACGGGAACGAAATCGTCATCGCATGAGTGGATGAGCAGGATCGGGTGTGCTAGCTCGCGCGCCCGGTGCTGCCAGCGGGTGGAGGCGATGTCGATCGGTTCCCCAGCGCCGATAAGCCCGTAAGACCAGCGCGCCCGCAGCAGCATCTGCACGATCGTGCCCAGCCCTGGAGGGATGTGGCGCAGCCTCGCGTGATGCTCGATCACCCGCGACCAATCGATGACCGGGGCATCCAACACCACACGATCAACACTGGTCGCGACCTGCGAGCGCGCCAAAGTCTGCAGCACGATGCCGCCGCCCATCGACCAACCGAACAGGGTCAGGTCGTTCGCCCCCGCCTCCAGGGCATACCGCAGTGCGGCATCGATGTCGCGCCACTCCGTCAGTCCCAGCCCGTACAGCCCGTCGGTGCTCGGCGGTGCGGTCCCGTCATTGCGGTAGGAGGGGATCAGGCAGGTGATCCCGAGGCGGTGCAGCACCGGAACCGCTCGCAGGCACTCCTCGCGGGTCGCGCCGCGGCCATGCACCAAGACCGCCCAGCGCCCGCCTCGGGGCGGTTGTGGGCCGGCAGCCGTCCCCGCACCGGGGATCACCCAAGACGGCAATTCCCCCAATTCGCCGTAAATGCCGACCTCGTAGGTGGGCAACTGCAGGGAGACGTCGGGCCGGTTGGGGTAGTAATGCCCACTCCAGCGGCCAGGTCCCGGCGCGGGCACCCCGAAGTCGATGCCGAGCAGTTCTCGCTCCACCGTGCCGGCGCGCTCGTCGATGGCCAGGATCTGCCCGACGCGAATGTGTTCTCGCCCCTGGTCCAGCCACAGGCCATACCGTCCGGGAACCCGCGTCTCGGCGTCCAGACGCAACAGGACGCGGTCGGTGTGCACCGCGAGCAGGACGGTGTTATCCGGGCGGTGGCATTCCGGGGTGAGCAGAACGCGGGCGAAGTACACCCCCGCGCCGATGGAACCGGCCGAACCGGCGAGGCCGATCGCGCCACCGGCGATGGCGGCGACCAGGGCAGCCTTGCGGAGATCTCTGCGTGCACCCACTCCCCCATGGTGACAGGGGCGGGGTGTGACTGACGGGTAGCGCGGCGGGGGCGGCTGGTCGGCGAGCCGGACAGGCAGAATGCGTTCATGGAACTGCCCGTGGATCTACCCATCTCCCCGATGCTCGCCAAATCCGTTCCGGACCTTCCAGACCCTGAGTCCGTGCCGGGAGGCTACGTCTATGAACCGAAGTGGGACGGGTTCCGTTGTCTGGTCCTGCGCGACGGCGACGAGATCGAATTGGCAAGCCGCGGCAAGAAACCACTGACCCGCTACTTTCCGGAGCTGGTGGAGGCCGTGCGTCAGCATCTGCCGCCGCGAATCGTGCTGGATACCGAGATCATCGTGCGCACCGGATCCCCCGGCGCCCAACGTCTGGACTGGGAGGCGCTCTCCCAACGCATCCACCCGGCAGCTTCCCGAATCAGCAGACTTTCGGCCGAGACCCCCGCCGAGATCGTCGCCTTCGACCTGCTCGTCCTGGGTGATGAGTCGCTGCTGGAGCGACCGTTCGCCCAGCGCCGCAGCAAGCTGCAGGAGGCACTGAGCGGGATCGATGAGCAGGCACCGATCCACCTGACGCGCGCTACCGACAGCCTCCGGGAAGCTCAGGACTGGTTTGAGCGCTTTGAAGGTGCAGGCCTAGACGGTGTCGTGGCAAAGGCCCGCAGCGGCGTTTACACCCCGGGCAAACGCACGATGCTGAAGATCAAGCACAAACGCACCGCCGAGGCGGTGCTCATCGGGTACCGGGTGCACAAATCCGGGCAAGGCGTGGGTTCATTGCTGCTGGGGTTGTATGACGAGCAGGGCGCTCTGCTCGGAGTCGGGGGCATCGCAGCCTTCACCGCCCAGCGCCGACTGGAGCTCATCACCGAACTAGAGGACCTCGTCGTGCGCGAAGAGGACGGCAGCCCCCGCGCCGCCGCCACGGATCGTTCTCGCTTCTCCGGCAACAAGGACGTCAGCTTCGTACCGCTGCGCCCTGAGCGCGTCGTGGAAGTGGCGTTCGATCAGCTCGAAGGACGCCGATTCCGACACGCCGTGACCTTCTTGCGCTGGCGTCCAGACCGAGACCCGGCCTCGTGCACCTTGGCCCAGATCGAGGTGGCCCCCGCCTACGACCTCGGGCAGGTCCTTACGAAGTAGCGGTGTCCTCAGCCGGTGCCGGTGGCGTGAATCCGTTCGGCCACGTGGTCGCCTTGTCGTAGCGCACCCCGTCCAGGCGGGCTGCCGCCAACTTGGCACCGCTGAGATCGACTGCGTACAGCGTCGCGCCCCTCAGGTCGGCATAGCGCAGGTCGGCCCCTGCCAGGGAGGTGCCGACGAAGCGGGCACCGGAAAGGTCGGCCGAGCGCAACCGCGCTTTGCTCAGGTTGCAGGATCGTAGGCTCATCCCCCGCAGTGCGCCGTCATTGAAGTCGGCACCGGACAGGTCCAACCCGGTGAAGCGCCGCGCTCCGTGGCAGTCGCGGGCCAACGCGCTCAACGCGGTGGTGATGTCCGGGCCCACGGGGGCTTTCATCGCCGGCGCGCGCCGTTGCACAAAGCTGGTCAGCGTCTCGCAGGCCGCCGAGGACTGCGGCCCTGCCGTGGTAGCCAGCGCGTGCAGCGTGTGAACAGCCCCGAGCCGTTCCTCGATGTCAGCGGCGCCCAGGCTTCGGGTGGCACCGGTGAACACCTCAGCGCGGCTGCTGCGTTGGGCTTCCTGGGCGGCGGCTTGGGCCGCGTGGGCCTGGCCGCGGGCCTCCTGAGCTACCTGCAGGGCCTGCTCGGCCCGGCGCACCGTGGCAAAAGCACTCCACAGCAAACCCACCACGAGCACGCTCACCAGCGCCACCACGATCCACCCGCGGGTGTTCGGTGACACACGACGGGCAGCGCGGGTGGGGCTCAAGCGGGTACGGGAGTTGAGCATGTCCTCACCATCGAGGGGTGGCAGTGGCTGGCATCACCCTAGTCCTCAAGTCAGGACGAACCTGCCTGCCGCCATCATCCCCAGTTCTTCGCGTTCATTTTGCTGGGCTGCACCCGCGGCGGCTCCCCCGGCATCTTCGGGTACTCGGGAGGGAAAGGCAGCTCCGGCAGACCGGCCTGCACATCGGCCTCCCACAGCTGCAGCGCCTTCTCAATGTGTCCGGGGGCCTCATCCATCCCGCGCCAGGCATCACCCCGCTCCCGCAGCAGGGCGGGCACAGTGCGGATGGTGAACGAGGCCGGATCGGCGCCTATCAATTCTTCCCAGCTCAGCGGGGTCGAGACCGGGGCGCCGGGTAGCGGGCGGGGACTGTAGGCGGAGGCGATGGTGCGGTCCCGGTTGGCCTGGTTGAAGTCCACGAAGATCTTCTCGCCCCGGTTCTCCTTCCACCACTGCGTCGTTACCAGGTCCGGCAGTCGGCGCTCGAGCTCGCGGGCGATGCCGATCACGGCGTGCCGCACGTCGAGGAACTCGTGGGTGGGTTGCACGCGCGCGTAGACGTGCACGCCCCGGTTCCCGCTGGTCTTGGGCCACGGCTGCAGACCCAGCTCGCGCATCAGCTCACCCAGCACACCGGCCGCCTCCACCACATCGGCGAAGGAACGTTCCGGTTGCGGGTCGAGGTCGATGCGCACCTCGTCGACAAGGTCAGGGGCTTCGGCGCGCACCGGCCACGGGTGGAAGGTCACGGTGCTCATCTGGACCGCCCACACCGCCGAAGCGATCTCATCGATGACCAATTGCGGGTGGCGTCGCCCCGAGGGGTAGGTGCAACTGACGCTTCGGAACCACTCCGGGGTGCCTTTGGGCGGGTTCTTGCTGTAGAACTCTTCGCCGCTGATCCCGCCCCGGAATCGCTGCAAGGTCACCGGTCGCCCGCCCACCGCTGCCAGAAAGGGGTCGGCGACGGCAAGCAGATAATCCACGAGGTCTTTCTTGGTGATCGCCGGGTTGCCGTCGTGGGCGGGCCAGATCGCCTTGTCGGGGCTGCTCAAGCGCACTGTGCGCGCCACGTCCTCAGGACCAGGAAGCGTGAGGATCAGCGCGTCGGTAGCCATGTTCTCAGCCTACGGTTCAGCTGTTTTCAGCGCTCGGCCGCGCACGCTGGGAACCATCGCGGGCGCATCGGTGTTGACACCGGCATGGAATCGCAGCGCACATATCCGGTTCAGCGCACCGAAGAAGAGTGGCGGGAACTGCTATCCCCGGCGGAGTACGCGGTACTTCGCAAAGGCGGCACCGAACGCCCGTTCGTCGGTGAGTACACCGATACCACGACCGAAGGCATCTACTCCTGCCGGGCCTGCGGGGCTGAGCTGTTCCGCAGCGACACGAAGTTCGGGTCGCACTGCGGTTGGCCCAGCTTTTACGCCCCGCTCGCCGGCGACGCCGTGGAGTACATCGAAGATCGCACCCTGGGCATGAAGCGTGTCGAGGTGCGGTGTGCCTCCTGCGGCTCTCACCTCGGCCACGTCTTCGAAGGCGAGGGCTATGACACCCCCACCGACGAGCGCTATTGCATCAACTCCGTCTGCCTCACCCTGACCGAAAAGTCCTAAGCAGCCCGAACGTGCCCGGCGCCCCGCAGAAGCGGTACGCCGGGCACGCCTGGATCACGGCAGTCCGGCGATGAGCGCGGCCGGTTCCACGCGCGGGCCGGTGTAGAAGGGGGTCTCTTCACGCACGTGCAGACGCGCCTTGGAGGCCCGCAACTCGCGCATCAGGTCCACGATCTTGTGGAGCTCATTGGATTCGAAGGCCAGCACCCACTCGTAGTCGTTCAGGGCGAAGCTGGCGATCGTGTTGGCGCGCACCTCCTGGTAAGGCCGGGCCATCTGGCCGTGCTCGACGAGCATGTCGCGCCGTTCGGCCTCGGGCAGGACATACCAGTCGAAGGAACGCACGAACGGGTACACGCACACGTAGTCGCGCGCTTCTTCCCCGCTCATGAAGGCTGGGATGTGCCCCTTGTTGAACTCGGCGGGCCGGTGCAGTGCGGCCACCGACCACACCGGGCGCAGGTAGGCACCCAACCGGGTCTGGCGCAGCCCCCGATAGGCGCTTTGAACCTGTTCGATGCGCTCGGAGTGCCACCAGATCATCAATTCGGCGTCAGCGCGCAGCCCCGCGACGTCGTAGAGGCCTCGCACTTCCACGCCCTGCTCGGGAAGTGCCGCCAGGAAGTCCGTGAGTTCCTGGGCGAGTTCGCCTCGCTGCGCCTCGTCTTTGGGCAGCGGCGTGCTCACCTGGAAGACCGACCACATCGCGTAGCGGATCGATTCGTTGATGGCGCGGACACGGCTGGCATGGCTCGGACTCGTCATGTCCCCATTGTTCACATGCGGCCGGGCTCTTCAACGTCGGGGCGTTCCCGGATCCGTTCCAGCCAGTGCATGACCGGTGTCGCGCTGATGCCGTGCACGATCACCGAGACCAGGATCGTGAAACCCACCACCGACCACAGCACCTCCGCATGCGGAAAATCAGCGCGCTGAAGGGCGTAGGCGAGGTAGTACACCGACCCGATCCCTCGCACACCGAAGAACGCCGTCACGATCCGCTCGCGCGGACCCAGGCACTGGTCCCCCTGGGTATCGGTGTTGCTCTGACGCCCCAGGGCCAGCCAGGCGGTCGCCGGCCGGATGATGAAGATGAGGGCCAGACCCACCAGGGCACCCTGCCACGGCAAGTAGGCCAAGAGGCCCTCCCCCAGCGCCAGCCCAAGCATCAGTAGCAGCAACAACGTCAGGAGCCGCTCCAGCCGCTCGACCATCTCGTGCATGACCGCGTGGTAGCGGTTATTGCGTTCCACCGCCCGAAGCCGCAGCGCCGCGACGAAGACGGCCAGGAACCCCCAGCCCCCGATCAATTCGGTCAGTCCGTACACCCCCAGGGTGGCGGACAGAGCCACCAGCGGTTCGCCCTGCTCGGCGAACCGCAACACCGAACTGCGACTGCGGAAGGACAGCGCCCCGATCAGCCAGCCGCTGATGTAGCCGATGAACAGCCCGATCAGCACCTTGCCGAACAGCTCCCAGGACAGCCATTCCAACCACCACTGCTGGATTGGCCCCTTCTGGATGAGATAGATCGCGGCATAGACGAACGGGAAGGCCAGCGCGTCGTTCAGGCCCCCCTCTGAGGTCAGCGCGAAACGCACCTCGTCCTGCTCGTCGATCGGTTCGTCCTGGGCCGCGGTGGGACCCGAGACCTGCACGTCGGCGGCCAGCACCGGGTCGGTCGGGGCCAGCGAGGCCCCCAACAGCAGCGCAGCCGCTGGCGTGATGCCCATCGCCCACCAACCCAGCAGAGCGACGCAGGCGATGCACAGCGGCATCGCGATGAGCAGCAACGACCAGGTTGAACGCCACGCTCGCAGCGAGGCACGGGTCGCCGCCAGCGGACGATCGATAGCCAGACCGACGCCCATCAGCGCCACGATCACGCACAGTTCTGCGGCCCGTTCGGTGACGGCTGGATGTGCCAAGGGCGAGACCCATTCCCCGCCGAAGACAGGCAGATAACTGACCGCCAGGCCGGTGCCGACGAGCACCATCGGAGCCGAGAGAGCAACTCTCTCCAGGAGCGTCGGCAGCACCACTGCCAGCAGCAGGGCAACCCCGACCACGAGGTAGAGAGCATTGGCGTCCATCCCAGCAGAATCGCAAACCCGCTGCTGGCGCAGCACAGGGGGCGAAGCGCCGCTGAAGTGAGCGGGTGTGTTACACCCCGCCCTGCGCCTGGCGGCGGCGGCTATTCGGCCAGCGAATGCACCAGTTCGACCACCCGGGTAAGGACGCCGGGGTCGGTGTTGGGCGGCACCCCGTGACCGAGGTTGAAGATGTGCCCGGGGGCGGTGCGTCCCGCGCTCACAATGGCCCGCACCGCTTCTTCGATGACCGGCCACGGCGCGAACAACAGCGCCGGGTCGAGGTTGCCTTGAACGGCGAACTTGCCCCCGGTGCGTTGCACGGCCTCCTCCAAGGGCACCCGGAAGTCCACGCCGATCACCTCGGTGCCGGCTTGGGCCATCGAACCGAGAAGTTCACCGGTGCCGACTCCGAAGTGGATGCGCGGCACTCGACCGGCCACTGCGGCCAGTGCCTGGGCAGAGTGCTGCATGACGAAGCGCTCGTAGTCCACCCGCGGCAGCGCCCCCACCCAGGAGTCGAACAGCTGCACAGCGCTGGCACCGGCATCCACCTGAACCTGCAGGAAGGCCCCCGCGATCGCCGCGAGACGTTCGCACAGGTCGTGCCACAGTTGCGGGTCGCCGTGCATGAGCGCTTTGGTGTGTTCGTGGTTGCGGCTCGGGCCGCCCTCGACGAGGTAACTGGCCAGGGTGAACGGAGCGCCCGCGAACCCGATGAGTGGCGTGGGGCCCAACTCGCGCACCAACAACTGAATGGCCTCGGTGATGTCCGGGACATGCTCGGGAGTCAACAGCGGGAGCCGGTCAAGGTCGGCGCGGGAGCGGAAGGGCTCAGCAACGACCGGGCCGATGCCCGGGGTGATGTCCAGGTCGACCCCGACTGCCGCCAACGGCACCACGATGTCGCTGAAGAAGATGGCCGCGTCCACACCGTGACGGCGCACCGGCTGCAGGGTGATCTCGGCCACCAGCTCGGGGCGGCGGCAGGCATCGAGCATGGCGATGCCCTCACGGACCTGCCGATATTCCGGCAGTGACCGCCCGGCCTGCCGCATGAACCAGACCGGCGGTGTCGCGACCTGCTCGCCTCGGGCGGCACGTACCAGGCTGCTGCGCTCGGGCGCGGGCGTCGTCTCAAGGCTGCTCACCGATTGATCTTCGCATGCGCTACCGGCGTGGGAGCTAACCCAGTGCGCCCGCGGCGTTTAGATTGCGGGACGTGACCAGCCGCGGCGCGCACCGAGGGACCTCGATCGAATTTGTCGAGGCCGTGGCGGGGCTTGCCCGCGTACGGCTGCGCCCCGAAGTCGTCATCACCGAGATACCCGCGCCGCAGCGGATCGCTCCGCACAGTGCGGCGCTCAGCGCGGAAATCATACCGACACTGGCCGAGGAGGATGCCGAGCCCCCGGCCTCGGGACGGTTCATCATCTTGCACGACCCGTCGGCGCCCGAAGCCTGGGAGGGTACCTGGCGCATCGTCTCCTTCACCCGTGCGGTGTTGGAGCCGGAGTTGGCCGGGGATCCGCTTTTGGGTGAGGTCGGCTGGTCGTGGCTCACCGATTCCCTACACAGCAGCGGCGCCGCCCACCATGCCCTCGGCGGCACGGTCACCCGGGTGGTCTCGGAGAGCTTCGGCGCCCTGGGCGATACCGAGCCCTCGGTCGAGATGGAGGTTCGCGCCTCCTGGACGCCGGATGGGGATGATCTGCCAGAACACCTACGGGTATGGACGGATCTGATGTGCACCGTCGCGGGCCTGCCCCCTTTACCTGAGGGCGTCACCGCTCTGCCCAGCACACGCCGGTAGGCTCGAGACGATGTCTTACCTCACCAACCCCTTCGCCGTGCCGACTCCCCCAGGGGCGGAGCCGACCGGGGCCGCAGCGCCGGTGCAGACGCAACCAGCCCAGAGGCAACCGAGCGCCATCGCGCCTGACCATGATGGCGACGACAGCAGCTCAGAGCCGGGGCCCGCAGCGCGCGCCCCGAGGCAGCACCGCGAACAACAACACAGCCCTGGCGCCCTGCCTACCCAAGCGTCGGCGCCGGACGCCACCGGGCACCCAGGTGAGACCCCCAACGCAGCGGCACCCGAAGAAGCGGCCGAGACACCCGAGTCGCCAGGGGTCCCCGAGGGGTCCGAGACCGGCGCAGAGCCCGATTCGGTTGCGGGGGCAGGGGAGGCCGAAGCCGAAGCCAATCCCCCGGCCATCCCGTTGACAGCGCCTCGTGACGGGGTGCCCGAGGTCGTGCAGGAGGAACATGCGCTGATGGCGGCGGCGCAGGCCCTTCGCGCCGGCACCGGACCGCTTGCCGTGGACGCCGAACGCGCCTCCGGCTACCGCTACGGACAGCGCGCCTACCTGGTCCAACTGCGCCGCGAAGGCGCCGGCACCTGGCTCATCGACCCGGTCGGCTGCCCGGATCTGTCCCCTATCAGCGAGGCCACCGCGGATGTGGAGTGGATTCTGCACGCCGCCACCCAAGACCTGCCCTGCCTGCGTGAAGTCGGCATGGTCCCGCATTCGCTGTTCGACACTGAACTGGGTGCGCGCCTGGCCGGTTTGCCCCGGGTGGGACTTGCCGCGGTCATCGAGCACTACCTCGGATACTCCTTGGCGAAGG
Source organism: Gephyromycinifex aptenodytis (assembly GCF_012277275.1). Taxonomy (GTDB): domain Bacteria; phylum Actinomycetota; class Actinomycetes; order Actinomycetales; family Dermatophilaceae; genus Gephyromycinifex; species Gephyromycinifex aptenodytis. The sequence continues at coordinate 260,521 of NZ_CP051155.1, read as the reverse complement.
AGCATTCGGCCGTCGACTGGTCGACCCGGCCGCTGCCGGAACCCTGGCTCAGGTACGCCACCTTGGACGTGGAACTGCTCGCCGAGTTACGGGAAGCCACCCGCGAGGACCTGGCCCGCCAGGGCAAACTCGAGTGGGCGTTGGAAGAGTTCGCCGCCCTCACCCACTTCTCCGGCCCGCCCGTGCGAGTGGACCCGTGGCGCCGCACCTCCGGGCTGCACAAGATGCGCTCGCGGCGCGCCATCGCCGTGATCCGCGAGCTTTGGTACGCCCGCGACGACATCGCCCGACAGCGCGACATCTCCCCCGGGCGGATCCTGCCCGATGCGACCCTGCTGGCGATCGGCCAGGCCACGCCCAGCACTCCGGAGCAGCTCACCAAGGTCAGTACCCAGAAGGCAGTACGCCGTCATCAGCGGGAGTGGCTTGCCGCGGTGCAGCGCGCTGCCGAACTACCCGAGGAGCAGTTGCCGGTGACGTCGCTGCCCAGCGACGGGCCGCCGCCGCAACGAGCCTGGGCAGATCGGGACCCGATCGCGGCCGCCCGGTTGACCCAGGCTCGGGCCGAACTCATGCAGTTCGCCGAAGACCGCCATGTGCCGGTGGAGAACCTTCTCACACCCGATCTGCTGCGCCGCGTGCTCTGGAATCCCCCGGGCACCGACGAAGCAGTCATAGACACGGCTCTGCAAGCAGGCGGCGCCCGGGCCTGGCAGCGCGGCATCGCCGCTCCGATCATCGCCCGCGCTTGCCGCGACCACGCCTGAGCTGCGCCCAAAGCCGCCCCCGACAGGCCGGTCCTCACAACCGAGGAGCGGGACCCGAGCCGCCCCGCCCGGGCGCCCGCAGCCGAGAACACGGCTGTCAAACCTAGGCCTTCTGCACGCCGGTGACGGTCGGGCAGCCGTGGGCGCTACTTGTTTTTCATCACAGAATCGAGCGAATCGAGGCGTCCATCCGGTGGCTGGGTGGGCGACAATAGGGCGTACCGGTCAGTAATATCCCGGCATCACCGACTTCAGGCATGACCGCATGCCGCTCAACCAGGGAGGCCGTCCGTGTCCCCAGCCCGCCAGGAAGTCGTCTTCGTCGACGGGGTCCGTACCCCGTTCGGCAAGGCGTCAGATAAGGGCCTTTACGCCCAGACTCGGGCAGACGACCTCGTCGTCGCCTGTATCCGAGAACTCCTCCGCCGCAACCCCGATCTTCCGCCGGAGCGCATCGAAGAGGTGGCGATCGCTGCCACCACCCAGATCGGCGACCAGGGCCTGACCTTGGGTCGATTGGCAGCCCTCCTCGCGGGGCTCCCCCAGACCACCCCGGGTTACTCGGTCGACCGCATGTGCGCCGGCGCTCTTACCGCCACCACAACGGCGGCAGGCTCGATCGCCTTCGGCGCCATCGACGTCGCCATCGCCGGTGGCGTGGAGCACATGGGGCGCCACCCGATGGGTGAGGGCATCGACCCCAACCCGCGGATCATCTCCGAGAAGATCGTCGACCCCGAGGCGCTGTCCATGGGGAACACGGCCGAGAACCTGCACGACCGCTTCCCGCAGCTGACCAAGGAGCGCTGCGACGCCTTCGCCAAGGCATCGCAGGAGAAGACGTTCGCCGCTTACGAGCGTGGCGACATCCAGCCCGACCTCGTTCCGGTCGCCATTCGCACCGCCGAACTGGGTTGGGGCTTGGCTACCAAGGACGAGCCGCCCCGCCCGGGCGTGACGATGGAGGCTTTGGCCGCCCTGAAGACGCCGTTCCGTCCGCACGGGCGGGTGACCGCCGGTAACAGCGCCGGACTCAACGACGGCGCCACCGCGTGCATCCTGGCCTCCGAGCAGGCGGCCGCGGATCTGGGGCTGCAGACCAAGATGCGCCTGGTCGGTTACGCCTTCATCGGGTGCGAACCCGAGGTCATGGGTTACGGACCGGTCCCGGCGGCAGAGAAGGCGCTGCGACTGAGCGGGCTGTCCATCGAGGACATCGGCTTGTTCGAGCTCAACGAAGCGTTCGCCGTCCAGGTGCTCGCCTTCTTGGACCACTTCGGCATCCCCGACGACTCCCCCAATGTCAACCCCTACGGCGGAGCTATCGCCGTCGGACACCCGCTGGCCTCCTCCGGTGTGCGCCTGTTCAACAACCTGGCGCGCCAGTTCGAGCAGAATCCGGACGTGCGCTACGGCATGGCCGCGATGTGCATCGGCATCGGCATGGGTGCAGCAGTGATCTGGGAGAACCCGCACCACCCCGACTACGTGCCGGGTCCCGGCGCTGCTACCACGAAGGAGGCCTGAGGAATGAGCGTCGACTTCCAGTCTCTCTTCCCCGATGAGGTCGTCACCAAGGCCCTCGTCCGCGACGTCGAACTGCCGGGTGAGGCGGGCACCATGGCCCTGATCACCCTGGACAACGGCCACGACCACACCAAGCCCAACACGCTGGGCCCAGCGACCCTCACCGGCCTGGGCGAAGTCCTCGACGACCTCACCCAGCGGGCTGCCGCCGGTGAGATCGTCGCGGTCGGTGTCACCGGCAAGCCTTACATCTTCGCCGTCGGCGCCGACCTCACCGGCGTCACCAAGGTGACCCGGCGCGAGCAGGCCAGGGCGATCGCCTCGCTGGGCCATGATGTCTTCGCCAAGTTCGGCAACCTCGGCGTACCCAGTTTCGCGTTCGTCAACGGAGCAGCGATGGGCGGCGGTGTCGAGATCGCACTGAACTGCGCCTACCGCACCGTCTCTTCCGATGTACCCGCCATCGCACTGCCCGAGGTCTTCCTCGGCCTCGTGCCCGGCTGGGGCGGCTGCTGGTTGGTGCCGAACTTGATCGGCATCGAAAAGGCCATCACCCTGGTCGTGGAGAACCCCCTCAGCCAGAACCGGATGCTGCCCGGTGTCAAGGCTGCCCAGCTCGGCCTCTTTGACCAGGTGTTCGACGCTGCGGATTTCCTCACCCAGTCGTTGCGCTGGGCCGCGCGCGTCGTGGCCGGCGAACGGGTGCAGCGCCCCGAGGTCGACCGCGACGAAGCGAAATGGGAGGCCGCTATCGCCGCCGGCCGCAAGCTCGCCGATGCCCGCACCGGTGGGTATTCGCCTTCGCCCTACCGCGCCCTTGATCTGCTCTCGGCCGCGCGCACGACCACGATGGAAGAGGGTTTCGAGGCCGAGAACGAAGCCCTCGGTGACCTGCTCATGGGCGACGAGCTGCGCGCCGGGCTGTACTCCTTCGACCTGGTGCAGCGTCGGGCGAAGCGTCCCGCCGGAGCTCCGGACCGCTCGTTGGCCCGCAAGATCACCAAGGTCGGCGTCGTCGGAGCAGGTCTGATGGCCAGCCAGTTGGCGCTGCTGTTCATCCGACGCCTGGAATGCCCCGTCCTGATGACCGACCTCGACCAGGGCCGCGTCGACAAGGGCGTGGCCTACGTGCACGCCGAGATCGACAAACTGGCGGCCAAGGGTCGGCTGAACCCCGACAAGGCCAACCGGTACAAGGGCCTCATCTCCGGCTCGACGAGCAAGGACGGCATGGCCGACGCCGAGTTCGTCATCGAGGCGGTCTTCGAGGAGATGAGCGTCAAGAAGACGGTCTTCGCCGAGGTGGAAGCGGTTGTCTCCCCGGAGTGCATCCTGGCGACCAACACCTCATCGCTGTCGATCACCGAGATGGCTTCAGAGCTGAAGAACCCCGAACGTGTCGTGGGGTTCCACTTCTTCAACCCAGTGGCCGTCATGCCGCTGCTGGAGATCATCAAGGGCGAACAGACCGACGACGCCACCCTGGCTACAGCCTTCGCCACCGGGCGGAAGCTGAAGAAGACGACGGTTCTGGTGAAGGATTCACCCTCCTTCATCGTCAACCGTCTCCTGGGCCGGTTCATGAGCGACATGGCGCGCATCGTTGATGCCGGCACGCCCATCGAGGTTGCCGACGCCGGTTTCGCCGGCATCTCCCCGATGGCTCCGTTCGAGCTCATGGGCCTGGTCGGTCCCGCGATCGCGTTGCACAACAACGAGACGCTGGCCAAGGCGTTCCCGGAGCGTTTCTACGTCTCGGAGAAGCTGCGCAAGGTGGTGGAGTCCAAGAAGGCCTCCTACTACACCCAGGTCGAGGGCAACCAGGTCATCGACCCCGAGGTCGCCGCCATCTACGCCGAGGGCGAGGCCAGTGAGGTGCTCACCGCCGAGCAGGTGCGCGAGAGGGTGCTGGCTGGGCTGGCGCAGGAGGCTCGGATCATGCTCGACGAGGGCGTGGCGCAGGCCCCGATGGACATCGATCTGGCCATGATCACCGGCGCCGGGTTCCAGTTCTGGAACGGCGGCCTGACGCCACTGCTGGACCGCAGCGGTATCGCCCAATCGGCCGCGGGTGGGCTCTTCCTGCCCCCGGGTGCCGCGAGCGTGCCCGCCTGACGCACGAAGACGGCCGCTCCGGCAGGACCCTCTGAAGGGCTCCGCGGCCGGTAAAAAAGTGACGCGGGGGTCTGGATAGCTCATCCAGGCCCCCGCGTTCTTCCGTTCTGGTGCGGGCTGTGAATCCCTCATCGCCCCCGGCGAACCGGCTTCGACCTGCGAGATCGCGTCCTCTCCAGGCGGGGACGAGAGGCGTCGTCATCGGCTGCCCGGCTAGAGAATCCGCGCCCGCCCGCCCGGCATGACACACTGAGTCGATCGTTCAACTGAGGCTTTGGCTACGGTGACGCGCCCACGATGGGCCGCACGCAGCGATATCTCACATGTGAGTTAGATTGGGACTATGAGTGAAGACTACCTCGCACGGATCGGCACCCTCATCCGCGAGGCGCGGAGGCATCAGGGCATGACGCAAAACGAATTGGCCGACCTGCTGAACACCAGCCAGAGTGCTGTTGCGCGCATCGAACAGGGCAAACAGAATTTGAGTCTGGAGATGCTCTCCCGCATCGGTGAGAACCTCGACTCACAATTCGTCTCGGTCGGTAGCTCCGGGCCGCAGCACCTGCGAATCGTCGGCGGCACCAAGCTCTCGGGCTCGATCGACGTCAAGACCAGCAAGAACGCTGCCGTGGCCCTTCTGTGCGCCTCGCTGCTGAACAAGGGCCGCACGACGCTGCGCAACATGGCGCGCATCGAAGAGGTCAACCGCATTCTGGAGGTCCTCAGCAGTATCGGGGTACGCACCCGCTGGCTCCCCCAGAGCAACGACCTGGAGATCACCCCGCCGCAGCGGCTGGACTTGGACTCCATGGACGAGGAAGCGGCCCGCCGCACCCGCACAATCATCATGTTCCTGGGCCCGCTGCTGCACGAGTTCACCACGTTCGAACTGCCCTACGCGGGCGGTTGCGACCTCGGTCTGCGCACCATCGAGCCGCACATGTCGGCGCTGCGCCACTTCGGGTTGAACGTGGAGGCCACCAACGGCTTCTACCTGGCGAATGTCTCGGCCGACTCCGTTTCCGAACGGGCCATCGTGCTCACCGAACGCGGGGACACCGTCACCGAGAACGCGCTGATGGCGGCCGCCCGCCACGAGGGCGTGAGCCTCATCCGCAATGCCAGCCCCAACTACATGGTTCAAGACCTGTGCTTCTACCTGCAGAAGCTCGGGGTCCAGATCGAAGGCATCGGAACGACGACCCTGAAGGTCACCGGACGGGCGCACATCGACGTCGACGTCGAATACTGCCCCTCCGAGGACCCCATCGAAGCGATGAGCCTGCTGGCGGCGGCCGTGGTCACCGAGTCCGAGATCACGATCCGCCGGGTGCCGATCGAGTTCATGGAAATCGAGCTGGCGCTGCTGGCCGACATGGGCATGAAGTACGAGCTCACCCCCGAGTACCCCTCGAACAACGGCTACACCCGCCTGGTCGATCTGACGACCACCCCCGGGCCGTTGAAGCCGGCGGTGGACAAAATCCACCCGATGCCCTTCCCCGGACTCAACATCGACAACCTGCCGTTCTTCGCCCTCATCGCCGCCTGCGCGGACGGGCGCACGATGATCCACGACTGGGTGTACGAGAACCGGGCCATCTACCTGACGGAGCTGACCAAGCTCGGCGCCAAGGTGCAGCTTCTGGACCCGCACCGGGTCCTCATCGACGGCCCCACCCGCTGGCGCGCTGCCGAGGCGATCTGCCCGCCGGCGCTGCGCCCCGGGGTGGTCATGCTCATCGCCATGCTCGCTGCGCCCGGCACGTCGGTACTGCGCAACGTGTACGTCATCAATCGCGGCTACGAGGACCTGGCACGGCGTCTGAACGCTCTCGGCGCGACCGTGGAGACCTTCCGCGACATCTGAGCCTCCCCCACCGCCGCACAGCGTTGGTGGGGCGCACACGCCGAAAGGGCTGAACCCCCCCCTTGGGGGTTCAGCCCTTTCGCGCACCGCCTCGAGCCGGGTCTGCGCCCGCCTACGAGCAGTCAGTTCTGGGGCAACACCGCAAGCAGTTTCGCCGCAACCGGCTCTGGTGTCAGGCCGGCGTCGGCCAGCACCTGTGAGCGGCTCGCGTGCTCCAGGAAACGCTTGGGAAGCCCGAACCGCAGCACCGGCGCGAACACCTGATTCGCGGCGAGTTCGGCGGCCACCGCGGAGCCGATGCCATTCTCGGCGACGTGATCCTCGATGACCGCGACCACTCGGGCGTTGCGTGCCGCCTGCACCACCTCGCCGGAGACCGGAAGCACCCAGCGCGGGTCGACGACCCGGACGTGGTGGCCTTGGTCGGCAACGATCGCGGCTGCTGCCATCGCGGTCGGCGCCATGGCCCCGACCGAGACGATAAGCACGTCCAGCTCATCGTCCAGGCCGATCTCGCCTTGGTCGGGGTACTGCGCGATCACTTCCAGGGACTCGAAAGCGGCCAGCGCCTCGATCACCGGCGGTTCGGTGCCCTTGGGGAAACGGATCAGGCTCGGGGCGTCGTCGATATCGACGGCCTCCCAGAGGGCACGTTCCACCTGCGAGCCGTCACGCGGAGCGGCCGCGTACAAGCCGGGCACGATCGCGGCCAGAGCGAAGTCCCACATGCCGTTGTGCGAGGCACCGTCGCTGCCGGTCGCCCCGGCCCGGTCCAGCACGAAGGTCACGCCCGCTTTATGCAGCGCGCAGTCCATGAGCATCTGATCGAAGGCGCGGTTGAGGAAGGTGGAGTACAAGGCCACCACCGGGTGTAGCCCGGCGAAGGAGAGGCCGGCCGCCATCGTCACCGCATGCTGCTCGGCGATCCCGACGTCGAACACCCGCTCGGGGTACTTGGTGGCGAAGTCACGCAGCCCCACCGGGATGAGCATCGCCGCGGTCAGCGCCACGATGTCCTCACGTTCGGCGCCCAGGTCGACCAGCGCCTCGGAGAAGTTCTCGGTCCAACTGCGGCCAGCGATCTCCAACGGCAACCCGGTCTCCGGATTGATGATCCCCACCGCGTGAAACGCGTCATCCACGTGGTTGACGGCGTGGGAGTAGCCGTGGCCCTTCTCGGTGAGCACGTGAACGATGACCGGCCCACCGAAATCGTGGGCGCGCCGCAGCGCGGTGTGCAGCGACACGAAGTCATGCCCATCGACCGGACCGACATATTTAAGCCCGAGGTCCTCGAACATCACCTGCGGAGCGACGATGTCTTTAATGCCCTTCTTGACCCCGTGCAGGGTCTCAAAGACCGGGCGTCCCACGACGGGGGCTCGAGTGATGGCCTTGCGGCCCCAGGAGAGCATCTCCTCGTATTGGCGGGTCGTACGCAGCAGCGCCAAGTGCTCGGCCAACCCGCCGGTGGTGGGAGCGTAGGAGCGTTCGTTGTCGTTGACGATGATGACCAGCGGCAGGTCTTTGTCGGAGGCGATGTCGTTCAGCGATTCCCACGCCATGCCACCACCGAGCGCACCATCACCGATGACGGCGACCGTGTGACGGTCGGTTTCTCCCCGCAGGCGGCGTCCGCGAGCGATGCCCTCGGCCCACGACAGTGACGTGGACGCGTGGGAGTTCTCCACGACGTCGTGCTCGGATTCGGCCCGGCTGGGGTAGCCCGAGAGACCACCGCGAGAACGCAGACCCTCAAAGTCCTGACGACCGGTGAGCAGCTTGTGCACGTAGGCGATGTGGCCGGTGTCGAACACAATTGCGTCTTTGGGGCTGTCAAAGACCCGGTGCAAGGCGATCGTGAGTTCGACGACGCCGAGGTTCGGGCCCAGGTGCCCGCCGGTTCGAGAGACCTTCTCGACGAGGAACTCTCGGATCTCACCCGCGAGCTCTTCCAACTCTTCAGCGGTTAACCCACGCAGGTCGGAGGGTTGATGGATCGTCGCCAACAGGCTCACAGGGTCGGTCCTTCCATGCGCGAGCAACCGTTCGACCATACGCCCCGCAAGGCTCGCGCGACACTCGACGGCTGATGCCCGGTTCAAGGCGCAGGCCAGTGGCTTCTTAGACTGCTCGTATGTCCCAACCCGGTGAGACTTCGCCGTCCACGACCCTGCATTCCGACCTCGACCTGCTCGCTCAGTTGCACGCCCAGGTACTCTCCGAATCCGGCCACGATGCCGGTGAGCAACTCGATGCCTTGGTGGAGGCCTGCCGCCGCGAAGATGAGTCGGCGGTTCAAGCCATCGTCGATGAACTGGACGCCGAGGCCGCCGCAACGTTGACCCGCGCGGTCACGGTGCACCTGCACCTGGCTAACTTGGCCGACGAACGCAGCCGGGCCCGGGCGTTGCGACGCGGAGAGGACGACGATATCGAGTCCGGCGGGGTGGCCCCTGCCTTGCAGGAGCTCATCGACAGCAACCGACTGCAGGGGTTGCGCATCCACCCGGTGCTGACCGCACACCCCACCGAGGCCCGGCGCCGGGCCGTCACGGCAGCGCTGAGCCGCATCGCCCAGCAGTTGGACCGATTCGACGACCCGCAGAATGGTGCCCCCGAGCACGCTGTGGCCCGGCGGCGGATGTTGGAGGACATCGACATCCTGCAGCGGACCTCAACCTTGCGCCGCACTCAGCCCGAACCCCGCGACGAGGTCAAAACCGTCCTTACCGTCTTCGACCAGACTCTGTTCCGGGCCGTTCCGCGTCTGTATCGCCGGGTCGAGGCGGCTTTGCCGGGCGCGGACCCGGGCCGCACCGGGCCCCAGGTGCCCGCCTTCGTTCGCTTCGGCACCTGGGTGGGCGGGGACCGCGACGGTAACCCCTTCGTCACCTCCACCGTCACCCGCGCCACCATGGCCACCCAGGCCGAGCAGGCGTTGCGCCAGCTACATGAGCATGTGGACCGAGTGGCGCGCACCTTGACGATGGACACCGTCACCACGCCGCCCTCCCCCGAACTCATGCAGGCCCTGGCCGTGGATGCCGTTGCCTACCCGGAGCAGTTCGCCGAGATCATGAAGAACTCTCCGGGCGAACCGCATCGCCAGAAACTCCTGGTCGTCGGGGCCCGGGTGGAGGCGACGCGCCGCGAACATGCCGGGTTTGCTTACGCCGGACCCGAAGAGATGCTTGCCGAGCTGCGCCTGGTGCAGGACAGCCTGGTCGCGGCCGGCGACGCGCGCAGCGCACGCGGGGAGCTCCAGCACCTCATCTGGATGGTGGAGACGTTCGGCTTCCACCTGGCTGAGCTCGAAGTGCGCCAGCACAGCGCCGTCCACGAAGGGGTGCTCACCGAGCTCATCGGCATGCTGCCCGACGTAGCCGACCCGGGCGCGGCCGCCCAAGACCCGGCCTTCCTGGACGAACTGGCAACCAAGGGCTGGCCGATCGCGGTGCTGCCGCAGAGCGAACGCGCCACCGAGGCCTTGGACACCATCCGGGTGCTCTCCTGGCTGCAACAGCGCTGGGGGGTGGGTTGCTGCGGGCGCTACATCGTCAGCTTCACCCGTAACGAGGCCGACCTGCTGGCCGTACGGGCCCTGGCCCGCCTGGCGGTGGGCGACCGGCCGCTGCGCCTGGACGTGGTCCCCCTGTTCGAGACTGGTGCCGACCTGCAGAACGCCCCGAGCATCCTGCGTGCGTGGGCGCAACGGGCCAGCACCCAAAGTCAGTGGGCGCAGTCCGGGCGGGCTGTGGAGGTCATGGTGGGCTATTCGGACTCGGCCAAGGACGTCGGGCCGGCCAGCGCCACGCTCACCCTGGACCACGCCGAGCGGGAACTCGTGGCGTGGGCCGAGCAGGCCGAGGTGGAACTCACCCTGTTCCACGGGCGCGGCGGCTCCCTGGGTCGCGGCGGCGGCCCACTGCACCGCGCGATCATGGCCCAGCCCAGTGGTTCGGTCGATGGCCGGTTCAAAGTCACCGAGCAGGGCGAGGTGATCTTCGCCCGGTACGGCGACGCTGCCATCGCTCAGCGCCACCTGGAACGGCTCACTTCCGCTGTGCTGCTGGCCGACGAACCCAAGCGCTCCAAGGCCCGGGATGACGCGGCTGCTCGCTACGCCGACTTGGCGCGCATCGTCGATCAGCAAAGCCGCGGCTGCTACCGCGCGCTGGTGGAACAGCCCGGTTTCGCCGACCTCATCGCCCTGGTCAGCCCGTTGGACGAGATCGGCGACCTGCGTCTGGGGTCGCGCCCCTCGCGGCGGGCCGGCGTGGAAACCGGCCGCAGCCTGGATGACCTACGGGCCATCCCCTGGGTCTTCAGTTGGGCGCAGACCCGAGTGAACCTGCCCGGTTGGTACGGCCTGGGCAGCGGTCTGGCTGCGGTGGGTGACATCGAGTTGCTGCGCCGGGCCTACCGAGAGTGGCCGCTGTTCGCATCGCTCATCGACGTCGCGGAGATGAGCCTGGCCAAGTCGGACCGCCGCCTGGCTGAGCGTTTCCTGGAGCTCGGTGGACGCCCGGATCTGAGCGTGCAGATCCTCACCGAGTACGACTTGTCCCTGGCCCACGTCTTAGACGTGTTGGGTCAACAGGAACTCCTGGAGCGCAAGCCCCACCTGAGCCAGGCGATCGGGCTGCGCCGGCCCTACATCGACGCGCTGAGCCACCTGCAGCTCAAAGCGTTGCGGGTGCTGCGCCTGCCCGCAGATCCCCTACGTAATGGGCCGGTGGATCGGGAGGCCTGGCGGCGCACCTTGCTGCTCACCGTCAACGGCGCCGCTGCCGGGCTGCAGAACACCGGCTGATCCGGCCCGAAACCTGCCAGCGCCAGGCGGGCTTGCTCCTCCCATTGAGTTCCTCGGCGTGGCCCCTAGGCTGGGGCCATGCCGACGATCTTCAGCCGCATCATCAACCGTGAGATCCCTGGGCGCTTCGTGTGGGAGGACGAGCTGTGCGTCGCTTTCCTGACGGCAGGCCCGCTCACTGACGGGCACACCCTGGTCGTCCCCCGCGAGGAGATCGACCAGTGGCTCGACGCTGACGAGGCGACGCTGGCCCACCTGACCCGGGTGGCCCAGGCCATCGGCCTGGCGCAGCGCCAGGAATGGGACAGCGCTCGGACCGGGTTGCTGGTGCAGGGGTTCGAGGTGGCGCACCTGCACCTGCATGTGTGGCCCGTGAACTCCCCGGCCGACTTCGACCTGCGCAACGTGCAGTCCGAGCCGGACCAGGCCCGGATGGACCAGAGCGCGCAGCGACTGCGGGATCGGCTGCGTGCCAACGGGCACGCGGATGCCGTGCCCGCCGATCCGCAGAGCTGAGCCGAACCGAGCGCACGCGGGCCCAGTCACAGCCGAGGCACGAAATGCTCCCCGGTGAATGCGGCATGCACCAAAGCGGCAGCTCTGGCCGTGGCGCGCAGCCGCAGTCCCTCCCGCTCCAACACGCCGAGGATCTCCGGCAGCGCTTCGGGCGGCAGGTGGGGCCCGAGTTCGACCCGCGCGTGACGGTAGGCCTCCCGCATGACGCTGACCTCTCCTTCGACATGGCGGGCTGCGATCCAAGCCAGGGCGAGCGGATGCCGCCGCCAGGCGTCGTAGCCGCGGTAGTCCGGCGGGCACTGGTCCAGCAACCAACCCACCGCGGCCTCTTGCCACCCGGGAGCCTCCGGGCCGGGCACTCCCTGCGGCCAGCCGGGTGGTGTCGTCCTGTGCGGTGCCGAATCGTTCATGACCGCAGGATGCCTGCCACGACCGACATCCCTTCCAGAGATCAGGTCGACGCAACCCCGCGCGGGCTTAGAGTCCGCCGGCGAACCTACCGCGAGCAGGCTGACCCGCGCCGAACCCGCCGCGATCAGGAGGGGCCCGGATGAGTTCACTTGCGGACCTGGTGCCTGAGGAGTACCCCTGGGCTTGCCCGAGAGTCGCCGGGGTTCTCCGGGCCGGTCGCTTCGTCCCCCACCCGGACCCGGTGCGGGAGGTTCCCCCGGGCGGGCGCGCCGTGTTGGCGGTCGGCTCGAACGCCTCCCCCACGGTGTTAGCGACCAAACTGCCTCGCGCATCGGCTATCCCGTTGCTGCCCGCAGAGTTGCACGAAGTGGCGATCGGGCATTCCGCCCACGTCAGCCGGCGCGGCTATCTGGCCGCGGCGCCCTACGCCTGCCGCGGCGCTCGCACCCCCGTGGTCCTGACCTGGCTGAGTGCCGACGACCTGGCGGCCCTGGACGCCACCGAACCCAACTACGAGCGGATCACGCTCGCCGACCTGGGCGGGTCGGTCACGCTGGCCTTGGGGAGGTCGGAAATGCCGGACCCACGCGAGGTCGACCTGTACTCCTCGCGGCACGGCCTCATCAGCCACCTGCACAGCCCCGAGCAGCACAACAGCGACCACCGCGACCGCGATGTCGAGCATGACGGCCACGGGCCGGATGGCGCTCCTGGGGCCCACCCGCTGCCGCTGATGCCGCAAGGTGAGTTGTTCGCTCTCTTGGCCGGCCATGGCGAACTGGCGGCGCTGCTGGGCGGCTCCCCCGCCCAGGTGTGCGCCCGCCTTGCCGGCGACCCAGCAGCTCGCGAGCACGTCCGTCGCATACTGTCTCGCGGCGCCTGTGATCCACGGGCGGGCGGCGCGTCTGAAGCGTGAGCCCTAACCGGCATTTTCACAGCCGGCCAGGCACCCGGTCCACGTGCACGATCCCCGACGAAGACCCCAGGCATACGACAAGGCCGGGGTCTGTCGACCCCGGCCTTGTGCGGATTGATCAGGCTTGCACGAGGTTGCGCAGCACGTACTGAAGGATTCCGTCGTTGCGGTAGTAGTCCGCTTCTCCGGGGGTGTCGATGCGCACGACCGCGTCGAACTCGACGCTCTCGCCGCCGTCCTTCGTGGCGACAACCTTCACGCTCTTGGGCGTGCGGCCCTCGTTCAGCTCGGTCACACCGGAGATCTCGAAGACCTCGGTGCCGTCCAGGCCGAGGCTGCTGACCGTTTCACCCTGCGGGAACTGCAGCGGCAGAACGCCCATCCCGATGAGGTTGCTGCGGTGGATGCGCTCGTAGCTCTCCGCGATGACCGCCTTGACCCCCAGCAGCCGGGTGCCCTTGGCAGCCCAGTCACGTGAGGAACCGGAGCCGTACTCCTTGCCGGCCAGGACCACCAGCGGAACGCCCGCCTCCTGGTAGGCCTGAGATGCCTCGAAGATCGAGGTCTGCTCGCCACCGGCGAGGAAGTTGCGGGTGAAGCCGCCTTCGACGCCGTCCAGGAGCTGGTTGCGCAGTCGGATGTTGGCGAAGGTGCCGCGAATCATCACCTCGTGGTTGCCGCGTCGCGAACCGTAGGAGTTGAAGTCCCGGCGGTCCACACCGTGCTCTGCCAGGTACTTACCGGCTGGGCTGTCAGCCTTGATCGCACCAGCGGGGCTGATGTGGTCGGTGGTGACCGAGTCGCCGAGCTTGGCGAGCACCCGAGCGCCGGAGATGTCCTGTACCGGCGTGAGCTCCATCTTCATACCCTCGAAGTACGGAGGCTTACGCACGTAGGTGGACTTCTCGTCCCACTCGAAGGTGTTGCCCTCAGGAGTGCTGAGGTTGCGCCAACGCTCATCGCCGGAGAAGACATCGGCGTACTGGGTCGTGAACATCTCGCGGTCGATCGAGGAGGCAATCGTCGCTTCGACCTCCTCGCTGGAGGGCCAGATGTCCTTGAGGTAGACGTCATTGCCCTGCTGGTCCTGGCCCAGCGGCTCGGACTCGAAGTCGAAGTCCATCGTTCCGGCCAAGGCGTAGGCAACGACCAGCGGGGGGCTGGCCAAGTAGTTCATCTTGACGTCCGGGTTGATCCGGCCCTCGAAGTTGCGGTTACCGGACAGCACCGAGGTGACCGCGAGGTCGTACTCGTTGATGGCGGCCGAGATGTCGGCCGGCAGCGGTCCGGAGTTGCCGATGCAGGTGGTGCACCCGTAACCAACGAGGTGGTAGCCCAGCGCCTCCAGCGCCGGCCACAGCCCAGCCTTGGTGTAGTACTCGGTGACGACCTTGGAACCAGGCGCCATCGAGGTCTTGACCCACGGCTTGACCTTCAGGCCCTTCTCGGATGCCTTCTTAGCGAGCAGGCCCGCCGCGAGCATCACCGAGGGGTTGGAGGTGTTGGTGCAACTCGTGATCGAGGCGATCGAGACGATGCCGTGGTCGATCTCGAAGGACTGGCCCTCGCGCTCCACGGTGACGACCCGGTGCGCACGCTGGTCGGCGGAGCCGGTCTCCTCAGGTGCGTTGTCGCCCTTCTGCAGGTCCTCACCCGGCGCGGGCGGGTCCGAGGCCGGGAAGGACCCGGAGTCCACGACGACCTCGTCGTTCTGGCCGGTGGCGTAGTCCGGGAGAACCTTACGGAAGGACTCCTTGGCCTGCGAGAGCAGGATGCGGTCCTGCGGACGCTTGGGGCCTGCGATGCTCGGCACGACCGTGGACAGGTCGAGCTCGATCTCCTCGGAGAAGCGCAGTTGCTGGCTCGGGTCCAGCCACAGGCCCTGCTCTTTGGCGTAGGCCTCGACCAGGGCGACCTGCTCTTCGCTCCGGCCGGTCAGGTGCAGGTACTCGATGGTCTTCTCATCGATCGGGAAGATCGCACAGGTGGAGCCGAACTCGGGGCTCATGTTGCCGATGGTGGCGCGGTTGGCCAGCGGGATCGAGGAGACACCCTCGCCGTGGAACTCGACGAACTTGCCCACAACGCCGTGCTTGCGCAGCATCTCGGTGATCGTGAGAACGACGTCGGTGGCGGTGACACCGGCCGGAATCTCACCGGTGACCTTGAAGCCGACGACGCGCGGGATGAGCATCGAGACGGGCTGGCCGAGCATGGCCGCCTCGGCCTCGATACCGCCGACGCCCCAGCCCAGGACGCCCAGGCCGTTCTCCATCGTGGTGTGGGAGTCGGTGCCGATGCAGGTGTCGGGGTAAGCGACGCCGTCGCGCTCCATGATCACGCGGGCCAGATGCTCGATGTTGACCTGGTGCACGATGCCGGTGCCGGGCGGGACGACCTTGAAGTCGTCGAAGGCGCCCTGGCCCCAACGCAGGAACTGGTACCGCTCACCGTTGCGCTCGTACTCGTACTCGACATTGCGCTCGAAAGCGTCTTTGGTGCCGAAAACGTCGATCTGCACCGAGTGGTCGATGACCAGTTCGGCCGGGGAGAGCGGGTTGATCTTGTCGGCCTTACCGCCGAGTTCTACTGCCGCTTCGCGCATCGTGGCGAGGTCGACGATGCAGGGCACACCGGTGAAGTCCTGCATGACCACACGCGCCGGGGTGAACTGGATCTCGGTGTCCGGCTGGGCGTTCTGATCCCAGTTGCCGATGGCACGGATGTGGTCGGCGGTGATGTTCGCGCCGTCCTCCGTGCGCAGCAGGTTCTCCAGGAGAACCTTCAGGCTGTACGGCAAGGATGCGCTGCCCTCGACGGCGGACAGGCGGAAGATCTCTACCGTCTGATCACCGACGCGCAACGTCCCCTTGGATTGGAAGCTGTCTTGGCTCACCGCATGCTCCTTCAGGTAAGGCCTGCGAACTATCTTGATGTCGAGATCTTGAACCACACTGTGTCAGGTTGCCAGCGCCGGACACACACATCTCATGCCATAGATCCTGCACCAGCAGAGACCACCCCGGGCGCTGAACGGGCCACCTCCCGTGCGATTACCACTTCCGGACCCCCGAGCTCTCAACTGATCCGTGATGTTCCGGCCTCTGCCGGTACAAAGTGCGCAATGGTTTCCACGTGATGGGTCATCGGGAATGCGTCGAACCCCTGGACCGAAGAGACCTCGTAACCCGCCTGGCGCGCGTAGGCCACATCACGGCCTAGTGCCGCTGGGTCACACGCCACATACGCGATCGCCCGCGGATGCATCCCGCAGATGGCCTCGATGACCTCCCTACCGGCGCCCGAGCGGGGAGGATCGAGCACGACCAGATCGACGTCGTCACCGCCTTCGACCAGCGGGGCCAGCTCGTGCTCCACCCGACCGACCCGTGCCTCCAGTTCTGAGCGACCAGCCATGGCGGCCAGCAGTGAGTCCACTGCGCGCACATCCGACTCGATCGCCAGCACCGCACCCTCGGCACCGACCTGGTCGGCCAACGCACGAGCAAACACCCCGACCCCGGCGTACAAGTCCAACGCCCGCTCCCCCGGCTGGGGGGAAAGCAGCTCAAGCACGTGGTCCACGAACGTGGCTCCCGCTCCGGGATGGACCTGCCAGAAACCGCGAGCATTGATGTCGAACTCCCCGCTCCACAGGGCGCCGCGCACGCTCTCGCGCACCGTGGGGGAATCCGGCAGTCCCTGCGGCACTGCGATAGCCACCGCGGGCCCCTCGGAGGGAGCAACGACGTCCACGGAGCGCGAACGCGGCCAGCGCTGATCCAAAACCCCGGTTGCGATGATGTCCGGGTGGGCGATAGGGCAGTCCTGCAGCGGCAGAACCCGCTTGCTGCGCTGGGGGTGCAACCCCGCCCGACCATCCCGGGCAACGGCGAACTCCACCCGAGTGCGCCACCGCAGCCCCTCCTGGTCGCCGGGTACGGGGCGGACCTGCACCGGGACGTCCAGACCGCCCAGCCGGGCGAGCTGTTCCCGCACGACCTCGGCCTTCAGCCGGCGCTGGGCAGCGATGTCGACATGTTGGAAATCGCAGCCGCCACAGCCACCGGGGTGAGCCACCGGGCAACGCGGCTCTACTCGATCCGGCGAGGGAGTGCGGATCTCGATGGCGTCGGCGAAAACGAATCGATCCCCCGGGCTGCCTTTGGTCACCCGCGCCAGGACCTGTTCCCCGGGCAAGGTGTGGCGCACGAACACGACCTGACCGTCCTCGGCGCGGGCGACGCAGTGACCTCCGTGCGCGATCGGGCCGACTTCCAGTTCGAGTTCCATGTGCTGGCCATCCTTCATCGGCGCGGGCGACTCATGAGCGGCGCGCGGGTTTCGTGAGCCCATCAGCTCGGACCTCGCAGATTGCTCGGTGCGCTGGTACCTCCGGTGTACCAGTCCTCGGCGCCTTCGGAGGAACGCAGCTGCCAGGGCACGCTGACCACCATGACTCCGGGGGTGAACAGCAGCGCCGCTTTGAGCCGCAGGGCACTGTGGTTGTGCAGGGTGTGCTCCCACCAGCGGCCCACCACATATTCGGGGATGTAGATCGTGATCACATCGCGAGGGGAGCGCGCCCGAGCGGCTTTGACGTAATCGACCACCGGCCGGGTGATCTCGCGGTAAGGCGAATCGAGCAACTTCAGGTCCACGGGCACCTGACGGCGATCCCACTCGGCCAGCAACGTCTGGGAGACCTCTGGGTCGACGTTGACCGTGACCGCTTCCAGCACCGAGGGTCGCGAAGCACGGGCGTAGGCCAACGCCCGCATCGTCGGCTTGTGGATCTTGCTCACCAGCACGATGGCGTGCACATGCGAGGGCAAGGCCCGCTCTTCACGCGGGTCGTCGGACAGGGCGAGCTCGGCAGCGACCATGTCGTAGTGCTTGCGGATCCCCTGCATCACGAAGAACAGCAGAACCATCGCGGCGACGGCGAATCCGGCGCCACGCATGAATTTGGTGATGAGCACCACGATGAGCACCGAGCCGGACATCGTGGCCCCGACGCTGTTGATGATCCGGGAGCGCTGCATGCGGTTGCGTTCGGACTGATCCTGCTCTCCTGCCAGCAGCCGGTTCCAGTGCCGGATCATGCCGATCTGGCTGAGGGTGAAGGAGACGAAGACGCCGACGATGTACAGCTGGATCAGCTTGGTGACCTGCGCGTCGTAGGCGACGATCAACACGATCGCAGCCCCGGCCAAGATCAGGATGCCGTTGCTGAAGGCCAACCGGTCACCGCGTTGGGACAGTTGGCGCGGCAGCAGCCCGTCGCGGGCCAGCACCGAGGCCAGCACGGGGAATCCGTTGAAGGCGGTGTTGGCGGCCAGGACGAGGATGACGCCGGTGACGATGGAGATGAACACCACGCCGGGCAGGAACCCGTCGAAGACGGTGTGGGCCAGCTGCCCGATGATCGTCTCCTGCACGTAGTCCTCACCGACGGGGACGCCGTTGCGGAACAGTTGAGTGGCGGGGTCCTCGGCGAAGTTGACGTGCGCGGCCCGGGCCAGCGTGATCATGGCCATGAGCATGGTCACCGAGATTGCGCCCATCAGCGTCAGCGTCGCCGCCGCGTTGCGGCTCTTGGGCTTGCGGAAGGCGGGGACACCGTTGGAGATGGCCTCCACACCGGTCAGCGCCGCACAGCCGGAGGAGAACGCACGCAACAGCAGGAAGACCATCGCAAGCCCGCTCAGGGCCCCGTAAGCAGGTTCCGGGCGCAACTCCAGGCCTGCGCTGGGCGCGGCGGGCAGCGTCCCCATGAGGTTGCGTAGATGACCCCAGAAGGTCATGCCCAGGATGCCGATCATGAAGGCGTAGGTGGGGATCGCGAAGGCGGTGCCGGATTCGCGAACCCCCCGAAGGTTGATGGCGGCCAGCAGCACCACCAGAGCGACAGCCACCAGGGCCTCGTGCCCGCGGATGAACGGCAACGCTGCGCCCGCGTTCTGCACCCCAGAGCTGATGGAGACCGCGACGGTGAGCACGTAGTCCACCAGCAGAGCACTCGCCACCGACATCCCGGCCTTGGGCCCCAGGTTGACGGTGGCGACTTCGTAATCGCCGCCCCCGGAGGGGTAGGCGTGCACATTCTGGCGATATGAGGCCACCACCACGGCCATCACCGCAGCCACGCACAGCCCGATCTGCCAGCTGTGCAGGAAGGCGAAGGTACCCCCGGCCAGGGCGAGTGTCAGGAAGATCTCATCAGGGGCGTAGGCCACCGAGGAGAGGGCATCGCTGGCGAATACGGGCAGGGCAATCCGTTTGGGCAACAAGGTTTCCCCGAGGCGGTCGCTGCGCATCGCGCGGCCCACGACCATGCGCTTGAGCGCGCGACTGACATCCGACACCCGTCAACTGTAGGGCCGGTGCAGCCGAGGATTGAAAGCCCCCTGTTGTGCAACACCCCGTCGCGGCGCTCGGCCCACTCGATTGCGGCTGTAGCGTTGTCCTGTGCACTTCGTCATCATGGGCTGCGGCCGCGTCGGTTCCACCCTCGCTCTGAGCATCGAGGCCCAAGGCCACGATGTCTCGGTGATCGACCGTCAACCCGCGTCGTTCCGGCGCCTGGGCCCCGAGTTCGAGGGCCGTCGGGTCACCGGTGTCGGGTTCGATCGCGACACCCTGGTCAAAGCCGGGATCGAGCACGCCTACGCCTTTGCCGCGGTCAGCAGCGGCGACAACTCCAACATCCTGGCTGCTCGGGTCGCGCGGGAGACCTACGG
Source organism: Gephyromycinifex aptenodytis (assembly GCF_012277275.1). Taxonomy (GTDB): domain Bacteria; phylum Actinomycetota; class Actinomycetes; order Actinomycetales; family Dermatophilaceae; genus Gephyromycinifex; species Gephyromycinifex aptenodytis. The sequence goes on along the minus strand of NZ_CP051155.1, from coordinate 240,837 downwards.
CGTGGCAAACGTCGTGGCGCGCATCTACGACCCCGGCCGCGCCGAGATCTACCAGCGCCTGGGTATCCCCACCGTCGGCACGGTGCGTTGGACCGCCGACCGGATGCTGCGGCGCCTGCTGCCACACGGCGCGGTGCCGCAGTACACCGACCCCAGCGGGCAGGTGGTGGTGGCCGAGGTTCCGGCGCACGAGGACTGGATCGGTCGGCCGATGTCGGCGATCGAATCGGCCACCGGAGCGCGGATCGCGTACTTCATCCGGCTGAACCAAGGTCGCGTCCCCGGACCGGAAACGGTCTACCAAGAGAACGACATCCTCAACGTCGTCTGCCCCGCTGCCGACCTTCCCCACGTCGAAGGCGTCCTGCAGGAGCGACCACCGGCGTTGTGAGCCCGGTAGCCCCTCATCGATCAATGTCCGCGAAAGGACCACAGTCATGCGCGTCGTCATAGCCGGAGCAGGCAGCGTCGGCCGCTCCATTGCGCGCGAGCTCATCGCCGGGCGCCACGAGGTGCTCCTCATCGACCACAACGCTGACGACGTGCAGTCCTCGCGGGTGCCGGACGCCTCCTGGTTGCTGGCCGACGCCTGTGAGATCACCGCGCTGAACGAAGCGGGGTTGGAGAACTGCGACGTCGTGGTCGCCGCGACCGGCGACGACAAAGCGAACCTCGTCGTGTCGCTGCTGGCCAAGACCGAATTCGGGGTGCCTCGCACGGTCGCGCGGGTGAACAACCCCAAGAACGAGTGGATGTTCGATTCCGGGTGGGGGGTCGATGTCGCGGTCTCGACGCCGCGCCTGATGACGGCGCTGGTGGAGGAGGCGGTCAGTGTCGGTGACCTGGTGCGCATCTTCGAGTTCCAGCAGAGTCACGCCATCCTGGTCGAGATGACCTTGCCCACAGGCAGCCCGTGGGCGACCCGCCGCGTTGCCGAGGTGCCCTGGCCCGCCGACACGGTGCTCACCTGCATCATCCGCGGGGAACGGGCCATCGCCCCCTGCGGTGACGACCTGCTGGAGGTCAGCGACGAACTCATCCTGGTCACCACCAGCGAGGTCGAGAGCGAACTGGAACGCCTCCTGAACCCCTCCGCCGGCGAAGACGAGCCGGTCTAGTCAGACCCACACCCCGCGGCTGGCAGCGCCGCGGCCCGGCCGCGGCAATTGGCCGGCGCCACCCCCGGTGCCCTGCTGGTCTGATCAGCCGCGCGGCAGGATCTCGTAGCGAGGGTTGTAGATCGTCAGCACACCGGCCCGGCGGGTCACTCGCCCGTGGGCCCGCAGGTAGACCCCCGGTTCGATTCCTCGGATCGCGCGTCGGCCCAGCCACACGAGTTGCACCGACCCGGTTCCGTCGAAGAGCTCCACCGCCAGGTGGGGCGGATTCGAGGAGCAGGTGTGGGTGAGCGTGCGGATGACGCCCGACAGGTCGGCCAGCGAGCGTTCCTGCACATCACGAACGTGGGTGGCGCCGATGGCGCCGGCGCGCTCATGCAGCTCATCGGCTTCGAGCTCCTCGCTCGAACGCCCGTAGTGGTTGCGAAGACGATCCAGCAGGCTAGCCATCGGCTCAGCGAACCTCGGTGATCTCCGGGCCCCGCGCGAACGGGTCGAAGTCCTTACCGCCCGGCTCGGGCTGTCCCTCCGGGGACTCATCAGGCAACTGCAGTTCGAGCAGCTCCCGTGGCGCCATAGGTGCCTCGCCGCGGTCGACGACCACCACCCGCATCACGTTGCGCAGCGGCTCGGCGGCACGCTCGTCGGTGGCGGCCGAACCGCTGAGTACACCGCGAAGGAACCAACGTGGCCCGTCGAAGCCGACGAAGAGCATGGAGGAGGTGGTGGGACGTCCGGTCGCATCCTGGGCGGGGACCTGCACGAACAGCTCCGGGCCCAGCGGGCCTTGACGCTCCTGGGCGGTACCACCGGATGAGGTGATGCCCTCAGCCAGCTCCGTGCGGATCTCATCCCAGAGGCCACGCGAGCGCGGTGCCGCGAAGGCCTGCAACTGCAGCGCTGAGTCGCCGAGCATGACGCGTACTGCCGTCACCTGGGTCTGGGCCTCATCCATCTCGAAGGAGATCATCAGACCTTGGATCACGGGAAGCCACAGTGCACCAAGCTTGAGGAACTCTCCCTTGCCCGGAACCTCGGAACTGTCCCAGGGACCGAGCTTGGATTCGTCGATCACGGCCTCGCCCGCGGGCGCCTGGGCGCTGGCCTCATCCTGGGTCTGCGCTGCAGTGGCGGACTCGACGTCATCCCCGACTGGGGGCGCCGGGGTCTGCGCGGCGTCGGTCTCGACGGGAGCGGTCTGGGCATCTCGTGCCTTGCCGCGTCGGAACCATGCCATGTGTCGTCTCCTCGGTTCTGGTCAGCGATATGCGGGCGGAGGGCTATGAACTGTGCCCGAATCCGCCGCTGTCTCCATGACCAGTGTGACCCCTGTGACTGGCAGGAAGCACATCGACCTCATGCAAGCTCGCCCGACCCACCCGCTGTAGGAGCAGTTGTGCGATGCGATCACCGCGCTTTACAGAAAACTCTTCGCGCGGGTCGAGGTTGATCAGATTGACCAGAATCTCACCTCGGTAGCCCGCGTCGACGGTCCCGGGAGCGTTGAGCACGGTGATGCCGTGGCGCGCGGCCAGGCCCGATCGGGGGTGAACCAATCCCACCCACCCGGCGGGGATGGCGACCGCGAGGCCGGTCGGAACCAGCGCTCGCTCGCCGGGCGACAAGTGGGCATCCGTGGCAGCGAACAGGTCCAGGCCGGCGTCGTGCTGTTTGGCGTAACCCGGCAGCGGTAGTTCTGGGTCTACACGCTGGACGAGGAGCCCGATGTCCTCGGGCTCCTCGTCCATCGCGTGAGGCTGTTGCGCAGCCAGGCTCATATGCACTCGCTGCAAACCGGCAACCCGTCGACCTCCTTGGCCAACTGGCTGCGGTGGTGCACGAGGAAGCAGCGGCTGCAGGTGAACTCATCGGCTTGTTTGGGTACAACGCGGACGGAGTATTCCTCGCCCGAGAGGTCGGCACCAGGCAGCTCGAAGCTCTCTGCCTGCTCGGCCTCGTCGACGTCCACGCTCGAAGCCGATTTATCGACGCGGCGAGACTTCAACTCCTCGATCGAGTCCTCACCGAGCTCGTCTTCTTCGGTCTTGCGTGGTGCGTCGTAATCAGTCGCCATCCGGCTCGTCTCTCCTCCAGTGGTTCTCAACCGGCCAGACACGACCGGTTGTGGGCCGTACAACGCACAAGCGTGCGGCTGTGTGCCCAACGCGGGGATTGTGCACCATCAGGAGGCTGCAGGTCACGCCAGGCTCCGTTCCCGAATCAGGCAGTCCGCCCAGCGGGGCGGTTCGTGTGTCCAACGTCACGTTTTTTCGGTTGTTACTGGTCAGGCGTCCTATATGTCGTTGCCGAAACCAGAACATCACCCGTTGTCCATGTGAGGTAGAGGGTACGCGCTGCCTTGGCTCTTACGCTGGGGTGCCCCGTGACAACGAAGTCAGAGGTTCACACCGATCAACAAACCCAGGAGGTGGGTAATGACCGAACTCACAAGCACCATTCGCGACCGCGCACGTGAAGCGATCGAGTCCTTGCAAGCGGCAGAAGCTGAAGACGACCCGCACCTGGCGGACATGCGCCTGGGCGAGTTGGAATCGCTGGCGCAGACAGCGGTCGCGCACGATCTGCACCTGCCGGAGTTGACGCCCTACCTTTCGGCGTCCTGACCTTCGCTAGAGCTCGAAAACGCCGGTGACTGCTCGGTCACCGGCGTTTTCGCGTCCTGGGAGACTCTCGTGCGGCTCAGAAATGCTGCAGGCCGTCCTGCACCAGTTCCGCCAATGCCGGATGCAGGGTGGCTCCCGCAGCGATGACGCACTCGCTGGAGGGCGGCGCCCCGTGCGCGCCGGTAGCTAGTCCCCCGGCCTCGGTGAGCACCAGCCAGCCTGCAGCCATGTCCCAGGGGTTGATGCCCATTTCGTAGTACCCGTCCAGCCGCCCCTGGGCGACGTGGCACAGATCCAGCGCGGCCGAGCCTCCTCGGCGTATGTCGCGGATCTGCGGCAGAACGTGCATGAGTACCCGCGCCTGGCGTCCGCGCTTTTGCGCGTCGTAACCGAAACCCGTGGCGACCAAGCTGGTTCCAAGATCGCTGGAGCCGGTGACGCTGAGGCGTTCGTCATTCCCGTCGCGACGTAGGTAGGCACCGCCGCCGGTGCGGGCGTGGTAGACGCTGCCTGCTGGCACATCCGCCACCGCACCGGCGATCGGCCGCCACTGCCCCGGGATGCGCGGGTCGCCCTCGACGACGGCGACTGAGACTGCGTACAGGGGGTAGTCGTACAGGAAGTTGACGGTCCCGTCGATCGGGTCCAACACCCAGGTGAGCGGGGACTGGGCGCGGGTATCGGCTTCTTCTTCGCCGTAGAAACCGTCCTGGGGGCGCAGCTCGCGGATGCGCTGCACCAGCAGCTTCTCGCTGGCCGCATCGACCAACGTGACCACGTCGGTGCGGCTGGACTTCACCTCGATGCCCAGATCGTCCGGGCGCTGGCGCACCAGTTCAGCCGCTTCCAGGGCTGATTCGATCGCGATGCGTTCCAGTTCGACCAACTCATCGTGCGAAAGCTGCGTCATGACTTTTCGTCCTTGCGTTGGGTTGGCGGGTTCAGGCTCGCACCGTCGTCGCTGCCGCAGACCGCCGGGCGGCTCACGCGGGGATTGGGACAGCAGCCCGGTGCACACGGCGCCGGGAGGGCGGCGCCGGTCGGTGAGACGGTGATGGGCTCCACCTGCTCGCCTCGTGCCTGCGCGGCCCGTTCGAAACACAAATCGACCAGCCCCGCGACGAACTGTGAGTCGTCGCGCACCGTCGGCACGCGGGTGAAGACCAGACCCAGCTCGCGGGCGGTCTGCGCGGCTTCGGTGTCCAAGTCATGCACCACCTCCATGTGATCGGCGACGAAGCCGATCGGTGCGCACACCACCCCTTCGATCCCCTCCTCGGCGAGATCTGCCAGGTGATCGACGATGTCGGGTTCGAGCCAGGGTTGGTGCGGCGGTCCCGAACGGGAGCAGAACACCAGACTCCACGCCACCTCGGTGCCCGTTCGGGCGAGTTCCTCGACGATCGAGACTGCGAGTTCGCGGTGCAGGCGCAGGTAGTCGTCCCCGTTGGGCCCGCTGTGCTGGGCCATACTCACCGGGATCGAGTGGGTCACGAAGGCCAGGTGCACCGAGCCCACACGCTGAGTCAGGTCGGTGACGGCGCTTCGGACCAGACGCGCGGTGGGCGCGACGAAGGCCGGGTGGTCGGCATAGGGGCGCAGCTTGTCGACCTGGAGCTCGATACCTTCGGCAGCCAGCTCAGCCAGGGAGTCGGCGAGGTCTTCGCGGTATTGCCGACATCCCGAATAGGAGGGGTAGGCGCTGGTCACCAGGGTCAGGATGCGGCGCGCACCGCTCTGGTGGGCTTCTCGCAGAGCTTGCGTCGTGAACGGCGCGCTGTGCCGGTTACCCCAGAACAGCGGGATCTTCACTCCCCGGCGTGCGAACTCTGCCCGCAATCCGGCGAGCAGCGCCCGGTTCTCGTCGTTGATGGGGCTGCGCCCGCCGCGAATGTCGTAGTGGTGGGCGACCTCTACCAGTCGCTCCTGGGGAACCCCCTTGCCGCCGGTGACGTGCTGCAGGAACGGCATGACCTCTTCGGGGCGCTCCGGGCCGCCGAAAGAGAGCAGAAGGAGGGCGTCATACGGGTGCAGGTCGCTCACGAAGGTCCTTCACTTACTGGGGTCCCGACACCGACGGATGCATGTCGGCGCCGGGTTCACGGTACCGTGGGCCCCGGGTTTGGTCGGGCCAGGCGGGGGGGCCGCCGAGCGTCCCACTGCCGTGCCCGCTATCCGCACGCATTCTGCAGGTGGCACAGTCCAGGGCACACCGCGCCTGATCGGAGAAGGTTGATGCAAGAACTGCAGCTCGTCGGCGTCCACGAGGACGGCGATTACCTTGTCCTCGCCTCGGCTGATGGGCAGGAGGAGTATCGGCTGACCATCGATGACACGTTGCGCTCAGCCATTCGCTTCCAGGCCGCCCACCCTGAGGGGCTCCGGGTGCCACACGGCCCGGTCGGGCCGGTGGAGGTGCAGGCGATGATCCGCGCCGGTGCCAGCGCCGAAGAGGCCGCGCAGCGAGCCGGCTGGTCGGTGGAGAAGGTCCGCCGGTATGAGGGACCGATCCTGGCTGAGCGCGAGCACATCGCCCAGATCGCTACCGGAGCTCGACTCCGCCCGCGGGGCATCGCCAGCGGCGCGCCGATCCTGCGCGACCGGGTGGAACGGCGGCTTTCCGCCCAGGGCGTGGACGTGGAAGGCATCTTCTGGGATTCCCGCCGCGACGAAGACGGCCACTGGACAGTGGAGTTGCACTGGAGCCTGGGTGGGCGCCAACACGTCGCCTCGTGGCACTTCACCAAGAGTTCGATGACGCTGCGGGCCCTGGACGCGCCCGCCCGAGCGCTCAGCGAAGACGAGGCTGACCAGGCTCTTGACCTGGTGACGCAGCGCCGCCACGAAGAGCCTGAACAAGTTCCTGCGCAGCGGCCCACCGCTGCAGCACCGCCTGCTCTGCATGACCCGGACAGCGACCTGATGTCCTCGATGCGCGAGCACTCCCGGGTGCGCACCCGTCGTGGTGGACCGCGCCGGGTCGCCTCGGCGCCGACCACCACGACCCCGCGCATGTTGGATGACGCTGACCTGGCCCCGAGGGCGGATCAGCCGCGCGAGCGGGACACGGCCGGCAGCGCCGCACACCTCGCAGAGGCCAATCCCACCGCCGCGCCGGCCTCGTTCCAAGACACCACCTCACGTGGCCCAGGAGATGCCGCCGCAGCTCCCGAGTCGGCGCTGATGGACGAGCCGCTGTTCCCCCTGGAAGAGGCCAGCCGACCCGAGCCTGCACTGCCCGGCAACGAACGCCAGGAGCCCGGTGCACAACCGGCCGGTGGCACGCTGAGCCTCAGCACCGACCCGGCGAAGCCGGCGCAGGTGCCCGATCGTGACGCTCAGCACGAACAGCCTGCTGGGACCGAGGCTGGCGCTGAGACTCGCGAAGCTCCTGAGATCGAGGAGGGTGCTGAGGCAGGTTCCGTAGAGTCCGAGCCCGAAGCCCCCTCCGCGGCTGCGGCGGAGCAGAACGAACCGGCACCTACCCCGGTCGAGGAAGGCACGCCCCCGCTGTTGACCGAGCATGAGCAGCCCGCCGAGGCTGCGCGGCCGGTCGACGAGCCCTCCCCTGCACCGGAACCGTCCCAGGAGTCCGAGGCCCCCAGCCCCGAATCCGCGCCCACCGAAGACTCCGAGGCGGCGAACCCGTCGACGCAGGATGTTCCGGACCCGCAGCAGACAGCCCCGCGGCAAGGGCGCGGACGCAAACGCAGCCAACGCAACCGGCGGGCAAAGGCTCCCACGACGACCCCGGCCCCGGCGGCACCGATCATGGTCGAGGGCGGCGACGCCCCCGCTGCGCAGAGCCAGCCCACCCAGGCAGCTAGCGCGGAGGTAGCCGGCTCCGATCCTGAGGTCAGCTCTCAATCTGCCCCTGCACCCGCGCCCAGGGCCCCGGCGCCGTCACGGCGCCCCCGCCAGGAGCAGAAACCCGATGAGTCGCAGGCCGACCAGCCTGCGCAACCCGCAGCCACCCCGCCGAACCCGGCAACCGATCCGGGCGAGGACGACCAGGCGAGCGAGCAGGCCCCGCCTCAACCGCGCCCCAAGCGCAGCCGGGCCCGCCGGGCCAGCGTCCCGGCCTGGGACGACATCATGTTCGGTACCAAGCCTGGCACCGAGGACTAGCCCACCAGGCTTACTCGAAGCGATGTTCGGCCCCCTCGCCACCGGCAAGGGGGCCGAACTCGCCGTGGGCGCTGCAACCGGTGAGGAAGTCAGCTGTTCCGAGGCGGCACCACGATGAGCGGGATGGCGAGCTCGTCCTCGGTAAGCGCCCCGTGCTGACCGATCAGGCGCAGCAGTTCGGGGCGTTGGGTGCGCGAATCGACCACCGCGACGCGCTCCCGCATGACGACCAGCACATCCCCGATGCGGTCCCGAACGGCGGGCTCGACCAGACCGAACAGCCGCGCGGATTCGGCCTCCTGGCGACTGAGCACCCAGGCGCTCTCCCCCAGCCGGTCCCGCCAGGTCGCGAGCACGTCCGCATGGGCGCCGGTTTCGCAATGCAGTTGCAGCCCCCGTGCCTCGCCGGCCACGTGACGCACCCCCGCGGCCAGCTCCGGGTCGTGCGCTAGATCGATCCGCGCGTCCTGGGGGATGTCGACCATCCCGTGGTCGGCGGTCAGCACCACTGCGGTGTCCGCAGGGACGGACTCCACAAGCCGGCGTATCGCAGCGTCCACGGACTCCAGTTCGGCGCTCCACTGCCAGGAGTCGCAGCCATGCTCGTGCCCCAGCTTGTCGATGTCGCCCCAGTACAGATAGACCAGTGACCGGCGATCGGCCCGCAGCGCCGCCAGGGTGGCATCGACCCGGTCCGGTAGCGAGCGCGCTGCCGTGAACCGGCCGCCGCGCAGGGCCGCCATCGTCAGGCCTGAACCATCGAAGTAGCCCGGTCCGATCCGGGTCACGGCGACCCCGTCGCGTTCGGCACGTTCAAACACGGTCTGGTTCGGCTGCCAGGTGTGGGGGTCGGGGCCGTCCTCCCAGCTCAGTTCGTTCAGCACCCGGTCGGCGCCGGGGACGAGCACTGTGTAGCCCACCAACCCGTGCGTTCCGGGCAGCAGCCCGGTACCGAAGCTGCCCATGCTGGTTGCGGTTGTGGAGGGGAACCCGCACACGATGCGGCGCCGATCGAGGTTGCGCAGGAACGGGGCGTGTCCGCTGCGTCGCGACAACAGCACATCTCCCAGCCCGTCGACCAGGACGACCACAGCGCGACGAGCCGGCGGTATCCCGAAGGTGTTGGGCATACCGCCGACCCCCAGCGCCGCGGCGATGGAGGGCAACACGTTCGCCAGCGTGCCCTGCTCGTAGGCGGGCGCCGCTGGGGGCTGGGTCATGCCGTCGCGCTCTGCAGCGCGTGTGCGAAGGCCAGCGCCTGGGTGAGCGCTTGGTCGCCATCTGCCACGGAGCTGACCCGGACGCTGATGTCGTCGGCGGTGATCGTGCCTTCATACCCGTGGTCGGCGTCGCACTGCGGATCACCGCAGGTGGCAGGCAACACGTCGACCCGGCTGACCGAACCCCAACCGATGGTCACGGTGAGCTCTTGGCCCAGGGCCCCAGGGCGATAGTGAGCCGGATCGGCCACCACGTGGGTGAGCATGACCCCACGCACCCCCGACAGCGGGACGCTCTCGGTGGTGGCGGTGGCCGTGGCAACCGGAGTGCCTTCCCCGCTGTGGTCGTCCGCGTGCGCGACGACCAGCCTGGTCGGGGTCAGGACGAGCACCGTCACGTGACGACGCACGGTGTCGTGATCGAAGGTGGTCTCCTGGTGAACGAGGAAGGAGATGACTTCGTCACCGGCCAGTGCGGTACTGACGACATCCCGAACCAACCCCGGGTAATACCCGGCGCGCTCGATGTCACGGGTGAGGGCCGCAGGCAGAGGGTGTGAACCCGCGGAGCCGGGTCGAGAGAAGGGACTCATGCTCCTAGTGTCCCCCGTCTCAGCGCAGGGAACGGCGCCCGACATCGGTCCGCGCGTCGGCGGGCGCCAATTGGATGCTGACCCCCAATACATCGACCCCGCGGGGGTGCGCGTTGAGCGGGTCCAGTTCCAGCTTGGCGATCTCCGGGTGGTCGTCCGCCAATTGTGAGACGCGCAGCACGATCTCTTCGAGTGCTTCCCGATCGACTGCAGGCAGACCCCGGTAACCGTGCAACAGCGGCGCCGCCGCGGGTGCGGTCACCAGGTCGCGGGCGTCGACATCAGTCAGCGGCGGGATGCGGTGGGCCAGGTCGCCCAACAGGTCGGCGGGGGGCCCGGACAGACCGAAGCTGACCACCGGGCCGAATAGTGGGTCCTCAACCGAGCGCAGCAGGGTCGCGATTCCCGGGGTGGCCATCTGTTGGACCACGAGTTGCGGGTCCTGGTCCGCGCCGAGGCGCTCCACGAGGGCCCGGTGGGCTTCTTGCACGCTGGCGGGGGTGTGCAGATCTCCGCGAACCCCGCCACTTCCGGGACGACCACGCAGACCTTCCCGCATGGATTTCACCACTACCGGATAGCCGAGCTGCTCAGCAGCGGCGACCGCGTCTTCCGCCGTGGGCGCCGGGATGGTCGGCCAGACGTGGATCCCGTACGCCGCCAACAGCGTCGCGGCCTCCTCCGGGCTCAGGTCTCGGCCTTGCGGGTGCTCGGCCAGGACGCGCTCGATGATGCGCCGAACCACGCCCCGGTTGACCCCCTCCGGGCGCTGGGTCACACCGTGCTCACGCTCGCGCCAGGCGACGTAACGGGTCACCGCTGCCAAAGCGGTCACACCGTCCAGCGGCGTCTCGAATACCGGGACGATGTGGCGTTGCCCCTGCTCGCCGACCGGCTGACCGGACTGTTGCATGGTCGTGCGCACGTCGCGCAAGCCCATGAAGGTGGCCAGGCACGGCTTGTTCGTCCGCCATACGGTGTGCGCCAGAGCCCGTGCCACCATTTCGTCGCTGGAACCCAGCGGCGGGATCAAACACACGAGCACGCTGTCCACTTCGGGGTCGCAGAAGGCTTCCTCCACTGCCGCGACGATGTCGGAAACACCAACCCCGATCGGCAATCCGACTGGGCCGTGTGTCACCGCCAAGCCTGCCTTGAGGGCCGCGTCGACCACGATCGAGTTCAGACCGCCGGAGTTGCCGACGACCGCCAGCCTGTTGCCGACGGGCAAGGGCTGCTGAGTGATGAGTTCGGCGATGTCGACCAGTTCGTGGATGTTACGGGCGCGAATGACACCGGCCTGCTCGAGCATGGAGTTGAAGGCCGCGGGATCCACCCGGGTTGCGCGGGCTCGATGGCCGGGTGGGACGGTACCTGCGGTGCCGGTCTTGACGCAGATCACCGGTTTGCGCAGCGAGAGTTGACGGGCGATGCGGGAGAATTTGCGGGCGTTGCCGACCGATTCCAAGTAGAGACCCACCGCGGTGGTGGCGTCGTCATCGATGAAGTACTGCATGAGGTCGTTGCCGGAGACGTCGACCCGGTTGCCGGCGGAGGCGAAAGTGGACACCCCGAGTCCGCGTCGCCTCAGCGAGCTGAGCAGCCCGACGCCCAGGCCGCCGCTCTGAGCGAAGATGCCCAAGGTTCCGGGTCGCGGCAGCGCCCGGGAGATGGTTGCGTTGAGGCGAACGTCCTCGTGGTTGTTCAACAGCCCGAAGGAGTTCGGGCCCAGCACCCGCATGCCGTTCTCGCGGGCGCGTCGCAGAAGTTCGGCTTGTCGCTCCTCCCCTTCCGGCCCTGCCTCAGCGAACCCGGAGGACACCACCACCAGGGTGCGCACCCCGGCTTGGGCACAGTCATCGACCACGTCCAAGACCCCGGCCGCCGGTACGGCGATGATCGCCATGTCGACCCCGCCCTCGATGTCGCTGACCTTGGAGTGGGCGGTCAGGCCGCGCACCACGTCGGCCTCGGTATTGACGATGTGAACCGAGCCGGTGAACCCGCCGTCCAGCAGGTTGTCCAGGACGAGCGAGCCGATGGCGTCCGGACGACGGCTGACACCCACGACCGCCACCGAGGACGGAGTCAGCACGGCCGACATGCTCTGGGCCTCGGCGCGGTGCTCCCGAGCCAGCTGTACGGCCTTGGCCTTCTCGGTGGGCTCGATGGTGAACTCGACGGCGATCACCCCGTCGTCGAAGTGATGGCGCACCTCATACCCGGCGTCGACGAATACCGACATCATCTTGCGGTTCTGCGGCAACACATCAGCGACGAACTTGCGCACTCCGGCGTCGGAGGCGATAGCGGCCAAATGCTCCAACAGCACCGACCCCACACCCTTGCCCTGGAAGTGGTCAGAGATGTTGAAGGCCACCTCGGCGGTGCTCTCATCGTGGAGGCGGTCGTAGCGGGCGATCCCGATGATCTCCCCGCGGATGGTCGCCACCAGCGCAGCCCGCTGGTCGTAGTCGACGTGGGTGAAGCGGTAGGCGTCCTTGTCGGAGAGTCGCTTGATGGGTGCGAAGAAGCGCAGGTAGATGGACTCATCCGATTGGCCGCTATGGAATTTGTGAATGCCCTCGGTATCGCTGGGAGTGATGGGGCGCACATGTGCCACCGAGCCGTCACGCAAGACGACATCGGCCTCCCATTCCACCGGATAGTTCGCGGGGAGGCCCTCTTCGGTAGCAGTCGACTCGGGCTCGATGGGTGCGTCTTCGGCCATGCTCCAATATCTCATGATCGAGCCGTTCGCGGCCCGGACCGCCGCAAAGCTGCTGAGCATCGCCAGAACCCGGTCACCTCGCGCGGCCTAGAGCCCACTGCGCCGCAATCTGAGACGAAGATCGATGCCAGCACTAGAGGAGCGACTTCAACGCGTTTTTCATGTCTGGACTTTGCGATGTATTCCCCAGCCAAAAGCCATTGCAGGTCCCGGCGGGGTTCCGGTGCACACAATTCGCACCGTGTCAGGCCGGGTAGAGTCACATTCGCCCTAGCCCACCTCCAGTAGCTGCGCGCGCAGCACACGGTAAGGAGAACGCGTGCATCGACCCCGCCGCCGCGCCGCGACCGTGGTGGGCGCCCATGCCAGCGGGGTTCCGGCCGCCACCATCACAGCCGAGTTCTGCGCTAGTGCCACACCTGCCCGACACGCTCCAGATAGTGGGTCCTGGCCGATACTCGTGCGGGGAATACCTGGCAGGGTGGTCGCCGAGCTTGTCCCCCTGCGTGCGGCGGCCGTCACCCACCCGATGATCGGACCGGTGACGGTTCGGGGATTCGGTGCACGGCGGCCGAAGGTCAGCGTCCTATGATTCTCACCGTTACACCCAACCCCAGCGTGGACCGCACGATGACGGTCGAGGCACTGCAGCCCGGGCAGGTGCAGTCCGCACTCACAACACATCTCGACCCTGGCGGAAAAGGCATCAACGTGACGCGCGCGCTCAGCGCCGCCGAAACAGCATCGCTGGCGATTCTGCCCATCGGGGGCGACTCCGGAGAAACGATGAGGGCACTGCTCACCCAAGCGGGCATTGACTTTTTTGCCGTCCCGATCCGGCAGCCCATCCGCAGCAACCTGTCAATCGTGGAACCCGATGGACGCACCACCAAGATCAATGAGCTCGGTCCCCGGCTCAGCGACGACGAAGTGGAGCAATTCTTTACCGTGCTCAGGCAAGGCCTGGCTCAGGGACCGGCATGGGTGGCCGGCTGCGGAAGCCTCCCGCCGGGGATGCCGACCGACTTCTACGCGCAATTGGTGCATTTGGCTCACCGAGCAGGTGTGCAGGTGGCGATCGACGCCTCCGCGGAGGCTCTCGCGCAGGCGGTGAACGCCGGACCCGACCTCATCAAGCCCAATCGCCGGGAGCTCGGTGAGCTGGTCGGCCGGGACCTACCGACGGTCGGCGCGGTCATCGACGGCGCCCGTGAGGCGATCCAGGCCGGTGTCGGAGCAGCGTTGGTCTCGCTTGGACGCGACGGCGCGATCCTGGTCACCGGCGAGCGGGTGTGCATGGCCGGCGCTCAGCTTGCCAACCTCGGCTGCGCCGTCGGCGCCGGAGACTGCGCTCTGGGCGGGTTTTTGCAGGCAGTGAGCAGCGGCCGATCCGCAACTGAGAGCCTGGGCATAGCGGTGGCCTGGGGAACGGCTGCCGCAGGCCTGCCCGCAACCCGAGTCCCCACCCCTTTCGATGTCGCCGCTGCCACCGTTGACTGGCACAACCCTGCCGACCCAAGCCGTCCTCTTACCGACTGACCATCCGCCTTCCTTCCTCTACAGGAGTCCACGTGAGCTATTCATCTCTCATCGCTGAAAGCCAGGTCATCCTCGGCCTGGAATCGCAGGACCGGATCGAAGCCACCCGTCTCCTGGGCCAAACGCTGGTGGAGGCGGGCCGGGTCAGTGATCTGGAGGGGTTCCTGGCCGATGTCGCTGCCCGAGAACGTCAGATGGCTACCGGGTTGCCCGGCGGCATCGGGATCCCGCACTGTCGCAGCGCACACGTGTCTGCCCCATCGTTGGCCTTCGGCCGCTCCGAACGAGGCATCGACTGGGGCGCGCAGGATGGGCCCGCCCACCTCATCTTCCTCATCGCCGCCCCGGAGGGCGGAGGCGAAGACCACCTGGCCATCCTGGCCAAGCTCGCTCGCAAGCTCATGCGGGCCGAGTTCAAGAACGGCCTGCGCACCGCCGCCGACGCAGCCACGGTCGTCAAGCTTGTCGATCGGGAGGTTGTCAACGCTTAAGGCCCACCCCAGCGGAAACGGGAGAGTCTGGCTGCTGCCAAGCTCGGAGTGCACCGGGAAGACCACGCGACCCGTCGCCGGCAGCCGAGCTCCTCCTCAACCGTCGCTGTAGGTCGGCCCGACCGGCGCCCAGCACAAAGTTGCGCTCCGTCATAGCCGGTCAGGAAACTCTTCGCCTGATCGGCTCCCCTGCCCCATCGAGAAAAGGAACCACACATGGCTACTCGCACCGCCACCATCGCCTCCGCTGTCGGTCTGCATGCCCGCCCCGCAGCGATGTTCGTCCAGGCAGCGACCGCAACGGGTTTGCCGGTCACGATCGCCAAGGAAGGACAAGACCCGGTGGATGCCCGCAGCATCCTGGCGGTCATGGCGCTGGGCGCAAAGCACGGCGAGACCGTGACGCTGGCTGCCGAGGGCGACGCCGCCGAGGCTGCGCTGGAATCCCTCGTTGAGTTGCTCTCCCGCGACCTGGACGCGCAGTGAGCATGAGCGCCCCGCATGACCTCCGGCACGGTCTCGGTGTGTCTGCCGGTACCGGCAGCGGCCCCGTCGTCCACGTACTGCCGGCCCCTGGACCGGATACCGACGAGCCGGCCACGACGGACGTCTCGGCCGCGAGCGGACAGGTACGCGCGGCGCTCGAACAGGTAGCAACCGGTTTGGAGGCTCGCCTGCAGAAGGCCGACACGCAGGCCACAGCGATCCTGCAAGCCACCGCGATGATGGCCCGAGACCCCGGCCTGGCCGATGCCGTCGACGGGCAGTTGAGACAAGGCCGCGGCCTCACCCACGCCGTCCACGAAGCGGTAGAGGAATACTGCGCGATGTTCGAGCAGCTCGGCGGCTACATGGCCGAGCGGGTCAGCGACCTGCGCGATGTCCGCGACCGCGCGATCTGCCGTCTGCGCGACCTGCCGGAACCGGGTGTGCCCGAGCTGGAGCAACCTTCGGTCCTGGTGGCGCTGGACTTGGCTCCCGCAGAGACGGCAACGCTGACCCCAGAGCTCACCTTGGGCTTGATCACCCAAGGTGGCGGGCCGACGAGTCACACCGCGATCCTGGCCGCACAGTTCGGCATCCCGGCAGTGGTTCAGGTGCCGCAGGCGATGCAGATCCCCGCCGGCGCGCAGGTCGCCCTGGATGGCGGTAGCGGTGAAGTCATCATCTCTCCCACCCCGCAGGAGCAGGCCGACTTCGCCGAACGCAGCCGCCGCCGCGAGGCCGCGTTCGATGACGTGTCCGGGCCTGGAGCCACCCGCGACGGCACGAAGATCGCACTGTTGGCCAATATCGGCACCGCCGACGATGCGCGGGCGGCCGCCCAACTGGACCTGGAGGGTTCCGGCCTCTTCCGCACCGAGTTCCTGTTCCTGGACCGCGACAGCGCCCCCAGCCTGCAGGAGCAGACCGAGACCTACAGCGCCGTGCTGCGGGCCTTCGCCGGTCGGCGCGTCATCGTGCGCACCCTGGATGCCGGCGCCGACAAGCCGTTGCCGTTCGCGGATCTCGGACCTGAGGACAACCCCGCCCTGGGTCGTCGCGGACTCCGGTTGGGGATGCTGCGCGAGGACCTGTTGGACACCCAGTTGCAGGCGCTGGCCGCTGCATACCAGGACACCGGCGGGGACCTGCGGGTGATGGCGCCGATGGTCGCCACCGTGGAAGAAGCTGAGTACTTCGCTGCCAAGGTGCGGGCCGTGGGGCTACCCAAGGTGGGCGTCATGATCGAGGTTCCTGCCGCCGCGCTGTGCGCCGAGCAAATCCTCTCGGTCGTCGACTTCGCCTCTATCGGAACCAACGACCTGCAGCAGTACACGATGGCCGCTGATCGCTTGCAGGGCGAGTTGGCCACCCTGCTCGATCCGTGGCAACCGGGTCTGCTGCAACTCATCAAGGCCACCTGTGATGGTGGACGCGCCGCTCAGCGCCCGATCGGTGTTTGCGGTGAGGCAGGCGGAGACCCGCTGTATGCGCTGGTCCTGGTGGGTCTGGGAGTCACCTCGCTGTCGATGGCGCCGGGCAGGGTGCCAGCGGTTCGTGCCGCCTTGAAACTGCACGACCTGCAGACCTGTAGCCAACTCGCGGCGGCTGCGGTGTCGGCGCGAACCCCCCAGCAGGCCAAGGACGCGGTGACCACCGCAGTGGACCCCCGCCTGCTCGAGCTTCTCTGAGGTGGCACCGGGCAGGTGCCTCCTGACCCGGACCTGGTGGTGCCGCTCGGACCTTGCTCCGAGCGGCACTACCGCATCAGGGGCCGCCGCACCGACAACGGCAGCCGGTCTGCACCGCGCGATGTTCACCCCGGACGTGGCCGCCGATGCCGGTGGCGGCGGTAGCGTGAGGGACGTCGCCGGCTCAGCACCTCGGGCCGCCCGCACTCGCCTTCCTACGAGGAGTTCACATGCAGATCACGAGCAGCACCGTCGCCCTGATCACCGGTGGCGCTTCCGGGTTGGGGGAAGCCACCGCGCGCAGGCTGCACGCCGATGGAGCAGCCGTCGTCCTTGTCGACCTGCCCAACAGCAAAGGCGAGGAGCTCGCCGCCGATCTGGGTGAACGCGCCCGGTTCGCACCGGCCGACGTGCGCGACGAGGCGCAGGTGCAGGCGGCCGTCGAGATGGCCAAGGAACTCGGTGAGTTGCGCATCGTAGTGACCTGCGCCGGGGTGGCGACCGCCGGACGGGTCGTGGGCCGCAAGGGTCCGCTGCCGCTGGAGAAGTTCCAGAGCGTCATCGACATCAACCTCGTCGGCTCCTTCAACGTCATGCGTCTCGCGGCGGCCGCGATGAGCACGAACGAACGCATCGACGGCGACCGCGGCGTCATCGTCATGACCGCCTCGATCGCGGCCTGGGACGGCCAGGTCGGCCAGGCCGCCTACGCCGCGAGCAAGGCCGGGATTGTTGGTCTGACCCTGTCAGCCGCCCGCGACCTGGCTGACAAGGCCATCCGGGTTGTCACCATCGCCCCAGGCACCATGGAGACCCCGATGATGGCCGGCATGCCGGAGGAGACCAAGGCCAGTTTGGGCGCCATGGTCCCCCACCCCAGCCGTCTGGGCCGTCCCGAGGAGTACGCCTCACTGGCCCGCCACGTCATCGACAACGGCATGCTCAACGGCGAAGCGATCCGAATGGACGGCGCGTTGCGGATGCCTCCCCGCTGAGCGCAGACCACCCAGCAGGCCCACCCGAGGATCGGGTGGGCCTGCTGCATTACCGAGAAGGGACGCGGCGACGAGCGCAACACCCCCGAGAGCCTGCACCGCACCCGCTGGGGTTGAGCTACCCGGGAAACCCGGCCACCGGGCTGCTGCGGATTTGTTTTCAGCTGGACTGACCGGCTCAGTTCGACGTGGGAGGGCAGTTGTCAGATGATCGGTCGTCCGCTCCGACGGCGCGCCCCTGCGACCCGGGGACGCCGGTAGGCAATGATGAGCGGTCGGTGACCTGAAGGGAGAGGCGTTCGTGGCGCGTCGCAAGCAGCCGTCCTTGCTCGATGAAGACTTCGAGGAGAACATCGTCGATATCGATGTTCAGGACGAGATGGAAAGCGCGTTCCTCGAGTACGCCTATTCGGTCATCTACTCCCGAGCCTTGCCTGACGCCCGCGACGGTCTGAAACCCGTGCAGCGGCGGATCCTCTACGGGATGCGTGAGCTCGGCCTGCGCCCTGAAAAAGCGCACGTCAAGAGCAGCCGCATCGTCGGTGAGGTGATGGGTAAGTACCACCCGCACGGCGACTCGGCCATCTATGACGCGCTGGTGCGCCTGGCCCAGCCCTTCACCATGCGACTACCGCTCGCCGATGGCCACGGAAACTTCGGCACCCTGGACGATGGGCCGGCCGCCGCGCGCTACACCGAGGCACGGATGGCGACCGCAGCGCTACCGATGGTCGCCGGTCTGGATGAGAACACGGTCGACTTCGTCCCCACCTACGATGACTCCCACACGCAGCCCGGAGTCCTGCCGGCGTCCTTCCCGAATCTGCTCGTCAACGGCGCAAGCGGGATCGCGGTGGGAATGGCGACGAACATGGCACCGCACAACCTCATCGAGGTCGTCGGCGCCGCCCGCCACCTGCTTGCCCACCCCGAGGCCTCCCTGGAGGACCTCATGCGCTTCGTGCCGGGTCCGGACCTGCCCGGCGGCGGGCGCATCATCGGCCTGGATGGCATCCGCGACGCCTACGCCACCGGCCGGGGCACCTTCCGCACCCGGGCCACGGTGCGCATCGAGAACGTCACGGCCCGTAAGAAGGGCATCGTCGTCACCGAGCTGCCCTACCTCGTCGGCCCGGAGAAGGTCACGACGAAGATCAAGGAACTCGTCCAGGCGAAGAAACTGCAGGGCATCTCGGACCTGCAGGACCTGACCGACGGCGAGAACGGCCTCCACCTGGTCATCGAGATCAAGAACGGCTACAACCCCGAGGCGGTATTGCAGCACCTCTACCGGCTCACCCCGTTGGAGGATTCGTTCGGGATCAACAACGTCGCACTCGTCGAGGGCCGTCCGCAGACCTTGGGCCTGGTCGAACTGCTTCGCGTCTACCTGGACTTCAGGGTCGATGTCGTCCGGCGCCGCACCCAATACCGTCTCGATCGGGCGCTGGAACGCCTGCACCTGGTCGAAGGCCTGCTCATCGCCATCCTCGACATCGACGAGGTCATCCAGCTGATCCGCGCCGCCGACGACGCGACGGTGGCCCGGACCAGGCTGATGGAGGTCTTCGAGCTTTCCGAACCGCAGGCGACCTACATCCTGGATCTGCAGCTGCGACGCCTCACCAAGTTCAGCCGACTCGAGTTGGAGAAGGAAGCAACCGAGCTGGCGCAGTTCATCGAGCAGATGCGCCAAATCCTGGGGGACGAGGAGGTGCTGCGGAAGGTCGTCAGCGATGAACTCGCGTCCGTCGCCAACGAATTGGGCACCCCCCGGCGCACCGTGCTGTTGGAATCGGCCGGCACCTCCCCCACCGCAGCAGCTCCGTTGGAAGTGGGCGACGACCCGTGCCAGGTGCTGCTGTCCTCGACGGGGCTGCTGGCCCGCACCGCCGATGCCAGCCCGCTGACCCCGGGCAATCGCCGGGCCAAGCACGACGCCATCGTGGCCGCGGTGACCACGACCGCCCGCGGTGAGGTTGGGCTGGTCACCTCACTGGGGCGGGTCCTGCGCCTGTCGGTGCTGGAGTTGCCGACCCTGCCACCCACGGACTCGCCGACTCTGTCCGGGGGCACGCCCCTGTCGATGTATGTGGAACTGGCTGCCGGGGAGCGCGCCTTGACCCTGCTGTCCCTGGAGCCCACCGGCCCCGGGTTGGCGCTGGGTACCCGCGCCGGGATCGTCAAACGGGTCACCACCGACTACCCGGCCGGCCGCGACAGTTTCGACATCATCAGCCTCAAGGACGGCGATGTGCTGGTCGGAGCGGCGCAGCTACGTACCGGCAACGAGGAGCTCGTCTTCATCACCCAGGATGCCCACCTGCTGCACTTCAGCGCCGAGAAGGTGCGCCCGCAGGGGCGGGCCGCCGGCGGGGTAGCAGGAATCAAACTCACCTCATCGGAAGCGGTCTGGTTTGGCGCTGTGCCAGACAGTGACGAAACCGTGGTGGTCACGGTCTCCGGCACCGGGGACGCCCGCCCCGGCACGCAGGCTGGCTCGGTGAAGGTGACCCGCTTTGCGGAATTCCCCGGCAAGGGACGAGCCACCGCGGGAGTGCGCTGCCATCGCTTCCTGCGCGAGGAGAAGGCACTGTTGCTGGCCTGGGCAGGGCCTGGGCCGGCCAAAGCTGCCGCAAGCAGCGGTGTGGCCATCACGTTGCCGGCGCCGGATGGACGCCGCGACGGTTCGGGCAGCCCCGCACCCGCCCCGATCGCCGCCATCGCCCCGGCCGCCGTCGGCGCCCCGCCGGATGAGCCCGAGGACGTAGTCGGCGAGCAGGCTGAGCAGGTCAGCGCGACGGCTGCGCTTCCGGGCCTGCCCGAACCTGGCTCGCGTCGACCGAAGGTGCTGGTCGATCGCAGCGACTATGACCCCGACTCGCTGGAGGATGTCGTCCAGACCGGCGAGGAGTGAGCAGTCCCGGCCCCCGGAGACTCGGCCGCGAATGGGTCTGCTGGGATGCTCAGCGTGCTGGGTTGCGCGAGCACGAGGAGTCGGTCCTCGGCTGCTACCGGGTGTAGTCACGGGCGCGTAAAAAGTGACACATGTCACATTGGGTCCTTGTCAAATCCGTTGACCTCGCACTGCGAGAAGACGCGAAACGCGCTCTTGACCAGCACTTTCCACTGAAGTCGCGCGCTGCGAAACAGACTGTGTCCCACTTGTGATCTTTGCGGATGCGCAGGGGTCCGTGCTTGTCTCGAGAGAAACCAGCCCGAGGTATGCGCTCCGTTCTGGACCCGTCATGCCGTGATCAAAGGAGTTGTTACTGGTTGTCAGTAATCACCCTCTCGCACGCGTACAAAGCCTTCGGCCCCCGAGCTAAGGGGGCACCGGATCGCCTACGCGCCGGTGAATCCCGAGCAGATCTCGCCGCCGACGGCATCACAGCCGCGGTGATCGACGCCAATCTGGCCGTCGAACGCGGCGAGATCTTCGTCGTTATGGGGCTCTCCGGTTCGGGAAAGTCCACCCTCATCCGCATGGTCAACGGCCTGCTCCCGGCAACATCGGGCTCCGTCGTGGTCAACGACGTCGAGGTCAGTGGCATCTCAGGGGCGCGGCTTCGTGAGTTGCGACGCGACAGCGTCAGCATGGTGTTTCAACACTTCGCGCTCTTTCCGCACCGCACCGTCTTGGAGAACGCCGCCTACGGCCTGGCCACCCGGGGCATGAATCGTTCGGATCGCGCCGACAAGGCGCGCACCGCCCTGGAGTTGTGCGGCTTGGCCGGTTGGGAAGACAGGTACCCCAAGCAGCTCTCGGGTGGGATGCAGCAGCGCGTCGGGCTGGCCCGCGCGCTGGCCGCGGAGACTGACATCCTTCTCATGGATGAGGCCTTCAGCGCCCTGGACCCGCTGATCCGCCGAGAGATGCAGGACCAGCTCGTCGACCTGCAACACCGGCTCGGCAAAACGATCCTGTTCATCACCCACGACCTCAACGAGGCGATGCGTCTCGGTGATCGGATCGCCATGATGCGCGATGGCCGGATCGAACAAGTCGGGACCACTGAAGAGATCCTCACCGACCCCGCCAACGACTACGTTGCGCGCTTCGTGGCGGATGTGGACCGTTCGCGGGTCATCCTCGCCGGCTCGGTGATGGAGCCGCCGGTGGCTGTCTTGGGCGCCGACATGGGCCCGCGGGCCGCGCACCGGATCATGCGCGAACACCAGATCGGGATCTTGTATGTGCTCAACCGCGACCGCACTCTCCTGGGGCAGGTCGAGGAGGCCGATGTGGCGGCCGCGGTCGAACGCGGCGAGAACCACGTGACGGGCATTCTGCGTCAGTCGGTGACGGTGCGCTCAGACGCCCCGTTGGCTGATGTCACCGCTTTCTCGGCGCGAGCGCTGCTGCCGGTCGCCGTAGTGGACGCGGAAAATCACCTGGTGGGCGTGGTTCCCAAGGTGACGCTGCTCAACGCGTTGAGCCCCGACCCTGCGCCGCAGGAGCTGCAGACACCACCGGAGAGCGCGACCGGCACCATCGCCGCACCGGGGCTGCCCCGATCCAATGGCGGCGCGAGCGCCGTGAACTTCTCGGAAGGAGCCGAAGATGCTGGCTGAGACGACACCTTCGGAGGCCTTCGAGGTCCCGCGCATCCCCATCGGGGATGTCTTCGACCGGGGCGTCACCTGGCTGACCAACAACGCTCAGGGATTCTTCGACAGCATCCAGCACCTCGTGCAGGCGGCTGTGACCGTGCTATTGGATGTCCTGACCTGGCCACCAGCCCTGGTGACCGTCGCCATCCTCGCCCTCTTCGCGTTCGCCGCGCGTGGATGGCGGTTCGCGCTCTTCTCGGTGCTGGCGCTCACGCTGATCGTGAGCATGCACCAGTGGCCCAACACGATGAGTTCACTGGCGCTCATCCTGGTCGCGAGCGTTATCG
Source organism: Gephyromycinifex aptenodytis (assembly GCF_012277275.1). GTDB lineage: Bacteria > Actinomycetota > Actinomycetes > Actinomycetales > Dermatophilaceae > Gephyromycinifex > Gephyromycinifex aptenodytis. Next base: position 218,323 of record NZ_CP051155.1, on the reverse strand, counting down.
CCATCGTCATCGCGATCCCGCTCGGCGTCCTGGCCGCCCGCAGCGATATGGCCTCCCGGATCATCACCCCGATCTTGGACTTCATGCAGACGATGCCAGCCTTCGTCTATCTCATCCCGGCTGTCACGTTCTTCAGCGTCGGGGTCGTCCCCGGCATCATTGCCACGGTCATCTTTTCGATGCCGCCGGGAGTTCGACTCACCGAACTCGGTATTCGCGGCGTGGACCCCGAACTCGTCGAGGCTGGTTACGCCTTCGGGGCGACGCCCCGGGCGGTGCTCGGCGGAATCCAGATCCCGCTGGCGTTGCGCAGCATCATGGCCGGCGTCAACCAGGTCATCATGCTTGCGCTCTCGATGGTGGTCATCGCCGGCATGGTCGGCGCGGGTGGGCTCGGCGGGGCGGTCTTCGAATCGATCACCCGTCTGGACATGGCCCTCGGCTTCGAGGCAGGACTCGCCGTGGTCATCATCGCTATCTACCTCGACCGCCTAACCGGCGCGGTCGGTTCCAGCAGCAGAAAAGCCAGCACGAACTAAAACGTTCACTATCCGTCACCCTTTAGGAGACGAAAATGGCATTGCGACGCATGACAACCATCACTGCGGGGCTCACCCTCACCGTCCTCGGGCTCAGCGCCTGCGGCGGCGGCGCGTCCGAGGCACCCGCCGGCGACGGCCAAGGATCGGCCGGCGCCGGGCAGAAGAAAGAGATCACCATCGGGTACATCCCCTGGGATGAGGACATCGCCGTCACCCACCTGTGGGAGCGGGTGCTGACCGATAAGGGTTACACCGTCACCACCAAGCAGCTGGACGTCGCGCCTACCTTCGTCGGGTTGGCCCAAGGCGACATCGACCTGTACCTCGACGGTTGGCTGCCGGTAACCCACGAGGACTATTGGAAGAAGTACGGCGACAAGATCGAAGACGTGCAGACCTGGTATGACAACGCCAAGCTCACCATCGCTGTGCCCGAGTACATGACCGACGTCAAGTCGATCGCCGACCTGAAGGGCAAGGGCAACACCTTCAAGGGCCGCATCATCGGCATCGAGCCGGGCGCCGGATTGACCCGGGTCACCAAGGACGCAGCGATGCCGAAGTACGGGCTCGACGGTGAGTACCAGCTCGTGACGTCCTCCACCGCGGCGATGCTCGCCGAGCTGAAGAAGGCCACCGACGCCAAGGAGCCCATCGTGGTCACCCTGTGGCGTCCGCACTGGGCCTACGACAAGTTCCCGATCCGCGACCTCGAGGACCCTGAGGGCGCCATGGGTGAGGCGGAGCAGATCAAGGCTCTGGGCCGGGAGGGCTTCGGCAAGGACTACCCGGAAGTGGATGCCATGCTGAAGAAGTTCACGATGGACGACAAGGAACTCGGTTCCTTGGAGAACCTGGTCCTGCAGGAGAACAAGGACGACCCGGCCAAGGGCGTCGAAGAATGGCTCAAGGAGTACCCCGACTTCGTGACCTCACTCGACTGACCGCTTGCTGATGAGTTCGGCCCGCCGCAGACCTTCTGCGGCGGGCCGAACTCATCTGTGCCCAGTCCGGTGGACCGCACCCCGCGGCGGGCAGGTGGCAGATCCGAAAAACGTCAGAGAATTTCGAACAGGCCCGCTGCTCCCATGCCGCCACCGACACACATGGTCACGACGCCATAGCGAGCGCCTCGACGCCGGCCCTCGATGAGCAGATGTCCGGCCATCCGGGCACCACTCATGCCGTAGGGATGCCCGATGGCGATGGCACCACCGCTGACGTTGTACCGGCCGGGGTCGATGCCGAGCCGGTCACGGCAGTAGAGCGCTTGCACCGCGAACGCCTCGTTGAGCTCCCATAGGTCGATGTCATCGACGGTGAGCCCGTGTTGAGCTAGCAGCTTGGGAACCGCGAAGATCGGGCCGATCCCCATCTCCTCAGGCTCACAGCCCGCGACAGCCATGCCGTGGAAGATGCCCAGCGGCGTAAGACCACGACGGGATGCCTCCTGGGCCTCCATCAGGACCATCGCCGAGGCGCCGTCAGATAACTGCGAAGCGTTACCCGCCGTGATTGTGAGGTCTGCGGAGCCATCTTTGGCCAACACCGGGTTGAGCTTTGCCAAGTCCTCGATCGTCGTCCCCGGACGGTTGCCCTCGTCCCGCGCCAGCGTCACCTCCTGGGAGCCGATCTGCCCGGTAGCTCGGTCTTTGGTGAGCATGGTGGAGCGAAGCGGCACGATCTCATCATCGAAAGCACCCGCCTGTTGTGCGGCAGCCGTGCGTCGTTGGGACTCCAAGGCGTACTCGTCTTGAGCCTCCCGTGAGATGCCGTACCGCTGCGCCACCACCTCTGCGGTCTCCAGCATCGGCATGTACGTGGCCGGGATCTGCTCGACCAGCCATGGGTCCTGAGCACGATAGGTGTTGAGATGCTCGTTCTGCACCAGCGAGACAGACTCGACGCCGCCACCGACGACGACGTCCATCCCGTCTGCAACCACCTGCCTGGCTGCGATCGCGATCGCCATCAGCCCGCTGGCGCACTGGCGGTCGACGGACATGCCGGCCACCGAGGTAGGCAGCCCGGCCCGGAGCGCGGCTTGGCGACCGATATTCATCGAGGTCGATCCCTGTTGCAGGGCAGCGCCGATGACGACGTCCTGAACTCGTTCACCCTCGACCCCGGCGCGCTCTACTGCGTGCGCAACGGCGTGCCCGATGAGTTCTTGGGCTTGGGTGTCGTTGAACGCCCCGCGGTAGGCACGCCCGATGGGTGTGCGCGCGGTGGACACGATAACGGCTTGACGCATGAAGACTCCTGGCAGGTGCAAGAAATGCGGGACAGGTCGGGAAGAGCTCAGCTCGCAGGTAGCTCCACGAGATCGGCAAGGTCGCTTCGGTGTCGATCCGGGGTCCCAAGCGCCAGTTGATCGGCCTTGGCTCGCTTGAGCCGCAGATGGATCGGGTGCTCCCAGGTCATTCCGATACCGCCGTGCAGCTGCAAGGCTTCTTCGGCGGCGCGAACGGCGGCGTCAGAGCACCAGGATTGCGCGACAGCCTGGGCGACCTCAGCGTCCGGGTCGCCCGCGGCGAGGGTCGCCGCAGCGTACCGAGATGCCGCCTGAGCGTTGACGATCACGAGGTATAGGTCGGCCAGGCGGTGCTTGATCGCCTGGAAGGAACCGATAGGGCGGGCGAACTGCACCCGCTCCTTGACGTAGGCCAGGACCGTCTCCAGGCACCACTGGGCCAGACCGAGCTGCTCGGCTGCCAGCAGCGCCGCGCCTGCAGCCAGACCCGCATCGACCGCCTCCTGCGCCTCACGACCCGAGGCGAGTTGCGTTCCGGGTCCGGTGAGCTGCACCCGAGCCAGCGGACGACTCATGTCCAAGGCGATGACCGGTTCGAGCGCGACCTCGTCCCGGCGGTAGCAGCGAAGGCAGAGCACGTCCCCCTGCCCCATGACCGGAGCCAGAAAGAGATCGGCCTCCAGAACCCCGGCGACCGGTTCGATCGTGCCCTCGACCGGTGTCCACGCCCCGGAACGGGCAGTCCACGGCAAGACGAGCGCAGCGGTCGCCTCGCCTGCGGCCAGGCGCGGCAGATACTGCTCATCCCCCGCCGAAAGCAGTGCGGTCGTGGCGATGACAGCGCTGGTGAGGAACGGGACTGGGGCGAGCGAGCGGCCGAGCTCTTCCAGGACGACGGCCGCCTCCCGCGCCCCGGCCCCGGCACCGCCCAGCGCTTCGGGCACAAGCAACCCGGCCAGGCCGAGCTGCTGGGTCAGGGTCAGCCAGATGCCCGAGACGTCCATGGCCGGTTCGTCGGCGAGCCGGGCCACCAGGGCGTCGTTCATGCTGCGCTGAAGGGTGGCGCGAACGCTTGCCCGCAGCGACTCTTCGACGTCGGAGTAGAGAAGATCAGTCATCTCGGCACATCCTTGAAGGCAATCCCCTTGTCGGGGCGGTGTTCTGGGGGCAGTCCAAGCACCCGCTCGGCGATGACGTTGCGCATGATCTCGCTTGTGCCGCCCTCGATGGAGTTGCCCTTAGCCCGCAGGTAGCGAAACCCGGGGCCGCGGCCCAGGAAAGAGGCGCTGTCGGGGCGCACCATCGTCCAGTCGTCGTAGAGCAGCCCTTCCTCAGGGTCGAGTTCAAGGGCAAAGCCACTCACCTGCTGAGCCTGGTGGGCGAAGGCCAGCTTCATCGCTGAACTCTCCGGGCCGGGCTGCCCGGCTTGGAGTTGCTGACGCAGCCGTTCGCCGGCCAGGCGCGTCACCTCGGTCTCGACCCACCACTGCATCAGCTCGGCGTGGTGACCCGGGGTGCGCACAGCAGGCTCTTGGCGCCAGCGCTGGGTGACCTTGCCGATCTGCCCAGCCTCCCGGTCGTTGCCCGCCCCGATCGCCACCCGCTCGTTGTTCAACGTCGTCGTGGCGACTTTCCACCCCTGGCCGACATCGCCGATCCGGTGCTGATCGGGCACGCGCACGCCGGTGAGGAAGACCTCGTTGAACTCCGCCTCGCCGGTGATCTGGCGCAGGGGACGCACCTGCACGCCCGGGTCGCTCATGTCCACGACGAAGTAGGTGAGCCCGGCATGCTTGGGAACCGAGGTGTCGGTGCGCGCTAGCAGAATCGCGTACTGGGCGTTATGCGCAGCAGAGGTCCACACCTTCTGCCCGTCTACGACCCAGTCATCGCCGTCGCGAACAGCCCTGGTAGACACGGCCGCCAGGTCGGACCCGGCTCCCGGCTCGCTGAAGAGCTGGCACCAGATTTCGGTGCACGTGAAGATCGGGCGCAGGAAGCGCCGCTGCAGCTGCTCGGTTCCGAACGCCACCAAAGTCGGGGCCGTCATGCCGAGCCCGATGCTGTTGCGCCCGTAGTCCGGGGTCGGCGCCCCGGCTGCGGCCAGGAGGTCGTCGACCTCCTGCTGTCGACCGCGCGCCAGGGCGAGGCCACCGAGTCCGGGCGGGAAATGCACCCAGGCCAGACCGGCATCGAAGCGGGCCCCCAGAAACTCACTGGGCTCGGTGGTCGCGGGGTCGTGCTCGCGCAGCAGGTCCTGCACCCGCTGCGGTAGATCTGACGTCTGCTCAGACATTCGAGGTCCTCCGTCGAATCTCGTGACGGGCAAGGGCGTTCTTGTGTACCTCGTCGGGGCCGTCGGCGAAGCGCAACGTGCGCACCTGGGTGAACCAGTCCGCCACCGGGTAGTCCTGGCTCATTCCGGCGGCACCGTGCACCTGCACCGCCTTGTCGACGATCCACTCCACGGTTCGGGGTGCAACGATCTTGATCGCCTGGATCTCGGTATGGGCACCCTTGTTGCCGACCGTGTCCATCAACCACGCCGCTTTGAAGGTGAGCAGGCGCAGCTGCTCGATGCGAACCCGCGACTCCGCGATCCACTCCCGGATGACGCCCTGCTCAGCAAGTGGCTTACCGAAAGCGACCCGTTGCGCAGCCCGATCGATCATCAGCTCCAGGGAGCGCTCGGCGATCCCGATTAGACGCATGCAGTGATGGATCCGGCCCGGGCCGAGGCGCGCCTGAGCGATAGCGAAACCGCTGCCCTCCTGACCGATGAGGTTGCTTGCCGGGACCCGCACGTCGACGAAGTCGATCTCGGCGTGACCGCCGTGGTCCCGATCGTCATAACCGAACACGGTCATCCCGCGACGCACGTTCACACCGGGGGTATCCCGCGGGACCAGGATCATCGACTGCTGGTGGTGACGATCCGCAGACGGATCGGTTTTACCCATCACGATGAGGACCTTGGCCTGGGGGTTCATCGCGCCGGAGATGAACCACTTACGGCCGTTGATGACGTAGTGGTCGCCGTCGCGCACGATCGAGGTCTCGATGTTCGTCGCATCCGAGCTGGCCACCCCCGGCTCAGTCATCGCGAAAGCAGAGCGAATCTGACCCTCGAGCAGAGGCGCCAACCACTGCTCTTTCTGCTCCTGGGTGCCGAACATGTGCAGCACCTCCATGTTGCCCGTGTCGGGCGCAGCGCAGTTCGTCGCCACCGGTGCGATGTGCGGGCTGCGGCCGAGCGTCTCGCACAACGGCGCATATTGCAGGTTGGTCAGGCCCGCGCCGTCCGAACCGGGCAGGAACAGGTTCCACAGCCCCTGGCTGCGGGCGGCAGCCTTCGCCTGCTCGATGACCGGCGGGGGTGACCACCGTTCGGGCGCGGCCTGGAGCTGTTCGTTGTAGGTGCTCTCGATGGGGTAGATGTGCTCGTCCATGAAAGCGGCGAGTTGCTCATGGCGCGCCACGGTCGTGGGGTCGGGCGAGAAGTCCACGGTTATCCCTTCATTCAGGTGTAGACCCGGCCGCGCGCGCTGGGCGCTCGCCCCTGGTCGCGATGACGGTGCGGTCGATCGATCTCTTGAGGATCTTGCCGGTGGCGCCCTTGGGCAGCGCCTCGACGAACTGGTAGATGCGCGGGACCTTGTAGGCGGCCAGCCGCTCCTCCAGCCAGGACCGCAGGGCCGCGCAGTCGATGTGCGCGCCCGGCTCCGTCGAGATGACCGCAGCGACCTCCTCACCCAGGTGCTCGTCAGGTACACCGACCACCGCCGCTTCCCGGATATCAGGATGGCCGTAGAGCACTTCTTCGATCTCGCGCGGGTACACGTTGTACCCGCCGCGGATGACCAGGTCTTTCTTACGATCCACAATCCATAGGTCGCCGTCTTCGTCCATCCGCCCGATGTCGCCGGTGAGGAACCACTCCCCCACTCGAACTGCCTCGGTCGCCTCCGGGCGACCCCAGTACTCCCGCATGAGGACGGGGCCGGCGATGGCCACCTCACCGGTCTGTCCCGGCGCCAACTCGGTGTGGGTTTCGTCCAGGATCGCCAATCGGCAGCCGTCGATCGCGCGTCCGACGCTCATCTCTTTACGGGGATGGATCGCCCGGTTGAAGGTCGCGGCTCCGGTGGTCTCACTCAGGCCGTAGCCGTCGAGCACGAGCGCGCCGAAACGTTCCTTGAAGGCCTGGCTCACCTTCAGCGGCAAGGCCGCGCCACCGGAGCAGGCCAGCCGAAGTCCGAGCAGGTCCTGCGCCGTGATGTCGGTGTGGGCGTGCAGCATCGCGTTCCACATCGTGGGGACCCCGGCCAGCCCGGTCAGCTGCTGCTCAGCCGCCATCTGCAGGAGCCCCTCGGGATGGAACGGATGTTGCAGTGACAGACTGCCGCCCGCCGTGTAGGTACTGGACATCACTGCGGCCTGGCCGAAGACGTGGAAGAGCGGCAGCGCCGTTCCCATCCGGTCCCCAGGGCCCAGGCCCAGCGCGTCGGCCAGGCCTGCGCCGCAGGCACGCAGGTTCTCGTGGGTCAGCGCGGCACCCTTGGGAGCCCCGGTGGTGCCGGAGGTGTACAGCAATACTGCGATGTCGTCTTGGTGTACCGGCACCGGTTCCCGGGTGCCGTCGGCGGGAACGCAGCCGGGCTGCAGGATCCAGGGCTTCACTCCGGCAGCAGCGGCAGCAGTCAGCGTCGCCTCACTGCCCTGATGCCAGCCGATGATGTCGGTGCAGCCGGCGTCGCGAATGAAGTGGGTCAGTTCACGCGGTGTGCACGACGGGTTGACCGTCACCGCGATCGCGCCGAGCGCGAGCAGGCCGTAATAGACCATGACGAATTCGCCGGTCGTCGGCACAACCATGAGAACCCGGTCTTCACGCTGAATACCGCGTCCGGCCAACTCCTCGGTGGCTCCCCGGATCGCGTGCTGAAGTTGGGAGAAGTTCCAGCGACGATCGCCGTCGCGTAGGGCCAGCGCCCCGGGCCGAGTCTCGGCGTGTTCCCAGATGAGGTTGACAGCGTTCGTCATGACAGACCTCCGCCGAGCTCAGCTTGGAAGCGCTGCATTCCCTGGATCCACCGGTCACGGTCAGCCGCCTTGCGGCGTGCGAATTCTGCGACGTCCTCATGCGGCGTCACCAGGAAAGTGCCCTGCTCGATGGCGGCGAGCACGTCCTGGGCCACCTCGGCCGGGGTGAGAACTTCACCGGCGCTGGTGACCGCCGCGATGGCCAGTTGCCCGCCGTCCCCGGCGTCGGAGGCCATGCCGGTGCGCAACATGTCGGTGTCGACACCCATCGGGCACAGACAGCTCACCCCGATACCGCGCTCACCGTATGTGACGGCCAGCCACTCGGCGAAGGCCACGGCGCCGCTCTTACTCACCGAATAGGTCGCCGAACCTACCTGGGTGAGCAATCCTGCCGCCGAGGCGGTAGAGACGAAATAGCCTCCGCCGCGCTCCACCCAGCCCGGGATGAGTTGACGGGCGGCGCGCACGTGCGCGAGCAGGTTGACTTCCAGAGCGCGCTGCCACTGCTCTTCACTGGCTCCCAACCCGGAGCCGTCCCCCACCCCGTTGGCGCAGAAGATGTCGACCGGGCCGTAATGCTGCTGCGCGGCCGCGATCATGCCTGCGATGTCCTGCTCGCTGGCTGCGTCGCCGGGTGCGGCGAGCACAGCCTCGGTGCCTGAGGATGCCCCGAGTCGCTGCGCGGTTGCGCCCAGCCGCGTCGCGTCCAGGTCGGAGATGACAACCCGGGCGCCTCGCTCCAGCAGCGCCTCGGCGATCGCCGCCCCGATACCACCGGCTGCTCCGGTGACGACGGCGACCTTGCCTTGGACCTGCATCCCGACGCCCATCAGTCGCGCGTTCTGCCGGCGACGTGAAGAGCCTGGCCGGTGGCGCAGCCGGCGACCTTGCGCACGGCCACCCGCACCCGATCAGCGTCGGTGGCCTCGGCTCTGGCCGCCTCGTCGAAGTCAGGCGCGGTGACGGTCATCCCGTCGGCCGCGAGTCGACGGGCAATCGCCACGCCGATACCTCGCGCCGCCTCGGTGACGATGGCGACCCGCTGCTGGTCAGTGGTCATGAGATCTCCCGTGGTCTGAAGTCGATAGCTGGACCTTACTTGAACCCGGCTTCATGTTCAATTAGGTTCACCTCATCGTCATCGATCTCAGGAGCCCCTCATGACCGCACCGGAACGGCCTCGCCCAACCTCACTGCAAGACCTGCAAAACCTTCTTGGGGTCGAGTTGGGCCCTACCCGGTGGCACCTCGTTGACCAGGCGATCATCGACGGTTTCGCCGACATCACCGGCGACCGACAGTGGATCCACGTCGAGCCTGCGCGCGCCGCCGAATCTCCCTTCGGCTCGACGATCGCCCATGGGCTGTACAGCCTTTCGCTGACGCCGGCCCTTCTCGAAGAACTCATGGCCTTCGATGGCTTCGCGCACAGCCTCAACTACGGCTATGACCGGGTGCGCTTCATCCACCCGCTTCCGGTCAACTCCCGCATCCGGCTCCGGGCCGAGTTGATCACCGTCGAGCAGACCCCCAACGGCCAGATCCACGTCGTCACCCGGCTCACGATCGAAGCCGAGGGCATCGACAAACCGATCCTCGTCGCGGACTCGATCGGCCGCTTCAGCGCTTGAGCCGGATGGCACCGCTCGTCGGGACCGACCAGGTAAGCCCCGCGTGGGCCCCCACGAGGTCGTCGATTCGCTCGGCGAGCTCGGGGGCCCACGCGCAGGTCCGGCGAGTGCTCAAGTCGACATGCGCTTCGAGCACCTCCAGGGTGCTGACCACCTGCGCGGTGGTGCGATTGAGGATCAGTGAGATGGCGTGGACGACTTTGTCGGCCCGGCCGAGCCAGCGCATGTGGGTACTCAGCTCGTCGCCGACGTGAATCTCGCCGAGGAACCGGATGTGCTGTTCGACGCTGAAAACGCTCCAGCCACGCGAACGCCGATACTCCTCGTCAAGCCCCAGTGCTTGCAGCGACGCAATCGCGCCGCGCAGATGCAGGTCGTAGAAGTGCCGAACGTTGACGTGCCCGTTGGCGTCCTGCCATTGCGCGGGGGCCACCTCGACCAGGTGCGCTGGCAGTGCGCACACGTCCTCGACGCGCAACCTCTGACTCATGGCAGCAGAACGACCTTGCCGGTGACAGTGCGCTCTTCCAGCGTGCGCAACGCCCCGCCCGCCTCGTCGAGCGGGTAAGTAGCCCCAACGATCGGGCGCAGCGCACCGCTTTGCAGGTGGGGCCGCATCGCCGCCCACTCCTTAGCCACGTGGCCCGGTCGCGGCATCGCATACGCGCCCCACCCGACACCAACGACGGAGATGTTGTTCAGCAGGAGGCGGTTCACCTTGACCTCGGGGATCGAACCTGCCGTGAAGCCGATGACCAACAGTCGACCATGCTCGTTGAGGGTGCGCAGCGAGTCGGTGAACCGGTCACCACCGACCGGGTCGACGACGATGTCGACGGATCGCCCGACGGTTTTCTGGAAGCCGTCGGCGAGTACGACCTCGTCAGCACCGGCAGCGCGCGCCACCTCGCCCTTGCTCTGGGTGGAGACGACGCCAATGACCCGAGCTGCCCCAAACGCCTTAGCCATCTGGATCGCCGCCGTCCCGATACCACCGGCTGCGCCGTGAACGAGCACCGTCTCACCTGCGCTCAGAGCACCGCGCTCGACGAGCGCGAAATAGACGGTGGCGTAGTTGAACAGGAACGCCGCGCCTTGCTCGAAGGAGACGTCATCGGGCAGCACGAAGGTCAGATCCGGGCGGGCCTGCACACACTCGGCGAATCCGCCGAGCAGGCACAGTGCGGCAACCCGATCCCCCGCGCTAAAGCCGCTGCCCTCAGGGGCGCTCTGCACGACCCCGGCGACTTCGGCGCCGGGCACGAACGGCAGTTCCGGCTTGAGCTGGTAGAGCCCTCGGGTTTGGAGCAACTCGGGGAAGGCGAGCCCGGCCGCCTTCACCGAGATGGTGACGAGGTTCGGGTCGGCCGGCTCGGGCAGGTCGACGAGTTCGACTGCCTCGGGGCCGTCGAGGGAGGTGATCTGGATAGCGCGCATCGTGGGTCCTGTCGTGGAGAAAGCGGGCAATATGACTCGCGGCCGCGGTGAGCGGTCTAGGAGCTGAGCAACCTCAGAGCCGAAGGAGCAGCTTTCCGATGTTGACGCCGTCGAAGAGGCCGAGCAGCGCGTCGGGGAAGGCTACGATGCCGCCCTCCAGGACGGTCTCGGTCGCAACCAGGCGGCCGTCTGTGATGAGCTGCGAGATCTCGGCGACAGCTTGGGGGTAGCGGTCGGCGTAGTCGAAGACGACGAAGCCTTGCATCGTCGCGCGGAAGACGAGCAGCGCCAGGTAGCGGCGCGGTCCTTGCGCCAGAGTCTCGTCGTTGTAGCTGGAGATCGCGCCGCAGATGACGACGCGGGCACCCCTGGCCAGATTGGCCAGGGCAGCGTCCAGGAGTTCACCGCCGACGTTGTCGAAGTAGACGTCGATCCCCTGCGGGGCCGCCCGGCGCACCGCCCGCATCAAGCTGCCTTCACGCCGGTCGATGACCTCGTCCAGGCCGAGCTCGCGCAGCCAAGCAACCTTTTCCGGGCCGCCGGCAACACCGATCACCCGGGCGCCTTTGGCCTTGGCGAGTTGAGCCACGGTGCTTCCGACCGCACCTGCCGCCGCGGAGACCAGCACGGTGTCACCGGGCTGCACGCGGCCAACATCGTGCAGGCCGAAGTAGGCCGTCATGCCGGGCATTCCGAGCGCACCCAGCCAGGTCCCCATCGGAGCGAGGTCGAGGTCGAGGCGCGTGAGGTCTGTACCGTCGGACAGCGCAAACTCACGCACGCCGAACATGCCGCTGACGGCGTCGCCGACTGCGAAGTCCTCATGCGCTGAGGCGATGACGCGTCCTGCCCCGATGGCCCGCATAACCTCCCCCAGGCCTACAGGCGGCAGATAGGAACGCACGTCGTTGAGCCAGCCGCGCATAGCCGGGTCCAGCGAGAGGAGTTCGACGCGCACGACGAGTTGACCGGGCTCAGGGTCGGGGACCTGCGTTGTCGTGAACTCCCAGGTGCTCGCGTCGGGTCGACCCGTCGGGCGCGCAGCCAGACGAACCTCCTGCGATGTCCAACTCATGGAGGGCTCCCTGTGGGTAGGTCTGGTGACCCACACCCTCCCATAACATGAATCTCCATTCAAGTGATGGTGATCGCGATTCAGCTGTCGCTACCGTCGAACCCGCACCCGCTCCGGACTCCTCGACCGTGGTGAGACCACGGGCGGGCGTTACTGAGTCAGCGGGCGGAGGCCACCCCTGCTGCGGGCCGGGTCGCCCCTGAGCCCCGACATGACGGTCACAACCGCAGAGACGCGCGGTAGTGGCGCCGGAGCGAGATGAGGTGGATACGTCTTGCACCCTCATACGCTGATCGGCGAAGTCGATCTGGATGTTGTGCGCGTTCGTTTCTGATGGCAACAGTGCCGCCGGCAGCCCGATGGCCCCAGGGCAGCCTCCCCGGTGCATTGCTCGGAAATGCCTGGGTCGCAGACACGCACGGTGATCCGCGAATTCCAGCAAGGGCCGCCGACCTTGATCAGACGGCGCGCCCGTGCGATGGAAGCAACGAGGAGGACCCATGAGCGACGACGAATGGCCTGCAGACTCTGAGGCGGGGTTGGCCGAGGCGGCGCGCTGGCTGGACCAGCATGCCCGGGAGAAAGATGCGGACTCGTCCAGCAGCGGCGAGGGTCGCCCCTGGGCCGGCCACGACATCGAAGGGAAGCTGCAACGCGCGGAGATGGGGATCGTCGCCTACGACAGCAGCGACGTGCTGACGGCAACCCTCGACTCCCCCGCCGACCTGCGTCAGTGGCTCAGCAACGCCCTGCCACATTCGCCGGTCTCCTTCGAGGTGTACGAGGTCGACGTCGCTGAACTGACCCGCGAATCCCCCAATGAGAAGGTGTTCCTCGTGCGCCACGAGCTCTCGCCGGGCGATGCAACGGCGCGAATCTCGTATGTGGCCCATCGGTTGAGCAACAACTTTCCTGGTGACAGCTGGTTCACCATCAACCGCAGCCACCAGTTCACCCCCTTTGCTGACATCTGTTGCGACGATGGCCGGGTTCAGTCTTACCTGGCCGACTACTGTGCGCCGCTCAACATGGTTCAGGACCACCTGTACGAAGGACCGGTGAAGCAGGACGACCCCAGGTGGTTCGGCATCCAGATTCCCGGGAGCGCGGTCCTCCTGACATTCCCCAAGGACGTGACCGTGCTGCAGGCTGCCTATGACGGCGACGGGGCCACGATGCACCTGTGTGCCTGGCCGTGGCGACAACGAATCGCCCACCTGCGCGCCGAAGCCGTCTTCCGCGAGAAGTGGAAAGACTGGTACGACCAAGCCACCCCGCTCGACCCTGTCCACGTGGCGGCAACCATCAAAGGCCTGCAGAACGACGTCACGGAACTGATGAGGAAGGACGAGCGATGAGCACCCGCACCCTGCTTGATGGAGGGGACCTCGACCTCATCTCCGATGGTGACGGCGAGGATAGTCGCTGCCACTGGGACGAGAGCGTCTGCACCGAAACGCCGACCCACTACCTTCTCTACCCCGCCGGGGAGGGCACCGAGGCGCTCACATACTGCGCCCGCCACCATGGGCTGACGCTCGCGGTGCTTCTGGAACTGCACCTCCCCCGCTGCCACGGGTCGGTTGAGGACCACATCGTTGGCTTCGGGGCGCTCAGCGACGCATCAGGGGCCGGCCGGGATCATTAGGGAGCGAGTCACGCTTCACGTATGGCCACGATCACGCCGCGAAGACGAGGCTCAGTCAGCGCGCAACTGCGGCGTGGTCAGGCCCAAGGCGTTGGTCCACAACCGGGTGCCGGCCTCGACGAGCGCGTCGATCTCGCTCGTTGTCGGGGCGGCCCCGCCTTCGGCCTCGACGACGAAGGTCTCGTAGGCCAACCGCGAGATCATGCCCGATAGCGCCTTCGCGGCCAGCTTCGGGTCGACCAGCCGATCAGCGAGCCCTCGCTCCTGCAGATCGGCGATGGCGCGGGCGTTGCGGCTGACGAAGGCGTGGCTGCGGGCGCGGCGCAGCGCTCGAAAACGCGGATCCACTGCCGCCACCTGTTGCAGCAGGATGTTGAGCTTGGCGTTACGGCGGTAGGCCTCGAAGTAGGCGCGGTTGCTTGCTCCGATGATCACGACCGGATCGTCGGTGGCCTCGATGCGCGACGTCCCGGGGTGCATCATGTCGCTCTGCGCCTCGTGCAGAACGGCAGCGAAAACCTCATCCTTGCTGTCGAACCAGGTGTAGAAGCTGCCGATCGAGCAATTCGCCTCGGCGACGATGTCGACCAGGCGGGAGTCGACGAAGCCGTCGCGCTCGAAGACCGTCCGCGCCGCCGTGATCAGCGACTCCCGGGTGCGGCGTCCCCGAGCTGTCTGCGGCTGCACCCCCAGGCGTGCCGGGTCGAAGAGATCGGGAACCCTGTCGCGCTCAGCGGCGACGCTCTCTACGGCCATGGGATTCATCCTAGTCCGCGCCCGAGCAGCCTTCGGCTGCCTCGGGTCCCTGCGGGCCGCTCCCGCGCCGCGAGGCCACCCCCGATCTTCCAGCTCAACGGAGGTGGCCTCGCCTCAGCCGCGCCGCTCAGCCGCCGAAGTAGGCCCGAGGGTTCTTCACCAGCATCGTGTCGATGTCGTCCTCGCTGGCTCCCCCTTCGAGCAGCGCCGGGATGACGTCCTCACTGATATGCCGGAAGTTCCACTTGGGCACGGCAACCTGCTTGGCCTGCGGATCGAACCAGTCGATGAAACACGCAGCGTCATGGGCGAGGACCATGCGCTCGGCGTAACCGCGGCGCAACATCTCCAGCACGGTGGCGACCCGCTGTTCGAAGGGCAGGAGAACATCGAGCCCGAACCGGTCCATGCCGAGGTAGGAGCCCGCGTCGGCGAGCTCGCACAGGTAGTCCGCGTCGGTGGTGTCGCCACTATGCCCGATGACGACCTTGCTCAGGTCGACGCCTTCTTCGGCCAGGACGCGCTGGGCGACCAGGCCGGAGCGGGTGTGCGGGTTGGTGTGCACGGTGATCGGGACACCGCTGTCGCTGCTCGCGGCCCCGACCGCACGCATGGCCCGCTCGACCCCGGGAGTGAGGCCTGGCTCTTCGATAGCGCATTTGAGGAAGGCTGCCCGCACGCCGGTATCGGCGATACCCTCACGCAGGTCTTTCAGGAAGAGCTCGGTAAGCGGCTCGGGGACATCGAAGAGCAAACCCGGGCCGGTGTAGTGGAACTGGAACGGGATCTCGTTGTAGGTGTACAGCCCGGTCGCGACGACGATGTTGAGTTCGACCTGTTCGGCCACGCGCTGCACACGAGGCAGATACCGGCCCAGACCCAGGACCGTGGGGTCCAGGATCGTGTCGATACCCAGGTTCTTGAGATCGGTCAGCTCGACGACGGCTTCGGCGACCTTGACGTCCTCGTCCCAATCGTCTGCGTAGTTCTGGCGATATTCCTCGCCCAGGACGAACAGGTGCTCGTGGGCTAGAACGCGGCCCAGTTCGGCGGAGTCAACGCTCCCGGTCACAGTCGGAACAGCCACCATCAAGATCTCTCCTTCGAGTCTGAAGGTGGCAAGCCTAACCCAAACTCGAATCCGGATTCATAACGATCGTGGCGCCGATCCGGACTCAATCGGCCCACCCGTAGGGCAGGCCGGGGGCGGTAACCGGAACGCCATTGCACCGAAAAGACTGCAGCGCGGGCCCCAACCGGCCCGCGCTGCAGTAACAATCCCCGTGCTCACTCCACGTCGTCGTCCACCCAGTCGAGGGTCTTGGTGACAGCCTTCTTCCAGTTACGCAGCAGACGCTCGCGCTCTGCCTCCTCCATCTGCGGTTCCCACCGCTTGTCCTCGGCCCAGTTGTCGATGACGTCCTGTTCGCCATTCCAGAAACCGACGGCGATGCCGGCTGCATACGCGGCACCGAGCGCCGTTGTCTCAGCAACCTTCGGGCGGATGACGGGAACCCCGAGGATGTCGGCCTGGAACTGCATGAGCGTCTCGTTCGCAGTCATCCCGCCGTCGACCTTGAGCTCGGTCAGTTCCACGTCGCGGCTGGCGGCGTCGGCGATCATCGCATCCATGACCTCCCGGGTCTGGAAGGCTGCTGCTTCCAGGGCAGCCCTGGCGATGTGCCCCTTGTTCACGTAGCGGGTCAGCCCGACCAAGGCGCCCCGGGCATCCGAACGCCAGTGCGGGGCGAACAGACCTGAGAACGCCGGTACGAAGTAGGCGCCCCCGTTGTCTTCGACTGTGCCCGCAAGCTTTTCAATATCGGCCGCTTCTTTGATGAGGCCGACGTGGTCGCGCAACCATTGGATGAGCGAACCGGTGACCGCGATCGAACCTTCCAGGGCGTAGACCGTCTCGGCGTCCCCGATCTTGTAGCAGACCGTGGTGAGCAGACCGTGCTCGCTGGTCACCGCGTCGGTGCCGGTGTTGATGAGCATGAAGTTGCCGGTGCCGTAGGTGTTCTTAGCCATGCCCTTGCTGAAGCAGGCCTGGCCGAAAGTGGCCGCCTGCTGATCGCCGAGGATGCCGGCGATCGGAGTGTCGATAAGTAGGCCCTGCTTGCGACCGTGCCCGTACACCTCGGAGGAGGACTTGATCTCGGGCAGCATCGAGACGGGGATGCGCATGTCGGCGCAGATGCTCTCATCCCAGGTCAGCGAACGGACGTCCATCAGCATCGTGCGGGAGGCGTTCGTCACGTCGGTGACGTGCACGCCCCCGTTCGCGCCGCCAGTCATGTTCCACAGCACCCAGGAATCCGTGGTGCCGAACAGCAGGTCGCCTGCTTCTGCCCGCTCCCGGGCTCCCTCGACGTTGTCCAGGATCCAGGTGACCTTCGGTCCCGAGAAGTAGGTCGCCAGCGGCAGCCCGCAGATGTCCTTGTACTTGTCGTCGCCGTCCTGACCGGCCAACTCCGCGCAGATCTTCTTCGTGCGGGTGTCCTGCCAGACGATGGCGTTGTAGACCGGTTCTCCGGTGTTCTTGTCCCACACGACCGCTGTCTCACGCTGGTTGGTGATGCCGACGGCAGCGATTTCATGGCGGTTGACCTCGGCGCGGCTCAACGCCTGACCAACCGCTTCGCGCACGTTACGCCAGATCTGCATCGGGTCGTGCTCCACCCAGCCGGCCTTGGGAAAGATCTGTTCGTGCTCCAGTTGCCCGGTGGAGACAATTCCGCCGGAGTGGTCGAACAGGATCGCCCGCGAACTCGTGGTGCCCTGGTCGATGGCGAGCACGTACTTCTTCTCGGATGCGGTGTTGGGGCTCATGTCGCGCCTTTCACGTCGTTGTGTCGGCTACCAATGCCACCTTGGCACTCGGTGCCGTTATGTGTGAGCTGTGTCTTATGGGAGTCGGTGCGGATGTGGTCTCAGAAGGCGGTGGCGAGCAAGCCCGCCAGCACCCCGCCGATGATCGGGCCGACGACCGGCACCCAGGCGTAGGACCAATCGTTGCCGCCCTTACCTGGAATGGGAAGGACAGCGTGCGCGATGCGTGGGCCGAGGTCGCGGGCCGGGTTGATGGCGTACCCGGTCGGGCCACCCAGGGAGAGACCGAGGCCGACCACGAGCAAGGCTGCGGCGAGCGGACCCAACTCGGTAGGCGTATTACCGAACCTGATGATGACGTAGACCAGCACGAACGTGGCAATGATCTCGGTCACCAGGTTCCAGCCGAAGGAACGGATCTCCGGGGCGGTGCAGAAGATGGCCAGCTTGTCCGCTGCCGGAGCCTCCTGGTCGAAGTGCCGCTTGTAGGACAGGTAGGCGCCTACCGCCCCGAGGAATCCACCCAACATCTCGCCAGCCACGTAGGTGAGCGTCGAAGCCAGGTTGACGGCCACCCCAGGGGCGTATTCCTGGGCTCCGCTGGCGAGCAGGCCCAAGGTGACCGCCGGGTTGAGGTGACCACCGGAACGGTAGGCGGCGTAGACACCGGCGAAGACACCCAGGCCCCAACCGAAGGTGATGACGATCCAGCCGGCGCCGGTCGCTTTCGTCTTCGGCAGCACGACGCCGGCGACCACACCCACACCCAGCAGTAGCAGGATCGCGGTCCCGAGAACCTCTGAGAAGAACACGTGGATCAATGGCACCGTCGCGGCACCGGCAAGAATGGACATGGGACTCCTGACACATCGTTGTGTTTGGCTTGGGCAGGGGCCGGCGGCCGCGCCGGCGGGGTTTCACAGGGTGGTGCGCAGGTGGGAGACGGGACGCCGCTGGGAAACCAGCCACGCCCCGGGGCTCGCTGCAGGATAGAGGTGGCCCGCGGTTACCCACAGCGCCTTTCAGGCCATGGGGACCAGATCGGGCACTCCCAGTCGAGCGCGCACCGCCTGCTCGTCGGTGCTGGTCTGTTCGGCGGCGGCTTCGGCGGCCACTCGATCGGAGTAGCTGCGGATCTCGGCTTCGCGCTGGGTCTCATCCCAGCCGAGCAGCGGCGCCGCGATGTCGACGATCTCCGGCAGTGCCGAGCGGCCGCGGTCACGGTGCTCGTAGTCCAGGCGCACCCGCTTACGCAGGATGTCGTCGACGTGTAGGGCTCCCTCGTGGGTGATGGCGAAGGCCACCTCGGCGCGCAGGTAGGCCGGTTCGGCCGCCAGGGGCGCACCCAGGTCAGGGTTCTCAGCAATCAGGTCGATGATGACGGGCAGTTCGTCGCCGTAGCGGTCCAGCAGGTGTTGAACCCGCTGTGGGCTCCATCCTTCGTCAGCGGCCACCCGCTCCTTCTGGGTCTGCCAGGCCGCGTAGCCAGCCCCACCGACCAGCGGCACCGTCTCGGTGATGCAGGGGTGCTCCTCCAGCGCGCGAGGCCCACCCCGCTGGGTGAGGGCGAAATCGACGGCGTCCTGGGCCATGACGCGATAGGTGGTGAGCTTGCCGCCGGCGATGGCCGCCAGACCGGGGGTGACTTCGGCCACGGTGTGCTCCCGGGAGACCTTGGCCGAGGAGTCCTCCCCCTTGGTTTTGGGCTGCAGCAACGGTCGAAGCCCGGCGTAGGTGCCGATGATGTCCTCACGGGTCAGCGGGTTGGCCAGAACACTGTTCGCGTGTTCTAGGACGTAGTCGATGTCAGCCGCGGTGGTCACGGGATGGGCGAGGTCCTGGGTCCATTCGGTGTCGGTGGTGCCGATGACCCAATACCGCTCCCACGGGATGATGAACAGCACCGACTTCTCGGTACGCAGGAAGATTCCGGCCTGTCCCTGGATCCGGTCCTTGGGCACGACGATGTGGATGCCCTTGCTGGCCAGCACCCGTAGTCCCCCGTCGGCGGTGGCCAGGTCCTGGGTGCGTTCGGTCCAGACCCCGGTTGCGTTGATGACGTAGTCGGCCTGCACCTGCAATTCACGACCGGTCTCCAGGTCTTTGATGTGCGCGCCGACCACTCGCGAGCCGTCCTTGAGGTAACCGGTCACCTGGGCTCGACTGACGGCCAAGGCTCCGTACCCGACGGCCGTGCGAACCAGGTCGATGACCAGCCGGGCGTCGTCGACGCGAGCGTCGTAGAAACGGATGGCTCCGATGAGAGCGTCGTCACGGATGCCGGGGAAGAGTTCCTTCGCGCCCTCCTTGGTGTAGTGCTTCTGACGGGGAACGGCGTTGTGCCCGCCGCCGCCGAACTGGGCGAGCATGTCGTACATGCCCACACCCACCGCACTGTAAGAGCGCTCCACGACCGGCATCTTCAACGGCCACAGGAACGGCTGCGCCTTGACCAGGTGCGGGGCGGTGCGGGTCAGCAGCAGCCCACGCTCCTTCAGCGCCTCGGCCACGAGCGCGAAGTTGAACTGGTAGAGGTAGCGCAGCCCGCCGTGGACGAGTTTGCTCGACCACTGTGAGGTGCCTCCGGCCCAGTCCTGCGCTTCGACGATCCCCACCCGCAGACCCCGGGTCGCCGCATCCAGAGCGATACCGGCGCCGGTGACGCCTCCCCCGACCACGAGCAGGTCGACCTTCTCCTTCTGCAGCTGGGCAAGTGCGCCCTCACGCTGGGCGCTGTTCAGGCATGTGCGTGCCACGGAACTCTCCTCACGACTGGTGGGGCCGGTGCATCGGCGACAGCCGAGGCCTCAGCGCCTCTCAAGCGACGTGATGTCGTCGTCTCCCACACCATGAGCCGTGTGACCACATGATCAAAGCGTTTGCACATTCGTGCAGCTACAGTCGTGAACTGTGGACGAACGTGAGGTCATCCTCGAGGCGGCAACGAGCTACTACGTGCAGAACGAGACCATGGCGGTCATCGCACGGCGGTTGGGCGTCTCTCGCTCGACCGTGTCGCGAATGCTCGCTGCCGCCCGCGAGAGCGGCCTGGTGGAGATCACCGTGCACAATGACCACCGCTCGTACAACGCGATCCACCACGCGCTCAACGAGGAGTACGGCGTCGTCGCCCACCTCGTGCCGGTACGCGACACGGCCACACCGCTGGCGCGCCTGGACGCAGTGGCACGCGTCGCTGGTCACTTGGTCAGTCGCCTCTTACACGACGGCGCGGCTCTGGGCATGGCCTGGGGCACAACGATCAGCGCTGTCGCAGACCGGCTCCCGGCTCGCCAGCTCAGCGGTGTACATGTCGTTCAACTCAACGGTGCCGCCAACATCACCACCAGCGGCATCGACTACACCAGCGACATCCTGGGCCAGGCGGCGCGCGCCTACGACGCCACAGCTCACTACTTTCCGGTCCCCGCCTTCTTCGACTTTCCCGAAACCAAGGCGGCGCTGTGGCGCGAACGCACCGTGCAACGCGTCCTGGAGCTGCACGAGGCACTGGATGTCGCGGTCTTCAGCGTCGGCGCCTTTCAAGGCGAGTTGCCCTCCCACGTGTACTCGGATGCCTATCTGACTCGCGCAGATGTCACCGAACTCATCCGCGAACGCGTAGTCGGTGACGTGTGCACCGTGTTCTTACGCGAGGACGGCACCTACGCCGACATCGCCATCAACGCCCGAGCCAGCGGCCCGACTCCGTCCTAGTTGGCCCAGATTCCGACCCGGGTAGGTGTGGTCACCGGGTTGAACAAGGTTGCGGCGCTGGCCGGGGCGCTGCGGGCGGGAGCCATCACCGACCTGGTCATCGACGTGCGCACCGCGCGCACTCTGCTGACCCGCTACGGTCATCGCCGCTTCGGGGGATAGGCTGCCGTGATGACGCAGGATCGAGCAGACCGCCCGCGTCGGGCACGCCGGCCGCAGCTTCCGCCGCAGTCATGTGCCGCGATGTGGCAGGAAGCCCACGAGGCTGCCTGGGGCAGTGCGGCCCCGTCTCAGTTCTGGGTCGCACTGGAACAACCGGGGTCGTGGGGCCGGCTGGCCTTCGTCGAGTCCAAGCTCGACCCCAAGATCGGTAAGGCTCTGCAGGCCGGTTGTTCCGACGCCGGTGGCCGGGCCCTGCTCATCCGCTCCCCCGGACGCCATCGGGTGCAGCGGGAGAACGAACCGATGCCCCGCACCGTTTTCGTCGCCGGTGGCATGCCGAGCGGGCGCCCGTGGCTCCTCTCCGGCACCATCGAGACCCCCGAACAGCTCCTGGACCTGCCCTTCGACACCCTCCTCGGCGATGACCCCGAACCGGCCACGAACGCGCTACCCAGTCTGAGCCGCACGTCGACCTCGGTGCTGCTGTTGTGCACGAACGCGAAACGGGACGCCTGCTGCGCCGTCGTCGGCAGGCCCATCGTTCTCGAGACGGCCTCTTCGCGCCCCGACCAGATCTGGGAGTGCACCCACACCGGCGGTCACCGTTTCGCCCCCACCGGAGTCCTGCTACCCAGCGGGGTGACCTTGGGGCGGCTGAGCACCCCGTTGGCTATCGCGGCGATCGATGCAGCCCAGCACGGGCTGCTTGCCGGGGAGGCCAACACCGCCCAGCACCTTCGAGGACTGGCGCACCTGCCGCAGGTCGAACAAGCCGCCGACGCCTGGGTTCGCTCCCAAATCCGCGAGGCTGACGTCACCGCGTTGAGCACCCGGCTGCTGGCCCCCGCCGATGATGACCACCCGGGCCGGGTCGAGGTGACCCACCGTGACGGACGTTGCTGGCAGCTGCGCGTGAGCCGACGCACCGACGCGAGCACATGGCGGCGCAACTCCTGCGGGACAGAACCCGTGCCGACGGTGTCTTGGCTGGTGGAGGCGCTGCCCTGAGGCTGTTGGCAGGCTGAGCATTCTCCCGGTGTGCCTGGGCCCGCGCAGAGCGGCTCTGCTCGCACTGGCCAGGCGCGGCTCAGGCGTCGATGCGTTCGGCATCCAGGGCGTGCGCCGAATCCACCAAGAAGTCTTTTCGGGGCGCGACCTCGCTGCCCATGAGTAGCTCGAAAGTACGGCCCGCCCGTTCGGCATCGGCCAGAGTGACCCGGCGCAACGTCCGCAACCGGGGGTCCATCGTCGTCTCCCGCAGCTGCGAGGCATCCATCTCCCCCAGACCCTTGTAGCGCTGCATCGGCTCCTTGATCCGGCGGCCCTTCTTGCGCAGCCCTGCGACTGTGGTGCGCATCTGGGCTTCGCTGTAGGTGTAGATGAGCTCACTCTTGCGTGCACCCGCGCCCTGGATCTCGATGCGGTGCAGCGGTGGAACGGCCGCATACACCCGGCCGGCCTCGACCAGCGGGCGCATGTACCGGAAGAACAATGTCAACAGCAGCGTGCGGATGTGGGCGCCGTCGACATCCGCGTCGGTCATGATGATGACCTTGCCGTACCGGGCCGCGTCCAGGTCGAAGGTGCGACCCGAGCCGGCGCCGATCACCTGGATGATCGCGGCGCACTCGGCGTTCTTCAACATGTCGGCCACGCTGGCCTTCTGCACGTTGAGGATCTTGCCGCGGATCGGCAGCAGGGCCTGGAACTCCGAGCGACGCGCCGCTTTGGCCGTCCCCATCGCACTGTCACCCTCGACGATGAACAGCTCGGTGCGCTCGACCTCGGCGCTGCGGCAGTCGTACAGCTTGGGGGGCAATGAGGAACTCTCCAGCGCATTCTTCGTGCGCTGGTTCTCCTTGTGCTGGCGGGCAGAGATGCGGGTCTTCATCTCTGCTGCGACCTTCTCCAGCAGCGCAGCGGCCTGCTGTTTCTCACCGCGCTTGGCTGAGGTGAGCAGGGCCGTCAGTTCCTTCTCCACCACCTTCGCCACGATCGGGCGGACGGCCGAGGTGCCCAGGACCTCTTTGGTCTGACCCTCGAACTGCGGCTCGGCCAGCCGAACGGTCACCACGGCGGTCAAGCCGGCGAGCACATCGGACTTGTCCAATTTGTCGTTGCCGACCTTCAAGCGTCGGGCGTTGGCGTCCAGTTGGGTGCGGAACACCCGCAGCAGCGATTGCTCGAAGCCGGCCAGATGGGTTCCGCCCTTGGGTGTGGCGATGATGTTGACGAAAGTGCTGATCGAGGTGTCGTAGCCGGTCCCCCAGCGCAGTGCGATGTCCACCCCGCAGCGACGCTCCACCTCTTGCGGGCTCATGTGGCCGCGGTCATCGAGCACCGGCACCGTCTCGGTGAAGGTGCCTTCACCGCTGAGCCGCCACACGTCGGTGACCGGTGGGTCGCTGGCCAAGAACTCGGTGAACTCGGCGATGCCTCCGCTGTAGCAGAACTTCTCTTCATGCGGGCCGCCCTGGCCCGGAGTGCCCGGCAGGCCGCGCTCGTCGCGGACGATCAGCGTCAACCCCGGAATGAGGAAGCTCGTCTGGCGCAGCCGGGAAACCAGTTCGGTGTAGACGAACTCGGCGTCGCGGGTGAAGACCTGCGGATCGGCCCAATACCGGATGCGGGTCCCGGTGACCCCGCGCTTGACCTTGCCCACCACGTCAAGCTCGCCGCGGTCCACAAACGGGGTGAAAGGAGATGAGGGTGAGGGTCCTTGCGGCCCATCCTCGAAGCGACCCGGCTCGCCCCGGTGGAACTGCAGGCGGTGCGTTTTTCCGCCACGGTCGACTTCCACATCCAGCCGAGCGGACAGTGCGTTGACAACGCTTGCGCCCACGCCATGCAGACCGCCCGAGGCGGTGTAGGAGCCGCCGCCGAACTTGCCGCCGGCGTGCAGCTTGGTGAAAACCACTTCGACCCCGGACAGACCGGTACGCGGTTCGACGTCTACCGGAACACCCCGACCGTCGTCCTTGACCTCGACCGACCCGTCAGCATGCAAGACGATGCCAATGTGTTCCGCCTCACCTGCCAGCGCTTCGTCGACGGCGTTGTCGATGATCTCCCACATGCAGTGCATGAGGCCGCGACTGTCGGTGGAGCCGATGTACATCCCGGGGCGCTTGCGCACAGCCTCCAGGCCTTCGAGAACCTGAAGATGGCGGGCGGTGTAGGTATCTGGTGCCTCCGCGCGCCCTTTGGCCTGGGCCATCCCACGTCCTCTCTTCGATCTACCGGCCCGGTTATCGGGTCGGCGCAGGCGGGGCGCTGTGCAGACCCAGCCGAACGGAAGGGTAACGCGCAGCCCGATGCGCCTCCGGGAGGCCACGCGGCCGATCCCCTGCACAGCAGGTGCGTCGGTGCCGATGGGATACCAGTTGGGCGCGCCAGGCCGGTCGGGAACAACCGCACGTGCTTGACTGTTGTGATTGGCGTAACCGGAATGCCCCCGAGCGAACCCGCACGGGGGTCCGGCTGATGAGAGATGGAAGGCTGACGTGACTGCTGCCCTGGCAACAACCCTGACCTCGGCCGACCGGTGTGACCGGTGCGGTGCCCAGGCCTACGTGCGTGCCCGGCTCAGCGCGGGCGGCGAACTGCTGTTCTGCGCCCACCACGGCCGTGCGCACCTGCCGAAGCTTCAAGATCTTGCCGAAGAGATCATCGATGAGTCCGACCGCCTCCAGCCCGAGGGCGCGTCGAAGAGCTGAGCCGATGGCTCGCCTGACCCATAATCACGAGCCGTCGGCGCCCCAGGTGCCGACGGCTCGGTCATACCCGGATAGGCTCCCCACGTGCTGATAGCCGTTACGATCCTCGCCGCCCTCGCGATCGCCGTCGGGCTCGTCGGAATCGTCATCCCCGTTCTGCCCGGCCTCATCGTGGTGTTGGGCGCAGTCGTGGTGTGGGCGCTGGTAGCGCAACAGGCTGCCGGCTGGACCGTACTCATCGTCTCCGTCGCCCTGGCACTGGCGGGCTGGGTGCTGCAGTACATCATTCCGGGCCGCCAGTTGAAGAGTTTCGGGATCCCCAACAGCACCACCATCGTCGGGATCATCGCCGGGATCATCGGCTTCTTCGTTATCCCGTTCATCGGTCTGCCGGTCGGCTTCGTGCTGGGAGTCTTCGGGGCGGAATACCGCCGGTTGAAGAGCCCTCAAGAGGCGTGGCCTTCGGCCGTGCGCGCGCTGAAGGCTGCCGCGATGAGCTATGGGATCGAACTCACAACCGCTCTGCTCATCGCCGTCGTGTTCGCAGCTGGCTCGTGGGCGGTCTTCACCTCAGCTTTCGGTACCCCCTGAGGATTCTGTTCCCCCTGGTTGCGAAGGCGGGAACGGTCTGTCATTCCCCCGGTGATTGCCCCGACAGCATGGCGCGATGTCCTTCAGCCGTCGGGCGCTCACGCCGACGTTCTCCTACGCGATGTCTCCTGCCCTGTGGCCGGCGCGCTGCGGCCCTGGCCCCGAGGGGGCACCTGTCGCCGCGCCCCCAGCGCTGTGACGGTCCCCTCACCCGTGGGCAGAACTGCTCGGGCTGTGTTCGACGCTTTCCAGGAGGCTCAGTGCATGGGCGGTAGCGGGGCCGGTCGGCACCCGGGCTATTGCCGAAGCGGCTGCGAACCTACTGGGGCGCGCGCTCCGGGGACTGCCGCACCTATGCAGTCGGGGGGGGTTGCAAGGGGCAAACAGCAAGCGCCCCGAGCCACTGGCCGGGGGCGCTCACAGGTTGTAGCAAATGGGGCTATCAGCGGAAGAGAGTCAACGTCCCTGGGAGCCTCGACGGTCGTCCCAGCGGTCTTCCATCCGCTGCATGAACGACGACGAGCCACCCTGCTTGCTGGGTCGTGCCTGACGGCGGCGAACTCGCGCAGACGTCGCCGTGGCTGCGGCAGGAGCCTCTGGTGCTTCTTTGCTCGTGCGCGTAGGCGTGAATGCCCATGCGACGCCGGCAACCATCACGGCAAAGCCGATACCGCCCAGCCACACCAACCGAAGGGAAACCCCGGCGATGATCAGGCCTAAGCCCAGCACGGCGACAGCAATGCCGATACCGGCGCGGCGGCCACCGATGGTTCCGCGATGGGAACCCTTCATCTGGGTCGCAAATTTTGGGTCTTCCGCGTAGAGAGCACGCTCCATTTGCTCGAGCAGCTTCTGCTCATGCTCGGACAGCGGCACCGCGACCTCCTCGTTCTGTCGACCATCGACACGGCCGGCCTCGTCGGGGGAATGACCCGGTCGGGTTCATATCGACAACGACCGAGGACGCTCGAATGGTTCCGGCCTGTTCGACGTGTCTGCAAACGACCGGATAACTAGGATACGGCCCGCCCGGCTGTTGTGGTAGACGGGTCACCGACGCTCATGCGTGGATCTTCCTGCGACCAGGGCCGCGGGGCCGATCAGGCCGGGACCAAAACGCGCGCGAGCTTTGTCTACAGCCAGATCCGCGTCGCGCCAACCATGTTCGGGTTCGCCGAGAAGTCCCTGTACAGGAGCTGTTGCGGCATCCATCAGCCCCTCCAGTCGCACTCCAACCAAGCGCACCCGAGCACGCTGCAAGCCCAACGCATCAAACAGGTCGCGGCTTACCAGATAGATCTCGCGACCGACATCGGTAGGGGCTTTAAGAGTGCGAGAACGAGTGATGGTCGAAAAATCTGAGAAACGCACCTTGATACTGACTGTTCGGCCCACGGTTCCGGCGGCTCGGGCCCGCGCCGCGGTGCGATCAGCGAGCCGGAGCAACCGGCGGTGGATCTCGACCGGGTCATCGATGTCGGACTCGAAGGTCTCGTCGGCACCGACGCTTCGTTCCGGGCGGGTCGGGGTCACCTTGCGTGAGTCACGCCCCCATGCGAGCTCGTGCAGCTGAACGCCGGTCTCCCCCAGGGCTTTGCGCAGGGTCTGCACCGGGGTGTGAGCAATGTCGGCCACGGTGCGTAACCCGAGCCGAACGAGCAGCTCTTCGGTGCGGTCCCCCACTCCCCACAGCGCAGCCACCGGCAATTGCTGGACGAACGGTACGACGCCATCGGCGGGCACGACCAGCATGCCGTCCGGTTTGGCCAACCCGGAGGCGAGCTTGGCGACGAACTTGCTCGGTGCCACCCCGACCGAGCAGGTGATGCCCTGTTCATCGGCGATCGTGTCGCGGATCTGGGCCGCGATCTGGGACGGTGACCCCAGCCTGCGCAGCGCACCGGAGACATCAAGGAACGCCTCGTCCAGTGAGAGCGGCTCCACCAGCGGTGTGATCTGGGCGAACGTGGCCATCACTGCGACAGAGATACGCGAATAGAGCTCATGCTCTGGCGGCAGGACGGTAGCGGTGGGGCAGAGTCGGCGCGCCCGTGCCATCGGCATGGCTGAAGCAACCCCGAACTCTCGCGCCTCATAGGTGGCGGACAACACCACACCCCGGTGCCCTCCTCCGATGATGACCGGGCTGCCGACGAGTTCGGGGTGAGCCAGCAACGTCGCGGACGCGTAGAAAGCGTCCATGTCGACGTGCAGGATCGTGCAGCCGGTGTCGTCGAGCTGCCCCTCGGGTTGCTCTGGTCGAGCGAATCGGCGGCGGCTCACGGCCGTGTCACCTCTAACGGAGCCAAGCCCGGATCAGGCCTCCCGAGCAGCCAGAACGTGCAACCCGGCCCCGAGGTGGCCCAAGAAGGCGTAGGTGGGGTGCTCGCTGACGGCCTTTTCCAGTTCGAGCAAGGCTGCCCGGTCGGCGTCTGCATCCAGGAATGCAGAAGGCACCAGGTCGGCGAAGACCCGGACCCCGTGCACTTCTTGCTCTCGCAGGCCGACCGCCGCGAGCATCTCGCGCACCTGGTCTGCGTCGAAGCGACGCGGCAACGGGTCGTTTTCTCCCCATCTGCCGTCTTCGCTGGTGAGAGCCTGCTGTGCGGCTTGGAACTGCCCCGATAGTGCCCGGGAGAGCACCACGGCCAAGCGCTGTGCCAGGAGCAGGCTGAGGACACCGCCTGGGGCAAGCGCCATTGACACATCACGCAGCGTGCCAGCTGCGTCATCGACGTACTCCAAGACGCCGTGGCAGGTAACCAGGTCTGCCGGTTCAAGGCTGGAGCCCGCCAGGGTTGCGGCGTCCCCTTGCAACGCGGTGATGCGCTCGGCGACGCCGCCTTCTCCGGCCCGGCGCGCCAGCGATGCCAACGCGTCTGGGGAGGGGTCGACAACTGTGACGTGATGGCCACGCTCTGCCAACGGCACCGCAAATCCGCCGCTACCGCCTCCCAGATCGAGTACGTGTAGCGGCCGACCGAGGTCTTTTTGGCGGGCGGCCACGACTCGGGAGAGCGACTCCCAGACGGCAGCAGTGCGGATCGAGGTCTCGACCCCGGCACGACGTGGACGGGACTGCTCGTTCGGCATCGGTGTCCTCTGGTGCGAGAGAGCGGGCGTGAGTTCACTCTACTGTGCCTCCTTCTGCCGGTTGCAGCGAACGTGAGGCCAGGAGCGACCGCCTGATGGCGGCACGCCGGCACGCCGGGCGCGGTGGCATTTCATCGGCCGCTACTGCCCGGGCTTGCATGCCAGAGCTTGCGAAGCGGAGGTGGCAGATCTGGCGATCCGCCCCGGGGCCCACCTCGTCGAGCCGGATCGCCAGCCGGGGCGATGTCAGAGTACGGAGACTGGGTGAACCCAGAGGGGTGTACGAGGACTCGTCGTTCCTGCCGTGCAGCGGGTGCGCCAGCGGAATCGCTCGAGGGTGAGGCGGCGATGACCTCTGCGGCAGCGTCGAGCCCGCCGTGCGCCCACGAATCAGCGAGTTCGCTCAGATCCCAAGCACCAGTAGCGCGTAGCGACAACCCGTTCGGTCCCGTGCGGCGCACGACTCCTCGGACCAACAGGAGCCACCCGTGAAAGATGGTTGTCGCGTACGGACCCTGGACGTCTTCGAAGAAGGTGGCATCCAGCGGACCACTACCGTCATCGAGGGTGAGGAAGACGACGCGTCGCCCGGAGCGGACCGGCGGGGTCTGCGTCGCGACCTTGGCCCCGGCAACAAGCACCTCGCTGCGGCTGCGGCAGGTGCGCAGATCAACTGAACGTATGACTTCCAGAGCATGGAGCATGGGCCGGTAGGGATCGAGCACATGGCCGCTGACGTCCAGGCCGAGAACATCCAGTTCGGCGCGTACCCGCTCAGCCGCATCGAGTTCGGGCAATCCGCTGCCGGATGCGAGTGCAGGCGCCTCTCCCAGGTCAAGAGCGAGCTGAACAGGGGAGGCTGCCACCGGCGTCGTCCTGCCTTGGGCCTGGCAGGCCGCCTGCGCCCGCACGTCACCGGCGGCAACAGGGCCCTTGCTGCGCCGGTTGCGCGCTTTGCCGCGCCCGGTTCCGTGGCTCCAACGTTCAAGGTCGCCCACGTGCAGGAGCAGGTCCCGGCGCGTGACGCCACCTCGACGCCCTAAGCCGGTGTTCGCACCGGCATCGATGCCGTAGACAGTGTCGAAGCCGCCAGCAAGGACGAGCTTCTCCACCACCGGCCGGCTCACCTGGGCCCGCTGCCAGAAATCCTCCAGGCTCGAGTACGGCTGGCCCGCAACCACCTGGGCAACTTCGACCTCACTCATCCCGTCCACCTCCGCCAGGGGGATGCGAATTCCGAGTGCACTCCCGTCGCTCTCTACGCGGTACTTCTGCCTCGACGAGTTGATGTCAAGGCCCAACACGGGCACGCCCCGGCATCGCGCATCATCAAGGATGAGCCGTTTGGGGTACATCCCCGGGTCGTGGGTGAGAACCCCCGCGTAGAACGCCGCCGGATGGTGGGTTTTCAGCCAAGCGCTCTGATAGGTAGGCAGGGCGAACGCTGCCGCGTGCGCTTTACAGAAACCAAACGAAGCAAAGGCTGCCAGCACCTCCCAGATGCGGTCGCGTTCACCGGGGGCATAGCCCCGCGCAGCAGCTTGGGCACGCCACCACACCTCGACCTGTGCCTGCCCGTCGTGGGTGCCGAGCGCGCGACGCACTTCATCGGCTTCGGCCAGACTGATCCCGGTCGTGATAGCGACGATGTGGAGCACCTGTTCGTGGAAGACGACGACCCCGCAGGTCTCTTCCAACGGCCCCATCAACGTGGGGTGCAGGTATTCCGGTTCGCTCCAGCCCTGCCGCGCGCGCAGGAACGGCGTGATCATGTCGGATTTAACCGGCCCGGGGCGGAACAGCGAAATGTCAATGATGAGGTCGCCGAAGGTACTCGGCGCGAACTTGCCGACCAGCTCTCGCTGACCCGGGCTTTCAATCTGGAAACAGCCGAGTGTGTGGGTGGAACGGATGAGGTCGAAGGTGGCCTCGTCGTCCAGCGGCACACAGGCGCGGTCGTCGAGGTCGACCGTGACCGACTCGGTGCGTGCGATCTCATCGATGCAGTGGGCCATCGCCGACTGCATCCGGATTCCGAGCACATCGAGTTTGAGGAACCCGAGGGCCTCCACATCGTCTTTGTCGAACTGACTCATCGGGAAGCCGAGCCAGCTCGCTTCGACCGGGGTGCGATCAAGCAGGCCGGCTCCCGAAAGGACCATCCCGCACGGGTGCAGCGCGATGTGCCGGGGCAGGCCGTCGAGACGTTCGACGAGTTCGAAGAGTACTTCCAGGCGGGTCGCGTCCAGGCCCTGCGCCCGCAACTCGGGAAGGTCGGCGATGGCGTTGCGGGCGTCCTTGGCTCGAACGTGCGGGAAGGCTTTGGCGATGGCGTCGATCTCGGTGGCGGGCAGCCCGAGAGCACTGCCGACATCACGCACGGCATGACGGACCCGGTAGGTCTCCATCATCGACACGCAGGTCACCCGCTCACCCCCGAACCGTTCGAGGATCCGCTCATACATCTGCGTGCGTCGATCCGATTCGACGTCGATGTCGATGTCGGGCAGCTGCGCCCGTAGCGGCGTGCAGAACCGTTCCATGAGCAGGCCGTGCTCGATAGGGTCGATACCGCTGATACCGAGAAGGTGATTGATGAGGCTGCCCGCTCCCGACCCGCGGGCGGCAACCCGCACCCCTTCGGCCCTGATGAGGTCGCACACGCTGGCAACGGTGAGGAAATAGGTGGCGTAGCCGAGTTTGGCGATGACAGCGAGCTCGTCCTCCAACCGGCTTCGAACTTTTGTCAGGTCGGCCTCGCTCGCCCCGGGGTAGCGCCACGGAATCGACTCCCAGCAGCGCTGGGCAAGATGCACCTGCGGGTCTTCGCCTGGTCGCAGGCCCAGCACGGAAGGTTCGGGTAGATGGATCGAACCCAGGCCGATGTCGGAGTGCGGGTCTTGGACGCATTCTGCGGCGAGCTCGAGGGTGTGGCGCATCAACAATCGGGCCCGAGTGTCATCGCCAGTGATGCGGCGCGCGAGCCCGAACATCACTCGGGCGGGGGCGAGGTGCCCGGCGGTGCTCACGCGGTCGAGGTGACGCTGGTCGAGCATGACCAGGCGCCGGGCGGCATCGAGCACATCGACGATGGCGGCCTGCTCGGGTTCGGCGTGCCGGACGGCGGCGCTGAGAACACACGCCAGCCCATGATGTTGGGCGAACAGCCACATCCGTTCGGCATGAGCAGCGCTGTACCGCTCCCCCGGCGCGGCGTCGTGACAGACCACCTCGATCGCCAGCCCGTCGGCAGGCAGCAACTGTTGCCAGCGTTCTAGGAGTAGCTGGGCTTCTGCTCCTCGGCCGGCCTGGATCGCCCGACCGATGTCAGAGTCGGGACCGAGTAGGACCAGGATCGGGCTGGGGTGCGAATGCCGCGGAATGAGCCGCGAGGGCCACACCGGCGCTCCGGGGCGCCCGGCGGCGTCGGCGCAGATCGTGACCCCTGCCGCCTGGGCCAGGAGTTGGGGGCTGGTCACCGGCCGACCCCGTTCACCGCGCAGATGGGTTGCGGTGACGAGCCTGCACAGCGCGGCCCAGCCAAGCCCCGGGGCAAGACCTGCGGCCTGCCCACGAGCCAGCACCGTGACCCGCGGCCCGTCGTCTGCCAGGTAACTGCCGCCGCGTAGGGGCGCTCGGCGCAACGATGGTTCGGGTGCGGGTGGGTGATCGGGCATTGCCTCGACGGCGAGGTCGACGCCCAGGACGGGCGCGATACCCGAGGAACTGCAAGCACGCACGAAGCGGACGGCGCCGTACAGACCGTTGCGGTCGGTGAGGGCAAGCATCGGCTGGCCGTGGGCGGCAGCCCGCTGCACCAGAGCGGCCGGGGTCGACGCACCGTATTGCATCGAGAAGCTCGAGGCAACGTGCAGATGAGCGAAATCCTCCACCGAGCTCACCCTCGAACAACGGCAGCGAGGGCGCTGGCGTCAGGAGAGAACTCCAGGGGGAGGCCGAGGGCAGCCAGGATCAGGCCATGGAATGTCTCGGCCGCGCGCAACAGGT
The DNA here is from genome assembly GCF_012277275.1 of Gephyromycinifex aptenodytis. Taxonomy (GTDB): domain Bacteria; phylum Actinomycetota; class Actinomycetes; order Actinomycetales; family Dermatophilaceae; genus Gephyromycinifex; species Gephyromycinifex aptenodytis. The sequence continues at coordinate 185,815 of NZ_CP051155.1, read as the reverse complement.
CGTCGGCTTCTCGCTGCAGCGCCGTGCCTGCGCCGGACTCGAACTGGAGTCGTCGTTCACCGGCTAGGGAGAAGTAGTCCGCCCACTCGCTGAACTCTGGAGCCAGGGTTGCCAGATGGGACCATGCATGCCCCAACGGAGCCCGGCGGTTCATGCGGGCGCTGATGAGAGCAGCAGCGGCGCGCAACGCAGCCAGGTGCGCCGCGCAGTACCGGTCGGTGGTCGTCTGTGCCCAGCATGCTTGCAGAAGGGTGGCACGCGCCCGATCGAGTAGGTCGAAGGTGGTCGTGGTCGTCGCTGTGCTGGTGATACTCGACATCGCCGTCTCCTGGCAGATGGGGGGAAAGCGCAGGGGTGCTGCGGGGTGTGCTGCGCGAGGGGGTTGAGAAGAGGAGGACTCAACGGCTGCTGACGTCCTGCGGTGGCGAAATGAGGTGCCTAGTCGGCGACTTGCAGCAGTCGCCAGCCGCGGCCCCGGGCCAGGTCGTAGACCCCGACCGAGCCGTTGGCGGCGCGCAGCGCGCTCACCCGCCACACATGTTCTTCGAGGTTCTCCAACTGCAGGGCGCACAGCCCGCGCCCGGGGTCCAGCGCGTCGCGCCACCAAGCGCTGCGGGCTCGCCAACGCTCGAGGATCTCGACAACGTCGTAACGACGCCCGTGCCAGGAGAAACGCACCGGAACGTCGTCGGCACTCGTCTCCACTTCGACTGCGGTGTCGTACCTGCGCATTAGCCTCACCCTCACCGTCCGGGGCCGATGACGCCGGCCCCGCGCCTCGTTGGCAGGGAGCGTCACAGGCAGCTTCGATCGAACTTTCGTACATCGAACTTGTGTTCGATGAGAGTAAGTTACACCGCAGCTCCGACAACGATTGGGCGGATGTGGACATCGCTGTTCAGAGGCCTGTTCGAGGCTGCCGGCGCGCCGTTTGATCCTGCTGATGGGCCCACCCACGGCGGGATTGAGATACGCCAGGCAGGCGCATTTCGGCCGCGGGGGCATACCCTTCCCCTCGCACCGGTTGCCGCTGCGAGCACGTCAGAGCGCCACCCACCAGCACCGGGCTGCCACGGTGCCTGTACCAAGGAGTCGTTGTGGGACCCGAGATCGCCGCGTTGACCTTCACCTCAGGATGGGCCAGTGGCATCAATGCCTACGCTGCGGTCCTCGTGCTGGGTCTATTGGGCCGGTTCGCAGGCGCGGAGGCGGTGCCAGCTGCCCTCATGCGTACCGATGTGCTCGTGGTCGCCGGGATTCTCTTTCTCATCGAGATGGTGGCCGACAAGATCCCCTACATCGACTCGACCTGGGACTCCATCCACACGCTCATCCGCCCAGCCGTCGGCGGTGTGCTGGGCTACCTGCTGGCCCACGACACCGCGAGTGTGCCCACTGCGTTAGCCGCGACGGCCGGGGCGTTGACCGCGTTGACCAGTCACACCGCCAAAGCCGGAACACGGTTGGGGGTCAACGCCTCCCCCGAGCCGGTCAGCAACATCGTCGTGAGTACAGCTGAAGACCTCACGGTGGCCGGTGTGTTGAGCTTGGCGTTGGCCCAGCCGATGATCGCCGCCGGTATCGCCGGAACCCTGCTCCTGGTGACCATCGCAATTGCCTTCCTGCTCATCTCCCGGGTTCGGCGTCTGCATCGTCGTCTGGCGCACTGGCGAGGTGGCCGACTGTGGGCTCCGGCCGCCCCGCAAGGCGAATACCTCCACGACTGATCAGAGCGGCTCCAGCACCAACCAGAGGCCAAGACCGCGGGCCGCATCAGGCCAGGTTGGCAAACACCTCTAGCGTCGCCGTGGAGCGGTTCATCGTGTAAAAGTGCAGGCCGGGAGCGCCTTCGTCGAGCAGTCTGCGACCCAGTTCGGTTGCGATGGCCACCCCTTCGGCACGCAGCGCCGCGGGCTCTGTGGCCAGCGGTTCAAGTCGTCGCACCACTGCCTCCGGCAGCGGCGTCCCAGACAGCTCCGCCATCCGCGAGACCTGCTTGAAGCTGGTGACCGGCATCAGCCCTGGAATTACCGGTAGTGCCCTACCCCGGGCTGCGACCCGATCCCGCAGTGCCAGATAGGTATCGGCATCGAACACGAACTGGGTCACCGCGAAATCGGCCCCCGCGTCCGCCTTGCGCACGAGAATGTCCGCGTCGTGATCCAGGTCAGGCGATTCGGGGTGCTTGTCAGGAAAGGCAGCGACCCCAACCGTGAAACTCCCCAACTCCCGCAGCAGCCGCACCAGGTCCTCCGCGTGGTCCAACCCTTCCGGATGCCGCTCCCAGGGCGCACCCAGCCCACCCTGGGGGTCCCCGCGCAGGGCCAGCACATTGCGGATGCCGGCCCCGGCGTACTGGCCGATCACCTCCCGCAGCTCATCGCGAGAAGACCCCACACAGGTCAGATGCGCCATCGGAGTCAAGGTGGTCTCTTGGGCGATGCGTTCGGTGACCCGAATCGTGCGATCCCGTGTCGAGCCACCCGCCCCGTACGTCATGGACACGAACGTCGGCTTCACCTGTTCGAGGCGGCGAATGGCCTCCCAGAGGGCCGCTTCAGCACGGTCATCTTTGGGCGGGAAGAACTCAAAACTGAATGAAGGTTCCGAGGCGTTGATGAGTTCCGGCAAGCCGGGGCACGAGTCGAGCATGCGGGTCAGCGTAGAGCCCTTCGACAACGTAGGCTCTGGGGAGCCACGATCCGGGAGGCACAGTTGTCCCATTCGCTCGACCTCACCTCTTTCCGTCAACGTGTGCAAGACGAGATTGACGCGGAACTCGCTCACCAGCGCCAAGGGCTCGCCGCCCTCGGCGCTGACATCGACCCGCTCGTTGACGCCATCGCTTCCCTGCTTCGAGACGGGAAGCGACTTCGCGCCGCCTTCTGCTCGTATGGATACACAGCAGCCGGCGGCATGAACACCGACGCCGCGCTGAGAGCCGCGACCGCTATGGAGATGTTCCAGGCTGCGGCTCTGCTGCACGACGACGTGATGGATGACAGCCGCATGCGACGCGGGCGCCCGACCGCCCACGAAGTGTTGGCGGCGACGCACCGCGACCTCGACTGGTCCGGAGACGCCGATCGGTTCGGTGTGGCCGGAGCCATCCTGGCTGGCAACCTCTGCCTGGTCTGGAGCGACGAGATGATGGCTACCAGCGGTTGGGACCCCGAAGAGATGGAGCGGGCACGGCCCGTCTTCGACACCATGCGCAGCCAACTCATGGGCGGGCAGTTCCTGGACGTGCTGGAATCGGTGCGCGGCTGGGATCACCTGGATGCCGCTCAACGTATCGATGGCGCCCGAGCCGTCATCAAGTACAAGAGCGCCCAGTACAGCGTCGAGCAGCCGTTGCTTATCGGCGCCCGGGCTGCGGGACTACCGGCCGAACAGGCCGCCCACCTGAGCCGCTACGGCCTGGCGCTGGGCGAGGCATTCCAGATGCGCGATGACTTACTCGGCGTCTTCGGCGACCCGGCAGCTACCGGAAAACCCGCCGGCGATGACCTACGTGAAGGAAAACGCACCGTCCTGGTGGCGCTCACTCTGCGTGATTGCACGTCGGCCCAGGCCGACATCCTGACCAGCCGCCTGGGCACGCCCGACCTGGATGATGCAGCCATCGATGAACTTCGATCGATCATCTCCGGTTCCGGGGCGACCCAGCGCCTGGAAGAGATGATCCAGGAGGACACCAACACCGCCCGGGCCGAGTTGGAGGCCACCTCCGGCTTGAGCGGCGAAGGACGTCAAGCGCTCGAGGCGCTCATCGACTTGGCCACGGCCAGAGAAACCTAGAACTCGGGCGCGCCATGGATCAGAAAGCTGTCTCCATGGCGCGCCTGCGGATCTCGGTTTTGTGCCCGGCCAGCAGCGCATCCATCGGACTGCCCGGCACCGGCAGCGTCTCATCGGGCGTGAAAAGCCAGGTGAGAAGCTCGCAGTCATTCATCCCACCGTCGGTCAAGACGGTGAAGGTTCCGGGCAGCTCTGGCCGCGGACCTTCCTGCGTGACGAAAACCTCGGGAATGTAGACCGCTTTGTTGGGCCCCCGTCGCACAGCAACGAGCTGGCCTTCCTTGATCTGGGTTCGCACAGTCGACAACGCCACCCCCTGGCGTTCGGCAGCCTCCGGCACCGTCAGCCACTCCGGGACGAGGGAATCGAGATGGACAATGGGGTCGTCGGCGGCGGCGCCGCCCTCGTCGAGAAGATTCACGCCCCAAGGGTGCCACCTGTACCGAGCAAGATGAACCAGGACCCGCACAGCGGTCGACCACAAGACCCGAACCGGAGGCTTGGCGTGCCGTTCGGGCCGCAGCCCAAGCTGCCCGCCTAGACTGCGGCCGTGGCTTACGCCCCGCAAGAAGACTCACTCGTCGACCGAACGCTCGACGGGCGATACCTGGTGCGCGAGCACATCGCCGACGGCGGGATGGGTTCTGTCTACATCGCGCTCGACACCCGCTTGGATCGCGACGTCGCCCTGAAGATCATGCGGCCCGAGCTCGCCCGCGACCCAGAATTCGTCGAACGCTTCCGCAGCGAGGCCCGCGCAGCTGCCCGACTCACCCACCCCAACGCCGTGGCCGTGTATGACCAAGGCGAGGACGACAAGATCGTCTTCCTGGCCATGGAGCTGGTCGAAGGTCGAACGCTGCGCGCCTGGCTGCGCCAGGTCGGGGCGCTCACCCCACGAGAGGCCCTCGAGGTGACCGAGGCAGTGCTCTCGGCGCTGAACGCAGCCCATGCCCGGGGCATCGTGCATCGTGACATCAAGCCCGAAAACGTTCTCATCGCCGCAGACGGACACGTGAAGGTGGCCGATTTCGGCCTAGCCCGCGCCGTCACCGCGACCACCGCCACGGGTTTGAGCGGCCCACTGCTCGGCACCGTCGCCTACCTGTCCCCCGAACAAGTCGAACACGGCAGCGCCGACGAGCGCAGCGACCTGTACGCGGTCGGGTTGCTGCTGCACGAGCTGCTCACGGGGCGTCCGGCAGTCGATGGCCCCACCCCCATCAACATCGCCTGGCAGCACGTCAACGGCACTGTCCCACCGCCCTCAGCCGCCGTCGCGGCGTTGCCTCCCGAGCTCGATGACATCACCACCTGGGCCACCCAACGCGACCCGGCGGACCGACCGAGCACTGCGGGGGCCCTGCTGGAGCGAGTGCGGGCGGCGCTGGACACCCTGCCCGATGAGGTCCTCGACCGCCGACCCGAACCGGCAGCCCCCACGCAGGCAGGCCAGACACCGGCCCCGGGGCATGACACCGGCACCATCAAGCGCCACACGCGGGTCATCCCCCGAGCGCACGGCGCAACAGCGAGCACGGCGAAACCCGCCGCGGCCCCGCCCACCCGAGCCGTTGTCGAACCGGGTGAGTCCGCGGGCGCTGCGGCGCCGCGCAAACGCGCGCGGAGCGGGCCGCTGGTGCTTTTGTTATTGCTCGCTGCGGCCCTGATCACCGCAGGTGGCTACTGGTTCTTCGGCCCGCCTTCGGCTCGTGTCCTACCCGAGCTCACCGGTCTGCAAAGCGTGCAGGCCCAAGACAGCCTCACCGCTTTGGACCTGCGCCCCAACGTCGAAGACGGTTACTCCGAAGAAGTCCCCCGAGGCCAGGTCATTGCCTCCGACCCGAGCCACGGCAGTTCGCTGCGCCGCGGGGATGAGGTGCTGCTCGTGGTCTCCAAGGGCCCGGAACGCTACGACGTCCCCGACTTGGCCGGCATGACGGTCGCACAGGCGGGCGCCGCCCTGAAGGAACTCAAACTCAGCCTCGGCGCCCAGACTCCGTCCTTCAGCGAGAAGGTGCCGGCCGGCAAGGTGATCTCCTCAGAGCCCGCCACGGGCACGACCCTCAGACCCGGTACCGCGGTGAAGGTGACCGTGAGTAAGGGACGCCAGCCGGTAGCCGTCGGCGACTGGGTCGGGACCTCGCTGGAAGATGTCCAAGCCGAGCTCGAAGAACGCGGACTGAAGATCTCCGTAGCCGGGACCGAATTCAGCTCTCGCATCGACAAGGGCGCAGTTCTGAGTCAACAACCCGCCGATGGCACCTTGTTCAAAGGCGACACCGTGACCGTCACCGTCAGCAAGGGCCCCGACCTGGTCAAGGTGCCCAATGTGCGCGGTGAGACCAGCGCGGAGGCGAAGGCGGCGCTGGAAAGCGCCGGGTTCAGCGTCAAGATCAACCGCATCGCGGGCGGGCTTTTCGGCACCGCGCACTCCACCGTGCCGGCCGCCGGCAAGGGAGCCCCTCGCGGCGGAACCGTCGTCCTGAACGTGGTGTGAGTCGACCTCAGCCCAGTCAGCCGTGTGCCGCTACAGCGGCATACAACCCGCGTTGACCGGTGCGGCGCTCATTCCTGGTGGGCGTAACGCTCCTCACGCCAGACATCGCCGGTGAAGTGATAGCCACGTTCTTCCCAGAACCCCCGGCGCGGCGACGCCAGATACTCCACGCTCATCACCCATTTGGGGCCCTTCCAGCCGTATAGATGCGGAAAGACCAGACGCATCGGCCAGCCGTGCTCAGGCGGGAGCGGCTCCCCGTTCAGGTGCGTTGCGAACAGTGCGCGCGGGGAAAGCAGATCATTCAGGGTGACGTTGGAGTGGTAGCCGTAAGCCGCGGACACAAGTGACCACTGGGCCTCATCGGCCGGCGGTGCAAGATCGACGATCGTGCGCGCCGGCACCCCGCCCCAGCGCAACGCGCGGGCGCTGCGGTGAGAGACGCAGTGGTGATCAGCCACGACCTCGATCTGCGGCAGGGCGCAGATGTCCTCCCAGCGCAGGCAGGTCATCCCCCCGTCTGCGGTGGCGCCTTCGATCGTCAGCGACCAGGTGTCTAAGGACAACCGGGGAACCCGGCCGTAGTGCAGCGGCCGAAGCGGGGCGCTGCGCTGACCCGGGGGCAGCGGGGTCGGCTCAGCGAAGTCAGCCGGATCGTGGTTCACCTCACCAGGCTAGGACGCCCGCCGCACCACGTGGCGACCGGGTTCATCGATCAGCGCGCAGCAAGCATCTCAGCGACGACGAACGCCAGTTCGAGACTCTGCTGGTGGTTCAGGCGCGGGTCGCACAACGTCTCATACCGCCGCTCCAGATCAGCGTCCGCCAGATGCATGACCCCACCGAGGCATTCGGTGACGTCGTTGCCGGTCAGTTCGACATGCATGCCGCCAGGGTGGGTGCCCGCGTCGGCATGCGCCTCGAAGAAGCCCCGCACCTCTTCGACGATGTCCTCAAACCTGCGCGTCTTGTAACCGTTGTCCGACTCGAAAGTGTTGCCGTGCATGGGGTCGCACACCCACGTCACCAAGGCACCGGAGTCCTTGACCGCCCGAAGCAGCGGCGGGAGGTTGGTGCGCACCACGTCTCGGCCCATCCTGGTGATGAACGTCAACCGGCCGGGAACCCGGTCGGGATCGACGCGATCGATGATGGCCAAAAGGTCTTCCGGCGTGGCAGTCGGCCCCACCTTGACGCCCACCGGATTCGTGATGCGGGTGACGAAGTCGATGTGCGCCTCGTGCAGATCGCGAGTTCGTTCCCCCACCCACAGGAAGTGACCTGAGGTGGCGTAGGGGCGACCGGTGCGCGAATCGATGCGGGTCAACGGCCGTTCGTAGTCCAGTAGCAAGGCCTCGTGGCTGGCCCACACGTCAACACGACGCAGGGCCTCGAAATCCGCCCCGCACGCCGCCATGAACCGGATGGCACGGTCGATGTCGCGCGCGATGCGTTCGTACCGCTGATTGGCCTGATTGGCGATGAACCCGCGGTTCCAATCGTGCACATGCCGCAGATCGCCGAAGCCGCCCTGGGTGAAGGCACGAACAAGGTTCAAAGTGGCTGAACTTGCGTGGTAGGCGCGCACCAGCCGCGCCGGGTCCGGCCGCCGATTCTGCGGCGCGAACGCGAAGTCGTTGACCATGTCGCCGCGGTAGGCAGGCAGTTCCTGACCGCCGCGCACCTCGGTGTCCTTACTGCGCGGCTTGGCGTACTGGCCGGCCATCCGGCCGATCTTGACCACCGGCATGCTGGCGCCATAGGTGAGCACCGCAGCCATCTGCAGGATCGTCTTGACCCGATCCCGAATGTTGTCGGCGGTCGCCGAGGCGAAGGTTTCTGCGCAGTCACCGCCCATCAGCACGAAAGCCTCACCGCGCGAAGCTTCGGCGAGACGATCCATCAACACATCGCACTCGCCCGCGAAGACCAGCGGGGGGTAGGAGGCGAGGGTGTTCTGGGCCTCGGCGAGTTCGTCAACATCCGGCCAGGACGGTTGTTGACGAGCTGGGAGGTCGGGCCAGGTGAGAGGGGCGTTCGAGGTCACGTCTCCAGAGTAATCAGCGGGGGGCGCGCGTCGGCGCGGGTCCGGATGACGGACCTGCAGCCGCCCCCGGAACCGAGTCGTCCTGCGCCAAACCCTGCGCGACGGCGTAGCGCGCGAGCTGAACCCTGTTGTTCAACTGCAGCTTTCCGAGCGTGTTCTGCACATGGTTCTGCACCGTGCGGTGTGAGATGCCCAACGTCTCGGCGATGTCGCGGTAGGACATACCTGTTGCCACGAAACGCAGCACGTCCTTCTCCCGAGCGGTCAGTTCGGGTGCCGGTTCGCGGCTGTCGTGACGGGCCAGGCGTCCGTATTCGCCCAGGACCAGGCCTGCGACCTCCGGGGTGAAGACCGCTTCTCCGCGTGAGGTTGCTGCCACCGCCTGTAAGAACTCCTCACGGCCGGTGGATTTCACCAGATACCCGACCGCCCCTTCCTTCATCACCTCGACGACGTCTTGGGCTGCGCCACTGGCCGACAGGATCAGCACCCGAGTCTCGACCTGGGCGTCTTTGAGCCCCCGCACCACCTCCGCCCCCGACAACAGCGGAAGGTGCAGATCGAGCACGAGCACATCAGGACGGGTGGCTCGAGTCCGCTCCAGCGCGGCCCGCCCGTCCGAGGCCGTTCCCACGACCTCGAATCCAGCCTCGATCAAGTCTTTCTCGACCGCTTCACGCCACATGGGATGGTCATCTGCCACCAGAACTCGAATAGCCATCAGCGCACGCTCTCCTTCGGCAGCTGCAACTCCACGACGGTGCCCCTACGGCTCGGCCGGTACAGCGCGCTACCTCCTAGCGCTTCCAGGCGAGCCACGATGCTCACGGCGACGCCTAGGCGGTTCTCTGCCCGAGCCGCTTCCAGTCTGCCGGGAGCGATCCCAGGGCCGTCATCACGCACGGTGACGATGACGTGGTCCCCTTCGTCCTCCAGCAGCACCCAGGCGCGGGCTTGCGCCCCGGCATGCACTCGCACGTTCTCCAGCGCCGCGTCCATGGCGGCTCTCACGCCAGCGGCCTGATCCGCCTGAACCAGAACCGGTTCAGCTGGCACCGAGACGGTGACCCGTTCCCCGGCCAGGGGCGTGCAGACCCCCCTCAGATCCACTTCACCCGGCGTCCTGGGAGCTGGCTCCAGCGCGGTCGGAGCCGAGATGAGCTCCCGCAACACCCGCTCTTGCTGCCCCGCGATATCGCCCAGTTGCGCCGCTTCCCCACCGACTTCGTGACCGCGTCGATTAATGAACGTCAAGGCTTGCAGGACGCCGTCGTGCACAGTCGCCGCGAGTCGCTCCCGTTCAGCCGCCCGAGCCGTCAACGCCAGGGCTTCCTGCAGCGCCGAATAGCCCTGGCGCACCAGGTCGGCGCAGTAGCCGACACACGATCCGACCAGCAGCAGGATGACGATGTGATGGATTGTCGTCGCGTTGGGCGTCTGGATGAGGACGAGGTCGGCCACGGCGATCACCCCGGCTGCGATCAGGCCGCCCCAGGTACCGCCCCGAACCGCCCACGCCAGCACCGTCGCCGCGGGCCACATCCCTGGCACTGTCGGGCTTCCCGCTTGGATCACTGCTCGGCTGTCCACGGCCATCGTGGCCAGCACTGCGGCGGTAGCCAGCACCAACTCCGCTACGTACCACCAGCGCCCTCGGTTGGGTAGCAACAACGAGCACACCGTCCAGACCGCCAGCACGCTGAGCACCCACCAGCCGCGCTGCGGGTGAGCAACGTGCTCCAACCGGGCGATGTACAGGTAGATGACATAGGCCAGCACCAGCACCCGGTACAGGTCGACGGCAGACCACAGGGCGGCGAAGACCCGGTTGTCATCTCCGCGGACCCGCACCTGAACCTGGCGCTTACTGCCTCGGGGCGAGGCCATCGGCGTCGCCGGGGACCTGGGGGGCGGGGGTCTCGACCACGTCATCGGTGGCCGCCAGTTCGTCCGCGTCAACAGTCTCTTCTGCGCCGGCTGTGTTCATACGACGAGTAACTCTGCCGACAAGCTCCTCGGCCCGGGTCTGCACGGCCGCAGTCTCGACCTTGGCCCGCTCCCGCACCGCGGCAGTCTCGACCTTGGCCCGCTCCCGCACCGCGGCAGTCTCGACCTTGGCCCGCTCCCGCATCGCAGCAGTCTCTATCCGGGCACGTGCGGTGGCCGCCAGCGTCTCGGCCCTAGCCGTAGCCACGAGTTCCTCCGCGCGTGCCTGCGCAGCCGCAGCGTCAGCTTTGGCGTTAGCCATGAACTGCTCGGCACGAGCGGCGATCTGCTGCTTGCGGGTGGCCGCGTACTCGTCCACGTACTCCCGCCCCGACAGCCGGGCCAGCTCCGCCATGACCTGATCGGTGATCTCGCGCCACGCGTCGTAATCGTCCTCGCGGCCCTGGTAGGGACTCAGGTCGATCGGGGGCGCGAACCTGACGCCCACCCGCACGATGTTGGGGATCTTCTGCCCAGTCGGTTGCGCTTTGTCGGTGTCGATCATGGCGACCGGGATGATCGGAACCCCGGCTTCGAGCGCCAGGCGCGCCATACCCGTCTTGCCGCGGTGCAGCCGTCCATCCGGAGAACGAGTGCCCTCGGGGTAGATCCCGAACAGCTCGCCACGACGCAGGACCTCAAGTCCGGCGCGCATCGCGGCCTGACTCGCCTCGCCACCGGAGCGGTCGATGGGGATCTGCCCGGTACCTCTGAAGAACGCCGCTTTCAGCCTGCCCTTGAGGCCGGGGCTGGTGAAGTACTCCATCTTCGCGGGGAAGGTGACGCGGCGCGGAAGGATCAGCGGCAAGAAAATCGAATCCGAGAAGGACAGGTGATTGCTCGCCAAGATGGCCGGACCGTGGGCCGGCACATGTTGCGCGCCTTCGACCCACGGACGGAAGAGGAACCGCACAATCGGCCCCACAATGACAAGCTTGAGAACCCAATACAGCACGGCACACCTTTCAACAGACCGGTGCGACTCTACGGCACCCACCCACTCAAACGGCGTCCTCCGGCGAGCCACAACCGTGCGAGCGTGCCAGAATCGAGCCGCGGCCGCGTTCCGCCGAAAAAGCCACACGACCTGACGGAGCACCGAACGCCGCTCCCGCCCCGATCGGAGGCAGAGGATGACGTCCCCGGACGATCACGAGGTCAATGCCAGATTCGCCGACATCGTCGCCAACTGGAACGGGGACGAGCCGCAGACCGCGCCCGATCCCCCCGATGTCCCCGCTACTGGTAGCGACGTCTCGAATAACCCCAGCGATGCTCACCAGCCGATGCCCGAAGCCCCGGCAGAACCTGAGCCATCCAGCACGCCGACCCCGACTCCCCCGCCCATGCCGGATGTGACGGATGGTTGGCGGGCCTATTCCCTGGCCGAGGAGGAAGACGAAGGCTTCGTCCCCCCGGCTCCGGCTCCACTCCCCGCCCCCACCTCCGACTGGACCTTCTGGGCAGCGCTGCTCGGGCTCACCGGTGGGCCGCTGCTGCTTCTCTACCGCGTACTGGCCGACCCCGACGGTGGCAAACTTCCCGTCTTGTTCGCGATCGCCCTGTTCTGCGCCGGCTTCGTCATCTTGGTACTGCGATCCCCCACCCACCGTGACCCCAGCGACGACGACGGCGCGGTCGTCTAGGACGGGGCCCGAGCGGGTGCAGGCAGCTTTACAGGCTGGTTCGGGCCAGGTCGGCAGCGCCGATGAGACCGGCGTCCGGTCCGAGTTCAGCCACGACGATCTGGGCTTCGGGACGATACCCGCGCCCGGGCAGACGCCGCCGGAAGCTTTCGCGGGCGGGGGCCAGCAGGAGTTCACCGGCCGCGCTGACACCACCGCCGATGACGAACAACCCCGGGTCGATAGCGGCCGCCAAGTTGGCCAGGCCCACCCCGAGCCACTGCCCGATCTCGGTCAGCAACTCTCGCGCGGTGGGGTCCCCATCTCGGGCCGCCTCGGTGATGAGAGGGCCGACCAGAGCGCTCGGGTCGCCGCCCAGCCGAGCGGATAGATCGTGGGAGACCGGTGATCGCGCCTCGATCAAGGCCCGCGCCTCCCGCACCAGAGCGTTGCCGCTGGCGTACTGCTCCCAGCAGCCGCGGTTACCGCATTCGCACCGCATCCCATCCGGAACGATCTGCATATGCCCGAATTCGCCAGCGATGCCGAAGCGGCCACGCTGTAGCGCCCCATTGGTGACGATGGCGCCCCCGATGCCGGTTCCAAGGGTGATCATCACCAGGTGCGTCTCCTCGCGGGCAGCTCCGAAGCAATACTCGGCCCACGCGGCGGCGTTGGCGTCGTTGTCGACACAAATGGGTAGACCTACTCGCTGGGTGAGCCCTTGTTGCAGCGGTTCGTCGCGCCAGGATAAGTGCGGCGCGAACACGACAGTCGCGCGATCTGCGCCGACAAAGCCTGCCGCGCCCACCCCGATCGCCTCGACCCGCGCATCTTCCTCCCGGGCCACTTCGAGCAGCTCTTCGACGGCGTCAACGATGGTGTCCTCGACGACCTGCGGACTTCGTGAGCGGTCTGGGGTGTCGCGTCTGGTGCGGTGACGGATAGTCCCGCACTCATCCACCAGTCCTGCAGCCACTTTCGTGCCGCCGATGTCAACCCCGAGGCAGTAGGAACTCAAGGGCGCACCTGCGCTGCCGCGCCGATCATCCCTGCTTCGTTGCCCAGGGAAGCCAGCCGCCACGAGGCGTACGGGCGGTAACCACGACCTGTCACGTACTCCTCGTACGCCTCCGCCGCCGGATCCAGCAGGAGCGCCCCGGCTGAGGCCACCCCGCCACCGATGACGATGACCTCCGGGTCCAGGACTGAACCGATGGAAGCGGCGCCTTCACCGATCCAGCGACCGAGTTCAGCGATGAGCGAGAGTGCCCCGATGTCGCCTTCCTGAGCGGCTTTGGTGACGTCGGGTCCGGTGAGAGAGCGCGGGTCACCCGAGCAGCGTGCGGCGAGCCCTTCGCCGCGCTGGTCGCCGGAGGCAACGAGTTCACGGGCTGCGCGCACCAACGCGGTGCCGCTGGCGTACTGCTCCAGGCAGCCGTGCACCCCGCAGCCGCACAGGCGTCCGCCCGGGACCATCCGGATGTGTCCCAACTCTGCAGCCACGCCGAACGCACCTCGCAGCAGCCGCCCGTTCTCGACGATGCCACCCCCGACACCGGTACCGATGGTCAGGAACACCATGTGGTCGACGTCGGCTGCGGACCCATGGACGAATTCGCCCCAGGCGGCAGCGTTGGCGTCGTTCAGCAATTGGACCGGCAGCCGGGTGAGATCTTCCAGCTTCGCTTTCAGCGGTTCGTCGCGCCACGGCAGGTTCGGGGCGAACATCACGGTCGTGCCCGAGCGGTCGATGAACCCTGCGCAGGCAACGCCCACGCCGACAACGTCGTGATCGCCGGCCAGCTCATCAACCAGGTCGGCCGCGGCCGAGACAATGTCAGACGTCGCCGACGCCGGCGTTTCACGCCGCGCGCGCGCCAGGACGTTTCCTTCCTCGTCCACCACCGCGCCTGCGAGCTTCGTCCCGCCGATATCGAGACCTACTGTCAGGCTCATGCCTGCTCCTCCTCCGTTGCGGACCGCGCCGGCCCATCAGGCACGGTATCGCCACTGTTCGAGGACGGCTGCTGTTGTTCCGACCCCGGGTGCCGCTGCCCTTCCTGGGCCAGGCGCTCGGCAGCGCGCGACAGCCCCGCAGAAACCGCCGAGGTGACGTCTGCCAGGGTGCGCACTAGTTCCGGCGCGATCGTGTGCAGCCAGGCGCTGCCTTGGCACAACGGGCAGCCCCGGCAATTGTTCGAGCCGGTGCCGCCACCGCCCGGCGTCGATGGTGCAGCACCTGAGCCCGGGGAGGTCGACGCGTCGTCGGCAGACGTGGCGGGAGCCCGCATCGCCTCGACCAGCAGTGCCATCTCCTCCTCGACCGATCGCGGTGAGGAATGCTCGGGGCGGCTCATCCCTCGACGCGTTTCTTCAAGCCTGCCAACGCCGTGGAGACGATCGACTTCTCAGCCTTGCGCCGCATCATCCCTGGCAGCGGCACCGCCAGCTCCACACCCAACTCATAACTGACCGCAGTTGCCTCCCCGTCGGCGCTGAGCACATAGGCGCCGTCCATGGCTTTAAGGGTGCGTGCTTGTTTCAAGGTCCACGAACAGGTTCCGGTGCCGTCGTCCTGGACGTCCCAGACGTAGCGCAGCACGTAGGTGTCCGAGATGACACCGGCGGCCACGGTGAATTCGACTTCCACCGGCCAGTCCTGCTCGTCGAGGGAAAGGACACGGACCTGACTCATGTCCTTGGTCCACTCCGGATAGCTCTCGACGTCAGCGATGACATCCAAAACGTCGTTCGGTGGAGCCTCGATACGGATCTTGGACTCGGTGCGCTCAGCCATGAACGTAGGCTAACCGCCCCTCGAGGCATCCAAGATGTAGATCACCTCTTAGGGTTCAACCGTAGACCTGGGTCACATCCATGGGTAGGGTCCCTCCCCACACTGGGCATCCGCTATGAGGTGTTGCCCTGCCATCCTTGACGGAGGTCCCCTCATGTACGAACGGATCGTCCCGCCCTTGTCCGACCCACCGACGAACGGCAACCTCGCGCTCATCCCCGAACGCAACGCCCGACGGCACCCGGATCGGGTCGTGTTCTCCGTAAAAAACGGCCAGGACTGGCAGTCGGTCACCGCTGTTGAGTTCCTGGCCCAAGTGCGCGAGGTGGCAAAAGGCTTCGTCGCGGCCGGCGTGAAACGCGGCGACCGCGTCGGGCTGATGAGCCGCACCCGCTACGAGTGGACCCTGCTCGACTTCGCGTTGTGGACTGCCGGGGCGGTCCCGGTCCCGGTGTACGAGACGTCCTCGGCTTCCCAAGTGGAGTGGATCCTGCAGGACTCGGGCTGCGTCGGTCTGATCGTGGAAAGCTCCGAACACCTCGAGGTTGCCCAGCGGGCCCGCCCCGAA
The DNA here is from genome assembly GCF_012277275.1 of Gephyromycinifex aptenodytis. Taxonomy (GTDB): domain Bacteria; phylum Actinomycetota; class Actinomycetes; order Actinomycetales; family Dermatophilaceae; genus Gephyromycinifex; species Gephyromycinifex aptenodytis. The sequence goes on along the minus strand of NZ_CP051155.1, from coordinate 170,488 downwards.
CTGCCTGACCTGCGCCATGTCTGGCATATCGACGGTGGCGCCATCGAGCACTTGAGCATGGGGGGCGCAGTCATCGACGACGCGACCCTGGATGCCGCAACCGAGGGTATGACCCGCGCTGATCTGGCGACCATCATCTACACCTCGGGCACCACCGGAAGGCCCAAGGGTTGCGAATTGACGCACGGCAACTTCATGAACCTCTCGGACAACATCGTGGCTTCCTTGTCGGTGGTCGTGCACGCCCCGGAGGCTGCGGTTCTGCTCTTCCTTCCCCTGGCACATGTGCTGGCTCGAATCATCGAGGTGGTCGTGGTGGACGCCGGGATGCGGGTGGGGCACGCCCCTGATGTGAAGAACCTGCTGCCTGATCTGCAGTCCTTCCGCCCGACCTTCCTGCTCGCCGTTCCGCGAGTTTTCGAAAAGGTCTACAACGCAAGTGACCAGAAAGCCACCACCGAAGGCAAGGGCCGCATCTTCCGGTTCGCCACGCGTACCGCAATCGCCTACAGCCGAGCTCTGGACGAGCCGGGCGGACCCTCACCGCGGTTGCGGGCGCTCCACCGATTCTGCGATCTCTTGGTCTACCGCAAACTGCGCGACGCTCTGGGCGGCCAAGTGGGCTGGGCCGTTTCCGGCGGAGCCCCGCTGGGTCCGCGCCTGGGGCACTTCTACCGCGGCATCGGCATCAACATCCTTGAGGGCTACGGGCTCACCGAAACGACCGCGCCGGTGGCCGTCGGACGCCCGGATGCCCTGCGGGTGGGAACCGTCGGCAAGCCCCTTCCCGGTTGTGGCATCCGGATCGCTGAAGACGGTGAAATCTTGGCCCACGGGGTGGGCATCTTCCGTGGCTACCGGCACAACCCCGAGGCGACCGCGGAGGTCCTGAGCCAGGACGGGTGGCTGCGCACCGGTGACCTGGGCGAGCTCGACGCCGACGGGTTCCTCTCGATCACCGGGCGCAAGAAGGAGATCATCGTCACCGCCGGTGGGAAGAACGTCGCGCCGGCCATGCTCGAAGACACGGTTAGGGCACACCCGATCGTGTCTCAGTGCGTGGTGGTGGGCGACGGTCGCCCCTTCATCGCAGCGCTACTCACCATCGATGCCGAAATGCTGCCCTCGTGGGCCAAAGCACACGATCACCCAGACCTGACTCCCGAGACTGCGTTGACCGACGACCTCGTGCGCGAGCACATCCAGATGGCTGTCGATCGGGCTAACTCTGCAGTGAGCCGCGCCGAATCGATCCGTGATTTCCGGCTCATCCCCGGTGACTTCACCGAGGCCAACGGCTATCTGACGCCATCGATGAAGGTACGCCGCAGTGCAGTCCTGAAGGACTACGAGGCAGAAATCGAACAGATCTACTCAGGGTCACGCACCCGCGCCTGAGTCAGGGGCCAGTCGCTGCAACTCTGCACGCCAGGCGTTGGTCAGACGTCGGGTACTCAGCGGCAGCGGCTGGCTCGTGCCGTTCTGGCCCTGCCGCTGCGCGGCTGGCCCGATGAGGCTGCGCAGCACCGCCTCTTGCCCTGCCAGGCGCACCGCCACCTGGCAAGCGATCCACGCCTGGGCGTAGACCTCGGCACGGTCATCGCCAGTGAACTGCGCATCGGTAGGCAGCCGATCGGGGGGCCCATCGCGGGCAACGCGCTGCAGCAGCGGCGCTGCGACCTCGGCCACCTCCAGCCCGCTGTCCAGGTAGGCCAGGTACTCGGCCATCCCTTCGACGAACCAGGTGGGTAAGGGTCCACGCGGATGCTGCAGCAGGGCGACATGCACGGTCTCGTGGGTCAGGATCACCCGGCGACCTTGGGCCGTCAGCTCGGCCCACACTTCCGGGTCGAGTACGACGCGGATGTTGCTCGCTCGACCGTCGGGATGCACATCTGCCAAGGTCGTGGCCGCGATGCCGCTGTGTTGCCCCGGGGGCGCTCCCGTCAGCCGGCGGTATTCCGTGTCCGTTGCGGGCGCCTCTATGTGGATGTTGCCGGACCAAGGTTCGGGCCAGACCTGCTGGACCTGCTGTGCACAGGAATGGGCCAGGGCGGCGATCTCGCGTGCTTGCGGTGAGCTGCCACTGACCCGCGCCAGCCCGTAGGACACGGCGGGAGGCGAAGGGCTGGCCATCGCCGAGCGGGACGCCTCAGCACTGCTGGCGACTGTCGAGGTCGAGGACGGCCGGGGGTGTGCATCGCTGCACGCAGCGCTGAGCAGAACCAGAACCGCGCAGCCCAGCGCCTTGGCAGGGCTGTGCAGTCCCTCCCACCGGCGCGGTGCGCCCGCGCCCCTACCCGACAGCTTGCACATCCATCCAGGGTTCCATGTGAGCTCGTAGTCCAGCGGTCTGGCACGCAGGAAGTAGGCCGCCCGCTACCAGGGCGTGCACCGCCCGACGTTCCGTTGCATCGAGCGGCAACCCACGGCTGGGGGTGTTCAAGACGACGCCCACAGCGCAGTCCGAGCATGCGGAGCCGCGAACCGGGCACGTCACGCAGTCGACGATCATGGGGTTCTCCTGTCGCGCAGCGGCGACACTTGGCGTCGCCGTCAGGAAAACGCTAGGCGTGCCCACCGACAACCCATCGCACACCCGTTCCCACGCACATCCCGGCACCAGTCGAAACTGCGCTGGGAGCAGCAGCAGCAGAAACGGCCTCCGTCAGCGCCTGCCCCACGACCGTCCCAAGCATCGGACCAGACGCGGATGCCCGCGGGCAGGGCTGAGAGCCGGGCTCCAACGGTTGTCGGTACCGACCTCTACGGTTCACTACATGCAGGCCGTTCAGGGAACTCTCGATGAGTTGGGCACCCCGCTGAGGGAGGTCACCTTCGTCGTCGTCGACCTGGAGACCACAGGCAGTAGCCCCTCCGGCGCGCACATCACCGAGATCGGTGCAGTCAAAGTGCGCGGCGGGCAGGTCCTGGGTGAGTTCCAGACCCTGGTGCGCCCCGAAGGACCCATCCCTGATTTCATTCAGGTACTCACCGGCATCAGCAACGAAATGGTGGCACAGGCACCACGCATCGGCGAGGTACTCCCCCAATTCCTTGAGTTTGCGGTCGGTACCGTGTTGGTCGCCCACAACGCACCCTTCGACGTGGGTTTCCTCCGCGCGGCCGCACGCGACTTGGAGTTGCCGTGGCCCAATCCAGCGGTGGTCGACACCGTGAAACTGGCTCGCCGCCTCGTCAGCCGCGACGAGACGCCCAACCACAAGCTGGGCACGCTGGCCGCGTATTTCGGCGCCGAGACCTCCCCCGACCACCGTGCCCTGCACGACGCGCGCGCCACGGTCGATGTGCTGCATGCCCTCCTGGACCGAGCCGGCGGAGCCGGGGCCACCACCGTGGAAGAGCTCGCGGTGCTGACCTCTCGGGTCACCCCCACCCAACGGCGCAAGCGTCATCTGGCCGATGGTCTGCCTGCTACCCCCGGGGTCTACATGTTCACCGGCAACAACGGTCGAGTTCTCTACGTAGGAACCTCCTCCGACATCCGTCGGCGGGTGCGCTCCTACTTCACGGCAAGCGAGCAACGCTCACGCATCCGCGACATGCTCGCAGCCGCCACCGGGGTGACCCCCATCATCTGCGCCACCGACCTAGAGGCACGCGTGCGCGAGCTGCGCCTCATCGCCGAGCACGACCCGCCGTACAACCGCCGCTCACGACGCCCCGAGAACCGCCCCTGGGTCAAGCTCACCCACGAGAGGTTCCCTCGGCTGTCCATCGTGCATCGGGTCCGCGATGACGGTGCCACCTACTGCGGCCCGTATCCGCATCGCGACGCCGCCGACGCCGCAATTCAAGCCATCCACGAAATTCTGCCGCTGCGCAGCTGCACCACCCGCCTGGCGCGGCGCAGCGCAGAGGTCGCGGCCTGTCTGCTGGCGGACCTGGGTCGTTGCGGAGCACCGTGCGAGGGCCGACAGAGCGTGGAGGACTACGGCCAGATCGCCGCCAGGGCGATAGCCCTCATGCAGGGCGCTAGCAGACAAATTCTGCATTCGCTGGCAGAACGGATGAGCGAGCTGTCTAGCGCAGAACGCTTCGAAGAAGCCGGCGCCGTCCGGGATCGCACCGCCACGCTCATCCGCGGGTTGTGCCGATCACAGCGCCTCACCCCACTGGCTGCGACCGCCCAGATCGTCGGGGCCCGACGTCGCGCGGCCGGCGGCTGGGAAGTGGTGTGCGTCAGGTACGGCCGCTTTGCCGGCACCACGCTGACCCCACGGGGAGCGGATCCGATGCCGTACATCGGGGCCATGATCCGCACAGCCGAGGTCGTGGCCGCCCCTACTGCCCCGCATCCGGCCGCGCATCCTGAGGAGACCGAGCTGCTGCATACCTGGCTCACCACCGAGGGCACCCGCCTGGTGGAGGTCGAGGGTGTGTGGGTGTGCCCGGTCGGTGGCGCGGAAGCGCTGGCCGATCTGGCTGTTCCGCGCACGAGCCCCGCGACCAGCGCGTGGATTGACTAGAGTGAATCCGTGATCACCGCCATCGTCCTCATCAAGGCCGACGTCAACCGCATTCCCGAGGTGGCTCAGGCAGTCGCCGAGATCGAGAACGTCAGCGAGGTGTACTCCGTCACCGGCGACATCGACCTCATTGCGTTGGTTCGCGTGGCTCAACACGAGGACTTTGCCGACGTCATCGCCGGGCAGATCAACAAGACGGAGGGTGTGGCAGCCACTGACACCCACATTGCTTTCCGTACCTACAGCAGCGACGACCTCGACGCAGCCTTCAGCATCGGTCTGGACTGAGCCCTCCAGGCGCCTCTGATCCACCCGTGGCATCGTGGCCGGGCGCCCTGCTGCACTCGGGCCTCAGCGCTGCTCGGCGGCCTCTCGGGTCGCGGCTTTCCAGGCCTCGAGGCGCGCCGTGGTCGCCCCTGAGTCGATGGCTTCAGCTGCCCGCGCGATTCCGGCGCGAAGCGCTTGCACGAAGTCTGCTTGGTTGCGCACCTGCGGCTCCGCAGCTACCGCCAGAGCAATCCCGGCGTTGAGCAACACCGCTTCCCGCGGTGCGCCGGTTTTGCCCGCGAACACGTCCCGGACCACTTGAGCGTTGTAGTTCGCATCGGCTCCGCGCAACGCCTCGATCGGATGTCTGGCGAGGCCTACATCTTCAGGTGCGATGACGTACTCGTCGATGTCGCCTTGAGCTACCCACCAGATGCGCGAGGTCGTCGAGACGGTGATCTCATCCAGGCCGTCGTCCCCCCGGAAGACCGCTGCCCGGTTGCCGCGAGCCGCAAAGACCCCTGCGACCAGCGGGGCGGCCAGCGCATCGGCGACCCCGACCGCCGAGTGAACCGGTTGCGCGGGATTGGTCAGCGGACCGAGCAGGTTGAACACCGTCGGCACCCCTAGTTCCCGACGCGGTCCGGCAACGTGACGCATCGAGGGATGGAAGTCCTGGGCGAAGCAGAAGGTGATACCCACCTTGTGCGCCACCTCCACGACCTTCTCCGGACCCAGGCTCAGGACGACTCCCAAGGCTTCCAAGCAGTCAGCGGTGCCGGACTTCGAGGAGGCAGCACGGTTGCCGTGCTTGACGATGACCGCCCCAGCAGCTGCGGCGACCACGGCAGACATTGTCGAGATGTTGACCGTGTTGGCGCGGTCGCCACCGGTTCCCACGATGTCCAGGCTGGGGGCCGGTACCGAGATACGGCGGGCGTGGCTCAGCATCTGTTCAGCGATGCCACCGAGTTCTTCAGTGGTCACCCCTTTGGCGCGCAGCGCTATGAGGAAGCCCGCTACCTGGGCGTCAGTTGCCTCGCCCGCCATGATGCGGTTCATGGCCCAGGAAGCCTGGTCGCCGGAGAGGTCGACGCCGGTGACCAGGAGGGTCAGAAGTTCGGGCCAGGTCGTCGTACCGGGCTCGACCATGGTCAGTTTTCGAGGCCAGGCAAGGCGCGGGACACTTCGGCTACCGCGTTGCACATGGACATCGCATCGATCGGCTGCGGGACAGCACGCTCGGCGTAGGACCAGGCCGCGAGCCAGCCGTCCTGGGGCCGCCCTGTCAGCAGAATGACTGGCGGGCATTCGTAGATCTCGTGCTTGAGCTGACGGCACAATCCCATGCCCCCCAGCGGGGCCGCTTCGCCATCCAGGATGAGCAGGTCGACCTCACGCGCCTTGACCGCTTTCGTGACTGCAGGCGCAGTTGCGCATTCCAGCCACGAGGCCACCTCGACGTCACGTGCCGGACGACGTCCCACTGCCAGGCGAACGGAGTCACGAGTGAGGCGGTCGTCGCTGAACAGCAGAATGCGCACCGAACGCCGCTGCGCACCGGTGGATCCCTGCGCCGAGGGAGCGACGATCGAGGAGGAGCCCTGCGGGCCGTGGGAGCCAGTCATGCAGTGAATCCTACCGACAACCGCCAGCATGCGGATGCCCGGCTCGCGCACTGGCCCCCAGCCGCATCCCGATCCGGATGCATACCGGATCGCGTCTGCCCCGAGAAAAGGTCGGCACAGTGGCCAGCACACCTGTTCAGCGCCTGAGGTCAAGTGACTACCACAGAGGTTCCCCAGGCGTACCGTCGGGGCCCAGAAGGCACCTGATTCCAACCCAGATCCGGCACACCCGACCCCCAAGGACCCATCTCGGGATGTTTTGTGGCCATAATGGCGCCGTGGCGACTGTTTCCTCTGCACATACACACGCACCGCGACCGCACTCGGGCAATGCCCCGGGTCACGGGCCGGTTACCCGACCCAATATGGCCTCGGTGGGCACCATCGTCTGGCTATCAAGCGAACTCATGTTCTTCGCGGGGCTGTTCGCCATCTACTTCACGTTGCGGGCCTCGCGCCCCGACCTGTGGGAGACCGGCACAGCTCACCTGAACGTGCCGTTCGCGGTGGGCAACACCCTGATCCTGGTGATTTCCTCCGTGTGGTGTCAGCTCGGCGTCTTCAAAGCCGAGCAGGGCATCGGCTCACGGACCGGCAAGCTCTTCGAGATCGGCAAGTGGGGCATGCGCGACTGGTACGTGCTGACCTACCTGTTCGGCTCGGTGTTCGTGGCCGGCCAGGTCCTTGAGTACGCGGAGCTGGCGCATCACGGGATGACGCTCTCCCATGACGCCTACAGCTCGGCCTTCTACATCACGACCGGGTTCCACGGCATCCACGTCATCGGTGGCCTGATCGCGTTCCTGCTCATCATCGGACGCAGCTTCTCCTCGCGCCGATACACCCACAGGCAGGCCACGGGAGCCATCGTGACCTCCTACTACTGGCACTTCGTCGACGTGGTGTGGATCGCCCTCTTCATCGCGATCTACATCCTCCAATGAGCCCCGCAACACACCCCGCCCCTACGACGCCAAGGACACCACAGTGACCTCATCCGCAGCCCGACGCCGGCATCCGGCGGCGCTTTTCGCCCTGCTGTTCGTCGGCCTCCTTGCTGTGGGATCCCTGTACTCGGTCTTCATGCCGTCAGGGTCCGCGCAGGCCGACACCCGGCCGGTGACGAGCAAGGACGTCGAGGCTGGTCACAAGCTGTTCCTCGCGAACTGCGCGACCTGCCACGGCCAGCAGGGCCAGGGCACCCCCGCCGGTCCCAGCCTGGTCGGCGTCGGCGCGGCTTCAGTGGACTTCCAGGTCGGCACCGGCCGGATGCCGCTGGCAGCCCCCGGTGTTCAGGCCAAGCGCAACGAGGTGCACTACACCGACGAGCAGATCAAGCAGATGGCGGCGTGGGTGACCACCCTTGGTCCCGGCCCGGGCGTCCCGGATGAGAAGTACAGCAGCGGCGTCGGCGGCAACCCCGCCCGCGGCGGCGAGATCTACCGCGTCAACTGCGCCATGTGTCACAACTTCGCCGGCTCCGGCGGTGCGCTGACTCGCGGCAAGTACGCTCCCCCGTTGAAGAACATCGAAGGCAAGCACATCTACGAGGCCATGTTGACCGGCCCGCAGTCCATGCCTGTCTTCAACGACACCAACTTGGAGCCTGAGGCAAAACGCGATGTCATCGCCTACCTGCACGAGCTCGACAAGAATGAGAACTACGGCGGGCACAGCCTGGGCAACCTCGGCCCCGTGGCCGACGGCTTCTTCTTCTGGGGCATCGGCATCCCCCTCATGATCGCCGCGGCTGTCTGGCTAGGACGCAAGGCCGCATGAGGTGGTCCACGACCCCGATCGTCCGCACCGACGCGACAGGAACCACACGATGAACGACAACGGCTCCCCTGCGGAGAACACCCCCGCCAACGGGGGCTCGACCGCGGCTGGCTCGCACCAGGTGAGCCCCAGCCGCGAGGCGGTGAACCTCGACCAGGGGCACATCGAAGGCACCGGCGAGCTTCCGGCTCGCTTCGACAACCCTGGACTGCCCCCGCACATCCTTCGCCACGCCGATGTGGACGAGAAGGCAGCCAAGCGCGCGGAGCGCCAGGTGCTCACGCTGTTCACCCTGTCGATCCTGGGCACGATCGGCTTCATGCTCGCCTACTTCTTGCTCGACAGCGAGCAGATGGTGTTGGTTCCGCTCTTCGGGCGGCTCAACCTTCTGCACACCCTGCTGGGCCTCACCCTGGCGATCAGCTTGCTCGGTATCGGTTTCGGCGCTGTGCACTGGGCCAAAACGTTGATGCCGGATGCTGAGTCCATCGAAGAGCGTCACCCGGTCGCTGCGGCCCCTGAGGATCGTCAGGGCTTCGCCGATACGTTGGTCGAAGGCCGTAAGGCCTCTCAGCTTGGACGCCGCCCCCTGATCGGTGTGCTCGGGGCAACGGCACTGGGTATTTTCGCCCTGCCGCCGGTGGTCCAGGCCATCTTCGGCCTCGGCCCGCTGCCCGGTCGTCAGCTCAAGCAGACCTTCTGGCAGAAGGGCATGCGCCTGGTGCGTGACCCGGAGTTGACGCCCATTCGCGCCGACGACGTGCGCCTGGGCTCGGTCTTCCACGTCCTGCCTGAGGGTATCGACGGTCCTAAGGTGCGGGACAAATCTGACGAAGAGACACAGCACGACGAGGATCTCGGCGTGCTGGAGCGCAAGGCCAAGGCCGCAACGCTGCTGATCCGCCTCGATCCTGAGGACTTCAAATCTCAGAAAGCGCGCGATTGGGGCTATCAAGGTATCGTCGCCTATAACAAGATTTGCACCCACGCCGGTTGCCCGGTCGGGTTGTATGAACAGGGAACACATCACTTGCTGTGTCCCTGTCACCAGTCCACATTTGATGTGACTCAAGACTGCAAGGTGGTTTTCGGTCCGGCTAAGCGTCCGCTTCCCCAGCTGAAGATCACTGTCGATGACGAGGGCTACCTCATCGCAGCGCAGCCGTACATGGAGCCCGTTGGACCGAGCCATTGGAGTCGTCTGAAATGAGCACTTCAGCCACCTCGCGCGCAGCGGATTCCGTGCGCGCGAAGGACGACAATCGCCCCTCGGAACCGGCCGCCACCTCCACTCGGGGTGGCGGCGGCGTCGCCGGTTGGTTGGATGATCGCACCGGACTGGCCAAGCCAGTCCGTTACCTGATGCACAAGGTCTTCCCTGACCACTGGTCGTTCATGCTGGGCGAGGTGGCCATGTACTCCATGGTCGTCGCGCTTCTCACCGGCGTGATCCTGACCCTGTGGTTCATCCCATCCATGGGTCACACCGTCTACTACGGCGAGTACGCCCCGCTGAATGGCGTCGGGATGAGTGAGGCTTACGCCTCCGCACTGGACATCTCCTTCGCCGTGCCCGGCGGTCTGCTTATCCGGCAGATCCACCACTGGTCGGCGTTGTTCTTCATCGGTGCTATCGGCCTGCACATGGGGCGCGTCTTCTTCACCGGCGCGTTCCGCAAGCCCCGCGAAATCAACTGGGTCATCGGCACCGCCCTGCTCCTGCTGGCCATGATTGAAGGCTTCGCCGGCTACTCCCTCCCCGACGACCTGCTCTCGGGCACCGGTCTTCGCGTGATGGAGGGCTTCGTGGAGTCCTCGCCGGTCATTGGTTCGATCATGAGCTACTTCATGTTCAACGGCGCCTTCCCCGGCGAGTCGATCATTCCTCGCCTCTACATGGCGCACATCCTGCTCGTGCCGGCCATCCTCATCGGCCTGTTCACCGCGCACCTTGTTCTGGTCATGGTGCACAAGCACACGCAGTTCCCCGGGCCTGGCCGCACCAACGAGAACGTTGTCGGCTTCCCCGTCATGCCGGTCTATGCGGCGAAGGCGGGCGGCTTCTTCTTCATCGTGTTCGGCATCATCACGCTGGTTTCGGCGTTGGTCACGATCAACCCGATCTGGGCATACGGTCCTTACGACCCGTCCCCGGTGACGGCCGGTGTGCAGCCGGACTGGTACATGGGCTTCGCCGATGGTGCGTTGCGTCTGCTGCCGGGTTGGCTGGAGTTCGAGGTTCTCGGTTACACGCTGAGCCTCAACGTTGCTCTCGGCTCCATCGTGTTGCTGCCCGTGTGGTTCACCCTCCTGGGCGCCTACCCCTTCCTTGAGGCGTGGGTCACCGGCGACAAGCGTGAGCACCACCTCCTGGACCGCCCGCGCAACCGTCCGACCCGTACCGGCCTGGGCGTCGCCGTTCTGATCGTTTACCTGGTCATGTTCATGGCCGCCGGTAACGACATCATGGCGATCAAGATGGGGTTGTCGATCAACGACATCACGCACGCGCTGCGGCTGCTGTTCTTCGTGGGCCCGGTCGTCGGATTCTGGATCACTAAGCGGGTCTGCCTGTCCTTGCAGCGTGCGGACCGTGAGCTTGCCCTGCACGGCAGGGAAACCGGCCGAATCGTCCTGTCTGACGAGGGTTCCTTCTCCGAGGTGCACGAACCACTCAACGAATACGAGCGCTGGGCTCTTGTGCAGCACGAGTCCCCCGCCCCGTTGGAGCTCACGTCGGGCACCGACGAGTTCGGTGTAGCCACTCCCGACTCCGGTGGATCCAAGCGCCGCGCCGCGTGGTCTCGGTTCTACTTCAACGACCGCGTCGAGCCTCCCACGCCTGCCGAGCTTGCGAGCCAGGCACATGGGCACGGGCACGAAGGCCATAAGGACGTCGAACTGGTGACGGCCCCGCCGGCCCCCTCGATCGAGAGTCGTGACTCCACCGGCCATTGAGCTGGTTGAGCTAAACAAGCCCCGTCCGGAGATACTCCGGGCGGGGCTTGTTTGTACTGCGGAGGCGTCTGTGAGAGCCCGCCCCCACACGCTGAGTCTCCCCCACCGGCTGTAGCGATTGGCTTTCGCTGCGACGCGGTGTCACGGTGAATCATGGACCTCACCGGAGCGGAGTTCGAAGCCCTCGTATCGGACGCGCTCGATGCGGTGCCTGCGGAGCTTCTCGACTTGTTGGAGAACGTCGTCTTCCTCATCGAGGATGAACCGCCGACAGGTTTCGAGAACGTGCTCGGCCTCTACGAGGGGATACCGCGCACAGAGCGAGACCTCGGGTGGGGGCAGGTGATCCTGCCAGACCGGATCACCATCTATCGGGGACCGACGCTACGAATGTGCGCCACCGAGAAGCAGGTGGCCGACGAGGTAGCCATCACCGTCGTGCATGAGATCGCTCATCACTTCGGCATCGATGACGAGCGCCTGCACGCGTTGGGTTGGGGCTAAGAGGCCGTCGGCATCCTCGCTGCGATACTCACCTCAGCCTGGCCACCAACGACACCGACTGCACCGGCGCCAAATACGCGTCGGTGCAGCCCCGATCTGGAAACGCCGTCACAGCCAGGCAGGGGTGGCACTTTCCAACGCCCGCTCCCGTCACTGACGAAGCCGACGTCCGCAACCGGCGGTCGTAGTCACGCCGAAGCGGCGATCTCCAACGCTCGCTCGGCGAGTGCCCGCCCCGGCGCGATCGCGGACTCATCGAAGCTCACCCGGCTGCGACGTTCCAGTAGGTCCTCCACGCTGAGCGCGCCCTCGTATAGGGCGCCAAACAGCAGCTCGGCGCCGGTAGTCGGGCAGTCGGCCGAGACGGCCGTTGCCATCTCGGGGTACTGCTGTTGCAGAGCCAACACACGCGGGGCCTCGGTGCCGTAGCGGCGCACGTAGCGTTCCGGCGCCTCCAGGCGCTGCAGGACGGCGCTGGGGGCAGCACCGATGAGTGGCAGTCGCGTCGTCCGGCAGGGCAGGTCGCGCTGCAACCGGACGCAGGCCGCGTCCACGGCGTCCTGGGCCATGGCCCGGTACGTGGTGAGTTTTCCGCCGGCGATCGTCAACGGCCGCCCCGGTTCGTCGAGCAGAAGGTGGCGTCGGGAGACGTCAGCAGTAGAGCTCTGACCCGCTTCTTCAATGAGCGGCCGCAGTCCTGCGAACCGGCCGACGATGTCTTCCTTGGTCAGCGGCTGCTGTAGGGACGCTGACATCACGCTCAGCAAGAACTGCTCGTCTTCTTCGGGCACGCTGGGTGCGGTGCCATCGACGCCGGGGGCTGCCTCGTCGGTGAGCCCCACCAGAGTCAGGCCATCGGGTTGCGGAATGGCGAACACGTAGCGTCCGAAGTGCCCCGGCACCGGCGCGGTGATGACAGCACGCGGGTTACCCAACCGCTGCGAGCGGAAAACGAGGTGGCTGCCGCGGCTGGGACGAACGGTGAGTGCCGGTTCGAGCTGGTCAGCCCAGACCCCGGTCGCGTTGATCACCAGCCCGCGGGCGGTCAAGGTCTCGCCGGTCAGTTCGTCACGAAGTTGCGCTTCGCGCTCCCCCGCCGAAAGCACGGTGCAGCGGGTGATGATGTCTGCGCCGTGCGCTGCGGCGGTGCGCGCCAACGCCACGACGAGGCGGGCGTCATCCTCCAGCCACCCGTCGTAGTAGAGGATCGCGCCGCGCAGGCCATCGGTGCGCATTCCCGGCGCCAGACACAGCGTGGTGTGGGCATCAATGCGTCTCGGGCGCGGCAGCACCTCGCCGCTGGTGCGCGCCGCGATCCGCATCGCGTCGGCGGCGCGGATACCCGCCTCGGCCAGGGCGCCCATCGGCGCCGACGTGTGCACGTCTAAAGGAACGATGTAGGGAATCGGGCGGGCCAGGTGCGGCGCGATGCGCGTCATGAGGTGCCCGCGTTCCAGCACGGACTCCCAGGCCACGGCGATGTCACCCTTGGCCAGGTAGCGAAGCCCGCCATGGCAGAGTTTGCTGCTCCAGCGCGAGGTACCCGCGGCCAGATCCAGCTTCTCCACCAACGCGGTGCGCAGTCCGCGGCTGGCCGCGTCCAGGGCAACCCCCGCGCCGGTGACTCCGCCGCCGATGACGATGACGTCGTATTCCTGGCCGGCCAGGCGCTCCAGGGCGCGTGCCCGGGTTGCGCGGTTCAGGGTGGCTCCGCCTGTTGTCATCGCCGTGGCTGCCGCCGCGGAGTGGTTGGAGCCGTCAGTGCCGTGTTGGCAGGGGTTGGTTGGGGTGGAGCTGGCGTTCATCGCCGTTGCCCTTCTGGAGTGCGTACGGAAACCTTGGGATTTATTTCGAGGCCGGGGGACGTAGATAGCCCTCGACGAGATCGCGTACCTCGATCCGCGCCTCGGCGGGATCAGCCAGTTCGCCGAGGCAGCGACCGCCGATGACGAACGGGGTGCAGGCGTGAACGATGACTCGGGCCATCCGTTCTGCCTCGCATGCCCGCACGGAACCGTCGGCGATGCCGCGCTCGATTGCCGGCGTCAGCTGGGCGATGATCACCTGCTGGCTGCCTCCCAACCGGTCGACGACGTAGGGCAGGAGCAGATCCGGGTCGTGATCGACTACTGCCATGAACAGCGGTTCTGCGCGCAGCGCTTCGATGAGGCGCCCAGTCAGATCTGCTGCGAACTCTCGCCCGTTGCTTCCGGACGCGGCCGCGTACTGCTCGCTAGCGATCGTGGTGAACACCGTCTCCAGGGAGTCGAGGATCAGGCGCCGGATTCCGCCGCCGCGTCGGTAGAGCGTGACCCGATGAACCCCGGCTCGCGCAGCGATGGAGGCGGCAGTCGCGCGCCGCACTCCGTAGGAGACGACCTCTTCACGTATCGCTCGAATGAGGTCCGCATCGAGGCCTGCACCGTGTGCGCCAGCGTCTGCCGCACGCCCAAGCTTCTCTCCGGGCGTCTCGTCACCGGGGGTAGCGATCTGGTCGGTGTCGAGCGGTGCGTCCTGTGCCATGGCTCTCATGTTCCCCGTCCTGTTGCAACAATGCAACATCCGGCCGTACTTTGTTACGCATGGACACTCTCCTCACTACCTCCATTCCTCGGTCGGTCTGGTACGGATGGGGGGACCCCGCCCAACACCGGCCGCTACCACCGGCGGCCTGGGAACATCTCCGGGATCGCCTCGGCGCCGAGCCGCTACCAGAGCCACTTCGTCACGCAAAGATCGAGGACGTCGAGCTACCTGACTCCCGGCTGCCCGAGGCTGCCCACGCTGCGCTCTGCGAGGTGGTGGGCGAAGAACACGTCGCCGTAGATCGAGCTAGCCGTATCGAACATGCCGGCGGCAAGGCCTATCCGGATCTGTACCGGCTGTTCCACGGCGATGCCGCTCACGCCCCGGACGCGGTTGTCCTACCTGGGAATGCGCAGGAAGTCGCCGCGCTCCTGCAGGTGTGCGCGCAGCATCGGGTCGCCGTGGTCCCGTTCGGGGGCGGCACCAGTGTGGTGGGGGGCGTGGAGCCGCTGCGCGGCCAGTGCGAGGCCGTCATCAACATTGATCTTCGCCGTCTGGACCAGATGCTGGCCTGCGACCCGATCTCACGGGTGGCGACGTTCCAGCCGGGGATGCGCGGGCCAGACATCGAGCGCGCCCTCCAAGCACACGACCTGACCCTGGGGCACTACCCGCAAAGCCACCAGGAGGCCACGCTCGGGGGGTACGTCGCCACCCGCTCGGCCGGACAGGCCTCGACCGGGTACGGACGCCCCGACGAGCGACTGCTGGGCGCCCGGGTAGCCACCCCGACCGGAGAGATCGTCTTGTCGAGCCGCTCCCCCGCCTCTGCGGCCGGGCCTCGCCTGCTGGACGTCGTCGCCGGCAGCGAAGGCACGTTGGGCATCATCACCGAGGCAACCCTGTCGGTGTCGCCGATGCCGACCAACAAGCGCCACGCAGCGTGGCTGTTCGGTTCTTTCGCGGCGGGCTCCGCGGCCTTGCGCGCAATGGTCCAGGACCTCGATCGGGGCACCATTGCTGATGTCTGCCGACTCTCGGACGTTGAAGAGACGCAGATCAACCTGTCGCTGGCCGGTCGTGGTGGGCAGGCTCTGCTGCGATACGCCCGGTTGCGCGGCCTGGACTCCCCGTGCGTACTCATCCTCGTCTTCGAGGGCCGTGACGAAGCGTTGTTGAAGAGCCGCGAGAAGGCGTGCGCGAAGGTCATCAAGGCAGCCGGTGGTGTGCACGCACCCGCTCAGATCGCCAAGGGGTGGGAGAAGGGCCGGTTCAGCGGACCGTATCTGCGTGACGCTCTCATGACCCATCGCGTCCTGGCTGACACGTTGGAGACCGCCACCACGTGGACCAACATCGCCTCGCTGCATCAGCGCGTCAGTGACGCGATTCGTACAGCGTTGCAGAGTGAGGGCGACCGCGCGGCCGTCATGTGCCACATCAGCCACGTCTACGGGGCCGGAGCGTCGTTGTACTTCACGTTCTCAGCGCCCGAGGGCAGCGACGCACTCGCTCGCTGGCAGGCAGTCAAGGACGCCGCAGGCAAGGCAATCATCGATGGCGGCGGCACGATCACTCACCACCATGCGGTCGGGGCGGATCTTCGGCCCTGGCTCAGTGCAGAGATCGGTGAGGGTGGGGCGCGCATGTTGCGCGCTCTGAAGGACGAGTTCGACCCCACCGGGATCCTCAACCCCGGCAAGACGATCCCGTCAGCGACCCCAGATACGCCATGAGCCGCAAAGCCACCCTGATCGTCAACCCGGCCGCCGCCTGCGGGCAGGCCACCGAACGGATCCCCATCGTCCGGGACACATTGGTCTCCCTCGGGTGGCACGTGAGCGTCGTTTCCAGCCGCGATGGGGACGACGCCGAGCAGATCGCCGCAAACGCCGATCCTGACGTGGTTCTCGCTTCGCTGTCAGGAGACGGGAACCATGCCCGGGTGGCGGCGGGGGCGATCCGTAGCGGAGCGCTGTTCGCACCGCTGCCCGGTGGCCGCGGCAATGACTTTGTGCGCGCCGTCGGCCAGGATCAGGACCCGGCTACGGCCGCCGCCCGCCTGGCGGTCGCCCAGGAGCGGCGCATCGATGTCGGGCTCGTGGATGGGCGGGTCTTCCTGGGGGTGGCCTCGGTCGGCTATGACAGCGAAGCCACTACGTTGGCGAACCAGGCGACATGGCTGCATTCCGGGCTGGCTTACACCTACGGGGGACTTCGGGCTGTCGCAGCGAACCAACCCCGCACGTTCCGGCTGACGATGGACGGGGTCGAGCACACTATGCGGGCTCGCAACTTGGCCATCGGGCTCTCGGGCCGCTACGGCGGTGGGTTGCGAGGCTGCCCGGATGCGCTGCTGGACGACGGACTGCTCGACCTGGTCCTCATGGAAGACATGCCAACCCGCGATTTCGTCGCGACGCTGCTGCGAATGCTTGCTGACGGCGCGCACGTGGGTCGCCCAGGCGTGACCTCCACCAAGCTGCGCACCCTGCGTGTCGATTGCGACCAGCCACTGTCGGTGGTTGCCGACGGAGACGTCGTTGGGAAGCTTCCCGTCGACTTCTCCATCCGAACATCGGCCCTCCGACTGCTCGCGTAGCGGACGACCCGCCCTTTGAGCAGCTCCGCCGCCCCTGCCGCTGCAAGCCAGGGTCGGCGGGGCTCACCACCTCAGTAGATGGCCCGCGAGGCGTCGTTACCAGGGGCGCCTCGGGGCGGCCTCACACCTGTCAGAACGACGGTGGCCAGGATCGAGGGCGGGCCCCCCTGAGATGGTGCTAGTCGGCGATAAACTGCTGGTGGAGAGCTTCTTCGGCATCTCCGCACGCCTGCTGCGTCACACCTAGAGGACACCTCCACGCCATGCCTGAACACACCCCCCTGTCCTGGCCCCATCGGTCCTCGTCCCCGACTTCCGAACGTGCTGCTGCGGTGCGGTACCGCACCGCAGGGTTGGTGGTCGGCGCAGCCACCGCGCTCATCCTGAGTGTGGGCCTCACCGAGCCGGCCAGCGCCGCAATCGCCCCGCCGCCGAAACCACGGCCCAACACCATCCCGGTAAAACCCCCGGCCCAGCCTGCCCGCGTAATGTGGCCGACCAGTGGCGCCCCGGCGCCTGCCGTGCCGAGGATCAGATGGCAGCGGTGTGAGGAGGCAAGCCAGCGCAAACTCGGCCTGACCTGCGCCACTGTCAAGGTCCCACTGGACTACGCCGCCCCCGGCAAGGCGAGCATCCTGCTCAACGTGGTGCGGCATAAAGCTACGGCGAAGAAAAGCAAAGGCGTGCTCTTCGTCAATCCAGGTGGTCCGGGTACCTCGACCATCGAGCACATGGAGCAGTTCCTGACAACCCTCGGGCGGCCCGTCACCTCGACCTTCGACGTCATCGGTATGGACCCACGCGGGGTCGGCGTCGACAGTCTGGCCGGATGTTGGAGTCGTACAGAAGCACCCGACGGGGTCAGCTCCTTCCCGGTCACGACGTCGGAGGCGAAGAAGCAGATCGCCCGCGACTCCTTCGAGCGCAAGGCCTGCGCAGCCACCGGCCGCCCAATCATCGACCACATGAGCACCGGCAACGTGGCCCGAGACATGGACCTGATTCGGCAAGCCGTCGGCGACCGCGCCTTGTCGTACTACGGCGTTTCCTACGGAACGGTCCTGGGCGCAACCTATGCGGCGATGTTCCCAACCAAGGTGCGCGGCATCATCCTGGACGGGGTCGTCGACCCCGTCGACTGGACTACCGGGCGCGGCAGACAGAGCTCCCGGATCCCGGTCAGCACGCGAACCGGCTCGGGGGCCGCCTCCGACGAGAGCCTGCGCGCTGTCTTCGCTGCCTGTAAAGCGGCAGGCAAGACCAGGTGCCCGCACGGCGCCACGATCGCCAGCGAGTGGGATCGACTTCTCAAGGCATTGTCCAGCGGGCCGGTGACCGTCGGCGACGAGACCTACACCAAGGCCGACACCATCGGCGCCGCGATGGCGAACCTGTACTCCACCGAGGAGATCCCCTCCATGCTGGACTGGATCCACGACGAGTACCTGACCGTCGTCGCGAAGTCATCCCCTCCGGTCAGCGCACCCCGAGCGAGCGGCGCACCCAAGCTGGCCCTTCGTCGCCGCACACCCGGCCCGCTGGTTTCCCCCGTCGTAGCGCAGCCGGACAGTTCACGGTGGTTCGACACCTTCAAGCAGGCGGGGGTCATGTGCTCGGACTCTAAGAACCCGGCCGATGCGATGACCTGGCACCGCTACGCGACGGCCTCTGCAAAGAACTCATGGTTCACACCGCTGTGGACCTGGCAGTCTTCTCTGTGCGCGGGTTGGCCCGGGTCGCGTCGAGACGCCTACGTCGGACCGTTCAACGTGCGCCCAGCCCATCCGCTGCTCGTGGTGGGGAACACGCACGACCCGGCTACGCCGTACGCCAACGCCCGACGAGTGGCAGCACTCTCCCCGGGCGCCAGGCTTTTGACGGTGGATACGTTCGGACACACCGCTGCCGACCAGAGCCCCTGCGCCACCAAAGCCATGCAGCGCTATCTGCTCACTGGCGCACTGCCGCCCGAAGGGCTGGTCTGCAAGGCAGGCAAGCCCTTGTTCTGAAGCCGCCCTGCGTGGCATCGAGCCTAAATCGCACTCACCGATGAACGGGCCCAGGTGCTGTGCCGGGCGATAGCCAAGGAACCCAGGAGTGCTACGCGAACAGTTCTTGCAGTCAGGACCGCAGATAGTCACATACTGTCTTCGCACCTACCCGACGTGTTTGTCGATGTCCTCGGGTCCTGCAATGGCCACCTCGGTGACGGCACCAAGACGGCTCAGGATCGAGAAATGTCGCCCAGCGGGCGCCGTCAACCGGTGGTGCTCGCCGATGCGGACGGGGTGCTGGTTACCGACGCCGGCGGCAGCGACCCCGGCGGGCCGACGACGGTACCCCGTGCTGTCGGGGCGGCGGTGCCCTTGTCCGGGGTTACCGGCTTCTTCGCCAAGGCGCTGCGAGCTTGCCACTCCGGCCAGGTGTACAGCCACACTGGAACGCCGTCCGAGGGCTTCATCTTGCGCTTGGAACCCTTGAAGTCGACGACGTCACCCACAAGCGAAGCGTCGAAGTTCGACTTCGCGTCTCGGGGTCCAAGGTTCACGCACCCATGGCTCACGTTGCGTCGCCCCTGCGCCCACACCGACCACGGGGCGCCGTGCAGGAACTCCCCCGTGTTCGTTACGCGCATCGCGTGCCGAACCTCAGTCTGGTAGTAGTTCGGGTCGTCCTCTTCCAGTCCCAGCGTCGCGGCATCCATCAAGTACGTGGACTGCTTCTCGGTGATGATTTTCGTCCCCGAGCGGGTCTCCCAATCCCCGACCGGGCGCCCGGCACTGATGGGATACGTCCCGACGATTTTGCCGTCCTCACGTACCGTCATCACATGCTGCGCCAGGTCGACGGTACTGATCCGGGCCCGATTGGCGATGGTGAACGTGGCGCCTTTGTCCTTAGTAATCCACTTGCTCTCACCCGTCTGCACACCCGTCAGCGGCGCATTCACCGTGATCTTGGTTCCCGGCTTCCAGTACGAGGCAGGCCGCCACATGAGCTGACGATCATCCACCCATCCCCAGGAGCCCTTCTGCGCAGGGACGGTAGTGATCTTCATCCGGCGCTCGACATCGGCGCGCATCTGGGGGGAGGCGACACCGCTGTCGAAGGTCACCATCACCGGCATCCCGACGCCTACCGTCGGTCCGTCCGGGATGACCCAATAGGTGGCATCGACCTTCGGTTTGAGCGTCGTGAAGGAGACCGAGGCCCGTTCGATCTCGCCGCTCGCACCACGGGCTGTTGCCGCCAGTGTGTACGGCGTGTTCGGCGCTAAGCGGGTCGAAGACGGCACGGTCCAGGTGCCGTCCGTTCCGATGGTGCCCGGAACCACGTTCCCCTTGGGGTCGAGGAGGCGAACCGAGACCAGATCGCCGTCGGCCACGCTAACTGTCGGCACCTCGTCGGGGCGCACGCTCTCTTGCCCGTCAGCGATGGAGAACGACACCTTGGCCGGCGGCGGAGGCGGAGGTGTCGTGCTCGAACTCGCGTCGCCCCCCGCAAGGGGCATACCCGCTTGACACCCGGTCAACGCGATGACCCCGGCCAGCGCCACCACACTCGCGGCACTGCGGCTCCTGGCCGTGCCTGCCCCCGAGATGATCGCTGCCACTATGTCCCTCTCCCCGACCCGAAAAGCCCTAGATTCCCAGAATGGCACACGTCACAACCAACACCCGCTCAACGTTGTGACAACACCCCGGACCATCCCCCAGGCCGGCGCCGAAACCTCGGTGTGCCACCCAATTGTTACCCAGCGCAGGCCGGTTCGGTTAATTAGCAGACCACCGTTCTGCCCGCGTACAGCAGCGGGCCCCTTGACGACACTTCTCGTCAGGGGGCCCGCTGATCTTGCTGAGCTTTAGAAGCCGATGTCGCCTCGGAAGTACTCGAAGGTCCAACCCACGAGCGACACAGCGCCGACCATCACACCGATGAGGAACACCCACCAGCCGACCGCCAAGCCGAGGAACAGCAGCAGCGCGCCGATCGCCAACGGCAGCGGCCACCAGCTGTGCGGGCTGAAGAACCCGTACTCGCCAGCCATGTCGCTGATGTTGCCGCGCGGGTTATCAGCAGGGTCCGTGTCAAGTCGCTTAGCGGTGGCCCGCAAGTAGAGACCGACCATCAGGCCCATCAAGCCGAGCAGCACGAACGCGACCGGGCCTACCGGCTCACGCCACGCAGTGAGCCAGCCGTAAATCAAGCCCAGCGGGGTGAAGAAGAAGAATGCGCTGCTGAAGATCGCACCGGCAGCCCTCATCGACGCTCATCCCCCGCCGGAGCGTTCTGCTCGCCCATGGCTTCGCCGTTGATGTCCGGCTCGCCGAGAAGGTCGTCCAGGACGCCCTTGTCGGGGGTCGGGCTGTCGTAGGCGGCAACCTCGGGGTGGTTCAGGTCGAACACCGGGCGCTCCGAACGGATACGCGGGATGCTGTCGAAGTTGTGCCGCGGCGGCGGGCAGGAGGTCGCCCACTCAAGCGAAGCACCGTAACCCCACGGGTCATCCACCGTGACCAGAGGCGCCTTGCGCATGGTGATCCAGACGTTCCAGAAGAACGGGATCATCGAGACGGCCAAGAGCAGCGAACCGAAGGTGGAGATCTGGTTGAACAACTGAACGTTGTCCTCCACCAGGTAGTCACCGTAGCGACGGGGCATGTTCCACATACCCAGCAGGTGCTGGATGAGGAACGTGGTGTGGAAGCCGATGAACAGCAGCCAGAAGTGGATCTTGCCGAGGCGCTCGTTGAGCATGCGCCCGGTCAGCTTCGGCCACCAGAAGTAGTAACCGGCGAACATCGCGAAGACGACCGTACCGAACACGGTGTAGTGGAAGTGCGCCACCACGAAGTAGGTGTCGGAGAGGTGGAAGTCCAGCGCGGGGCTGGCCAGGACGACGCCCGTCAGACCACCGAAGAGGAAGGTCACCAGGAAGCCCAGCGCCCACAACATCGGAGTCTCGAAGGTCAGTGAACCGCCCCACATCGTGCCGATCCAGTTGAAGAACTTCACACCGGTCGGAACCGCGATGAGCATCGTCATGATCGAGAAGAACGGCAGGAGGACCTGGCCGGTCACGTACATGTGGTGGGCCCACACCGTCACCGACAGCGCCGCGATGGCGATGGTGGCGAAGACGATGCCCTTGTAGCCGAAGACCGGCTTGCGGGAGAAGACCGGGAAGATCTCACTCACGATGCCGAAGAACGGCAACGCGATGATGTACACCTCTGGGTGTCCGAAGAACCAGAACAGGTGCTGGTACAGGATCGGCCCACTGTTGGTCGGGTCGTAGATGTGCATCCCGAACTTACGGTCACCAACCAGCCCCATGAAGGCGGCGGTCAGGACCGGGAAGGCCATCAGGACCAGGATCGAGGTGACCAGGACCGTCCAGGTGAAGACGGGCATCCGGAACATGGTCATGCCCGGCGCACGCATACACACGATCGTGGTGATGAAGTTGACGGCACCCATGATGGTGCCGAAGCCGGTCAGGCCGAAGCCGAGGACCCACAGGTCGCCACCCAGGCTGGGTGAGAAGGTGGCGTTCGACAGCGGCGCGTAGGCGAACCAACCGAAGGAAGCGGCACCACCGGGCACGAGGAAGCCGGCGAGGGCCATCAGCCCGCCGAACAGGTAGAGCCAGTAAGCGAACATGTTCAGGCGCGGGAATGCCACGTCCGGAGCGCCGATCTGCAACGGCAGCAGAGCGTTGGCGAAGCCGGCGAACAGAGGCGTCGCGAAGAGCAACAGCATGATCGAGCCGTGCATCGTGAACATCGCGTTGAACTGCTCAAGGTTCTGCAGCACCTGCAGGCCCGGGGCGAAGAGCTCAGCGCGAATGATGAGCGCGAGAAGGCCGCCGACGGCGAAGAAGAACATCGTCGTGACGAAGTACAGGTTTCCGATCACCTTGTGATCGGTCGTGGTGAGAACCTTGACGACCTGGCTGCCCTTTGGGGCACGAGTCCGCACGGCTCCCTGGTCGGGCGTGCCGCTTTGGGCACGCGAGACGACAGTAGCCATTACTGACCGCCTTCCTGTTTGGGTTGGTACTGCTGGTAGTTGGGCTGGCCAGGCTCAAGGTGAGCACGGCTCAAGCTGTTGTCCAGCATGCCCGTCTGACCCTTGGCCTTCAGCTCTGCCAGGTGTTTGTCGTACTCCTCCTGGCTGACGACCTTGACGTTGAACAGCATGGCCGCGTGATAGGCGCCGCACAGCTCGGCGCACTTGCCTTGGTACTCACCGGGCTCGGTCGTGACGATCTGGAGCTTGTTGACCTTGCCGGGGATCATGTCGAGCTTCTGCTGGAACGCGGGCACCCAGAACGAGTGGATGACGTCGCGTGCCGTCAGCACGAACTCGATGCGCTTGTTCTCAGGCAGATACAGCGTCGGCAGTGTCTCCTGGACACCGGCCTTGCCGGTGAGCTGGGCCTGCACGCCTGACTCCCACACCTGGGCGTCGACATAGTTGAAGTCCCAGCTCCACTGCTTGCCGACGACGTTGATCGTGACGTCCGGCTTATGGGTGGTGTGGTCCAGGAGGACCTTCTCATCGCGAGCGGTGAAGAAGAACAGGACTCCCACGATCATCACCGGGATGATCGTGTAGAGGATCTCGATCGGCACGTTGTAGCGCAGCTGCGGCGGAAGACCTACGTCATCCTTGCGGCGGCGGTAGCGGATGATGCACCAGATGGTCAGGCCCCAGACGAGAGCCCCGACGGCCAGAGCCGTGATCCACATACCGACCCACAGGCTGGTGACCCGCTCCGCTCCCGTGGAAGCACCGCGGGGCAGCCAACCGCGCTGCGCCGCTTCACTGCAACCGCTGAGGGCGAACGCGGCAAGCACGGCTATTCCGCCGAGCGCGGCGCGCGATCGCCGCCCGCGCGTGGGGGTTTCTTCGTGGCGACGCAAGGTGCACCTTCCGGGTCGTGGGCGGCGCACCCATCGGGTGCGCCTTTGGCGTGCAGAAGTCAGAACTGAGGCCAGCATAGTGCCTCAGGTGGCCATTCAGCGCTCTGACTGCTGGCTGGTCCTGGTGTTGCGGAGAGCATCCCGCTGCCCGGCAGTGGGCCATGCAGGTTGCGGTGCCTCGACTGCCGCACGCAGTCGTCGCAGGTAGTCGGCCTGCGGAACCTCCGTCACACCCAGACTGGCCAGGTGTGAGGTGTTCCATTGAACGTCGATAATTCGGCGCGGGTCGTGATCGATGAACAAGATGTCGTTAAGCGCCACCAGCGCGACTTTAGAGGCATCGGTGACGCGGTGGAACATCGACTCCCCAGCGAACAGGCCACTGATGCTGACGCCGTAAAGCCCACCCACCAAGTCCGCACCGGCCCAGACCTCCACCGAATGGGCCCAACCGAGACGATGCAACTCAAGATAAGCATCCATCAGGGTCGCTGTGATCCAGCGCCCGTCACGGCTCGGGTCCGCGCAACCGGCGACGACCGCCTTGAAGTCAGCATCAACACTGAACTCGAACCGACGCAACGACTTTCGCAGCGAACGGCTCACCTTCAATCCCCCGGGTAAGAGCACCCCTCGGGGGTCGGGGGACCACCAGGCCAACGGCGGATGACCGTGGGGGCCGATACCCATCGGGAAGACCCCGGTTCGGTAGGCCTCCAGCAAGGTGCCCGGCTGAAGATCACCGCCCACGGCCACCAGGTCTTCCCCGCAGCGGCGGGTCGGGTCGAAGACCCAACCCGTCGCCGGGGGCTCCACAGGTTCGCCCTGGCCGGCCGCTACCTGAGACTCAGACACGGCCTGCCGGTAGGTGCGCCGCGATCTCTTCGGCGGCAGCCTCGCCGTAAACCTCTGCGAGCCGTGCCCGCATGCCGACCAGGCCGTCCGCGTATTCCTGCGTCCCCACCGTCTCAACGACGTGGGTGGCAAGCAGAGCACCCAGCTGAGCGCAACGCTCATGGGATAGGCCCGCCGTCAGCCCGACCAGGAAACCGGCCCGGAAGGCGTCACCGACGCCGGTGGGGTCAGCCACCGTGCGGGCAGGAACGACGCCGACGTTGATCGTCTCCTGGCCTGCGGTAGCCACGGTGCAGCCCTGCGCCCCGCGGGTGATGACGCGGGTCGTGACTCGCCGGGCGATCTCCTCGGCGTCCCAACCCGTCTTCTGCTCGGTCAAGTGCGATTCGTACTCGTTGGTGAACAGGTAGGTGGCGCCGTCGATGAGCCGCTGGATCGAGGGTCCGTCCATGAAGGCCAACTGCTGGCTCGGGTCGGCCGCGAACGGGATACCACGGGCGCGGCATTCATCGGTGTGGCGAAGCATCGCCTCAGGGTCGTCCGGGCCGATCAGCACCAGGTCCAGGGTTCCGACCCGTTCGGCGACCGGGCCCAGCTCGATGTCGCGCGCTTCGGACATCGCGCCGGGGTAGAAGGTGGCGATCTGAGCGTGTACCGAGTCGGTGGTGCACACGAACCGGGCGGTGTGGGCCTGCTCGGAGACGTGCACCGACTCACAGTCCACGCCGTGGCGCTCCAGCCAGGAGCGGTAATCAGCAAAGTCCAGGCCGGCAGCGCCGACCAGGACGGGTCGGGCACCGAGCAGGGCCATCCCGAAGGAGATGTTGCCCCCTACTCCCCCGCGGCGGATGTCCAAGCCGTCGGCAAGGAAGGACAGCGAGACCTGCTCCAGTTGCTCGGCGAGGAGGGAATCGGCAAAGCGTCCCTGAAAGGTCATGAGGTGATCGGTCGCAATGGACCCAGCTACGGCAATAGGCACCCTCTAAACCTATCGTGCCCGCAGCCCCAGACCGACCCGGCTCGTGCCATGAAGGTAGGAACATCAGACGGGCCCCACCCCGAAACCGGAATGAGGCCCGCTGGATGCGGTGTGGAGCGACTCAGCTGAAGGAGTCGCCGCAGGCGCAGGAGCTACCCGCGTTGGGGTTGTCGATGGTGAAGCCCTGCTTCTCGATGGTGTCGGAGAAGTCGATGGTCGCGCCGTCGAGATAGGGAGCGCTCATCCGGTCGACAACGACCTCGACGCCACCGAAGTCGCGTACGGCGTCGCCATCAAGGGTGCGCTCGTCGAAGTACAGCTGGTAGATAAGGCCGGAACAGCCGCCGGGCTGGACGCCCACCCGCAGACGAAGGTCGTCACGGCCCTCTTGTTCGAGCAGGCTCTTAACCTTGCCCGCAGCGACGTCGGTGAGCAGGACGCCATGCTCGGCAGTCGTGGTCTCGTTCGCAACAGTCATCGTGATGGTCCTTCTGATCGGGGACGGCCAGCGCGCAGTGTTTCGCGTACTGACACTGAACCGTCGGGAACCATGCGTTGTTCCCGAACGCTTCCTCCAGCGTAGGGCAACCTCAACTCGGGGACCACGTCGCGGCGATTCGCGCCGCGCGTGCCCGCACCCGCCCGACCGGGTCTGCAGCCAGATCGAGCACGTCAGCGGGGGTGTCGGCCACGGCGTAGACCCCTGCTGCTCCCATCGCCATGCTCTCCCGGCGCCCGACCTGCACCTGCCCGGCCAAGATGATGGTGGGAAGGGCCCGCTCGGCTGCCCGGGCCGTCACTTCGGCGACGGTGCTGGCGCGCAACGAGGTCCAGTCGAAGCAGCCTTCACCGGTCAGCAGCAGATCGTGCCGGGCAAGCAGCGACTCGAAGCCCCAGGCCTGCTGCACCAGCGACACCGCGCTCTGGCGCAGCGCCCCGAGGGCGAGCATCGCGTACCCGAGGCCACCGCCGGCCCCGGCGCCCAACTCGCGGTCGACTCGGCGAGGCAGCCCCGTGAGCAGATCGGTGGGGGCAGGCAGGGTGCGGGCCACGACCTCCGTGAACCTCCCGAGCGCAGCCTCCAGCTGTTGCGCGCCCTGCGGTGAAGCGCCTTTGTCCTGGGCAGTGGTTGCGCAGGTGCCCTCGAAACCCAGCAACGGAATCTGGTGGTCGGTTGCCAGCACGAGTTCCACACCGGAGAGTCGATGCAGCACCAGCGGCAGTTCGCTCAGCGCGTCGTCCGCGATGTCGCCAAGGCACATCCCGCCGCGCGCCAGAACCGCCGGGTCGCCAGCACCCAGAGCCGCCAGGAAGCCGGCGCCAGCGTCGGTGGTGGCACTCCCGCCCACGCCGAGGACTATCCGTTGCGCGCCCTCCTCGACGGCGGCCAGGACGAGCTGGCCTACCCCGTACGTGCTGGTCGAGGCCGGGTCACGTTCAGCGGCGGACAGCAAGTGGATCCCGGCGGCCTGCGCGGACTCGATGTAGGCGGTACGGCGGCCCGCTTCTTCCACGAGGAGAACCTGCGCGGGGACACTCCGGCCCAGCGGATCACTGACGGTCAGCGCCACCGCCATCCCCGAATGCGCCTCTTCGAGTACGTGCAGGAACCCGGGCCCCCCCGATGCCAGCGGGGTGAGCGTGAGTTCGTCGTGCGGTGCCCGCTGCCGCCATCCGGAGGCCATCGCCTCAGCCGTCTGGACGGCGGTGAGCATCCCCGCGAAGGCTTCCGGGCAGATCAGGACACGCACAGCGAACTCCTTTGAGCGAAGGGTCGGACCGCGTCGCCTACCGTGCGATCCGGCGCGTGGGGTAAGGGTAACGAGGAAACCGACGCCCCCGCCGAGCAGATCTGCCCAGCCCGGGCACCTGAGCAGCGGTGCCGGCCGCCGCAATCGGCAGCCGAGCCGCAGGGCGGCAAAGCACCCGCATACTTCCGGGCCGGCGCTGGTCCCGGGTTGGACCGGTGTCCATCTAGAGTGTGGGTGTGTTTGGACGCAAGAAAGACGACGCCCCCGTTGATCAGGCCCCCCAGGACAGGACTGGCTCCAGTGCGGTGAGGCCTGGCGCCAAGAACCGCCCGACGCCTTCGCGGCGCGAAGCCGAAGCTGCTCGGCGTCGCCCGGTGGTTCCTGCCGACCGCAAGGCCGCCGCCCAGCAATCCAAGATCAAGGAGCGGGAGGCGCGGCTCAAGACCCGTGAGGCGATGCTCAGCGGTGAAGAGTGGGCGCTGCCCGCTCGCGACCAGGGTCGTCAGCGTCAGTTCATCCGCGATGTCGTCGATTCACGCTGGAGCATCGGAGAGTTCCTACTCCCGATCATGATCATCGGCTTGCCGATCAGCCTCATCCAGAACTCCACGGCGGTGATGATCGGGTACACCCTGGTGTACGGCGCACTGATCGCCACGCTGCTGGACACGGTCTTCTTGACGATGCGACTCAAAAAGCAGATCCGGGAGCGTTTCGGCGAAGAGCCCGCGCGCGGCACCGGCTGGTATGTCTTCTCCCGCTCGGTACAGATCCGACCCGGTCGGATGCCTCGCCCGCGGGTCAAGCGCGGCGAGTCCCCCCGCTGAGGCGAGCACCGCACATTCTGTGGAAACCGCTCCCCTCGCGCTGAGGTCGCCCAGCTGTTCTGAGAATCCCAGCGCGGGGGTCAGCGAGCCCGACGCACCTGCAGCTGGTGCCGCGGCGCCCAGGGTTGGCAGCAGATCGACCACCAAGACACCGCGCTTGAGTGAGGCCGGCAGCAAGTGGCCCGGCACGAAATTCAGACGCGCCGGGTCCGCTCACTGCACGGTGGGGTGGAGCCCCGGGTAAGAGATTGCTAGTCCTGCTCCAGACTCATCGGCCCGTACACGATCTCGCCGTCGCACATCAGGCTTACCTGGGCCACTCCGGCGTCGGAGAGTTCGGCCCAGCCTTCGCTGAGGTAGGCCTCCGCGTCAGCCTGGGTCGGGAAGGGATCGCTCGGCAGGGATGAGTCGGCCACGTCGGCGCCTTCTGCGTTCTCGAATTTCCAACTCCACTGTTCGCTCATGCCTCGACCCTAGGGGCGATGCCGTCCTCGGCGAAGGCTGCGACATCACCAACCACGGTCACCGCGGGTGGGATGAGCCCGTCGGGAGCGGCTTCGGCCAGGGCGCCCAGCGTAGTGCGTATGACGCGTTGGCTGGTCGTCGCCGCGTTCATGATGGATGCCACGGGGGTCTGGGTCACCCGGCCACCAGCCAGTAGGGCCCGCGCGATCTCGGGCAGGGTCTCCACCCCCATGAGGATGACGATGGTCACCCCGGAGGCAGCCAGGTGCGCCCAATCGATCGTGCTGCGTGGATCATTGGGGGCGCAGTGTCCGGAGACGACGGCGAAGCCCTGCACAAGCCCCCGGTGAGTGACGGGGATTCCGGCAAGCTCCGGACCGGCGACTGCAGAGGTCACGCCGGGAACGACCTCGACGGCAACGCCGGCTTCTCGGCAGGCCATGACCTCTTCCATCCCCCGACCGAAGACATACGGGTCGCCGCCTTTGAGGCGAACAACCCGGTGCCCCTGGCGGGCGCGCTCGATGAGGACCGCGTTGATCTCCTCTTGGGTGGTGTGGCGACCGCGCGGAATCTTCGACACGTCGATGATCTCGACCTCGGTGCCGAGCTCGTCAAGGACGGCCAGCGGAGCCAGCCGGTCCACCACAACCACATCGGCAGCCTGAACCTCGCGCAGCCCCCGCACGGTGAGCAGCCCCGGGTCGCCCGGTCCGCCACCCACGAGAATCACCTGACCCTGACCCGGAGTTGCCACCCGGGCTGCGTGCGAGGCGCGATGCAGGGTGAGCACGCCGCGTTCTCGGGCCTGTCCCCGCACTATCTCGTCGAGGCTGGTGTCCCCGCTGGCTGCCACCACCACGGAGACGCCGTCCAGGTCGCTGGGGATGAAGTCCCGCTGGTGCCAGAGGATGATCCCCCGCGCGACCAGGTCTTCCAGAGCAGCCTCGATCTGCGGCGCCACCACCGCGACCTGGGCGCCTTCGGCGAGCAGGTGCGCGACCGGCCCAAGCGCCGACCCGCCGCCGCCGACGACCAGGGCCTGCCCGCCGGAGAACCCGGCGACGAAATCGATCTCACTCATCCCGACCTGCAACTCCTGCACTTTCGAAGGTTGCGCCCTCAGCCAAGACCCGCGCAGCTGACTGCACCACGGGTACGGCCAACATCGCCCCGCTGCCCTCGCCCAAGCGCATTTCCAAGGACAGCAGCGGATGCAGACCCAACTGGTCGATGGCCAGCGCGCTGGCCGGTTCGGCGGAGGTGTGACCGGCGAACCAGTACTGGGCAGCGGTCGGGCACAGTGCCGCGGCGGCCAAGGCTGCCGAAGCAGCGATGACGCCGTCCAGGATGACCGGCGTGCGCAGCGCCGCAGCACCCAACAGCAGCCCGACCAGCCCGGCGTGTTCGAACCCACCGACCGCAGCCAGCGCAGCTAACGGGTCGCCTGCCTCGGCGTGGTTGACCTCGATGGCCCGGCGGACGACCTCGATCTTGTGAGCCAGCATCGCGTCATCGATACCGGTACCCCGACCGGTGACCTGCTCAGCGCTCGCCCCGGTGAAGACCGAGGCCAACGCAGCCGAGCCGGTGGTGTTGGCGATACCCAGGTCGCCGGTTGCCAGCATCCGGTTGCCCTGGGCGACCAGGTCGCGGGCGATGTCGATGCCGGCCTCCACGGCCTGCGCGCACTGTTCCCGGGTCATGGCCGGGCCTTGGGTCATGTCTGCGGTGCCGCGTGCCACCTTGCGCACCATGACACCGGGTTGCGCGGGCAGGTCACCGAGCACCCCCATGTCGATGACGGCGACCTCGGCACCCACCTGACGAGCCAGGACACTGGTCATTGCGCCGCCGGCGATGAAGTTCAGGGCCATCTGCATGGTGACCTCCTGCGGCCAGGGCGTCACACCCTGGGCGTGCACCCCGTGATCGCCGCAGAACACCGCCAAAGCAACCGGTTCCGGCACCGGCGGCGGGCAGGCCCCGGTGATCCCGGCCAGGCGGCGGGCGATGTTCTCCAGTTCGCCCAGGGAACCAGCCGGCTTGGTCAGCATGGCCTGGCGGCTGTCGGCTGCCGCGGCGGCCTCCTCATCCGGGGGTTGAATCGCGGCGATGGTCTCCTCGATGAGGGACATCGGTTCTCCTCCCGGGAGACGACGCGCTCCCCAGGTGTCGTGGTGAACCGCCCAGGACAGGGGACGGCGGCGGGCCCAGCCCGTCAGGGCCAGCTCTGGGGCGGGCGGGAACTGTTCGACGTGGCCGATGCACAGGTAGGCCACGACGTCCAGATGCCCGGGCAGCCCGAGCTCGTCTCGCAGCTCATCGGGGTCGAAGAAGCTCACCCATCCCACGCCCAGCCCCTCGGCGCGGGCAGCCAGCCACAGGTTCTGTACGGCGCAGGCGACCGAGAACGGCGCCATCCGCGGGTCGGCATGGCGGCCCAGGGTGTACGGGCCCCCACGGGTGGGGTCGCAGGTGACGACGATGTTGACCGGGGTGGACAGGATCGCCTCCACCTTCAGTCCGTCGAAGCTGCGCGCCCGCGCGCTCGGTAGCTGCGCGGCGAAGATGTCGCGTTGGGTTGCGGCCAGGGACTGTACCCGGCGACGCACCTGCTCGTCGCGCAGGATGAGGAAGTCCCACGGCTGGCTGAAGCCGACGCTCGGAGCCTGGTGGGCAGCCGTCAGCACCCGCATGAGGACGTCGTCATCGATGGGGTCCATCGTGAAGCCGCTGCGGATGTCGCGGCGGTTGGCGAGCACATCGGCGATCGCCTCACGAGCAGCGAGCGACATCGGTGGGCTGATCGTCATGCGTCCTCCCGGACAGAATCGTCGATGGAACAGTCGGCCAGCGCAGCCATGAGCGCTTCGGTACAGGCCGGGTCACGAACCGCGATGCGAAGCCAGTTCTGACCCAGGCCGGGAAAAGTGTCGGCTCGCCGTAGCGCGATGCCCTTGTCGCGAAGGGCCAGCCGTAGGCGCTCGGCCTGGGGATGGTGGGCCAGCACGAAAGGAGCTGCCGGTGGACGAACCACCTGCAGGCCCGCCGCCTCCAAACCCTGCACCAGCACCGGGCGGTGAGCTGCGATGCGCTGAGCAACCTGGTGCACATGAGCCACCCCCGCCGGGCTGGCGCAGGCGGTGACCGCGGCCAACGCAAGGTGGTTGACCGACCAGTGCGGCTGCACCGTGCGGCAAGCCTGGATCCAGTCCGGATCCCCCACGAGGTAGCCGGCCCGGACACCTGCCAGACCGAACGTCTTGGTCAGGCTGCGGATCACCAGAACGCCCGCCCCTCGGGCCGCATGGCGCAACAGCGTGTCCTGTTCGCCCGGAACCAGGTCGATGAACGCCTCGTCCACGACCAGCAGACGATCGGCGGCCCGCAAGCGCAACAGGTCGTGGGCGGCGTGTAGCCGGGAGGTGGGGTTGGTGGGGTTACCGACGAACAGCACGTCGGTGTGCGGGCCCACCTGCGCAAGGAGGTGATCTGCGTCCAGGGTGAAACCGTTGTCCCGGGTGAGGATGTGATGCTGCGGCAGGTATCCCGCGCACCGCAGTGCACTGTCCGGTTCGGTGAACTGGGGGTGGAGCACCATCGGCGCCTGCCACGGGACCGCCCGCGCGATGAGGTGGAACGCCTCGGCCGCCCCGTTGGTCAGCAGCACCCGCTCCGGCGCCACCCCGAGATGCTCGGCCAACGCCTCGGTGGCTGAGACCGGATCCGGGTAGGCGGCTACGCCCCCGAGTGCTTTTTGCATTGCCTCGCGCACGAACTGCGGCGGGGCCGCCACCGCGACGTTGACGGCGAAGTCGAGCATCCCGCGGGCTTCGACGTCCCCGTGGTGCAGCAGACCAGCTGGCACGTGGCGCGAACTCATCGGGAGCGAACCGTCCCAGCCCCGCAGGCTGCGGCGAAGCGGGCCGCCAGCTGCGGATACCCGGCCCAGTTGACGTGCAAGTAGGAGGCATGGACGTTGTCCTGCACGCAGCCTTCATGTACCGCTGCGCCGTCGTGTCCGCGCCAGGCCCAGGCCGGTTCCACATCGCCGCGCGCCGTGACCCGGGTCCGGTGGAACTCGTGGCCGGTGACCCGCTCCCCCGGCTGAGCCAGGGCGCTACCGGTGAGGGCGACGGCCTCGCGGTAGCCCAGCGTCAAGCGCGACCCCATCGCGGTCTCGATCGGCAGCACCCCGCACATGTCGTACTCGTCCAGCCGCTGTCCCAAGTAGAGCAACCCGGCGCATTCGGCATGAATCACCCCGCCAGCAGCGGCGAAGTCGCGCACCTGCGCACGCAACTCTGTGTTGGCAGACAGTGCAGCGGCATGGACCTCGGGGAACCCGCCCCCAATGACCAACCCGGCCACGTCCGGCGGCAAGGTGTCACGCAGCGGGTCCACGGTGTGCACTTCGGCCCCGGCTGCCTGCAACAGCTCGGCAGTTTCGGCGTAGGAGAACGTGAACGCTTCTCCCCCGGCGACGGCAATCACCGGCCTGCTCGCCCCCGGCGACCAGCCCGCGTTGGCCAGCGCGTCGTCGGCGGACCAGGGTGCCTGGTCCAGATCGGGCGCTGTGCGAGCCAGATCGAGGACGCTGTCAAGGTCGACGTTGGCGGTGATGAGCTCGCACAGCGCGGCGACTGCATCTGCGGCTTCGGGGGCGCGTTCAGACGCCGGGATCAAGCCGAGGTGGCGGCTGGGCACGACGACGTCGGGACTGCGGGGAATGGCGCCCAGCACCGGAACCCCCGTCTCGGCGATAGCTTCTCGGGCTTCGCTCTCGTGCCGCGGGGAGCCGAGGTTGTTCAGAATGACCCCGCCGATGCGGACGCTGGGGTCGAAGGTGCAGAAGCCGTGTACGACGGCGCCAAGGCTGCGCGCGGCCGAGGCCGCGTTCACCACCAGGATCACCGGCGTTGTGGTCACCGAGGCGATGTGGGCCGAGGAGGAGAAACCCCGGCGGCCCAGCGCTCCGTCGAACAGACCCATCACGCCTTCGATCACGGCGATGTCGGCAGGTACCGGGGTTTGCGCCCCGTGCAACAGCAGCGGAATAAGCCGATCTTCGCCGACCAGGTGAGCATCCAAGTTGCGCCCGACCCGCCCGCAAGCCGCGGCGTGATAGCCGGGGTCGATGTAGTCCGGGCCGACTTTGTGCGGGCTCACCTGGAGTCCGCGGGCGCGCAGGGCGGCGAGCAGACCGGTGGTGATCATCGTCTTGCCGCTGCCGGAGGCAGGCGCGGATAGCAGCACCCGCGGCAGGTGCGTGTGGGGGTTCATCGCAGCGTCCGGGTTCACCACTCGATTCCGCGCTGGCCCTTTTGGCCAGCGTCCATGGGGTGTTTGATCTTGGTCATCTCGGTGACCAGGTCGGCAGCCTCGATGAGGCGAGGGTCCGCGTTGCGGCCGGTGATGATGACGTGCTGGAAGCCGGGCCGGTTGGCCAGGGTCTGCACGACGTCTTCCACATCGACCCAGCCCCACTTCAACGGGTAGGCGAACTCGTCGAGCACGTACAGGTCGTGTCGCTCATCGGCCAGGCGCTGCTTGATCTCTTCCCACCCCTCACGAGCATGCTCGGCGTGCGCCGCTTCAGTGTCTTCACCGGCGCTGCTGCGGGTCCAACTCCAACCCGCGCCCATCTTGTGCCACTCGACCGGTCCGCCCACACCAGTCTGCTCGTGCAACTGGCCGAGCTGCTGGAAAACCGATTCCTCGCCCACCTTCCACTTGGCGGACTTCACGAACTGGAACACCCCGATGCGCCAACCCTGGTTCCAACCGCGCAGGGCCATGCCGAAGGCAGCAGTGGACTTTCCTTTACCGACGCCGGTGTGCACAGCGACAATGGGTCGGTTACGCCGTTGGCGCGTTGTCAGACCGTCATCGGGGATGACGGCGGGCTGGCCTTGTGGCATTGCCTCGCCTCTCTCGGGGTCCGCGCCCCGGGATTGCAGGGGGACGGCCGGAGTTCCTGACTCCCCCGGCCGCGACGGGCCGGAGACACAGTGGCGGGACCGTACCGGCTTTGCACCGGCTTCCTCTGCTGTGCCGTCCTCGACGGTGTGGTGATGAGCCCATGTGGACCCTGGAGAAGCCTACTCCAGCCGCGGTAGGGGCCGGGGCAGGACAGCTTCCACCAGCGGGCATACCAAACCGCCGCCGCTGCCTAGCTGGGATCTTCGCCCAGCCCGGACAGGCTGCGAATCTGTTCCGGGGTGACCCGGCAGCAGCCCCCGATGATGCGGGCTCCGGCCTGAACCCACGCCGGAGCCAACTGTTTCAACGAGTGGCCGCTGCCGGTCCAGACCCGCTCAGCCGCGTCCCAGCCCTCACCGCTGTTCGGGTAGACGACTACCGGCCGGCTGGTGGAATCGGCCGCGCGACGGACTGCGGGCAGGACATCGAGCGGGTCGCAGCAGTTGACCCCGACGGCCTTGATCTCCTCGACGCCCTGCACCAGGGCGAACGCCTCCTCCAGCGGCTGCCCGGCACGGGTGAACTCGCCATCGATGGTGTAGGCGAGCCAGGCGGGCATCCCCGTCCCGGCCAGTAGCCCCACGATCTCCTGCGCCTCCTCGGCATCGGGAATGGTCTCGATGGCGAGCAGGTCGGCGCCAGAGTTCACCAGGAGTTCCAGTCGACGGGCATGCCAGTCGCGCAGTTGCCAGCCGCTGAGCCCATAGCGGCCGCGGTACTCCGATCCGTCGGCCAAGGCCGCGCCGTAGGGGCCGAGGGAAGCAGCCACCGCGGCGCGCTGTCCGCTCGTGTTCTGGTGTTCTTCCGCCGCCTGTCGGGCAAGTGCCACCGAGAGCCGCATCAGCCTGGTGGCCTCGCCCTCTTCGATTCCGGCGGCGCTGAACCCGGTGAACGAGGCCTGGTAGCTGGCCGTCGTCACCACCTGCGAACCGGCTTCCAGGAAGGCGCGATGGGCGGCCACGATCGCCTGCGGGTCCCGCGCCAGTAACGCTGCCGACCACAGCGTCCCGGACAGGTCATGGCCTTGTCGTTCCAACTGGGTCGCCAGACCGCCGTCGCTGATCGTCAGGCCCGCAGGGATCTGCCACGTCACGAACTCACCGTATGTCGAACAGGCTGCAGCGGGGTGCGGGGCTGGGCCAGCGGCGGTTCATCAGCCGCGCTCTCTGCTCCGGGCGCCATCCCGCCGTACGGTGTGCGGATGGCCGAATTGACCCAGCCCTGCCAGAACTGCGGTACCTGGATGCGTTGGGAGACCTCACATGAACGCTGCGACGGGTGCGGCTGGATCATCCCGTGCTGCGAGGGCGATCCCTGCCCGCCGACACCCCAGCAGCAGGCAGCACCCTCACAGCGGCGAGGCAATGATCAGGCGACCCCGGCCAGCCCCTGGTGAAGGTCGTTCAGCATCAGATACTCGGCGTGCAGGTGTGCGGCAAGGTCGCGGGCCAGGCCGAGCCGGAACCCGGCCCGGTCAGACTCGCAGTCCACAACGACGCACCCCAAAGCCCCGCTTTGTGCTGCGTCTTGGGCGATGCCTGCTGCCACCCGGTGCGCCCGGGGTAGCGCGGAGCGCCCGCCCGCACTGGCCCGGCCATCGGTCAACACCACCAGCAGCGCCCTGCGGTGCGGATCGCGCACCCGCTCGCGGCGGATCAGCTCATAAGCCTGCGTGAGCCCCTCAGCCAGCGGAGTGCGCCCACCGGTCGGCACCGAGGACAACAACCGGGTGGCCAGGTCGACACTGCTCGTCGGAGGCAGCACGAGATTCGCCTCCCGCTTGGCGAAGGTGATCACCGCAACCTTGTCGCGACGCTGGTAGGCATCCAACAGCAGCGAGACGCAGGCAGTTTTGACTTCCCGAATCCGCGCGGCCGCGCCCATCGAGCCGGAGGTGTCCACTGCGAACACCACGAGGTTGCCTTCTTTGCCCCGTCGCACGCTCCGGCGTAGGTCACCGGGGATGACCTCGATTCCCTCATTCTGGTCCTGTCCCAACCTGGAGGCGGCGGCGATCACCGTGGAGGTGAGGGCCAACG
Organism: Gephyromycinifex aptenodytis; assembly: GCF_012277275.1. GTDB lineage: Bacteria > Actinomycetota > Actinomycetes > Actinomycetales > Dermatophilaceae > Gephyromycinifex > Gephyromycinifex aptenodytis. The sequence goes on along the minus strand of NZ_CP051155.1, from coordinate 133,904 downwards.
CCCGCCCGCGCGGGTCCTCTGGTCGCACAGCGCGCACATGGCGCCCTGTCGTGACGTCGGCCGAGGAACGACGCCCCGCGACCCCGGAGCCGGCGTGCGGCAACGAGAACAACCGCGTTTTGAAAGGAGATCCGGCAGCGGTCGCGGTGGTGGCAGGCGCCGGGGCGCCCAGTGGCGGCTGCTCTGTCTGCGGTGGCGACTCCGGTGCCGGTTCGGCCTGCGAGCTCGGCGGAGGCGGCGGGCTTTGCTGGGGCGCCTCGTTGCCGTCTTCAGCCGATTCCGGCCGTTCTGGGGCGTCGTCGCCGGTGTCCCCGCCATCATCGACGTCGCTGTCGCCCTCGCCAGGGTCGTCGCCGTCGGGGTCGTCCCCGTCATCACCGGGCGGCGGATCTTCCGGTCCCTCAGGATCGTCGTCTGGGGGGATGTGCTCGTCGAGGATGTCCTCCAGGTCCGAGCCGTCCTGATCGTCGAAGGGCGTGCGCCGACGCCGGTGCGGTAGCGCCAGGCGGGCCGCGACCCGAATGTCCTCCCCGGTCACCGAGGTGCGTCCGCACCAGGCAGCATGCGCGCAGGCAGTGCGAGCGGTGACCAGGTCGCCGCGCATGCCGTCGACATCGAAGCGAGCGCAGATCGTGGCGATGGTGCGGACCGCCTCATCCGAGAGCTGCACCTGAGGCAACAGTTCTTCGGCGCGGGTGATGCGATCGGCCAGCGTCTTCTGTTGCGCGGCGAACGTCTCTTCGAACGCGACCGGGTCGGCCTCGTAGGCCATCCGGCGTCGCACGACCTCAACGCGCACGTCGACGTCGCGGCTGGCGCTGACCTCTGCGGCCAGGCCGAAGCGGTCGAGCAGTTGCGGGCGCAACTCTCCCTCTTCGGGGTTCATCGTGCCGACTAGGACGAAGCGAGCCGCGTGCGTCACCGAGACACCCTCACGCTCAACTCGAGATCGACCCATGGCCGCCGAGTCCAACAGCGTGTCGACAAGGTGGTCGGGTAGCAGGTTCACCTCATCGACGTACAAGATGCCGCGGTGCGCCTGCGCGAGCAGACCTGGGTCGAGGACGACCCGGGAGTGGGCCAGCAGTTCGTCCAGGTGTAGGGACCCGACGACGCGGTCTTCAGTGGCGCCTACCGGAAGTTCGACCAGACGCACCGGGCGGGTGCGTGACTCGCTGCCGTGTGGGCCGTCCAGACAGTCCGGGTCAGGGTTGGCCGGGTCACAGGAGAAGCGGCACCCCGGCACGACCTGCACCGGCGGCAGGACCTGCGCCAACGCGCGGACCATCGTCGACTTGGCGGTTCCCTTCTCGCCTCGCACCAGAACCCCACCGATGCCGGGTGAGACCGCAACCAGGCAGAGTGCCAAGCCCATGTCGTCCATCCCGACGACGGCGGAGAAGGGGAAGGCCGGTGTGCGATGAGAGGGGGAAGGAACCGGGTGAGTAGAGCGGTTCAGGTCTTCAGTCATTTGATTGCTCCCGACACATCGTCGTCGTCACCCTCAAGGTCACCTTCAGCATCCAGGTAGGCGGTTCGCAGTTCGGCGAGGATCTGCGGGTCGGGCTCAGCCCACATCCCGCGGTCCACTGCCTCCAGCAGACGTTCGGTCATCGCGTGCAATGCCCACGGGTTCGACTTGGCCAGAAACTCCCGGTTGGTCTCATCCAGGACGTATTCCGTGGTCAACCGCTCATACATCCAGTCCCCGACCACACCCGTGGTGGCGTCGTAGCCGAAGAGGTAGTCGACGGTGGCAGCCATCTCGAACGCGCCCTTGTAGCCGTGTTCGCGCATCGCGGCCATCCACTTGGGGTTGACGACGCGGGCGCGGAACACCCGTGACGTCTCCTCGAGCAGCGTTCGGGTGGCGACGAGTTGGGGCCGGGTGGAGTCGCCGATGTAGGCCTCCGGGTCGGCGCCAGTGAGCGAGCGCACCGCCGCGACCATGCCGCCGTGGTACTGGAAGTAGTCGTCGGAATCGGCAATGTCGTGCTCGCGGGTGTCGACGTTCTTGGCGGCAACGCGGATGCGCTTGTAGGTGCGTTCCATGGTTTCGCGGGCGGGCACACCGTCGAGGTCACGCCCGTAGGCGTAACCGCCCCACACGGTGTAGACCTCGGCGAGGTCGGCGTCGGTGCGCCAGTCGCGTGAGTCGATGAGCTGCAGCAACCCGGCTCCGTACGTTCCCGGCTTGGAGCCGAAGACGCGGGTGCGGGCGGAGCGCTCGTCGATGCCGGCGGCCTTGTCGGCTTCGACGTGGGCGCGCACGAAGTTGTCGACATCGCTCTCGTCCTGCGCTGCGGCCAGAGCCACCGCGTCGTCGAGCAGCGCCGTGGCGTGTGGGAAGGCGTCCCGGAAGAACCCGGAGATCCGCAGCGTCACGTCGACGCGCGGGCGACCGAGTTCGGCCAGCGTCATGACTTCGAGGTCCTTGACGCGGCGGGAGGCGTCGTCCCAGACAGGGCGAATTCCCAGGAGCGCCAGGGCTTCGGCGATGTCGTCACCGGCGGTGCGCATCGCGGAGGTGCCCCACAGGGAGAGTCCGACGTTGGCGGGCGGTTCCCCGTGGTCGGCGACGTAGCGCGCGACGAGGGACTCGGCCAGGGCGCTGCCGGTCTCCCACGCGAGGCGGCTCGGGATGGCGCGGGGGTCGACGGAGTAGAAGTTGCGACCGGTGGGCAGCACGTTGATGAGTCCGCGCAGCGGCGAGCCCGAGGGGCCCGGCGGTACAAAACCGCCGCTCAGGGCGTGCAGCACGCGGTCGATCTCGTCGGTCGTCGCGTTGAGTCGGGGCACGATCTCGGTGGCGGCGAAGTCGAGGATGGCGGCGACCTTGTCCCGGTCCAGACCGACGGCGACTCCGGCCTCGCCGCGCACTCCGGCAGCGACGAGTTCGTGGGCACGGTCGGCGATGTCGGACACCGCCTCGGGCGCCCACCCGGCGGACTCCATCGCTTCGACGAGCCCGCGAGCGGCGGATTCGACGTCGTCGGTGGCCTGGCGTTCCTTGTTTCCCTCGTCCAACCCGAGGGCCTCACGCAGGCCGGGCAGGGCATACTGGCCGCCCCAGATCTGCGCGGCCTGCAGCATGGCGAGCACGAGGTTGATGCGGCCCTCGCCCGTGGGTGCCTGGCCGAGGATGTGCAGGCCGCCGCGGATCTGCACGTCCTTGATCTCACACAGCCATCCATCGACGTGGAGGATGAAGTCGTCGAAGAACGCCTCGTCGGGGCGCTCCTTGAGGCCGAGGTCCTTGTCGAGACGCGCCGCCTGGATCAGGGTCCAGATCTGCTGCCGCACGGCGGGGGCCTTGCCCGGGTCCATGACGCTGACCTGGGCGTACTCGTCCAGGAGCTGTTCGAGCTTGGCGATCTCGCCGTAGGAGTCGGCGCGCGTCATCGGCGGCACGAGGTGGTCGACGAGGGTGGCGTGGGCGCGCCGCTTGGCCTGAGTGCCTTCGCCGGGGTCGTTGACGAGGAACGGGTAGATCAGCGGCAGGTTTCCGAGCACGGCGTCGGGACCGCAGGTGGCGGACATGGCCGTGGACTTGCCGGGCAGCCATTCGAGGTTGCCGTGCTTGCCGAGGTGGACGACGGCGTGCGCACCGAATCCGCCCTCCTCGACCGGGGCTTCGAGCCAGCGGTAGGCGGCGAGGTAGTGGTGGCTGGGCGCCATGTCCGGGTTGTGGTAGATCGCGATGGGGTTCTCGCCGAATCCGCGCGGCGGCTGGATCATGACGACGACGTTGCCCGCGCGAACCCCCGCCATGATCAGCGACTTCGCGGCCTTCTCACCGCGGCGGGCGGCGCTGGTCTCATCGATGTAGAGCGTGCCGGGCGCGGGACCCCAAGCTTCTTCGACGAGTTCGCGCAGCTCGGGTTCGAGGCGGGAGTACCACTGCTCGTAGAGGTCGGCGGGCACGCGCAGGGGGTTGGACGCGAGCTGTTCCTCGGTAAGCCAGGCCTGGTCGTATCCACCGGTGGCCACGAGGGCGTGGATGAGGTCGTCGCCGTTGCCCGATTCAACGCCGGGAAGGGAGCCTTCGCCGGTCAGGGGGCCGATGTCGTACCCGGCGTCAGCGAGCTGGTGCAGCAGGTGAATGGCGCTGGCGGGGGTGTCGAGGCCGACGGCGTTGCCGATGCGGGCGTGCTTGGTGGGGTAGGCCGAGAGCACGATCGCGAGGCGCCGCTGCTGCGGCGGGGTGGCGCGCAGGCGGCCGTAGGAGACAGCGATGCTTGCGACGCGCGCAGCGCGTTCGGGGTCGGGCACGTAGCGGGGCAGTCCGTCGGCGTCGACCTCCTTGAACGAGAACGGCACCGAGATGATGCGGCCGTCGAACTCCGGCACGGCGACCTGGGTCGCGCAGTCGAGCGGGGTGACGCCGTCGTCGCTGTCGAGCCACTCCTGGCGGGAGGAGCCGAGGACGAGGCCCTGGATCACGGGCACGTCCAGGGAGGCGAGGGCGCCTGCATCCCAGGCATCTTCGCTGCCACCGGCCTGCGCGGCCGAGGGGACGGTGCCGCCTGCGGCGAGCACGGTGGTGATGACGGCGTCGGCCTGTTTGAGGGTGGCCATGAGCTCGGGCTCGGGTTCGCGCAGCGAGGTGATGTAGAGGGGCATGGCGCGCCCGCCCGCGGCCTCGATCGCGTCGGAGAGGGTGTGGACGAAGGCAGTGTTGCCGCTCATGTGGTGGGCGCGGTAGAAGAGCACCGCGATCGTCGGGCGCTCGTCGTCGGGGTCGCTCTGCCAGGCCCGGCAGTCGGTGGCCCCGCACTGGCTGCGCTCGGCGGCGGGGATGTCGAGGCAGTCACCGACACAACCGAGGGATCCCCAGGAGCTCGCAGCCAGCGGCGGCGCGAAGCCGTGCCCGGTCAGGAGCACGGTGTCGGAGAGGAACGCCGCGAGTTGGGCGAGGTTGGCGGCGCCGCCGTGGGCGAGGTAGGCGTGGGCCTGGGTGGCCACGCCGACGGGGACGGTCGACTGGGTCATCAGTTCGGCGTCGGGGGCCTGCTCGCCGGTGAGGACCACGACAGGGCGTCGCTGCTCGGGGGCGAGGAGGAGGTCGAGTCCGTCCTCCCACGCGCGACGGCCACCGAGGAGACGGACGACAACGAGGTCGATGCCCTCCAGCAGCCTGTCGAGCTGGGCGGCGAGGTGGGCACGCTGGGAGGCGGCCTGGGCTGCGTCGTCGGCGTCGGTGAGGCGCAACCGGTCGAGTTTGACGGGGTTGGCGTACCTCCACGTGACGGGCGCCTCGCCCGGCTCAACGGTGCTCGCCGACTCGTCGGCTACGTCGGTGGCAGCGGTGGCGAGGTCGTTGGCGGCGCGGGCGGACAGCAGGTCAGTGTCGGAAGTCGACAGCAGCAGAAACACGAAGTGGCCTCTCTCGGGGTCCTCGCCCCGGGGTGGTGCTCGGATGACCGGAGTTCCTGACTCCCCCACCTCGCCGACCCGGGGGCCGATGGTGTTGGCAGGGACACAGTGGCGGGACCGCGCCGGGATCTCACCGGCTTCCTCCTCTGCGTCATCCGAAAGGATGTCGCGACCGGTACGAACCGGTCTCGTGAAACCCGATCTCGGGCCTCACCGCGAGAGTAACAGCGCCGAGTGACACCTCTCTGCGCGTCGCCGGAGACCCCCGCGTGCAAGCGCCGCGTGCGCGCTCATAGACGCTGCATCCCCCGAAGAAGCACTCCAACCCCAGGGCGGGTGATCGGAACCTCTGGACCGTGCCGGATGTGTACAAGGGCCGCTGCTCGAGTCTGTACCAGCCTTTACTGCATGTCGCGCTCTTTACCTTTCACTGACCGAGCGACTATCGAGAATTCGAGGAGTCATCCGACATGGTGTCAGGCAACTTTTCCGTCGAGGCAGCAAGATGTTGCCAAAGCTCGATATGGTAAAGCCGTCCGGAGTCGACAAAGAGATCTACACATCGAGTGAAGACGGCGTTTTGACACGTGAGGGCAAGAAGCTTCTCGAAGATTATTCAGGTTACAAGTTCGATTTCCCTCCGGGTCCCGGCCAGCCAGCCCCCTCCGAACGCATCTACATCGCTCAAGCAAGGAGTGCCGAGTATCAGGTCTGTTCGGTGAAGAGAAGCTTCAACGGGCCCAGCCGGCCACGGTAATCCCGCAGCCGGCTTGGCCCGCATTCGATGTCACGGCGCAGGTATCGACCGGCGCCGGATTCACCTACCGGCGAGGTCCTCGGTGTTCAGAGCGGCCTCGGCCGGGTAGATGAGACGCTCGGGTGCGAGGTTCTGGCGACGCGCGAGGGGGTAGTACAGCGCACCGGTGACGATCAGACCCACGATCCAACTGATATCGACCCCGCCCAGCATCTTCGTGACCGGGCCGGTGTACATCGCCTGCGCCAGGAACGGCAACTGCACCGCGACCCCGATGAGGTACACGGCGAGCGCGGGCACATTCCAACTGCCGTAGCGGCCCTCTCGGTCGTACAGCGCGGGAATGTCGACGCGCTCCTTGCTGACGAGGTAGTAGTCGACGAGGTTGATCGCACTCCACGGCGTGAACACCATGAGCAGCACGAGAATGAAGTTCTTGAACGTCGCGATGAAGTCGCTGCTCGCCAACAACGCAATCAGCATCGAGATCGTGACGAAGGCCGCGATGAGAGCGATGCGCGTTCCTCGGGAGACACGGTCGCGGCGGGTGAATCCCGTGATCGTCGTGAGGATCGTCATGAAGCCGCCGTACGCGTTGAGGCAATTGACGGCGAGCTTGCCGATGACGATGACCAGATAGATGACAAAGGCCATCGCGGCCGATCCGGCGAGAGCCCCGAGGACTCCGACCTGGTTTGTGAGAAAGCCGTTACCGGGGACGCTCGCCACCAAAGCACCGAACGTCATAGCGATCTGGCTGCCGATGACGCTGCCGAGGAACGTGCCCCAGAACGTGTGCGCCGCAGGAGTATCAGCAGGCAGGTAGCGGGAGTAGTCGGCGACATACGGCCCATACACGAGCTGCCACCCGGCCGAGACCGAGACGGCCAGGAGGAAGGTCGCGAGCACGAACCCCTCCTTGGGCGCCAGGAGTTCACCCACGCTGTGCTCGGCGAGCAGGCGCACGAACAGGTAGGCGAACCCGAGCAGACCGGTGACGGTCGCGATGCGCCCGAGCAGGTGGATCCACTGGTACCCGAAAACGGCGACGAGCAGGGTGAGCAGCCCGAAGATGACGATGCCGACGGCGGGGGTCTCGGTGCCGAGCATCTTGTTGATCGCCTGCCCGGAGAGCAACGTGCCCGTCGCGGCGAAACCGAGGTACATGATCACCACGAGGATGAGTGGCAGCGCGGCCCCCAGGACCCCGAACTGCGCGCGACTGCTGATCATCTGCGGCAATCCCAGGCGCGGGCCCTGCGCGGAGTGCAACGCCATCACGATGCCGCCGAGCACGTTGCCGATCAGCAGACCGACGATGGCCCACCAGGCATCCGCGCCGAACACCACGGCGAGCGCACCGTCGACGACGGCCGTGATCTGCATGTTCGCACCCAGCCACAGCGTGAACTGACTCCGCGGAGTACCGGTGCGCTCCGCAGGAGGAACTACGTCGATGCTGCGCCGCTCGACCGAGCGTAGCGAGGGCGGCGCCGGTGGCTGAGGGGACGAGGGTGTGGATGGCATAGGTATGCTCCTGCACGCATGACGAGCGCGAGCCGCTCGGTGGGACCGGTCGGCCACTTTCCGGAGGTTACCAGTGGTGCGCCATCGGCGTCTTTGCGAGTGCGCACCCTCGAAGCAGGTGGGGGTAGGGCGTGGGCATACCCCGATCGGGCGGCCCAGCAGCTGTCCGATGCGCTACTGCCCCGGTGGGACGTAGGTCCCCACTGTCGTCGTTCCTGTCAGCTTCCGCAGCCCCGAGACGATGATCTGCATGGCGCACACCGCGTCCTGCGCGGCTGGCGTGCGTTCGAGCAGGGGGAAGCGTTTCAGATGCAAGCACATGGGGGGTTGTCGTGAAGGTTGGGGTGGCGGCGGCGGTTTTGGCCGCTGGAATGGTCGTGGGGGCAGGCGCACCGGGGGCGCAGGCTGCCGGCGCGGTCAGTGCAGTGCGGGCGCCTGGCGAGATCGTCGGGCGCGTGACCTACGTCGTGGACGGCGACACCGTCCATGTGCGGGTCGGGTCTCGCATCGAGAAGGTACGGGTCATCGGCGTGGACACCCCGGAGTTGTCCAAACGACAGTGTTTCTCGACCCAGGCCAAGGCCGCGACGACGAACCTGGTCGCGGGCAAGGTGGTGACGCTACGCGCCGACCGCACGCAGGGCGATCGTGACCGTTACCACCGACTGTTGCGTCACGTGATCCTGCCGGACCGGTCGTCGCTGGCGCAGCGGCTGATCGCCAACGGTTACGGACGCGAATACACCTACGCCAAGCCCTACGTCGGCCAGAGCACCTTCCGTTCGGCCCAGGCCCGAGCGATGAAGGCGCGCCGCGGCGTGTGGAGCGCGACGTGCGCCAAGCAAGGTGTCGGCCGCCCGTTGACGCAGGCGGTCACCAAGCCGAAACCGAACGCCAAGCCGGTTGCAGGTCGCTGCACCATCAAGGGGAACATCAGCAGCAGCGGCGAGAAGATCTATCACCTTCCCGGCCAGCGGTACTACAACGCCACCAAGATCACCTTGAACAAAGGCGAGCGCTGGTTCTGCTCCACCCGGGATGCCCAGCGAGCGGGCTGGCGTCCAGCCAAGGTCTGACTTTCCTGCGCGGATGAGGTGACCGACAGCGAAACCGAAGCGCCTGGCGCAGTTCTGGGATGGCTCTGACGCGTGAGGTCAACGCCGGAGACGGGCCGAGTCTGGGTCATTGCGGGCCAGCACCGGCGTTGCCGCGGTGGGCGGCTCGTCGGTTTCTGGCCCCTGGGCGGCCTCCTCGAGTTCGACCGCTTCGATCGAGGTGGCCCCGTGCAGCTCCCGGTTTCGGTGCGCGGTGGCGTACTGGCCGTCATGTTCGAAAGTGACCTCGACGTTCTGGAACCCCTTGATCGCCTGTGCCCGGGCGAGCCGGCTGTAAGTGTGCCGGTCGGCATCGGTCAGGTCCACCAGATCAGTCATCGGGGTCAGCAGCGAACGCGGATACAGCTTTCGAGCCATCACCACGTTCACCTCAAGGCAGATCACCAACACGATCGAGGCAAGGAACAGCCACGCTAGAAGTCCCAGGACCACCGCGAAGACACCGTTGGTAGCCGATGAGCGCGCCACCACCGACTGCACGAAGGCTCCACCACCGGTTTGCAGCCCCTGCCAGGCCAGACCGGCCAGCAGCGAACCCGGCAACACCTCACGGGTCGTCAGCGCCTTGGCCGTGCCCAGGCGACAGATGAGGACGAAGAAGAAACTCGACAGCAGCAGCGACCCGACACTGGCCAGCATCGCCGAACGGTCGGTGAGCGGAAAGTTCGTCGCGCGTAGCGCCGAACTGAGCTGACTCAGCAGCGTCGTGGCGAGCACGAACAGACCGAGGATTCCGATGAGTCCGAGGCTACGCAGCCTGCTGGTGAACGGATTGGGCCGCTCGTTGCGCCGCACACCCCAGGTGAAGTTCATGGCGTTCTGGATGGCCTGGGCTACCCCCAGCGACCCGTACAACGCCGTCAGCACAGCGACGATGGCAGCGGTCCCGCTACCGGTCAGTTTCTGCGCCTCGATGTCATGCCCGATCACCGGGATCTGGCTGGCCGCAGAAGCGAGGATGGCCTCCCGCAGCCCCGGATCGCTCTCCAAAGCAAAACCCAGAATCGTGGACAGCAGCAGGAACATCGGGAACATCGAGATGAACGCGTAGAACGCGATGATCGCGGCGAGATAGACGCCTTGGTCGTCGAAGAACTTGTAGAGCACGGCGAGCGGAGCACCCAACGCCGGATGCTTGCGCTGAACTCGATCCAGCCACTGGATGACCGGCATGCCGCTACCTCCTCAGCCCTTCGGCCACGATCATGACACGCCACCCTGACTCGCCCCGCCCGACCCGCGCCACCGGGTGTCGCGCCCCCCCTGCCGGCCCCGCCTACCCCTCGCCGTCTGGTTGCAGAGCCGGTATCGGCGCCCGGGTACAGGCCGGTACCGTAATCGGCATGTCCCCTACGCCCGGCGCCGCCACCAGCCAGCGCAGCGCTCGTCGCGATGTCGGCGACCGATGCCCCGGGGCTGTGCGCCTGCACGAAGCCGCTGACGGCGCCCTGGCCCGAATCCGACTACCCGGCGGGGCGCTGGGCCTGGAGCAGGCCCAGGCGCTGGCTCACCTGGCCGAAGAACTCGGCGACGGCGACATCCACCTCACCGCCCGCGGTAATGCCGAGATCCGTGGCCTGGATCCGACCAGCGCCCAACTGCTGACCACCCGGCTCAGCGACGCCGGTCTACTGCCCTCGGTGGCCCACGAACGGATGCGCAACATCCTGGTCTCGTCGTTGGCAGGCCTGGATGGGACAGGGCACCTCGCCCCCGCAGGCGGGCTCCCCCTGGTCGCCGAACTCGACGCCCTGCTCGTCAGCGAGCCGGACTGTGCGGCGCTCTCGGGCCGTTTCCTGTTCGGCATCGACGACGGCCGCGGCGACGTGGTCGTCTGCGAACCCGACCTGACCGCCGTGGCAACCAGCGCGGGTCTGCGGCTGCTCCTCGGCGGGCATCCGCTCGGACTCGTTGTCCAACCGGACCAGACTCCGCGCGCGCTACAGGTGCTGGCTCTCACTTTCCTGCACTACTGCCGCTCCCGGCAGTTGCCGGCGTGGCGGGTCGCCGACCTGGACGCAGCGGCGCTCCGCGAACTGGGCACTCTGGCCACGAACGAGGTGGCCTCGGCCCTGCCCACCCAGCCCGACCCGGACCCCAGCCCCGCCACGGCGCGCCGTCCCGAACCCCAGGAAATGCTCGGCCTGATCGGCACCGACCCGGTCGCGTTGGGTGTCGGACTCCCGCTCGGGGTAGCCCCCGGCGCCACCTGGGAAGCGCTCGCGCAGATCGCGGCCCAGGGTGAGGGGGTGCTGCGCACCACCAGCACTCGCGGCGTCATCATCGGCGGCCTGTCCCCCGCCCACGCGCGGCGCGCCCGGGAAACGGCCACTGAGCTCGGGCTGGTCACAGACCAATCCAGCGACTACGCCCGTGTCTCCGCCTGCACCGGGCTTCCCGGCTGCGCCTCATCGCGCGCCGACCTGCGCTCCGATATTCGCCAGGTTGCCGGGCGCACCTCAGAGCAACCCGTTGGTAGTTCGCTGCTGCATGTCAGCGGTTGCGAGCGCCGCTGTGGTCACCCGCGCACGCCGCACCTGGAGGCCGTCGCGACCGGCTCGGGATACGCCCTGGCGCGCGCTGACGGGGCGCCTGCGACCGGCGAATCCACCGGGGAACAGATCGAGACGATGTATACCGTCATGAACATGTGGAGGAACGCGTGAAGTACGACTACATCACCGACGGGGCCGAGATCTACCGGAGATCGTTCGCGACCATCCGGGCAGAATCGGACCTGGCACGATTCTCGGAGAATGAGGATCGGGTGGCGGTGCGGATGATCCACGCCTGCGGCTCCACCGACCTCGCAGCCGACATCGTCTTCTCTGAGAATGCCTGCAGCGCGGCGATGACGGCCCTGCAAGGCGGCGCGCCGATCCTGGTCGACACCAACATGGTCGCCAGTGGTGTCACCCGGCACCGGCTACCGGCTGAGAACGAGATCGTCTGCCTGCTGCGCGATGAGTCGGTGGCCGACCTGGCCAAACAGATCGGCAACACCCGCACCGCCGCCGCGGTCGAGTTGTGGGGGGAACGCATCGACGGTGCGGTCCTTGCCATTGGCAACGCCCCCACCGCGCTGTTCCACCTGTTGGAGATCCTGCAGGACAAGCCGTGGCGCCCGGCGGTCGTGTTGGGGATGCCGGTCGGCTTCATCGGCGCAGCCGAATCCAAGGAGGCGCTGATCGCCAACGACCTCGGCCTGGAGTACATCGCAGTCCGCGGGCGTCGTGGCGGCTCGGCCATCACCTGCGGAGCGCTGAACGCGCTGACCCTGCCGAGCGAATGAGCACCCCACACTCCAGCGGCACCCTGTTCGGGGTCGGCGTCGGACCCGGCGACCCCAAGCTGCTCACCCTTGCCGCAGTGGAGACCATCACGCACGCCGACGTCATCGCCTACCACCAGGGCCCCCGTGGTTCCTCGATCGCCCGAGGCATCGCCGAACCCTACTTCCGCGAAGGCCATATCGAAGAGGTCCTGACCTACCCGGTCACCACCGGCAGCACCGAGCATCCGGGCGGCTACCGGGGCGCCATCGATGAGTTCTACGACCAAGCCGCCGCACGACTGGCCACTCACCTGGATGCCGGCCTGCACGTGGCGGTGTTGGCCGAGGGTGACCCGTTCATGTACAGCTCGTTCCAGCACATGCACGAACGGCTCGCCCACCGCTACGAGACCGTGATCATCCCCGGCATCAGTTCGGTGACCGCCTGCAGTTCGACGCTGGAACGCCCGCTGGTCGAAGCCGAAGAGACCCTGACCGTCATCCCCGGCACCCTGCCTCAGGAGCGACTGACCACGCTGCTGGCCCAGGCTGACTCCGCCGTCATCATGAAGCTGGGACGCACCTTCCCCAAGGTGCGGGCAGCGCTGGAGGAGTCCGGCCGGCTCGATGAGGCTTGGTACGCCGAGCGCGTCAGCCAGGGCGAGCGGCAGAAGGTCACCCCGTTGCACGAGGTCGATCCGAGCCAGGTGCCCTACTTCTCGCTGGCTGTCGTTCCCAGCCGGGTCGGCGCCGCGGACTGGATGCCCTCCGCGGCGCGCGGCGCGAGTGCTGCCGCCCAAGCCACCGAGCTCAGCACAGACGGGGTGGATGAACCCGGCTATGTCGAGGTTGTCGGCCTGGGTCCGGCCGGGGCGCAGTGGCGCTCCCCCGAGGTGGAGGCCGCGCTATCCCGGGCCACCGACGTCGTCGGGTACACGACCTACGTCGCCCGGGTGCCCGCCCGCGCCGGCCTGGTCATGCACGACAGCGACAACAAGGTCGAGTCCGAGCGAGCCGAGTTCGCACTCGACCTGGCGCTGCGCGGTCGACGGGTCGTTGTCGTCTCATCAGGGGACCCCGGTGTCTTCGCCATGGCGACGGCCGTGCTGGAGGTGGCCGGGCAGGAGCGTTACCGCAGCGTCCCGGTGCGGATCCTTCCCGGCATCACCGCCGCGCACGCGGCCGCCTCCCGGGTGGGCGCGCCGCTGGGGCACGACTACGCGACGATCTCGCTGTCGGACCGGCTCAAGCCGTTCGATGTGGTGCGGGAGCGAGTGCTCGCTGCTGCCGCAGCCGATCTCGTGCTGGCGCTGTACAACCCGGCCTCTAAGGAACGCACCTGGCAGGTGGGGCGCCTCAAGGAGGACCTGCTCACCGTGCGCGACCCGAAGACCCCGGTGGTGTTGGCCCGCGCCATCGGAGACCCGCAGGGTGAGCGAGTGCTGCTGACCTGCCTGGGCGATCTTGACCCGGCGCTGATCGACATGCGCACCCTGATCCTCATCGGCTCCAGCCAGACCAGGGTCGATGAGCGCCACGCAGGGGCGAACTCGGTCGGGGTACGCACGAGCAGCGACGAAGCGACTTCACTGCAGGATTCGGCATCCAGGGAATACGTGGTGTGGACCCCGCGCCGCTACCCCGAGACTGCCGACTGAGCAGGGAGCATCGCTGACCGATCGACGAGCGCGGTCGAGGCGGTGTGTGGACGAAACGGGCCCCGAGGCGTTATGCCTGCTGGGGCCCGTTTCCTCGGCTGGGGGCGACGCGGGCGCGGCTCCGCCAGATCGCCGAAACAGCCCTGCCGAGAGCCCTGGGGGTCCCGGGTGTCCCCGACAGACCCGTCAATCTCCGGTCAGCGCCGTCTCGTCGCCGCTGTCGGTGCGCGCAATGCTGTCGAGGCGCTCTGTGCCGGCGGGGCCGCCTGGAAGCGGCGCGGGCAACGGGTCGGCGCGGCGGGCTGCCGCGCAAGCTGCCGAGTACAGATGGCTGTCAGCGAAATCGCCTGCGAGCAGCACTTGGCCTACAAACAGCAGCGCGGTCCGCCGGATGCCGCGCCCCCGGACTTGGCTGGCCAGGTCGGCCAGCGTCGTCCGCACGACGACCTCGTCCGGGCGGCTGGCCATCGCCACCACCGCGGCCGGGCAGCCCGGCCCGTAGTGCGGAACGAGGGTGTCGACGACCTGCTCAACGAGGTTGGTGGCCAGGTGCAGCACGAGCAGCGCCCCGGTGCGGGCCAGGGACTCCAGCTCCTCCCCCGGCGGCATCGCGGTCGCGTTTCGGGCGGCGCGGGTGAGCACAACGGTCTGCCCGACGGTGGGCACCGTCAGTTCCTGCCCCAGCGCCGCCGCTGCAGCCGCGTAGGCCGGCACACCCGGCGTCATCGTGTACGGGATACCAAGCGCTTCCAGGCGTCTGATCTGCTCGCTGACCGCCGAGAACACCGACAGATCCCCCGACTGCAACCGGGCGACGTCCTGCCCCCGGGCATGGGCGTCGGCCATCTCAGCGATGATCGCGTCCAGATCCATGTCAGCGGTGTCGACCAGTCGCGCCCCGGCCGGGCAGTGCGCGATGATCTCCCCCGGCACCAGAGCGCCGGCGTACAAACACACCGGGCTGGTCTCGATGAGCCGCAGCGCCTTGACCGTGATGAGTTCGGGGTCGCCCGGCCCGGCGCCGATGAAATGCACAGTCACGGTTCTCAGTTCTCCTTCGCGGGATCGTCGGTTCAGGGTAGCCAGGTCCAGGCCGCAGCGCGGACGAGCCGTTCCGCGGGGCTCTGGGGTTGGAGCGCGCCGGCGAGACTCCACAGCTCGCAGATCGGCCGGCAGCAGACCGACGCCCTGGGTAGTCGGGCAGAGGCTCAGCAACCCCTCCTTCGGCAGACAGCTTCTGCAGCGCAGCCCCGACGTGCCCCGCCGGACGGCCTGAGGCGCCCAAGGCCGGCAACCGCCCTGTTCACTGCCATGTCCAGGTGTCGTCGCACGGGGTGACCATGGCCTGCCTGTTCGACCCGGCGCGGCCCAGGATCCCCGAGTCGAGGTAGCGCGTCGTCGAGGAGCCGATGATGACGACCTCGAAAAGCGCCGCCCCTTCGCCGTCGAACTCGGCAAGAGTGCTGGTCACCACATGCTGCTGCGGCAGGCTGGGGTCTTGGACGAGCGCGACGGGCGTGCTTGCGGGCCGGTGCGCCGCCATGATCCCCAGCACCTTGGCCAGCTGCCAGGTGCAGGTGTGGCTGCCGGAGTTGTACAGCACGGTGACGAGATCACCTGCTGCCGCAGCGCGAACTCGGCGTTCGATCACCGGCCAGTGGGCGTGCACATCGGAAAGCGACAGGGTGACGTGGTCCTGTCCCAGCGCCGCCCCGAGGATGGCGCTACCGGCCGAGCCCGCGGTGACGCCCGGCACCACGTCGATGCGCACCGGGTCGTGGCCGTGCTCCATCTCCTGGGCCGCCACCTGCAGAGTGGAACCGGCGATGGAGGACTTCCCCGGGTCACCGGGGCAGATGAGCGCGACGGTGTGTCCAGCGCGGGCATGCTCCAGCGCGGTGTGTGCGCGCTCTTGCGCGGCGTCGGTGTCGGCAGCGAAGACCCGCGTCCCAGGGCGTAGCAACCCGCGTACCTGATCGACGTGGCCGCTGTCGCCGAGGACGACATCGGCCTTGGTGATGACCGCTCGTGCCCGCGGCGTGCGCAGGTCGCGGGCCCCCGGCCCCAACCCGACGATGCTGAGCCGTCCCCGCGGCCTGCGTCGCCCGATCGCGACCGTGGATCGGTTCGTCTTCTGTTTGGGGACGATGAGTCGGGCTCCGGCCAGCACCACCGAGGCTTCGGCCACGCTGGGCGTGCCGACCTCGGCCTGCACGGTGGCGCTGGGTGTGGGTACCTGCGCGGTCGCCAGCTGCTCGGCGGCGAAGGTGTGCAGCCCAACCCCGAGCTCCTCGGCCAGGGCGATCAGCCCGTCCTCGTCAGCTTTGGCCTCTGCGGTGACGAGTGCGCTGATGCTGGCGCGGGCCAGCAGGTTCTCCTGCAGCACCGAGTCCAGATGGGCGCGTAGCTCCGGCAGTGGTGTTCCCCGGTGGCAGCCCATCCCCACCACCAGACTCGGTGGCGACAGCACCACCGTCGGCAACATCCCGGACATCACTATCCGCGGGTCCATATCTGTGACCAGGACGCGGCCGGCAGCATCGGGGGCCGCCGGTGCTGCGTTTTCGGGCAACTCCGGCAACGGCCAACCTGCGGGGTTGTCGATGTCGACCGGCGCTCCCTGCAGCAAAGCCCGGGTCACGGTGGCGGCATCACCGACGAACGGCCAGCCCAGCGCGTCCAGCGCCGGGTAGCCCAGGGAGTCAGTGCTGGTGGTGAGCACGGCCTGGGCGCCGATCGCCTCCGCAACCGCAGCCGCGACCCGGTCAGCGCTGCGCAGCCGTCCCTGGAGTAACGCGATGACGAAGTGGCCACCATGATCGAGCACCACGACCCCAGGGTCCTCGGCCGCGGTGCGCAGCAGCGGCGCGATGAGCCGCATCGTGACGCTGGCCCCGAGGTGGCTGAGGATGACATCGCAGTCGGTCCAAGCGGCCGGCAGTCCGCTGGCTGCGGACCCCTCGAAACGTTCGCTGGTGACCCCCAGTGCGGCATCGATCCGGTCAGCGCGTTCGCGACCCGCCGCGGTGTCGGTGAGGTGCCCCAGCCGTAGGTCGCTGCCGTCATACGTGTGAAGACTCATTGCTGCGCTCCTGGCTGGGCCGCGGCAGGCGCTGCCGGGTCGGGGTCGAGGGGTGGTCCGGCGACAAGGAGCCGCAGGTCGTTCGGTTCCAGGTCGGCGAGGGCTGCCAGCACTTCCGGGGGTAGGTCGGCCTCGCCGGAGTTCTGAGCGTGTGGCGCGTCGCCGGGTTCACCCCAGGCTCGTTGGGCGCCAGGGCCGATCGGTTCACACGGGTGGACGCGCAACATGGTCCACGCGCGCTGGGGCACCGCCTGCGCCAGTCGCTCAGCCGCGGGGGCCCCGTCGAGGGTGACCGCGATGGTCCGCAGCCGCGGCGCGGTGGCGATGGCCTGGGCCAGCAGGGTGATGTTGGCTTCGACGTCGCCGACACCCACCAGACCGACGTAGAGCGCGTCGGGGTCGAGCAGGAGCTCGGAGTCTTCGTCCCAGCGCCGCGGCCAGGACCAGGCCAAGGCGGCGGCTCCGGTGCACGGCACCTGCGCGAACGGCGCGGCCAGCCCCCATCCACCGAGCAGGGCCAGGTCGCCGGGGCCTACTGCGAGCGCACCGGCGATCAGGGAACCGAGGTGGTTATCCACCAGTCCCACCTCATGCCATGCGGGTTCGCTCACCGCGGGCGCACCCAGCCGCCAGGGACTCTGAGTAGCCGGGTTCTCCGGGACCGGCTCTTCGCCCTCGGGGGCAAGCGCGAGCACCACGTTCGGTTCGCGCACGTCGTCCAGGTCCAGCGCCAATGCCTCCTCGATGCTCAGCCGGCGGACGCGCTCGTCGGCTTCGCCCAGGCGTTCGGCGAGCACGAGGTCACGCGGCCAGAACGGTCGCAGTGCATAGGCGATCTCGAAGATTCCTGCGCCGGGCCCGGTCATCACCCCGACCATGGCGTGCGCACGGACCACGTTGATCGCCCGGCGCAACTCGCTGCCGCAGGCGGAGACGATGTGGGCCTCCTCCCAGGGCAGACCAAGCCGCCCGAAGGCGGTGGCGACGGCATTCGCCCGCGGGCGCACCATGGGTTGCAGGCCCGCGCTGCGCAGTCGGCGCACGATGCCGAACAAGGCCGGGTCGCCACTGTCGAGGATGACTGCACGCTCATGCTCGGCGAGCCCAGTGAGACGCTCAAGAGCCGGTTGCAACGGCCCCAGGGTGAAGCGAGCCACCGGCGGCACGGCGAAGGCATCCAGGTGTCGTTTATCGCCGACCACGACATCTGCCGCGGCCACCAAGGCGCGTTCGGTAGGGGTGGGTGCGCCGTCGTATCCCAGAACGATGATGCGGGGTGCCTCACTCATTTCGGATTCCTGCCTCGTCGCGATGGGCATCGGCTCGTTGTTCGGCGCCGGTGAGGTGCCCGGCCGCCGGGCTGGTGGGAGTGTGCCCGCGGCCGAGGCCGCCCCGCACCGAAACCGTGCCGGAGCCTGGGGTGGTTGAGCTGCGGGGCCGACCCCCCCACTCTGATGCCGAGCCGCGTGCGACTCATCGACTCACCCTCTCGCATCGCAGGCAACGCCCGTATCCGGGCGTACTCCGGCCCCCATCCTGCCCCGGTTGCGTGCGCGGGCTCAGCCGGGGTGCCGCTCAGCCGAATGCCGTGCTCGGCGCCCTGATGAGCTGCCGCATGGCCTGCTCCTGCCGGCGGCGGGCCGTGCCGGCTCAGGCCCCGGGAGCGGCCGCGATCAGCTCATGTACCCACTCGATCGCGCCCTCGGGGTCGGGGACGCAGGTGAGCCCTTCGGGTAGCGGGGGGCGGCGCACGATGACGACTGGTAGGCCCAGTTCCCGGGCGGCCCAGATCTTTGCGATGGTGGCGCCGCCGCCGCTGTTCTTGGTCACGATGACGTCGATGGCCTTGGCTTTGAGCAACGCCAGTTCCTCAGCTACCGCGAACGGGCCCTTGTCCAGGAGGATTTCGTGGTTGGCCGGTAGCGGGGGCTCGGGGGGTTCGACGCTGCGCAGCAGGCAGTAGGCGCGGACCTCGGCAAAGGCTGAGGCTTCCTGGCGCCCGGTGGTGACGAACAGCCGGCTGCCGAGCCGGTCGGCGGTCGCTGCGGCCTCTGCGACGGTGTCGACTTCATGCCACCGGTCGGCCGGACGCTGCGTCCAGGCAGGCCGGTCGACCCGCACCAGCGGCACCCCGAGCACCGAGCACGCCTTAGCCGCGTTGTGGGTCATCTCGGCCGCGAACGGGTGAGTGGCATCGATGACCGCGTCGATCTTGTCCGCAAGTAGGTGCGCCATGAGCCCGTTGACTCCGCCGAACCCGCCGACTCGCACCGGACCGGGTAGCTTCGCTGGATCGCTGACCCGCCCGGCCAGGGAGGTCGTCACGTCGACGTCGGCCATTTCGGACAACGCTCCAGCCAGTCGTCGCCCTTCGATAGTGCCTCCGAGCAGCAGCACTCTGCGGGGTTCGTGCGACATCCGTTGCGTGGTGGGCATGTACTCAGTGTCCACGTTCTGCCTGCGAATTCACCTCTGTCTCTCGCATACCTCAGCGCGCTGCCGCAGCGATGGACCTAAATTGCCTATTGGCCTGCAACGGCCGAACCAGATCCAGACGCCCTGTGAGTTTCATGGCACCGCTGGCGGCAAGGTCACATCCGGTACCGGCTATCGAGCAGTCATCCCCGACCCGGAAACAGCGGTGACCTGTGGCTGACGGCACGCGGGCAACGACTGTTCGCACTCGCTGCAAACGCATTACGCCGACCTTTTCGGCCCTGCCGGCAACGAAAGCCCGAACGCAGTGCTGGTGAGGCTGGTGCCGCCCGCAGCGGTAATACTCATATCTGCACTGCGCGGCCCCGGCGATGAGGGCCGGGGCCGCGCAGGTCGTGCTCACTCGCCGGACGTCGGCCGGCGGGCGGTGATTACTGGGTGATCTTGCTCAGCGTCGGGTCGTCCTTGTAGGACTCCTTCGCGTTCTCCTTGGTGACGATGACCGGCTCGAGCAGGTTGGCCGGAACGACCTTGTTGCCGTTGTTGTAGCTCTCGGCGTCGGTGACCTTGGCTTCCTTACCTGCCTGCAGGTCCTTGACCATGTTGATGGTCTCACTGACTAGGTTGCGGGTGTCCTTGTTGATCGTGGAGTACTGCTCACCGGCCATGATCGACTTGACCGACTCGACCTCGGAGTCCTGACCGGTGACGACTGGGACCGGCTTGCCGGCCTGCTTCACCGAGGTGATGATGGCCCGCCCCAGAGTGTCGTTCGGGGACAGCACGCCGTCGAGTTGCGCGCTGGAGTAGTTGCTGGACAGCAGGGTATCCATGCGCTTCTGGGCGTTCTCGGCCTTCCAACCCTGGGTGACGACCTGGTTGAAGTCCTTCTGG
This sequence comes from Gephyromycinifex aptenodytis, assembly GCF_012277275.1. Classification (GTDB taxonomy): domain Bacteria; phylum Actinomycetota; class Actinomycetes; order Actinomycetales; family Dermatophilaceae; genus Gephyromycinifex; species Gephyromycinifex aptenodytis. The sequence goes on along the minus strand of NZ_CP051155.1, from coordinate 113,785 downwards.
CCAGAGACCACCTTCAGGGTGCCGTCGTCGATCTTGGGCTGCAACACACTCATCGCACCGTCGAAGAACACCTTGCTGTTGGCGTCGTCCGGCGAACCGGCGAAGAGCTCGATATTGTACGGACCGTTGGGCTTCTTGGCTTCCATGCCCTCCAGCAGCGCCTGGCCCTGAAGTTCACCGACCTTGAAGTTGTCGTAGGCGACGTAGTAGTCGACGGCGTCGGTGTTCTTCACCAGGCGGTCGTAGGCGATGACCGTGGCGCCGGAATCCTTGGCGGCCTGCAGCTGCGTTCCGAGCTGGCTGCCGTCGATGGCGCCGACGACGATGACCTTGGCGCCCTTGGTCACCATCGACTGGATCTGGTTCTGCTGCTCGGAGACGCCGGCGTTGGCGAACTGCACGTCCGCTTTGAAACCTGCATCCGCCAGCCCCTTGTTGAACAGTCCCTCGGCCAGCACCCAGTTCTCGGAGGTCTTCTGCGGCAACGCAACACCGATAAGAGAATCAGCAGGGAAGCCTTGGGCGGCGCTGGCATCGCCGCCGGCCGACGGGTTCGCCCCCGCGCCCCCGGAGGTATCGCCTCGGCCACAACCCGTAAGGGCGAGGATCGAAGCCGCCGCCAACGCGACAACGGTGGTAGTGGTCCTAGCCATGGTGGTTCTTCTTTCTGTCGGTCCCGCTGCGTCGTCGCAGTCGGAATGGGATTCGTGCCTGGAAGCTCGCCCGGCCGGCGAGCTCCTGCTCAGTTGGAGAACGGTGCCGCCGTCGAACCGCCGCGGTCCGCGGCCGGTGGGGGCGGTGCCACTGGATCAAGACCGGCCCGGGCAACCGTGTCCTGCGAGCCGTGATTGCGCATCAGCAGGCCGATGATCGAGGGCTTGCCCTGCTTCTTGTTGAAGACGTCGAAGGCGACTGCGATCAGCAACACCAGACCTTTGATGATCTGGGTTTGGTCAGCGCCTACCCCCAGCAGCTGTAGGCCGTTGTTCAGGACGGCCATGACGAGGCCACCGGTGATGGATCCGACGACCGTACCGACACCGCCGGTGACCGCCGCGCCACCGATGAAGACGGCCGCGATCGCGTCGAGCTCCCAGCCGACACCGTCAAAGGGACCGGATGCGGTCGAGCGGGCCACGAACATCATCCCGGCCAAGGCTGCCAGGATCGACATGTTCATCATCACCAAGAAGTTGACCAGCTTGCTGCGCACGCCGGACAACTCGGCCGCGTGCCGGTTGCCACCGACCGCATACACATGGCGGCCGATGATCGTGCGCGAGGAGATGAAGCTGTAGAGCACAACGAGGACGGCCAGGATGATGCCTGACTTCGGGAACGAGGTGCCGGTGGGGCCGGAGGCGAACAGCAGCGTCGCTACCAGCAGCGCCCCGCTGATGAGCAGGAGCTTGATCGCGACCACCCAACCAGGGAGCAGCTCGGCGCCGACCTTGCGCAGGTTGGCCCGGTTGCGCAGGGTGCCGAAGATGATCGCGCCGATGAGGACGAGGCCCAGCAGCAGGGTGAGGTTGTTGTAGCCGGTGTTCGGCCCCACCTCGGGCAGGTATCCGCGCCCGATCTCTTGGAAGTCCCGCGGCACCGGCACGGTCAGCGACTTACCCACGTACTGGTTCACCCCGCGGAAGATGAGCATCCCGGCCAAGGTGGTGATGAACGCGGGAATCCCGACGTAGGCCACCCAGAAACCCTGCCAAGCCCCGATCAGGGCGCCGAGCAACAGACCGAGCAGGATGCCGGCCCACCACGGGATCCCCCAGTCGCGCATGGCGATCGCCACACAGATACCGACCGCTGCAGCCACCGATCCCACTGACAGATCGATATGTCCGGCGATGATGACCAGCACCATCCCGATCGCCATGACGAGGATGTAGCTGTTGCCCTGGAAGAGGTTGATGACGTTGACGGGTTTGAGCATGAGCCCGTCGGTCCTGATCCAGAAATAGGCGATGAGCGCGACGAGCGCGAAGATCATCCCGAACTGACGGATGTCTCCACCGAAGATCTGCTTGAGGTTCTTCATGGTCTGCCTTGTGTTGTCAGGCCTACGCGGTCGCGCGGCTCGTCGAGGTAGTGGTCATGTGACGCATGAGGGTCTCTTGATCGGCCTGCTCACGGGCGAACTCGCCGGTGATGGCCCCCTCACAGATGGTGTAGATCCGGTCGGAGAGGCCGATGAGTTCCGGCAGTTCCGAGGAGACGACGATGATGCCCTTGCCCTGATCGGCGAGTTTCTGGATGACGCCGTAGATCTCGTACTTGGCTCCCACGTCGATGCCGCGGGTCGGCTCGTCCAGGATGAGCAGTTCAGGCCCGGTGAACAACCACTTGGCCAGCACGACCTTCTGCTGATTGCCACCGGACAGTGTCGAGATGCCGTCATCGACGCTGGGAGTTTTGATCCGCAGTGAGGTGCGGTACTCCTCGGCAGCCGTGTACTCCTGGCGGCGGTCGACCACGAGACGTTTGGCGATTTTGCCCAGGGCCGCGGAAGTGGTGGTGACCTTGATGTCGTCCAGAAGGTTCAGACCGAGGCTCTTGCGGTCCTCGGTGACGTACCCGATACCGGCCGCGATTGCCGCTGGCACCGACCGCAGCACGAGCGGCTCACCGTTCATCACCAAAGTACCGCCTCTGAAAATGCCGTACGAGCGACCGAAAATCGAGCGCATCAGCTCAGTGCGTCCGGCACCCATCAAGCCGGCGAAGCCGACGATCTCACCGCGGCGCACATGGAAGGTGGAGCCCTTGCATACGAAACGACCCGGGATGTTCGGGTGTTCGACGGTCCAGTCCTTCACTTCAAGAAAGGTCTCGCCGATCTTGGGCGTGTGCTCCGGGAAGCGCGACTCCATCGGCCGCCCGACCATCCCGCGGATGATTCGATCCTCGTCGACCCCGCCGCTGCTCACATCGAGGGTCTCGATGGAACGCCCGTCGCGGATGATCGTCACCCGGTCGGCGATGGCCGCGATCTCGTTGAGCTTGTGCGAGATGATGATCGAGGTGATTCCGCGCGCCTGCAGCCCGCGGATGAGGTCGAGCAGATGGGCCGAGTCGGTCTCATTCAACGCCGCGGTCGGCTCGTCCAGAATGAGCAGTTTCACGTTCTTGGCCAGAGCCTTGGCGATCTCCACGAGTTGCTGCTTACCGACGCCGATGTTCTTCACCGGTGTCTCGGGAGCCTCCGACAGGCCGACGTGCTCGAGCAGCTCCCGAGCCTTGCGGTTGGTCTCGACCCAGTCGATGACGCCGCGACGGGTGCTCTCATTGCCCAGGAAGATGTTCTCGGCGATGCTCAACTCCGGGATGAGCGCGAGTTCCTGATGAATGATGACGATCCCGGCGGCCTCGCTGGCCTTGATGTCACTGAAGCGGCACTCCTGGCCGTCGTAGAAGATCTGACCGGCGTAGGTGCCGTACGGGTAGACGCCCGAGAGCACCTTCATGAGGGTGGACTTGCCGGCACCGTTTTCGCCGCAGATGGCGTGGACCTCGCTGCGCCGCACGTTCAGGAAGACGTCCTGCAGCGCTTTGACCCCCGGAAACTCCTTGGTGATCCCCCGCATCTCTAGCACGGGTGGCTCGTCAGACATCTGTCTTCTCCTTCAAGTCCGACGACAGTGGCGCACTTCTTGTTCAAAGAGTGAACGGCCCAGAAACCTATGTTGTCAAGCGTTAAACACAGCAAGGGTCCAATCCCGTCACAGCCACGAGTCCTGGGGCACGCTGCGCAGGACCTGAGTGCAGGCCCCCAAAGCCTCAGCCCTGCCTGCCAACGTGGACAGCACGATCGAGGTCGCCTCGGCGATGGTGGGCACGGCATGTCGGGCCAACCCGCGGCGGACAGGCTCCAGGAACAGATCCCCGATCGGGGTGAGCGGACCGCCCACGACGATCACGCCGGGCGCGAGAAGGTTTGCCACGCCGCCGAGCACACCGCCCAAGGCATACCCGGCATCCTGGATGACCCGGACGGTGGCAGAGTCCCCGCGATTAGCGCGTTCGATGAGCTCCTCAACGGTGGGTGGCTGTGCCGAACCAGCCCCCACTGCCTCCAGGATGGCCCGCACCGAGGCCACTGCCTCCAGACAACCGCGGGCTCCACAGCGGCAGATCGGCCCGTACTCACTCACCGCGGTGTGACCAATTTCTCCCGCCATCCCGACCGAGCCGCGGTGCAGCCTGCCATCCAGCAGCAGCCCTGCCCCGACTCCGGAGGCGACCTTGACGAAGAGCAGGTCGTTGGCGTCGACGTGCGGACCCCAGGTCGTTTCGGCGATAGCGCCCAGGTCAGCGTCATTGTCGACGAGAACGGGCAGGTCCAGGCGGTCTGCGAAGATTCTCGACAGGTCCAACCCGACCCACTCCGGCAGCACCGCGCCGTGCCCGACCTCCCCGGTGCGTCGATCGATCGGAGCGGGAACCCCGACCCCGCATCCGACGACGTCGGCGTGCGCCAGCCCGCCGCGGCGCAGCACATCGGCCAAGGTGTCCGCGACCGCGTCCACGGTCTGCTGCGGGCGATGATCAGTCGGCAACGGCCGCTCTACATCGGCGAGGATCTCGCGCGAACCGGTGCAGGCGATGACCCGCATATGCCGGCGTCCGACATCGACCCCGATGGCCACCTTCCGCCCTGCCTGTTCGCCCAGTTCCACCAGCACCGCCCGCCGACCGGAGCGGATGGTGTTCGATGTCCGCACCACCTCGCGCTCACCCAGGTCCCGGACGAGGTTGGACACCGTCGCCGCCGACAGCCCGGTAGCTCGCACCAGAGCGGTCTGGGTACTGGGCCCGTTCTCACGCAGGACGCCCAGGAGTCGGTGCATGTTGGCCTCTCGCAAGGCACTTTGCGAGCCGGCCCCGCGCCGGCCAGGAGGCAGTGTGGAGCGTGCAGCCGTCATGGCCGTCATCGTGGGCGACATCCACCTTGTTGTCAAGAAGTAAACGCAAGGGTGGAGACTGCCGCCGCACTGGCGGTCTCCACCGGGCTGGGACATGAATGGATTACGACCGGGAGAACAGCCGTGTCGGGGCCCGGCGACGAGGAGGTGAACTGGTCCGACACCTCCTGGGAAGACACTGTCCAGCACCGGATCTCATCGCCATCCGAGGCCAGGATCCTGCGGCGAGCGCTTCGCCAGGATGAGCGCCGCGAAAGGCCTGCAGGCTCGGCACACGCAGGGAGACGATCAGCCCGGGGTGACACCATAACTAGGTGAGCACCCCGTCTGATGCCCCAGCGACGCCGCCGCCCGCCCCCGCCGGCGGACGCACCGCGCAGCTGGAACACACCGGTCTGCGCCCCGGCTGGACTACCGGCGCCTGCGCAACCGCTGCCGCAACCGCAGCCTGGACTGCCCTGCTCAGCGGGGAGTTCCCCGACCCAGTCCAGATCAACCTGCCTAAAGGCCGTAGCCCTGCCTTCGCGTTGACCTTCGAGGACACCGGCCAGGATGAGCAGGGCCGGTGGGCGATGGCCGCTATCACCAAGGACGCCGGCGACGACCCTGACGTCACCCACATGGCCGTCGTCCGGGCCACCGTGCGCCCTGGCCCAGCCGGTTGCGGGGTTCGCTTCGCAGCAGGCCCCGGGGTGGGAACCGTGACGCTGCCGGGTTTGCCGCTGGAGGTGGGCGAACCGGCGATCAACCCGATGCCGCGGCGCTTCATCACCGAGCACCTGCAAGCGGTTTCGAGCAGGCTCGGTGCCGCCGCCGACGTGCTCGTCGAAGTGTCTGTCGACAACGGCCAGCAGATTGCCGAGAAGACCTGGAACCCGCGCCTGGGCATCCTGGGCGGACTCTCCATCCTGGGCACTACCGGGGTCGTGGTCCCCTACTCGTGCGCAGCCTGGATCGACTCCATCCACCGGGGAATCGACGTGGCCAGAGCCATGGGCCATACCCACGTCGCCGGCTGCACCGGTTCCACGTCGGAGAAGGTCGTCCTGGCCGAATACGACCTGCCCGAGACGAGCCTGCTCGATATGGGTGACTTCGCCGGAGCGGTCCTGAAACACCTGCGTCGCCACCCGGTGGACCGGCTCACCATCTGTGGCGGCTTCGCCAAACTCTCCAAGCTGGCCGCCGGTCATCTCGATCTGCACTCCGGGCGTTCCCAAGTCGACCTGTCGCTGTTGGCGAACCTGGCGATCTCAGCCGGCGCAGATGAGGAACTGGCGGGTGCCATCCGAAACGGCAATACAGGGTTGGAAGCGTTGCGCACCGCGCAAGCAGCCGGGATCGCCTTGGGCGACGCCGTCGCACTCGAAGCCCGCAGCGTGGCCCTGGCGACGCTGAAGGGGGCGCCGGTGTGTGTCGATGTCATCTGCATCGACCGCGCCGGGGCTGTCGTGGGTCGTTGCGCGCCCGCCGCCTAAGATGCCCGGCGTGAACCGCTTTGAGGCCACCCTCGTCCACGGCAGCGACTTCCTGCTGCGCCCGCCGGATCTGAACGACGTCGAGGCGATCACTATCGCCTGCCAGGACGACCAGGCAATGCGGTGGCTGCCCATCCCCCGCCCCTACACCCAAGATGACGCGCGTGCCTTCATCCAGGACTACGCCGTGCGGCAGCTGGAGGCCGGGACCGGCATTGTTTTTGCGCTCGCTTCCGAGAGCGTCCAGAGCCCTGGCGACAGCAACTTCGCCGGACTCATGGACCTCAAACACACCGACTGGAGCACCGGCTGCACCGAGATCGGCTATTGGACGGCGCCGTGGGCCCGCGGCGCCGGCCTGACCGCCCGCGCGGCCCGGCGGCTTGCTGAATGGGCCATCTACGAGAAGGGACTGGATCGGGTGCAGTTGTGCGCCGCGCTCGGCAACGACGCCTCGGCCGGGGTGGCCCGGCGTGCCGGGTTCGTCGCCGAAGGCATCGCCCGCAGCAGCGGAGTCACCGCCGGCGGTCGGGTCGACATGCAGGTCTTCTCGCTCATCAGCGCGGATCTGCCATGAGCGGCCGCGGCGATCCAACAATCACCCTGGTCGGCATCGGCGCCGAGGGTTGGTCCGGCCTATCGGGCACCTCGCAGGCGGCGCTGTGCCAGGCCGGAGTCGTGCTGGGCTCCCCCCGACAGCTCGACCTGCTGCCGCCGCAGGTCAGCGCGCGACGCGTCTGCTGGGGCAGCCCGTTGCTGCCCTCGCTCGGGCCGCTCGTCGAGCAGCACCGCGGTGATGGTCTGGTCGTTCTTGCCTCCGGGGATCCGATGCACTTCGGGGTGGGACGGGCTCTTATCGCCCAGGTCGGTCCTGATGCTGTGCATGTCCTGCCGCACCCCTCCTCGATCACGCTGGCCTGCGCCCGTCTCGGCTGGCCGGTGGAGGACGTCACGGTCGTCTCGGGGGTGGGCAGGCCGCTGGAATCGGTGCGTGCCGCGCTGCACGAGGGCGCCCGGGTGTTACTGCTCTCGGCCGGCGCGCAGACCCCGGGCGAACTGGCCGAATTGCTCACCGCCAGCGGCTACGGCGACAGCACCATGAATGTCCTGGCCGAGCTGGGCGCCGACACCGAGACCCTTGTTTCGAGCCCCGCCCGGGACTGGCCGGGTGACCAGGTCAGTGCCCTGAACATCGTCGGGGTGGAATGTCGACGCGACCCGGCGGCGCTGCGGCTGGGGCTGACCCCGGGATTACCGGACGAGGCCTACCTCAGCGACGGACAACTCACCAAGCGCGACGTGCGAGCGATCACCCTGGCCACGCTGGCGCCTGCTCCCGGGGAGCTGCTGTGGGACGTCGGTGCCGGTTCCGGCTCGATCAGCATCGAATGGATGCGCGCCCACCCCAGCGCGCGCGCCATCGCCATCGAGTCGCATCCGAACCGCGCTGCCCGTATCGAGGCGAACGCACGCGCCCTCGGCGTGCCTGCCCTCCGACTCGTGCAGGGCCGTGCGCCGCAGGCTCTGCAGGGGTTGCCCAGCCCCGACGCGATCTTCGTCGGCGGCGGGTTGACCAGTGCCGGGCTGCTCGATCAATGCTGGGCGGCGCTGCGACCAGGCGGGCGCCTGGTCGCCAACACCGTCACCCTGGATTCTGAGGCTCTACTGTTCCAGGCTTATCAACGCCTGGGCGGCCAACTGACTCGGATCGCGATCGAAAAGGCCAGTGCCGTGGGATCTTTCACCTCCTGGACACCGGCGCGTCCGGTCACCCAATGGTCGGTCGTCAAGGGGTGACGGCGAGCTCCCCGAGTAAAGTCGAGCAGTGGAGTTCACGCTGGCCGATGAGATGTTCCTGCTCGGCACGACGCCGCAGGGGCGACCTGCCTTACGCGACCTGCCGTACCTGGTCACCGGAGCGGCGATGGCGGAGTTGGCCGCCGCCGGGCGGATCGACGCCCCGCGACGCGCGCTGGAGGTGCTGGATCCCTGCCCGGTCGGTGAAGACGTGCTCGACGCTCTTCTGGCACGACTGAACGCGGCCCGTCGCCCCAGGCACCCCTGGCGGTGGATCTACGACGAGAGCCGTGGCGTGTTGCACGCGGAGCGGGAGCGCCTCGCCACCGCCGGAGTGTTGGGCACCGACCACGACGTGGTCGCCGGCTTCCTTCCTCGCACGCGCCACCCTGTGGTTCCCGGCGCGCGCGAACCCATCGTGGAAACCGTTCGCGCGTGCGTTATCGGCAGCGTCGAGCCCGATGAGCGCACCCGTGTCCTGCTCGGTCTGCTGTCGGTGGCCTACCAAGCTCGACGGACGGCGCGGGAGCTTTTCCCCGAACTTCAAGCGGGCGCTTTGCGCGCCCGACTCATTGACCTGGCTGAGCCCACCTGGGTCATTGACGCCACCGCCAACGCGATCCGGCTAGCCGGTGCGCGCCGCTGATCGGGCTGACCGCAGCGTTCGACGGCGCCGTTGCAGAGGCGCTCGGTAGACGCCGCGGCCCCGAACCCATCCTGGGGCCGAGCCGGTTCGATCGATCTGACCCGGGTTTGCCGGGTAAACCCAATAATTTACGAAGTCCTTACAGGCTCAAGGGTTCTCGCGGTAACACATGCGACCGAGCAGCCCAGTAACCTACAGGTGGCCTCTTCAGCCTCCCCCCGGCTGTGACGAGTGCCAAGCGGCCCCGGTCCCCCCCACCGGGGCCGTCACTCGTCTAGTGGCGATGACCTCCCGGCCCGCCCAGTGTCAGCAGCGTCTACGGGGGTGGCCTCTGGCGAAGTTGCATCGGTGCGAGACCGCCCATCCCTCCGGCTGCCGACAGGCCCGCCAGCGCGCGCGTCCCACTGCCTCGGCGGGAAGAACGAGCGCACGAATAACCCGCCGCCGCTGCGACCGCTCCCGGCCTGCGAGGTGCGCGCCATCACCGCGAGCATCACGCGGTGCCCCCACCCGATCACGGATGTGAGTAGTGGACCCCGTCGCCGAGGAAAACCATCTTCTGCACCATCCAATCCGCACCTGGCAAGAAGCAGCGCACCGGGACCGGTGCCGTACGTGCGGCCCGATGGCGCGCCGCTGCGCCGCCCCTCAGCGGATGGTGACCCCACCGGCCGCCAGCGCCTTTTTGACCTCGCCGATGCTCAACTCCCCGAAGTGGAAGACGCTCGCTGCAAGTACGGCGTCAGCACCGGCCTGCACTGCAGGCAGGAAGTGTTCGACACGGCCGGCCCCGCCGCTGGCGATGATCGGCACCTTCACCTCAGCGCGCACCAGTGAGATCAGTTCGATGTCGAAACCGTCTCGGGTGCCGTCGGCGTCCATGGAGTTCAACAGGATCTCGCCAGCGCCACGGCGGGCAGCTTGCGCGCACCACTCCACGGCGTCGATGCCCGTGCCGCGGCGCCCACCGTGGGTAGTTACCTCGAAGCCGCTCTCCGGCTTGGAATGCTCGCTGTCTTCGCGCCACCGTCGCACATCAGCCGAGAGCACCAGCACCTGAGCGCCGAACCTGGCCGCCACCTCGTCGATTACTTCTGGGCGTGCGATTGCGGCAGTGTTGATGCCGACCTTGTCGGCCCCGGCCCGCAGCAGGCGGTCCACGTCCTGCACGGTGCGCACTCCCCCGCCGACAGTGAGCGGGATGAAAACCTGTTCGGCGGTGCTGCGCACGATCTCATAGGTGGTCTCCCGGTCTCCGCTGCTGGCCGTGACATCCAGGAAGGTCAGCTCGTCTGCGCCCTGTTCGTCATAGCGCGCGGCCAGCTCGACCGGATCCCCGGCATCACGAAGATCACGGAAGTTCACGCCTTTGACCACCCGACCGGCGTCGACGTCCAGACAGGGGATAACACGGGTAGCGACACTCACCGCTTCAGTCTAGGTGTGCCCTGGGGGCGGCCAGGGCCGCGGCGAACGACCCACGGGCGAACAGGCCTGCAAACGGGCGCTGCGCACTAGGCGATCAGGCGATAACGGGCCGCCATCGCGCGGCTCCTGACATCTGCTGTCAAGCGCGGGCAGAATGGCCACCATGGATGAGGCTGCCCGGGATGTAGAACTCGCGACTGACAAGCTGTACGCGGATGCGGAGGAGCATCTACGGCCGCTGCACGACGCGATCATCGAGCTGGCGCACGCCCTCACCGATGACGATGACATCACCACCGTGCCGGGCCAGGCAGCCATTGTCCTGGCGCGCGATGGGGCGCCGTTCGCGGCGCTCCGCCCCGGGGCAGAACGGAAACTGGAGGTGGGTCTGCGCTACCCCTGCGGTCCACCTGCCCTGCCCGAGAACGTGGTAGTGAGCAGCTCGGACGGTTTCGCCGCGACCACGCACCGGCTGCACCTGCCCACCGACGCCATGGACGACGACATACGCGACATCGTGCCTTGGCTCGCCGCAGCGTACGACCAGGCCTGAGCCGTGGGGCCGTGGAACCTGGACAACTTCGACCTGCATCCGCGCACCGTCGGGCGCCGGGTGGGGCGCCGCGGGCGGCGTTCCCTGGGCGAACGCCTGGAGCGACTGCGACGACGCTGGTTCTTCATTCTGCAGTGCTCGATTTCGGCCGCGATAGCCTGGTATATCGCCCGTGACGTCCTGCACCACCCACAGCCGTTCTTCGCACCCGTTGCCGCCCTGGTCGCCCTCGGGCAGTCCTACGGGCAACGAATCCAACGCGTGCTCCAGATCGTCGTCGGGGTGGCGATCGGGGTGCTCGTCGGTGACCTCATCGTGGCCGCTCTGGGCTCTGGCTACGCCCAGATGGTGTTCATCATCGCGGCGGCCATGGTGCTGGCCACGCTTCTCGACGCAGGAGTGCTGACCACGACGCAGGCCGGCGTGCAGTCCGCCATCGTCACGATCCTGGTAGCAAGCCCGGGGATGGCCTTCTCGCGCTGGATCGAAGCTGTCGTTGGCGGGATCGTCGCGTTGTTGGCCGCTACGATCACCCCCGCCACCCCGCTTCGGCGACCCCGACAGCACACGGCCGGAATCGTGGCCGAGATGGGGGCCGTCTTCGCAGCAACCGCGACATCGCTGCGCAGCGGCGACCTGGCACTGGCGGAGCAGACCCTGGCCCGGGCGCGCCAGACGGAGCGGTCGCTGGCCACCCTGGAGTCCTTGGCCGACGAGGGACTCTCGGTCATTCGCTCCTCCCCCTTTCGGCGCGGTCACCTGCCAGCGGTGCAGGCCATCGCCGATTTGCTAGAGCCTCTGGACCGCTCCATCCGCAACCTGCGGGTGCTCGTGCGCCGCGCGGCGATCGCGCTGCGCCACGGTGAGGTCGTCCCGAAGGCCTACATCGACATGGTGGCCGAGCTGGGCGAGATCGCACAGGCGATGGCGGGCGACCTGGACCAGCGCACGCTGCCAAACGGTGTACAGCCGGCGCTCTTCGAGCTCGCGGAGCGAACCACCTATGTGGACTCGCACCCCTCGCTGTCCTCAGAGGTGATCCGGGCCCAGGTGCGCTCGATCATCCTCGATCTGCTCATGGTCACCGGTTTGAGTCACGACGAGGCGTTCGCGAGCATCCCCTCCTCATACAGCCTGGACACCGAACCGTTCGAGGAAGCCACCCTGGAGGATGAGGTCATCCACGTCGCCGACCGCGACCCCGCCCCCACGGGCCGCCAGCCGGAATGAGGCCGCTCTGATCGGCTGGGGCTGAACGCTCCGGTTACGGCGCCGGTGACAGCCAGCCCCGTTCGTGGCGCGAAAGTAGGTCCCCAGCAGCGCTGAGGCTAAGGCGCCGAGGGCCCCGCCGAGAGCGCAGCCATCACAACCGGCGCCCCTTTGCGGCACGCCCCCGACCCGGTTGCTATCCCTGCGGTGACCTAACCTGCCCGGCTTTGCGCCCAGGCTCGGTTCAGCTGCGGCGCTGGGGTTCCGTCGCGTCGCCGTGGTGCTGGATCAGCGCTGCCAGACGCGCCGCTTCGGCCCGCCCGTACTCCCCATCGGCTTTCTGCAACGCCATCACCGCGACGGTGTCGGTGTCGGCCAGATCCAGGCTGGCCCACGGCGCGCCCCCACCGAACTGCATCCGCACGATCTCATCCCAAGCCAAGGTGCGGGTCAGCAGCAGGTTGCGCACCACGAGGCCTTGCTTGCTCGGCGTGGCCCGGATCGAACCCAGACGCCACAGGAACCAGGCGATAGCTGCGCCGATGGCCGCGATGAGCAGGCGGTCCGAGATCGCCCAGTCGTCCTTCTGACCTTCTTGACCGGGCACGATGATGGCGCCCAGCAGGAACGTCGCGAACACCACCACAGCGGCCACATAGGCCACGACCCGACCGCGACGAGGCCGGATGAGCGCGTAAGGATTACGTCGCGCGGCAGGGCGTGAGCCTTTGCCCGCCGAGGACGGTTGTGCGCTTCCTTGGCTCATAGCGCTTCTCCTTCGGTGTCGTTCACAGGCGACACGCGGCGATGTCGGTGACCAGGATCCCTCGGGCGCCGAGGGCGTAGAGGGCGTCCATCACTCGGTTCATGCCCTTGCGGCGAACCATCGAACGCACCGCCACAAACTCTTCGTCGCGCAACGGTGAGACCGTGGGCGACTCCAGGCCTGGGGTGATGCGGGCTGCTTCTTCCAGGAGCTCGACCCGAATGTCGTAATCCATCATCACGTACGTGCGCGCGGTGATGACCCCGGAGAGCCGACGATTCAGCACTCGGAGTCGCTCCGCTGCGCCCGGTTCGTCGCGAGCGATCAGCACAGCCTCACTGTGCAGGATGGGCTCCCCGAAGGTCACCAGCCCCTGATTGCGCAAGGTCGTGCCGGTCTCCACAACGTCGGCGATGACGTCGGCCACCCCGAGGGTGATCGAGGTCTCCACCGCACCGTCCAACCGGACGACTTCGGCCTCGATACCGCTCTGCTGCAGGTGGCGACGCACCAGACCGGTGTAGGAGGTGGCGATCCGCTGCCCCGCCAGATCCGTCACGGACTCCGCCACACCTGGACGACCGGCGAAACGGAAGGTGGAACGGGCAAAGCCCAGCGGCAACACCTCCACGGCGTCCGCCCCGGAATCCAACAACAGGTCACGCCCGGTGATCCCGCCGTCCAACGTGCCCGATCCGACGTACACCGCGATATCACGGGGCCGCAGGTAGAAGAACTCGATGTCGTTCTCGGTGTCGGCGAGCACCAACTCCTTGGAGTCGCGCCGAACGACGTACCCCGCCTCCTTGAGCATGAGGGTGGCAGCCTCCGCGAGTGAACCTTTGTTGGGGACGGCGATGCGCAGCATGGTGGCTCTTTCGGACGAGAACGGGCGCGGGTGCAGCTGATAGAGGCGAGCGCGCAGAAAGAAAAGCTCAGAGGTACTGGTAGACGTCTTCCAAGGTCAGGTCCTTGGCCACCATGAGCACAAGCACGTGATAAAGCAGTTGGCTGATCTCCTCCGCAGAGCGCTCATCGCCCTCATGCTCGGCCGCCATCCAGACCTCCGCGGCCTCCTCGACGACCTTCTTTCCGATGAAGTGCACCCCCGCGTCAAGCTCCGTGACGGTGCGCGAACCCTCAGGGCGCGTCGCAGCCTTTTCCTTGACCTCGGCGTACATCTGCTCAAACGTCTTCACGTGTCGCGAGGATATCTGTCATCAGCCCAATTGCAGCACGGGGACCGCATCGCGAACCGGGCCAGGCCTCACAACCGGGTCACCAGCACCGTGAGCGCCCCGATGAGCGAGGCCGCCGTGGCGATACTGCGGGTGCGCTGCTGGTCCAGGTGGCGCACCGTCACTCGGGCTAGCCCGAAACCCAGGAGCATCGCCGGCGCGAACAGCACCGCGGCCCGGATCTGTTGGGGGTCGACGGCGTCGAAGACGAACAACCCTGCCAAGGACAGCAAGGAGCCGATGAAGAAGAAGGCGCTCAGCGTTCCGCGCATCCGCTGCGCCTCCGAGGCGCCCCACACCAGGGCCATCGGGGGCCCACCGACCGAGGTCGCGGTGCCCATCACCCCGGAGAGCAGCCCTGCGGCTAGGACGTTGCGCGTGCGGTTGCGGGGTTGCCAACCGCGCCACGCGAAGAAGGCACCGAGTAACACCGACACCGCAACCAGCAGCGCGAACTCCCGTTGCGGCAGGCGGGCCACCAGCCACGCGCCCAGGACCGTCCCCGGCACCCGGCCACCGATCCCGATGGCGAGGCTACGCAGGTGCACGCCGTGGCGGTCAGCGACCGCGCTGAAGCCCGAGAGCACCAACGCCAGCAGCAGCACCGTCACGGGCAAGAGCGACGGCGCCGCCAGAGCCAGCACCGGCGCCAGGATCATGCCCAGGCCGAAACCGACGCTGCCCTGCAGCCAGGCCGCGATCAGCACCACCATCGCCACCAGGGCCAGCGTCACCGTACTCATGAATCGGAGGCGGCCTCACGCAGAATCACGGCGGTGGTGATGGCGGCCACTGCCGCCTCGTAACCCTTGCTCTCGCGGGCCCCGCTCATGCCGGAGCGGTCCCGGGCCTGGGCCTCGCTCTCGCAGGTGAGCACCCCGAACCCGATGGGGGTGCTGTGGTCCAGCGCGACGCGGGTCAGACCTGAGGTCACGCCCTGGGCCACGAACTCGAAGTGCGGGGTGCCGCCGCGGATGATGACCCCGAGCGCGACGATCGCGTCGTAGTTGGGCGCCAGCGCCGCGCACACCACGGGCAGTTCGAAACTGCCCGGTACCCGCACCACCTCGACCTCCTCGACCTTGGCCTCCTTCAATGCCGTACGGGCGCCCTCCAGCAGCCCGGTCATGAAGTCCTCGTGCCAGTGCGCCGCGACGACGGCAACGCGCAGGCCAGAGCCGTCAACGCTGAGTTCGGGAGAACCGGAGCCGCTCATGAGTGTCCTTTCGCGGGCGCAACGACCAGGTCGTGGCCCATCCTCAACTGTTTGGTGCGCAAGTAGCGCTCGTTCTCAGGCAGGGGCGGGATGCGTAGCGGGTGGGAGCCGACGACGTTGAGTCCGTCGCGGCGCAGCCCCTCGGACTTGGCCGGGTTGTTCGAGACCAAAGTGATCGAGTCGATGCCCAGGTCGCGCAGGATCGCCGCCGCTGCGCCGTATTCCCGGGCGTCCACCGGCAGGCCCAGCTCGGTCTGGGCATCGACGGTGTCGAAACCGCGGTCTTGCAACTCATAGGCCGCCAGTTTGGCCAACAGTCCGACCCCGCGCCCCTCTTGACCGCGCAAGTAGATGACGGCGCCGTGTTCCTTGGCCACCAGCGCCATGGCCGCCTGCAGTTGCGGGCCGCAGTCGCAGCGACGCGATCCGAGAGCGTCACCGGTCAAGCATTCCGAATGGACCCGGACAAGCACGGGCGCGTCGTCGGCACCTGGCGGGCGCAGCCCGACGGGACTGATCAGGGCCAGGTGTTCGGCCTGCGTCACCAGGTCGCGGTAACCCACCAGCTCGAAGACGCCGTAGTCGGTGGGCAGTCGGGTGCTGGCGGTGCGAACCACGCGGTCATGCCGAGTTCGCCACTGCCGAAGATCGGCCACGGTGATGACGGGCAACTCGAACCGGGCACCCAGTTCCAGAACGGCTGGGGCCCGCATCATCGTGCCGTCGTCATGGACGAGTTCGCCGATCCCACCCACCGGTGACAGTCCGGCCAGACGGCACAGATCTACGCTGGCTTCGGTGTGCCCCGCGCGTTCGAGCACCCCACCGGGGCGTGCCCGCAACGGCACCATGTGCCCGGGCCGGATCAGGTCCGAGGGCAGCGCCTCAGGGTCGGCCAATACCCGCAGCGTGTGGGCTCGATCGGCGGCGCTGATTCCGGTGGAAACACCAGAGGCCGCATCGCAGGTGATGGTGTACGCCGTGCGGCGCGGGTCCTGGTTGTCCGTGACCATCGGCGGCAGATCGAGCCGGTCGGCCACCGCATCGGTCATGGGGGCGCAGATATAACCCGAGGAGTGGCGGATCGTCCACGCCATCCATTCCTCGGTCAGCGTCTGCGCCGCAAGGACGACGTCGCCCTCGTTCTCCCGGCCAACATCGTCGAGGACGAGCACCGGCCGTCCTTGGCGTAGCGCGTCCAGGGCTTCTTCGATCGTGCCAAACCCGTTCATAAATTCACCGTCTCAGCCTCGATACCGACCTCGATCTTCTCCTCGCGGGCGGCCGCCCGCCACACGAGGAAGCCATAGACGACCAGCCCGCCGTAGATCGCGTAGAGCACCGCCGAGGGGTAGTAGTGCGAGTGCCACAGCAACGGAACCCCGACTAGGTCCACGGCGATCCAGGCCAGCCAGAAGTCGGTCCACCCGCGTGCCATGGCGTAGGTGGCCACGATGGAGCCGACGAAGATCCAGGCGTCGGTCCAGTAGTACCAACGCGGCGCCGGCCAGCCGGCCCCTACCGCGGCGAAGACGCCCTGCATGACCAGCACGCCGACCAGGGCCGCCATCAGGTAGCCCCAACGCTCGCGAGTGCTGGCCCAGCGAGGGGTGATGGCCGGTTCTTCGGGTCCACGTTCGGCTTTGCTCTGGTTCCACCGCCACCAGCCGTAGAGGCTGGTCAGGATGAAGAACACCTGCCGGAACGCCTGCCCGTACAGCGGATGGCGCCCGTCGGGCAGCGCGAAGGCCGCCCCGAAGAAGACGGTGAACAAGATGGTGTTGCCGATGATGCCGACCGGCCAGGCCCACACCCGCCGTCGCAGGCCGCCGATGGCCGAGGCGAAGCCGAAACCGTTGCCGATGATCTCGCGCCAGTACAACGGGTAGCCGCCGACATCGACCGAGGCGTTGAACAGGTCCAGCAATGAGCTGCTCACGCCGGCCGCCCGGGCTGCCCCGCACTGCGCGGAAAGCTCAAAAGCCGCTCGACGTACTTGGCCAGCACGTCCACCTCAAGGTTGACGCGCTCACCCACCGCGCGGGTCCCCAGCGTGGTCACGTCCAAGGTGGTGGGGATGAGGCTGACCGAGAAACCGTCCTCATGCACTGCGCTGACCGTCAGCGAGACCCCGTCCACAGTGATCGAACCCTTGAGCACGACATAGCGCATGAGCTCCGGCGGGGCGCAGATCCGCACCAGTTCCCAGCGCTGGCCGGGGGTGCGGGCGGCGATCCTTCCGGTACCGTCCACGTGCCCTTGCACGATGTGACCGCCCAGGCGGGACTCCAAGCTGATCGCCCGCTCCAGGTTGACCGCGGAACCGACCTGAAGCTCGCCGAGGCTGCTGCGGTTCAGGGTCTCGGCCATGACGTCCACGCTGAACACCTCACCGTCGCAGGTCACCACGGTCAAGCAGACACCGTTGACGCTGACCGATTCGCCGTGCACGGTGTCGCTCGTGACCAGCGGCCCCTTGATCCTGATGACGGCGGACTCCGAGCCCACCTCCAGGTCGACGACCTCGCCGAGTTCCTCGACTATTCCGGTGAACATCAGCAGCTCTCCTTGGGTGTGTGACGCCGTGGCGTGGCAATGACACGAATGTCTCGGCCCAGTTGGGTGACGTCGGTGGGGATCAAGCGGACGGTGTCCTCGATGGTGGTGATGCCCAGGTCACCCAGGCTGCCCGCCCCGGCACCCAGCAGCGCCGGCGCCAGATAGGCGACCACCTCATCGATGAGGCCCTCCCGGAGCAGGGCGGCGGCCAGGGTGGGCCCACCTTCACAGAAGACGTGCCGGACCTCCCGCGCGGCCAGTTCGGCCAGCGCCGCAGCCGGGTCCCGGGTGGGCAGCAGCAGTGTGGGCGCCTCGTCGCTGCGCACCCGGGCATCGGCCCGGATCTGCGGGCAGCGCTGCCCCATCACCACTCGCAACGGTTGCCGCTGAGCCAATTCACCGTCCGGGCCGCGTACCGTCAACGCCGGGTCATCGGTGAGCACCGTGCCGGTACCGACCATCACCGCACCGCAACGCGCCCGACGAGCATGCACATCCGCCCGGGCGGCATCCCCGGTGATCCAACGACTGGTTCCGTCCGCCGCGGCGACGCGCCCGTCCAGCGTCGAAGCGAACTTCCAGGTGACGAACGGCCGGCCGGTGATCAAGGCGTGGCTCCACTCCCGATTCAAAGCTCGAGACTCCTGCGCCAACAACCCCTCAACCACTTCCACCCCGTGGCGTCGCAACGTCTCCAACCCGCCGCGGGCGATGGGGTTCGGATCGCGGGAGGCGACCACGACCCGCACGATGCCGGCCTCGATCAGCGCCTGAGCGCACGGTGGGGTCCGACCGGTGTGATTACACGGTTCCAAGGAGACGTAACAGGTGCCGCCGCGGGCGGCTGGGCCTGCGGCGGCCAACGCCTGCGCCTCGGCGTGCGGGGTCCCGGCCCCGCCATGGAACCCCTCACCCGCGACGTGAGCCTGCGCATCCAGGATCACGGCGCCGACGCGCGGATTCGGATCAGCCTGCGGCCCCTGGGCCGCCAGCGCGAAAGTGCGTCGCAGCATCAGCACATCTCGCATCGCTGACCCGCTCACAGCCGCCTCCTCGTCGTCATTCGAGGTGACCCGGGGCAGGAACAGGGAAGGTCGCGGCGACGCCAGGGCTGCACAAAGATGTGCGCAGCCTCGGGCGCGCGTGCTGCCTCCCATCCGGACTTTCACCGTCGGTCTTGGAATTTCACCAAGTCAACCGTCCGTTCGAAGATCTCGATCGGGCGGGTCGCGGACTATAACCGCCGGCTCGGAATTACACCGACCCCGGAGCACGTGCCCCCAGTATGCACCCGTGGGTGCTGATAGGGATCGAACGGGTGGCCCCACCGGCCGAAACGGCCCGGGCTGCTCAGCGGTGAACGCAGGACGTCGCCAACGCACGCAGTTCATCCACGGCCTGTGCGGCGTTCTGGGCCCCGTAGACAGCCGACCCTGCAACGAACACATCGGCACCAGCCTGGGCGCACTGCTCGATGGTGGCAGCGCTGACGCCGCCGTCGACCTGGATCCAGATCTCGCCGCCATGGCGGCGCACCGATTCGCGTACCGCCCTGACCTTCTCCATCTGCTCGGCCATGAAGGACTGACCACCGAAGCCGGGTTCCACAGTCATCACCAGAACCATGTCGAGTTCGGGGAGCAGTTCTGCATACGGCGCCCACGGCGTACCCGGTTTCAGGGCCATTGAGGCCCTGGCCCCCTGGGCGCGGATGTTGCGGGCCAATTGCACCGGGTCGTGGGCGGCCTCCACATGGAAGGTCACCGACTTTGCTCCCGCCTCGGCGTAAGGGGGCGCCCACCGGTCAGGGTCCTGAATCATCAGGTGGCAGTCGATCGGCACCGGGCTGACCTTCAGCAGCGATTCCACCACCGGCAGACCCAGGGTCAGGTTAGGCACGAAATGCGCGTCCATCACGTCCACGTGGGCCCAGTCGGCGTTCTTCACCGCCTCGAGTTCTGCCTGAAGGTTCGCAAAGTCCGCCGAGAGGATGCTGGGTGAGATCTGCACATGGTCACCCTAGTGCGGACCCACCCAACCCCGCTCAGAGCTGGGCGAACCTCAGATGGCGCGGTTCAGGTCTGCTCCAAAACACTGCGGGTGACGGCGTTCTGCTCGGTCAGCACCCCGGAGATGATGTTCTGGGCCTCGTTGATGCGCTGCACCGTCTCGGCGACCTGGTGCAGGGCGTTCACGACGCTGCCGGCATCGGTCTGGATCGCCGACACTTTCGCATCGACTTCTTCGGTGGCCTTGGCGGTCTCGCGGGCCAAGTCCTTGACCTCGTTGGCCACGACCGCGAATCCCTTACCGGCCTCGCCTGCCCGGGCGGCCTCGATGGTGGCGTTCAGGGCGAGCAGGTTCGTCTGTTCCGCGATGCCGGTGATGACCTTCACGACATTGCCGATCTGAACGCTGCTGGTGTTCAACCGCGCCACGATGACGCTGGCGTCCTCGGTGATCGTCTGGGCCTCGTTGGCCACGTCGGAGGCTTGCAGGACATTGCGCTCGACCTCGGTGATCGAGGTCATCAACTCTTCACCGGCGTGCCGGGTGCGCGCGGCAGCCCGGTGCCGTTCCACAGCGTTGGACAGCAGGAAGGCCGTGTTCGTCAGCGCCTTCTCCCGGTCGGCGGTCAGCTCGATCTGCCGGGTGGTGAAGAAGTCGATGGTGCCGACGACCTGGCCGTCGCAGGTAACCGGCATCGACACCCCGGATTTGACGCCGGCGCGCTGGGCAGCCGGAGCTCGCACACAGTCGGTGACCAGGCCGATGTCGGGCTCGAAGACCAATGCTCGGGTCGACCAGGTTCGACCGGCCAGGCCGACCCCCTCAGCGAAGGTCGCCTCCCGGGTGACCTGCCGGAACTCCTCACCGGCGCTACCGGACTCGTAGGCGTTGCGCAGCACCCGCTCGTTGGCGTCCACCGCCCAGAACGATCCGTACTCCCAGCCGAACTCGGCGCGCACGGTGTCCAGAGCGCTCTGGATCGCTTCCCGCTCACTGCCGCTCAAGGAGACCTTGTGGACGACCTCGTTGATCGCCGCCATGTCCTTGTCGGTCTCGGCCCGTCGTTCAGCGGCCAACACCCGCTCCAACGACTGCGACACGAGCTTGCCCACGGTGCTCAGCACAGTGATGCGGATGGGCCCGGGGGTGTGCTCCGGGTCGGCCATGAAGTCCATCGTGCCCACTACTCGGCCGTCCTGGAACAGCGGGAACGCCACGGCAGAGAGCACACCGCTGCGACTGGCGACGGGGGCACGCACACAGTCACGCACCTCGCCCAGGTCGGGGACGAACACCAGTTTCCCGTCGCTCCACGCTCGCCCGGCAAGGCCCACACCATGGGGGAAGGAGGCGGACTGGGTCACGGTGCGGAACTCGGGACCGACCTGACCGGATTCCTGCCGGAAGACAAGGGCCTTGGTGGCCGGATCGACCCACCAGCACGAGGCATACATCATGTGGAATGCCTCACGCACCACGTCAAGGGCCGTCTGCACGACTGTTCCGGGGGTGGTTGCTTTGGCGAGTCGGTCGGTGACCGTGTCAAGTGCCTCTACGTAGTGGACCAATTCGTCCTGCTGCGTAGTGGACACGCCGGTGTCTTTGGCGCGTGATCGGGGCAACTTCATGCCGGGGGTCCGTTCCTCTCCTTCAGCGCCCGCAAAGATCCAGGCACTCCTCTGCGGGCTATCCGCTCGCCATCGCCCTCATCGGCGATCAAGACCGCGATTGGAGGGATCGAGAGCAGTTGGTGGAACAGGAATGAAGTTTTTTCTTCGCCCGAGCCGGCCCGGGGTGCGCCTGCCCTCAACCCTTTCGGGTTCCGGCCTCCGTCTCGGCGGCGCTTTCGCGGCGGCGCAGCAGGGCAAGGAACATGGCGTCGGTGCCGTGCAGGTGCGGCCACATCTGGGCGAACGGGCCGGGACCGAGGTGCTCCAGCGGACTCAACGCCACTGCGTTGAGGTGATCGCGGGCATCCAAGAACTCCACATCCCCGCGTTCGGCGACGACGTCGCCGACGACGACCTGGGTCTCGGCCGGGTGGGGGGTGCAGGTGGCGTAGCCGATGATCCCCCCCGGTGCCGTCGCCTCGATGGCCGAGGTCAGCAGCTCCCGCTGCAAGATCGACAACTCGGCCACGTCCGAGGGTTCCCGGCGCCAGCGTGCCTCGGGACGTCGGCGCAACGCGCCCAAACCCGTGCACGGCGCATCCAGCAGCACCAGGTCGAACGAGGACGGCTCTTCCTCACCGATCTGGCGACCGTCACCGACACCGACGAGCACATCGGCCCCGGCATCGACCGCAGCCCGGACCGCGCTGTGAACCAACTCGGCCCGGTGCTCGGCAACCTCGTTGGCGAAGACGGTGGCGTCCGATTCGATGGCGGCCGCTGCGAGCAACGCGACCTTGCCACCGGGGCCGGCGCACAGATCGAGCCAACGTGGCCGCTGCGTCCCCGGCCCGGCCTTGTCGTAAGCATCCAGCAGGGCGAGCACGAGCAGCTGAGAACCCTCGTCCTGGGCCGCGGCGCGACCCTGGCGCACCGCCGGGATGCGACCCGGGTCCCCACCGTGGGTGAGGACGGCGGCGGTGGGGCAGATCGAGGATCGGCTGGCACCGGCCTCTTCGAGTTCACTGATCTCGGCCAGCCCGGGGCGGGCAACGAGCGCCACGTCGGCCGGGGTGTTGTGGGCGTGAAGCAGGTCCAACAGGTCCGCGTCCACGCTCTGGGGGGTGCTGGCCTCATGCGCCAGCAACGCAGCCCGCAACGCCCGAACCACCCAGGCGGGGTGGCTGCGGGCCACGGCCACATCGGCCAGGTCGGTGGGTGCCTCGAAGGCCACCTCGGAGTCACCGTGGGAACCGGCCCGTCGACCTGCTCCCGGGGCCAGGATGCTCAACCACTCGCTGAGGCTCTTCTCGCTGATCCGGCGCAAGACCGCGTTGACGAACCCCGCCGCGCCTGCCCCCACCGCGTCTCGGGCCAGCGCCACCGTCTCGGCGACGGCTGCGTGGGCCGGCACCCGCATGCCGAGCAGCTGGTGGGCGCCCAGACGCAAGACGTCGAGCACCGGGGCGTCGATGGCCGCGGTCTCCCGCCCGGCGCAGCGCGAAATGAGCGGATCGTACAGGCCACGCATCCGGCACACCCCGTACACCAGCTCGGTAGCGAAGGCGGCATCGCGTCGGTCCAGCTCCGTGCGGCGCAGCCGCCGCGGTAATTCCAGGTTGGCGTAGGCGCCGCCGTCTACTGCCCGCAGCGTCTCGAAGGCGATGTGGCGGGCGGCGTCGGCGCGCCGGGAACGTTGTGAAGGCGCCTGAGCCGAGCGCTTGGCGGGGTCCCGGTCTCGCGCCGCCCCGCCGTGGCTGACGCGACCGCTTCCGCCGCGCGTCGGCCGGCTGGGATCACGCTCGGGCTCCCGCTGGCTTGCGCGTGCTCCGTTGTCGTCGTCCTGCATCATCGGCTGAACCTCTCGCCTTCCACGCGCACACCGCGTGCCCAATCCGCTGCGTCCATCGGTTTCTTGCCTTGGGGTTGGACCAGCCCCAGTCGGACCAGGCCGTCTCCGGTGCTCACCTGCACGGTTCGTTTGTCCGCAGTGATCCGGCCCGGATCGCCGCCGGGCGCCTGCCCAGGCAGGGGGGTGAGCGGGTACAACTTCAGGCGCTGGCCCCGGAACGTCGTCCAGGCCCCGGGAGCCGGGGTGCAGCCGCGAACCAACGCGTCGATGCGCCCTGAAGTGGCCGCCCAATCCACCTCGGCGTCGGCCACGGTGATCTTGGGCGCGTGGCTGATCCCGCTCTGGGCTTGCGGGACGAACTGTGCGGTCCCGGCGGCTATCGCCTCCAAGCCCTGAAGCAGTAACGCGGCACCCTCTCGGGCGAGGCGATCGAGCAACTCTCCTGCCGATTCGCGCTCCCCGATGGGGGTGCGCAGTTCCCCGAGCACCGGGCCGGTGTCCAGGCCTTGCTCCAGCTGGAACACGCAGGCTCCAGTGTGGCTCTCACCGGCGATGATCGCGTGCTGCACCGGGGCGGCGCCCCGCCACGCCGGCAGCAGCGAGAAATGCAGGTTGAGCCACCCGTGCGCCGGGATGGCCAACGCAGCCGGCGGCACCAGGTTGCCGTAGGCGACCACCGGGCAGGCGTGGGGAGACAACTGCGCCAGCTGGGCGAGGAACTCGGGGTCGCTGACGCGCTGCGGCGTGAGTACCTCGATGCCAGCCGCCAGCGCTGCCTCTTTGACCGGGCTGGGGCGCAAGCTGCGACCGCGACCCACCCGGGCGTCGGGGCGGGTGAGCACGGCCACAACCTCATGCGATGAGTCGAGCAGGGCCTGCAAGCTCGGCAACGCCACCTCAGGGGTGCCGGCGAAGACGAGGCGCATCAGCTGAGCCGTCCCGTGTGCGGGCTGAGCTTGACCACCGGTGGACCGCCGGCCCAGTCCGCACTGCGGATGGCCTTCAGCGCTCGGCGACGCTCGTAGGTGTCGAGTCGGTCGATGAACAGCACCCCGTCAAGGTGGTCGGTCTCGTGCTGGAAACAGCGCGCCAGCAACTCAGTGCCGACGATCCGTACCGGCTCCCCATATTGATCGACACCGTTGGCGACGGCGCGGGGCGCGCGAGGGGTAAGCGCCGCCACCCCGGGGATGGACAGACACCCTTCTTCTTCACATTCGGCTTCGCCGGAGAGTTCCAAGCGGGGGTTGATGACGTGCCCGAGCACCCCGTCGACGTAGTACGTGAACACCCGCAGCCCCACCCCGATCTGCGGCGCCGCCAGACCGACGCCCGGTGCCTCCCGCATGGTCTCGGTGAGGTCCGCGACCAACTGCCGCAGCTCGGCGTCGAAGGTGCTGACCTCCACGGCAGGGGTGCGAAGTACTTCGTCGCCGATGAGGCGGATGTCCTGGATCGTCACACGGGTCCTTCGAGGCGTTTCAGCCGGCATCTCCGGCATCGACCTACGAGCCTACGCGCTCGCGGCCCAGGCAACTCCACTCCACCGCGCCCGCGCATAGCGGCTCGCCGCGACCGCTGAACGGCAGCTACGGCCCTACGTCGGCAGCCCCGATACGAACCGCGACCTGGTCAGGCTCTTTGCGGGCGCTGCGGCCCCGCCTCATCGCCCAAAGCGCCCGAGTGGCGGCGGGCGCCTGGCTCAACGGCGCCCGCAGCAGCAGATGCACCTCGTCCTGGCTGATGGGTAGCGGCCCGAGCCGCTCGATGGTCGGCACCGCCTCGGCGACCTCCTCACCGGCGGCTCGTACTGCCCGTACCGGCCCGGTGAGCCGGGCCATCCAGACGCACGGCGGCAAGGACAGTTCCGCGCGCTCGGCGAGTTCACGAGCGGCAAACCACTCTGGGGCCCAGCGCACCAGGGCCTCCACCACTGGCAGCGTCGTGTGCTGCGGCGCCCCGGCAAGCACCACAACCCCACCGCAGGAGGCCGGGCGGGTCAGTGCGGCGGCGCTCAACCACCGGCGAAGGGCTTCCTCGCCCGCGTCCAGACGCGGCCGGTCCAGACCGGCCCAGGCGTCCAGCAGCAAGGTCGCCGCGTAGCCGCCCTCGGCGGGGGGCTCCGCCCCCGGAGTGGCGATCACCAACGCGCTCTCCGCGCCGACATGCCTCAACACTTCGGGGGCGCCCGAGGTGCGCACCAGGACGCCGGGGAAAGCGCGCCCGAGCTCTTCAGCGGTGCGCCGCGAACCCACGACGCTGCTGCGCAGCCGGGGCGAGCCGCACTGGTCACAGCGGAACTCCCGCGGAATCGCCCCGCACCAACGACAGCTCGGCGGCTGCTGCGGCCCCGCCAGTGCCAACGGCCCGTGACAGGCCGGGCAGCGTGCCGGGGCACGGCATTCCTGACATGAGAGTGAAGGCAGGTAACCGCGCCGTGGAACCTGAACCAAGACCGGACCCGCGGCCAAGCCCGCCTGCGCCGCCCGCCACGCCGCCGAGGGCAGGTGCGCCCGCGCCCCCGGTCCGTCGCGTTCCAGGTCGTGGCCCTCACCCACCACGTGCACGCGGGCTACGGCGCGCCGTTCGGCCGGTTCCGGCAGGATTTCGCGGGCGGGGCCCTGCTCCAACCACCACGCCATGGCGGTCGAGCGGGCAAAACCGCCCATCAGCAATGCCGCGCCGGCTTCCCTGGCTCGAATGGCCAGGACGTCTCGCACGTGCGCGTATGGAGCGCGCGGTTCGCTGTGCAGGTCGTCCCCGTCGTCCCAACACACCAGCAGGCCTAGGTTGTGCACCGGCGCATAGGCCGCCGCCCGCGTCCCGACCACGCACCGCACATGATCCCGGAGAACCTTCAAGAAGGCGGTGTACCGAGCCTGCGGACCTTGATCCGCGGTCAAGCGGACGTGTCTGCCCCGCCCCAAGGCGGCGGTCAACGCAACCTCGACGCGCTCGACATCCCGATGGTCGGGGACCACGATGATGACACCCCGCCCGGCTTGCAAGCCCGCCTGGGCGGCCTGTGCCAGCGACGCCGGCCAATCCAGTTCCGGATCGGGGCTCGGCGATGCCGACCACACCGCCCACGGCGCCTCACCCGCGGCCATCCGGCGCAGGAACGACGGCCCGGCGGGATAACGTGCCCACGCTCGGGGCGGGTCCTGGCGAGGCGGCAACGGCTCACCCGGCTCAGCGGTGAGCGGCAACGCCTTCTCGGCCGTGGCGTGTCGAGGCGGGACCGCCAGACGCAGCACATCCCCCAGCGAACCGGCATGCGAGTCGGCCACCGCCCGGGCGACGCGCAGCACCTCGGGGGTGAGGACCGCTTCCCCGGTCACGACCCGGCGCAGCGCCGTCAGCCGGCCCGGATGTTCGGGGGAGGTTCGCCGTTGCACGATGAAGCCGTCCACGTCCCGGCCTGCGAACCGCGCCTTCACCCGCACTCCCGGCGCTGCGGCCTCGTCGAGTTCCGGCGGGACCAGGTACTCGAACGGCCGATCCAGGTGCGGCAGAGGCACGTCCACCACGACCACAGCTACCGGCTCGTGCAACGAGGCCGAGGCACCCAGCGTGTTGCCCGCCGCGTGCGGGGTCTGCTCCGGCACGACAACCAGCTCAGCGGGGATGGGTACTCCCACCTCGCTGCCCTTCCCGTTGCTGGCCATGACACGGTTGTACAGGATCGGCCCGACAGCGCGCTGGACCGGTCGGCTGGGTGCCTGCGCTCAGGCCACCCGTGGCGGGTCGGATCGGGCCGACCCGCAGCCGCCGTGCGCCAACGCCAAGGGCCGGTGCGAGGTCTCCCCCGGCACCGGCCCTTGAGGCAGCGTTAGTCAGCCGCGTGCTGCGCGCTGAAGTTCCTCCACGCGGTTGGTCTTCTCCCAGGTGAAGGGGTTGATGACGCCAGGCGCGCTGGACCGACCGAAGTGGCCGTAGGCCGCGGTGCACTGGTAGATCGGGCGGAGCAGGTCCAGCTCGTCGATGATCGCGGCCGGACGAAGGTCGAAGACCGAGTCGATGGCCTTCTGGATCACATCGAGCGGTACCGTCTCGGTCCCGAAGCATTCCACGTACAGACCGACCGGCTGGGCTTTACCGATGGCGTAGGCCGTCTGCACCTCGCAGCGCTTGGCCAGACCTGCGGCCACGACATTCTTGGCGACCCAACGGGTGGCGTAGGCCGCGGAACGGTCCACCTTGCTCGGGTCCTTGCCGGAGAAGGCGCCGCCACCGTGGCGCGCCATGCCGCCGTAGGTGTCCACGATGATCTTGCGGCCCGTCAGACCCGCATCGCCCATCGGTCCACCGGTGACGAACTTGCCGGTGGGGTTGACGAGCAGGCGGTAATCGGCCATGTCGATGCTGACTCCGGCGTCGGCCAGATCCGACAACACCGGCTTGATGACGAGCTTCTCCACATCGGGCTGCAGCAACGCTTCGAGGCTGACGTCCTCGGCGTGCTGACTGGACAGGACGACCGTGTCCAGCGAGACCGCTCGGTCACCGTCGTAGGCGATCGTCACCTGGGTCTTGCCGTCGGGACGCAGGTAGGCCATCTGGCCCGACTTGCGCACGGCGGTCAGACGCTCGGCCAGACGGTGCGCCAAGTGGATCGGCAGCGGCATCAGGTCCGGGGTCTCATCGCAGGCGTAGCCGAACATCAGTCCCTGGTCGCCGGCGCCCTGCTTGTCCAGCGGGTCCACACCACCGGTGCGGTTCTCGTAGGCGGTGTCGACACCCTGGGCGATGTCCAGGCTCTGTTCACCGATCGAGATCTCGACGCCGCAGGTCTTTCCGTCGAAGCCCTTGACCGAGCTGTCGTAACCGATGCCGATGATCGTGCGGCGCACCAAGCTGGGGATGTCGACATAACCGACGGTCGCCACCTCACCGGCAACGTGCACCAGACCGGTGGTCACCATCGTTTCGACGGCGACGCGGGCGTGGGGGTCCTGCTCAAGCATCGCATCGAGGATGGCGTCGCTGATCTGGTCGCAGATCTTGTCGGGGTGGCCCTCGGTGACGGATTCGGAGGTGAACAGACGAGACACTGATGAACTCCTCAGCTGCGGCGGCTAGGGCCGCGACGGTTGCGATGTGGTGCCTCCCCCGCCAGGTATGGCGGCAGGTGCCTCGACGGGCGGGGCGTGGCAGAACCTCAGTCGACGTGCGAGTCTAGCGAGCCGTGCAGGGCTGCCTGCACGGCGTCCCATACCGCTTCTGCTGCGGCACGTTTTGTTGTCGGCCCGAAACTGCTCGGGCGTTCTTGCCCCGGGCGCAGGATGTGAATTGTCGTGTCATCCAGGCCGAAGGTCTTCCCGGCCCCTACCTCATTAGCGACCAGCAGATCTGCCCCCTTACGGGCCAGCTTGGCGCGGGCATGATGCAGCACATCCCCGGATTCGTCCCCGGTTTCGGCAGCGAAGCCCACGATGAGCGGAACGCCCGTTCCGGCGGCGTCGCGCTCACGCACCAGCCCGGCGAGGATGTCGGGGTTGCGGACCAACTCGATCCGGGGCGCGTCCTGCGGCTCATCCTGTCCGGGGGCGTTCTGGGTCTTCTTGATTTTGGAGTCGGCCACGACCGCGGGGCGGAAATCGGCCACAGCGGCAGCCATCACGACGACATCTGCCTGAGCTGCGGCCTTTCGGACGGCAGCCTGCATCTGCAGCGCGGTCTCTACCGCCACCACCTGCGCCCCGGGCGGCGGGGTCAACCCGACCGTCGAGATCAACGTGACCTGCGCTCCCCTGCTGCAGGCAACCTCAGCCAAGGCGTAACCCTGCTTGCCGGAACTGCGGTTGCCCAGGAAACGCACCGGGTCAATGGGCTCGCGGGTTCCACCAGCGGAGATGACGACCCGGCACCCGGCCAGTGGCCCTCGGCTGCCATCGGGACCAGGCTTGAGGCATGAGCCGGACAGCGCCTCGCCGGAGGCGCCGCCCCCGGCTGCGGCAGTATCTGCCTGCGGCACTGACCCGGCAGCGCTGGCGCCGCTGAGCAGCCGTTCGCACACTGCGGCGATCACGTCCGGGTCGGGCAGTCTGCCTGTTCCGGAGTCCACGCCGGTGAGCCGCCCGTGGGCCGGTTCGATGATGTGCGCGCCGCGATCACCCAGCATGGCCACGTTCGCCTGGGTGGCCGGGTGCTGCCACATCTCGGTGTGCATCGCCGGGGCGAAAACCACCGGGGCGTGCGTGGTGAGCAGCACATTCGTCAGCAGGTCGTCAGCCAAGCCGTGGGCTGCCCGGGCCAGCAGGTCCGCGGTCGCCGGGGCGATGACGACGAGGTCCGCTTCCTGCCCGAGGCGGACATGGCGCACCTGCTCCACCCGATCGAAGACATCGGTGGCTACCGGGTTGCCGGACAGCGCCGACCAGGTCGGCTCGCCGACGAAGCGCAGCGCGGCTTGGGTGGGCACCACCGTGACGTCATGGCCGGCTTCGGTGAGCAGCCGCAGCAGCAGGCAGGCCTTGTAGGCGGCGATCCCCCCGGACACCCCGAGGACGACGCGATGGCGGGTCTCCTCGTGGGGCTTCGGGGCGGGCGCCATCGCGGACTCAGCCCTCGATGGGCGTGGAGGTCAACAGCCGGTCGTTGATCTCGCGCAACGACACCGAGAGCGGCTTCTCGTGAATCTGGGTCTCGACCAGCGGCCCGACATACTCCAGCAGGCCTTCAGAGAGCTGGCTGTAATAGGCGTTGATCTGCCGCGCGCGCTTGGCTGCGTAGATGACCAGGGCGTATTTGCTGTCGGCCACGGCGAGCAGGTCGTCGATGGGGGGGTTGGTGATGCCCTCAGGGTGGGCGATGGTGCCAGACACGCTGTCTCGTTTCGTCGGGGACTTCGGTGGGCGCAGTCGAATGCGCGGAATCGGCGGAGCGTCTCCGCCGCCCTCACCAGAGCACGCCGCAGCGCACTCAGGGCAAGGTTTTCATCAATGATACGAGTTGACGGGCGGCGCGCCGAACCTCGTCGTTGACCACGACCACATCGAACTCATCCTGGCAGGCCATTTCGACCTCTGCCGTGGCGAGGCGACGCTCCCGTTCTTCGGCTGATTCGGTGCCGCGGCCCACTAGCCGACGGAGCAATTCATCCCAACTCGGCGGGGCGAGAAAAACGAACAGCGCTTCCGGCATCGTCTCTCGCACCTGGCGGGCGCCCTCGAGATCGATCTCCAGCAGCACTGGGGTGCCCTGAGCTAGCTGCTCCTGGACCGGAGAGCGCGGGGTGCCGTAACGAGCCCGGCCATGCACCACCGCATGCTCCAGGAAAGCGTCTTCGCGCAGCATCGCGTCGAACTCGGCGTCGTTGAGGAAGTGGTAGTGGTAACCGTCGATCTCACCGGGGCGCGGACGGCGGGTAGTGGCCGAGACCGACAGCCAGATCTCGGGATGGTTCTCCCGGATGTAGGTGGAGACGGCGCCCTTGCCTACAGCGGTCGGGCCCGCCAGAACAACCAGCCGGGCGGGGCCGGCCTGTGGGTGCTGGGACATGTTAGTTGGTGCCGAAACGCTCCAGCAGGGCAGCGATCTGATTTGCGCCCAGGCCACGAACCCGGCGGGTCTCTGAGATGCCGACCTCTTCCATGATCTGGCGAGCGCGGACGCGGCCGACGCCAGGCATCGACTCCAGCAGGGAGGACACCTTCATCTTGCCGATGACGTCGTCCTTCTTGCCGTCGGCGATGACCGACTTCAGCGAGACCGCCGAGGTCTTCAGGTCGCTCTTGACCGCGGCGCGCTGGCGACGAGCCGCTGCGGCCTTCTCCAAAGCGTCGGCGCGCTGCTCGGGGGTCAGCTGGGGTAGGGCCACGTTTTCTCCTCGGCAGGGTGGTGGGCAGGTGACCGAACTGAACTCGAGCTGGCCGCTTGGGCCAGATCTCGGGTGTACCGGTCTAGACGCAACCTATCGACTCAGCGCCCGCAAGTGCAACGAAAGCGGCCTAATTCCCCAGGTCGGCTGACTTTCGCGGCGCGGGGCTGCCTTCCTGCGGGCCGATTCGCCCCGGTGCAGGCTCGCCCTCACTCACCGGATCACCGGCATCGCCCGCGGCGTCCTCCTCGGCGATGGCGCGATGGTGCCGAATGACTTCCTCGACCACGAAGCCGAGGAACTTCTCGGCGAATGCCGGGTCGAGCCGGGCGGATTCGGCCAACCGCCGGAGTCGCTCGATCTGCACGGCCTCCCGCGCCGGGTCCGCCGGCGGCAGCCCGTAGCGGGCCTTGAGCCGACCCACACGCTGGGTGTAAGTGAAGCGCTCAGCAAGCAAATGGATGAGGGCGGCATCAATGTTGTCGATGCTGTGCCGAATCTCGGTCAATTCCTGAGGCAACCCCGGCGAATCGCCCGGAGTCCCCTTCTGCGGATCGCCGCCGGGTCGGGTGCGCTCCTGGGGGGCACTCACAGCCCGCCCACCATCTCGCGCAGCCCGGAGCCCACCTGCTGGGCTCGCGCACGCAGCTCTGCAACCTGCGGGCCGGCGCTGAGGACGTCACGGCTGGAGGAGGCCAGCACGTTGGGTAGCGCTGCCCCGAACACCCGCTGCAGGTCTGCTGCGGTGCCGCCCTGGGCACCCACGCCGGGGGCCAACAGTGGCGCGTTCGCCCCTGCCAGGTCCAGCCCGAGGTCAGCCACTGCGGTTCCGATCGTGGCGCCGACCACCATGCCCACGCTGCCCAGCGTTCCGTCGGCCCGCGCAGTGTCGTTGTCCCGGGTGACGCCGGCAACGATGTCGCCTGCCACCGAGCCTGCGCCGCTGCTCGCGTGCTGCACGCTGGGTCCCTCGGGGTTGGACGTCAATGCCAGGACGAACACCCCACGGCCGGTAGTGGCCGCCAGGTCCAGCGCCGGGCGCAATGAGCCATACCCCAGATAGGGGCTCAACGTGATGGCGTCGACCCGCAGCGGAGCCTCGTCGTCCAGGTAGGCCCGGGCATACCCCTCCATGGTGGAACCGATGTCGCCACGTTTGACGTCCAGCAGGCACAGGGTGCCTGACTCGCGCAGCGCGCTCACCGTGGCTTCCAAGATCGCCACACCCGCGGCACCGAAGCGTTCGAAGAAGGCCGATTGCGGTTTCACGCAGGCGACGTTGCCCGCGAAGGCTTCCACGCACGTCTCGGCGAAGGTCTGCACACCGCTGACATCCACGGGCAGCCCCCAGGCCTGCAGCAGCCCCGGGTGCGGGTCGATCCCCGCGCACAATGGTCCGTGCTCATCCATAGCGGCCCGTAGCCGGGCTCCGAACGTCTCAGTCATCATCGACCTTCCCCGTGGGCTGCGCCCACCACGTGAGCCAGTGAATCGATTCCCCGCACCGCCAATGCCCGAGACAGCTCATCGCGGACCCTGATCGGGGCGCTGGGGTCGTTGAAAGTCGAGGTGCCCACCTGCAGCCCGCTGGCGCCGGCGGCGATGAACTCCAAGGCGTCCTCACCGGTTCGGATTCCGCCGACCCCGATGATCGGAGCGTCCGGCAGCGCCCCGGCCAACATCGCGGCCTTCACCTGCCAGACGGCGCGCACCGCAACCGGGCGGATCGCAGGCCCGGAGAGCCCACCGGTGATCCCCCCCAGGTGGGGGCGCATCGTTCGAGTGTCGATCTTGATCCCCAACAGGGTGTTGATCATGGTCAGCCCGTGCGCACCCGCCTCCAGAGCGGCCCGCGCGATCTGCACGATGTCGGTGACGTCGGCCGTCAGCTTCGCGAATGCCGGTATTCCAGCAGGGAGTTCACCGGCGACGGCCGAGACGACCTCGGCGGAGCTGGCTGGGTCGCAACTGAAAACCAAGCCGCGGTTGGCGACGTTGGGACAGGAGATGTTGACCTCGACGCCGGCGACGGCATCGGCGGCGTCGCATTCGCGCAACACCCGGGCTACGTAGGCGAACTCGCGCGCGTCGCCCCCGGCGATGGAGACCAGCACTCGCGCACCGGCCTGCTTGAGCCAGGCCAGGTCGGTCTCGACGAATGACTCGATACCCGGGCCCTGCAGACCGATCGAGTTGAGCATGCCGCTGGGCGTCTCGGCCATCCGGGGCGTGCCACGCCCCGAGCGAGGTGCGGCCATCACGGTCTTGGTCACGAAGGCGCCGAGCTGGGCAACGTCGAAAAACCGGTTGAGTTCCCGGCCGTTGGCGGCGCACCCCGAAGCGGTCATCACCGGGTTCGGCAACCGCATGCCGGCCAGCTCGACCTGCAGATCAACCTCGATGTCCTGGGCCGGCTCTGGCTGGCTCACCATCAGCGCGGTACGGGCCGGTCTGGCGTCGGCATCCGCTGCGGCGGTGTGCCCGCTGGGGGCAGGCTTCTGCGGGGCGCGCGCGGCGTCGTCCCAGTCGGCGGCTTCGCTCTCGCGAACCTTCTCGCCCTTCAACCAGCTGAACATCAACGCTCTCCTGCCTGCATTGACGCCACCTCGGCGTCGGGATCGGGGTGGGGCCTACCGCCGTCCTCGGGCAGCTCTTGCACCCACTCCTGCGCGCTGTGGATCTTCGCCAACTTCACCGGGTCGTCAACCGGTGCATCCTGGGCGTCCGGTGAACCCTCTGCGCTTTCTGGGTATTCGGTCTCTGCCACCTCCGACAGGGGCGGCATCCCGGCCGCAACCGCGGGCACGGGAGCACCCAGTGCGTCATCAGGGACCGTGCAGCGACCGGATTCGATGGCGTCCCAACGCAACCGGTCACCGCGAAAGACCGGCCCCTCGACGCAGGAGCGCACCATCCGCGTCACCCCGTCGTTGCCGACCACCGGCATGACGCAGGTCATGCACACCCCCACACCGCAGGCCATCGACTCCTCGACAGCAAGCTGGGAGACCGCTCCGGCCTCGGCGGCCACCTTCGCCACCGATTCGAGCATGGCCATCGGCCCACAGGCGTACACCACGGCCGCGTCGCTGCGCGAAATGACCTCAGGCAGGACGTCGCTGACCCAGCCCTTGACCCCGAGCGAACCGTCATCGGTGGTGATGGTCACGGCGTCGGCGCACCGGTTGGCCTTGTACACCCCGAACAGTTTGTCCTCGCTGGCAGCACCGAGCACCAGCTCCACGCGGCATCCCCGCTCGCGCAAGGCCATCGCCAACGTGAACAGGGCGGCGCTGCCGTACCCGCCGCCGACCAGCACGCAGGAGACCCGCTCGCGGGGGATGGGAAACGGCCTGCCCAACGGTCCGACGAGGTCGACCACGTCGCCTATCGCGCGGCTGGTCAGCCACTCGGTTCCGGGCGCGTGCGGGGCCACGACGATGTCGAGAATGTCCTCTTCACCTTTGTCGGTACCGGCGCAAGCCGCGTGGATGGAGAAGCTACGACGCAGCAACAACGAAGAGGTCGGGCCGCCGACGGTCAGGGCCACGAACTGCCCCGGCCGAGCCAGATCCGGCACGCCGGGAGCGGCGAACGTCATGTACTGGTAGGCGCCCTCACGCCGGGTGGCGACGAGGGTGGCCTGCACCTGCGTCACCTCAGCGCGGCTCTTCGTCACGGCCTTGGGCGCGGCATCCCGGGTGCTCTCGCGGGCTGCGGCGTCGTTGCGGCTCATCCGTTCTCCTTCGCTTCGTCGGTTGTCGACTCCTCGCCTGGACGCTCGGCGTGCAGCCGGGCAGCGTGGTCCTGAAGAGAGGAAACCGTGAGCTGATCGTTTCGCAGGGACTCGATGCCGTGCACAGCCGCGCCCAACTGCTGCACGGTCGTGATGATCGGTCGGTCCATGCTCGTGGTTGCCGCGCGAATGGTGTAACCGTCGCGTCGCGCTGCACCGGTACCGGGGGTGTTGACAACCATATCGACGTGACCGGCAAGAATCTCCTCCACGATGGTCGGTTCACCGTGGGGGCCGGGGCCATCGCTGTGCTTGCGCACGATGGTGGAAGAGATCCCGTTGCGGCGCAGCACCTCTGCGGTACCGGCGGTAGCCAGAATCTCGAACCCCAGATCAGCCAACCGCATGATCGGGAAGATCATCGCCCGCTTGTCTCGGTTCGCCACCGAGACGAAGATCCGCCCCGAGGTCGGCAGCCCCCACAGCGCACCCATCTGGGTCTTGGCGAAGGCCGCCCCGTAGTCCACGTCGATGCCCATGACCTCACCCGTGGAACGCATCTCCGGGCCGAGCACCGAGTCCACGACCGCACCCTCGTGGGTCCGGAAGCGCTTGAACGGCAGGATCGCCTCCTTCACCGACACCGGGGCGTCGATGGGCAGGTCTCCCCCGTCACCGGTGGCAGGCAGCATGCCTTCGGCGCGCAGGTCAGCGATCTTGGCACCGAGCATGATCCGCGCCGCCGCCTTCGCCAACGGCACCCCCGTGGCCTTGGCCACGAACGGCACGGTGCGGCTGGCGCGCGGGTTGGCTTCGAGCACGTACAGCACGTCCTGGGCCAGGGCGAACTGCACGTTCATCAGCCCCAGCACCCCGATCCCGGCGGCCAGACGGCGGGAGGACTCACGCACTCGCGCCAACTCCCCCGGGCCCAGCGTCACCGGTGGGATGACACAGGCCGAATCCCCGGAGTGGATCCCGGCCTCTTCGATGTGCTCCATGATGCCGCCGAGGTACATATCCTCGCCGTCGTACAGCACGTCGACGTCGATCTCGATTGCGTCGTCCAGGAATCGGTCGACCAACACCGGGTGAGCGGTGTCCCCGGCAGCCAAGGTGGTCGCGTTCTCGATGTAGCGGATGAGTGTCTCGTCGTCGTAGACGATCTCCATTCCGCGCCCGCCCAGGACATAGCTGGGGCGCACCAACACCGGGTAGCCGATGTCGCGGGCGATCTCCAGAGCTTCGTTGACCGCGTAGGCGATACCGTGCCGCGGCGCCGGCAGCTCGGCCTCGGCCAGCACCCGGCCGAAATGGCCCCGGTCTTCAGCCAGGTCGATCGCTTCGGGGCTGGTGCCCACGATCGGCACCCCTTCGGCCTTGAGCGCATGCGCCAACCCCAGCGGGGTCTGCCCGCCCAGTTGCACGATGACCCCGGCGACCGGGCCGGCCTCCATCTCCGCGTGCACGACCTCCAGCACGTCCTCCAGCGTCAACGGCTCGAAGTACAACCGGCTGCTGGTGTCGTAGTCGGTCGAGACGGTCTCGGGGTTGCAGTTGAGCATCACCGTGTCGAAACCTGCCGCGCGCAGCGCGAAACTGGCGTGCACACAGGAGTAGTCGAACTCCACGCCCTGGCCGATCCGGTTCGGCCCGGACCCCAGGATGATGACGGCCGGACGCTCCCGGGCCGCCACCTCGTTCTCCTCGTCGTAGGAGCTGTAGTGGTAGGGCGTGGCCGCCGCGAACTCGGCGGCGCAGGTGTCCACGGTCTTGAACACCGGACGGATGCCCAACGCGTGGCGCACCCCGCGCACCACCGCCTCGGGGATACCGGTGATCTCCCCGATCTGGCGGTCGGAGAATCCATGCCGTTTGGCCAGGCGCAACCAGTGCGGGCTCAACCTGCGCTCGCGTTCACCGGCGGCGGCAAGCTCGCCGGCGACGTCGTCGAGCAGTTTGATCTGGTCGAGGAACCACGGGTCGATCCCGGTGGCTTCGTGTACCTCTTCGACACTGCAGCCGCCACGAATCGCCTGTTGCACCAGCACGATCCGCCCATCCGTGGGGGTGCGGGCCTGGTCCAGCAGCGCGAGCGCCTGCTCGCGGCTGGGCGCTTCACCCCGGCGCCAGTGGAAGCTGCTGCCCTTCTTCTCCACCGAACGCAGCGCCTTCTGCAAGGCCTCGGTAAAGTTGCGACCTACAGCCATCGCCTCGCCCACCGACTTCATCGTCGTGGTCAAGGTGGGGTCGGCTGCTGGGAACTTCTCGAACGCGAACCGGGGAACCTTGACCACGACGTAGTCCAGGGTGGGTTCGAAACTCGCGGGAGTCTCCCGCGTGATGTCATTGGGCACCTCGTCCAAGGTGTAGCCGATGGCCATCTTGGCGGCGATCTTGGCGATGGGGAATCCGGTGGCCTTGGAAGCCAATGCCGAAGAGCGAGAGACCCGCGGGTTCATCTCAATGACGATGATCCGACCGTCCTCGGGGTTGACCGCGAACTGGATGTTGCAGCCGCCGGTATCCACACCCACCTCGCGGATGACGGCGATACCGACATCACGAAGACGCTGGTATTCCCGGTCGGTCAAGGTCAAGGCCGGCGCGACGGTGATGGAGTCTCCGGTGTGCACCCCCATCGGGTCGAGGTTCTCGATCGAGCAGACCACGACGACGTTGTCGGCGTGGTCGCGCATGACCTCCAGCTCGTATTCCTTCCACCCCAGGATCGACTCCTCGAGTAGGACCTCGCTGGTGGGTGAGTCGTGCAGTCCAGCGCCACCGATGCGGCGCAGGTCCTCTTCGTCGTAGGCAAAGCCTGAGCCCAACCCACCCATGGTGAAGCTGGGGCGCACCACCAGCGGATAACCCAGTTCCTGTGCTCCGGCGAGCAGTTCCTCCATCGATCGGCAGATGATCGAGCGGCAGGACTCAGCGCCGCAGCGCTGCACCACGCCCTTGAACGCCTCGCGGTTCTCACCGAGTTCGATCGCTTCGACGTTCGCGCCGATGAGCGGGCAGCCGTACTTCTTCAGGACCCCGTTCTTGTGCAGGGCGATGGCCGCATTCAACGCGGTCTGCCCACCCAGCGTCGCCAGCACCGCGTCCGGGCGCTCGATCTCGATGATCCGGGTCAGCACCTCGGCAGTGATGGGCTCGATGTACGTCGCGTCCGCGATCTCGGGGTCGGTCATGATCGTCGCCGGGTTGCTGTTCACCAGGATGACCCGCAGGCCCTCCTCGCGCAGCACCCGGCACGCCTGGGTCCCGGAGTAGTCGAACTCTGCCGCCTGGCCGATGACGATCGGGCCGGAGCCGATCACCAGAACCGATTGGATATCCGTGCGCTTTGGCATTCAGCCCTCACTCCTACCCGGAGATGACCCGGATTCAGCCATCAGCTCCACAAAACGGTCGAACAGGTATGCGCTGTCGTGCGGGCCCGCGGCCGCCTCCGGGTGGTACTGCACCGAAAACGCTGGCACATCCAGGCATCGCAGCCCCTCCACCACCTGGTCGTTGAGGCAGATGTGGGAGACCTCGACCCGGCCGAAGGGGGTCTGTCGCGGGGAGAAGTCGCCCTCCTGGACTCCAGGCACCTCCACGGCGAAACCGTGGTTCTGCGCGGTGATCTCCACCCGACCGGTGGCGCGCTCCAGCACCGGCTGGTTGATACCGCGGTGCCCGTATTTCAGTTTGAAAGTCCCGAAACCCAGTGCGCGGCCGAGCAACTGGTTACCGAAGCAGATGCCGAAGAACGGGATGCGTGCCGCCAGGACCTGCCGCAGCAGGTCGACTTCGGCATCGGCGCTGGCTGGGTCGCCAGGACCGTTGCTGAAGAACACCCCGTCGGGGGCCAACTCGCTGATCTGCTGGAAGCTGGTGTCGCAAGGCAGCACATGCACCTCGATGCCACGCTCGCTGAGCATCCGTGGCGTATTGGCCTTGATCCCCAGATCCAGCGCTGCCACCGTGAAGCGCTTCTGCCCCTGAGCAGGTACCACGTAGGCCTGCTCAGTGCTGACCTCCTGAGCCAACGCTGCGCCGCTCATGGGCGGGGCGCTGCGCACGATCTTGCACAGTTCCGGGACCTCCCCCACCGCCGGACCGGAGAAGATCCCGACCCGCATCGCACCACGTTCGCGCAGGTGCCGAGTCAGGGCGCGGGTGTCGATGTCGCTGATCCCCACGACGCCCTGCTCGCGCAGGTCATCCTGCAGGGTCCGCACGCTGCGCCAGTTCGAGGGGCGAAGCGCCGGGTCGCGCACAACGAAACCGCTGACCCAGATGCGCTGCGATTCGCCATCCTCATCGTTGATGCCGGTGTTACCCACGTGCGGGGCGGTCATGACGACCACCTGACCGTGGAAACTCGGATCGGTCAGTGTCTCCTGGTAGCCGGTCATCGCGGTGCAGAAGACCGCTTCGCCTACCGTCTGTCCGATCGCCCCGAAGGCGTTACCGCGGAACACCCGGCCGTCCTCGAGGACGAGGACGGCCGGGGTGGTCTGCGAGCAGAGACTGCTCATACGGTGGCTCCGGTGAGCGGCTGCACCATGCCATCCAGCAAGGTTGCCTGCCCACGCAGCAGCGTCGCGACGACCCGGCCGTGCAGCTCGCGGCCGTGCCAGGGGTTGTTGCGGGAACGCGACTGGCTCGCGTCGCGGTCCACGACCACACTGGCCTGCGGGTCGACGAGGGTGATGTTGGCCGGTTCGCCGGCCGCCAGGGGGCGACCGTGACCGGTCAGACCGGCCAGACGCGCCGGTCGCACCGACATCGCCTGGGCCACATCCGCCCAGCTCATCCGGCCCTCGCGGACCAGGTGGGTGCAGATGACCGAGACGGCCGTCTCCAGTCCGAGCATCCCGAAGGCCGCGATCTCGAAGTCGTGCTGCTTGTCGGCCAGTCCGTGCGGGGCGTGGTCGGTGCCCACGACGTCGATGGTCCCGTCGGCCAGGCCCGCGCGCAGCGCCTCGATGTCCTCCGCAGAACGCAGCGGCGGGTTCACCTTGTAGACGCTGTCGTAGCTCTGCAGCAGCTCCACGCTCAGCGCCAGGTGGTGCGGTGTTGCTTCAGCGGTCACATCGACGCCCTGCGCCTTACCCCAACGGATGAGTTCCACCGAACCCGCCGTGGAGACGTGGCACACGTGCAACCGCGAACCGGCGGCCTTGGCCAGCATGATGTCGCGGGCGATGATCGACTCTTCGGCGACCGCGGGCCAGCCCGGCAGTCCGAGCTGCCCCGAGTAGGGGCCTTCGTCACAGCACGACGTGTGCGGGGCCAGAACCGGGTCCTGTGCGTGCTGGGCGATGACCCCACCGAAGGCGGTCACGTATTCCAGCGCCCGGCGCATCAGCACCGGGTCGGCGACGCACTTGCCGTCGTCGCTGAACATCCGCACCCCGGCCCGGCTGCGGTTCATCAGGCCCAACTCGGCCAGTTCGGCACCGGCCAGGCCCTTGCTGACCGCGCCGACGGGGAAGACGTCGACATGCGGCGCCTGCATTCCCCGGTCGTAGACCCACTCGG
Source organism: Gephyromycinifex aptenodytis (assembly GCF_012277275.1). Taxonomy (GTDB): domain Bacteria; phylum Actinomycetota; class Actinomycetes; order Actinomycetales; family Dermatophilaceae; genus Gephyromycinifex; species Gephyromycinifex aptenodytis. The sequence continues at coordinate 73,399 of NZ_CP051155.1, read as the reverse complement.
CGGCGGTCGCGGTGTCGGTGACCGGTGTGGTGTTCGCCATCGCCATCACCGCGGTATAACCGCCGGCCGCGGCCGCGCGGGCGCCCGAGGCGATGGTTTCGGTGTCTTCGCGACCCGGCTCGCGCAGGTGGGTGTGCGGGTCGACCAGTCCGGGCAGCGCGATGAGGCCGTCCGCGTCGATGCGCTGGGCGTCCTGGGCGTCCAGGCCGCTGCCGATCTCGGCGATCGCGCCGTCCCGGATGAGGACGTCGGCACGACCTTCGCCAAGGATGTCGGCTCCAGTGATGAGGATCGTGCTCATGCTGCGCTCCCTTCGCCGCCGCTGAACACGTGGAAGAGGACCGCCATCCGCACCGAGACGCCGGCGGCGACCTGGTCCAGGATCAGAGACCGCGCGGCGTCGGCAGCCTCCGGGGCGATCTCGAGGCCGCGGTTCATCGGGCCGGGGTGACAGATGACGGCGTGCTCGGGCAGCCGCGCGAGGCGTTCGCGAGTCAGCCCCCAGCCGTCGGTGTATTCGCTTTCACTGGGGAAGAACCCGCCGCTCATACGTTCCCGCTGAACGCGCAGCATCATCAGCGAGTCGACGTCTTCGACGACCGCGTCGAGGTCGGTGGTGATCTCACACCCTTGGGTCACCGGCCAGTCACGCACGCCCGGCGGCAGCAAGGTCGGGGGCGCTACCAGGGTGACCTTGGCGCCCAGCGTGCGCAGGCAGTGCAGGTTGCTGCGCACGACGCGGCTGTGGAACAGGTCCCCGACGATGGCGACATGTTTGCCCTCCAGATCGCCCAGCGCATGACGCATCGCGAAGGCGTCCAGCAGCGCTTGGGTGGGGTGGCCGTGCATGCCGTCACCGGCGTTGATCACCGGCAGCCCGGTCCAGTCCATCGCGCGCTGCGGTGCGCCAGATCCTTTGTGCCGGATGACGAACCCGTCGATCCCCATCGCGGCGATCGTCTGCACGGTGTCGCGCAACGATTCGCCCTTAGAGGTGGATGAGCCTTTACCGGAGAACGCCATGGTGTCGGCTGAGAGGCGCTTGGCCGCCAGGTCGAAACTCATCTTGGTGCGCGTGGAGTCTTCGAAGAAGGCGTTGACGATGGTCACGCCGCGCAGCGCGGGGATCTTCTTGAGCTCGCGCTGACCGACGGCTTCCATCTCTTCGGCCGTGTCGAGGATCGTCGTGATCTGCTCGCGGTCCAGACCCTCGATCTGGAGCAGGTGGGGCAGTTTCATCGGGCACCTCCGCTGATCCGCACTTCGTCGATGCCGTCGTGCTCAGCGAGGGATACGTGCACCCGCTCGCGGCTGGACGTGGGCAGGTTCTTTCCGACGTGGTCGGCTCGGATCGGCAGATCGCGGTGGCCGCGGTCGACAAGGACGGCCAGGCGGACTGCGCGGGGGCGACCGATGTCACCGATGGCGTCCAGGGCAGCGCGGATGGTGCGCCCGGAGTACAGGACATCATCGGCCAGGACGACGATCTTGTCGTCGATGCCGTCGGCCGGGATGGTCGTCGGCTCCATCTTGCGGGTGGGGTTACGCCGCAGATCGTCGCGGTAGAAGGTGATGTCGAGCGTGCCGACCGCGATCTCGCGGCCCTCGACCTCACTCATCAGCGCGGCCAGGCGCTGGGCCAGGTAGACGCCGCGGGTGGGGATGCCGAGAACGACCAGGTCGTCCCCGCCTTTGTTGCGTTCGAGCACTTCGTGCGCCATGCGTCGCAGGGCGCGTGCGATTTCGTCGGAGCCGAGGACCACACGGGAGTCGTCGTCGGTGGAGGCTGGGGCGCCGGTGGAAAGCGACTCAGCCCCCCTCTCGGTTTTCGATGGGGTCATGTCTGAGTCGGGTCGCGTCACCGCGCCTGACCTCCTTCCCCGCCTCACAGGACGGTGGTTAAAGGACGTCGAACGCCCGCAGCCTACCGCCTCTGCGGCCGACTGCTGTACCCGGCACCAGAGAGCGGATTGATCGGTTCTAGGAAGGCTCGGGCGAGGACTCGGATCGGATCACAACGCGACGACGGCGCTCACGTCCTTCTCCAGCTGCCTCAGCCGCTGCTGGGCCGCATCTCGCGGCACCCGCCCGTCGCACGCGGCCAGGATCACCTCCAGGTAGCACTTCAGCTTGGGCTCGGTTCCGGAGGGACGCACGATGACCCGGTCGTCGCGTTCGGTCCGCAGCAGCAACCCGTCGGTGGGGAGCAGCCCCGCGTAGCCCCGCGCCAGGTCTGCCACCTCGACTACCGCCGAGTCGGCAAGGACGGTCGGGGGGTTCTGGCGTAGACGGGCCATCGCGTCGCCGATCAGCTGCAGGTCACTGACCCGGAAGGACACCTGGCTGGTGGCATGTAAGCCGTCTCGCCGGGCGAGGTCGTCCAGCGCGTCGCACAGGGTGCGTCCTTGGCTGCGCAGTTGCGCCACCAGTGCGGCGACCCGCACCGCGGTGCCGATGCCGTCCTTGTCGCGCACATAACCGGGGTCGGTGCAATAGCCGATGGCTTCCTCGTAACCGAACACGATTCCGGGGGTGCGCGCGATCCATTTGAAACCGGTCAAGGTGGTGGCGTGCTGGCAGCCGTGCGCCGCGGCGATCCGGGCAAGCTGGCGGCTGGAGACGATGGAACAAGCCAGGACTGCCGTGTCCGGGTCCCCCTCCTGCGCGGTGCGCTGTGCCGCCTGTTCCCCCAGCAGCGCTCCGAGCTCGTCGCCGGTGAGCTGCCGCCACCCGCCGGGGGCGCTGGGATCTGGGGTGGCTACCGAACAGCGGTCGGCGTCGGGGTCCAGGGCGATCACGACATCGGCATCGCTGCGCCGGGCCAGGTCCAGCGCCAGGTCGAGCGCACCCGGTTCCTCGGGATTGGGGAAGGCCACGGTCGGGAAGTCCGGGTCGGGTTCGGCCTGCTCGGGTACCAGTTGGACCTCAGGGAAACCGGCGGTGGCCAGGACATCGCATGCCAGTTGCCCTCCGACGCCGTGCAGGGGGGTGAGCACAATCGAGATGTCGGCATCGAGTTGGGAGCCGGCCAATGAGGCGGCGCGCCCGACATAACCGGCGACCACGCCATGATCGAGCAGGACGATCTTGGCGTCCTCGGGCTGTTCGAGCACGCCGTCGTCGTCGCTGGGTACTCCGGGGATTTGGTCGGCGGGTGGGGCTGCCGCGATGTTCTCGGCGATCAACCGGTCGGCCGGGGGAACGATCTGCACCCCGCGAGCTTCGTCCTGGGCTACCCGACCGCCCAGGTACACCTTGTAACCGTTGTCGGCCGGGGGGTTGTGGGAGGCGGTCACCATCACTCCGGCGTCGGCCTGCAGGTCGCGCACCGCGTACGCCAGGACCGGAGTAGGAAGTTGGGCAGGCAGCACCAGGGCACGCCCGCCCGCTGCGGCCACCACCTGAGCCACCGTGCGGGCGAAGTCGGCCGAGCCGTGCCGGGCATCGCATCCGATGACGACCCGGGGTTCCTCGACGATTCCGTTCAGGTACCCCATCAGCCCGAAGGTGGCCCGGGCGACCACAGCCCGGTTCATCCGTGTCTCACCGGCGCCCACCGCACCCCGCAGCCCGGCGGTGCCGAAGGTCAGCGGTCCGGTGAAGCGAGAGGCGAGGTCGGCCAGCGCTTCCGCCTCCCCCGCCTGAGCCTGCTCGATGAGGGCGCTCAACGCTGCGCGCTCTGCCGGGGCAGGGTCATGCGCGCACCAGTGCCGGGCTCGTTCAAGCAGACCAGCGAGGTCCTCGGGCTGCGGGGCGGATACGACGTCGGCCATATCGGTCTCCTTCGACGGACGAGATGACGGGCAAGCAGGTGGGGCGCACCTTCAGTGCAGGCCCTCCAGCACGGCTTCAGTTCCGGATAGGCCGAGCCGGGTAGCGCCAGCCTCGACCATCGCCAAGGCGGCCTCGGTGGTGCGGATACCGCCGGAGGCCTTGACCCCGAGGCGGTCCCCCACAGTTGCCGCCATCAGCGCGACAGCTTCCACGCTCGCCCCGCCTGCCGGGTGGAAGCCGGTCGAAGTCTTGACGAAGTCCGCCCCGGCGCGCTCGGCGGCCTGGCAGGCCTGCACGATCTGCTCCTCGTTCAACGCAGCGGACTCGATGATGACCTTGAGGATCACCGGTGGGGGAACTGCGGCCCGAACCGCAGCGATCTCGGCCTCGGTGTGGGCGAGGTCGCCTTGGATGAGACGGGCGATGTTGATGACCATGTCGATCTCGTCCGCGCCGTCACGTACCGACCGCAGCGCCTCCCCCGCCTTCACCTCCGGGTGGTGCGCGCCGGAAGGGAACCCGCAGACCGTAGCCACCTTCACCCTCGGGGAGACCTCGACCGGCAGCATCGAGGGCGACACGCAGATGGAATAGGCACCCAGCTCCGCTGCCTGCGCGGCGAGCGCCTGGACCTGGTCGCGGGTTGCCTCCGGTTTCAGCAACGTGTGGTCGACCATTTGGGCCAGTTCAGCGCGGCTGAGGTGGGCAGGTGTGGGTGTGCTCATGACGGCAATCCTCTCGGACACAGGTGGGTGTCACCGAGCCGGGTGGTTCCGGGCTCGGTGACACGGCTCGGTGCGGCTCAGCCGATCCGGTCCAGCACGACGTCACCGCGGGCGCCAGTGCCCGGCGCCGCATCTGGATCGATGACCAGGCCACCGACCAGGCTCTCCTGGGCGCGCTCGAAGCGCTCCGGGGTGTCGGTGTGCAGAGTGAGCAGCTTCTGACCGGCTTTGACCCGCTCGCCCGGCTCAACGTGGATCTCGATCCCGGCGCCGGCCTGGACCTGCTCCTCTTTGCGGGCACGGCCCGCGCCCAGCCGCCAACTCGCGACCCCGATGCTGAGAGCGTCCAACTCGGTGAGCACGCCGTCCTGCTCGGCGAACACGTCCTGGGTTTCTTTGGCTCGAGGAAGCTCGGCTTCCGGGTCCCCGCCCTGGGCGGCGATCATCCGCTTCCACACGTCCATGGCGCGTCCGTCCTGCAGTGCCTGCTCCACGTCGCAGTCCGGTTTGCCGGCCAAGGTGAGCATCTCGCGGGCAAGGGCGCAGGTGAGGTCGACGACGTCCTTGGGGCCGCCACCGGCGAGAACCTCAACCGATTCCTGCACCTCGAGAGCGTTTCCGATCAGGCGCCCCAGCGGCCGGGACATGTCGGTCAGCAACGCCACCGTGTTCACGCCTGCGTCTACACCGAGGTCGACCATGGTGCGGGCGAGCTCGCGGGCCTGGTCGATGTCCTTCATGAAGGCACCCGAACCGACTTTGACGTCCAGGACCAGTGCGCCGGTACCTTCGGCGATCTTCTTGCTCATGATGGAACTGGCGATGAGCGGGATGGCCTCGACCGTGCTGGTGATGTCGCGCAGGGCGTAGAGCTTCTTGTCCGCCGGTGCCAGGCCGGAGCCTGCAGCGCAGATGACAGCGCCGATCTCGTCCAGGATCTGCATCATCCGGTCGTTGTCGAGCGCGGCCTGCCAGCCGGGGATGGCCTCGAGTTTGTCCAGCGTGCCACCGGTGTGCCCCAGTCCGCGTCCGGACAACTGCGGTACAGCCACGTCGAAACAGGCCACGAGGGGGGCCAACGGCAGCGTGATCTTGTCTCCGACGCCGCCGGTGGAGTGTTTGTCGCAGGTGGGGCGGGAGAGCTTCTCAAAACTCATACGCTCCCCGGAGGCGATCATCGCTGCGGTCCAGCGGGCGATTTCGGCGCGATCCATCCCGTTGAGGAAGATCGCCATCGCCAGAGCAGCCATCTGCTCGTCGGCCACGACACCTCGGGTGTAGGCGTCGACCACCCAATCGATCTGCGCCTCGCAGAGGCGTCCGTTGTCGCGCTTGGTCCGGATGACATCGACGGCATCGAACTTCTCAGGCACGGTAAATCCCTTCTCTCCACCCGGCTCGGTGCGGTGTCCGCCGCGTTGTGACCGGCCGCGAAAAAGATGCTCTCCAGCGCTTGAAGACGCTTGCGATCGATCCTAGGCTGAACCCCGGAACATATGTCAAGGACCATCAGAACCGATGTTCCAAGAGGTGTTTCAGCGGCGCAGCCAAGCGGGCGCCGATCTCGACAAGGCCGTCGAGGCTCGACGGCCGGGAAGGCAGTCGTGCCCCAGACCAACCAAGCGCTCGACGATCGCGCATTGCTCGACCGGGCCCGCGAGGCGGCGGAGTCCGCGTACGTCCCCTACAGCCGGTTCCCCGTCGGGGCCGCACTGCACCTGCGCTCAGGAGTGATCGTCACCGGCTGCAATGTCGAGAACGCGTCCTACGGACTGACCATCTGCGCCGAGCGCACCGCGGTCACGCGCATGGTTGCGCAGAGCACCGACCCCGGCGAGCGCCAGATCGTGCGCGTCGCGATCATCGGGTTGAAAGCCTCGCCGTGCTATCCGTGCGGCGCCTGCCGCCAGGTGTTGCACGAGTTCGGTTGCCAGCAGGTGATCGTCGAAGAGTCGGGCGAGCCGCGCGCGCACCGGTTCAGCGAACTCCTCCCCTTCGGCTTCGGCCCCTCCGACCTCGCCTGAGGAGATCGCTATGGAACGCTTCCAAGGAATCATCGGCATCGTCCTCATCCTGGGGCTGGCCATTGCCATGTCGCGGCACCGCTCGCGCATCAACTGGCGCACGCTCGGGGTGGGGCTGACCCTGCAGATCGCTTTCGCGCTGATCGTCCTGAAGTGGGAACCGGGGTTCGCAGCACTGAAGTGGGTCGCCGAACTCATCACCAAGGCGATCAGCTTCACCGACAAGGGCACCCAGTTCGTCTTCGGTGGGCTGATGGGTGAGAACACCGGCTTCGTGTTCGCCTTGAATGTCCTGCCGGTGATCATCTTCCTCGGCGCCATCATCGGGGCCCTGTACTACTTGCGGGTCATCCAGTTCTTCGTCGACATCATCGGCACCCTGCTGCAGAAGCTCATGGGCACCAGCAAGATCGAGGGCGTCTGGGCCTCGACCGTGATCTTCCTCGGCCAGAGTGAGGCGCCGCTGATGATCGCCCCCTACATCCGCACCCTGACCATGGCCGAGTTGTTCACCTGTATGACCGGCGGCTTCGCAGCGGTGGCCGGCTCCACGCTGATCGGTTACTCCTTGCTCGGCGCGCCGCTGCCCTACCTGCTGGCGGCCAGCGTGATGAACGCCCCCGGCTCACTGCTCATGGCCAAGGCGTTCTTCCCCGAGACCGAGACCCCGACGAACGACGCCAGCGTCCGCGACGTGCGCGACACCGAGTCGCGCAACCTCATCGACGCCCTGGGCCGCGGTGCGATGGCCGGTGGCAAGATCGCCGTTATCGTCGGCTGCCTGCTGATTGCCTTCGTCGCGCTGATCGCCCTGATCTCGGCGATCTTGGGCGGCATCGGCAACGCTCTCGGACAGCCCGGCTGGTCGCTGGAAGGCCTCTTCGGTCTGCTCTTCGCCCCGGTCGCCTGGGTGCTCGGAGTTCCGTGGAATGAGGCCGGCGTGGTCGGCAACTTCATCGGCCAGAAGACGGTCCTGAACGAGTTCGTCGGGTTCACGGCCTTCAGCCAACAGGTTGACGACCTCTCGCCGAAGGCGGTCATGATCTCCTCCTTCGCCCTGGCCGGCTTCGCGAACTTCAGCTCCATCGCCATCCAGATCGGCGCGTTCGGCGCGCTGAGTCCGGAGCGGCGCGGTGACGTCGCGCGGCTGGGGATGCTGGCACTGCTGGCCGGGACCTGCACCAACCTGCTCAATGCCGCGATCGTGGGAGTCGTAGCCTTCTGAGGACGTATTACCTGCGTGTGCCCCTGGGCCCGCCCGCTTCCTGCGGCAGGCACCCCGGGGGCACCTGCATGTGTGGGCGTGCCCTGATCATGGAAGGAACCCGATGCAGGACCGAGACATTCAAGCGCTCGAGGCGGCGCGCCTCTACTACGAGGACGGACTGTCCCAGGCCGACGTGGCCGAGCGGCTGCGCGTGGCTCGTCCCACCGTTTCCAAGCTCATCTCTCACGCCCGCGAGCGCGGCTTCGTGCGCATCGAGATTCACGACCCGCGCCAGGTCGGCGACGATCTCGGACGTGCGCTGCGAGAGCGCTTCGGCCTTGCCGAGGTGCGGATCGCGCACCCGCAGGAGGATTCCGTGGGCACCTTGCGTGAGGTGGGCCGCCAGGGTGCGCTGCTGCTGCAACAACTCGTCGACGACGGTGCGCTGCTCGGGGTGACTTGGGGCGAGACGATGTACGCCGTCGCCAGATCCTTGACTCCCCAGGACCGGCGCGGAGTGGAGATCGTGCAGCTCAAGGGCGGCCGTTCCTACACCACCACCTCCACCCGCGACCACGAGACCATCGAGTTGTTCCGGCGCGCGTTCGGCGGCTACGCCCGCCTCCTTCCGTTGCCGGTGATCTTCGAGAACCCGGCAGTGAAGGAGATTGTCGAGGGCGACCGACACCTCGCAGACGTCATCGACCTGGGGCGGCGCACCCAGATCGCCATCTTCACCGTGGGCGCGGTCGAGCCCGAGGCGACGCTGTTCAAACTGGGTTATCTGTCCAGCCAGGAGCAGGACATCCTGCTGGAGAAGGCGGCCGGGGATCTGTGCTCGCACTTCTACGACGACTTCGGGCAGCTCGCCCTGCCGGAGCTCGACGCGCGCACGGTCGGCATCGGCATCGAGGATCTGGTGGCCAAACCGACCCGAATATTGGTGGCCACGGGACGCCGTAAGGCGCGCGCGTTGCGTGTCGCCCTGCGCAACGGATTCGCCACCCACCTGGTCACCGACAACCACACCGCGGCCGCAGTGCTGCAGGAACCTGCCGGATCCGTGACGGGACGCGCCTGAGCAGGCAGCCTGTTCCGAGGGAGGTCGGCGTGGAGCACTAGGCTGTGCCGGGAGCGCCAGTCGCTCACGGGCACGATGAACTCAACGAATGGGCAGGTGCGACACGGCCATGACGACCCCACCGATCGACCCCACGACAACCAAAGCCTGGGACAGGCTCACCGATCTCGAGGCCTGGATGACGCCGGACCTTCGCGGCTGGTTCGAGCAGGACCCCGATCGGGCGCAGCGGATGTCTTTCACCGCAGGTGACCTGTACGTGGACCTGTCCAAGAACCTGCTTAACGACGCCGTGATCGCGGCGCTGATCGACCTCGCCGAAGAGGTGAACTTGCCGGCCCGCCGGGACGCCATGTTCTCCGGTGAGCACATCAACCTCACCGAGGACCGCGCAGTGCTGCACACGGCGCTGCGCCGCCCTAAGGGCGCAACTCCGGCGCTGGTCGTGGATGGCCAGAACGTCGATGAGGACGTGCACGCCACGCTGGAGAAGGTGTACGCGTTCGCCGAGCAGGTGCGCTCGGGGCAGTGGAAGGGCGTCACCGGCAAGCCGATCGAGACGGTGATCAACATCGGCATCGGCGGCTCCGACCTGGGCCCGGTCATGGTCTACGAGGCGCTACAGCCCTACTGCGACGGCCCGGACTGCCGGTTCATCAGCAACATCGACCCGACCGACGCCGCGCAGACCACCGCGGGGCTGGACCCGGAGACGACCCTGGTGGTGGTGGCGAGCAAGACCTTCACCACGCTGGAGACCCTGACCAACGCCCGAATGGTCAAGTCGTGGCTGCTCGATGCGCTGACCAAGGCCGGCGCCATCGAGGACAGCGAGGCAGGCCGCAGCAAGGCCGTCACCAAGCACTTCGTCGCCGTCTCGACCGCCCTGGACAAGGTCGCCGACTTCGGGATCGACCCGGACAACGCGTTCGGCTTCTGGGACTGGGTCGGCGGGCGCTACTCGGTGGACTCCGCGATCGGCACGAGCCTGGTGCTGGCGATGGGACGCAGCAACTTCGAGGACTTCCTCGCCGGATTCCACGCCATCGATGAGCACTTCGCCACCACCCCGCTGGAGCAGAACGTGCCGGCGCTGATGGGCCTGCTCAACGTGTGGAACGTGAACTTCCTCGGGGCCGACACCCACGCGGTGCTCCCCTACGCCCAGTACCTGCACCGCTTCCCGGCCTACCTGCAGCAGTTGACGATGGAGTCCAACGGCAAGTCGGTGCGCTGGGACGGCTCGCCGGTCACCTGCGAGACCGGTGAGGTGTTCTGGGGCGAGCCGGGCACCAACGGCCAGCACGCCTTCTACCAGCTCATCCACCAGGGAACACAGCTCATCCCGGCCGACTTCATCGCGGTCGCAACCCCGGCCCACCCGGTGCGCGACACCTTGGGCGACGACTCAGACGTGCATGAGCTGTTCTTGGCGAACTTCTTCGCCCAAACGGCCGCACTGGCGTTCGGCAAGACCGAAGAGGAGGTGCGCGCCGAAGGCACACCGGAGGAGATCGTCTCGGCGCGAGTCTTCGAGGGCAACAAGCCGACGACCTCGATCATGGCGCCGGCGCTGACCCCGAGTGTGGTGGGCCAGCTCATCGCCCTCTATGAGCACATCACCTTCACCCAAGGCATCGTGTGGGGCATCGACTCCTTCGACCAGTGGGGTGTCGAACTCGGCAAACAACTGGCCAAGGCGATCACCCCGGCGGTCGGCGGTGATGAAGACGCACTGGGTTCCCAGGACTCCTCGACCCAGGCGCTCATCCGGTACTACCGGGCGAACCGGTCGAACTGAGGACCCCCGCGGTGGAGGTCAGCGCGCTGCTGATCTCCACCGCGACCGTCCCGGCATGAGCAGCGGCGCCGAGCCGCAAATCCCCGGTGATGGCCCGCAGGCCCGAGGCGAACGCCTGACGATTCACCGTTCGGGACCCTGACGTCGGCGAATATGTGGTCTCCAAGCTGCCCCTAGTGACCTCATAAGCGGCAGACTTCGCGCATGAGTTCAACACGCGCATGGTGGAGCCTGCCCGTCGCAGCGGTAGCCGGGGTCGCCCTCCACGACGTTTTTCAAAAGAAGCACTCTCTTTTGCGCGCCTTCCCGGTTCTCGGTCATGGGCGCTATTTCGTCGAGACGATCGGACCGGAGCTGCGGCAGTACATCGTCGCCGGCAACGACGAAGAGCGGCCGTTCAGCCGGGACCAGCGGCGCTACATCTACAGCTCCGCCAAGGGTCTGAACACCTACTTCGGGTTCGGGACCGACAACGACATGGAGCACCTCGAGGGCTACCCGATCATCAAACATCGGACCTTCTCCGCCCACGCGCCACGTTCAGGGGCCGCCCACAGCCACCACGACGCGGCGTTGCCGTGCGCGAAAGTCATGGGGGCGGCCCGCGGGCGCCGCAAGGCTTTTCGGCCCGCTTCGATCGTCAACGTCTCGGCGATGAGCTACGGCAGCCTGTCGGCGCCGGCGATCGCGGCGTTGAACGCCGGCGCGGCTATCGCCGGTTGCCTGCACAACACCGGTGAGGGTGGCCTCTCGCTGCACCACCGCAAGGGTGGTGACCTCATCCTGCAGATCGGAACTGCCTACTTCGGTTGCCGTGACGAGGATGGCAACTTCGATCTCGACAAGCTCGTCGCCATCGTCGAATCCGCTCCGGTGCGCGCGCTCGAGATCAAGCTCAGCCAAGGCGCCAAGCCGGGCCTGGGCGGGGTGCTGCCTGCGGCGAAGGTGACCCCGGAGATCTCCGAGATCCGCGGTATCCCCCAGGGTCAGGACTGCATCAGCCCCTCGCGACACACGGCCTTCCACGACGTCGACTCGATGCTGGACTGGGTGGAGACCCTCGCCGAGGCGACCGGTCTTCCGGTCGGGGTGAAGTCGGCGGTCGGCGACCTCTCATTCTGGGAGGACCTGGCGCAGGCGATGCGCGACGGGACCCGGGGCGTGGACTTCATCACCATCGACGGCGGCGAAGGCGGCACCGGGGCTGCCCCGATGGTGTTCAGCGACAGCGTCTCGATGCCCTTCCAGACCGGTTTCGCCCGCGTCTATTCGATCTTCGCCCGCGCCGGCCTGACCGATTCCGTGGTCTTCATCGGGTCAGGCAAGCTCGGTCTGCCCGACAACGCCATGGTCGCGTTCGCGCTGGGCGTGGACATGATCAACATCGCGCGCGAGGCCATGCTGGCCATCGGGTGTCTGCAGACGCAGAAATGCCACACCGGCCAGTGCCCGACCGGGGTGGCGACGCAGAATCCGTGGCTGGCGCGCAGCCTGGATCCCGAACTCAAGGCCGAACGGAACGCTCGCTACATCCAGACCTTGCGGCGAGATCTGCTCAAGGTGGCCGAGTCCACCGGGGTCGCCCACCCCGCCTTGGTCGACACCGAAGACATTGAAATCTTCTACGGACAGACCAGAGGCGTTTCCCTTCGGGAAGTCGCGGGCTACGAACCCGGCTGGGGTCATCCCTCCCAGGCCGACATGGATGAGCTGGTTCGGATCATGGACAGCCTCAACAACGACGAAGAGGTCGTCGAGGATGAGATCCCGGCCGGGCAGATGGAGAGCCCCGTTAAGTAGCCCATTGCAGTCCGGTAAGGGCGCGTGTGCCTGCGGCATGCGCGCCCTTACTGTCTCGAAATGTGACCATTCGTCTCACTCAATGAGCACCTCAGTTAGAACAAAAGCCATGACCGCCCCCTCGCAGCCGCCTACTGCTCTCGCCACCCTCGCCGCAAAGGAAGAGCGGCAGGCACGGATGGCTGTCACGATCTTCCCGCTGCTGGTCCTGCTCGGGGCAGCGCTGGCCTACCTGCTGCCCGGCCCCATCGCCCCAGCGCTCGGGCCGTGGGTCCCCACCCTGCTGGGAATCATCATGTTCGCCATGGGTCTCACGCTGACCCCACCCGATTTCCTGCTCGTCATCCGCCGGCCGTTGCCGGTGGTGATCGGGGTCGTCGCACAATACGGCCTGATGCCGGTGCTCGGGTGGGCGATCGCCGCGGCGCTGCGGCTGCCACCCGAACTGGCAGTGGGCGTGATCCTCGTCGGCTGCGCCCCCGGCGGCACCTCCTCCAACGTGGTCACCTACCTGGCCAAGGGGGATGTCGCCCTCTCCGTCACCATGACCTCGATATCGACGCTGCTGGCCCCGTTGCTCACCCCGATGTTGGCCTTGGCGCTGGCCGGCGAGCGCCTCGACGTCTCCGGCGGCGCGATGGCGCTGTCGATCGTGAAGATGGTGCTCGTCCCGGTCATCGCGGGACTGCTCCTACGGGTCCTGGTCCCGTCCGTGGTGGAGAAGGTCTTGCCGGCTCTGCCGTGGCTATCGGTCGCCGGAATCACCGGTGTGGTGATGGCCGTCGTGGCCGGTTCCGCGGACAAGATCGCCTCCGCGGCGGGCATCGTGCTGCTGGCCGTCGTGCTGCACAACGTGGCAGGTTATGCCCTCGGTTACGGCGTGGCCAAGGCCACCGGTCAGCGTGAGGCTGCGTGCCGCACCACCGCCGTCGAGGTGGGAATGCAGAACTCCGGGTTGGCGACGACGCTGGCTGCCACGTACGTCAGCCCGATGGCGGCGCTGCCCGGCGCGGTGTTCTCGGTGTGGCACAACCTCTCCGGGGCGGTGCTGGCCTCGATCCTGCGCCGGCGCCCGCTGGCGGACTGACACCGCAACCAGGTCCGGCTGAACCCGCCCAGGTCTGGATCGGTCACCGGCCTGCTGCTCGACCGGTGCCTGCGGCGACGCGAGTCGAACCGGCACGGTGGCAACGGACTGACCGATAGGACGCAACCGCGCCGGCATCCTCATCGGATACCGGCGCGGTTGCTGCCGTTCACAGCGGGTGCTCAACGCAGGGTGGGTGCAACCTCTGCGATTCGCGAGAGCAGGCCGTTGACGAAAGCCGGGGACTCATCCGTGGAGAGCACCTTGGCGATCGTGGCTGCTTCGGAGACAGCGACCGCCGCCGGCACATCATCGTTATGGATGATCTCCCAGGTGGCGACCCGAAGGATCGCCCGGTCGACGGCAGGCATGCGCGAGATCTGCCAACCACGGCTGTACGTCGCGATGATCTCCTCGATGGTTGCCCACGACGCCACCACACCGCGCACGATGTCGATCGTGTACTGGCGCAGCGGCGTCTGGGTGGTCGGGGCGGCGATTCGCTGTTCGACCAGAACGCCCGCGTTCAGGCCGCGCTGCTCAGCCTCGAAGAGCAACTCCACTGCCGCGCGACGCGCCTTGCTACGAGCGGAGGTGAGCAGACCTCGATCACTGCGGGCGGCCGGGCGCTCCTGGCGCACCGCGTCCTGCGGCACCCCCTGCGGCAGCGGCAACTCTGCACCGCCATCGCCCCATTCGGCGTCGAGCTCCCGTTCAGCCCCATCGTCGCTGGGCAGGCGCCCCTGGCCCATCAGTTGACGCGACCGAGGTAGCTACCGTCGCGAGTGTCGACCTTGACCTTGGTGCCTTGCTCGAGGAAGAGCGGCACCGCGATCTGGGCGCCGGTCTCCAACGTGGCCGGCTTGGTCCCGCCGGTGGAGCGGTCGCCCTGCAGGCCGGGCTCGGTGAAGGTGATGGTCAGCTCGACCGAGGCCGGCAGCTCCACGAACAGCGGGGTGCCCTCGTGCGTTGCCACGACAGCCTCTTGGTTCTCCAACATGAACTTCTCGGCCTCGCCCACGACAGCCGCAGCCACCGTGACCTGGTCGAAGGTCTTGCCGTCCATGAAGACGAAGTCGTCGCCGTCCTTGTACAGGTACTGCATCGTGCGCTTGTCGACGTTGCTCGTCTCGACCTTGGTGCCAGCGTTGAACGTCTTGTCGATCGTCTTACCGCTCATGACGTTCTTCAGCTTGGTACGTACGAAGGCTGGGCCTTTGCCGGGCTTGACGTGCTGGAACTCGATGACGGTCCACAGCTGGCCCTCGAGCTTGAGCACCATGCCGTTCTTGAGGTCGTTCGTTGTGGCCACGCGGGTCTGTCCTCGTCTCGACGGTGGGTTCTCACGCGGCACGTCGCTGATGCCCGGCCGCGTGCGCCGCCGCGAATCGGAACACGGCGGAAACTTGCGCCAGTCTAGCGGTCGCTGGCCCTGGCCTCGTGCCCGTCTGCCCGAGGGAACCATCCGGTGGCGGCGCGCGTGGCAAGGTGGGGGTAGCCGCCCACCCGAAACCACCTTGCAGCCACTCGAAGCCACCCGGAGGTAGCCGATGCGACGCGCGCGCACCCGCTTCCTCGCCATGGCCGGCGCAGCGGTGATCTCGACAATGACGCTAGCCACCGGCTGCGCGCCTGAACCGGCCCCGCCGGCGGCCACCACCACCCGCCCGAGTAACGCCCCGATCGTGGTCAACGCCCGCGAGTTCACCCGCGACCTGCACCCGGCCCGTGTCGATGACCCCTACGGTTCGCGCATCACGGCCCTGCTCTTTCGCGGACTGCTGCGCTACGACGCCAAAGGCAAGGCCGTGAACGAGGTGGCCGAATCGATCGAGACCACGGACGACCAGTTCTTCCGGGTTCGCCTCGCCTCCGGTTGGCGGTTCAGCAACGGCGAACCCGTCACTGCGGCATCGTTCGTGGACGCCTGGAGTCTGGCCGCCGCGCCCGATCCCGCGCACGTGCACCGGTGGCTGTTCTCCCCGATCCTTGGGGCCGACACCCCCACCGGGCAGAGCCAGGATGAGCCTGGTGCCGCATCTACATCCGACTCGGGCGGCCCCCGGCACGAACCTCGCCTGAGCGGGCTGCGCGTCCTGGACGAGCGCACGTTCACCATCCGGTTGCGCACACCCCAACCCGGGTTCACCGACCGGCTCGGCCATCAAGCGTTCGCGCCGCTGCCGCGGGTTGCCTTCACCGATCCGCAGGCCTTCACCGACAAGCCGATCGGGAACGGCCCGTACCTGCTCACCGAGGGCTGGCAGCAGGCCGACACCCTCAGGCTGCGCCCGAGCAGCGCCTACGCCGGCGCAGACCCGGCGACGAACACCGGCATCGACTTTCGGCTCTACGCAGACCTGGACGCCGCCCGTCGGGACCTGGATTCCGGGGCGCTGGACGTCCTGGATGACCTGCCGCTGAGCGACCTGCCCACCTACCGCACCGAGTTGGGGGAACGCGCGATCAACCAGCCGGTGGGGCGCACGGTGGGGATTGTGGTGCCCACTCGCGCCCGTGGCTGGGGCGGCGCTGCCGGGTTGGCCGCGCGCCAGGCCCTGTCGATGTCCATCGACCGCTCCGAGATCGCCACGACCGTCTTCGCGGACACACGGGTACCGGCCACTGACCTGGCTGCCCCCGTCGTTGAAGGCTATTCACGTTCCCTGTGCGGCGCCCTGTGCACCGCCGACCCGGCAGGCGCGGCTACCGCGCTAGCCACCTCTCGCAGCGCCCCCACCGAGTTGACCCTGGCCTTCAACAGTGACGCCGGGCACGCCCCATGGGTCGACGAAGTGTGCGCTGGGGTTACCGCAGCGCTGGGGATTCGCTGCGAGCCACGCCCCTACCCCACCCTGCCGGCGCTGCAGGAAGCTGTCGCCACCGGGCAAGAACCGGGTCCCTACGTGCAGGTGTACCAAATGGACTACCCGGCGTTGGAGAGTTTCTTGGCACCGCGTTTCATCGCCGGGGCCGCCGGCAACGACTCCGGTTATGCCGACCCTCGAGCGCTGATGGCGCTGACACACGCCCGTGAGGTTCCGCTGTCGGAAAAAGTCGGCGCCTACGTCCAAGCCGAAACCATCGTGCTGCACGATCTGCCCGTGGTGCCGCTGTGGACGTTGAACGCGACCGCCGCCTACGGCACCGGGGTCACCGGGATGCGCACCGACGTCTTCGGGGTGCCGATCTACACCCAGATCCACCGCGGCTGACCCGCGACCCCTACCCAAGTAGGTGCCGTCATCGACCCCAGCGGGTCGTAGCCGCTGGCACGTGCTTCGTAGGCTGCCCACATGGACACGTTCGCCCGACCCGCTGCCCCACCCTGGTTGGGCACCGTGGCCAAATACGCGGCGGCGCTGCTCCTGGGGCTGAGTGCCTGGGCGCTGGTGTTGCCGCCGGAGCCCGAAGTGATCTCCCCGACGATCGAGTTCCGGGTCTTCCTCGACCTGATTCTGGGGACCCTGGCGGTGGGCCTACTGCCGCTGCGCCGTCGCGCGCCGCTGGCCGCGGCGGCCGCGTTGTCGCTGCTGTTGATGGTTTCCGCGATGGCTTTCGGATCGTGGGTTTTTGCCACGATCTCGTTGGCCACGCACCGCCGAGTGTGGCCCTCCACGCTGGTCGTCATCCTGGCGACGCTGGCTGGCAGCGCCTACGAATGGTGGATCCCGACACCGGGCGCAGACGATGTCACGTTGTGGGAAGTCCTGCTGTTCGGGGTCATCCTGAACACCCTGGTCACCGCCCTCGGGTTCTATCTGGGGGCCCGGCGTGATCTTCTGGCGTCCTTGCGTGACCGAGCCGAGACGGCCGAGCGCGAGCAACTACTGCGCATCGAGCAGGCGCGCGTCAACGAACGGTCCCGCATCGCACGGGAGATGCACGACGTTCTGGCGCACCGGATTTCGCTGGTCGCGCTGCACGCCGGGGCGCTGGCCTACCGGGAGGACCTGGGGCCAGAACAGACTCGGGAAACAGCCCACTTGGTGCAGGAGAACGCCCACCGCGCCCTGACCGACCTACGCGAGGTGCTCGGTGTGCTGCGTGCGGCGCCTACCCGCACCACCGGCGGTTTGGAGCCGCCGCAGCCGACGTTGTCGGATCTGAGCGAACTCATCACTCAAGCCCGCGCCGCAGGTCAAAGCATCGATCTGCAGTTGCACATCGACCCCTCGCAGGTCCCCACCACAACCGGGCGCCACGCCTATCGAGGCGTGCAGGAATGTCTGACCAACGCCCGCAAGCACGCCCCGGGGACGCCGGTGACAGTCACCATCGACGGGCACCCCGGTGGGCAGCTGCGGATGCAGGTCTCCAACCCACTCGCCGAGAGCGCTGTGCAACCGCCGCCCGGGGCCGGGGTCGGCCTGTTGGGCCTGGCTGAGCGCGCCGAGCTGACCGGCGGTTCTCTGCAACACGGCACCGAACAGGGCCGCTATCTGGTCTGTCTGTCGCTACCGTGGGCCGACCAGGAAGGTGAGTGATGAGCCAACAAAGCGCTATCCGAGTCGTCATCGTCGATGACGATCCACTCGTGCGCTCAGGGTTACGGCTCATTCTCGGTGGCGCCACCACGCTGGAAATCGTCGGGGAAGCCTGCGACGGCATCGAGGCGATCACAGCGGTGCAGGAGTTCGCCCCTGATGTGGTCCTGATGGACGTGCGCATGCCGCGCCGGGACGGGATCAGTGCCACCCGGTTGTTGCTGCAGCAGCCCCATCCGCCGCGAATCCTCGTTCTGACCACCTTCGACGCCGACGACCTAGTCATCGACGCGCTGCGCAGCGGGGCAAGCGGTTTCCTGCTCAAGGACACCCCGCCGCCGGCGATGATCGCCGCCATCGAAGCCGTCGCCAGAGGCGAGCAGACGCTCTCCCCCAGCGTCGTGGCCCAGGTGGTCAAAGCCGCCACCCGCGACCCGGGTGCGCAGCGACGCCAAGCGGCACTGTCCTCATTGGCGGCGCTGACCGAACGCGAGCACGAAGTCGCCCTTGCCGTAGCCCGCGGCGCGTCCAACGCGCAGATCGCCGCCGAGCTGTTCATGAGCGTGGCCACCGTCAAGGCGCACGTCTCGCACATCTTCGCCAAGCTCGAAGTCGATAACCGGGTCCAGATCGCCATTCGGGTACACGACGCCGAACTGTGCTGAGCGTGGACCGGCAGCCCCGCCAGGACTGATCGTCGTGGTGCTCAGTGCTGGCTGAGCGCCTGGTAGGCCTCGAGCAACAAAGCCTCCGGGGGTCCTTCGAGGCGTACCGGCACGCCGGTCCCCTCCAGCACCACGAAGCGCAGCGTCGCGCCGCGGGTCTTCTTGTCCCGAGCCATGGCCGCCGACAACTCCGGCCACCGCCCAGGCGGATAACTGATGGGCAGACCCACTGCGGACAGAATCGAGCGGTGCCGCTGTAGCACCTCCGGCGAAAGCTGACCGGCGCGAACCGCCAACTCGGCCACGAAGACCATGCCGACCGCCACCGCGTCCCCGTGTCGCCATGAATAGCCCTCGACCTGCTCGATGGCGTGAGCGAAGGTGTGGCCGTAGTTGAGGATCTCGCGCAGCCCCGCCTCGCGCAGATCGGCCGAGACCACCCGCGCTTTGACCGCGACCTTGCGTTGCACTAACTCCGCCAAGACCGGCGAGCTCGGGTCCAGCGCAGCCGACGGGTCGGCTTCGATCAGGTCGAGGATCACCGGGTCAGCGATGAACCCGCCCTTGATGACCTCGGCCAGACCGGCTGCCAGATCGGGTCGCGGCAAGGTGGCGAGCGCGTCGAGATCGCACAGCACCCCGACCGGGGGATGGAAAGCACCGACGAGGTTCTTGCCCTCGGCCGTGTTGATCCCGGTCTTGCCCCCCACGGCCGCGTCCACCATGCCCAGCAGGGTGGTGGGGACGTTGATCAACGGCACCCCGCGCAGCCAGGTGGCTGCCACGAAGCCGCCCAGGTCGGTGACGGCGCCACCACCCACAGCGACGACGACGTCGGTGCGGGTGAAGCCCGCCTGCCCCAGCCGGGCCCACAGTCCGGCAGCCACCTCGATGGTCTTTGCAGCCTCAGCGTCGGGCAACGCCTCGAGCAGCACCTCACACCCAGCCTCGCGCAGCACCTGCGCCAACCCCCGGGCCAGCTCAGCGACCGGCTCGGCGTGGACGAGCAAGGCCCGACGGGCGCCAGCGGGCAGCAGCGTCCGCAGCCGTTCCTGCACGCCGGCGCCGATGACGACGTCGTAGCCGCTGTGCTCATCGCCGACCCGGACCGTGACCGGCTGCCCGGCTGCCTCCGCGGCGGGGGTGAGGCTCATACCTGATCTCCTGCCACGTCCAGTGCTGTGATGATCTCGGCGGCGATGTCGTCGGGCTCACGGTCGTCGGTATCCACCCGGATGCTCGCCAGGCGTTCATAGATCGGTCGTCGCTGCTGCATCAGCTCTAGCCATTGGCCGCGCGGGTTCAGCGCCAACAACGGGCGTCCCTGGTCGAAACCGGTCCGCCTACCGGCGTAGCGCAGCGAGACGTCGAGGAAGACCACCCGCTGCTCTTCGAGCAGCCCTTGGGTGCCCGGGTCGAGCACCGCTCCCCCGCCGAGGGCGACGATGCCGTCGTGACCGGCCAGGGCGTCTGCGACCGCTGCACACTCCAGTTCTCGGAAGTGCGCCTCGCCGTGTTCGACGAACAAGTCGGAGATGCTGCAACCACTTCGCTGCTCGATGAGCGCATCGGTGTCGAGCAGGTCCACGTTCAGGCGTTGCGCCAGCAAAGCGCCGATGGTCGATTTCCCGGCCCCGGGAGGACCGGTCAACACCGCGATCGGGCCAGAGTTCACCATGACCTCATCCCCTCCGGAATGGCCGCCAAGTAGGCCTGCACATTGCGCCTGGTCTCCGCTACCGAATCGCCACCGAACTTTTCGGCGACCGCGTCGGCCACCACCAGCGCCACCATAGCTTCGGCCACCACACCGGCCGCCGGGACGGCGCACACATCGGAGCGCTGATGGATGGCGGTGCTCGGCTCCCCGGAGCGGACATCGACTGTGGCCAGAGCCCGCGGGACGGTGCTGATCGGCTTCATCGCGGCACGGACGCGCACAACTTCACCGGTGCTCATCCCGCCCTCGGTGCCGCCGGCGCGGTTGGTGGCGCGCCGGATCGTGCGCTGCTCGTCATGGGCCATCTCATCGTGGGCTTGCGAACCGCGTCGGGCCGCGGTGCGGAAGCCGTCGCCGACCTCGACGCCCTTGATGGCCTGGATCCCCATCAGCGCCGCCGCCAGCCGAGAATCCAGACGCCGATCCCAGTGCACGTGCGAGCCGAGTCCGGGCGGGCAGCCGTAAGCGAGCACCTCCACGACTCCGCCGAGGGTGTCACCGTCTTTGCGCGCGGCGTCCACTTGGGCCACCATCGCCTGCGAGCCGGCCTCCTCGAAGGCCCGCACCGGATCGGCGTCCAGCGCAGCCACATCATCCGGGCCAGGTAGTGGCGCGTCGTCGGCGACCCCGGCGGCGCCGATGGCGACGGTGTGGGAGACCAGGCGGATCCCTGCCACCTGCTCCAGGTAGGCCGCGGCGACTGCGCCCAGGGCTACCCGGGCCGCGGTCTCCCGGGCCGAGGCTCGCTCCAAGACCGGCCGGGCGTCATCGAAGCCGTACTTCTGCATGCCGGCCAAGTCTGCATGGCCGGGCCGGGGCCGGGTCAACGGCCGGTTCCGGGCGATCTCCTTGGGGGCGTTCACGTCATCGGCCGCGGCCAGCTCGGCTGCGGAGACCGGATCGGGTCCCATCACCGTCTGCCACTTCGGCCACTCGCTGTTGCCGATCCGCAGCGCGAAGGGGGACCCCATGCTCACGCCGTGACGCAACCCGCCGATGATCTCCAACTCGTCCTGCTCGAACTTCTGTCGGGCACCTCGGCCGTAGCCGAGCCGACGGCGCGCCAGGGCGCTCTGGATGTCTTCGCTCGTCACTGCCACCCCAGAGGGCAGCCCCTCCAGGATTGCGACGAGCGCGGGACCGTGTGACTCACCGGCAGTCAACCAACGCAGCATGGCCATATCGTTCCACGAGGTAGCCACAGTCATCGCGACAGCCCTGGGACTGAGACACCGCGGCACGTCTATGCCCGCGCCCCAGTTGGCCGCGCCCTTGGCTTACACAGTCGGCAGCTTTCACCTGCACACCGCACCGGCCCAGGCCGGATGGGTGCAGGTAGTGATATCGGTAGCTCTAGACCGACTCGGCCAGGCTGGCTTCCAGCGCAGCACGCATCGCCGGTACTGGGGCGGTGCGCCCCGTCATCAGCGCCACTTGCTCGGCCGCTTGGTACAAAAGCATTTCCAGACCCGAAACCACTTGGGCGCCGCGCCGGTTCGCCCAACGAGCCAGGGGGGTCGGCCAATCGGCGTACACCACGTCCAGCAGGTACGTCCCGGCCAACGGCTGCGGCTCGGTGACGTCGCCGGCGTCATTCCAGCCGTCACTGTCATCACGCGGCTCGCTCGGGGCGCCCGGTGGCGTGAACGCGCCCGCCGGGAGCGTGCTGACAACGACCTCCACCTCGCCGATCGCCTGCTCCAGGCGCGCCGAGGATTCCAGTTGCGCGAGCGGGATCGAGGTGAGGGACTGTCCCAGTTGACGGGCCAACGCGCTCGTCTGCGGGCGAACCTGGTCCCGGACGCCGAGCCCGACCGAAGTGACGCCGAACCGGGCCAGGGATTCCAAGGCTGCGCGGGCCGTTGCGCCCGAACCGAACACGAGGGCGCTGCGGGCGCTGCGCAGACCTGCGTGCAGTAGCGCCTGCTCGATCCCATCCGGATCGGTCGCCTCGGCAATCCACCCGTCCTGGCTGCGGATGAGCGTGTTCGCCGCGCCGAGGCGCTGTGCTTGCGCGGTAGCCACCGAAGCCACCTGCAGCGCTTCCTCCTTCAGCGGCATCGTCACCGATAACCCGATCCACTCCCGGTCCAGCCCGTGCAGGAAGCCGGCCAGATTGGGCTCCCCCGGCCCACCGACCGCCACTTTGGCGTAACTCCAATCCGAGAGCCCGAGCGCGGCATAGGCAGCCTCGTGCAACACCGGCGAGAGGGAGTGCGCGATCGGGGAACCGAGGACGGCCGCCCGGTGTCTCAACACGAACCCGGGTGCGCCTGGCACCACTGCCGGAACGCCACAACGTTCTTCTCGTGCTCAGCCATCGTCGTGGCGAACCGGGTCTCGCCCGTCTCGGGGTTGACCGTGACGAAGTACAGCCACTTACCCGGTGCAGGCTTCAACGCAGCTTCGACAGCTGCCGCCCCCGGGTTGCCGATCGGTCCCGCAGGCAGGCCTGGGTGCAGGTAGGTGTTGTACGGGTTGTCGTTGGCACGCTCGCCATCTGAGGTGGTCAGCGCGCGCTTTCCAACTCCGTACGCGACCGTGGAGTCCATCTGCAGGGCCATCCCGATCCGCAACCGGTTCTCAATGACCGCCGCGACCTTGGGCCGGTCTTGCGGCAGACGCGCCTCAGCCTCGACGATGCTGGCGATGGTGATGATGTCCTGCATCTGATCGTCGGTGACGCCCAAGGTGGACCAGCGGCCTGTGGCTTGGGAGACGAGCTTGCTCAGTTGCTCCGCAGCGGTGGTCTTGGGGCCGAAGGTGTACGTGGCTGGGAAAAGGTAACCCTCGAGTTTGCCGCCGGCGGCCTCGGGCAGACCGAGTTTGGCCGGCGTCTTGGCTGCCTGCTCGTACGCCGCGAGGGGTTCACCGGTCGCCTTGGACAGCAGCGCGAACATCTCCTTGGCGCGCAGCCCTTCACGCAAGGTCACCTCGACCTCGTTGCGGCTGGCCCGGTCCCGCAGCGCCGACAGCGCATCGGCAGCCTTCATCTGCGTCTTCAACGTGTAGGACCCCGGCTGGATCTCGTCGCCGGGGTGGCTGGTCAAGGCTTTCTCGAAGGCCGCGCTCGTTTTGACCACGTCAGCCTCGACCAAGCTCTGACCGATCATCCGCCCTGAATCCCCCGGCGAGACCACGACCGTCGCCGACCCCGAACCGGGCCCGTCGTAGTCCTTGCTCTCCAGCAGATCTGAGACCACCGGGAAAATCATCAAACCGGCGATGACCAACCCGATCAGGACGAACAGCAGCGCTCCCCCCAGCACCAGGCGGCGGGTCCGCGGCTCATGCGAGGCACGAGAGGCCCGCGTAGGCGCGGAATCGCGGTCGGAGAACAGCGTGGCGGCACCCGCCTGCTCTTGCCCGTCCCAGTCCTGGGCGTACAGCTCACCGGACTCACTTCCAGGCCCGTGCAGTCCTGCGGTCGGCATGCCGAGAACCCCTGAGGCATGCCCGAGGGAGTTGTCCTCGAACTCGTCCTCGAACTCGTCCTCGAACTCACCCTCGAACTCACCCTCGACGCCGTCATCGGCACCGTGCGGGTCCTCAACGAAATAATCATCCCGCAGCGGGTCGTCACGCTCGCTCATCGCTGGCGTCCTTTGTGTCGGGGCTTACGGAGCTGGATCGGCTCGCCAGGAGGACATCCCCGAAGTTCCTCCTCGTCGAGCGCCGCTTGCAAAATCAACACGGCCGCCGTCTGGTCGACGACTTCCCGGTGCCGCCGACCGGCCCGTCCGCTCGCGTGTAGCGCTCGGTGAGCATCGACGGTGGTGAGCCGTTCGTCAACCAGGCGGACCGCTACCGGTTTCACCTGCACCGAGACTCTACGGGCATATTCGCGCGCAGCAACGGCAGCCGGGCCGTCTTGACCAGCAAGGGTTCGCGGGAGTCCCACGATGACCTCGATCGCGCCCAGCTCTTGAACCAGTTCGGCGAGCTGGCGGATATCGGCGTCCGCCTCATCGTCACGCGCAAGCGTGACCACGGGCGTCGCCAGGATGCCTGCCGGGTCGCTACGGGCGACCCCGACCCGGACCGAACCCACATCGATGCCGATGCGGACCCCTGGACGCATCGGCTAACGCCCTGCCACAGCCTGGCGCACTGACTGGGTCACCGCGGCGAGCGCCTCCGTGGTCTTGGTGACATCGGTGCCGCCGCCCTGGGCGACATCGTCCTTACCGCCACCGCCGCCGCCCAGCGTTGCGGCAGCGACCTTGACCAGGGCGCCGGCCTTCACACCCTGTTCGCGAGCCGCAGCGTTGGTGGCGACGATGATGACCGGGCGCCCCTTGGCGACCGAGGTCAGCGCCACCACGCAGGGACGCTCCTCGCCAAGGCGAGCCCGCAGGTCCAGCGCGAGGCGTCGCAGGTCGTCCCCGCCGACCTCGGCTGCGGTGTCGTGGGCGAGAACCTGCACACCCTCGATCTGCGCCGCCCGACCCAGGAGTTCCCCGGCCCCGGCGAGCACCTGGGCGCTACGCATGGCGTTGATCTCCCGTTCGGCGTCTTTGAGCCGAGCCAGGATCCCGGCGATGCGCTCGGGCAGTTCCTCAGGTCGTCCCTTGACGACCTGGGTGAGCTGGGAGACCACAGCACTCTCCCGCGCCAAGTGACGGTAGGCATCGGCGCCGACCAGCGCTTCGACGCGGCGCACTCCGGAGCCGATGGAGGATTCGCTGAGCAGCTTGACCACGCCGAGCTGCCCGACGCTGAGGGCGTGGGTGCCGCCGCAGAACTCCTTGCTCCAGCTTCCGTCGCCGATGGAGACCACGCGCACCTGGTCGCCGTATTTCTCGCCGAACATCGCCAGCGCGCCCGATTCCAGCGCGGTCGCCTTGTCCATCACATCGGCGCTGACCGGTTGGTCGGACAGCACCACGTCGTTGATGTGAGCCTCGATCTCGGAGAACGTCTCCGCAGAGACCGGGGAGGACCAGCTGAAGTCGAACCGCAGCCGCCCGGGAGCGTTCTCGGAACCAGCCTGGGTGGCGGTGGAGGACAACGCATCCCGCAGGCTCTGGTGCAGGATGTGGGTCGCTGTGTGCGCCCGTGAGACCGAGCGACGTCGGTCGACGTCGACCCGCGCGTTGGCCTGCTCGCCCACGCCGAGTTCACCGCTCAGGACGATGCCGCGGTGCACCGACAGGTTGCTGATCGGCTTCTGCACGTCTTCGATGCGCACCAGGGCGCCACCGAGCTCGATCACGCCGTGGTCAGCGAGCTGTCCACCGCTCTCGGCGTAGAACGGCGTGCGGTCCAGCACCAGCTCGATCTCGTCGCCTTCACGGGCCCGCGACCGGCTCTCACCGTTGATGAGCAGCCCCGCGACCCTCGCGTCGGATTCGACCTGGGAGTAGCCGAGGAAGTCGACCGCTCCCCCGATGGTGTCGGCGATCTCGCGATATACGTGGGTGTCGGTGTGACCGGACTTCTTGGCCCGGGCATCGGCTTTGGCTCGGTTGCGCTGCTCGGCCATAAGGGTGCGGAAGCCTTGCTCGTCGACCTGCAGCCCCTGCTCGGCGGCCATCTCCAAGGTCAGGTCGATCGGGAAGCCGTAGGTGTCATGCAGGGCGAAGGCCTCTGCGCCGGCCAGCGTCTTGCCGCCGGAGGACTTGGTCCGGTTGACGGCGACGTCCAGGATGGTCGTCCCGGCCGCGAGCGTACGGCGGAAAGCCTCTTCCTCGGAGTAGGCGATGTCGCTGATCCGGTCCCAGTCGCGCTTGAGCTCAGGGTAGGAGCGGCTCATCCGATCCAGGCTGACCGGCAACAGTTCAGGCAGGCTCGGCCCTTCCACCCCCAGCAGTCGCATGGAGCGCACGGCCCGGCGCAGCATCCGGCGCAGCACGTACCCGCGCCCTTCGTTGCCCGGGGTCACCCCGTCGCCGATGAGCATCAGACCACTGCGCACGTGGTCGGCCACGACCCGCAGTCGCACATCGTCGGGGTGGCTGCTCTCAGCCGTCTGCCCGCCGGTGACCCCGTAGCTCTTGCCGGCCATCTCGGCCGCCTTTTCCAGCACCGGGTAGACCTCGTCGATCTCGTACATGTTGTCGACGCCCTGCAGGATGGAGGCCAACCGCTCCAAGCCCAGACCGGTGTCGATGTTCTGACGAGGCAGATCGCCCAGAATAGGGAAGTCATCCTTGCTCTGGCCGGGGCCTCGCTCGGACTGCATGAAGACCAGGTTCCAGATCTCCATGAAACGGTCCTCGTCCACGGTGGGCCCACCGTCGGGCCCGTACTCGGGTCCGCGGTCGACGTAGATCTCGCTGCACGGCCCACACGGCCCGGGCACGCCCATGGACCAGTAGTTGTCGGCCATGCCGCGTCGTACGACGCGCTCGCGGGAGATCCCGGTCAGCTCCACCCACATCTCGGCGGCTTCATCGTCGTTCTCAAAGACCGTCACCCACAGCTTGTCGGGATCCAGGCCGTACCCGCCAGCCTGCTGACTCGTGGTCAGCAACTCCCAGGCATATTCGATGGCCCCGGCCTTGAAGTAGTCGCCGAAGCTGAAGTTGCCGTTCATCTGGAAGAACGTGCCGTGCCGACTGGTCTTACCGACCTCGTCGATGTCAGCGGTGCGAACACACTTCTGCACGCTGGTCGCCCGGTTCCACGGGGGTGTCTCCTGACCGAGGAAATACGGCTTGAAAGGCACCATGCCGGCGTTGACGAACAGCAGGTTGGGGTCGTCGTAGAGCAGGGGTGCGCTGGGGACCACCGTGTGTCCCTTGCTCTCGAAGAAGCGGAGCCAGCGGCGCCTGATCTCGGCGGTTTCCATACGTTCGTCCTTAGTGTTCGGCCTCGGTCGCGCAATCCTCGTCGCGACACTGTCGATTAACACTACGACCTCGCGCCCCCGTGGGCCTCGCGCGGCTCGCGCAGCGAGCACCCGGCGCCGCGGCCAGACCCCCCGCCACTGCCGCCATCACGCCCGTTCACCGCCGCCGGAGGTCACCGTCGCTCGGTCCAGGCCGCCCCGGTGTAGGCACACCGCCGCACTGACTCAGTCCTCAGCCGCGAGCGGGCGACTCCCACAGTCGCAGGGTGCCGAAGCTGAGGAACCAGATGATTTCGCGCAGACCGGTGCGCCACGGCGTCGATCCGGGTTCGCGGTGGGCGCCGACCACACTGGGCGCTGGGTTCTGCAGCGTCGGCGCCAGCATCTGTGCAGCTGGGACCGGTAGCGCCGTCGGGGCCGGCGCTCGGCACACAACAGCAGGGCCGTGGGGCTGGGTGAACGTTGTCGTCATCGGGTGCACCTCCGCGGCCATCATCACCGGGCATGGGTCGACAATCGGCCAGGGCACCCCTCCCGGCGTGTCCCGAGAAGGCCGCGAGGGCTGCAGGAGGGCCGCCCACCCCGAGGGAGACCCTTCGGCAGAGCCGCCGAGCGATGCGTAGCTCAAAGAGCACAGATCGGCGCGCATGTCTGCCTCAACAGTTAACGCGATTGCCCACACCGCCTTCTGAAGTTCACCGCGTGGTCACTTACGACGCCCGGCTGACCTGCAGCTTCACTGCTTTAAGGGCCCTGCCGGGGAACTGAACATAAACCTGGCCGAGGTTCCCACATGGCATGTCGAAAAGGTCACGATTTCGTCACGACCGTGTCATTGTGACCGAGTGCACGCCGGACGCGAAGCCTTCGCTCTACCTTGGGGCAACGCCGACAGGCGTCGACGTCGTTCCGAAACCTCGGGCGGTGTTGCCAGTAAATAGCCATCCGGTCATCCACCAGATCGACCGGAGCAGGAGGTCACGACATGCACATCAAGACCCGAGCGGCACTGGTTGCCGGACTATCGGCCACGGCGCTCCTCGCGGCCTGTGGCGGCGGCGGCCAAACAGGTGGCGACGGTGGCGGCGGTGGCAAGGAAGCCAACGGTGGCGAGATCGTCGTCCGTGGCTGCCAGCCCCAGAACCCTCTGATCGGTGGAGACACCGGCGAGTCGTGTGGCCACGACATCGTCGAGCTGTTCACCTCCACATTGTTCAAGTACGACCCAGCCACCGGCGAGCCGAAGAACGACATCGCCGAGTCAGTCGAAAGCGACGACAACCAGACCTTCACGGTCAAGATCAAGCCCGGGTACAAGTTCCAGGACGGCACCGAGGTCAAGGCGAAGAACTTCGTCGACGCGTGGAACTACACCGCGTACGGCCCGAACGCCCAGTACCTGTCCTACTTCATGGAGCCGATCGTCGGCTATGACGACCTGGTTTCCGAGGACCCCGACGGCGACGGCCCGCAGAAGGCCCCCGAGCCCAAGGCCAAGGAGATGTCCGGGTTGAAGGTCGTTGACGACCACACCTTCACCATCCAGACCAAGGAACCCGTCTCCAACCTTCCGGTTCGTCTGGGCTACACCGCCTTCGCGCCTCAGCCGGACGCCTTCTTCGCCAACCCCGAAGAGTTCGCCAAGAAGCCGATCGGTGCCGGCCCCTACCAGGTCGAGTCCTACGACCAGGGCCGCCAGGCAGTGCTGACCAAGTACGCCGACTACGCCGGCGACTTCGGCGGCAACGTCGACAAGATCACCTTCCGCATCTACCAGGATGCCGAGGCCGCCTACAACGACCTCCTCGCCGGCAACCTCGACGTGCTGGACGAGATCCCCAGCAGCGCTCTGGTTGAGAAGAAGTACGAGTCCGACCTTCCGGGTCGCTTCGAGCAGAAGGCCTACCCGGCGATCCAGACCGTCACCTTCGCGCCCGACAAGGTTTCCCCGGACTACGCCAACCCCAAGATCCGCCAGGCGATCTCCATGGCTATCGACCGCCAGAAGATCATTGACGACCAGTTCGACGGGGCTCGTCAGCCGGCCGACGGCTGGGTGGCTCCCGGTGTCGAGGGCTACAAGGCTGGGGCCTGTGGCGACTTCTGCACGTACAACCCCGAGAAGGCCAAGCAGCTGCTCGACGAGGCCGGTGGCTTCAAGGGCAAGCTGACGATCTCCTACAACGCCGACTCCGCCCACAAGGCATGGGTCACGGCGACCTGTAACTCGATCCGCACCGGTCTGGGCATCGACTGCGTCGCTTCCCCGGTTACCGACTTCGCGACCTTCCGCGACCAAATCGGCGCCCAGAAGATGAAGGGCATGTTCCGCTCCGGCTGGATCGCGGACTACCCCCACATCGAGAACTTCCTCACCCCGCTGTTCACCAAGAACGGCTCGAGCAACGACAACAAGTACAACAACCCCGCATTCGAGACGGCTCTGGTCGACGCGGGCAAGGCTCAGGGCGACGCTTCCTTGAAGAAGTACCAGGAGGCCGAGCAGATGCTGGCGGCAGACATGCCGGCCATCCCGATGTGGTACTACACCTCCACCATCGGTTGGTCCGAAAATGTCGAGAACGTGAAGGTCAACGTCTCCTCCGGGCGTCCGGACCTGCTGGCTGTCTCCGCAAAACAGTGACCCATTAACAGGCCGCCCAAGACGGCACGCGGTGTCGTCTCGGGCGGCCTGTCTGCGGCCCGCTCCCCGGGGGAAGACGTCCTACCCGGCGGCTTCCCCCGGGGCACGGCCCGCCCCTCCATTCCCCATCTGATCGACCCACCTCGACGCCCCCAACCCGGGCGACCTCGACCATGGAGGTGTCATGGGCACATATATCCTCAGGCGACTGCTCCAAATGATCCCCGTGATCATCGGGACGACGTTCATCATCTACGCGATGGTTTTTGCCCTCCCCGGTGATCCCTCGGCCGGCAAATGCGGTGACCGCGCCTGCCCACCGGCTGTCGTCAAGCACATTCGCGAGCAGTACAACCTCGACGATCCGCTGCCGGTGGCCTACGTGAAGTACCTCGGCAAGCTCGGAAAGGGTGACCTGGGCGAGAACAGCTACGGCGTTCCCGTGATGAAGGACCTGTCCCAGCGCTACCAGATCACCGCCAAGCTCGCGTTGATGGCGATCGTCTTCGAAGCCATTTTCGGTGTCGCCGCCGGTGTGTTGGCCGCTATCAAGAAGGGGTCCTTCCTGGACTCATTGGTGCTGGTGAGCACGCTGCTGGTGATCTCGATACCCATCTTCGTCATCGGTGCCCTCGCCCAGTTCTATCTCGGGGTGAAGACCGGCATCTTCCCGGTCACCATCACCAGTCGAAACCCGTCGATGTACCAGCTGTTGCTGCCGGCCATCGTGCTCGCGGCACTGTCCATGGCCTACGTCACCCGCCTGACCCGTACCAACCTCGCGGAGAACCTGCGCGCCGACTACGTACGCACAGCCAAGGCGAAGGGGCTCACCCAGCGCCGAGCGATCGGCCTGCACGCGCTGCGGAACTCGATGATTCCGGTCATCACCTTCATGGGTTATGACTTCGGTGCCCTCCTCGGCGGGGCAATCGTCACCGAGCGCATCTTCAACATTCAGGGCATCGGCGGCTACATCTTCCAGAGCATCAACCATCGCGACGGATTCGCCGTGGTCGGTGCTGTCACCGCACTGGTCATCGTGTATCTCGTCGTCAACCTCATCGTCGACCTGCTGTACGGCGCTCTCGACCCCAGGATCAGCCATGACTGACACCCCTAACAAGGCGGCCACCGCCACGCTGGGCCACGAGCCGGGCGAACCGGCTACCGATGAAACATTCATCCCTGAGTCCACCGGCCCCGCACGCTCCTTGACCTCGGACGCCTGGCGGCAGCTGCGCCGTAAACCGGCGTTCTGGATCTCGGTCTCACTTATCGCGCTGTTTGTGCTGATGGCCATCTTCCCGGGCTTGTTCAGTCAGGTGGATGCCCGCGACACCTTCGACGTGCGGATGCGCCCCAATGCCGAGCACTGGTTCGGAACCGACGGTCAGGGCTACGACATCTACGCCCGAGTCATCGAAGGCGCGCGCGCCTCGATCTTGGTCGGCATCTTCACCACGTTGGCGACCACCTTCCTCGGTGGCGCGATCGGTATTCTCGCTGCCTATTTCGGCGGCTGGATCGACGCGCTGGTCTCTCGTATCACCGACGTCTTCTTCGCAATCCCGCTGCTGTTGGGTGGCATCTTGTTCATGAGTGCCTTCCCCAGCGACCAGTCGACGCCGTACATGGTCGTCATCTTCAAGGTCGTTGCGGCTCTCACCATTCTCGGTTGGCCCAGCCTGGCTCGACTGATGCGTGGTTCGGTGATGCAGGTGCTGCCGCAGGACTACATTCAGGCGGCCCGTGCTCTTGGCGCCAGCCCGATGCGCATCATCTTGTCGCATGTGCTGCCCAACTCGCTCGCGCCCATCCTGGTCGTCTCCACGATCAACCTCGGCGTGTACATCGTCGCCGAGGCCACCCTGAGCTTCCTCGGTATCGGCCTCGTGCCTCCCGCGGTTTCCTGGGGAGTGGCGATCAACGAAGGACTGGTCTTCCTGCGGACGTTCCCGCACATCTTGTTCTTCCCCAGCATCTTCCTCAGTCTCTGCGTCCTGGCCTTCATCATGCTCGGCGATGCCGCACGAGACGCATTCGACCCGAAGTCTCGGTGAGGAAGGGTGACTAATCCGATGACGACCACACAGCCCAAGAAACTCACCAAGACCGAAACTGGCTACGAGCCGGGCCCCGACGGGTTGCTGCTCGAGGTCGAAGACCTGCATGTGGAGTTCCACACCGAAGACGGCGTCGCTCGTGCCATCAACGGTGTCAACTTCGACCTGCGGGCCGGGGAGACCCTGGCCATCCTCGGCGAATCCGGCTCCGGAAAATCGGTGACCGCGCAGGCCATCATGGGCATTCTGGACATGCCGCCGGCCAGCATTCCCAAGGGTCAGGTCCGCTACTGCGGACAGGACCTGTTGACGATGCCTGAGGAGCAGCGCCGCAAGACCCGCGGGCCCGAGATCTCGATGATCTTCCAGGACGCGCTGAGTTCACTGAACCCGGTGTTCCCCGTCGGTTGGCAGATCGCCGAGATGTTCCGCAAGCACCGCGGGATGAACAAGTCCGACAGCATGGCGCAGGCCGTCCGGCTCATGGAGCGGGTCAACATCCCCGGAGCCAAGGACCGGGTGAAGGCCTACCCGCACCAGTTCTCCGGTGGTATGCGCCAGCGGATCATGATCGCGATGTCCATCGCGCTGGACCCGGCGGTCCTCATCGCCGACGAACCGACGACCGCACTCGACGTCACGGTCCAGGCCCAGATCATGAACCTGCTGTCCGAACTACAGCAAGAGCGCCAGATGGGGCTCATCCTCATCACCCACGACCTCGGCGTCGTGGCCGATGTGGCCGACCGCATCGCGGTCATGTACTCCGGGCGCATCATGGAAGCCGCCGATGTGTACGAGCTCTACCGCCAACCGGCTCACCCGTACACGCTGGGGCTTCTGGAATCGATCCCCCGGCTGGACCAGAAGGGGCAGCAGCTTTCCGCTATCGGGGGTCTGCCCCCGAACCTGCTCCGCATCCCGCCGGGTTGCGAGTTCAACCCGCGCTGCCGGTTTGCCCAAGACGAGTGCCGGCGTGACCGGCCGGAGCTGGAACAGGTAGTCCCGGGCCGGCTCAGCGCCTGCCACTTCCGCGAGGAGGTCTTCCATGGATGACAACTCGATCCTCGTTGCCAAGGATCTGGTCAAGCACTACCCGATCAAGGGCGGCGTACTGCGGCGCACCGTCGGCCACGTCAAGGCCGTGGACGGCGTCAGTTTCGAACTGCGCCGCGGCGAGACGCTGGGCATCGTCGGTGAATCCGGCTGCGGCAAGTCGACCCTGGGCCGACTCCTGATGCGTCTGGAGGAACCGACCTCAGGCACCGTGCACTTCAACGGCGAAGACATGTATGCCAAGTCCGGTTCGGCGATGCGCAAGCTGCGTCGCGACATCCAGATCGTCTTCCAGGATCCGTACACCTCGCTCAACCCGCGCAAGACGGTGGGTGACATCGTCGGAGAACCTTTCGACATTCACCCCGACGTCGTGCCCAAGAAGGGGCGGCGCGCTGCGGTTCAGGAGCTGTTGGATCTTGTCGGTCTCAACCCGGAGCACATCAACCGCTACCCCCACCAGTTCTCCGGTGGTCAGCGGCAACGTGTGGGTATCGCCCGCGGTATCGCGTTGCGCCCCAAGGTGCTCATCTGTGATGAGCCGGTGTCCGCACTCGATGTCTCGGTGCAGGCACAGGTCGTCAACCTGATGGAGAAGCTGCAGGATGAGCTCGGCCTCAGCTACATCTTCATCGCGCACGACCTGTCAGTGGTTCGCCACATCTCTGACCGGGTCGGCGTGATGTACCTGGGCAAGATGGCCGAGCTGGGCACCGAGGACGAGATCTACGAGCGTCCCACGCACCCCTACAGCCAGGCCTTGCTCTCAGCGGTGCCGGTGCCCGACCCCACGTTGCGCGACAAGCGCGACCAGATCGTGCTCACCGGAGATGTTCCCTCCCCGGCCAATCCCCCATCGGGTTGCCGGTTCCACACCCGCTGCTGGCGCGCCCAGGAGACCTGCAAGGCGGAGGTGCCCGAGCTGCTGGACCGGCCGGACGGCGCCGGCGCACACCGCTCGGCCTGCCATTTCGCTGAGGTCCGGCACGTTCTGGCGATGGCCAAGGAGGAACCGGTTACTCCTCGTGGCAGCGGCGCAACCGCGGTCCGATCGAGTACCGGTTTGCTGGAGAAGGTCGTCGACACCGCGGCTGAGGTCAAGGACAAGGTCCTCGGCGAAGACCGCTAAGCCCGGCCCGCGCAGACGGCCGACCCCGGCCGGCGAGAAGTGCTCAGGCACCGATCGCCGGCTGGGGTCGGCCGTTTCGCGTTCCGACACAGGTCACCGTGACAGCCCGGTGTTCCGCTGTGAGCGCACGGGCGCGCGTCGCCGCCGACTTGTCCCGAAATAGCCGCGCGCGGGCGGGGCCTGGGGGGATATACAGAGTCATGTCCTACCTTCGCTTCCCGCACCTCCGCGGTGAGGAACTCGTCTTCGTCGCCGACAACGACGTCTGGCTCGCCCCCACCAGCGGCGGCCAGGCTTTTCGGCTGACGGCTGACCACGAACCTGCCTCACACCCCTTCTTCTCCCCAGACGGCACCAAGGTCGCCTACAGCGCCCGCCGTGACGGTCATGTCGAGGCCTTCGTCATCGACCGCGACGACGCGAGCGTGACCCGGTTGACATGGTGGGGTCGCCCGACGACCCGGGTGCGCGGTTGGCTCGATGACGAACACGTCATCGTGGCCAGCGATCACGCGGAGCCGTTCGGCCAACGGCGCCGGTTGCACAGTGTGGGCCTCGATGGCGATAGCGCCCCGTTGCCGTACGGGGTGGCCATGTCTGTGGCGCGCCACCCCGACGGGGCAGTGGCCATCACCACCCCCAACTCACGCGAGGCCGCCTGGTGGAAGCGCTACCGCGGGGGAACCGCGAGCCGTCTGTGGCTGCGCACCCAGGATGGTGAACCCTGGATGCGCGTCCTGCCCGATGAAGAAGCTGGGATCTACTCCCCGTGCTGGGTCGGACAGCGTTTGGTCTTCGCCAGCGACCTCGGGGCCCGCTTCCCGGATCGGGCA
The DNA here is from genome assembly GCF_012277275.1 of Gephyromycinifex aptenodytis. Lineage (GTDB taxonomy): Bacteria > Actinomycetota > Actinomycetes > Actinomycetales > Dermatophilaceae > Gephyromycinifex > Gephyromycinifex aptenodytis. The sequence goes on along the minus strand of NZ_CP051155.1, from coordinate 38,507 downwards.
GACGAACAAGCCCAGGTGTGGTCGGTGGACGCGCGCGGGGCTGACCTGCGTTGCCACACCGAACACGTCTTCACCGGCGAGGCCGGCACACCGGTGGGATACGTCCGCGACATCACCAGTGACGGGCAGCGACTCGTCTACCACGCCCGGGGTCGGATCTACCTGATGGATTCCCTGGAATCACCCCCACGCCAGATCTCCCTGGACCTCGGCGCCAGGCAACGCCCCAGCGCTGTCCTGACCTTCGCGGATCGGGTCAGCGCTATCCGCCCCGACCACGGCGGGGAGGCGAGCCTTCTCGACTGGAACGGTGCCGCCTGGTGGTTGACGCATCGCGGTGGTCCGGCCCGCCAGGTGCTCGGCGGCGATGAGGTGCGGATCCGGGAACCGCAGCTGTTGCCGGATGGGGCGAGGATGATCGCGGCGAGCGACGCCGGTGGCGAGGACTGCCTGGTCATCAGCTCCATCGACGGCACCGGCGAGGACCGCGCCCTGGCCGGCGGCGAATTGGGCCGGGTATTGCACATCGCGGTGTGCCCCACCGGCGAGCGGGTCGCCGTCGTCTCCCATGACGCACGGGTGAGCCTGGTGGAGTTGAGCTCGGGGCAGGTCACTCTGGCGGCGCACCTCCGCACCGGGGAGCCGATCGACCCGGTGTTCTCCCCCGATGGTCGTTACCTGGTGTGGAGCCAGCCGTACCTGGAGTACGGCGGGCATCGCCTCGTCGTCTGCGAGATCACCGACGGCGCCCCGGGCGAACCTCAGAATCTCACCTCCGGCCGCTTCGACGACACCGCGCCGGTGTTCACCCGTGACGGGCAACACCTGGTCTTCCTCTCGGCGCGCACTCTGGATCCGCGCTACAGCGCGCTCGGCTTCGACCTGGCCTTTTCTGACGCGGTCCGCCCCTGGCTGGCTCCGCTGTCGGCAACCACGCCGGCGCCCTTCGGTCCGACGGTGCACGGGTGGTCGATTCCCCGCCGGGACGACACCGACTCCCCCGTCTCGACCGCCGAGGACGACTGCGGCGAACACGGCGCGCCACACCGAACTACTCACCCTGTCTCTTTGGAGGTCGACGGCTTCGAGGAGCGCATCACCCCGTTCCCGGTGCCCTCGGGTGACTACGGGTATCTGCGCGCCGCGCAGGACGGGGTCGTCTGGATCCGGCGTTCACCCGGCCCAGGTGAATTAGGGACGACACGCGCGGCCGTGGACGAGGACGCAGCCCCCGACATGGCGCTGCGCTACGACTTCGCACTGCGCAAGACGATCGAGCTCGGCCCGGCGGATTCCCTGGAGGTCAGCGGGGACGGCAGACGCGTCGTGATCCGCTTCGGCGACGATGTGGTCGTGGTCCCCGCGACCGAGCGTGTCGAGGTCGACAGCGACAAGTGCGTCGTCATCGACACCGACCGGCTCCGCCGCGAGGTGGATCTGCGCACCAGGTGGCACCAGATGTTCGACGAGAACGGGCGCATCATGCGCGACTGGTACTGGCGCGAAGACATGAACGGCGTCGACTGGGCGGCGGTACTGCGCACCTATCGGCCTCTGATGGATCAGATCGCCACCCACGACGACCTGATCGATGTGTTGTGGGAGTGCGTGGCCGAACTCAACACCTCCCACGCCTACGTGATGGCGCCTGCGGCCCAGGACGATGAACCCCTCGGCATGCTGGGCGCAGACCTGGTGATGCGCGAGGGCGAGGCCGAGATCACCCGGCTGCTGCCCGGTGAGTCCTCCGACCCGCGGGCGCGTTCGCCGCTGCGCGCGGCCGGGGTGGGTGCAGCCGTCGGTGACCGCATCATCGCCGTCGATGGGCGGCCGCTGGCGCAGGCGGCCCACATCGGGCAGTTGCTGCGCGGGAGCGGTGGTCGCGTCGTGGAGTTGAGCCTGCGCGATCCGGCCGGTGCTCAGCGACGAGTGGCGGTCGTCCCGATCGAGGACGAAGAGGCCTTGCGTTACCAGGCCTGGGTGGCCTCCCGACGTCAGTACGTCACGGAACGCTCCAACGGCCGATTGGGCTACCTGCATGTACCCGACATGATGTCGCTGGGCTGGGCCCAGTTCCATCGCGGGCTCGACGAGGCGATGCGGGCCGAAGGCATCGTGGCTGATGTCCGCTACAACCGGGGCGGGCACACCTCCCAACTGGTCATCGAGCGGCTACTACGGCATGTCATCGGTTGGGACCGGGTGCGCCATGTCGACAACGCTGAGCCCTACCCGGCACAGGCACGCCGCGGCCCGATCGTCTTCCTGGCCAACCAGTGGTCGGGCAGTGACGGCGACATCGTCAACGCTGCCGCCCAGTCCTACGGTCTGGGTCCCGTCATCGGCGAGCGCACCTGGGGTGGCGTGATCGGTATCGATCGCCGCTTCGACCTCGTCGACGGCACCGCCATCACCCAACCCCGGTACGCCTTCACCTTCCTCGAACATGGCTGGGGTGTGGAGAACCACGGCGTCGATCCTGATATCGAGGTGGTGGTCTCGCCCAGCGATTGGGAGGCCGAGATGGAGCACGATGTGCAACTCGACCGTGGCATCGCCGAACTGTTGCGGCGTCTGGAGCAGACCCCGGCGCTCACCCCGCCCGATCTACCGCCGCCGATGGTGCGTCCGGCAGGCTGAGACCCGCACCGCCCACGGCGAGGACGCCCACGCTCGGCGTCCTCGCCGTCGGCGTCCTGGCCGTCGGCGTGCTGCAGCAGGCAGAGGGAACCGCTCAGCGGCCCCGCAACCGGCTGCGAAGCCACGCCCAGCGTTCGATGATGCGTTCCTCGAAGCCGCGGGCTTTGGGGTGGTAGTAGTCGGCATCGACCAGATCGTCGGGCAGGTACTGCTGGGTGGCTACGGAGTCGGCCTCGTCGTGGGCGTAGACGTAGGACCCGGGGCTTCCGGTTCTGCCGGCCGTTCCGGCGCGGCGCGCAGTCTCGGTGCCGCGCAGAGGTGCCGGGACGGCTCCGCCCTTACCTGCCCGCACATCTGCGATGGCCTCGCCGATGGCGGCGTAGACGGCGTTGGACTTCGGCGCCAGGCAGTTGTGCACCACGGCCTGAGCCAGGATGAGCCGCGCTTCGGGCATCCCGATCTGGGCGACGGCGTGCATCGCGGCCACGGCTGTCTGCAAGGCGGTGGGGTCGGCCATCGCGATCTCTTCGCTTGCCGAGATGACGATGCGGCGGGCGATGAAGCGCGGGTCCTCCCCCGCCTCCAGCATCCGAGCCAGGTAGTGCAGCGCCGCGTCGACGTCGGAGCCGCGCATCGACTTGATGAAGGCGCTGGCCACGTCGTAGTGCTGACCGCCGGCCCGGTCGTAGCGAACAGCCGCCACCTCCATCGCCTGCTCGGCGTGCGTGAGGGTGATCGGTGCCGGGTCCGCCCGGTCGGGCAGGCCGCGTCCGGCGGGCCGGTCATCCAGCGCCACCCCCGCTGCGGCTTCCAGGGCGGTCAAGGCGCGGCGAGCATCTCCCCCGGCCATCCGCACCAGGTGCGCCAGCGCGTCCTCGGCCACGGTGAAGCCCCCATCCAGGCCGCGTTCGTCGTCCAACGCGGCCCGAATGACCTCCTCGGTTTCCTCGTCGGTCAGCGACGTCAGGGTGACCAGCACCGAACGCGACAACAACGGTGCGATCACCGAGAAGCTCGGGTTCTCGGTCGTGGCCGCGATGAGGGTGACCAGCCCCTCCTCCACGCCGTGCAGGAGGGCGTCCTGTTGGGCCTTGCTGAAGCGGTGAATCTCATCCAGGAAGAGGACGGTGCTGCGCTGGTACAGGTCCCGGTCGCGGGTGGCAGCCTCCATCACCGCACGCACATCCTTCACCCCGGCGGTCAACGCCGACAGTTCCACGAACCGGCGCCCGGCGGAGGATGCGACCAGGTGCGCCAGCGTGGTCTTGCCGGTTCCCGGCGGACCCCACAGGATCGCCGAGCTGGCACCGATGCGCCCGGCTCCGGCCCCACCTTCGATGAGACGGCGCAGCGGGCTGCCCGGGCGGAGCGCGTCGCGTTGCCCGCGCACCTCCTCGATCGAGCGGGGACGCATTCGCACCGCGAGCGGGGCACTGGCCATCAATGGGCCCTCGGATTGTGCCGGCTCAGCGCTTGCGAAAAGGTCGTCACTCACGTCCGCCAGGCTAGACGTGCGCGTCGCTCGCAGCGAACGACGGGCGTGTGGTCCCCGCGCCGTCGTCTCAGGGCAAGTCCTCCGCGCGTTCCTCATGGCGAGATCACAGCGACGATCTTCCGGCCGGCAGCTGGCAGGCAATCCTGCTGCAGGGCAGGAAAAATCTGGGACCGCCCTTGCCATCAGCGTCGTGACCAGCGCATTCACCCCCGCGATGGCGACCGCGTCATGCCTACACTTTCGCCGTGCGCAGACTCTGGGGGGAGCGCTCGCCGCAGCTGACTATCGGAGTCCCGGCGACGTTGTACGTGTTCGTGGTCGCCGCGGGCGACCTGTCGCTGCAGCCGTTGATCCGACTGCACGCGGCGACGCTGGTCATGGTGGGCCTCGCCCTGCCTGCGCTGTGGCTGACGCGCTCGTGTTGGCGTCGCGGCGCCCCGCTGGCGCTGGCGATGGCGGCGGGACTCATCATTGCCTGTATCCCGAACGCGCTGGTGCGCGCGCCTGATCCGGGTGCCGGCCGCGGCGAGGCGCTGGGGCTGACTGCCGGGCTGGCGGTGGCGCTCAGTGTGGTGGCGGTCAGCGGGCTGCCGCTGCGCCGGGCATGCCGGCCGCGGCTTGCGGCGTTGCGTCTCGGGTGGTTCCTCGCGTTGCTGCTGTCGTTGCTTGTCGCCGGGGTGGAACTGGCGACCGACCGCCATCTGTGGGTGGGCCCCGGCCTGGGCTGGGCGGACCAGAGCCGCACGATCATCGCCGGTGCGTTCCGAAACCCCAACGATTTCGCCATTGCGTTGTCGGCGATGATCTCGGGCACCCTGGCGTGGGCGGCGAGTCGGCGCTGCGCTGGCTCTCTTCGGGTGGTTGTCGGCGCAGCGCTTGCGGCGGGGGTGCTGGCGGTGCTGCTCACCGAGTCGCGCTCGGGGCTGCTCACCCTGCTCGTCATCCTGGGATTGCATGCCTGGGGGTGGTGGCGTCGCCGCACGGCGCAGCGCCCTGACGGGGGGCCCGTGCTCTCGCGCCGCTCTGTGGCGGCAGCGGGCGTGCTGCTGGGGCTGACGGCGATCGGGTTGTGCACGCTGCCGACGCTGGCGCGGTACAACCCGCTGGTTCGGCTGGTGCGGGCCGCCGCTGATCCCAGCACGGCACGCTCGGATGGTCTGCGCGTGGGGTTGCTGCGCGCCGGGTGGCGTTACTTCACCGCCTCAGACGGGTTCGGTACCGGCGCGGATTCCTTCGAGCCCCTGCTGCAGGCGGACCCGCGCTGGAACTTCGGCATCATCACCTGGCTGCACAACAGCTTTTTGGAGCTGTTGTTGCAGTACGGGGTCATCCCGGCCGCAGCCCTGGCCGCGGTGATCGGCGTCATCCTGGTCACCGTGTGGCGCTACCCCGGGGGCCCGGAGCATGACTTGGCCCGGATTGAGGCGCTGAGCGCGCTGGTCGCGTTCCTGGCGCTGGGCTGCGCGTCAGCCACGGTGCTGACCACTCCGGTGTGGTGGCTCATCCTCGGGCAGGCCACGTGCAGCGCATGGTGGCTGTCCGGCCCCGTGGCTCAACCGACCGGGCCCCGCAGGGTCCGATCCAGGTGAGCGAGCACCTTCGGCCATCCCTGTTCACGGGCGGCCTGGTTGGATTCGGGAGTGCCTCCGAACATGTCCAACCTGCTGTAGAACTCGCTGGTGACATCGACCGGCGGTCCAGCAGCGAAATGGCCGGCCTCGGGATAGGACAACACGCTCACCGTGGGCCCACCGGCGGCCTGGGCTCGGGACAGGACCTGGTTGGACATGTCGCAGCTGGGCCACAGGGTGTCAGCGCCGCCGCAGACGAGTAACACTGCGGCCTTTGATTTTTCGATGGGAATGACGGCCTGATGGTGCGCAGCCAGCGCCGTCAGCCCGTCGCGATACAGCTCGACGAGGTCCGCGCCTGGGGAGTATTCACCGTAGGGCAGATACGGCAGGTCGACTCCCTGGTGGCTCCAGGTCGAGCCAATCGAGGACATCCGCCAGGGACGTTGTTGGTCCAGGCCCTGCCACACCACGCTGGAAGGAACCATCCCCACGACGCTGGCCAGGTCCGGGTGCCGTGAGGCGACGAGCAGGGCGGCCTCACCACCCTTCGACGTACCGATCACGCCCAGGCGGGCCGGGTCGACGTGAGGCTGTGCTGCCAGGTAGGCAAGGGCGGTGTCGAAGGTCTCCAACGGCAGCGATTCCATCGCCGGGGGCTGACCAGGCGCCGCGAAGTACGACAGCGCGAGGGTGGAGTATCCGGCGTCGTGTAACTGGCGGGCTTGCTCGTCGACGTAGGGCGACAGCCCACCTTCAGAGCCGCCGAGGACGAGGATCCCCGGTGCACGCTCAGCGCCCGGATAGTAGTTCGCGATCAGTCCCTGCTCGGTGACGCGGGTTCCGCCCGGGCCGGGATCAGCCACGACAACCTTCGGCGCCCAGGGCTTCACCACCCACATGGCTGTCAGTGCGATGGCGACCAGCACGATCGTGGACAGGCACCCGATGCGCAGCCATCGGCGTATTCCCTGTCGCCGTTGCGGCGCGACGCCCTCCGGTGAACTGTGCGGATCATGTTGTCGCATGGGCACTCCCTTGCCTTAGCCGCACCCCCAGAATACGGGTGGTGCCCCCGACCTGGGCAGCTGTTCCCGCGAGCGAACCGGCAGCCTGCGCTCGGGCACGCAGCCGCCGGGGGCGGGCTCCACCCACCAGGGGCGAGGCGGCATCCTGGACCCGTGGAATACCGCCTTGCGGCCCTGCACACCCGAGCCGCGCTCGGGCGGATCTGCGGCCCCGATGACATGTTCGCCCGGCTCGATCCGCCTGCGGACCTGCACGGCTGGAGGCTGGGCGGGGCGGTTGCGTTCGTGCGCCTGTCCAGCGTGCGCCCGCCGAGCCTTTTCGCCTGGGGTCCGCAGGTGGGGGCGCTGCTGGAGGCAACGGCTGCGCTCGGGGTAGCCCAGGAACACCGGATCGGCTCGGTCAGCGTGCCCGTCGAGCATCAGCACGAGGTCACCAGCCGGTTCGCCGTCACCAGCGTGGGAATCTGGGACTGGATGTGGTGCGACTCCATGCCGGCGGCTGCCCCGCACGAGGAGGACCTCATCGCCCTGGACGACGAGCACGACGCGGCCGAGATCGCCGCGTTCGGACTGGGCGAGAACCCGCTGTTCGAAGGCTTTGCAGGCACTGGTTACAGCCAGGAATGGGTGGGGCTGCGCAGCGCCGGACGGCTCATCGCCTGCGGAGCGGTGCAGCGGTTGCCCTCCGGGGTGGCGCACCTGGGCGGCATCGTCGTGGCGCACGACGCGCGTCGCCAGGGCTTGGGCCGCGCGATCAGCACCGCCCTGACCCGCAAGGTCCTCACCCGGGAGCAGGTCTGCACCTTGGGGATGTACTCCAAGAACGACATCGCACGCCGGTTGTACCGCGACCTGAGCTACACCAGTGACAAAACCTGGGCGAGCCACGGCATCGCCGACCCGAGCTGACCAGGCACCAGCCCGGTCTTACCCCGGGGGTCGCAGCGCGCGACTGTCGGGCGAGACCCACAGCCACCGAAGGCGCGGCGGGCTCGGCTGAGCCCGGCCCGTTGCGGGTTCAGGCGCCGGGAACCCCCGCGTCCCGCAGCAGCGTGCGCAACTGCCCCACACCTTTGTCAGTGCCAGGCTGCGGCTGATGCGGGTATGCCTGGATGCCTACGCTGCGGGCGGCCTCGACATTGTCGAGACGGTCGTCGATGAACAGCACCCCTTCGGGTTCGCAGCGCAGTTCGCCCAGGATCGCACGGAAGTAGTCGGGGCTCGGTTTGGCCACTGCGAGATCGCAGGAGAAGAACAGCCGGTCGAAGTGCTTCGGGTAGCCCAGATCGAGCATCACGTCTCGGCGGTAGCACTGCTGATTCGTGGCCAGGTGTACGGCGATCCCCTGCGCGCGGATGTCATCGACCACCTGGAAAGCCTGGTCGAAGATCTCGATCATCGCCCAGGCGGAGCAGATCTCATCCCGTGCAGCGACATCACGTCCGCTCTCGCGGAGGAACTCTTCGATGCTGGCGTACAGGTCGGCCTGTCCCTCCAAGGCTGGTAGTTCGGCCAGGAACATCTGCGCCGTGAACTCATCCAGGTCGCCGTCGGCGTAGGGACGCCATTTGTCCAGCCACCCCTCGGCAGGGCATTGCAGAACTCCGTCCGCGTCTAGAAGAACGGTATGGACCGGCTCGGACGAGGCGCCCGTCACGGGCGCCTGCCCGCCTGGCCCGTTCAGCGCAACTTCCGATGTTCAGGTAGCCGGTCGGACAGGACGTGAGCTGCGCCGGCGCTGATGCCCGTGACGGCGAAGACCGCTGGCCAGGCCCCGATCTTCTTCGCCAGCGGGTGCGACAAGCCCATCCCGCCGAGGTAGATCCCGGTCAGGGCGGCGGTGGTGGCCGGGTCGGTCTTGGCCAGCCAGGTGCGTGCGGCGAAAGCCCCCGCCGCGCCCAAGACCAGGCCGCCCAACGGTCGGACGCCGCTCTCGCTGGCGACGACGAAGCCGCCGAGGAGTCCGAGGGCGACGAGTCTGGACGTGTTGACGGTGGTGGCATCTGAGACGTTCATGTCTCGATCCTAGGCGCCTTGCCGCGGAGCTGTCCCTGGTCCTCAGGCGATCGAGGCGCAGACGATCAGGCTGATCGCGATCTGGGCAGCGGCGGCGGCGATACCGGCCGGGTGCAGTCCGTCGGAGACGACGATCTCGCTCAGGCTGCCCGGGGTGAACAGGTCGAGCACGAGGAAGCACACCGCCTGCAGCACGATGCCGAGCACCCCGAAGGCGAGCGTCCATTGCAGCGAGGGACCGAATCCCGAGCCTGCGTTGTGCCAGATCACCGTGGCCAGGATGGCGCCTAGGCCGATGAACCCAGCCCCGACCATGAGGCCGGCGTTGTAGGAGTTCCCCTGGGTCAGTCGCTCCCCGAGCCGCCCGGGGGTGAGCAGGTCGAGCACGTAGAAACCGGCGATCAACAACACCAGGCCGAGCAGGCTGTAGGCGGCACCGAAGCCGAGGGCGGTCATCATTTGCGGGAGTCCTTCTCGGTCGGGTCGTCAGTCAGGTCATCGGTCGTGGCGTCGGTTGCGCCATCTTCGGGGCTGTCGGCGCGCATGCTGTCTTGCACAACGTTGTCCTGCGTCCCTGCGAGCGAGGGGATCGGGGAGGCCAGCGGCCTCAGACCCGGGAGGTCGCTCGGGCGCGGAGCATCACGCGAAGACGTGCGGTCGGCGGGCAGCACATCCTGGATCTCGGACTGGGTTCGACGTGCGTCCTGCAGCCATTCGTCTCGCTGTTGCGCGTCGGGCGCCTCGGCAGCGATGACGTGGGGCAGGAAGCGAGCGTAATAGTCCGTCACCCATCCGTCGCTCTCCCGGATGCCGACACCGGCCGCTTTGCCGTCGATGACCCACGAGCCGAGCACGGCCTTGTTGCCGTCGAACTGCGGCAGCGGGCACCACTGTTGGTAGCACCAGCCCTCATCGCCGTAGTCCCCCGGCTGTTCGACGGCGATTCCCTCGGCGTGGACGCGGATGTTGTCTCCCTCGCGTCCGTGCAGCGGTTTGGCGACCCATTCGGTGAGCTCACGGGGGTCGTCCAGGTAGGCGGGCAGCAGGTTGGGGTGCTCGGGGTACATCTGCCACAGCACCGCCAGCAAGGACTTGTTGGACAGCAGCACCTTCCACACCGGCTCGATCCAGGTCGTGGACAGCACCCCGCGGGGGTCGGGTTCGACATAGCGGCCGAACTCCTCGCTGAGCATCGTCTCCCACGGGTAGAGCTTGAAACAGGTCCGAAGCGGTTCGGCCCCGTCTGCCACGAAGCATCCCCGCGCCGGGTCGTACCCGATGGCCTCGACGGTGATGGAACCTGCTCGCAGACCGGCTTGTTCGGCGGTGTCGCGCAGGTACATGCACGTCATGAACTCTTCGCCGGTGATCTCGTCTTCGTGGTGGGCGAACCACACCGGCGCGTCCGCCAGCCGGGGGCGTATCCCCTGCCAGGCGAGGATGAGCCGTTCGTGAATAGAGTTCCACTGGTCGAGTTCGGGGTGGGTGTCCTGCAGCCAATACCACTGGGCGATGGAGCTCTCCACTAGCCCGGTGGGGGTATCGGCGTTGTACTCCAGCAGTTTCGCCGGGCCGGTACCGTCCCAGTGCAGATCGAAACGTCCGATGAGGCTCGGCGGGTCTGCCGCCAGGCTCGCCTTGGCGGCTTTGAGAGCGCCTGCGGGTAGGCCGAAGTTGCCGAATTCGCCGGTGGCCATCCGCCGGGCCGCCGCCAGGCACATCTCGTGCAGGGTCTCGGTGACCGCCTCGAGCTCTTCGACCTCGGCCATCGTCAACTCGTAGTAGGCCTCTTCGAACCAGTACGGAAGCTCAGCGCCGTCGTCGGTCTCGGTCACCGGGAAGACCAGGCCCTGGGATTCGACGCGGGCCCGCCAGTCCGGTCGGGCCGTCGCGGGGATTCTGCGCATCAGCCGCCGCTTCCTTTGGAGTTGCTTCCGAAGCCGCCGCGGACCGTGGTCGAGGTGCCACCCTTGACCGTCGATGAGCTGACCAGTCCCCCGGCGCGCGGGACACCACCTTTGACGTAGGTACCCGAGCGTGGCGGGGTGAAGGAGCCTGGGCTGTTGATCGGCGCACCCACCCGCGGCGCGGTGTAGCCGTAGGCGAAGAAGAACCATCCGAAGTGGCTCGACCTGCTGCTGGCGGCACATTGGGAGTCTTCGACCCGGGTGTTGGTCTCCTGGTCGACGCAGACGGCAGCGTGCGTGGGTTCTTCCTCGCTGTCACTGCCGGACAGGGCCACGAGCCCGGCCGTGGCCACGACGGCGGTGATACCGAGCTTGACCATGGTGGATGACTTGCGTTTGACCGCCGATCCCGATGTGGCGGACGCACCCCCGGGCGGGAACGGCCCCCGGCCTCCCGGGCCCGGATAGGGATCCCCCGGTGTCCAGTCCTGGCCACCTTGCCCGCCCATGGTTCTCCCTGCCTGCTCGCTGCCTCGTGGCTGGGTGCCGATTCTATCGGCCACCAGGGCAGCAGCGCCCGCCCGAGCGACGCGCCGCGCCGCGCCGCGAGCAGGGCAGCGCGTGCACCGCGTCCCGCCTCACACGCCTAGGGCAGGGTGCTCAGTTACTGGCTATCTGCCCGGTTGAAGTGGTCGTAGGTGTCCATCAGGTACTCGACCATGGAGTTCTTGAAGTCCGGGTTTGCGAAAAACAGGTCCACCAGCGCGCTGTTGCTGTCGTGGCGGCCCAGCACCAGGTCCCCGGCTCGTTCTTCCAGAACCATCCGATACTGGGCGCGGTCGTTGTTCTGAGCGACGGTGCGCATGTCCTGGTCCTGGAGAACTCCGGCACGTTGTTGGTCGATCCAGACCTTGTCAGCATCGTTGAGATCGGCGCCGTAGCGTTCGTTCATCACTTTGATGATGGCGGAGAGCCGGTCGAGCACCGGTTCTTGGGCTGAGCCTTTGCCCTCGCCGGGCAGTGCGGTGCCGGGTTCGTCGCTGGACTCTAGGGCGATGCTGCCTTCGTCGGTGACGGCCAGGCGCAGGTGGGTGAGCTGGACGGCTTCGCTGAGTTGGGGCAGCGGCTCGCCTTCGGCAGTGGGCAGCCGGAGGAGGAGGAGTTTGCCGTAGAGGAAGAGCCGTTCCAGGTCAGCATCGGTCCACGGCATCACCTGCGCCAGGAAGGCATAGGCGCGCACGAAATGGTGCAGGGTCGTCCGGAAGGATTCCTGCGTCTCCTCCTCCAGGGTGAGGAAGCGACCCTCGGCGGGTTGGATGTTGGCGTACAGCTCTGCCTGGCGAGCGGGATCGTCGCTGAGCAGGGCGTTCACGGTGGCATCCATTTCCGGTAGCGAGAGCACCCCGGCACTCATCAGCTCGGTGCTCATGGCGTAGAGGACGTTGGGGTCGGTGGGGGTGGCGAAACTCTCTTCGTAGAAGTCGCTGAACGCTTCTTTGATCTCCTCGGTGGTGTTGGCGAAGTCGAGGACGAAGGTGTCCTGTTTGCCGGGGGCGGTGCGGTTGAGCCGCGAGAGCGTCTGAACTGCAGCCACTCCACTGAGCTTCTTGTCCACGTACATTGTGTGCAGCAGCGGCTCATCGAAGCCGGTCTGGTACTTCTCGGCCACCACCAGCACCTGGTAGTCGTCGCTGTGAAACTTTTTCGGCAGCTGTCCCTCGGGGAAGCCGTTGAGTTCGGCCTCGGTCCATGACTTCTGCGGCAGGTCCGGGTCGACCACTTCACCGCTGAAGGCCACGAGGGCACGCAGCGGGCGGTTTCCCTGGTCATAGCCCATCTTGGTGATGTAGTTGTCAATGGCGAACTTGGTGCGCACGGCGTGCAGGCGCGAGCGGGTCACCACCATCGCCTTGGCGCGGCCGTTGATCTTGCCGGCGCTCTTCTGCCGGAAGTGCTCGACGATCACTTCAGCCTTGGCATCCAGCTGGTAGGGGTGCAGCGATGCGAAGCGCGCCAGGGCTGCTCGCCCCTTGTGGGTATCCACCTCGATGTCGGTGGCGGTCTCGGCGTTGGCGAGCTTGTAGTAGACGGAGTAGGTCGTGTAGTTCTGCAGCACGTCGAGGATGAAGCCCTCGTCGATGGCCTGCCGCATCGAGTAAATGTGGAAGGGGTGTCTGTGGCCGTCGGGCCCGAGCTCGCCGAAGAGTTCCAGCGTCTTGGGCTTGGGCGTGGCTGTGAAGGCGAAGAAGCTCAGGTTCTTGCGTTTCCCGCGGGCAGCGGCGCTGAGCAGCAGCAGGTCCGAGGCGTCGCTGGCCTCCTCGGCTTGTGTCTGGGAGTGTTCGGCGTCGGCAAGGGCATCTTCGAGGGAGAGCACAGTCTTGAGTTGCTTCACCGAGTCGCCGCTGGTGCTGGAGTGGGCCTCGTCGACGATGACGGCGAAGCGACTGCCCACCACTTGGGCGCGCTCTCCTTCGGCTTCGCCCTGGTGAATCTTTTCAAGCACGACGGGGAACTTCTGCAGGGTGGTGATGATGATGCGCGCCGCATTGCCTTCCAGCGCTTCCTTGAGCTGGGTGGAGTGCTTGTCGATACGGACGATGGTGCCGGGGGTGTGGTCGAGTCCGGCGACGGTGTCTTGCAGCTGCTTGTCGAGCACCCTGCGGTCGGTGATCACAACGACCTTGTCGAAGACGGGCTGGTCGTCGGGGCCGTGCAGGCGAGACAGGCAGTGCGCCGTCCAAGCGATGGTGTTGCTCTTTCCGGAGCCGGCGGAGTGCTGGATGAGACGGTTGGTGCCCGCGCCATCGCGGTAAGTGGCCTGCAGGATGCTCTGCACTGCGTGCCACTGGTGGAAGCGTGGGAAAAGAATGCCCTTGTTGCTCTGGTGCACGAAGTTGCCGAGCAGGTTGAGCCAGTTGTCCCGCTGCCACACCTGCTCCCACAGGTAGCTGGTCTGGTAGCCGTCGGCGACGGCCGGGTTCCCGGCGGCCCCCTTGCGGCCCGCACCGGCAGTTCCTTGGTTGAAGGGCAGGAAGACGGTGTCTTGCTTGGCCAGCCGGGTGGTCATGAACACCAGGTGCGGGTCGACGGCAAAGTGCACCAACGTGCGGGAGCGGAAGATCAGGTCATTGGGGTTGCGATCCTCGCGGTACTGGCGCTGGGCGTCTTCGACGTTCTGATTGGTGAGGGGGTTCTTCAGCTCGGCGGTGGCGACGGGGATGCCGTTGACCACGAGTGTCATGTCCAGCGAATCCAGCGGGCGGCTCTCGGAGTGGTGCAGCTGGCGCACCACGGCACAGCGATTGGCGCCATAGCGTTGCAATTGGTCTTCGTTGTGTCGGCTGGCGGGCTTGAAGTAGCACAGTTTCACTGGGACGCCGGAATCCTTCACCAGGTCGCGCAGGACTGCGATGGTGCCGCGATGGTCGATGGCGCGGGCCACGGCCTTCACGAAAAGGTCACTCGCCAGCGCCTCGCCGCCATGCCGAGCCACCAGCTGCTGCCACGCCTTCGGCTGGGAGGCCTGCACGAACGCGATTACCTCGTCAGGGAACAGCCCAAGACGGCGGTCATAACTGGCGGGCTCGATGGCATGCCAGCCATTCTCTAGCAGGTGCGATTCGATGTTTGTCTCGAATGCGGCTTCCTTCGTGATGCCCATGGCTACTCCGGGATTCGGGTGGACGCGGTGGTGACATCGAACTCGCCGGTGACGGCGGCAGTGATGAGGGACTGCTTGTACTCCTGCAGCCGAGAGATTGATTGGCAAATCGTATCGGAACCCGCTTTGTGGGAGGCGCACACCTGGTCTAGGTCGGCGATGATGGATGCTTGTTCTGGCAGGTCGGGGGCCCCAATATGGAGGGAACGGATAATATCCTGATTTATATTGGGTTGCCCACCCCCGCTAGCTAAGCCCATGACCTGAGTCCGATATCCATTGAACCAGTGAAAAGCATAGTCAGTAAGCAAAGGGCCTAGTGGCTCCAGAGCGCAGCAGGCCTGGTTTGTAGTGGCAGGCACTTTTAGAATCGCGGTTCTACCAACCGTTGCGCCATACATAGCGACAAGGAGAGAATCGCTAGGAAAAACTTTGAGTGCTGGGAATTCATTCAGCGCACTACGCGAAACACCTCGAGGAACTTGGTGAATCGAGTCGTCTCGTAAGTCGGAGGTGGTAACCCAAGGGATTGTCCCATCGAAGTGCTCCTGCTGGGCGCTTGGTGGGGTAGTCCCGCTGCCCGTGCGGAACGCGTGCCCTAGCCGCCAAAGCCCGAAGTCTGCTCTAATAGCTGGCATCCAGGGAATTCCTGTAGGTCGCTCGGAGACGGCCGAGCGCTGACCGGTCGTAGTCATTTTTTGTCGCAGGCTTTGGAGAGATTCCTTCGCTAGGATCACCTGCTGCTGGCGGGCGGCGACGATCTGGTCGATGCGGGCGACGCGGTCATCGAGGAAGTCCGCGATTCGGCGCTGCTCCTCCAGCGGGGGAATTCTCAGGGGCAGCTGTCTCAGGATCTCATAGGGAAGGTCCCACTGGTTCGGGCGAATGCCCTTGGAGTTGGCCATAAATTCGGCAATGTAGCGCCTG
The DNA here is from genome assembly GCF_012277275.1 of Gephyromycinifex aptenodytis. Classification (GTDB taxonomy): domain Bacteria; phylum Actinomycetota; class Actinomycetes; order Actinomycetales; family Dermatophilaceae; genus Gephyromycinifex; species Gephyromycinifex aptenodytis. Next base: position 23,262 of record NZ_CP051155.1, on the reverse strand, counting down.
CTCCGCAACAAGTGGTGAATGAAGTCCCCGTCTACATTCTTGCTGAGCTCACACACAAAGTAAGCAGGGCTGACAATCCCGTCATACTTCGAGACCCCCAGTGAACCCTGCCATGTCTTCATCTTGTTCAGAACTAGGTCGCCAGGGTGAACGATCTTGTAGGAGCTCAGATCCTCACTCGCTTGATTGAAGTTGTCATCGCGATCAGTTTTGCGAATCACACCCCATTCGCGATAGACGCTCAGAAGCTGAGCTTCCGGCCGGCCTGTCCGTTCAACGCGGCGGGCGACACTCCAGAAGGGAACCGTGCTCCATTCGTATACGCTCACAGGCCCAGCCCCTGCATCCAGCCTTGTATCCGCGCTTCCAGGTCCTTGATCTCGGCGGCGATCTCCTCCACCGGGCGAGGTGGCGTGTAGACGTAGAACTGGCGGGTGAAGGGGATCTCGAAGCCGAGCTTGGTCTTGGTGTGGTCGAGCCAGGCGTCGGGGACGTAGGGGTGGATTTCGTCGCGCAGGTGCGCCTCGGCGCTCTCCTCCAGGACACGCTGACGTTCGTCCTCATCAAGGCTGAACCAGCCGGCGGGCAGCGGCACGTTCTCCTGGTCGCGCAGGTCAGGATCGGGCTCCGGTCGGCCCTTCTTCATGATGATCGGCGCATCCGGGTCGCTCACCGCGCAGGCCTTCACGAAGGCCTTCTTCTGAGCGGTCGTCAGGCTCGTCGCCTCCGCCAGCAGTGCTTTCTCGGTGGCGAAGCTGCGCCCCAGCAACGGGGCGAACTGCTCGAAGCCGGGCGTCGCGGTCACCAGCTCGGTGACCTCCCAGCGGCGATGCAAGGGTCGCTCCACCGTGATCCGCTGAAACCCGAAAGACTCCCGCGCCAAAACCTTCACCCGGGGGTCCTCGGCGAACTCATCGAGCGCGCCGCCGTAGAGCTGCACGATCTCGGTGATCGCCGCTTCCGACAGCTCCTTGCGCTTGTCGCCCAACGACTTGCGCATCTTCGTGCCCATCTCGCGGGCGTCCACCAGACGCACGAGGCCGCGGTCCGCGTCGGTCTTGTCGTTGGCCAGCACCCAGATGTAGGTGCTGATACCGGTGTTGTAGAACATCTGGTCCGGTAGGGCGACAATCCCCTCCAACCAGTCGTTCTCCAAGATCCAGCGGCGGATTTCGCTCTCGCCCGAGCCCGCTTGTCCGCTGAACAGCGGCGACCCCGACAGCACGATCCCGATGCGGGAACCCGTCGGCTTCATCTTGCTGATCATGTGCTGCAGGAAGAGCAGCGAACCGTCAGAGACACGCGGCAGCCCCGCCCCGAAACGGCCCAGACTGCCCAGGTTCTCGGCCTCGTCCCGGATGGGCTTGGCGTAGCCCTTCCAGTCGACGCCATAGGGCGGGTTCGCCACGATGTAGTCGAACTTCTCGCGCGGGAACGCATCCTGGGTGAGCGAGTTTCCGACATGCATCCGCTCCGGAGGCGTGCCCTGGATCATCAGATCCGATTGGGCGATGGCCCAGGTCTCGGAGTTCAGCTCCTGCCCCGCCACCTGCACGATCGACTGCGGCTGCAGTTCCTTGATGCGCTCCATCGTGATCATCAACATGCCGCCCGTGCCCGCAGCCGGGTCGTAGATGGTGCGCACCGGGCGCTCGTTCTCGGTGAGTTTGGGTGCCTCTTTGCCGCCCACCACCAGGTCAGCCACCAAACGGATCACCTCGCGCGGTGTGTAGTGCTCACCAGCGGTCTCGTTGCTCATCTCAGAGAACTTCCGCAGCAGCTCCTCGAAGATGTAACCCATCGACTCGTTACTCACCACCGACGGCCGAAGGTCCAAATCGGCGAAGTCGGCCAGCACCTGGTAGAGGATCCCGGCTGCTTCCATCCGTCGCACCTTGTCGTCAAGGCTGTAGGCCTCGATCACGGCCTTGGCATCCGAGGACAGCCCCCGGATATAGGCGGCCAGGTTGTCGGCCAAGTTCTTGTCGTCATTCAGCAGCGTGGCAAAGCTGAACGATGAAGTGTTGAAAAACTGCTGCCCCGCCACGCGCTTGAGCTGCGCTTCCTGGCCGGGGCCGATCTCCACCCAGCCCTTGGCCTTGGCCAACACCTCTGCCTTCGTCGGCGCCAACACCGCGTCCATCCGCCGCAACACCAGCAACGGCAACATCACCGAGCCGTACTCGTGCTGTTTGAAGGTGCCGCGCAGCTTGTCAGCCACGCGCCACACGAAGGCGATCTTGTCTTGGAAGCCGTGCGGGGGCATGTCGGTCCTTGCATTCGGGGGCTATCAGCAGCCTAGTCGGGGGCCGGTCGCGCAATCGTAGACAGATGCTCGCCAATGCATGGATCACGCTGCCCGAAACTCATTGATACGAGAGCAGGTCCAGACGCGGCAGCCCCAAGAACCTCGCCGCTGCGCTGGTGGCCATGGCGCATGCTGCTGACGGGCGCACCCTGATCGTGGCTTCACGACCGCTACCTGGGCCTGTCCCCCATAGGGCAGGCAAAGAACCCTGCGGCAGGCGTCCGTCGATCTGTCCCCGCCACCGGAGCTGCGCCCAACCGCGGATCCTCACGGCTTCGCACACCTCTGGTGGACGGTGTTCACCGTCAGCGGGCACCGGCGTCGCCGTGGCCGAGTGCGCTCGCAAGCTCACGGCACGAACCGTGCGGCCAGCGCCTCGGGCCTGCTGGATGGCCTCATGCAGTCGGGGCGGGCCAGCCGGCGCTGCGCATTCGTGTTGCGCCGTGGGCTCGTGCTGCGTGGTGCAGCTGTTTTCTGTCGCTGCGTGGGCAAGCAGCGACCAGGGCTGTAGGGACGGCTCTGCCCGCCCAGGTCGGTGAACCTGGGCGGGCACAGTGCGAGACGGTTCAGCTTTGGTTGGGCGCGACCGCTGAGGTGTCTTGGGTGCCCGCGCCCTGAGCGTCCTTGCCCGGGCCCTTGCCCTGTTCCTTGCCCGAGCCGGCCTCGCCCTGGGGTCGGGCGTCCACGCCCGCCTCCTTGCGCTGCTGCTTGGTGATCGGCGCCGGGGCATCCGTCAACGGGTCGTAGCCGCCACCGGACTTGGGGAAGGCGATGACGTCGCGGATGGAGTCGTAGCCGCCGAGAAGCATGACGATCCGGTCCCAGCCGAAGGCGACGCCGCCGTGCGGCGGCGCACCGAACTTGAAGGCGTCCAGCAGGAACCCGAACTTCTCCTGCGCCTGCTCCTGGCTCAGACCCATCACCTTGAAGACGCGCTCCTGCACGTCGCGGCGGTGGATACGGATCGAGCCGCCACCGATCTCGTTGCCGTTGCACACCATGTCGTAGGCGTAGGCCAACGCCGAACCGGGGTCGCTGTCGAAGGAGTCGAGGAACTCCGGCTTGGGCGAGGTGAAAGCGTGGTGCACCGCCGTCCAGGCGCCGCCACCGACCGCGACATCACCGGCGGCTTTGGCGTCGTCGGCAGGCTCGAACAGCGGGGCGTCAACGACCCACAAGAAGCTCCAGGCGTTCTCGTCGATGAGGCCGCAGCGCTTGCCGATCTCCAGGCGGGCCGCACCGAGCAGAGCCCGGGAGGCCTTGGCGGTGCCGGCCGCGAAGAAGATGCAGTCCCCGGGCTTGGCGCCGGTGCGCTCGGGCAGGGCGGCGAGCTCGGCCTCCGACAGGTTCTTGGCCACGGGACCGCCGAGCGTGCCGTCCTCAGCCACCGTGATGTAGGCCAGACCCTTGGCGCCGCGCTGCTTGGCCCACTCCTGCCAGGCGTCGAACTGCCGGCGCGGCTGGGAGCCGCCGCCGGGCATGACGACGGCACCGACATAGGGGGCCTGGAACACGCGGAACTGGGTGTCGGAGAACAGGTCAGTGAGCTCGACGAGTTCGTTGCCGAACCGCAGGTCGGGCTTGTCCGAGCCGAAGCGACGCATCGCGTCGGCGTAGGTCATCCGCTCGAACGGGGTGGGCAGGTCGACGTCGATGAGCTTCCAGATCTCGCGGACCACGGCTTCGCCGAGCTCCATCACGTCGTCCTGGGTCACGAAGCTCATCTCGATGTCGAGCTGAGTGAACTCCGGCTGGCGGTCGGCGCGGAAGTCCTCGTCGCGGTAGCAACGCGCGATCTGGTAGTAGCGCTCCATGCCCGCGACCATGAGCAACTGCTTGAACAGTTGCGGGCTCTGCGGCAGCGCGTACCAGGAGCCCGGCGACAGCCGGGCCGGAACGAGGAAGTCGCGAGCGCCTTCAGGGGTCGAGCGGGTCAAGGTCGGGGTCTCGATCTCGACGAAGTCGCGGGCTTCCAGCACGCGGCGAGCAGCCGAGCTCACCTTGGAACGCAACCGGATCGCGTGCCCGGCGTTGTGCGTGCCGGGGCGGCGCAGGTCGAGGTAGCGGTGCTTGAGACGGGCCTCTTCACCGACGTTGACGCGCTCATCGATCTGGAACGGCAGCGGAGCCGCCTCGGACAGGACCTCGATATCGGCCAGGTTGACCTCGATCTGCCCGGTCGGCAGGTCGGGGTTGACGTTCTCGGCGGTGCGGGCCGCGACCTGCCCGGTGGCGCGGATGCAGAACTCGTTGCGCAGGCCGTGCGCGCCTTGAGCGAGCACCTCGTCCCGGGCGACGCACTGCACGACGCCGCTGGCATCACGCAGGTCGATGAACTCCACCCCGCCGTGATCGCGCCGACTGGCCACCCAACCGGTGAGAGTGACGTCCTGCCCGACATGTTCGGTGGTGAGGGTTCCGGCGGAATGGGTGCGCAGCATGCGTGTTCCTTTCTGGCTCCCGCATAGACGGTGCGGGGGCGGGTGTGTTGTTCGATCGTACGCGGATGCGACCGGGCGGACGGAACGCCCCGGCGCGCGGCGCCGCCTCAGCCCAGCTCAACACCGCTGATCCGCACGCCGCTCAGCTCACGTCCCCGTCGAGGTAGACCCAGTTCCCCTCGCAACGTTCAAAGCGGGCGTGCTCGATGAGGTCGTGCGCGCTGCCGGCGACATCAAGCCAGGTGGCGCGGTAGTCGACGGTGCCGTGTTCGTCGCTCGGCCCGCCGCCGGAGGTGTCCAGGACGCTGAGCCCGACCCAGCGTCCGGCCGGGAACTGCACCGTCTCCGGTCGGGTGCGCGGGTGCCAGGTGCGCAGCAGATAGCGTGCCCGGCGCTGCACGAAGGCCGAATACCGGCTGCGCATGAGAGCTTGCGCAGTGGGCGCCTGGGCCCGCCCGGCATGCAGCGGCCCGCAGCACCTCAGGTAGGGCTCTGCGCTGCCGCACGGACACTGGGCCTGCTGCTGCGGCGAGGGGCTCGGGGTGCCGAAGACGCTCATGCGCTGGTGTCGGGGTGGTTGCCGTCGGCGAACTCGCTGAGCCCGGCCACGTCGTCCAGCCAGGCGTCCATCGCCTCGAAAGCCCCCTGACGCACCTTCGGCGCCGACAGGAACAGGTCGTGCATCCCACCGGGCACCGTCAGGTCGCTGACCCGGGAGCCGAGTTTGGGTGCCCACTTGCTCATGTGGCTGACGTCTAAGACGGTGTCGGCACTCATCGCCTCCGGCGCCCAACTCTTCAGGTTGAGCACGCTGGTATCGGAGTGCATGACCAGAATCGGCAAGTCCAGGTCGAGGCCGCGGTGCAGCCGGGCCTGACCGCGTCGGATCGCCGAGATCCAGCCCGCCTGAATCGGTGTATCCGACAGCGGTTTCCAGTTCAGGTCGTAGTCCCATTCGCCGTGCTCGTCGGCGTGGATGCTCTGACCGTAGGTGGGTTCGAGGGCCTGCGGCATGACGAAGCGGGGGGCGATCCGTCCGATGACGTGGATGGCTTGGGTGCCCAGGGTGCGCATCAGTGGCGATCCCACCAGGTCAAACCAGGGGCTGTTGAGGACGAGCGCTTCGGCGTGCACCTGAGGCCGGTCGGCCAGCCACAGCGGCACGATCAACCCACCGGTGGAGTGCGCCAACAGGATGACCTGCTGGTGGCCGTCCTCGGCGATCATCCGCCAGGCCGCGTCCAGGTCGTGCCCGTACACCCCCAGATCAGTGACGTAGAACGGGGTTTGCCCCGGCACGATCGAACGTCCGTAGCCCTGCAGGTCGATGGCGTAGAAGTCGAACCCGCGCTGGGTGAAGTGCTCGGCGACGTGGTCTTGGAAGAAGTAGTCGATGAAGCCGTGCACGTACAACACGGCCCCGCGGGAGTTCTGCGGCGCCGGACGATGCACGAGGGTGGCCGCGTTTCCCCCAGGCAGTTCGAGTCGACGGGCGAGGTAGTGCTCGCCTAACGGGTCGGTCATCAGAGGCCTCCTCGAGCCATGCGTACCGCCCCAGTCTGCCACCGCCGAGCGCACCGGCCGCCCCGGTGATCCAGGGCGAAAGCTACCCGGCTCGACGTGGCCCACCGGACCGGTATGTCGCACCGAGCGAAGTCGCGAGACGATACCGGCATGGACCTCACCCGCGCGTTCGACGCCATCACCATCGAGCAACTCACTGCCGCAGGCAGCACCAAGTGGAGCCGTGACCCCGGCACGATCGGCGCGTGGATCGCGGAGATGGATTTCGGCACTGCACCGGTGGTGACCGAGGCGCTGCACGAACATGTGCGCTCGGCTGCGTTCGGCTACACCCCGACCTCGGCCAAGCAGGACCTGTCCCGCGCGTTCGCCGGCTTCGCCGAGCGGCACTACGGCTGGCAGATAGACCCGGCGCGGGTGCGCCCGGCCCCGGATGTCTTGGCCGTTCTGGGCGCCATGATCGACCACTTCACCACCGGGAAGGTCATTGTCCCCACCCCGGCCTACATGCCTTTCCTCACCCTGCCCGGAGTCCACGATCGTGAGGTCATCCAGGTGCCGCTGGTGCGTGAGGGGCAACGCTGGGTGTACGACCTCGACGCGCTCGCGGCAGCTTTCGACGACGGTGGTGAGCTGTTGGTGCTGTGCAACCCGCACAACCCGGTCGGGCGGGTTCTGGAGCGGGAGGAGCTGCTGGCCATCGCCGACGTCGTGGAGTCCAAGGGGGGTCGGGTGTTCTCTGATGAGATCCACGCCCCGCTGGTCTTTCAGGGCCACACCCATGTGCCGTACGCGACGCTGGACGAGCGCACCGCGGCGCACACCATCACCGCGACCTCCTGCTCCAAGGGGTTCAACATTCCCGGGCTCAAGTGCGCCCAGGCGATCCTGAGCAACGAGGCGGATGCGGCCCGTTGGGCCCAGCGGTGCGGCGCCGTCGAGGACGGCGCGTCTCGCCCCGGCATCGTCGCCAATGTCACCGCCTATGACCACGGCGAACCGTGGCTGGAGGGCGTCCTGGTCTACCTGGACCGCAACCGCCGCGCGCTGCAGGAACTGGTGTCCACCCGCCTTCCCGGCGTCGGTTACACCCCGCCGGAGGGCACGTATCTGGCCCTGCTCGACCTGCGCGAGGCCGGCCTGGGGCAGGACCCTACCGACCGACTGCGTTCGGCAGGGGTCTCCCTGACCAGCGGTCTGGCTTGCGGTGAGGCCGGGGCCGGTCACGCCCGCCTGACGTTCGCCACGCCGCTGCCGATCCTGACCGAGATCGTGGAACGAATCGCCCGCGTCCTGCCGTGACCCGAGTTCAGCCCTGATCGTTCACCCGATGCTTGGGGTGCCGGTTGAACGGCGTGTCATGCGCCCGCAGCGTCGACCAGCCGGCAGCCCGGGCGGCGTGGGCGCTGAGGATGCCGACAATCGCGCCGGCGTTGCCGATCTGACCGGCCAGGACGGCGCTGTGGGCCTGGTCCAGGTCGACCCACGCGGTGCTCATGTCGGCTTCCTCGGCGCGCCGGGTGTGGCGTTGGGCTCCCGGTACGTCGCTCAGGTCGCGCGCCAGGTACACCCGGATGACTTCGGACAGGGCCCCGGCCGAGGGGTGGAAGTCGACCAGGGTGTGCCACTGCGCGGCGACCAGGTCGGCTTCCTCGTTCAGTTCCCGGGCTGCGGCCCTCCACGGGGGTTCGCCTTCGACGTCCAGCAGCCCCGCCGGTAGCTCCCATTCGCTGGCGCCGATGGTGTGGCGGTATTGACGCAGCATGAAGACCTGATCGGCGCCGTCGACGCGGCGCAGCGCGACGATCACGACGGCCCCGGGATGCTCGATGAACTCGCGATCGACCACGGCATGGCCCAGGTCGACCGTGTCCCGGCGGACATCCCACACCATGCCCTCATAGACGGTGCGGCTGGCTTTGACCGGGCGGCTGCGGTACTCGTCGTGCAGGTCCGAGCCGTCGAGCTGCTGGGCGTCCAAGGTCATGAGCCTGCCTCCATGAATCCGTCGTCGGTTTCCTTCATCACGTCGTTGTGCCGCTCCACCTCGACTAGGCGGGTGTTGCGTTGAGCCACGACCGCGGCCCGGATCAGCCCGGCGAACAGCGGGTGCGCCCGATGCGGCCGGGAACGGAACTCCGGGTGGGCCTGGGTGGAGACATAGAACGGGTGCACCTCAATCGGCAGTTCGACGAACTCGACCAGTTGGCCATCAGGTGAGGTGCCCGAGAACACCAACCCCGCATCCTGTAGTTGCTGCCGGTAGGCGTTGTTGACCTCGTAGCGGTGCCGGTGGCGTTCGTCGACCACGGTGCTGCCGTAACAGTTCGCCACCACCGAGGAGGGCATCAGCTCGGCCGGGAAGGTTCCCAACCGCATCGTGCCGCCCAGGTCGCCGGCCCCTTCGACGAATGACTTCTGCTCATCCATCGTCCCGATCACGGGGGCGGTGGTCTGCGGGTCGAACTCGGTCGAGGATGCGCCCTCGATCCCGGCGACGCTGCGGGCGTATTCGATGACCATGGCCTGCAGCCCCAGGCAGATCCCCAGGGTGGGTACCCCGTTGGTCCGGGACCAGGTGAGCGCCCCCAGCTTGCCTTCGATCCCTCGGATGCCGAAGCCGCCGGGGACGAGCACGGCGTCGACGCCGCTCAGCGCCCGCCGCGCACCTTCGGGGGTGCGGCATTCATCGGAGGCCACCCAGCGGATCTGGACCTTGGCGTCGTTGTCGAAGCCGCCCGCGCGCAGCGCCTCGGTCACCGACAGGTAGGCATCCGGCAGGTCGACGTATTTACCGACCAGGGCAACCTCGACCTCGTGTGCGGGGTTGTGCACCCGGCGCAGCAGCCGATCCCAGTCGCTCCAGTCCACATCACGGAAGGACAACCCGAGCCGGCGCACCACGTAGGCGTCCAACCCTTCGGCGTGGATGACCTTGGGGATGTCGTAGATGCTCGGGGCGTCGGTGCAGGCGATCGTGCCGTCCCGCTCCACGTCGCAGGCCAGCGCGATCTTGTTCTTGAGCCCCTCCGGGATGGGGCGGTCGGCCCGCAGCACGATCGCGTCGGGTTGAATCCCCACCTGGCGCAGCGCAGAGACCGAATGTTGTGTCGGCTTGGTCTTCAGCTCCCCGCTCGGTGCCAGGAACGGCACCAGGGACACGTGCAGGAAGAAACAGTTGTCGCGCCCCAGGTCGTGGCGTACCTGCCGGGCTGATTCCAGGAACGGCAGGGACTCGATATCACCGACCGTGCCGCCGATCTCGGTGATGATCACATCGGGCGGTGTTTCGCCGTTGCCGGGGTCGGCCTGCTCCCGCATCCGAGCTTTGATCTCGTTGGTGATGTGCGGGATGACTTGCACCGTGTCGCCGAGGTACTCCCCCCGCCGCTCTTTGGCGATGACGCGGCTGTACACCTGACCGGTGGTCACGTTGGCCTGCTGCGAGAGCGGCACGTCGAGGAATCGTTCGTAATGACCGATGTCCAGGTCGGTTTCGGCGCCGTCGTCGGTGACGAACACTTCCCCGTGTTGGAAGGGGTTCATCGTCCCGGGATCCACGTTGAGGTACGGGTCGAGTTTTTGCATGGTCACGCGCAGACCGCGTTGACGAAGCAGGAACCCGAGGCTGGAGGCCGTCAGGCCCTTGCCGAGCGAGGAGGCGACGCCTCCGGTAACGAAGATATGTTTCGTAGACACCACGGGCTTCGACTCTACGTCATGCCCGCGGTTGCCTCTTGCAGGTGCGGGCGACACGGCCTGCCTCAGCGCTGCTGTGCCTGCTTCAGCAGTTCCCGCGCGTGATCCAAGGCAGCCTCGGATTCATCCGAACCTGCCATCATGCGAGACAGCTCGCGCAGTCGGTCCTGGCCGCTGACCTGGCTGATGTCACTGGCGGTGACCTGGCCGTCGTTGGCTTTGTTGATGACCAGGTGGCGGTCGGCGTAGGCGGCAACCTGGGGCAAGTGGGTCACCACGATCACTTGGGCGCAGCGAGCCAGTTCGGCCAACCGGGCGCCGACAGCCAGCGCCGCACGCCCACCAATCCCGGCGTCGACTTCGTCGAAGACGAACGTTGTCACCTCCGAGGATCCGCTGGCCGCGCCCGCGATGACCACCTCGATGGCGAGCATGACGCGCGACAGTTCACCACCCGAGGCAGCTTTGCCGACGCTGCGCGCCGGGGCCCCGGGGTTGGCAGCGAGGCGGATCTCCACGTCGTCGATGCCGGCTGCACCGTAGCGAACCGGCTCTTGGAATCCGGGCACCTGTAACCCTGCCGGGTCTGGGGTGTGGCCGAGCACGACGCTCACGGCCGCCTTACCCATGGCCAACTGCGACAGTTCTGTGGTGACGGCGCGGCCCAGATGTTCAGCTGCCTCGGCACGGGCGGTGTGCAGCGCCGCCGCTGTCTGCGCCAGTTCTGCACGCAGACGTTGCTCCGCGGCGCGCAGCTCCCCGATGCGGTCGTCCGCAGTGAGAAGTTCATCCAGACGTGCAGCGGCCCGCGCGCCCCACGCCAGGACCTCATCGATGGTCTCCCCGTACGCACGAGTCAGGCGGGACAGCTCGGATCTGCGCTGCTGCACCCACGCCAACCGGGCCGGGTCGATCTCCAGTCCGGACAGGTAATTCGACAGATCACCTGCCACGTCGGTGGCCAGATAGGCCAGGTCGGCGATCCGGGTCTCTAACGCGGCAAGGTCTTGGTCGTGGCTGCTCACCCCGGACAGGCTTTCGCGGGCCTGGGCCAATGATTGCGCCGCGCAGGTGTCGAATTCGACGCCACTGGTCTCATCGGCGCCAGCCAGGTAGGTGTACGCGCTGGTGGCGCTGCTGCGCAGCGCATCGACATGACCCAGCCGCTCTTCTTCCGCGCGCAGGGCCAGGTCTTCGCCAGGCATCGGGTCGAGCCGTTCCAGCTCGGCCAACCCAGCACGCAGCACATCGGCCTCGCTGGTGCGCCGGTCCTGCTCCTGGGTGAGGCTGCGCAACTCCTCCGCAGCCTGGCGGTAGGCCGCAAAGCATTCCTGATAGGCAGCCAACGCCGGTCCCACGGTTTGCGGCGCGGAAGCATCCAGCAACAGCCGATGCTGCTCGGGGCTGCGCAGGCGCCACTGTTCGGCTTGGCCGTGCACCGCGACAAGCATCTCCCCCAGTTCGCCCAAGACACCGACCGGCGCGGTGCGTCCGCCCACGTGCGCCCGGGATCGACCGGATGCCGAAACGGTTCGCACCAGAACCAGTTCGTCCTCGCTGACATCGGCCCCGGCTTCGGCTGCTCGCAGCAACGCCGGGTGGCTCTCCGGCAGCAGCACCGAGCCCTCCACGACTGCGGTGTCGGCTCCAGAGCGCACCAGGGAGGCGTCGGCGCGCGCTCCGAGCAGAAGCCCCAGCCCGGAGACGACCATGGTCTTACCGGCGCCCGTCTCACCCGTGAGCACCGTCAGCCCCGGCGACAGGTCGAGCACGGCCTCGTCGATGACGCCGAGCCGGGAGAGCCGGATGCGAGAAAGCATGGCTGCAGCCTACGAGGCGGCGCTGACACCGCCGGGACGGGAGCAGTTCAACGCGCCGGGTGGGTCGCGCCCGGCCGCTGCCGGCTAATCGTCCGCAGGTGCAGTTGCAGGTGTCGTCGGCTCCGGCTCAGGTGCGGCGTCGTCCGCCGCGCCAGCCTTCCACCGACAGGTCGAACTTCTCCACGAGTCGATCCGTGAACGGAGCCTCCGAGAGGCGCACGAGGCGCACCGGGCGATCGCCACGGGTCACTTCGACCCGCGCCCCGTCGGGCAGGTCGACCGGGCGCGCGCCGTCGCACCACATCACGCCGCGACCTCGGATGCCGGGCACGAGTTCGACCGCTACCTGAGAGTCGGGGGCGACCACCAGCGGCCTGGCGAACAGGGCGTGCGCCGACAGCGGCACCAGCAGGGTGGCTTGAACATCGGGCCACACCACCGGTCCCCCGGCCGAGAACGCATACGCCGTGGAGCCGGTGGGTGTGGCCATGACGACGCCGTCGCAACCCCAGGTCGACAGCGGGCGACCGTCGATCTCCAGAATGAGTTCGAGCACCCGCTCCCGGGCGGCCTTCTCCACGGTGACCTCGTTGAGCGCCCAACTCTGCGCCACGATGTCCGAACCGGAGCGGACCACGACATCGAGGGTCATCCGGTCCTCCACCCGGTAGTCCTCGGCGCTGATCCGTTCCACTGTGACCGCGAGGTCTTCCTTCTCGGCCTCGGCGAGGAAGCCCACGTGCCCGAAGTTCACCCCGAGCAGCGGAGTGTCGGTCTCGCGGGCGAGTTCGGCGCCACGCAGGATCGTCCCGTCACCGCCCAGCACGCACACAAGCTCGCAGCCCAGGGCAGGCACCTGGGTGTCGGCCACGCTGATGTCGTCACCGAAGATGCCGCGCAGCGCGGTCGGGGCCGGGACCACCGGATCCAGGCCCGCCTCTCGCATGAGCTTGGCAACCACCCCGACGAGTTCCTGCAGATCAGGGCGGCCAGGGTGAGCGATGATCAGCACGCGGCGGGTCATCAGGAATCCTCCTGCGAGGTGACGGCCGCCACGAGCGCGGCGACCTGCACGGGACGCTGAACAGCCGAGACCCACAGAAGATACTCGCGGTTACCGGTGTTGCCCGGAGTAGGGCTCGCGATCAGGTCGTACGGGTAGAGCCCGGCGGCCAAGGCGGCCTCGGTGACGTTCGCCAGTGCCTGCTTGCGGTTCTTGGCAGAAGTGACGACTCCGGATTTGCCAAGCCCGCTCCGCCCCACCTCGAACTGTGGTTTGACCAGCAGCACCCCGTTGCCGGTGTCGCTGAGCAGCGCGCGAAGCCGGTCCAGAACCAAGGTCAGGGAGATGAAGCTCAGGTCGGCGACCAGGAAATCGAAGGGGGCACCGACCTGGTCAGCGTCGACCTCACGGATGTTGTGCCCGGAAAGGTCGCGCACTCGCTCGTCCTGACGCAGCAGCGGCGCGAGCTGATCGTGGCCGACGTCGATGGCGACCACATCGGTCGCGCCGCGTTCCAGCAGCACTTGGGTGAAGCCCCCGGTGGAGGCCCCGACGTCGACGCAGTGCGCGCCTTGCACATCGAGTTCGAAAGCCTCGAAGGCTGCCAGCAGTTTCAGAGCGGCCCGGCCTACCCAGCGGGCGGCGCCATCGGAATCCACCTCGACCCTCGCCCCGGGGGGCACCATTCGGGAGGCACGCTGCATGACTCGCCCATCCAGGCGCACCACCCCGGAACGCACCAGGTCCCGCGCTTGGCCGCGAGAGCGCGCCAGTCCTTCGGCGACCAGGTGGACGTCCAGGCGAACCGGCACCTTGGCGTTCATCGCTCGCTCACATCTCCGAGTCGGGCCCGCAACTGCCGGTGCACTTCTTCAGCAGCGCCGAGAACGGCGTCCAGGTCGTCTGCGGCCACGCCCTGCAGGCTGCGCAGCGCGTCCTGCAGTTGCGGGTCTGCGGCTACCTCGCCGGGGGCAACCGGAACAGGCGGTCTGGGACCAGGCGTAGCTGGCTGCGAGGGCACTGCAGCCTCGGGTGCGGTTGCAGGTGTGGGTTTCCCCGCCGCGGGAGGTGTCGGCCCCGGGGTGGGACCCGGCACCGGCGACGCAGCGGGGGTTACGCCCGCCAGCTGCCCGGGTGCCGGCACTCCCGCCGATCCTGGTGGCGTGTCACGTGCTGACTGCGATGAGGCGCCGGGTGGGCCAGGGGTGGGCGTGAACGGCGACCTCGGCACCGGCCGAGGACCGGGTAAGGGCGGCTGGGTGTTCACGAGGTCTCCCCCGCGTCTACCCAACTGTCGACATCGCCCCACGTCGAAGGGTCCAGTTCCTCAGCGGCCCAGCACGCGGCGACGAACGCCCGCAGCCGCTGCGATGGTGTTCCGCCCTCGTGCAGTTCCAAACTCGCACCGAGGCTGACCCGGGCTTGCCCGCAGCTGGCCTGTACTTCGCCCTGGCCGGACTGGACTTCGGCCTCGTCGTATTCCTGGGTCAACGCCCGCAGGTCGGCGGCGATGTATCGGGGGCGCATCGAGTGATCGGCCAAAGCCACGTCCACGGGCCTGCTCACCCCGGTGCGCACATAGAGCCCGTCCATGCCGGAGGCCACCGCCCCGGCCAGGTCGGTGTCCAAGCGGTCACCCACCGCGAGCGTTTCGCTCGGTTCGCACCCGAGCACTTGAGCACACACCAGGTACAGCGGCGCTTCGGGTTTTCCTACCACCGTGGGCTCGATCCCGACTGCGTGTTTCAGCGCGCCAACCAGGGCTCCGTTGCCGGGGGCCAGCCCACGTGCCGTCGGCAAGGTGGTGTCGTTGTTCGTCACCACCCACAGCGCACCTTCCTGGATCGCGAAGGCGCCCTGGCTCAAGTCGCTGGAGCTGACATCCGGGCCGAAGCCCTGCAGGACAGCCAACACAGGTTCGAAAGACTCCTGCTGCGCAGCGGCGGCCTCAAGCTGGGACGGTAGTACCGGCTGCAGCCCTGATTCCTGCAGTGCCAGCCGGACGCCGGGCCCGCCGATGGCAAGGACCCGGCCTCCGGCGGGCAGGACCTCAGCGAGGTGCCGGGCCCCGGCCTGGGCACTGGTGAGCACGTCCCGCAGTTCGAGGTCCAGCCCGAGCCCGCGGAGTTGCTCGTACACCTGCTGCGGGGGACGTGAGGCGTTGTTCGTCGCGTACGCAACGCCAACGCCCGCTGCGTGAGCGCTCTGAAGTGCCTCTACCGCGTGCGGTACTGCTTCCGGTCCGCGATAGACCACTCCGTCGAGATCGCAAACGATGCCCCGATAACGCTCAAACAGCCTCATACGCTCATTCTCGCGTACGCCCGTCCACGTCCGGCGCAGGTGTCTGTGCGGTCGTGTCCTCATCGGGTTTCTCGACGGCTTCCGGCTTGCTGTCTTCTGGTTGGTCGCTTTCGGGCTCGATGGCTGCGTTGAACGAGTCGTCACTCAGGGCCGAGCTGTTCTCGGACGGCTCCGGGTTGCGGTCCGGGTCGGACTCGCCCGCAGCATCATCGAACCGCTCCTGGCTGCCGGTGCTTGTCTGCTGGCTAGGTTCGGGCTCCTGCGCCGGCTCGACTTCGTCGTTCACTCCAGACTCCGTTTCGCGCGGCGCCGCGTCATCCCCGGCCGATTCGACGTCCTGGCCGTGGTGCCTCCTGCGGTGAGAGCCCTCGTCCGGGTGGTCGTCGTGCGCGCGGTCCTCGTGGGAACGCTCGCCTTCCCGATCGCCGCCATAGTGCTCGCCGTGATCGCCGTCCTGGCGATCCTGCTGGAATCGCTCGTCGTCGCGGCCCTCGTGGTCGGCGTGGTCACGGACCTCGCCCTCGGGTGCGTCGTCTTCGTCCTCCTCGCCCTCCAGGAGGTCCACGTGCACGGTGCCGTCGAGGTCGTCCAGGCGCTCCCAGGCGTCGGTGGTCAGATCTGGGTCGCCCTCGGCAGCAGCGGTGAACCACTTGCGCGCCTGTTCGACGCGGCCCAGTTCGAGCAGGGCATCGGCGTAGGCGTAGTAGATCCGCGCAGCCCACGGCTCAGGACGTCCCGGCACCAGGTGTGGGCCTTCGAGCTCGGTGAGTGCAGCCTCACCCTGACCCATGTCACGTCGAATCCCGGAGCGCACGATCATCAGCTCGGCCCGTTCTGCGGTGCCCAGCGTCGCAGCCTCGGGCGAGCGTGCCAGGTCGAGTGCCTTCTCGGGGCGGCCCAGGGCACGCTCACAGTCCACCAGGTACGGAAGCAGATGGTGAGACCCGGAAAGGCGCCTGGCGGTCCGGAACTCGGCCAAGGCCAAGTTCCAGTCACCTTCTTGATAGGCCACCATCCCTCGGGCCTCCCGCACCGCCGGCACCCGGCCACCGCGACGGACCGCAGCGTCGGCGTGGGCCCGCGCGGTGTCGATGTCGGTGTCGATGAGGCGAGCAACCATGACTAGGTGAGCGCCGACACCCTTGGCGTTCTCCTTGGTCAGGGTACGCAGATCGCTCTTGACAGCACGGTCGACCTCCAGACCGGTGACGTCCTCGTCGATTGGCGGGTCAGCAGGCCGCCGGTCCTCTTGCGGGCGCCGGTCCAGTCGTCTGGGTCCGGGCCCTTGCCGCCGGTCAGCAGCTTCATCGCCGTACGGGGCACCCGAGCGCTCATCAGTACGCCCGCGGCCCCGGTCATCGCTACGACCATAGGAGGGACGCTCGTTCGGGCGGCCCCGGTCCCTGTCGTCACGGCCCCGCTCAGGGCGGCGATCGTCGCTGCGCCCGTAGGAAGGGCGCTCGTTGGAGCGTTGCGGACGCTCGCCACGGTCATCACCACGGAAGTCCCGGCGCTCACCAGAGCGCTGCGGACGGTCATCGCTGCGCCCACGGTCATCACTACGACCGTAGGAGGGGCGCTCACCAGAGCGCTGGTGGCGATCATCGCTACGACCATAGGAGGGACGCTCGTTCGAGCGGCCCCGGTCCCTGTCGTCACGGCCCCGCTCAGGGCGGCGATCGTCGCTACGCCCGTAGGAGGGGCGGCCCCGGTCCCGGTCATCGCTACGTCCATAGGAGGGGCGCTCGTTGGAGCGGCCCCGGTCCCGGTCATCGCTACGTCCATAGGAGGGGCGCTCGTTGGAGCGGCCCCGGTCCCGGTCATCGCTACGCCCATAGGGAGGGCGCTCGTTGGAGCGGCCCCGGTCCCGGTCATCGCTACGCCCATAGGAAGGGCGCTCACCAGAGCGCTGCGGACGTTCATCGCTACGCCCGTACGAGGGACGCTCGTTCGAGCGGCCCCGGTCTCGGTCGTCACGGCCCCGCTCAGGGCGGCGATCGTCGCTGCGACCGTAGGACGGGCGCTCACCAGAGCGCTGCGGACGGTCGTCGCTACGTCCATAGGAGGGACGCTCGTTGGAGCGCCCCCGGTCCCGGTCATCGCTACGCCCATAGGAGGGGCGCTCGTCGGAGCGTTGCGGACGGTCGTCGCTACGTCCATAGGAGGGGCGCTCGTTCGAGCGGCCCCGGTCCCGGTCATCACTGCGCCCGTAGGAGGGGCGCTCACCAGAGCGCTGCGGACGATCATCGCTACGCCCGTACGAGGGACGTCCCGGTCGGTCATCGCGACGGGAGTCCCCGCGTTCGCCACCGCTACCACGCTGCTCATTGCGTCCGTAGCCAGGACGATCCCCCGACCGCTGCGAACGCTCGGGGCGCTCGCTGCGGTCATCACGGCGCTCACCTGAACCGCCACGGTCATCACTACGTCCGCGGTGAGGACGCTCATCGAAGGAACGACCTTCGCCAGAGCCGGCGCGGTCGCGCGCCTGGCCACTGGGTGCAGATCCACGCGCAGGCCCGGCGTGCCCAGATCCCGAGCGGCCGTCACCAGCCTGTGGTGCGCGCGGCGGTTCTTGCCCGTCCGGCCGGCTACCCGACTCGGGTTGGTCGCGCCGCTCCGTACCTGCCGCGTCGGAACTGCGTGCCTTCGACCACCGTGAACGCGGGGTCTCCTCGTCTGCCATTCTCCGGACCTCTCTTTAGTTGCCACCTGGGAGAGCGGCGCGTCTGCCCTACCTTCTCACGGGCGATCGCCACAGTTGCAGGCTGCGCTGCTCATCGTCTTGCCGGAACGCGTTTAGGGAGGCCTTCACGTGATGTGAAGGCCTCCCTAACTCAAAAGTTGTCCGGCGGTGTCCTACTCTCCCACACCGTCCCCAGTGCAGTACCATCGGCGCTGAGAGGCTTAGCTTCCGGGTTCGGAATGGAACCGGGCGTTTCCCTCTCGCTATGGCCGCCGTAACTCTATCGACTTATACCAGCCACAACACCCCTGCACCCTTCCCGACGCCGCAGTATCCGACCTCCCGTTGTTGGGGGGTGGGACACCTGGCACGGTCAGTGCTGGTGTTGCTTAGTTGATTCCCGGGCTGGTGTGTCGGGAACCATACAGTGGACGCAGAACATCATCGTTGTAGTCAAGTTATCGGCCTATTAGTACCAGTCAGCTTCACACATTGCTGTGCTTCCACATCTGGCCTATCAACCCAGTAGTCTAGCTGGGAGCCTCTCACCCACAAGGGGCATGGAAACCTCATCTTGAAGCGTGCTTCCCGCTTAGATGCTTTCAGCGGTTATCACTCCCGAACGTAGCTAATCAGCGGTGCACTTGGCAGTACAACTGACACACCAGAGGTTCGTCCATCCCGGTCCTCTCGTACTAGGGACAGGCCTTCTCAAGTTTCCTGCGCGCGCAGAGGATAGGGACCGAACTGTCTCACGACGTTCTAAACCCAGCTCGCGTACCGCTTTAATGGGCGAACAGCCCAACCCTTGGGACCTACTCCAGCCCCAGGATGCGACGAGCCGACATCGAGGTGCCAAACCATGCCGTCGATATGGACTCTTGGGCAAGATCAGCCTGTTATCCCCGGGGTACCTTTTATCCGTTGAGCGACCGCGTTTCCACAAACCACGGCCGGATCACTAGTCCCGACTTTCGTCCCTGCTCGACATGTCTGTCTCACAGTCAAGCTCCCTTGTGCACTTACACTCAAAACCTGATTGCCAACCAGGCTGAGGGAACCTTTGGGCGCCTCCGTTACTCTTTAGGAGGCAACCGCCCCAGTTAAACTACCCACCAGGCACTGTCCCTGATCCGGATCACGGATCGAAGTTAGACATCCAGAACGACCAGAGTGGTATTTCAACGTTGACTCCACCCATGCTGGCGCATGAGCTTCACAGTCTCCCACCTATCCTACACAAGTCGTACCGAACACCAATACCAAGCTGTAGTAAAGGTCCCGGGGTCTTTCCGTCCTTCTGCGCGTAACGAGCATCTTTACTCGTAATGCAATTTCGCCGAGTTCGTGGTTGAGACAGTGGAGAAGTCGTTACGCCATTCGTGCAGGTCGGAACTTACCCGACAAGGAATTTCGCTACCTTAGGATGGTTATAGTTACCACCGCCGTTTACTGGCGCTTAAGTTCTCAGCTTCGCCCACAAGTGGACTAACCGGTCCCCTTAACGTTCCAGCACCGGGCAGGCGTCAGTCCGTATACATCGAATTACTTCTTCGCACGGACCTGTGTTTTTAGTAAACAGTCGCTTCTCCCTGGTCTCTGCGACCCTCACCCCTAACCCGTAAGGGTTTCAAGGTTCGGGCCCCCCTTCTCCCTAAGTTACGGGGGCATTTTGCCGAATTCCTTAACCACGATTCACTCGATCGCCTTAGTATTCTCTACCTGACCACCTGAGTCGGTTTTGGGTACGGGCGGCCACACCCCTGGCTAGAAGTTTTTCTCGGCAGCATAGGATCACCCTGCTTCCCCCATACGGGGTCACCATCACATCTCAGGATATATGCCTTCCGGATTTACCTAGAAGACTCCCTACATGCTTGGACGTGGACAACCATCGCCACGCGGAGGCTACCTTCCTGCGTCACTCCATCGCTTACCTACTACAAGATCGGGTCACACACTCCACGAAACGAAACTGATCAAAGACCAGAAACGAAACGCTTCAGATGTTTAGCATCCCCTGATTCAGTATGGGCGGTGTGCAGCCGGTACGGGAATATCAACCCGTTGTCCATCGACTACGCCTGTCGGCCTCGCCTTAGGTCCCGACTTACCCAGGGCAGATTAGCTTGACCCTGGAACCCTTGGTCATTCGGCGGACGGGTTTCGCACCCGTCATTCGCTACTCATGCCTGCATTCTCACTCGTGTGGCGTCCACGCCTGGATCACTCCGGCGCTTCACTCGCCACACGACGCTCCCCTACCCATCAACACCCCTGCCAATAAAGGAGGGAAATATGTCAATGCCATAGCTTCGGTGGTGTGCTTGAGCCCCGCTACATTGTCGGCGCGGAATCACTTGACCAGTGAGCTATTACGCACTCTTTCAAGGGTGGCTGCTTCTAAGCCAACCTCCTGGTTGTCATCGCAACTCCACATCCTTTTCCACTTAGCACACGCTTAGGGACCTTAGCTGATGATCTGGGCTGTTTCCCTCTCGACTACGAAGCTTATCCCCCGCAGTCTCACTGCCACGCTCTCACTTACCGGCATTCGGAGTTTGGCTGACGTCAGTAACCTGGTAAGGCCCATCAGTCATCCAGTAGCTCTACCTCCGGCAAGAAACACGTGACGCTGCACCTAAATGCATTTCGGGGAGAACCAGCTATCACGGAGTTTGATTGGCCTTTCACCCCTACCCACAGCTCATCCCCTCAGTTTTCAACCTAAGTGGGTTCGGTCCTCCACGACGTCTTACCGTCGCTTCAACCTGGCCATGGGTAGATCACTCCGCTTCGGGTCTAGACCCCGCGACTCAAACGCCCTATTAGGACTCGCTTTCGCTACGGCTACCCCACACGGGTTAACCTCGCCACGGAGCACTAACTCGCAGGCTCATTCTTCAAAAGGCACGCCGTCACCCCTAAAGGCTCCGACGGATTGTAGGCACACGGTTTCAGGATCTATTTCACTCCCCTCCCGGGGTACTTTTCACCATTCCCTCACGGTACTTGTCCGCTATCGGTCACCAGGGAATATTTAGGCTTAGCGGGTGGTCCCGCCAGATTCACACAGGATTTCTCGGGCCCCGTGCTACTCGGGAAAACGCATCGGAGTTCACACTGTTTCGCCTACGGGGGTTACACCCTCTATGCCGGGCCTTTCCAGACCCTTCGGCTACAGCACGAATTTCTTACTCCGTTCGGGATCAGTAGCTCCCGACACACGCTCCCACAACCCCACACACACAACGCCTACCAGCTTTAACATGCATGCGGTTTAGCCTGATCCATTTTCGCTCGCCACTACTCACGGAATCACTTTTGTTTTCTCTTCCTGTGGGTACTGAGATGTTTCACTTCCCCACGTTCCCTCCACACACCCTATATATTCAGGTGTGGGTGACTGGACATGACTCCAGCCGGGTTTCCCCATTCGGAAATCCTCGGATCACAGTCTGGTTATCGACTCCCCGAGGCTTATCGCAGATTCCTACGTCCTTCATCGGTTCCTGGTGCCAAGGCATCCACCGTGCGCCCTTAAAAACTTGACCACAACAAAGATGCTCGCGTCCACTGTATAGTTCTCAAAACACCAACCCACAACCACCCCAACGCACCCAAACAGGAACGCCGAAGCAGAAAGGGACAACCAGAGTAAACCAGACACACACCACAAAAGCGTGCAGCCGATCCCTCAGGACCCAACAACGTGCCAGACCCCCACCAGACCACACACACTTTCCACACCAACCACACCCAAAAGATGCAGCCAGCCGTACTCGTAGACATGCGAACCAGCAGAAGCCAAATAATCGATGATCCACCCATGAGCAACACCCCAGTCACCACAAACGAGTGACATAAAAGGTGCAACCATTCGGTTGATGCTCCTTAGAAAGGAGGTGATCCAGCCGCACCTTCCGGTACGGCTACCTTGTTACGACTTAGTCCCAATCGCCAGTCCCACCTTCGACAGCTCCCTCCCACAAGGGGTTAGGCCACCGGCTTCGGGTGTTACCAACTTTCGTGACTTGACGGGCGGTGTGTACAAGGCCCGGGAACGTATTCACCGCAGCGTTGCTGATCTGCGATTACTAGCGACTCCGACTTCATGGGGTCGAGTTGCAGACCCCAATCCGAACTGAGACCGGCTTTTAGTGATTCGCTCCGCCTTACGACATCGCAGCACTCTGTACCGGCCATTGTAGCATGCGTGAAGCCCAAGACATAAGGGGCATGATGATTTGACGTCGTCCCCACCTTCCTCCGAGTTGACCCCGGCAGTCTCCCATGAGTCCCCACCATTACGTGCTGGCAACATAGAATAAGGGTTGCGCTCGTTGCGGGACTTAACCCAACATCTCACGACACGAGCTGACGACAACCATGCACCACCTGTACACCGACCTTGCGGGGAGCACATCTCTGCACTTTTCCGGTGTATGTCAAGCCTTGGTAAGGTTCTTCGCGTTGCATCGAATTAATCCGCATGCTCCGCCGCTTGTGCGGGCCCCCGTCAATTCCTTTGAGTTTTAGCCTTGCGGCCGTACTCCCCAGGCGGGGCGCTTAATGCGTTAGCTGCGGCACAGAACTCGTGAATAGAGCCCCACACCTAGCGCCCAACGTTTACGGCATGGACTACCAGGGTATCTAATCCTGTTCGCTCCCCATGCTTTCGCTTCTCAGCGTCAGTTATGGCCCAGAGACCTGCCTTCGCCATCGGTGTTCCTCCTGATATCTGCGCATTTCACCGCTACACCAGGAATTCCAGTCTCCCCTACCACACTCTAGTCTGCCCGTACCCACTGCACGTCCGGAGTTAAGCCCCGAATTTTCACAGCAGACGCGACAAACCGCCTACAAGCTCTTTACGCCCAATAATTCCGGACAACGCTCGCACCCTACGTATTACCGCGGCTGCTGGCACGTAGTTAGCCGGTGCTTCTTCTCCGCCTACCGTCACTTTCGCTTCTTCGGCGATGAAAGAGGTTTACAACCCGAAGGCCTTAATCCCTCACGCGGCGTCGCTGCATCAGGCTTTCGCCCATTGTGCAATATTCCCCACTGCTGCCTCCCGTAGGAGTCTGGGCCGTGTCTCAGTCCCAGTGTGGCCGGTCACCCTCTCAGGCCGGCTACCCGTCGTCGCCTTGGTGAGCCACTACCTCACCAACAAGCTGATAGGCCGCGAGCCCATCCCTCACCGAAAAACTTTTAATCCCCCACCATGCAGCAGGAGATCATATCCAGTATTAGACCCAGTTTCCCAGGCTTATTCTGAAGTGAAGGGTAGGTTGCTCACGTGTTACTCACCCGTTCGCCACTAATCCAGCAAGCAAGCTTGCCTTCATCGTTCGACTTGCATGTGTTAAGCACGCCGCCAGCGTTCGTCCTGAGCCAGGATCAAACTCTCCATAAAAGAATTCAAATCTGGCAAAACATCACATTGACGTTAAACCAACAAACAATTGGCATCG